>NZ_JACHNW010000002.1:0-528706 GCF_014199555.1 Micrococcus sp. TA1
TCCTGCCCCAGGAGCGGCTGGGCGCCGCGGTCTACGGGATCGCGCACGCCCGGCAGATCCTGGACGAGACGCTCGAGTACACCAAGGAGCGCACGGCGTTCGGTCAACCCATCGGCGCCTTCCAGCACAACAAGTTCCTGCTCGCCGAGCTGGTGACCAAGGCCGAGGTCACCCAGGCGTTCGTGGACGAGGCGGTGCTGGCCCACACCACCGGCGAGCTGTCCGCCGTGGACGCCGCCAAGGCCAAGTACTGGGCCTCGGACGTGCAGAACGAGATCCTGGACCACTGCGTCCAGCTCTACGGCGGCTACGGCTACATGAACGAGTACCGGGTGGCCCGGGCCTGGAAGGACGCCCGCGTGAACCGCATCTGGGCCGGCTCCAACGAGATCATGAAGGAACTCATCGGGCGCGACCTCGGGCTCTGAGCCCGCCGCCGGCGCACCGGTGCGTCAGCCATCGGCGTGGCGCCGCGGGGTGCCGCTCAGTCCTTGAGCCGGGTCAGCGCGCTGCCCTTGTGGGCGGCCACGTGATCCGTCTTGTCACTCTTGATCTCGTACTGCGGGTCCTCCGCCGAGGCCCGGCGGGTGTGTCCCTTGTAGTCGAAATCGCTGGTGTGGACCCTCGTGATGGTGCCCGAGACCCGACCGGCCTCGGAGTTCCAGCTCACGTGGTCTCCCACGGAGAACGGGGTGGACCGTCCGGACATGATCGCTCCTGGGGTTGCCGTCACACGCTCCGGGCGGGCCGGGGCGTCTCGTTGCGGCCACCCTATCCCCACCGGCCGCCGGCCCCCAGGCCGGGCCCGGGTGCCCACGTCCTCAGCCGGCCCGGTCGCCGATGCCTCAGCTGGGCCCGAGCGCCTCGCCCCGCGGGGCCTGGCCGACGCGCTTGAGCTCCACGAAAATCGCCCTCGAGGGCGTGTCCCCCGTGTTCTCGCCGGAATGACGCTGGGCGGGCACCCAGTTGACCGTCCCGGCGGGGATGTCCACGTCCCGCTGGTGCTCACCCGCGACCAGTCGGCGGCGGATGTGGCTGAGGGAGTACATGACGCTGTCGGGGTGGTCGTGCGGCGTCGTCCGGTCGCCGGGCCGGTCGGTGTATTCCAGCACCCGCACCTCGTCGTTCTCGAACAGGACGGAGTAGTGCTCCGGATTGGTGACCACGGGATCGAGTTCCACAGCAGCAGTGTCCTCCTGCCGCGGGCCCAGGCCCAGACCTGCCGACCGGAGGCGCGCCCACGGGCCCACGGCACGCACCGGCCCTTCCCCGCGGCCCGGTCGTGCACGATCCTGAACCCGGAGGTGCGTATGCCGGAATGGCTGCTGGCCGGCGGGGCCGGCCTGATCGCCGGTGCGGCGCTGCTGCTGGGCAGCGTCATCGCCTGGTTCGTCGACGTGCCGCGGCGGGTGGTGGCGGCCGTGATGGCCTTCGGCTCCGGCGTGCTGATCTCCGCCCTGACCTTCGAGCTCGTCGACGAGGCCCTGACCACCGGTGGACTCGCCGCCACGGTCATCGGCTTCGCCGTCGGGGCGGTGACCTACGTCGGACTGAACATCGTGCTGGCCCGGTTCGGGGCCCGGCACCGCAAGCGCTCGGGTCACCAGCAGTCCGGACTGGACGGGGACGGTGCCGGCGGGGCGATCGCGATCGGGGCCCTGCTGGACGGGGTCCCGGAATCCATGGTGCTGGGGCTGAGCGTGCTCGTCGGCGGCGGGGTCAGCCTGCCGATGTTCGTGGCCGTGTTCATCTCCAACGTCCCGGAGGGGCTCTCCAGCACGGCCGGCTGGAAACGTGCCGGGCGCGGGCCGGGCTACGTCTTCGGGATTTGGGGCGGCATCGCGGTGGCCTCCGGGCTGGCGGCGCTGGCCGGCTACCTCCTGCTGGACGGCGCCCCACCGGCCACGCTGGCCGTCGTCAACGCGCTGGCCGCCGGGGCCATCCTGGCGATGATCACGGACACCATGATCCCGGAGGCCTTCGAGGACGCCGCCCTGTACTCGGGGCTCATCGCCGCCGCCGGTTTCCTGGCCGCCTTCAGCCTGCACGCGGCGCGCGGGTGATGATGGGATGAGCAGACCACGACGGCGGCGGGAGACGCGCATGGACCGATGGCAGTTCACCGGCCACATCGCCGGGGCCGGGACCTCCGGTGGGACCCGGCTGGTGCTCGGCGCCTGGGACCACAGCCCCCACGGGCCGTTCGCGGACGTCATGGTGGAGCACCCGGACGGCCGGCGCGAGCTGCTGGCCCCGGACGACTGGGTCGCCGACTTCGTCTCGGCCACCTACGTGTTCGACGACGTCCGGCAGGTCCCCGTGTCCGTCGCCGTCGAGGGTCCCGCCTGGACCGTGCGGGCCGGGCCGCTGCACTGGGAGTTCACGGTGGGGCGGCGGACGGCCTGGGGGCACCTGTTGCGCGCCGTCCCGCCCCGGCTGGGCCGCACCCTGACGGTGGCGCGGGTCAGCGACCGGGTGGCCCGGGTGGTGATGCCCGGGGTGCGGACGCTGGGCACCGCGGGGAACGACCGGCTCGAGTGGTACTCCGCCCGGGACCTGCACCGCATCACCGCCTCCACGGCCTCCTGGGGCGGCCGGGACCTGGGCGGCCTGACGGAGATGGACCCGCCACCGCGGTTCGGGTTCAGCTCCACTCCGCGGGAGCCCATGCTCACCACGCTGACCAGCACGGTGCGGTTGCCGCGCTGACGAGGCCACACCCGGGCCGCCGCAGGACTGGCGCGGTTCCGGACGCGGTGCTGTGATGGACCCATGATCCGGCACGAGCGCATCGAGGACTACCTGAACCGCCTGGCCTCCGGCGAGCCGACACCCGGCGGCGGGGCCACGGGCGCGCTGATGGCCGCCCAGGGAGCGGCCCTGGTGGCCATGGCGGCCCGGTTCAGCGATCGGGAGGAACTGGCCGCCCGCTGCGAGCGGATCGCCGTCACCGCGCTGGGGCTCTCGGACGCGGACGAGTCGGGGTTCGCCTCCGTCGCCGACGCCTTCGCGATGCCCCGGGACACCGAGCCGGAGCGTGCCGAACGATCGCGGCAGATCCAGCAGGCCATCGAACGGGCCGCGGAACCGCCGGGGGCCATCGTGACGGTGGCGGCCGACGTCGTGGGCGTGGCGACGGAACTGCTGGAGGACTACAACCAGAACGTGCTCAGCGACGTGGGCGCCGCGCTGGGCGCCGAGCGCGCGGCCCTCATGGCCGCGGTGGTCACCCTCGAGACGGACCTGGCGCCGCTGAAGGATCCCGAGGTCGAGACGCGGTTGCGCAAGGACATCGACGGCGCCGCCCGGCTCATCGACGACGTGGACGCCCTGGTCACGCGGGTGCGCCGGTTGATCCGGGGCGGGTGAGCCGCCCGGTCATCGTCCGTCCGGGTCGAGAGGACATCGCCCCCTGCGTCTCCGCACGGACGTGTCCTCCCGATCCGGACGAACGGGCGGCGGGCAGGACCGGCCGGCGGCACCGCGGACCGGGGCGCGCTCCGGCCTCAGCCGACGTCCCGGGCCCGGGCCGCGGCCAGGCCGAGCGAGCCCAGCGCCGCGCCGGCCTCGAGCGCGGATCCCGCCGGGTCCTCTGTGCGGGTCCGCGGGTGGTAGGCGGCCACGCACGCGGCCGGCCGCCCGGTCCCGACGTCGGCCGGCAGGATCAGCACGGAGGCGCACCCGGGTGCCCCGGGGGGCGTCAGGAGCTCGAGGCCGGAGACGGTGCGGTGCGGGATGGTGCGCGGTCCGAAGCCGGGCAGGGCGCTGGCCAGTCCGGCCGGTTCGAACGCCGTGCCCATCCAGCCCAGGATCCGCTCGGAACGGGCCGTCCCGTCGGTGGCCAGGCGCTCCAGCAGGGTGCAGAGGTCGGCCGGGGTCGTCGTGCCGAGGAGGCCCTCACCCCAGCTCTCCCCCGGCGCGTCCGCGTCCCCGAGGACCGCGGGTTCCAGCGCGGTGAAGGCCGTCGCGTCGAGGCCCAGGCCGGCCACCGCCCGCTGGGCCTCGCCCAGGACGTCCGCTCCCCTGGCCGCCAGGAACTCGAGCAGCGCCACCACGCACGCCGCGTCGCCGGTCCCGACGACCAGGGCGATCGCGTCGTCCACGGTCAGCTGCAGCTCGCCATCCATCCGCCGCAGCGTCCCGGAGCGGGCGGCCGCGCGGTGCTCGCCACGGATGGTCACCGGCTCCGCCGGTAATTCCGGGTCGCGCTCCGCCAGTTGCGCCACGGCGACCGCGAGGAACAGCTTGCCGGTCCCGGCCAGCGGGTGCCGGTCCTCCGCCCCGTGCGCCACCGCGGCACGTGGCGCGCCCCCGGGCGCCGCGGGGAACCGGACGGCGAAGCGCAGCCCGGTCGCTGACGTCGTGAGGTCCTGCAGGGAGACCACGCCGGGGCCGAGCGGGTGCGGTGAGCCGTGTCCAGACATGTGTCCCAGCCTACGAGGGCCGCCCACGTCCGGGTGTGGGAGGCTGGCGGTCAGGCGGAGGGACGACGGCCGGCAGGAGGGACGCGGTGAACGGCACTGAGCTGCAGGACAGTGCGCGGGAGATGGCCGAGGAGTTGCCCGCGTCCACCGTGGGACACCCCTTCGGCCCCGAGCACGAGGTCTACAAGGTCAGGGGCAAGGTCTTCATGCTGCTGACCGACGTGGTGGGCGCGCCCGTCGTGACCCTGAAGGCCGAGCCGGAGGACTCCACGGCGCTGCGCGCGGCCCACGACGAGATCACGCCGGGGTACCACATGAACAAGCGGCACTGGATCACGATCGGCCCGGGCGAGAGCGTGGACAGGACCCTCGTGCGGGAACTGGTCACCGACTCCTACCGGCTCGTGGTGGCCGGGCTGCCGCGCGCCGAGCGTCCCGTGGACCCGGACACCTTCGGGGCCGCGCCGGCGTAGACCCTGCGGCCTGCCGGTCATCCGGCCATCCGATTAGCCGGTCACCCGGCCCGGCGGCCAGGCGGTCAGGCGGTCACGAGCGGTGAGACCGCGTCCTGCACGGCCAGGCCGACCGCGGCGAACGCCTCGAAGACGGCGTTGCGCCCGGGCAGCCCGTCCGGCAACCGGGTGGGGACCGACTCGGCGAACACCGCGAGCGCGGCCAGCGGCGTGCCGTCCCCGTCCAGCGCGATGCCCACCTGGGACAGCGAGCGCAGTCCGCGGCCGTTCTTCTCGGCGAAGCCGATGCGCCCGGTGGCGGCCCCCAGTCGCGGGGTGTGGATCCCCCGCATCAGTTCCACGGCGAACCGGCAGTTCCCGGCGGTCAGCCGCAACGCGGCCGCGGCCTCCTCGTCCGAGACTCCGCGGGCGATCGAGGCCAGCAGGTGGCACTGGTCCGCCGCCGTGGTGACGGTGATGGCGTCCAGCGGGTGGGACCACGTCAGGTCGCCGGTGCGCGGGAAGGTCTCGCGGTGCCACGTGGCGCGCATCCCGGCCCAGGCGCAGTAGTCGTTGACGAACTGCAGTGCGGCCTGCTCCGCGGAGGTCCCGGGCAGGACGAGGTCGACCGCCGAGCCGATCGCCTCGAACACCAGTTGCGTGCAGATGTTGTCACTGGTCGCCATCATCTGCACCAGGCAGTCGCGCAGGCTCAGCTCGATCCCGGCCGAGAGGTTGCGCATGATCCCGGCCTGCACCCCGTCCCTGAGGTCCTCCGTGACGGTCAGCCGCCGGTCCAGACTGAGCCGCCCGGTGCGCACGAGGGCGAGGGCCGCGCAGAGCACGCCCACCTTGCGCGTGGAGAAGGAGGGGACCACGACGTCGGCGCGGCGCGAGAGCGTGAGGCCCCCCGCCGGCGTCGGGAGGCCGCCGGCGGGTGCGGGCCGCGCGGCCCCCAGCGCGGGTCCCAGCAGGCGGACCCGGTAGTGCAGTGCGAAGGGAACGGCGTCGGCCAGGGCGGTGAGGCGGCGCTCCAGCGCGGTCGGTTCCATGGGCCCATCTTAAGTTGTCCAGCTCACACATCCTTCGTACCGTGGAGGCATACCAACGAGAGGAACGCGTCATGCGTCGTCGTCCGGTCGCCCTCGTCGCGGCCACTGCACTGGTCGTCGGGATCTCCGCGGGCGGGACGGCTCCGGCCGCCGCCGTGCAGGCCGGACCGCAGGACGCCGGTCAGGGGCCGCCGACGTCCCAGGGCCAGCCGTTCCTCGACCGGCTGGACCTGCAGGAGCGCCTGGACCTGCAGGAGCGCCTGGAGCAGCGGGACCGCCCGGAACAGCATCGTCAGGCGCCGGGGACTGAGGTCCCCGGGCCCACGCACGGGGACGGGGACCGCGAGTCCCGGCAGCTCGAGCGCGCACTGGACCGGGCCGCCCAGGGACTGGTCGACGACGGCGCCGTCGGCGTGACGGCCCGCGTGGACTCTCCGGACTTCTCCTGGCGTGGCTCGGCCGGGCACCGGGAGATCGACCGCAGGCCGCAGGCGCGGTCGCAGGACCGGTTCCGCGTCGGCAGCATCACCAAGACCATGGTCGCCACGCTGGCCCTGCAGGAGATCGAGCGGGGGCATCTGGCGCTGGACACCAAGGTCGAGGACATCGTCCCCGGCCTGTTCCCCGGTCAGCCGGACGTCACCGTGGAGCACCTGCTCAGTCACCGGTCCGGCGCACAGACCGCCTCGGTGGAACTGATCGCCACCCGGATGACGGACCTGTCCGACTGGAACCAGTTCATCGCCGCCCTCGGCGAGGACTACACGCCGCAGGACCACCTGGACGTCGTCAACGCACTGCCCTGGCTGTTCGCACCGGGCACCGACTTCAGCTACTCCAACGCGGGGTACGTGGCCCTCGGCGTGGTGCTCGAGGAGGTGACCGGGGAGGACCTCGGGGACCTGCTGGAGGACCGGGTGTTCGACGAGGCCGGGATGCGTCACAGCTCCTTCCCGGACGAGCCCCAGCACGGTGGGCGGTTCCTCACCGGGGCCATGTGGACGGGAGGGACCGACGTCGGCGGTCTCGGCTGGCAGTCCCTGCGCGGGTTCGACCCGGACGTCTTCGACGCGGCCGGCGCCGTGGTCAGCACCACCCGGGACCTGAACCGCTTCGCCGAGGCGCTGACCTCCGGAGAGCTGGTCGACGAGGACCTGGTGGAGGAGATGGTCACCCCGCGGACCGGGGACGTCGGCGGGTACGGGCTGGGGATCTACCGCGTGCCGGACCCCTGCACCGGACCGGGCGAGGCACCCCAGTGGCTGTACGGCCATGACGGGCTGACCTTCGGCACCGCGGCCCTGGTGTTCTCCTCCGCCGACGGCACCCGGCAGGTCTCCCTCGGCGCCACGGGCCGGGACATGACCACCGCCCAGCCCCTGACCTACGACGTCAACGAGTTGCTGGTGCCGATGCTGGAGGCGACCTGCGAGACCTGAGGACCCGCCCGCGGCGGGGAGGTCACCTGAGGGTCAGTCGTCGCACTCCGTCTCGAAGGTGAGTCCACTGCCCGGGTCGTAGTGGACCAGCAGCACCTCATCGGGTGCGGAGCCCTGACTGATCAGGTCCGCGCGATAGTCGAAGGTGTAGTCACCCAGGGCGAAGACCTCGCTGTGGCTCTCCTCGAGGACGTACTCGTTGCCCTGGTCACCGACCGCCGTGCCCCGGGCATCGCCCTCGACGCTGATCGACCAGTCGGGCTGGATCTCGTAGGCGGCCTGGAGGGTCCCCTCCCCCCGGATGGTTCCCCCCTCGCAGTCGTCGACAGTGAAGGAGAACGGTTCGACGCGTTCGGTGGCGGCGTTCGCGGCGCCGGCCGGGGCCAGCAGGCTCAGGAAGAGGGCCGCGGGGACAAGGGTTCGGAGGACTGCACGCATGATGACCTACCTAGGACACGGCTGAAGGGCTCTGTGGATGGAGGACGTGCATCGCGAGGGCGTGCACGGACGGGGCAGCATCACTGCCGTCTCACCGCGGTTGAGAAGCCACCCTAGGACCACGGTCGAGAGAAGCGGAAGGGATCAGCGCCCCGTGCCGTGGCCCCGGCTGCGGGGGCTCACCCCGGCTCGGGCTGGTCCCCCGGACCCCGGTGCACCCTGCGCGGCCGCGGCGTGGACCACGGTCGTGATCAGCCGGGCGGCCGTCCGGGCCGTGCGGCCGTCGACGTCGTACCGCGGATTGAGCTCGACGACGTCCAGCACCGCCGTCCTGCCGCTGGCGGCCACCTGCCGGCAGACGGCGTGGATGACGTGGACCGGCACGCCGAACCCGGCCGGGGCGCTCACCCCGGGGGCGACGGCGGCCGGCAACACGTCCAGGTCGACGCTCAGGTGGACGACGTCGGCCCGGCCCAGCGCGTCCTCGACGAACGCCGCGACGCTCTCGGGCCGGTCCGCGCAGTCCTCGTCGGTGAGGTAGTGGACCCCGAGGCGCTCGGCGGTGTCGAACAGCGCCCGGGTGTTGTTCGGTGGGCTGATGCCAAGCACCGCGTAGTCGACGGGGCGTCCGGCGGCGGCCTCGGCCTCGGCGATCTGCCGGAACGGCGTTCCCGAGGTGGCCCGGTCCGCGGCCCGCAGGTCGAAGTGCGCGTCGAGGTTCAGGATCCCGAGCCGGCCGCCGGCCGCGCGGGACGCGGGAGCCTCACCGGACGCGGCGGCCCCACCGGACGAGGCGGCCAGGCGCGAGGAGGCAGCCAGGCCCAGGTAGCTGCCGTAGGCCGCCTCGTGGCCGCCCCCGAGCACGACGACCAGCCGATGGTCCTCCAGCAATCGCGCCACCCGGCGGCCCAGGTGCACCTGGGCGGACTCGAGGTCCTCGCCGGCCACGGTGACGTCGCCGGCGTCGTGGAGGCCGAACTCTCCGTGCACCGCCAGGGGGGCGAGGGCCCGGCGCAACACCGCCGGTCCGGCGGCGGCGCCGGGCCGTCCGTGGTTGCGGCGGACGCCCTCGTCACTGGCGAAGCCGATGAGGGCGACCGTCGCCGGCACCCCGGAGAGGTTCGCGCCACCGGGCGGGCCCGGCACCTCGGACGGGCGGACGGCCCCCGGCCCGCGCACCACGTCGTGCCAGCGCCGGTGTTCCGGCCCCGGGCCGTCGGAGCGACCGGACCACGCCTCACCCCGTGCGCCGGGAGCCGGTTGCTCAGGCATGTCCCCCGTCCCCCTCCCGGTCCGGCCGGTGCCGCGGTGCCCAGCCGGTCAGGGTGTGGCCGAGGTCCATGGCCTCGGCCGCGGTGGCCACGACCGCCCCGCTGGTGACCAGCTCGACCACCGCGGCCAGGTCCGGGGACAGGAACCGGTCCGGCCCGGGCCCGGGCACCCGGCCGCGCACCAGCCGCAGGAGTGCCCCGGTGACCGGTGCCGGAGCGGCTGCGCGCAGCTCGAGGGCGCGGGTGGCGGCGTAGAGCTCGACGCCGATCACGGCGGCCAGGTTCTCAAGGGCGGTGCGCAGCTTCCGCCCAGCGTGCCAGCCCATGGACGCGTGGTCCTCCTGCATCGCCGAGCTGGGGATCGAGTCCACGCTGGCCGGCACCGCCAGCCGCTTGGTCTCGGCGACCATCGCGGCCTGCGTGTAGTGGGCGATCATCAGCCCCGAGTCCACGCCCGGGTCGTGCGCCAGGAACGGTGGCAGGCCCTGGTTCCGGGCGACGTCCATCAGCCGGTCCGTGCGCCGCTCGGTGATCGAGGCCACGTCGGCCGCCACGATGGCCAGGAAGTCCAGGGCGTGGGCCAGCGGGGCGCCGTGGAAGTTCCCGTTCGAGGAGACGGACCCGTCGTCGAGCACCACCGGGTTGTCGATCGCGGCGCGGAGCTCGCGCCCGGCCACCTGCTCGGCGAAGGCCAGGGTGTCCCGGGCGGCGCCGGTCACCTGCGGGGCGCAGCGCAGCGAATACGCGTCCTGCACCAGGTGGTCCGAATCCCGGTGCGAGGCCACGATGGCCGAGCCCCTCAGGGCGGCGAACATGTTGGCCCCGCTGGTGGTCTGACCGTCATAGGGGCGCAGGGGTCCCAGCACCTCCGGCCGGAACACCTGGTCGGTGCCCAGCAACGCCTCCACGCTCGCCGCGGCGGAGAGGTCCGCCACCGTCAGCAGGTTCTCCAGGTCGTCCAGCGCCAGGACCAGCATGCCCAGCATCCCGTCCGTGCCGTTGACCAGCGCCAGGCCCTCCTTCTCCTCGAGCCGCACCGGAGTGATCCCGGCGGCCGCCAGGGCGCCGGCGGCAGGGACGGGCCGGTCCTCGGCGTCCAGGACCTCGCCCTCTCCGGTCAGCACCAGGGCGCACGCCGCGAGCGGCGCCAGGTCCCCCGAGCACCCGAGAGAGCCGTACTCGCGGACCACCGGGGTGATCCCGGCGTTGAGGACCGCCACGTAACCGGTCAGCGTCCCGGGCCGCACGCCGGTCCGGCCCGTGGCCATGGTGCGGGCCCGCAACAGCATCAGCGCGCGGACCACCTCGCGTTCCACCGGCCGGCCCATCCCGGCGGCGTGCGAGCGGACGAGGGACCGCTGCATACGACTGCGCAGCGCACCGGGGATGTGCCGCTGGGCCAGGGCGCCGAACCCGGTGGAGACCCCGTACACGGGGCGTGCGGCCCCGGCGAGCCGGTCGACGTGTTGCCGGGTCGCCCGGACCCGGTCGAGCGTGGCGGCGCTGATCGTCACCGGCGCCCCGAACCGGGCCACGGCGACGACGTCGCGCAGGCTCAGGGCGTCCGGGTCCAGCTCGATCGGTGTCACGGCCAGTCCTGCCCCGCGATCAGGCGACCGCCCCGGTACACCCGCCGGACGAGGTCGACCCCGGGCCGGTAGGCCAGGTACCGGTGGCTGGGCGCGTCCAGGACGATGAAGTCGGCGCGGGCGCCGGCGGTGAGCCGGCCGACGTCGGGCCGGCGCAGCGCGGCCGCTCCCCCGGCGGTGGCGGCCCACACCGCCTGGTCCACGGTGAAGTGCATGTCCCGCACGGCCACGGCGATGCAGAAGGGCATGCTGCTGGTGAAGCTCGAACCGGGGTTGCAGTCGGTGGCCAGGGCGAGGGTGACCCCAGCGGTGAGGTAGCGGCGGGCGTCCGGGTAGGGCTGTCGGGTGCAGAACTCGGCGCCGGGTAGCAGGGTCACCACGGTGCCGGCGCCGGCCAGCGCGGCCAGGTCGGCCTCGGAGGCGAACGTGGCGTGATCGGCGGAGGCACAGCCCAGGCGCGCGGCGAGCTGCAGCGCCCCGCCGGCGGTGAGCTGGTTCGCGTGCAGCCGCGGCATCATCCCGTGCTCCCGGCCGGCCGTGAGGACGCGAGCGCACTGCTCCACGGTGAAGGCCCCCTCCTCGCAGAACGCGTCGACCCACCGGGCCCGTCCGGCCGCCGCCGGGATGATCCGCTCGACCACCAGGTCGACGTAGCCCTCGGGATCGTCGCGGTACTCCGGCGGGACCACGTGGGCGGCCAGCAGGGTGGCGTCCTCCGTGTGCCGGTTGATGATGTCCAGGGCGCGCAGTTCCTCCTCGAGGCTCAGCCCGTACCCGGTCTTGACCTCCACCGTGGTGGTGCCGGAGCGCTCGGCCTGCCGGAGCAGGCGGACGAGGTTCTCCTCGAGCTCTGCCGTGCCAGCAGCGCGGGTGGCGGCCACCGTGGCGGTGATGCCACCGGCCGTGTAGGGCTGTCCGGCCATGCGGGCGGCGAACTCCGCCGAGCGGTCCCCGGCGAACACGAGGTGGGTGTGGCTGTCGACGAACCCCGGCAGGACCGCACCGCCGCCGGCGCTGATGCCCTCCTCGGCCAGTGCCGCCTCGATCGGGGCCTCGGCGGCCGGACCGGCCCAGCGGACCCGGCCGTCCTCGAGGAGCAGGGTGGCGTCGGCGACGACGCCCAGCAGGCCGGGGGCGCCGGCGTCGTTGGTCACCAGCTCGGCGATGTCCGTCACGACGGTGCGCATCAGGTCCCGTTCCCACCGGGCTTCCCGGGCCGGACGGGTGCATCGGGTTCCTCGGCCATCGGGATCCGCACCCCGCGCTCGGCGGCGACCTCCCGCGCCCGGTCGTAGCCGGCGTCCACGTGGCGCATCACGCCCGTGGCGGGGTCGTTCGTCAGGAGCCGTTCCAGCTTCCGGGCGGCCAGCTCGGTGCCGTCGGCCACGCAGACCTGGCCGGCGTGGATCGAGCGCCCCATCCCCACGCCGCCGCCCTGGTGGATGGACACCCAGGTGGCGCCCGAGGAGGTGTTGACGAGGGCGTTGAGCAGCGGCCAGTCGGCCACGGCGTCGGTGCCGTCGAGCATCCCCTCGGTCTCCCGGTAGGGGCTGGCCACCGACCCGGAGTCGAGGTGGTCGCGGCCGATGACGATCGGGGCCGAGACCCTGCCCTCGGCCACGAGGCGGTTGAACAGCAGCCCGGCCCGGGCCCGCTCGCCGTAGCCCAGCCAGCAGATCCGGGCGGGCAGCCCCTGGAACTCGACGTGCTCGGCGGCGGCTCGCAACCACCGGTGCAGGTCCGCGTGGTCCGGGAACAGCTCCATCAGGGCACGGTCCGTGACGGCGATGTCGGCCGGGTCGCCGGACAGCGCCACCCACCGGAAGGGGCCGCGCCCCTCGCAGAACTGCGGGCGGATATAGGCCTTCACGAAGCCGGGGAAGTCGAAGGCGCGCTCGTACCCGGCCGTGCGGGCCTCGTCGCGGATCGAGTTGCCGTAGTCGAAGACCTCCGCGCCGCGGTCGGCGAACCCGACCATCGCCTCCACGTGCCGGGCCATCGACTCGCGCGCCCGCCGGGTGAACTTCTCCGCGTCCTGCGCGGCCTCGGCCCGCCAGGAGTCGACGTCCACGCCCACCGGCAGGTAGGACAGCGGATCGTGGGCGGAGGTCTGGTCGGTGACCACGTCGGCCGGGAACCGCCGGTCGAGCAGCTCGGGCAGGACCTCGGCCGCGTTGCCGACCAGCCCGACGGACAGGGCCCGCCCCTCCGCCCGGGCGGCCAGGACCCGGTGCACGGCGGTGTCCAGGTCCGGGGCGACCTCGTCCAGGTAGCGCTGGTCCCGGCGGCGCCGCAGCCGGGCCGCGTCGACGTCGACGATGAGGCAGGCTCCCCCGTTGAGGGTCACGGCCAGCGGTTGCGCCCCGCCCATCCCGCCGCAGCCGGCGGTGAGGGTCAGGGTGCCCGCCAGCGTCCCGCCGAAGCGCTTGCGGGCGACGGCGGCGAAGGTCTCGAAGGTGCCCTGCAGGATGCCCTGGGTGCCGATGTAGATCCAGGACCCGGCCGTCATCTGGCCGTACATCATCAGCCCCTCGGCCTCGAGGGCCCGGAAGTGCTCCCACGTGGCCCAGTCCCCGACGAGGTTGGAGTTGGCGATGAGCACCCGCGGGGCCCATTCGTGGGTGGTGAGCACCCCGACCGGCTTGCCCGACTGGACGAGCAGGGTCTCGTCGGCTCCGAGGGTGTCGAGCGTGCGCACGATCGCGTCGAAGGCCTCCCAGGACCGCGCGGCCCGGCCCGTTCCGCCGTAGACGACCAGGTCCTCCGGGCGCTCGGCCACCTCGGGGTCCAGGTTGTTCATGAGCATCCGCTTGGCCGCCTCGGTCTGCCAGGACCGGGCGGTGATCTGCGGCCCGCGCGGGGCGCGTACGACCCGCGGGCCCGACGCCGGCGGCGTGTGATGGGTGGCCACGGCTCCTCCTCGGGGTGAGGCGTTACACCCTCATGGTGGCGGAGGACGGCGGCGCCGGGAACAGGCGGGGTCCCGGAGGCGTGGAGGAACCGGGACGACCACTGGCCGGACTGATGACCACGCCCCACCGTCAAAACATTGTGCTCAATTGAATTGTGCGCAATACTTCTGGCATGAGCTCCGCCACGGCACCGAACCTGCACCTCGAGGACCAGGTCTGCTTCGCCCTGTACTCCGCGGCCCGGGCCGCCCAGCAGGCCTACCGCCCCCTGCTGGACGAGCTGGGCCTGACCTACCCGCAGTACCTCGTGCTGCTCGTGCTCTGGGAGCAGGACGGGCTGACCGTCACGTCCCTGGGCGAGCGCCTGCACCTGGACAGCGGCACGCTCTCGCCCCTGCTGCGCCGGCTGGAGGCCCACGGGTTCATCGCCCGCGAGCGCGCCGACGTCGACTCCCGCCGGGTGCTCGTCAGCCTGACCCCCGCCGGCGATGCCCTGCGCGAGCGGGCGGCGGACGTCCAGCGATGCCTGCTGGAGGCGGTCACGCTGGCTCCCGCGGAACTGCTGGCGCTGCGGGACCTGTCCCGGCGCTTCGTGAGCGCCGGAGCCTGAGGGCCCTCCGCCCGCGCGAACGGCGTCCGTCCCCGGGCGATCCGCGCCCATTCCCGATCCACCCCCTATCCATCCACCGAAGGAGATCCCATGAAGACGATCTACACCGCAGAGGCCCTGGCCACCGGCGGCGGCCGCGACGGCCACACCCGGACCGCCGACGGCACCCTGAGCCTGGACCTGGCCGTGCCGAAGGAGATGGGTGGCACCGGTAACGGTGCGAACCCCGAGCAGCTGTTCGCCGCCGGCTATGCGGCCTGCTTCCACTCCGCCCTGCAGATGGTCGCCCGCCAGGCCAGGAAGGATCTCGGCGAGTCCAGCGTGGGTGCCCGGGTGGGCATCGGCCCCAACGACGCCGGCGGGTTCGGCCTCGAGGTGACCCTCGAGGTGGTCATCCCCGGGCTCCCGCAGGACGAGGCCCAGGAACTGGCCGATGCGGCCCACCAGGTCTGCCCGTACTCCAATGCCACCCGGGGCAACATCGACGTCCACGTCACGGTGGTGCAGGACTGATGAGCACCCTGCACGACTTCACGGCCCGCACCGCCGCGGGTGCCGAACAGCCGCTGTCCGCATACACCGGCCAGGTGGCCGTGGTGGTCAACACGGCGAGCAAGTGCGGCCTGACCCCTCAGTTCGAGGGTCTCCAGGAGCTCTACGCGGAGTACAGGGACCGCGGGCTCGTGGTGCTGGGCTTCCCGTGCAACCAGTTCGCCCACCAGGAACCGGGCACCGACGCCGAGGCCGGCGAGTTCTGCCAGCTGAACTACGGCGTGGAGTTCCCCATGTTCGGCAAGGTCGAGGTCAACGGCTCCGGCTCCCATCCGGCGTTCGCCTGGCTGCGCCAGGAGACGTCCGGTCTGCTGGGCGATGCGATCAAGTGGAACTTCACGAAGTTCCTCATCGGCCGGGACGGCCGCGTGATCGAGCGCTTCGCCCCCACGACGGCGCCGGCCAGGATGCGCGGGGCGATCGAGGAGGCGCTGGGGACATAGTCCAACGGAGGGCCGGCGTGGGCCGGATCACGGTGCCCGGATGGTGACCGAGCAGGCCTGTTAGCCTCACCGAGTCCCTGATCCGTCCGTCCCGCCCCGAAAGGCGATACATGTCCTCCCCCGTTTCCGGGCCACCCCACACACTGTCCGACGACTCGAGCGCCGGTACTCCGCCGCCGCCCCGTGCGAAGATCCTCAAGCCGGTCTTCATCCCCGCGGCGGTGATCATCATCGGCCTCGTCGTGGCCTCGATCGTCTTCGCCAATGTGGCCGGTGACGCCCTCACCGAGGCCACCACCGAGCTCAACGAGGCCATCACGAGCGGCGTCGGCTGGTGGTACGTCATCGCCGTGAACGCCTTCCTGGTGTTCGTGCTGTACTGCGCGATCTCCAAGGTGGGACGCATCCGGCTGGGCCGGGACGACGAACGTCCCGAGTTCGGCCTGCTGTCCTGGTTCCTCATGCTGTTCAGCGCCGGCATGGGCATCGGCCTGGTGTTCTTCGGCGTGGCCGAGCCGCTGTGGAACTACGTGGCGCCGCCCGGAGCCTTCGGGAACGAGCCGCTGTCCTCGGACGCCGCCCGCGAGTCCGTGGGCCTGATGATGCTCCAGTGGGGTCTGCACCCCTGGGGGATCTACGCCGTCGTCGGCCTGGGGCTGGCGTACATGTCGTTCCGCCGCGGCCGCCCGATGTCCGTGCGGTGGCTGCTGGAGCCGCTGATCGGCCGCCAGCGCGTGGAGGGCTGGATCGGCCACGCCATCGACGTCATCGCGATCGTCGGGACGCTGTTCGGTGTGGCCACCTCCTTCGGTTTCGGCGTCAGCCAGGTGGTCGACGGGATCGAGTTCTACGGCTGGATGGAGCGCTCCCCGGCGCTGGTCATCGGGCTGATCGCCGTGGTGACCCTCATCGCCACGTGGTCCGTGGTCTCCGGCGTGCACAAGGGCCTCAAGTGGCTGTCCAACTTCAACATGTCCCTGGCCGCCGTCCTGGCGCTGCTCGTGTTCGCCCTGGGCCCGACGATCTTCCTGCTGCAGTCCATCCCCGAGAACCTGGGCCAGTACCTGAGCCAGCTGCCGCAGACCGCCCTGCACGTCGGGCCGTTCTCCGAGGACAACTGGGAGGGCATCTGGACCATCGCCTACTGGGGCTGGTGGACGTCGTGGGCGCCCTTCGTGGGCATGTTCATCGCGCGTATCTCGCGCGGACGCACCATTCGCGAGTTCGTCGTGGGCGTCCTGCTGGCCCCCACCCTGGTCAGCCTGGTGTGGTTCACGATCTTCGGCAACACCGGCATCCTGTACCAGCAGACGGGCCGGGAGATCACGGTGGCGGACGCGGAGACCGGTGAGCAGACGGTGAACAGCACCACCGCCCTGTTCCAGCTGTTCGAGCACTTCCCGGCCGGCATGTTCCTGGGCATCCTGGCCATGGTCGTGGTGATCTTCTTCTTCGTCACCTCCTCCGACTCGGGCTCCCTGGTGATCGACATGATGGCCCACGGCGGGGCGACGTCCACCCCGGTCGTGACGCGCGTGTTCTGGTCCGTCCTGGTGGGCGTGGCCGCGGCGGCCCTGCTCGTGGCCGGCGGCGACGTGGCCATGACGGCCCTGCAGACGCTGGCCGTGTCCACGGCGGCACCGTTCTCGGTGATCCTGGTGATCGCGTGCATCTCGCTGCTGCGGGCCTTCCGGCACGAGACACTGTCCATGCCGCAGCACATCGAGGTCATCCTGCCGGAGGGCGAGGCGGCGCCCCAGACCCCGACGACGGCCGGCGCGGTCGCTCCGGTCGCCCCTGCGGGTGCGGCACCGGCGGGAGCGCCCCGGCGGGACGAGGCCGTCGAGCAGCTGGGGGCGGCCGCCGTGGACGCGGCCAAGCCGCACCGTTATGGCCGGGAGGTGTTCCGCGGCCTGGGCGGGGCGTCGATGTCCCTCAGCGGCCTGGCCACCGTGGTGCCGACCCCCGGGGACGAGCCGGACAAGCACATCATCTCCTACCGCCGGGTGCGGCCCAGCGAGATCACCGTCAACCCGCAGACGGGCGCCGCCGAGCTCGCGGACACCGCCGGTGATCCCCTGGCCGGCGAGACCTTCGACACCCCGGAGTTCGAGTCCTCCCAGGAGTACCTGGACCAGGGCGGGCACCACGATCCCGCCCTGGATGAGATGAGTGCGGACCTCGCGTCCGAGGACGACGACGCGGTCCGGGACGCCCCCGTGGGACGCTGACCGTCCGGGCCACCTAGCCCACCGCGCTCCGCTGACATGACGGCGGCGGCACCCCAGGGGTGCCGCCGCCGTCGTCGTGTCCCCGGCCGGCGCCAGCGCCTCCGGCCGGGGAACCGGGGTTCAGGAACGGACCGCGGTGTCCTCGGCCGGCGCGACGGCAGGAGCGGTGATCTCCGAGCCGGCGGCGGTGGTCCCGTCCAGTTCCTGGATGTCCTCCGTCGAGCGGTCACGGGCCGCCAGCAAGGACACCAGGCTCATGGCCGAGAAGGCCATCCACAGGCAGGCCACCAGCCACAGGGATCCGCCGCCGGCCATGACCAGGGCCGTGGCGATCATCGGGGTGAAACCGGCACCCAGCGTGGAGGCCAGCTGGTAGCCGATCGAGGTGCCGGAGTAGCGCACCGAGGTGGGGAACAGCTCGCCGACGAAGGCGCCGTACGGCCCCGAGGTGAAGCCCTGGATCACGGACAGGCCCAGGAAGATCGCCAGCATGAAGGCCACGGTGGATCCCATTTCCAACAGGGACATCACCGGGAAGGCGAGCGCGATGGCGGCCAGGTTGCCCCAGATGAGCACCTTGCGCCGGCCCAGGCGGTCGGAGAGCCGGGAGGCGATGATGATCATCAGGATGGTGGCCACGCCGCCGAGGGCCTTGATGTTGAGCACCTCGGTCTGGGCCAGCACGGCCTGCTGGACCGCGAAGGAGATGGCCCACGCACCCATCAGGCCCTGGGCCATCTGTCCGGACAGGCCCGAGCCGATGGCGATCAGCAGGGACTTGGGGTGCTCGCGGAACAGTTCCGCGGCGGGGACGGGGCGCTTCTTGGCCTCCACGGCCGTGGAGAGCTCCTGGAAGACGCGGGACTCGGAGACCTTCATGCGGATGAAGATCGCCAGGCCCATCAGCACGGCCGACAGGATGAACGGCACGCGCCAGCCCCAGTTGAGGAACTGGTCCTGCGGCAGCATGGACATCAGCGAGAGCATCAGCGTGCCGACGATCGTGCCGGCGGGGGCGCCCATGTAGGCGAAGGACGCGGCGAACCCGCGGGACTCCTTCTTGGAGTTCTCGAAGGCCAGCAGCATCGCCCCGCCCCACTCCCCGCCGACGGCGATGCCCTGGGCCAGGCGCAGGGACACCAGCAGGATCGGCGCCCAGACGCCTATCTGCTCGGAGGTGGGCAGCAGGCCGATGAGGGTGGAGGCGATGCCCATGATCAGGACCGTGCCGATCAGGATGGCCTTGCGTCCGATGCGGTCACCCAGGTGGCCGAACAGGAGGCCTCCGAGCGGACGGGCGACGTAGCCGGCGGCGAGGGTGCCGAAGGAGACGAAGAGTGCCGCAGCGGGATCGAGACCGGAGAAGAACACCTGGTTGAAGACGATCCCCGCCGCCGTGGCGTAGAGGATGAAGTCGTAGTACTCCACGGCGGTGCCCAGGAAGCTCGAGAAGAGGATCCTGCGCATGTCCCGCGGAGAGGCGTGGTAGGTGCCCGCCGGCGTCGCCGGGGTGGGTGGTGGAGTCGTCATGGGATGTCCTCGGTTCCTGTCAGAGGCTGAGCGTAGGAGTGCCGGCGGCCTGCAGCGACGGGGTGTCGCCGGTGCCGCCGAAGGGGATGACGTCGAGATCCTCGGGGATGCTGAGGGGGCCGTCGAACGTGGTGCGGGCCTCGTCCCAGGCCTCGGGCGGCGAGTAGCTGGGGACGAGGTGGTGGAGTGCCAGGTGCCCGACGCCGGCCACGGCGGCGATGCTGCCGGCCTCGGCCGCCGTGGTGTGGGCGCGGCGATGGTGGTCCATGGTGGCCTGCATCATCTCGGCGTCCGTGTACTGCGCCTGCAGGATGTCCAGGTTGATAGCCTCGTGCAGCAGCAGGCTCGCTCCCCGGGCCAGGCGCACCATGTTGGCACAAGGGGCGGTGTCCCCCGAGATCACGACCGCACCGGCCTCGGCGTCGAACCGGAAGGCGTAGGCCGGAGCAGTGGGGTGGTGGGAGACGAGGATGGCGCTGACGGTGACGTTCTCGTCCCGGAACACCTCGATCGGCTCCATCTCCGGGGCGACGTCGGTGTCCGGGTCGAAGCCCAGGTCCCCCGGCAACTCGATCTCGCGGGGCTCGAACTGCTCGGCCGGGCTCTTGGCCAAAGAGTCGAAGATGCGGTCGTTGCAGTCCGTGGCGTAGGCGGCCAGCAGCCCGTGGACCAGCCCGTCGACCCCGGGGGTGGGTCGCTCCGGGGCGATGGGCGTCGGCACGGAGGCGGCCCGGGGGGACAACGGCGGCAGCTTGCCGCGGTCTCCCGGTCCGATGACGGGGATGGTCCCGGCGGGTGCGTTCTTCAGTTCGAACGCCCCGAAGAGCAACAGGGACGGCAGGTCCACCGTGTGGTCCGAGTGCATGTGGGTGATGAAGATCCCGCCGAGGTCGGCCATCCGCAGTCCGGCGGCCGCGGCCTGGCGGCCGGCGCCCTGTCCGCAGTCCACGAGATACCACGTCCCGTTCACGACGACGGCGGTGGCGATACCGAAACGGGGCTGGCCCTGGTGGTCGTTCCACCACCTCGGCCCGCCGGCCGTGCCGAGAGTGACCACGTAGGGCCGGTCCCTGTGCTGCTCCACGATGACTCCTGACGGGGGTGACTGAGCGGCTGGTCTCACAGTCGAGCCTCGTGGCGCGCGTCACATTTGTCTAGCTAAGATAACTGGTGAGAGTCATAAGGGGAGATGATGAGCGAACTGACCCTGCGCCAGCTGGAATACTTTGCCGCCATCGCGGAGACCCGGTCGATCACGGAGGCGGCCAGGAGGTGTCACGTCTCCCAGGCGGCCGTCAGCCTGGCGCTGGCACAGCTGGAACAGGCCGTCGGCGCCTCGCTGGCCATCCGCCGTCGGGGCCGCGGCATCGCCCTGACCGCGGAGGGGCAGGTCGTCGCCGCCCGCGCCCGGCAGGTGGTCGAGCAGGTCGCGGACATCGGCTCCGCCGTGGAGGGAGCACATGGCCGGCTCTCCGGCCGGTTGACCGTGGGGGTGTTCAGGACCCTGGCCCCCCATGTCATCCCTCCCCTGCTGGACTGGTTCACCCACCGGCACCCGGCCGTGGAACTGGACTTCATCGAGGCCGCCGGCCCCGAGGTGCAACAACTCATGCTGGGGGGCGTGGCCCAGCTCAGCGTGATCTACGAAGCCCAGGCGCTGCCGGACTGCGCGACCGAGGTGCTCCAGGAGGCGCGCCGCCAGGCCGTACTGAGCCCCGAGCACCCGCTGTCCGACCGGGAGACCGTGAGCCTTGAGGAGCTGGCCGCCCACCCGGTCATGCTGATGAGCGAGGAGCCGGCCCTGCAGCGCACGCTGGCCGAGTACGCCAAGGCCGGGGTGGAGCCCCATGTGCTCGGCCGGTCGGCCAGCGTGGGCGCCATCCACAACGTCGTGGGCCGGAACCTCGCCTACTCCCTGCTGATGCAACCGGCAGCGGCCAGCCCGGAGGGCAGGCCGCTGGTCTTCCGCCCCCTGCAGGGAAACGTCCGGACAAACTCCGTGGTGGCCGCCCTTCCCATCGGCGTGACCCGCAGCGCCCTGGTCACGGAGGCGATCACCGCCCTGCACGAGCACTGGGGGACCGCCACCCCGGAGGACCGGCACGCGCCACCGCCCCCTGGGTAGCGCCTCGTCGCAGGGTGTTTCCGGGACCGTCAACAGGTCGGACCGGCACCCGTTTAGGACCGGTTGCGTCTCATCCGGCGTGTCGCCCGGCGTGGCGTTTTCGCGCCTCCGGGGACGCGTGTAATGTCCTGCCCAATGCCCGCTCTGGGCAGGACCAGAGGCCATATCTTGGCCGGTTCAGATCCCACTCATGGAGGACGCTCATGTCCGCTTTCCTGCCCTCCTTCACTCCCGTCTCCCGAACCGCGCTGACCGGTTCGCCGAGCACCGACGTCGCCGCGTTCTGGGCGATCACCGGCGTCGTCACGCTCGCCGCGGCCGCCGGCGTCGTCGAGGTCATCGTGCACATGATGGGGTAGACCGACTGACGGCATGACGTCCTGAGCACGGCCCCCGGCGATCCTCGCCGGGGGCCGTGCCGCATCTTGAGTCAGGTCCACTCACCTTTCTTGACCTCCTCGCGGTGGTTCGGGAACATTTCCTGGAACACCCGCGTTACTTGAGCTGAACACACTCAACTCTCGCTGAGCATGTCTCGAGGAGGACCAATGCCCGCATTCTTCGGCCCCGCCGGCTCCCACGGCGATTCCTTCGACGAATTCTTCACCCGCTACCTGCAGGGTCAGCGGGTGGGCCGTCAGGGACGCCCCGTCGACATCACCCGCCTGCTGAGCAAGCGGACCCACGACGTCATCGCCGCCGCCGCGCGGTTCGCCGTCGAACGCGGCCAGACCGAGGTCGACGCCCTGCACGTCCTGCGCACCATGCTCGGCGAGGATCCGGCCGCCGCCGGCGTCCGCGCCTCCGGCGCCGACCCCCAGGCCCTCATCGCGGCCGTGGACGAGCGCCTGCCCGCTCCCGTCGAGGGGAAGGACGAGACGTCCGCGGCCCTGAACGCCTCGGCGCAGAAGGTCCTGCTGGACGGCTACCAGGTGGCCCGCGCCTTCGGCTCCACGTACATCGACCCGGAACACGTGTTCTTCGCCTTCGTGCTGAACCAGGACTCCCCCGCCGGGCACCTGCTGGCCCAGGCCGGTGTCACCCCCCAGTCGTTGCAGGCCGCCGCCCAGCAACAGGCCCAGCCGGGACAACCGAGTCACGGGCCGGGTGAGGGCCCGGGTCAGACCGGCGCCGAGGGATCCGTGCTGGAGAAGTTCGGCCTCGACCTGACCGAGGAGGCCCGCGCCGGCCGGCTGGACCCGGTGATCGGCCGCGAGGACGAGATCGAGCAGACCATCGAGGTCCTGGCCCGCCGGACCAAGAACAACCCGGTGCTGATCGGCGAGGCCGGCGTCGGCAAGACCGCCATCGTCGAGGGCCTGGCCCAGGCCATCGCCGACGACGAGGTGCCCGCCCAGCTCAAGGGCCGGCGCGTCATCACGCTGGACCTGGCCGGCATGGTCGCCGGCACCCGCTACCGCGGCGACTTCGAGGAGCGGCTCACCACCGCGATGGATGAGATCGCCGAGGACGGCAACACCATCGTGTTCATCGACGAGCTGCACACCGTCGTCGGCGCGGGGGGCTCCGGGGAGTCCGGCGGCATGGACGCCGGCAACATCCTCAAGCCGCGGCTGGCCCGCGGGGACCTGCACATGGTCGGCGCCACCACGCTCAAGGAGTACCGCAAGATCGAGAAGGACGCCGCCCTGGAGCGCCGCTTCCAGCCGGTCACCGTCCCGGAGCCCTCCGTGGAGGACACCGTGCAGATCCTGGCCGGGCTGGCCGGCCGCTACGCGGACCACCACCGGGTGACGTACACGGACGAGGCGCTGCGCGCCGCCGTCGTGCTCTCGGACCGGTACATCACCGACCGGTTCCTGCCGGACAAGGCGATCGACCTGATCGACCAGGCCGGGGCACGGTTGTCGCTGCGGCGCGGCCCGGTCGAGGGCGGCGCACCGGTGGACGTCGACGCGTTGCGCGCCACGCTCGCGGGGCTGGAGGCCGAGAAGAACTCCGCCGTCAACGCCGAGAACTATGAGCGCGCCGGCGAGCTGCGCGACGAGGTCAACCGGATCAACGAGCAGCTGGCCGAGGCCGCCGCACGGCAGAACGCGGGCGGGGCCGGTGACGTCGTCGACGAGGGCGCCATCGCCGAGATGGTCTCCCGCGCCACCGGCATCCCGGCCGCGCGGATGACCGAGGCCGAGAAATCGCGCCTGGCCCGGCTCGAGGATGAGCTGCACCACCGGGTGGTCGGCCAGGACGACGCGGTCACCGCGATCGCCCGGTCCGTCCGACGGTCCCGGACCGGGATGGCCGACCCCTCGCGGCCGGTCGGGTCCTTCCTGTTCCTCGGTCCCACCGGCGTCGGCAAGACCGAGCTGGCCAAGGCGCTGGCGCAGTCGCTGTTCGACGACGAGCACGCCATGGTCCGGTTCGACATGTCCGAGTTCGGCGAGCGCCACACGGTCTCGCGCCTGGTCGGTGCCCCTCCGGGGTACGTCGGCTATGACGAGGCCGGGCAGCTCACCGAGCAGGTCCGGCGCCGCCCGTACTCGGTGATCCTGCTCGACGAGATCGAGAAGGCCCACCCGGACGTGTTCAACCTGCTGCTGCAGGTGCTCGACGACGGCCGGCTCACCGACGGCCAGGGCCGCACCGTGGACTTCCGCAACACGGTGCTGATCATGACCTCGAACTTGGGGTCCGAGTTCCTGTCCTCGGGCGGGACGTCCCTGGGGTTCGCCTCCGCCGACGCGGCGGCCGCCCAGCGGGACGTGCGCCAGAAGGTGATGGGCCGGGTGAAGGAGTTCATGCGGCCGGAGTTCCTGAACCGGATCGACGAGACGGTGCTGTTCTCCCCGCTCTCGGCGGCGCAGTTGCGCGAGATCGTGGGACTGCAGCTGCGGGCCTCCGAGGCCCGGCTCGCCGCCCAGGGCATCGCCCTCGAGGTCGATGACGCCGCCCGCGACTGGATCGCCGAGGCCGGGTACGAACCGGCCTACGGTGCGCGCCCGCTGCACCGGGTCATCCAGCGCGAGCTGGACGACCGGGTGGCGGACCTGCTGGTCTCCGAGACCGTGGCCGAGGGGGACGCGGTGCGGGTGACCGTCGAGGACAGCCAGCTGCGCGCGACGCCGGTCCGCACGCCGGAGGCGCTGGCGGCCTGAGCCGCGGCCCGCGCGTCGTGCTCCCGGCGGCGGCGCTCCCCGCACCGTGCTCTTGGGTCACGGTCACGCCGCGCGGTGGGACACGCCAAGGAAACCACCGCGCGCCGTGATCATGACTGCCGGGGCCGGGGTGTTCGTTGACTCGCGTCAGCGAACACCCCGGGCACGTGCGGGGCGGCGCGGGCCCCGGCACGCTCACCGGGGCAGCCCCCAGTTCCCGGGCGGTTGAGACTAGCCTTGAACCGTGACCGGCCTCGAGGACTTCGCCGACGCCGCAGACGTGCTCGCCTGGGTCAGCCCGGGGATCGGGCTGCCATTGTTCGTGCTGGGCATGCTCCTGCGTTCCACCGACCGTGGGTTCGTCCCCACGCAGATCGTCATCATGGGCCAGCCGCACCAGCCCCGGGCACGGTGGTTCACCGCCGAGGACATCTACGAACGGCGCCTCCGTGCCCCGGAACGCGCCCGCCTGGGCGGCAGGGACCACGCCCTGGCCTACGTGAGCCCGGACAAGCCCACGCTGATGAGCCTGGGGCGTCGCCGGCCCATCACCAGCGTGTGCCTGTCCCTGGGGGCGACCCTGATCGTCATCGGGGTGGGCGGGCTCGTGCTCTCCCTCATCCGGGCCTTCACCCTCTGAGGACCCGCCCACCCCGCCCGGGTCAGCCCTTGGCGGCGGCGGTGCGGCGCAACCGGGTGTTGACGAACTCGCCCATCCCCCAGCGGCCGAGCTCGCGGCCGAAACCCGAGCGCTTGACGCCGCCGAAGGGCAAGCCGGGCAGCGTGGTGCCGTGCTCGTTGACGTAGGCCATGCCCACCTCGAGACCGTCGGCGACCTCCTGGGCGCGATCGATGTCCTGGCTCCAGACGGATCCGCTGAGACCGAAGCTGACGTCGTTGGCGAGCTCGAGCGCCTCCTCCACGGAGTCCACGCCGTAGACCACGGCCACCGGCCCGAAGATCTCCTCCGAGTAGGCGTCCATCTCCGGGGTGACCCCGGTCAGCACGGCCGGGGCCATGAAGGCGCCCTCGCCGTCCAGCGGCTGGCCACCGGTGTGCAGGGTCGCACCCTGGTCCACGGCCCTCTGCACCTGCTGGACCACGGTGTCCCGTGCCGTGACGGAGGACAGCGGCCCGACGGCGGTGCCGTCCTGGGTGGGATCGCCCACCGCGGCGCCCTCGAACGTGGACACCACGGTGGCGACGAACTGGTCGAGCTTGTCGTTCGGGACGATCATGCGCTTGGGCGAGTTGCAGGCCTGGCCGGCGTTGGAGAGCCGCCCCTGGGCCGCCGTCCTGGCCGTCGACTCGACGTCGGCGTCGTCCAGCACGATCATCGCGTCCGAGCCGCCGAGTTCCAGGACGGCCTTCTTGAGGTTCTCGGCCGCCGTCTTGGCGACGGCGGTACCGGCCCGCTCCGAGCCGGTGAGCGAGACGCCCTGCACGCGCGGGTCGGCGATCATCGTGGCGACCTGCTCGTTGGTGGCGTAGACGTTGATGTAGGCATCCTGCGGGACCCCGGCCTCGTGCAGGATCTGCTCCATCACCGCGGAGGACGCACCGCAGATCGGGGCGTGCTTCAGGATGACGGTGTTGCCGGCCATCAGGTTGGGGGCGGCGAACCGGGCCACCTGGTAGTAGGGGTAGTTCCACGGCATGATGCCCACGAGCGAACCGAGCGGCGTGGTCTGCACGATCGACTCGACGGCGCCCTGCGGGTCCAGGGTCTCCGTCTGCAGCAGTTCGGGGCCGTGGTCGGCGTACCACTGGTAGATCTTGCCGGCCAGTTTGGCCTCGCCGATGGCCTGGCGCAGCGGCTTGCCCATCTCGGTGGCGATCAGCCGGCCCAGTTCCTCGGCGCGGTCGCGGTAGGCCTGGGCCACATCGGCCAGCACCTTCGCCCGGTCCTGCGGGGAGGTCGACCGCCATCCGTCGTAGGCGGCATGGGAGCGGGCCAGGACCCCCTCGACCTCGCCGTCCTGCAGGGTGGGGAACTCGCGTTCGATCTGTCCGGTGGTCGGGTTCGTGGTGGTGTACTTGCTCATCCGTCCACCCTAGGGACCGGTGGGGTGCGGACGAAAGGGGGTCCGCTCCACGCGGACATGACCTCTCCCCGGGGTGGGCCGGTCCGCGGGCGACACGGACCGCGGACGCCGTGCCACGGGCAGGACCGGCTGGTTCACCCGTGAGACGTCGCGGTCACCGGCCTGTCTCGGACATGTCGTACCTGCACGCGGCCACGATGGACCGGACCAGGACGTCGAGCATGGGCTGGGGCTGAACCAGTTCGGGGCTGGCGACGTAGAGCATGCTCAATCCATCGATCCCGGCGATGAACAACTGCGTGATCAGCAGCAGGTTGTTGGGTACCGGTTCTCCCGCCTCCTCGGCTGCCCTCGCGTAGATCGAGGACGTCGACCGGAACCAGGCCTGGTACATCTCCAGGTTCGCCTGGGCCTGCGACTCTGAATCCTCCTGGCTCTGCCGATAACGGCGCAACAGCAGCTCGAAGGTCGCCACCTGTTCTTCGGGATGCTCGGTGATCCGCTGCCACACCCGGTCGGCATGGGCCGCTATGGCGGCCTCCAGGCCACGGACCTCCGGCGGCAAAGGGGGCAACCGCGAGGCGAAGTCACGGCTCAGGTACTCCTGTACGGCCTCGAGGAGCTCCTCCTTGCTGTGGAAGCAGTAGTGGAGCGCAGCAAGCGGGGCGCCCGCCTCCTGGGCGATGCGACGCGTAGTCGCCCGCTCGACCCCCTCCTGGGCGATCACCCGCGCCGCCGCCTCGATGAATTCCTTTCGGCGCTGCTCAGCGGGAATGCGCTTCGACATGCGTGCTCCGTTCTCTCAGGCGGTCTCGGGACCGTGGGGTCACTTCGACGTGCCGTGCATGGAATACATCGTACGACCGAAGTTGGTCATATGTCTTGATCACTTGACCAACTTAATGCTCCAATGTGAGGGCGCTCACATCCGTGGGTCACCACCGCGCAGTACGGACAGGAGGAACCCATGACCCCCAGGGCGGACCTGTACATCCATGGCGCGGACCTGCCCACGGTCCTGCGGGCCCCGGGTTCTGGTCCTGCCCCGGATGCCGTCGCCGTCTCACAAGGGCGCATCACCGCCGTCGGCCCCTCGTCCGAGGTGGGCGCCCTGGTCGGACCGGGCACCCGCGTCGTGGATGCCGCTGGTGGCGCGCTGATCCCGGGCATCAATGACGCCCACCTGCACTTCACGGTGCTCGCCAGCATCCTCTATGGCTGCGTCGACGTCTCGGCGCATCGCTGTCCCACGTGGAACGAGGTCGCCCACGCGCTGCGCCAGGCGGCGTCGGCGCGACCGGCAGTCGTCAAGGCGCACGGGTGGGATGAGTTCCGCCTCGGCGCCGCCGGGGTGCAGATGCTCGCCGGCCTCGGTGTCGACGTCCCCGTGGTCGCCTTCGACCAGACGGGTCATCAACTCCTGGCCAATGAGGCGCTGATCCGGATGGCCGGCGTCACGAGTTCGACTCCGGACCCGCCCGGCGGTGTCATCGGACGCCACCCAGACGGAAGGCCGAACGGGCTGTTCGTCGACGCCGCCATGGAATTGCCCCTCAGCGCCATTCCCGCCCCGAGCACTGCTGAACTGCGCCGGGTCCAGTTGAAGTGCCAGTCGTTGCTGCACTCCTGGGGTATCACGTCACTGACGGAGCCCGGCCTCGGCCCCGGGGGCTCCGGACTGCTGGATGGCTCTCCCACCACGGGAGCCCTCGAGTCACTGGCGGCACTGGCGCAGTCACAGGAGCTGGCCCTGAGGGTCAACGTCCTGATGCTGTTCGCCGGCACCGGTGGCATCAGCTCCGAAACCGTCCGCAGCGGCCTTGAATCAGACCTCCCCCGACTGCTGGAGGAGCGCGCCATCGACCCCCAGTTGCTGCGCATCGGTGGAGTCAAGGTGTTCGCCGATGGGACCCCGCGCAGCGGCACCGCGTGGATGTCCGCTCCCTACGGGACCGAGTGCTCGCACGGACAGCTCGTCGTGGCCGGCGCGAGCGACGAGGCGCGCATCACCGAGCTCAAGGAGATCATCGCCCTCATCCACCGGGCGGGGCTCCAGTCGGGGGTGCACGCCACGGGCGACGCGACCACATCAGCGGTCGTCGACGCGGTGGCGGCAGCCCAGGAAGGCGGCCCGTCCGACCGCCGGCCGGGGGCCACAGGGGATCCGAGACACTATGTCATCCATGGCGCCTTCAACGGTCCGGACGCGCCCCGGGAACTCGCCCGCATGGCAGCTCACGGCGTGGGCCTGTGCACGAACCCACTGATCCGTTTCGGCGGTGGCGCCTCCCTGGAGCGGCTTCTCGGCCCGGAACGCTTCGCCTGGCATCAGCCCCTCGCCAGTGCGGCCAGAGCTGGCGTGCGGTTCACGGCGACCTCGGACGCACCCGTCTCGTCAGTCGACTGGCGCGGCGAGATCATCGCGATGGTCACCCGGATGACGCGGGACCACGATCTCCCCGTCAACCCCGCCGAGCGGATCAGCTCGCGCGAGGCACTGGCGGCGATGACCTCCACTCCCGCCTGGCAGGACCATGCCGAGACCCTCAAGGGAACCCTGGCCCCCGGCCAATTCGCCGATCTCTGCCTGCTGGAGAGTCCGTGGCCTTCCGACCACGAGATACAGGACCTCAGTTCCAACCCCGTCCGATCCACGTGGCTGGGTGGGCGCCTGGTCCACGGACCGGCCTGACACGGGCCATCGACCAGTCCATCCGTCCCCCGATGCCTCCTCCGGCATCGGTTCCACCGTCTCCACCTCGATTCCCATACCCCAGGAGAACACCATGAACACCCGTCGAACCTTCCTGTCCGTCGCCGCCGTCACGTCTCTGGGCCTCGGCCTGGTCGCCTGCGGCGGCAGCACCACGGCCGAGTCAGGACAGACCCAGTCCGGCTCGTCGGGGGGCACCGTGACGGTCGGGGCCCTCGGCCTGGCATCCGATGCCTCGCTGCGCCTGGCCGAGGAGCAGGGATACCTCGAGGAGGCCGGCATCAACAGCATCGAGGTGAAGACCGTGGCCAACCCGCCGGCCGCCATCGCCGCGGTCCAGAGCGGTGACATCGACGTCGCCTACACCCCCTCGGTTCCCTTCTTCAACGCCCTCAACCAGGGCATCGACCTGACCGTCGTCGCCGCCGCCGACGGTTACCCCGACGACGCCCTGGAGATGGATGCCGCCGAATTGGACGACACGGGCGTGTACGTCGCCGCCGGAAGCGACATCTCGTCCCCGGCTGACCTCGAAGGACGCAAGGTCTCCGTCCCGGCTCGCAAGGCCCAGATGGAGGTCACCATCAGCGAGACCATCCGCCAGGACGGTGGCGACCCGTCCAAGGTCCAGTGGATGGTGCTCGACCCCGCCTCGGCACTGGACTCCCTGAAGAACGGCCGGATCGATGCCGCTGCCCTCGTCTCCCCCTTCACCGAGCAGGCCGGCGCCCAGGGGAACACCCTGCTCTCCTCCCCGGGCGTGGCCTTCTTCGAGAAGGGCGCCGTGGGGCTGTGGGTCGCCGGAACCGACCAGGTGGAGCAGGACCCCGCCAAGTACGAGGCCTTCCGTGAGGCCATGGTCAAGGCCTTCGAATACGGCAACGAGAACACGGAGGAGGCCCAGAAGCACGCGGCGGAGATCACCGGCGTGGACCTGGAGACGATCCGCCAGGGAGCCACCACCTACTGGCCGCTGGAGACGAGGCTCGAGGACATCAACCGTGCCAACGAGAAGATGACCGAACTCGGTTACCAGCCGCAGAACGCGCCGCTGACCGAGGACTCGATCCTGGGGGCTGAATGATGACGGGGCACTACTGGCGCCACAACTCCCGGCCGCTGGCCTATGGCGCAGCCGGCGTGGGCCTGTTGCTCATCGTCTGGCAGGTGCTGGCGACTGGTCCGCTGTCCGGTACGTCCCTGCCCACCGTGGGGCAGGCGCTCAGCGCCCTCGGGGAGATGCTGGGTGACGGTGCGTTCTGGGAGGACACCGCCGTCACGGCGGGGACGGCCCTGATCGGGCTGGCGGCCTCGATCGTCGTCGGGGTGGTCCTGGGCATCCTGATCGGCACCTCACAGCTGCTGCGATTCGCCACGTCCGCGGTGCTCGAATTCCTGAAGCCGATCCCGCCGATCGTGATCCTGCCCATCGTGGTGCTCATCCTGGGTCCGACGACGGAGATGACCATCGTGCTGGCCATCATCGGTTGCGCGATCCCGATCCTGATCCAGACCGTTGCCGGCGTCTTCGATGTCGATCCGGTGCGCACTGACACCGCCCGCTCGTACGGCATGGGCCAGGTCGAGATCCTGGGGCGGGTCATACTCCCGGGCGCCTCGCCCTTCATCGCCACCGCCATCCGCGTCTCCGCACCGGCAGCCCTGGTGGTGACCGTCGTCGCCGGGCTGCTCGGGGGCGGACCGGGTCTGGGCCAGAGCCTGTACCAGGCCCAGACCGCCGGGGACTCGGCGCGGATGTACGCGCTGATCATCGTGCTCGGCGTCCTCGGCATGGCCTTCCAGGCCGCGTCCCAGCTGGTCGAGGCCAAGGCCCTGCACTGGCATGAATCGAAACGTGAGGTGCAGGCATGACCACCGCAGACATCACCGTCAACCACCTGACAGCGCGTCGGCGTCCCCGCCGGAGGTCGCGTCGCGTACCGTCCTGGCTGAAATGGGCCCTGGCCGTCGGCACGCCCACCCTGCTGCTGGCCGCCTGGTGGGTGGCTTCAGCGAGGTCCTCCAGCACCTTCTTCCCGCCACTGGAAGAGATCCTGACCAGGTTTCAGCAGTTGTGGCTGTTCGCCCACTTCCCCACCGATGTCGTCCCCAGCCTGGCCAACCTGGCCGGGGGTTACGCGCTGGCGGTCGTGGTGGGCATCGTCCTCGGGTTCGTCCTTGCCCTGGTCCGGCCGCTGCGCTGGTTGCTGGAGCCGATCATCCACTTCGTGCGGTCCATCCCGCCCGTCGCCCTGGTGCCGATCTTCATCACCATGATCGGCTTCGGCAACGACATGCGCATCACCTCGATCGCCCTGGCGGCGACGTTCCCCACCCTCATCGCCACCATGGACGGGATCCGTTCCGTGGACGGCACCCTGAAGGACGTCAGCGTCGTCTACCGGCTGACCCGTACGGAGAAGTTCACCCAGGTGTACCTCCCGGCCGCTGCACCCCAGATCTTCGCCGGGTTGCAGGTGAGCCTGCAGATCGCGTTCATCGTGATGATCGCCTCGGAGATGCTCGGTGCCTCGACCGGCATCGGTGCGTTGACGCTGACCGCGCAGCAGTCCTTCATGATCGCGGACATGTGGGCCGGGGTGCTCCTGCTCGGTGTCCTGGGATTCGTGATCAACAAACTTTTCGACCTCGTCAAGGCCAGGATCCTGGCCTGGTACTTCGGCGCCAAGGAGGCCCAGCGTGACTCTTGACTCCACCATCCGCACTGACACCCGACCACACCACGGCGCCACGTCCGCCCACACCCGAGGAGCTTCCATGGACCACGCCACACCCGTCCCTCGACTGGCCGTCGACAGGCTGTGCAAGTCCTACGGGAGCGGCCCCCAGGCCAAGGAGATCATCCGGGACCTGTCCTTCGAGGTCGCCGCGGGAGAGGTCGTCTGCATCGTGGGGCCCTCCGGTGTCGGCAAGACCACGCTGCTGAAGTGCATCACCGGACTGCAGCCACTGACCTCCGGCGAGGCCAGGATCGACGGCCAGCCCATCGACGGGCCACCGGAGCAGATGGCCCTCGTCTTCCAGGACTACCACCGCTCCCTGATGCCGTGGCTGACGGTACGCAAGAACATCCGGCTTCCGTTGCGGCACCTCCGACTGGGCCGGGCCGAGGAGAACCAGCGCATCGACGAGGCGATCGAGGCCGTGGGGCTCAGCCATGCCACCGAGCTCTACCCGTGGCAGCTCTCCGGTGGCATGCAGCAGCGCGTGGCCATCGCCCGCGGCCTGGCCTACCGGCCGGAGATCCTCATCATGGACGAGCCGTTCGCCTCGGTCGATGCCCAGACCCGGTTCGAGCTCGAGGACCTCTGCCTGCGGATCCGGGAACAATTCGGCATGACCATCCTGGTGGTCACGCACGACATCGACGAGGCCGTGTACCTCTCCGACCGCGTCGTCGTGCTCGGTTCCAAGCCTGCCCACGTGGTCGAGGTCGTCACCGTGAACCTGCCCCGGGAGCGGGACCAGATCACCACGCGCGCCACCAAGGCGTTCGTGGACGAGCGCACGCGCGTGCTGTCCCTGATCAAGAACCCCCACCGTCAGGAGATGGCCGATGCGTGAGCGACCTGACCCGAACCCCGCAGCCGGCCGCCCCAACGTCCTGGTGATCATCGCGGACCAGCTCCGCCCGGATCACCTGGGCTTCGGTGGCCACCCGCTGGTGTCGACGCCCCATCTGGATGCCCTGGCCGCCGAGGGCGTGGCCTTCGGCAACGTCCACGTCACCAACCCCACGTGCATGCCCAGCCGGGCCAGCCTGATGACCGGTCGGTGGCCCCAGCAGCACGGCACCCGGTGCAACGGGTTGCCACTCGACCCGGACGTCTCGACCCTGCCGGGAGACCTGGCGTCGTGCGGCTACCGCACCAGCGCGGTGGGCAAGCTGCACCACCAGAACATGGGCTGGGACTTCGAGCCGGAGCAGCGCGAGCAGATCATGCTCTCCGAACCCCAGTTGCTGGAGGACTGCCTCCCGGATGCCCGCCGACCCGTCCGCGACGCCGGCTGGGACCGCTGGGAGGATTCCCTCCTCCACAGCGAACAGCCGGTGACGATGCCCGGTGACTACTACGGCTACCAGGAGGTGGACCTGGTGGTCGGTCATGGGGACCGCCCCAGCGGTCACTACGTGCACTGGGCGCGCGAGCGCGGTTTCGACCCCTTGACGGACGCCGGACCGCAGCGGGCACTGGACGATCACGGCGGGCACTGGGCGCAGGTCTACACCTCGGCCGTTCCGGCCGGACTGCACCCCAGCGCGTACGTCGCCGAGCGGACCTGCGCCCGCCTCGAGGACCATGCCGCGGACGGCGAACCGTTCTTCCTGTTCGCCTCCTTCCCCGATCCCCACCATCCGTTCGCGCCGCCGGCCGGATACGACCGCCTGTACGACCCGGCGGACGTCCCGGTACCTGATACGTTCCACCAGGATCACTCGGATTCTCCCGAACACGTCCGGCGCATGGCCGAGCGACGGGGGATGCCCGGCGAGGACCCGACCATGACGTGGATCGCCACGGAGGAACAGTACCGGGTGGCCTGCGCGGCGGAACTGGGTCTGATCACCTTGCTGGACGACCAGGTGGGCAGGATCCTGCAGACGCTGGAACGCACCGGACTGGCGGAGAACACGGTGGTCGTCTTCACCTCGGACCACGGGGACATGTTCGGCGACCACGGCATGATGCTCAAGCACTTCACCCACTACCGGGGCGTGACCAACGTGCCACTGGTCATGAGGGTGCCCGCGGGACTGCCGGGGGCCGGCGTCGGGATCTCCCCGGCGGCGCGGACCGCGGCCTCGACGGCCCTGGTCTCGAACGCGGACCTGGTGCCCACCCTGCTGGAACTCACCGGGGTCTCGGGACACCGCGGCATCCAGGGCCGCAGCCTGGTCCCGCTGCTGCGGGGCGAGGCCTCCGTCCACCGCAGGGCACTGATCGTCGAGGAGGATCAGCCGTTCGGCCTCGACGGGCTGCCGGCCCCCGTGCACATCCGTTCGGTCATCACCCCCGAGGCCCGCTACACGCGGTACTTCGGCACCGACGCCGAGGAGCTGTACCTGCTCGACTCGGACCCGGAGGAGGCCCACAACCTGGCCGCCAGGCCGGGGTGCGAGGAGGTCGTGGACCGCATGCGCCAGCTGATGCTGGACGAGTTGCTGGCGCTGACCGACCACGGGGTCCGGGTGCGGGCGGCGGCCTGACCCGTCAGCCGACGGTCCGGAAGCCGCAGTTGCTGCTCGAGGAGTCCGGACTGTTCCTGCTCCGCGCTGCCACCCGGTACCGGTTGCAGTAGGAGTCGTGGCAGAGGAACGACCCTCCGCGCATGACCCTGCCCTCGCCGAACGGCGGCCCGGGGGGATTCTCCTCGGGACTGCGCCGGTAGTAGCGCGGCAGGAACCAGTCCTGGCACCACTCCCAGACGTTCCCGGCCATCTGGAACAGGCCGAACCCGTTGGCCGGGAACGTCCGCACCGGGGCCGTGGAGAGGAAACCGTCGTCGATCGTGTTCTCCACGGGGAAGCGTCCCTGGAAGATGTTGCAGTGGTGCTCGCCGCCCGGCACGAGCTCATCGCCCCAGGCGTAGCGGTGGCCCTGCAGCCCGCCGCGGGCCGCGTACTCCCATTGCGCCTCGTGCGGCAGGCGGCGCCCGGCCCACGCGCAGTAGGCCTGGGCGTCATTCCAGCTGACGTGGACCACCGGGTGGTCCTCGTCCGCCCGGGATCCCGGTCCGAGCGGGGCATGCCAGCACGCCCCGGGCACGTTGACCCACCAGGCCGTCCCCGGGACCGGGTTCGCGCCCGCCGGGTTCAGCCGACGAGCAATGAGTTCCAGGTGGAAGACCGCCGAGGACCCGAACCGTTCCGCCTCCGTGACGTACGCGGTCTGCTCCACGAACCGCCGGAAGTCGTCGACCGTCACGGTGGTGGCGTCCATGGAGAAGCCGTCCAACCGCACCGCGTGCACGGGCGTCTCACCGTCTGCGGGGTACCCCTCACCGAAGTGGTCCCCCATGAGGAACCGACCGGCGGGAACCTCAACCTGCTCGATGCCGTGGGTGGAGCTCGACTGGACCGGGCCCGTGTGGACGGCCCGAGACGCAGGCTCCCGCGGATCCATGTGCTGCGCACGTCCCGGCTCGGTACCGCCGGCAGCGGGATGACAACAGTCCACATCCACCTCTCAGGGCCGATTCGTCGTGCAGGTGCTCAGCCGGACAGCTCAGACAGGCAGGGCTTTTCCATTATGGTGCGCCGCCACGGCCGGTCACGTCAGCCGACCGAGATGACCCCGCCCCTCCCCCGGCACTAGACTGAAGGTTCAACGACAGGGGAGCGCCAGGCCGGCGCTGAGAGTGCGCACACCGCAGACCCTCGAACCTGCCCGGTTAGCACCGGCGAAGGAAGTCGAGCTTTCTCTCCTCGGGTCGGCGCACCCGCCGCCCCGTCCCCTCCAGAGGTATTGGAGGAACTCATGCACCACCTTTCCGCAGCGCCCACCAGCAGACGCCGTGCCCGTGGCGCCCTCGCGATCCTGGGCATCGCCGCGCTGGCCCTGACCGGCTGCTCGGTCGCGGACCAGTCCGGCGCGGGCGACGGCACGGCGCCGGCCACCACCGACGGCGCGAGCGGCGCCTCGGGAGCCGGCACCGGTGGCACGGTGACCGTGATGACCCACGACTCCTTCAACATCACCGAGGAGCAGATCGCCGCCTTCGAGCAGGAGTCCGGCTACGAGCTCACCACCACCGCCCCGGGCGACGCCGGCACCCTGGTCAACCAGCTGATCCTGTCCAAGGACAACCCCACCGTGGACGCGGTCTACGGCATCGACAATCTCTCGGCCCAGCGCGTCATCGACGAGGGCGTCGTCGCCGAGTACGCCTCCGGGGCGCTGCCGGAATCCGCCCAGGACCTCGTCGTCGAGGACCGGCTGACCCCCATCGACCAGGGCCAGGTCTGCGTCAACGTGGACGAGCAGTGGTTCGAGGAGAACGACCTCGCCGCGCCGACCACCCTGGAGGACCTGGCCAGGCCCGAGTACGCGCGGCTGTTCGTCACCACCAATCCGGTCACCTCCTCCCCCGGCCTGGCCTTCCTGGCCGCCACCGTGACCGAGAAGGGCGAGGACGGCTGGCAGGACTACTGGCAGCGGTTGCTCGAGGGCGGCACCAAGGTCGCCGCCGGCTGGTCGGACGCCTACTACTCCGACTTCTCCGCCGGCGAGGGCCAGGGCGCCTACCCGCTGGTGCTCAGCTACTCGTCCTCCCCCGCCTTCGCCCCGACCACCGGGGTCGTCGAGGACACCTGCACCACCCAGGTCGAGTACGCCGGCGTCGTGGAGGGCGCGAAGAACCCCGAGGGCGCGCAGGCGTTCATCGACTTCCTGCTCGCCGAGGACTTCCAGGCCTCGCTGCCGGAGAACATGTTCATGTACCCGGTGGACGAGTCCCTCGAGCTGCCGGCCGAATGGGCGCAGAACGCCACCCTCGTCGAGGACCCGATCGAGGCGGACCTGCGGCAGATCGCCGAGAAGCGCGAGGCCTGGCTCGAGGACTGGAACGCACTCTACGAGGCCGCGAGCTGATCGGCATCCCCCACCGGACAGGACGCGACGGATGAGCCTGGTCCCGGGAGACCCGGCCCTGGTCCCGACGCCGGCCCCCACCCGGGTGCCGGCGTCCGGTCGGGCCCCGGAGACCGGAACCGCCCCGCCGGGCGGTGACCGGGCGGACGTCGTGCCCGGGCGGTGGAGGCGTGCCGCCGGCCCGGTGGGCCGCGGGCTGGTGTGGACGGTGGTCGCCGCCGTCCCGCTGGCGTTCCTGGCGGTGTTCTTCCTGTGGCCCGTCGGGTCGATGCTGGCCCGTGGCGTGACGAACGCCGCCGGGCAGCTCGACCTCGGCGCCTTCGCCGAGGTGCTGGCCGAGTCGCGCACCTGGCGGCTCGTGGGGCAGACGCTGGGACTGGCGGTGGCCGGAACACTGGGATCGCTGCTGCTGGGGCTGCCCGGGGCGTACGTCCTGTACCGGTGCCGGTTCCCCGGGCGGAACCTGCTGCGCGGGCTGTCCACGGTGCCCTTCGTGCTGCCGACGGTGGTGGTGGGCACCGCGTTCCGGGCGCTGCTGGCCGAGAACGGCCCGCTGGGGTTCCTGGGGCTGGACCAGACGCTCACGGCCGTCGTGCTGGCGATGGTGTTCTTCAACTTCTCCGTGGTGGTGCGCCAGGTCGGTGCCCTGTGGTCCACGCTGGACCCGCGCACTGGGGAGGCCGCCCGGATGCTGGGGGCCTCGCCGTGGCGGACGTTCGTGACCGTCACCGTCCCGGCGCTGGGACCGGCGATCGCCTCGGCCGGGTCGCTGGTGTTCCTGTTCTGCTCGACGGCGTTCGGGATCGTGCAGACCCTGGGCCGGCCGGGCGTGGGCACCCTGGAGACCGAGATCTACATCCAGACGACGGCGTTCCTGGACCTGCGCACGGCGGCGGTGTTCTCCACGCTGCAGTTCGTGGTGGTGATCCTGGCGGTGACGCTGGCCAACCGGTTCCGCGCCGGGACCGAGACGGCGCTGCGGTTGCGCGAACCGACCTCCCACCCGCTGCGGCGCGCGGACGCGGTGCCGTTCGCGGTGACGATGCTGACCGTGGTGCTGCTGATCGCCGCGCCGATCGTGGCGCTGGTGGCGCGGTCCTTCCAGTCCTCGCAGGGCTGGGGGCTGCGCAACTACGAGCTCCTCGGCTCGAGCGCCGGGTCCGGGTTCGCCGGCGGGACCACGGTGCTGCAGGCCCTGGAGCACTCGGTGAAGATCGCCCTGGACGCCACGGTCATCACGCTGGTGGTCGGGGTGCCGCTGGCGCTGCTGCTGACCCGGCCGGTGCGCTCGCGGTGGGCGGTGCGGGCCCAGCGGCTGTTCGACGCGGCGATCATGCTGCCGCTGGGGGTGTCCGCGGTGACGGTGGGCTTCGGGTTCGTGGTGTCCCTCGTGGCCTCCGCCCCGCAGCTGGCGTACTCGGGCGCGCTGGTGCCGCTGGCCCAGGCCGTGGTCGCGCTGCCGCTCGTCGTCCGTTCGCTGGTGCCGGTGCTGCGGGCCGTGGACCCGCGGTTGCGGGAGGCCGCGGCCGTGCTGGGTGCCTCTCCCGGGCGGGTGCTGCGGACCGTGGACGGGCCGTTCCTGGCGCGCGGACTCGGGCTGGCCGCCGGGTTCGCGTTCGCGGTGTCCCTGGGCGAGTTCGGGGCGACGACGTTCCTCGCCTCCCCCGACTACCAGACCCTGCCGGTGCTCATCGTGCGCCTGCTGGGCCGGCCCGGGGAGGACAACTACGGGATGGCGATGGCCGGGTCGGTGATCCTGGCGGTGCTGACCGCGACGGTGATGCTGGTGTGTGAGCGGTTGCGCCCGCGGGGCGCGGCCGGGACGGGAGCGGGGTTCTGATGGGTGTCGAGACAGAGCGGGCGCTGGTGTGCGAGGGCGTGTCCGTGGCGTACCCGAACGGGTTCGTGGCGGTGCGGGACATGGACCTGGCCGTCGACGCCGGCGAGATCGTCGCGCTGCTGGGCGCCTCGGGCTCGGGCAAGTCGACGCTGCTGCGCGGGATCGCCGGGCTGGAGCGGGTGTCCGCCGGAAGCCTGTGGATGCGCGGCCGGCGGATGAACCGGGTGCCCGTGCACGAGCGCGGGTGCGGGATGGTGTTCCAGGACGGGCAGCTGTTCCCCCACCGGTCGGTGGCGCGGAACATCGGCTACGGACTGGAGACCTCGGGACTGAGCCGGGCCGAGCGGCGCACACGCGTGGACGAGATGCTGCGGCTCGTGGGACTGGAGGGCTACGGGAACCGCGCCGTGCAGACGCTCTCCGGCGGCCAGGCCCAGCGCGTGGCCCTGGCCCGCTCCCTGGCGACCAGGCCGCGGCTGCTGCTGCTGGACGAGCCGCTGTCCGCCCTGGACCGGGCGCTGCGCGAACGCCTGGCCGTGGACCTGCGCAGGATCCTGACGAGCACGGGGACGACCGCCGTGTACGTGACCCATGACCACGCCGAGGCCTTCACCGTGGCGGACCGGATCGCCGTCATGGGCGAGGGCCGGGTGCTGGCGGTGGGGACGCGGGCGGAACTCCTCGGTGTCGCGGCGGGAGCGGCCGGCGGCCCCGGGCGCGCGGACGGCACGACGACGGTGGCCGGATCCGCGGACGGCCGGTCCGCGCTGGCCCCGGACGCGGGTGCCGCCGGCGTGGCCGAGGTGCTCGGCAGCAGCGGGCGGCTGCGCGGGGTGGTGCTGCGCCCCACGGACGCCGGCGCCGTCGTCGAGCTGTACGCCACCGAGGTGGAGGTGCCCGGCCTGCGGGCCGAGCCCGGCGCCGAGGTGCTGTTGCGGGTGGGGTGACGTGCACGCCCCCGGCCGCGCACCGAGGGCGGTCGGGGGCGTGCACGTCACCGGAGCAGGAGCGGATCCCGGTGGGGTCGCACCGCGGCCTCAGGCGGCGTCGTCCGCGTAGTCGCGGTGGGTGCGGTACCGGGTCAGCGCCAGGGTGCACGCCAGCATGACGAGGCAGGCGACGACGACGTATCCGGCCACCGACCAGCTGGTCCCGGTGCGGGCCAGCAGCGTCGTGGCGATCAGGGGTGCGAAACCCCCGCCGACGATGGCACCGAACTGGTAGGCCATGCTGATGCCGGAGTAGCGGACCCGCCCCGGGAACGCCTGCGTGAGGATCGGCGGGACCACGGCCCAGGCGAAGGACGTGGAGGCGTGCGCCAGCAGCGTGGCCAGGGCGGCCAGCCAGATGTTCCCGGTGTTGAACAGGGGGAAGAACAGCAGCGCCCCTGCGATCATGAGGGTGGCCCCCGCCACCGCCATCCTGGTCAGGCCGGTCCGGTCCGCCCGCCGGGCCAGGAGGGGCACCATGACGATCTGCAGGACGCAGCACGCGATGCCGATCCAGAGCAGTGCGGACTGGGAGTAACCGATCTGAGTGGTGCCGTAGGAGAGGGCCCAGGTCAGCACGATGTAGGACAGGATCGAGGGCACGCCGGCCACGAAGACCGTCAGGAGCAGTTGCGGGGTGAAGCCCCTGAAGACCTCCAGGAAGGGCACCTTGGCCGGTTCGTTCTTCACGGACTCCTCGAACAGCGGGCTCTCACCCAGCCGGCGGCGGGCCCAGATCCCCACGACGACCAGCAGGAAGCTGATCACGAAGGCGATCCGCCAGCCCCACTCCAGGAAGGCCGGACCGGTCACGGCCATCAGGATGATGAGCATCAGGTTGGCGAGCATCAGTCCGGCCGGCAGCCCGATGGTCGGGGCGGCACCGTAGAGGGACCGCTTGTTCGCGGGGGCGTGCTCGATGGCCATCGTCACGGCACCACCCCACTCGGCGCCCACGCCGAGGCCCTGGATGAGCCGCAGCAGCGTCAGCAGGATCGGCGCCCAGATGCCGATGGTGGCATAGGTGGGGATCAGGCCGATCAGCACGGTGGCCCCGCCCATCAGGTACAGGGACAGGATCAGCATCCGCTTGCGGCCGATCCGGTCTCCGAAGTGGCCGGCGAGGATGCCGCCGATCGGCCGGGCGATGAAGCCGAATGCGAAGGTCGCGAAGGCTCCGATCTGGCTGGCCGTGGCGTTGTCCGAGGGGAAGAACTGGGGTCCGAAGATCAGTGCGGCGGACGCCGCGTAGAGGAAGAAGTCGTACCACTCGATCGTGGTGCCCAGGAACGTCGCACCGATGACGCGGCGGGCCTCCCGGGCCCTGGCCGGGTCGGTCGCGGATACCGGGGTGCCGGGGGCCCGGGGTATCGGGCCGGCCGCCGTCGGGCTGTCCGGGGATTGCTGACGGGTGTGTTCGGGAAGGTGCGTCATGGAATGCTGCTCCAGTTCATCCGGCCTGCGGCGCAGGGGTGGTGAAGAGGGACTGATGGGTGAGGTGATGAGAGGGGTGAAGGGGGTGGGAAGAGGTGATCGGAACCCTCCTGTCTGCTAGACGAAGGCCCCATGGCCGGTGATGTCCCGTCCGACGATCAGGGTGTTGATCTGGTCCGTGCCCTCGAAGGTGTAGAGGGACTCGGCGTCCGCGTGGAACCGGGCGGCCTGGTGCTCCAGCAGGATGCCGTTGCCGCCCAGCAATTCCCGGCCCAGTGAGGCAGTGTGGCGCATGTGGCGGCACACCCAGGTCTTGGCCAGGGCCGCCTGAGCGTCGCCGACGCCGTCGCCGTCGGCGAGCTGCGCCAGGCGGACCGCGAGCGCCAGGGAGGCGTTGGCGTTGCCGAGCATGGTGACCAGCTGGTCCTGGACCAGCTGGAACGACGCGATCGGCCGGCCGAATTGCTCTCGCTGCCGCGTGTAGTCGAGCACGGTCTCGAAGAGGCCGATCTGCAGGCCGGTGGCGTTCCACACCGCGTCCGGACGCAAAATCCGGAAGGCCCGGTTGAGGTCGGCGAAGGAGTTGATCTCCTGCAGGCGGTGTGAGTCCGGCACCCGGACGCCGTCGAGGGTGATGTCGGCGTTGTCCACCATGCGCAGGGAGGTCTTGCCGCGGATCGTGGTGATGGTCATGCCCGGATCGTCGGTGCGGGCCAGGAAGACCTTGACCTGGTGGTCCTCGGTGTCGCGGGCGGCCACTGCTACGTAGTCGGAGGACGCAGCGTTGCCGATCCAGCGTTTGGCTCCGGTGAGTACCCAGTCGCCACCGTCGCGGCGGGCCTCGGTCTGGACGCCACGGGCGATGTCGGAACCGTGCTCGGGCTCGGTCAGGGCGAAGCACCCGGTCATCCGGAACTCCGCGATGTCCTCGTCCCATGCGGAAAACTGTTCCGGGCTGGCCCCGGCCTGCACCACGGTGCGGAACATGCCGGCCTGGCCGCCGAACAGGATGGCCAGGGACCCGTCGACGCGGGAGAACTCCAGGTTCCGGAACCCGGTGAACAACGGCCGGACGGCCTCCCCGGCGTCGCGGATCTCCGCGGGGTCCACCAGGTCCAGCCTCGCCAGTCGGTCCCGCAGGAACAGCGGCGCCTCGCCCCGTTCCCAGTGGTCGGCCAGGACCGGTGCGGCCTCGGTCAGCAGGAACTCCCGCAACCGCCGCAGCACGGTGCGTTCGGCCCCGCTCAACTGCTCGGCGAACCCGTAGTAATCGGCCGTGCCGAGGAGGCCGGTGCTCATACCGTGCCCGCCCGCTTCGGGCCGGCGTCCGCCACGGCGGTCTTGATCGCCCTCATGTCCAGCTTCCCGCTCGGTCTCCGCTCGAGGGTGTCGCGCAGGACCAGCGTGCGCGGTTTCTTGTATCCGGCCAACCGGGGTGCAACGTGGTCCAACAGGTCCTGTGCGGTAGTGCCCGACCCCGGGGCCACGGCGACGACGGCGGCCACTCGCTCGCCCCAGCGCGGGTCCGGCACCCCGAAGACGACGGCATCGGTCACCGCCGGGTGGTCCAGCAACGCCTCCTCGACCTCACCCGGAAAGACCTTCTCCCCGCCCGTGTTCACCACGGAACTGCCCCGCCCGAGCAACTCGATGAAGCCATGCTCGTCTACCCGGACGTAGTCCCCGGGTGAACAGTGACGGACCCCGTTGATGACCGGGTAGCTCTCCTCCGACTTCCGCGGGTCGTCCAGGTAACCCTTGGGCAGGGCCCCGCGGTAGGCCAGCACGCCGGTCGCACCTGGCACGTCCTGCACCTCGCGCCGCGCCTCGTCCAGCACCACGGCGTCCTCCGCGAGACGGAACCGAGCCGGGAGGTCCTCGGCGCGCGTTGTGGTGGCGATGGCGTAGGGACCCCCTTCCGTGGAGGCGAGGATGTCCACGATCGCCACCTGCCCCAATCGGTGGATCCGGCGCTTGGTCTCGTCACTGAACCGCATCCCCGAACTGATCACGGACGTCAGTCCGGACCGGGCGCCCTGCAAGCGTGTTTCAAGGGCCTCGACGATGGGCACGGCCACGGCGTCCCCGGCTACGATAAGCCGGCTCACCCGTTCGTCGATGATCAGTCGCACCACGTCCTCGGGGACCAGGCTGGGGTCCGGGTTGATGATCACCGTGCCGCCCAGGGCCAGGGTGTTCATGACGCTGAAGAGGGCGGTGGCGTGGATGAACGGCGCCAGCGGCAGGGTGGTCACGGCCGGGCGGTCCGCGGACACCGCCACGGCGACGGCGGCCTCCACGTCCGCGGGATACTCCAGCCCCAGTGGTGCGTAGATCGAGGACTGCTGGATGTGCAGGAGGTCTCCGATCCCCCAGACCACGGCCTTGGGAGTGCCCGTGGTCCCGCCGGTGAAGATGTAGACCTCGGCGTCCCGGCCCGGGTCGGGCAGCGAGGCCGGGACTGCGGCCACCAGGTCCGCATAGGCCAGGCGCGCCACGCGGGGAGGAAGGACCACCGGCTCCCGGACCGGTGCCCCGTCCGCACGTCCGCCACCGGCCACGACCACGAACCGTGGTGAGGCCTCCGTCCCGGCGACCCGCTCCAGTGCGTCCTGGACGACGGCAACGGTGCCCGGGGCGTGGACGAGCGCGGCGGGGCGGGCCACCGCCAGTAATGCGGCCACCTCGGCACCGCGGTAACGGTAGTTGATGGACACGGGAATGGCCTCGAGCTTGAGACAGGCGTAGAAGAGCACGAGGTACTCGACGGTGTTGTGCAGGAAGAACGCCACCCGGTCCCCGGCGCACAGGCCCTGGTCCCGCAGCGCCGTTGCGGCGGCCCCGGCTCGAGCCTCGAACTCCTCGTAGCTGACGGACTGCCCGTCGGACCGCAGCGCGACGAGCTCCGGGCGGCGTCTGGCTATCCGGTTCCAGAGGACTGCGTAGTTGTCGTACATCCGAACGCTCCTGTACCGCGAGGGAGGACGCCGCCCATGTGACGGATCCCACAAGTAGTTTCAGGTGTCCTGAAATAATCGTCAAGGCCCTCGAGCCCTGGCCTGCTTCCAGGAGCGCAGCGCACCGTCAACGCGCAGAGTGGTTCGGCCCTGCGGTCCCTGCGCGCAGGTCCGACCAGCCCCGGGGTACGCACCCGAACGCCAAGGGGGCACATCCGCGGCCCCAGCACTGCCAGCACTGGAAGTGGAAGGTGTGGTCCTCAGAGGCTGAAGATCTGCCGGTCGGCCGCCAGGGTGTACGAGCCGTCGTAGTGCGCGCCGATGCCGGTCAAGTCCGCATGCGAGAACACCCCTGCCACGTGGCTGACCACCACGCTCTTCGCACCGGCCTCGGTGGCGATCCGCCCAATACCCTCTGGGGACGTGTGGCTGGACTCCAGGTGATGCAGGTATTCCTCGGTGAAGCCCCGGTCGCGGTAGTAGTCCATATTGATGACCTCGTGGACCATGATGTCCGCATCACGACTCAGCCGCGCCACGTTGGAGTGCTCGGCGGTGTCCCCGGAGAACGAGATGACCCCGTGGTCGGACTCGAACCGGAATCCGAAAGAAGGAAAGACCGGCAGGTGTTCCACGAGTGTCGCCTGAACTCGAACGCGGTCGTCCTCATAGATGGTGAACGGCTCCATCTCCGGCACAGGATGACGGTCCGGGTCGGCCTTCAGTCCGCGAGGCAGGTCGATGTCCACGCCTTCAAAGAGTTCGTCGAGCGGAATGCGCGCCTCGTCGGTGGTGCGGATATTGATGTCATAGCCATTGGCCTTCAGCAGATGGTCGACGACATCCTTCATGCCGGTCTGGCTCGGTTCGACAACAGGCCGGAACCCTTGGGGCAGGCGGGCTCGGCCGGGCCCCATGATCCCCACCCTCGACGTCACGCCCTGCACCGGGGTGTCCCAGTTGTAGAGCATGTAGGCGCTCAGCTCGGAGACATGGTCCGAGTGCAGGTGGGTGACGAACGCCTGGCGAAGCGTACTGCCGGTCAGCCCGGCCTCGCTGACCTGCCTCGGCATGCCCAAACCGAAGTCCACGAGGTAATGCAGGCCATCCACGATGACAGCGCTCGATATCCCGTGCCGCGACCCGCGGATGGCCGGGCCGGCTGCGGTGCCCAGGGTGACCAGGTGCATTCCCGCCTCCGGGACCTTGCCCGGAGCAGCGAGCACCGGGGTCTCGTCCGCTGACGCGCCACCAGCGGCCAGGAAGGGGGCACCAAGGGCCATCGCTCCCCCAGCACCCAGAATGGCGCGGCGAGACGGTCGAGGGGATCGCGGGGTGGATGCCATGGTTCCTCCAAAGGGTTGAGAGCCAGAACGCCGAGCTGCCTATATTTCAGGCTGGCTGAAACATTCGGCTGCTCACCCACTATGGAGGAGGGGTTCTCCTGAGACAAGGCCCCGGGAGGCTGCGCTCCCCGCCCGAAGACATCAGGGCTCCCCGATACTCACGCGCGGTGATGCGGCCTTCCCACGATGGGGTCACCGTGGATCGCGAAGAACTGCCCCGTGGACCCCTGGATCGCCCTGGCCACCGTGGTGAAGATCCAGTCCAGTGCCGCCGTCTGCTGCGTGGTCGCCCGACGGTAGAGGCGGACGTCCACGGCCGGCATCTCGAAGGGCAGGGGCTGTACGACGATCGGCCACGTGGTCGCCCATCCGGCGGCGATGGTGTCGGGGACGGTCGCGATCAGCCCCCGGTCCCCCGCCAGCAGGGACGGCAGGGAGGTGAAATGGTTCACCGTCACCTGGGGGGTGATGACCGCGCCCAGCCGGCCCAGGGCGGCTGCGAGGTTGGGCAGGCCGGAATCACTCCCCACCGCGACGTGCTCGGCCGAGACGTAGTCCGCCAGGGAGACCGGCGCCATGGCGAGCGGATGGTCCGCGGACATCGCCACCCCGTACGACTGCGACTTCAGGGCCACGTGGTCGAAGCCACCCGGGACCGGGGAGGGCGTCACAGCCAGGTCGACGGTCCCCCGGGAGAGCCATTCCGGCAGCGCCTGGACGTCCATCGCCACGACATCGACGCCAACCCGGGGCGCCCGCGCCCGGACGGCCCGCAGGATGGACGGCGCCCACCCGATCTCCCCGAGTTCGGACATGGCGATGCGGAAACGACGGTCCGTGAGTGCCGGGTCGAAGCCGTGGATCTCGTCCAGGGCACGGTCGACCCCGGACAGCGCCTCACGGAAGGCCGGGAACACGGTGGAGGCCACCGGGGTGGGACGCATGGTCCTGCCGTCCCGCTCGAACAGCGGGTCGTCGAGTTCGCGGCGCAGCCGACCCAGGGCCTGGCTCACCGCCGGCTGGGTCACGAAGAGCCGGCGCGCCGCCGTGGTGAGGCTGCCCGTCTCGTAGACCGCGACGAATACGCGCAACAGGTTCAGGTCCACGCCACGCGCCTCGTGCCACTAAGTCCCGCTGCTCGATTCATAAGCAATCATTATCCCCAACCCCTGGGAACATGCGTCTGGCTACGTAACATGGATCACAGCCCGCCGTGCTCGACCCCTTCACCCGCATTCCAGGAGCAACCATGACCGTTTACGCCCCGCAGGCCGCGACGACCGAATCCGCGGCCCAGGCCATCGCCCGCGTCGGGAGCCCCGTGGAGATGCTGCGCAACGCGCAGTCGCGCCCCACGATCTTCCCCGTCACCCCAGAGTTCAGCAATTGGCGTTCGGAGCAATTGGCCTGGCGCGACTCGGTGGCCCTGCTCGACCAGTCCCACCACATGACCGACCTGTTCATCTCCGGCCCGGATGCACTCAGGCTGCTCAGCGACACCGGCGTGAACAGCTTCGCGACCTTCGGCGTGGACAAGGCCAAGCAGTTCGTCGCCGTCAACCACGAGGGCTACCTCATCGGCGACGCCATCCTGTTCCACCTCGAGGAGGACCGTTTCGACCTCGTGGGCTGGTTCATGGTGCTCGACTGGGTCCAGTACATCGGCGAGACCGGTGACTACGACGTCACGTTCGAGCGCGACGCCAACTCCCTGATGCGCACCCCGGGTCAGGATCCCGCCCTCTACCGCTACGAGGTCCAGGGCCCCCGGGCACTGGACCTGATGGAGAAGGTCACCGGGGCCCCGGTGCCGAAGACCAGGTTCTTCCACATGACCACGTTCACCATCGCCGGCGTCGAGGTCCGCTCGCTGCGCCACGGCATGGCCGGCCAGCCCGGCTTCGAGCTCTTCGGCCCCTGGGCCGAGGGCCAGCGTGTCCGGAAGGCACTGATCGAGGCCGGCGCCGAGTTCGACCTCGTGCCGGTCGGGGCCAAGGCCTACTCCTCGGCCAACCTCGAGTCGGCCTGGGTGCCCTCTCCGCTGCCGGCGATCTTCACGGGCCAGGGCATGGACGCGTACCTCGACTGGCTGCCCGCCGCCCGGACCGGTTCACTCGCCGGAAGCGCTACCTCCGAGGACATCGAGGACTACTACCTCACTCCCTACGATCTCGGTTACGGCCGCAGCGTCGCCTTCGACCACGACTTCATCGGGCGCCGCGCCCTCGAACGCCTGGCGCAGGAACCGCAGCGCACCAAGGTCACGCTGGTGTGGAACCCCGAGGACGTCGCCGCCGCCCAGCGTTCGCTGTACGAACCGGGGACCCCGGCGAAGTACATCGACTTCCCCAAGGCCCGGTACGGCGTCTATCAGGTCGACCGCGTGCTGGCCGGGGGCGCGGACATCGGCATCTCACACGACGCCGGGTACATCACCGGCGAGCAGGTCTTCGTCTCCCTGGCGAGCGTCGAGGCCTCCCACGCCGAGCCCGGGACCGAGGTCAGCGTGATGTGGGGCGAGGAGCCGAACTCCGCCAAGCCGACGGTGGAGCGTCACCGTCAGGTGCAGATCCGCGCCACGGTGTACCCCGCCCCGTACTCGTCCTACGCCCGGGAGGACTACCGCAGGGACTGATCCTCCCCGCTACCGGGGCCTCGTGTCAGTCGAGACCGAGCAGTGCCACCGCGTTGTCCTTGAGGATCTTCCGGGTGGCGCCGTCGGGGATCTGGAGCTCCCGGTAGTCGCGCATCCACCGCTCCGGCGTGATGGCCGGGTAGTCCGACCCGAACAGGACCTTGTCCTGGAGGTACGTCCGGGCCGCGCGCACGAGTTTGGGCTCGAAGTACTTCGGCGACCACCCCGAGAGGTCGATCCACGTGTTGGACTTGTGCGTGGCGATGGCGATCGCCTCGTCCTGCCACGGCACGGAGGGGTGGGCCATGATGATCCTCAGTCCGGGGTGCCGGGCGGCGAGGTCGTCCAGGTGCATGGGGTTGGACAGGGACAGCCGGATGCCGTATCCCCCGGGCATCCCGGCCCCGATGCCCGTCTGTCCGGTGTGGAAGACGCAGGGCACCCCGAGCTCCTCCAGCACGGTGAAGAGCGGGTCGAATTGCGGGTCGCTGGGCAGGAAGTCCTGGACGCTCGGATGGAACTTGAATCCCCGGACGCCAGAGTCCCCGTGCAACCGACGGGCGTCCTCGATGGCCGCCGGCCCGCACCATGGGTCGACGCTGCCGAAGGGGATCAGCACATCGTTGTTCCGGGCGGCCCCCTGCGCGATCTCGGTGCTGCTGTTCGGCATGGTCTTCATGGCCGTGCGGGCGTCCACGGTGAAGACCACCGCCGCCATGGACAGCCCCCGGTAGTAGTCGGCCACCGCGTCCAGGCCCGGACGGTCTCCGTCGCGCTTGAAGTAGGCGTCCATCGCCTCCGTCAGCTCGCCCGGCAGGGCCCCGTGTCCGCAGGCGTCGGCCTCGATATGCACGTGGGTGTCGATGGCGACGATGGACTCCAGGTCGATCCGTGGTTCGTACACGGGGGCCTCCTCGGTTCGGTTGATAACGGTGCGGGAGTTCACGCGTAGTACCGCAGCAGCAGGTCGGCCACGCAGGCAGGTTTCGCCGAACCCTCCACCTCGAACGTGACGCGCACGGTGACCTGCTGTCCGGCAGCGAGGGGGACGGTGCCCAGGACCTCGCCCCGCAGACGGATAGTGCTGCCCACGGGCACCGGAGCCGGGAACCGCAACCGGTCCAGGCCGTAGTTCATGCCGGTGCCCATGTCGGTCACCTCGAATACCTCTGCCATGAGCGGCACCACGAGGCTCAGGGTCAGGTAACCGTGGGCGACCGTGCGCCCGAAGGGGCTCCGCGCCGCTGCCTCCGGGTCGACGTGGATGGGGTTGTGGTCCCGCGACACCTGCGCGTAGGCGTCCACGTCGTCCTGGGTGACCCGGAACCACGAGGATGGGCCGAAGGTGCGACCCACCAGTTCCGGGAGCCCGTCGATCGTTGTCCTGAGCGTGCCGCTCTCGCGTACGTCCATGAGGCCCTCCTACGCTTGACGACCACGGCCGATGGGTAGCGGCCGGCCACGATGCCGACACTGCTCCTAAGTTTCAGGTAACCTGAAATGACTGTCAAGGACGTTCGACTGTGAGGGCCGACTGGAGCGGGGACCCGGAGGACGCGGGGCGGGAGGCCACCGGGATGCCCTAGCGACGCCGGTTGACCGGCGGCAGGCGGCGGTGGCCCGCGTGCTAGGTTGACCCCGAGCGCGGGTGGTTCCCGCCACAACGGACGAGGGAGTGGAATGGACACCGAGCCGGATCAGGAGAGCCACTCACCAGCCACCGCGCCCCCGGGCCTGGTCGAGGGATGGTTCATCTACACCATCAAGCAGCTGGAGTCGGGGTTGCGCGCCCCGCTGGAACAGGCCGCTCAACAGGCCGCCGGACTGACCACCGCCCAGTACACCGCACTGGCCGTCCTGGCCCGCTGGCCGGGGATCACGTCCTCCGAGCTGGCGCGTCGCTCCTTCGTCCGGGCCCAGACGATGGCCGAGACCATGACGCCCCTGCTCGAGGCGGGGTACGTGCGCCGGTCCGAGGATGCCGCCAGCGGCCGCCGCATCCCCCTGTACCTCACGGACGCCGGCCGCGAGGTCCTGGAATCCCTGAGCGGACCGGTGTCCGCGCTCGAGTCCGCCCTGCTGGCGGCGATCCCGCCGGCCGAACGCCAGTCGTTCGCCAGCAACCTCCGGGCCTGCCGCACGGCGCTGGCCGGACTGCCGCGCTGAGCACGGGGCCCGCCGCGCCCGACTACGCTGGCCCCGTGCCCTTCACCCTGGAGACCCGTGAGGCCGGCGGCATCACGGCCGCCGAGCTGTACGCCCTGCTGCGCCTGCGGACCGACGTGTTCGTCGTGGAGCAGGACTGCCCCTACCCCGAGCTCGACGGCCGGGACCTGCACGAGGGCACCCTGCACGCCTGGGCCCACGAGGGCGGCGACGTGCTCGGGACGATCCGCGTCCTGGACGTCCACGGCACCGCCCCGGCCATCGGTCGCGTGGCCACCGCCCCGGCGACGCGGGGCCGCGGCGTCGCCGGCCGGCTGATCCGCCATGGCATCGACCTGTGCCGGCCGGACGCCGTCATCCACCTGCACGCCCAGGCCCACCTGGAGGGCTGGTACGAACGCTTCGGCTTCCGGCGCGCGGGAGATCCCTATGACGAGGACGGGATCCCGCACGTGCCCATGCGGCGCGCCCCCGCCGCGGGCTCCGGAGGATAGGCGGACGCGATGGACCCCTTCCGTTTCACGCTGCGGCAACTGCAGCACTTCCTCGCGGCCACGGACGCGGGGACCGTGACGGCGGCCGCCGAGTCGGTGCACATCTCCCAGGCCGCGATGTCCCAGTCCCTGACCGAACTCGAGCGGGCGGTCGGCCAGCAGCTCATGGTCCGCACCCGCTCGCACGGCATCCAGCTGACCTCGGCCGGGCGCCGCTTCCTGGTGGACGCACGCGAGCTGGTGCGCCGTGCCGCCGACGTCCAGCAGGAGATGGCGGACCGGGCCGGCCAGCTCGTGGGTCCGCTCAGCATCGGGTGCTACACCGCCGTGGCGCCGTTCTGGGTCCCGTTCATCGCCGAGCGGTTCATCGTGCCCCATCCCGAGGTGTCCGTCCAGATCGTGGAGGGCGACGGCCGGGACCTGCAGCGGCAGATGCTGGAGGGACGGTTCGACGCCGTCATCACCCACACCGGGCACCTGATCGACGGCGTGCACCACGAGGTGATCCGCCGGGGTCAGGGGTACGCGCTCGTGCACCCCGGGCACCGCCTGGCGTCCCGGGAGGCGGTGGAGGTCGCCGAGTTCGGTGACGACCCGTTCGTGCTGCTGGACGTGCCCGCGGTCCGGGACAACCAGATCCCCAAGCTGCGCGCCCTCGGCCTGGAGCCGAACATCCGCTGGCGCTCCACGAGCCTCGAGGCGGTCCGCGGGCTCGTCGGGCGCGGGCTGGGGTGGAGCGTCCTCGTGCAGCGTCCGCCCGTGGACATGTCCTATGACGGGTTCCCCATCGTCCCCATCCCCCTGCTGAACTTCGAGCCCAGTGACATCTGCTTCGCCTACGTGCAGGAACGCCGCAGCCGCCGGCTGCGGGAGCTCATCTCGCTGTGCACGGCGGAGGGCGCGCGGCTGGACGAGCAGATGCCGTCCGGCCGCGCGCCCGGGCACGGGTAGGAGCTGTCAGCGCATGTCGCCCTCGAGGTCCGCGTCGCGGCCCTCCTTGACCGCCAGGGTCGCCAGGACGGCCACCAGGTACACGACGATCCACACGGCGCCGATGAGCCACAGCGAGCCGCCGGCGAAGGCGACCAGGCCCGAGGCGATCATCGGGGTGAAGCCGGCGCCCAGGGTCGAGGAGGCCTGGTAGACCAGCGACGAGCCGGTGTACCGGATGCGGGTGGGGAACAGTTCGGCGCAGAAGGCACCGAAGGGACCGAAGATGGTGCCCTGCACGAAGCCCTGGGTCAGGATGAGGGCCAGCAGGAACGCCCAGAGGGTGCCCAGGTCCAGCAGCTGCATGACCGGGAAGGCGGCGGCCGCGCCGATCAGCATCCCGACGATCATCACGGGGCGCCGGCCCACCCGGTCGGACAGCCGGGACGCGAACCACACGACGACGACGGTCGAGGCCGCCCCGAGCGCCTTGACCCAGAGCGTGTGCGTCTGGTCCAGGCCCTCGTTGATGACGTAGGAGATGGCCCAGACGGTCATGAGTCCCTGCACGGTGTAGGAGCTCATCCCGGCGACGATGCCCAGGGTGAGGTTCTTGGGGTACTTCGTGATCACCTCGAGCAGCGGGATCTTGCGCTCCTCGGCCGTGTCCTCGAGCTTGGCGAACAGCGGTGACTCGTGGACCTTGAGGCGCACGACCAGGCCGATCAGGACCAGCACCGCGCTGAGCAGGAACGGGACGCGCCAGCCCCAGCTGATGAACTGGTCGTCCGGGAGCATGGTGAACACGGACATCACCACGGTGGCCAGGATCGCCCCGGCGGGACCGCCCATGTTGGCGAAGCTCGCGGCGAACCCGCGACGCTGGGCCGGGGCGTGCTCCAGGGCGATCAGCATGGCCCCGCCCCACTCCCCGCCGACCGCCAGGCCCTGGATGACCCGGAAGACGGCGAGCAGGATCGGCGCGGCGATGCCGATCATGGCCGTCGGCGGCAGCAGGCCGATGGCCACGGTCGTGGCGCCCATGAGCATCATCGAGGTCACGAGCACGCCCTTGCGGCCGAGCCGGTCGCCGAAGTGGCCGAAGACGACGCCGCCGAGGGGACGGGCGATGTAGCCGACCGCGAGGATCGTGAAGGAGACGAACAGGCCGAGTCCGGGATCGATGCCGGCGAAGAAGACCTGGCTGAAGACGATCGAGGCCGCGGTGGCGAAGAGGATGAAGTCGTAGAACTCGATCATCGACCCCAGGAAGCTCGAGGCGAGGATGCGGCGCATCATCGTCGTGTTGAGCGAGGTCGAGATCTCCATGGCCTCCGGGCCGGGCGTCGTTGCAGTGTGCGTCATCGCAGGGCACCTACCTTCAGGGCAGCAGTATGGGCGTCCGCAGTCGTGCGGGCAAAGGGGATGGTGGCCAGGTCCTCGGGGACGAAGAACTCGCCGGAGAACTCCGAGGCCAGGTCCCGCCACCGCTGTTCCGGCGTGTGGCCCGGGACGAGGTGGTGCAGGGCCAGGCGGGCGGCGCCGGCCCGTTCGGCGAGCTCGACGGCCTGTTCGGGGCTCGTGTGGGACTTGCGGTGGTGGTCGATCGAGGCGCGGTCGGCCTCGGTGGGGCTGCCGCCGTACCGGGCCTCGACCCAGTCGAAGTCGATGGCCTCGTGGAGCAGCAGGTCGGTGTCCCGGGCGAGGGTGACGAGGTTGTCGGTGGCCGTGGTGTCACCGGAGATCGTCACCGAGCCCGCCACGGTGTCGAAGCGGAAGGCGAAGGCCGGGGCGACCGGCGGGTGCTCGACGAGGATGGCCGTGACCGTCACCAGCTCGTCGCGGTAGACCTCGAAGGGGGCCATGCCCGCGGGGGTGGGGTTGGCGTTGGGGTGGTATCCGATGCCCTCGGGGATGGCGATATCGGTGGCGGTGAAGCAGTCGAACGGCGAGGGACGCAGCGCGTCGAGCACCCGGTCGTTGACGTCGGTGGCGTAGGCCTGCACGAGCGAGTCCACCATGCCGCGGATGCCCGGCGTCGGGTTCTGCGGGAACACCGGCTGAGGGGCGACGTCGGCCCGCGGCGAGACCGGGGGCAGCGCACCGCGGTCGCCGGGGCCGATGATCCTGATCGGGTCGAGGGCCGCGAGGTCCCGTTCGTACAGGCCCATGAGCAGGAGGCTGGCGAGATCGACCGTGTGGTCCGAGTGCAGGTGGGTCACGAACACCGCGCGCATGCCGTCGAAGGACAGGCCGGCCTTCTCGAGCTGCCGTCCGGCACCCAGCCCCACGTCCACCAGGTAGTACGCGTCCCCCACCACCACGGCGGTGGCGATGCCATGCCGATGGCGGCCTTCCTGCGAGGCCCACCAGCGTGGGCCGCCGGCGGTGCCGAGGGTGACGATGCGCGGCGCGAGGCCGTTCTCCGGTGCTGGCTGCACGGGTACTCCTTGAGGACAGCGGATGGGGATGCCGCGTCAGCGCGGCGTGATGTAGACCACTGTGTCCCCGATCGCTGATGAAGTAAAACTGAATCATTCAATAACTCTCATAGGATGAACCTATGAAGTCCCGACACCTTGTGACAGCGCAGGTCAGACTGTAGCCACCGGGGCACGGCCACCGCGCCCGGCCCGGCCCGTGAGCCAGGTCAGCGGGAGCAGGAGGATGAGGGCCAGGAATCCGGCCAGCACGACGGTGACCACCGCGGCGGAGTCCCCGAAGTTCGCCACGGCCACCAGCGTGGCCACGCCCATGTTGCGCTGGGAGGCGGAGATGCCCACGATCGGGCCAACCCCGGGCTTGATGGCCCCCAGCGCCCACCCGGCCGCGAGGTTGGCCAGGGTGAACAGCACGATCGCCAGGACGGTCCCGGTCCCGATGAGCCCGGCCAGTTCCCGGTGGCCGGCGAGGAACTGGTTGGCGAGCATCACGAGCATGGACCAGAAGCTCAGGCGCTGGACCGGCCCCTGCAACCGCGCCGCCAGTCCTGGACTGAGCTGGCGCACGGCGATGGACGCGCCGAGGGGCAGCAGCATCGTGGGCAGCAGGACCGCGGCGATGCTGGCCGGCGAGACCTCCGCCCCCGGCAGCAGCATCGGCAGCACCACGGGCATGAACAGCGTGGTGGCCACGAGCATGACGGCCAGCAGCGCGGAGGCGGAGGGCATGTCCCCCCGGGCCAGCCGGGTCAGCTTCAGCGCGAAGGGAGCGCCGGCCGCGCAGGCCAGGACCATCAGCCCCATGCGGGCGTCCGCGGGGATGGGCAGGACGGCGGTCAGCACCAGGGCCAGGGCCGGGGCGATGAGGAAGTTGGCCACGGCGCCGGAGACCAGGAGCCGGCCGCTGCGCAGCGGGGCGATGAACTGGCGCACGGTCTGGCCGAGCCCGACGGCGGCCATGCTGGTGACGGCGAACAGGGGGACCGACACGGCGCCCACGAGGTCACTGATCGCCTGAAGGTCCATAGGGTCATTCTGGCCACCGGGGCCCGTAGACTATCCCCAGTTTTCCATCCAGTGATAAGGCGGGTCCGTGGCCGGCAACGCACACGCTCCAGGACGCTCCGTGACCTCGCGGGCGCTCGAGGTGCTGGGCTCCTTCGACGCCCAGCACGTCCGCCAGAACCTGTCCCAGATCTCCCGCCGTACCGGCATGCCCGTGGCCACCTGCTACCGGCTGCTGCGGGACCTGGCCGAGTGGGGGGCCCTCAGCCGCGGCGAGGACGGCTCCTACGCGGTGGGGCCGCGCATCGCGCAGCTGGGCCTGCTCGCCCCGCTGGAGCGCGGGCTGCGCCAGACGGCCGCGCCCTACATGCAGGACGTCCTCTTCGCCACCCGGCAGATCGTGAACCTGTTCATCCTCGACGGCACCGAGGCCCTGTTGCTGGACCGGATCGCCGGCACTCGCGTCGGCGCCCCGATCGCGCGCCCCGGGGACCGGTTGCCCCTGCACACCAGCGCCGGCGGGAAGGTGCTGCTGGCGCACGGTCCCGCCGAGGTGGTCGAGGCCGCCGCCGCGCGGTTGACCCCGGAGACCCGCAAGAGCATCGCCGACCGGCCCCGCCTGGACGAGGAGCTGGAGCGGGTGCGCGAGCGCGGGTACGCCACCACGGAGGGGGAGCACTCCTCCGGGGCCTACGGCCTGGCGGTGCCGGTCCGCGGGATGGAGGGCGAGGTGATCGCCGCGCTGGGGATCGTCAACCTGTCCCGTATCACGGACTTCCAGCGGATCGTGCCCGCCCTGCAGGTGGCCTCCGCGGCGATCACCCGGTCCCTGAACCGGTCGGTCTAGGACGGCTCAGGTGGACGTGCCCACACCCGCTCCCGCCAGGGTCCCGCTGCCGACGACCTCGAAGACCGTGCCCGGCCGGGCCACGGTGACCGGCCCGTCGTACTCGGTCCGCACGCCCGCCGTCCACTGCTCGTCCGTGGCGACGCCGGCCAGGTGGGAGAGCACCACGCGCCCCGCCCGGGCCGCGGTGGCCACCCGGCCGACCCCCTCCGGGGTGGTGTGGGCGATGAGCTGGTGATTGAGGAACTCCGGGCCGAAGTCCCGTGCGCGGTAGAAGTCGAGGTAGACGCTCTCGTGGATGAGCAGGTCCGTGCCGGCGGCGAGCCGGACCATGTTCTGGGACTCGGTCGTGTCCCCGGAGACCACCACGGATCCGTAGGCGGTGTCGAAGCGGAACGCGTAGGCCGGGAAGATCGGCGGGTGCTCCACCAGGATCGCGCTGACGCGCACCCGCTCGTCCGCGTAGACGAGGAAGGGCTCCATGGCCGGCGTCGACTCCCCCGTGGCGCCGGCGGCGGAGCCCGGCAGGCGGATCTCCTCCACGGTGACGAGGTCGTACAGCGGCGGGCGGCCCTCGTCGACGATGCGCACGTCGATGTCGTAGGAGTAACCGCGCAGCACGTGGTCGACCAGCCCGGCCAGGCCCACGGCGCCCGCCTCCGGGTCCGCCGAACCGGGCCCGAGGATCTTCACGGGCTCGGTGAAGCCCTGCACGGGCTGGCCCCAGTTCCACAGCAGGTAGGCGGGCAGCTCGGCCACGTGGTCGGAGTGCAGGTGGGTCACGAAGCAGGCCCGCAGGTTCTCCCCGCGCAGTCCGGCCTCGTGGGAGGCCCGGGTGATCCCCAGGCCGAAGTCCACCAGGTAGTGGACCCCGTCCACGATGATCGCCGTGGCGATGCCGGCGCATTCGGAGCGGATCGCCGGTCCGGCCGCCGTGCCCAGGGTGACGACCTTCAGCCCGGTCCGGTCCTGGTCGGGGTGCGCGGTGCTGCGGTGGTCGTCCATGTGGGGGCCTTCCGTGGTTCCAGTGGTTTCCCCCACTGTGCCCGACCATCCGCCTCCCCCTCAGGCCCACTTCTCACTGGACGAAAAGCCACCTATGTGCCCCAGTTCACACGCTCCTAGATTCGCCTGCAGACGTTCCTCACCGACCCCCACGGTCCCCTCACAGGAGAATCCGATGACCCTCACCCAAGCGCCCACGGCGCAGACCCGCTTGCCGAGCGCCCCGCCCTTCGACAGCGGCGACCCCCGGTACTGGTCCCCCCGCAAGCGCACCCGGTACGCGTGGATGCTGACCGGGCTGCTGCTGTTCCTGATGATGCTGAGCTGGGCGGACAAGGCCGTGCTGGGCATCGCCGCCGTGCCGCTGATGGAGGAACTGGACATCACCCCGGAGCAGTTCGGCCTGGTCTCCAGCGCCATGTTCCTGACCTTCGGGCTGGCCCAGCTCGTGGCGGCCCCCCTGGCCAACAGGATCAAGGCCAAGACCCTGCTGCTGGTGATGTGCCTGATCTGGTCCCTGTCCGTGATGCCCGTGGTCGTCTTCGCCACGCTGCCCGCCCTGTGGATCAGCCGGCTGGCCCTGGGCGCCGGCGAGGGCCCGCTCGCACCGGTGCTGATGCACGCCATCTACAAGTGGTTCCCCTCCAAGAAGGGCGCCACCCCCGCCGCGGTGGCCTCCTCGGGCGTGACGCTCGGCATCGTGGCCTTCGCGCCCGTCCTGGCCTGGGTGGTCACCCAGCACGGCTGGCGCACCGCCTTCGTGGCGCTGGCCGTGGTCGGCGTGGCCTGGTGCGCCGTCTGGATGTGGCTGGGCAAGGAGGGACCGTACACGTCCCTGGCCGTGGAACGGGAGATCGAGGGCACCGCGGTGCAGGCCCCGCTGCCCGAGGCCCCGCGCGTGAGCGAGGAGAAGGTCCCGTTCTTCAAGACCATCGCCAATCCCACGTGGCTGTTCGCGGTCCTGGCGTCCTTCTTCGGCTACTGGACCTTCACCCTGGCCATGTCCTGGGGCCCGGCCTACTTCCAGAACGTCATGGGCTTCTCCGGCCAGCAGGCCGGTGCGCTGATCGCCCTGCCCGCCGCCTGGGGCGTCGTGGCGACGATCGGGCTCAACGCGATGATCCAGCGCCTGGACCAGCGGGGCGTGCCGAGCCGGCGCTCCCGCGGCTGGACCCTGGGCCTGGCCGGCACCGCGGCCGGACTGTCCCTGCTCACCTCCACCCTCGTCGCCTCCCCGGTGCTGGCCCTGGCCCTGATGAGCTTCGGCTTCGGCACCGCCCCGGCGCTGTTCGCCATCACCTACCTGATCGTCGGTGAGCTGACCACGATCTCCCAGCGCGGGGCCCACCTGAACGTGGCCAACGCGGTGCTGACGACCGGCGGCGTCTTCGCCCCGGCCATCGGCGGCTTCCTCATCGGTCGGGCCGTGACGCCGGCCGACGGCTACCAGCTGGCCTTCCAGGTCACCGCGGTGCTGCTGACGGCCTTCGGTCTGCTGGCCCTGGTCTTCGTCAACCAGCAGCGCCAGCGCCGCAAGCTCGGCATCGAGGCCTGAGCCCGCCCGACGACGGCCAGGCCGCGTCGCAGGGCACCGCGTGCCAGAACGCCCGGTGGGGATCTCCCCGCCGGGCGTTCCGCGTGGGCGGCCCGCCGGAGCGGCCTGCGTGGGCGGCCCCTGTACCACCGGGGCGCCGAGGGTCGAGGGCCGAGGCGTCCGCCGCTGGCCCGGCACGCAGGGACGGACGGCACGCAGCACAGTGGCCCCGCACCGTTGGGTGCGGGGCCACTGTGCTGCGTCTGGGGACCGACGCGCGGTCCGCGAGCCGGCCGTGCGGCTCGCGGACCGTGGGGCTCAGTCCGTGTGGGACCGGGCGTTGACGGTGCGCGGCTCGAGGTACTCCGCCAGGCCCCAGCGGCCGCGCTCGCGGCCCAGGCCCGAGCCCTTCCAGCCGCCGAAGGGCGCGTCCAGCTCGACGACGGTGTGCTGGTTGATCCACGCGGTGCCGACCTCGAGGCGGGAGGCCACCGCGTGGGCCCGGTCCAGGTCCGGGGACCAGACCGAGGCCCCCAGGCCGAACTCCTGGGCGTTGAGTCCCTCGATCGTGGCGTCCAGGTCGTCATAGGCGACAACGGGCAGCGCGGCGCCGAACTGCTCGCAGGAGACCAGCTCCGAGGACGCCGGGGCGTCGGCCACGATCGTCGGCTCCAGGAAGTACCCGGGGAGGGTCGTCCCGTGCCGGCCGCCGTGGGCGATCCGCCCGCCCTGGGCGACGGCCTGGTCGACGTAGTCGTTCACCAGACGCTGCTGGGCCTCGGTGTGCATCGGGCCCATGGTGGTGCCCTCGGCCACGCCGTGGCCCACGCGCAGCGCGGAGGCCGCGGCCACGAGCGCCTCGGTCAGCTCCGCGCTCTGCGCACGCGGGACGTAGACCCGCTTGACGGCCATGCAGACCTGTCCTGCGTTGCGGAAGGCCGAGGCCACGATCCGCCGGGCGGTGACCTGCAGGTCGGCGTCCGGCAGGACGATGGCCGGGTCGTTGCCGCCCAGCTCCAGGGTCACCTTCTTCACCGTGGGGGCGGCCTGCGCCATGATCGCGGCCCCGATCTCGGTGGACCCGGTGAAGGAGATCTTCCGGACGCCCGGCATCTCGGACAGCGCCCGGGACAGGACGCCGCGGCCGGTGACCACCTGCAGCACGTGTGCCGGCAGGAAGCGGTTGAGCACCTCGGCCAGGGCCAGGGTGGACATCGGGGTCGACGGCGAGGGCTTGGCGATCACGGTGCACCCGGTCACCAGGGCCGGGGCCAGCTTCACGGCCAGCAGGGAGATGGGGAAGTTCCACGGGGTGATGGCCCCGACGAGCCCGACGGGGGCGTACTGGACCTGCACCTGGCGCCCGTCCCGCGGGGGCAGCGTCTCGGACAGGTCCCAGTCCAGGTCCGCGTAGTGCCGGAACAGCCCGGCGGCCACCCGGAACTCCTGGGTGGCCTCGGTCCACACCTTGCCCTGCTCCAGGGACAGGACGCGCCCGAGGTCCTCGGCCTCCGCGGCGATGGCGTCGGCGGCGGCCCGCAGGGCCGAGCGCCGGGCCTCGCGGTCCGCGGCCCACGCGCGGGAGGCCTGCCGCGCGGCGGAGATGGCGCGCTCGACGTCCTCGGGCTGGTGGAGCGGAACGTCGCCGACCGGCTCCAGGGTGGCGGGGTCGATCACTGCATAGGTCGCGGTCACGCGTCCTCCTCGGTTCAACGGCTGAAGCACCCACCGGCCGGCGGGCGCGCTTCCTGGGGTCCAGCTTGCGCGCTCGGCTGTGAGCCACCCCACGTGTCTTTTCGTCCAGTAAAAAGTTGGGCTGATGTCCGCGTGCTTAACGCCACATAGTGGGTGGAAACACCGTCACCAGGCATCATCATCCTGTCGCATCCCGCACTCCGGGGCGTCTCGGGAAGGATCGGATGCGGACCACCGGAAGGACATACCCATGAATCTCGATGGGAAGACCCTCGTCGTCACCGGCGTCGCCTCGGGCATCGGCGCCGCCACGGCGTCCCTGCTGCAGCAGAACGGGGCCACCGTGATCGGCGTGGACCGCAATGTCCCCGCCGAGTTCAGCGGCACCTTCATCCAGGGCGACCTCTCCACGCCCGAGGGCGTGGCCGCCGTCGCCGACCGGGTCCCGGAGGGGGTGGCCGGGCTGCTCAACATCGCCGGGGTGCCCGGGACCGCGCCGTGGCAGACGGTGCTGGCCGTCAACGTGTTCGGCGTGCGCGACCTGACCCGCCTGCTCGCGCCGAAGATCGCCGACGGCGGCGCCGTCGTCAACCTGGCCTCGAACGTGGCCGCCGGCTGGGCCGCCCGCCAGCTCGAGGTCGCCCGCTTCGTCCAGGCCGCGGACGCCGCGGAGGCGCTGGCCGCCGTCGCCGGGGATCCGGAGGTCACCGGGAACTCCTACCGCTTCTCCAAGGAGTGCGTGCGCTGGCTGACCCAGGTGCAGGCCTCGGAGCACCTGGGCCGGGTGCGGGTGAACTCGGTCAGCCCCGGACCGGTGCAGACCCCCATCCTGGAGGACTTCAAGAAGGACCACGGCCGCGAGAAGGTGGAGGGCGCGGTGGCCCTGCTCGGCCGGGCCGGCCAGCCGCAGGACATCGCCGAGGTGATCGCGTTCCTGCTCAGCCCGCAGGCGTCCTGGATCAACGGCACCGACCTGTGCGTGGACGGCGGGCTGTCCGCCCACCGCACCGTCACCACCCTGGCCTCCGCGGCCGTCTGAAGGAGGCATCATGCAGAGCATCCCTGACACCGGTTCCAGCACCGCCGCCACGGCCGTGGCCCCTGGGCCGGAGCACGCCGGCCGCTTCGGGCACGACCTCGAGGAGGTCGTGGTCGAGCGGCTCGAGACCCTCGCCGAGGGGGTCCGCCGCCTCACGCTGCGCACCCTCGACGGCTCGGAGTTCGCACGCTGGGAGCCCGGCTCCCACATCGACCTGGTGCTGCCGGACCACGTGCGCCAGTACTCCCTGTGCTCACCGCTGGCCGACCGCAGCCGCATCCAGGTCTCGGTGCTGCACACCCGGGACTCCCGCGGCGGCTCCGAGTACGTCCACCGGTCCCTGGCCGAGGGCGACGTGATCCGGATCAACGGACCGCGCAACAACTTCCCCTTCGTGGACTCCCGGAAGTACCTGTTCATCGCCGGGGGCATCGGCATCACTCCCATCCTGCCGATGATCGAGGCCGCCGAGGCCGCCGGGCGCGAATGGCGCCTGGCCTACGGCGGGCGCTCCCGCGCGTCGATGGCGTTCGCGGACGAACTCATCGAGCGGTACGGCGAGCGGATCCTGCTCTTCCCCGAGGACGAGGTCGGTCGGATCGACCTCGAGGGCCTGCTGGCCCTGCCGCGGGCCAAGATGCTCGTGTACGCGTGCGGCCCGGAGCCGCTGCTGCGCGTCATCGAGGACTACTGCATGGGCTGGCCCCCCGGGGTCCTGCACACGGAGCGGTTCGTGGCCGCGAGCCTGGACGCCGGCGCGAGCGCCGAGCCCTTCGAGGTCGAGCTGACCCAGACGGGCAAGACCGTCACCGTGGCCCCGGACCAGACCATCCTGGAGGCCGTGGAGGAGCACGGCGTCCGGGTCCTGTCCTCCTGCCGCGGCGGGATCTGCGGCACCTGCGAGACCCACGTGGTCAGCGGGGAGGTCGAACACCGCGACGCCATCCTCAGCGAGGACGAGAAGCGGTTCGGCGACTGCATGATGGTCTGCGTCTCCCGCGCGGCCGCCGGTTGCCCCAAGCTCGTCCTCGACCTCTGACCCGACGCCACCAGGAGAATCCATGACCGTCACGATGTCCCCCACCAGCGTCGTCTCCCTGCCGGACGACCCCTTCACGATCGAGAACATCTCGAACCCCTACCCGCTGCACGAGAAGCTGCGCGAGGCCGGACCGGTGGTCTGGCTGGAGAAGCACGGCTGCTACGCCGTCACCCGCTACGAGTGGGTCTACGAGATCCTCACCGACTTCGAGTCGTACTGCTCCAGCGGCGGCCTGGGCCCCAAGGACATCCGCAAGGAGGCCGAGTGGCGCCCGCCGTCGATCCTGGAGTCCGACCCGCCCACGCACACCGTCATGCGCCGCGGCCTGGCCGGGGTCATCTCCCCCTCGACCATGCGCCGACTGCGCGAGCAGTTCGCGCCGTTCGCCGAGGAGCTCGCCGAGGAGGTGGCCCGTCGCGGTGACGTGGACGGCATCGTGGACATCGCCGAGCGCTACCCGCTGAAGGTGTTCCCGGACGCCGTGGGCCTGCGCCCGGACGGACGCGAGAACCTGCTGCCGTACGGCTCGATGGTCTTCAACGCCTTCGGGGCGGACAACGACATCCGCGCCGCGGCCTTCGAGGAGGGCGAGCGCGTGGCCGCCTGGGTCATGGACAGCTGCGAGCGGAAGAACCTGACCGAGACCGGGCTCGGGGCGGACATCTGGACGGTCGCCGACGAGGGGCGGATCGAGCCCCAGCAGGCCACCCTCCTGGTCCGGGCCCTGCTCTCCGCCGGCGTGGACACCACCATCTTCGGCATCGGCAACACCCTCTACAACCTGGCCAAGTACCCCGAGCAGTGGGAGAAGCTCAAGGCCAAGCCACAGCTGGCCAAGTTCGCCGTGGACGAGGCGCTGCGCGTGGAGTCGCCCTTCCAGATGTTCCACCGCACCAGCACCGTGGACACCGAGATCGGTGGGGTGCACATCCCGGCGGACTCCAAGATCCTGCTGTTCATGGGGGCCGCGAACCGGGACCCGCGCAAGTGGGGCGAGGACGCCGACGTGTTCGACCTGGACCGCAACGCCTCCGGCCACGTGGCCTTCGGCATGGGCCTGCACCAGTGCGTGGGGCAGCCGATCGCGCGCACCGAGATCGAGCTCATGCTGCAGGCGCTGGCCACGCGGGTGGACCGGATCGAGCTGACCGGTGAGGTCACCCCGTGGATCCACAACGTGCTGCGCGGCTTCGCCCGGATGCCGTTGCGGTTGGTGCCGAACAGCTGACACCCGGCGTCGCCCGGCGAGAAGGCCGCACTCCCCCACGGGCGTGCGGCCTTCTCCGTGCTACCTCACTCGCACATCCTCACTCGTACATCGCGATGAACCGGCCGATCACGCCGCCGGTGCGCAGCTTGTCGATCGCCTCCGGGATCTCGGCGTGGGAGATGTGGTTGATCGGCGGGGTGAGCTGGCCGGAGCGCATCAGCTCGTAGATGCCCGCCAGGTCCTCCTTGGTGCCGGACTTCGAGCCCTTGATGCTCAACTGGTTGACGATCAGCGGATAGGTGTTGATCGTCGACTCCAGCCGGCCCATGCCGACCTGCACGAGCGTGCCGAACTCCGCCAGCGTCTCGAGCGCGGCAGAGGTGGTGGTGCCGAAGCCGGCGTAGTCCACGATCAGCTCCAGGCCCTGGTCCTTGAAGGCGTCGATCGAGTCGGCCACCCCGGCCAGTCCGATCTCGTCGGCCAGCTTCTGCGTCTCGGGGTTGATCTCGGCGCCGTAGACCTCCGCGCCCGTCAGCGCGGCCACCCGGGCGCCGATGTAACCCAGCCCGCCCAGGCCGATCACGCCGACCTTCATGCCCTTCCTCGCCCCGCCCACCGTCATGATCGCGTGGTAGGAGGTCAGGCCGGCGTCGGTGGCCATGGCCCCGAGGTCGAAAGGGACCTCGTCCGGCAGGGCGACGAGATTGTCGTCCGTGGCGCGCAGCTTGGGGGCGAAGCCGCCGTCCCACTTGCCGTAGCCGAGCGCGTCTCCGTCGGACATCACCGGGGCCAGGCCCACGCGGTCCCCGACCTTCCAGTGCTCCATGCCCTCGCCGACCTGGCTGATCACGCCGGCCGACTCGTGGCCCATGGTGCGCGGCAGGCCGTGCGGGAACAGCGCCATCCAGCCGGGATCGTCGATGGTGGTGACGTCCGAGTGGCACACGCCGGAGGCCTTGACGTCCACGACCACCTCACCGGGGCCGGCGGTCGGCTCCGAGACCTCGTTGAACTCCAACGGCTCGTCCGTTCCCACGAATTGCCAGGCCTTCATGCCATCAACCTCTCTCCACACTGAACTGCGGGGCGATGTCCGTCCCGGCGTCGCCCTCGACGGCGGCGCACACGGCCAGCGTAGACCCGGGTGAGGTGGCGATTCCGGGGGCTCCGCTACCGGCGCAACCCCGCCCCGCTCCTCGCTCCGGTCATCCCGGGACGAGGGTCAGGGCGCGGGGACGACCTCGGCCAGGCTGCCGGCACCCTCCCCGGCCGGGGCCTCCAGGTGCAGCTGCACGCGCTCGCCGCCCTCGGCGGTGAACGCCGTGTTGACCACGTCCCGCCCGCACCGCAGCCGACTGGCGGAGACCTCGAGGCCGTCCACCGTCAGCCGGTAGCGCATCCAGTCGTGGCCGGCGCAGGCGGCGTGGACCACGTAGGTCACCCCGGCCGCGGCCGGGGTGAGCGTGGCGGCGACGACGCGGTGTTCGGAGCCCTCGGCGACGGCGATGGCGTCCTGGCGCCGCTCACTGACGGTGAACTCCTCCCCCGCGGCGTTCGAGGTCCCATCAACCGCCGGGTGGGGGGTGGCCTGCCCGCTCGCGACGGGGGTGGCCGGGGTGGCGGCCTCGCCGGGATGGGTGGGCGTCGCGGCCTGCGGCGAGGCCACGGAGCAGGCGACCAGCAGGGCGCCGGCCGCGGCCAGGCCCAGGATCGTGGACAGCGCGCGCACCCGGTCACGCCGCAGTCCGGGAGTCAGTCCGCCTGCACCCGCGCCCGGGCCCGCGTCCATGGCCTAGCTCCCCGTCTCCCAGTAGTACCAGCCCTCGGAGTCGCTGGGGTACTGGATCCTGCCGCTGGCCAGCGTGGTGCGGGTGCAGTCCCGGTTGATGCGGAACTTCTGGTAGGAGACCTCCTGGCCCCAGGAGACGTACCGGGCGTTGCCGTACCGGTCCCGGGAGATGTGGCGCTCGTAGGTGTTCGTGGAGGCGGTGGAGTTCGCGCTGGCCAGGGACGTGCTCAGGGACGCCGTGGCTCGGGCCAGCACCGCGCCGACCTCGGCCTCCGCCCCGGCCACCACCTGCGCGGAGACGCTGCCCGAGTACGACCGGGCGACGACCATCTTCCCGCCGGGGCCGTTCTTGAACGTCGGCACCCCGCTGAAGGGCATGCGCACGCCCTTGCTGGCCAGCGAGTAATTCGTCTGGGTGACGCAGCAGACCCCCGTCTGGGCGCTGTCCGGGTGGGAGGTTCCGCTCCCGGCCATACAGGCGTCGGTCTCCGATGAGGCGGTGGCGGGGGCCAGGAGCGTGGCGCTCAGGGACAGGGCGGCCAGCACTCCCACGGCCCCCCGGTGAAAGAACATTGTCTACTCCGGTGGAACGCTATAGGTGCTCCCATGATGAAATCATTGCTTCACACCGTCAATGGACATTGCGTACCGATCCGGTCACGAGGCACCAGCGATCTCCGAGAGACGGCGGCTGCGCGCGGGCGCACCGCGCGGCCCGGTTTCCGGGCACAGCAAAGCGGCCGCCCTCCCGATGGGGAGAGCGGCCGCTTCGTGCGTCTGACTAGATCAGAGCGGGCGGACCGAGGAGGCCTGCATGCCCTTGGCGCCCTGGGTCGCCTCGAACTCGACCTTCTGGTCCTCCTGCAGCTCCTTGAAGCCGGAGCCCTCGATGGCGGAGAAGTGAACGAAGATGTCAGCGGAGTTGTCGTCCGGGGAGATGAAGCCGAAGCCCTTCTCAGCGTTGAACCACTTGACGGTACCGGTGGCCATGGTGGCCTCTTTTCTATTCGGGGTGTAACCCACTGAAGGTTCCAGCGGGGGCGAAGCGGCATGTTGCGAACCGCTTCTCGACGCCCCGTTCGGCCCCGAGGGGCTTCCCGGTCCGCAAATGTGACGGACTTACTGCTACTACTACTTCTGGTACCACCGTACGGCACAAATCGTCAGGGACCTAATGCGCTCCCCGACGCGTGCTGCACGCCCGCGCCCACCGGCGGACCGGCGAGCGCGGGCAGCGGTCAGCGGGTGTGCGTGCGGTTGCGCCCCACCAGGGTCTCCGCGACGCCGATCAACAGCACCGCGGCGATCACGGCCACCACGAAGCCCAGGACGTTGAGCTCGAAGATGTCCCCCGTGCCCAACAGGTTGGCCACCACACCGCCGATCACCGAACCCGCCAGCCCCAACAGCAGGGTGGCCACCAGGCCGAGGTTCTGCTTGCCGGGCTTGATCAGGCGGGCAAGGGCGCCGATGACAAGTCCTGCCACGATAAATCCGATCACACTGGGTCCTCTCTCGATGATGAACTGGTCTGTTCCGGCCCCGATGAACCGGGTCTCGCCTCGTCAGGGCCGACTCTCGAACCTAGCGGACATCTTCATCGACGCCGCACGCGAACCGGTGTGACCTTCGTTCCGGGGCCGCGGCCGGGACGCCTCCCCTAGGGGGTGGGGGCCGCGAGTTCGTCGTCGATGTACCCCGGGCGGCTGGCACGGAATCCGGCGATGGCCATGGCCACGGTCCCGGCGACCAGGGCCAGCAGGATGGCCGACCACTGGCCGGTGACGTCGTAGACGATGCCGACCAGCAGCGGGCCGGCGGCGGCCACGAAATACCCGAACGGCTGGACGAACCCGGACAACCGGGCCGTGACCAGCGCGGTGCGACTGCGGGCGGCGATCAGTGCCAGGGCGGTGGGGAAGCAGAACCCGCCCAGGCCCAGCAACAGCGCCCACAGCAGGGGCATCAGGTCCGCAGCGACGTACAGCCCGAGGTACCCCGTGGCCGAGAGGGCGGAGAACAGGACGGGGAACAGGGTCAGGTTGTGCACCCGGCTGATGAGGAAGGGCATGACCAGGCCGCCCACGATGTTCAGTGCGCCGATCAGCGCAAGGGCGACGGCTCCCACGGAGGCCGGGGCCCCACTGTCGATGTAGATCTGCGGCAGCCAGCCCATCTGCACATAGGCGTTCATCGACTGCAGGCCGAAGAACGCCATGAGGAACACCGCCGTCGGGGCCTTCCACAATGACCCGCCCGGTTCGGCCCCGCTCACGCTGACCGAGGGGAAGTCGAAGCCGGTGCGCGCCGAGATGATCACCCACACGACCACCTGCACGGCCGCGAACGAGGCCCAGACGAACAGGGCCCACCGCCAGGCGTCCTCGCCGTGGAAGAACAGGGCGCTCAGCGGGCCGATGGCGCCTGAGACCCCCAGGACCCCGGTGTAGACCGTCATCAGCACCACCGTGCGGTGCCGGCCGTGGTTCTTGATCCAGGCCGGCAGGAGCACGTTGGCCAGGGCGATGCCCGCCACCACGAACGCGGTGAGGACGATGAACACCCAGATCTGCCCCACCCAGGGGCGCACCGCCAGTCCGATCAGCGTCAGGACCATGCCGGCCGTCAGGGCGGTGCTCAACCCCAGCCGTCGCGCCAGCGGAACGGCGGCCAGGCCCATCAGGGCGAAGAACAGTCCCGGGATGGCCGTCACCACTCCGGCCAGCCAGCCGGCGGCGTCGAAGGCGTCCAGGACATCGCCGAGGACGGGCCCCAGGGAGGCGATGCCGGCGCGCAGGTTGATGGCCGCCACGAACACGGCGATCACGGCCAGCAGGACCGGGACGGTCCCCAGGGTGCGCCGCGACTGCGCAGCACGGGCCGGAGCCACACCGTCCGCTGCGCGAGCAGCACCCGGCCGGTCGCGGGGAGCGAGGAATCGCACAGCGCCTTCTTTCATCGATCAGCAGGTCGCGGGCCGCCCGCACGCATGCGGGCGGAGTCTACTCCCATAATGCCCACGACCGGGGGCGAGCTCGCTGCCACCTACGGGGAGCTGCCCCGGGGCCCACGACGCGGAAGGGGCCCGCGCCCGACGAGGGAGGCCCGGCATGGGACCGATCTCACCACCTCTCGCCATCACCCCTCGTCACGATTGTGATGGCGGTCACAACATCGGCTAAGCTGGTGCATCATGAACGGGAACGATGTCACGCGAGCGCTCCATGAGCTGTTCGAGACTCAGGTGATCAATCACGGGGACTACAGCGTGGTCTACGCGGAGTCCTGCACCCCCGGCGCGGCCCTGATGGTCGGATACCGCCACACGCCCCTCGAGCTCGTGCTCGTCCCGGTCGAGTTGACGCGCCCGCCACAGGCCGGTGGCGACGAGCCCCGCGTGACGGCCCGTGCGGCCGGCCCGGTCTCCAGCATCGACCTCTCGAACGTGGCCACCCTGGCGGACACCGGCACCGGGTACCGCGTGGAGACCGTCACCGGTTTCCGCACGGGCTTCGAGGTCGAGGACACCGCGCGCATCTCCCTCGGCGCTTCTGCCGGCGACGACGCGCAGATGCTGCGGCAGGACCAGGAGGCCGAGGACTTCCACGAGTTCATGACCCACTTCATGGACGTCCTGGACGGGTTCTATCACGTGCCCGAGGCCCCCGAGTTCCTCGAGGACGCCACCGCGCACTCCCTGGCCGCCTGAGGGCCACGGGCACCCTCCAGTCATCACCACCGCAGCCCGCAGCCCCAGGACTCGGGGAAGCCCGCACGCCCCCATGACGGCGCCGCGCCGCTCCAGGAGTCCCACCGGCCCCTCAGCGGACAGCCGCGACCGCGGCGCGCCACGAGGATGCGCCCACCGTCCACCAGGCGCGCCCACCCCACCCCATGGCGTCATGTGATTGACCGCTCCGGTGACCACTGATACTTTCCTGTGACGTGGATCACTGACCGAACGGTCAGTCAGCCACGCGATCGCAGGGGGCTCGCATCCGAGCCGAGGGGGCCCGGCATCCACCAGCTGCCGGGAGCGCGATCACCCGCTATAGGCACTCGAGTGAGGTACTCACGCATGAACAACGTCAAGCGCACCGCTGGTGTGGCGCTCACCCTGACCCTGTCCCTGGCCGCGCTCGCGCCGGCCGCGGCCACGACCGGCACCGGCGCCGGCACCACCGCTGCCCCTGTGGCCTCGGCCGCCACCGCGGGCGAGGTCCAGCACCCGTCCGAGGACGTCACCATCAAGCGGGACCAGTACGGTGTCCCCCACGTCTACGCGGACACCACCTTCGACCTGTTCTACGGCTACGGATACGTGGTGGCCCAGGACCGGTTGTTCCAGATGGAGATGGCCCGCCGGGCCGTGCTCGGCACCTCGGCCGAGGTGCTGGGACCGGACTACGTGGAGATCGACCGCCGCACCCGCGCCACCTTCGATCCGGCCGCCATCCGCGCCCAGCTCGAGGACCTGCCGAAAGAGCACATGGACGTGCTGGCCGGTTACGCCGAGGGCATGAACCGGCACCTGCGCCAGGTCGAGGCGGACCCCGGCACCCTGCTGCCCAAGCAGTTCTCCGACCACGGTTTCACCCCGCAGGAGTGGACCGCGTACGACGTCGCGATGATCTGGATCGGCACCATGGCCAACCGCTTCTCCGACTCGACCGGTGAGGTCGCGAACCTGCAGACCCTGCAGTCCCTGATCGACGAGCACGGCGAGGAGAAGGGCCGGGAGCTGTTCGACCAGATCCTGTGGACCGAGGACCCCACCGCGCCCACCACCCAGCCACGCAAGGACACCCGGGCGCCGAAGCACCTACCCAGCGGGCAGGCACGCGAGGCGGCGGCACCGGTGAGCGCGACGGCGTCGGGCCTGTCCCCCATCGACACGAACCTGAGCGACGACGGCGTGGAGCGGATGCGCGCCAACGGCGGGGGTTCGGCTCCCGGTGACCGGCCGGAGGCCTCGAACCTGTGGATCACGGGGGAGAAGAAGACCCGGGGTGGCGGCTCCACGCTGGTCAACGGCCCGCAGTTCGGCTGGTTCAACCCCTCCTACGTGTACGGCATCGGCCTGCACGGCGCGGGGTACGACGTCACCGGGAACACCCCCTTCGCCTACCCGGCGGTCATCTTCGGCACCAACAAGAAGACCTCGTGGGGTGCCACGGCCGGGCCGCTGGACGTCAACGACGTCTACCAGGAACAGCTGAACCCCAAGGACCCCACGCAGTACCGGTACCAGGGCCAGTGGCGGCAGATGGAACAGCGGCAGGAGACCATCGAGGTCAAGGACGGCGAGCCGGTGACCCACACCGTCTACTCGACCGTGCACGGCACCGTGACGAGCATCGACACGGAGAACAACTCGGCGTACGCGAAGAAGCGGTCCTGGACCGGTACCGAGGTGCAGTCGCTCATGGCGTGGGTGGACGTCACCAAGGCCCACGACTGGGACGACTTCCTGGACGAAGCCCAGAAGATGGGCATCAGCATCAACTGGTACTACGCGGACCGGCGGGGCAACATCGGCTACGTCTCCCCCGGCCGGATGCCGAAGCGCCCCGAGGGTCAGGATGCCCGGGTGCCCGCCACCGGTGACGGCTCCATGGAGTGGGAGGGCATCCGGGACTTCTCGGAGAACCCGCAGACCTACAACCCCAAGCAGGGGTACATCGCCAACTGGAACAACCAGGCCGGCCCGGGTGCCGTGGGTGACAGTGGCAACTGGTCTCCCGTGGACCGGGTCCAGGAGATCATCGCCGAGCTCGAGTCCCAGCGGAGATTCACGCCCGAGGAGTCCTGGGACATCATCGAGACCACCAGCTTCGCGGACCTGAACATCCGCTACCTGCGCCCCTCCCTGGAGAAGGCCGCGAAGACGTACCACCCGCGCAGCCAGGAGCGCGAGCTGATCGACCTGGTCCTGGACTGGGACGGCCAGGCCCGGGACGACGACGGCGACGGCCTCTACGACGATCCGCAGCCGGCGATCATGCGCGCCTGGCTGCCGCGGCTCTTCGAGGAGGTCCTGGCCGACGACCTGCCCGAGGATGTCTATCGGCAGTACGCCCAGAACATCTATCCCGAGGCGGGCGTCGCCCGGCCGGCCAACGGCACCAAGCTGGTCTACAACGCCCTGCTGGGGCGCAAGGCCGGCGTGGAGCAGCACGTGGACCTGTTCGACGGCGAGCACGGCCCGAGCGTGCTGGCCGCCACCTACCTGGAGGCGATCGACCAGCTCGAGGCCGAGCACGGGAGCGATCCGGCGGACTGGGAGGCGCCCATGGCCCAGCACACGTTCAGCCATCAGAACTTCATCGGCGTGGACCAGGCCGGTGAGGACGAGCGGTTCACGGCACTGAATTACATGAACCGCGGCACGGAGAACAACATGGTGCACCTGGACGGGCGCGACGCCGAGATGTGCACCGTGGCCCCTCCGGGCCAGAGCGGGTTCATCGCCCCGGACGGCACCCGGGACGAGCACTACAGCGACCAGCTGGAGATGTACGGGGACTTCGAGTGCAAGGACGAGCACCTGACCCGCCGATCGGTGGACCGGGCCGCGGAGTCCACGACCGTGCTGACCGAGGACGGGGAGGTCATCGAGTCCGCACGCTGAGCGGGGTCAGGTCCCGCCCGGAGCCCGCGCCCCCGAGCCGCGCGCTATCGGGCGGGACCGCTGGCCGGCTGCGCCGCGCCCCGAGTACTGCGCTGCCCGATCCAGGCCAGCGCCGCATCCACGGCCATGGCGAACCCGTCCAGCTTGCGCGTCTCGGTGTCACGGCTCGCCACGGGGCCCGTCAGCCGGGTGAACTCCGGTGCGACGTTCTGCCAGAGCGGAACCGGTGACGAGGCGTCCAGGGCGGACCCCAGGACGATGACGTCGAGCATGGTGGCCGCCGCCATCCACTCGTCCTCCGGCAGCCCCGCCTCCTCGAGCAGGGCGAACAGGACCTCGTAGATGGCCTGCGTTGGCCGATCGTCCACCGGCTGGCCCACCACGACCGGGAGCAGCCAGGGCGCCCCGGCCGTGGCCTGCCGATAGGCGTAGGCCCAGCCGCGCAGGCGCTGCTCCCACGGCATCCCATGGTCTGACAGGGACTCGAGGTCGATCCCCGCGTACAGCTCGGCGCGCATCAGGTCCACGATCTCGTCCCGGCCACCGGGGATGTGGTGATAGAGGGAGGAGGGGTGCACCTTCAGTTCCGCGGCCAGGGCCGGGATCGTGAACTCCCGCCCGCGGCGCAGCATCTCCAGGGCGGTCCGGACGATGCGCTCGCGGGACAGGATCTTCTGCAGGGGGCGCGCCATGACAGGAGTATGGCACTCAGCCGCGCGGGCCCGGGCCGGCGCGGTGGTGCCGCCGGCGGTCACTCATGGAGCACCACCGTCCGGCCGCGAGCGCCGGCACGCATGTCCTCGAACGCCTCGTTCACCTCGTCGAGGGGCCGGCGACGGGTGATCAGCTGGTCGATCGGCAGCCGGCCGGACCGGTACAGCCGGGCCAGCAGGGGGAAGTCCCGCGCGGGGACGGTGCTCCCGTAGTTGGAGCCCAGCAGGCGTTGGCCGTTCTCGGCGAAGGCCAGCAGGTCCAGGGCCACCGGTCGGTCCTGGGGCGGCAACCCGACGACCACCGCGGTTCCGCCCCGGGTGAGGAAGGGCGGCATCTGCTGGATGGTCTCCACCCGGCCGATGGCCTCGAACGCGTAGTCCGCTCCGCCGTCGGTGAGCTCCCTGATCTCCCGGGCGACGTCCTCGGTGGTCCTGCCGGAGGAGTTGATGGCGTGGGTGGCCCCGAACCCCTGGGCCAGCTCGAGGGACGCGTCGTTGACGTCGACGGCGATGATCGGCTCGGCGCCGGCCAGTCTCAGTCCCATGACGATGCACAGGCCCACCCCTCCACTGCCGATGACCACGGCCGAGCGGCCCGGCTTGACCTCGGCGTCGTTCACGACGGCGCCCACGCCGGTGGCGACCGAGCAGCCGATGAGTGCGGCGACGTCGAAGGGGACGTCCGCGGGGATCCGCACCGCGGCCTGCACCGGCACGACCGCGTACTCGGCCATGGAGCCGACGGCGAGGTAGGGGTAGACGGCCTGGCCGTCCATGGACAGCGGGGTCGTGCCGTCGGGCAGGAGGCATTCCTCCGAGCGCGACCCCGTGCAGACCCAGGACCGTCCCTCACGGCACGCGGAGCAGGACAGGCAGGGGTAGAACCAGGTGAGGACCACGTGATCACCCGCCTGCAGCTCCGTCACGCCGGGGCCCACGGACTCCACGACGCCGGCACCCTCGTGGCCCATGATGGTGGGCGAGGGAAGCGTCCAGTCGCCGTCCAGCACGTGCCGGTCCGAACCGCAGACCCCGGAGGCCCGCAGCCGCACGCGGACCTGTCCCGGCCCGGGGACGGCGACCTCCACCTGGTGCAGCGTCATCTCCTGCCCGGACCCTGCGTGCACCGCCGCGCGAGCCGTCAGCGTGTCGATCGTGGTGGTCATGCGCGGCCTTCCTTCGCCTGCGTGGGTGCGGTGGATGTGGTGCCAGTCGTGACCGGCACCGCCACGGGCTCGGGGCTGAGCCGGCGGCCGCGGTGGATGAGGGCTGTGGCCAGCAGGTAGACGACGGCCGCCACCAGCGCCGCCGGGAAGGAGGCGGTGATCACCGAGAAGACCGGCTGCGTGTCCAGGGTGATCGGGTTGTAGAGCCACAGGTAGAACGCGGCCCCGGCCACCAGCCCGAGCATGCCGGCCCCGTTCACCCCACCGGGGTAGGCGTACAGCTGACCGTGCTGGGCCAGGTGCAGCTCGCGCAGGTCCATGCGCTGGCGGCGCAGGAAGAAGTAGTCCGCCACGGCCACGCCGCACACGGCCGTCAGGAAGGCTCCGGAGACGGACACGAAGACCATGAACTGCTCGTACATGAACTGGGGGAAGAAGGACAGGATCGCCGGGAGGACGAAGAACGACGCCGTCAGCACGGTCCAGGGGATGCGCGCCAGGAGCCGGCCGGAGGACTGGCGGATGGCGAGGATCGTGGAGTAGATGATCGAGGACATCGAGGTGATATTCGCGAAGGCGATGAAGACGAGCACCGCGACGCCGAGAACGGGCCCGCCGAAGGGAACCATCCACAGGGTCGGGTCCGAGTCGCCCAGCGTCAGAGCGGCGCCCATGCCCACCATCTGGGCGATGAGGGTCGCCACCAGTAGTCCGCCGTACGCCGGCCACACGGCGGCCTTGCGGGAGACGGTCATCCGGGCCAGTGATCCCATGACGGGGTACCAGGAGACCCCCACGCCCACGTTGAACTCGACGGCCACCATGAAGTTCAGGGTCGCGTCGTCGAAGGGCGCCAGCGGGGCCGCGTCCAGCAACGCGCCCCACGAGGTGTTGACCACCAGGAACCCGAACATGACCACGGTGATCACGGCCAGGCCGGGGGCGATCCACTTGTTGAACTTCCCGATCGTCACGGGACCGCGGGACAGCACGAACCAGGCCAGGAGGATGGCCAGGAGCGCACCGACCACCACGGCCGGACCGTACTGGTCGAGCTCGACCCCGCTGACGGTGGAGGCCACCTGCGAGGCGGCCCGGCCGGCCATGATGGCCAGCAGCGCGGACCAGCCCATCTCCGTGACGAGGATGACGGTGAAGACGAGGATGCCCACCCCCACCACGCCGAAGGCGCCCCGGAGCAGCGTGTACTGCTCACTGCCGTAGCGCTGCGAGGCGACCACGGAGGCCAGCACCATGAAGCACAGGCCGATGGCGTTGCCGATGATCATGGCGGCCACCCCCTGCTGGAAGCCGACCAGCAGTGCGGTGGATCCGCCCACGAGGAAGGCCCAGGTGGCGATGGCCAGCGCGGTGTTCACCCACGTGAAGTCCCAGCCGGACCAGGTCCGCTCGTGCTTCAGCAGGGGGAAGGTGCCGTAGGAGGACTCCCGGTCCAGTTCCTGCTCCGCCGATTCCCTATGGTGACGGGTCGCGCGCGCCTCGCCCGCCTCACCCGTCTCGCTCACGCGATCACCACCAGCAGGCCGAGGAGGCAGATGGCCACGGTCGTCAGGACGTACCCCGTCAGCTCCCGTGCGGACAGGGGCCGGCGCGAGTCCTCGCCGGTGGCCTCCTCGTGGGCCACGGCGGCCATCCTGCGTTCGAGTTCGTCCGCCACGTGGGCGGGCATCCCGACGTCGGTCAGCTCCGCCGTGGCGGTGAGGCGTGGGGGCGCCCAGGCGAGGGCGTCCTCCCGGTGGGGGAATTCGTGGCGGCGGGAGTTCATGGCAGCTCCTGGGGGCCGGGGCTTGGATTATCCAATGGCATTTGGTTATGAAAGTGTTAGCGCTCACACTGGAGGTGTCAAGAGCCAGCGCGGGCCGGGGTCCGCGTCCGTCCAGGGAGGTCCGAGATGTCGCAACGTCAGATGAGGGTGGGCATCGTCCAGGCCGCGGCCGGTCCCGGCGAGGTGGACCGGAACCTCGCGGTCCTGGAGCGCTGGGTCGGTGAGGCCGCCGCGCAGGGCGCGGACGTGGTGGTCACTCCCGAGCTGTTCGCCACCGGATACGACCCCGCCACGGCGTGGACCCACGATGCCGAGCAGATCCGGGGCCGCCTGGTCCGGGTCGCCAGCCGGGCGGGCGTCGGGCTCGTCGCCTCCACGGTGGACACCGCCGGGGGCCGGTCCCACATCTCCGCCTCCTTCTTCGATCCCGACGACGGTGAGATCGGCCGGGTGCGCAAGCGCCACCTCTACGGGGCGACCGAGCGGCAGTACTTCGCCCCGGGTGATGACTACGGCCTGCCGGTGGACTGGCGCGGGCTCCGCTGGGGGCTGGGGATCTGCTACGACGTCGAGTTCCCCGAGTTCGCCCGGGCGCAGGCGCGGCACGGCGTCCAGGTCCTGCTGGTGCCCACCGCGGTCCCGGTCCTCGACGACCCCGGTCCGCTTCCGTTAGACGGTGAGGCCCCGGCTCCGGAGGACCGGTACTCGGCGACGCTCACGTCCACCCTCCAGGTCCCCTCGCGGGCGCTGGAGAACGGTCTCTACATCGCCTACGCGAACCACGCCGGTGAGGGGTTCACCGGCTACTCGTGCATCGCCACGCCGGCCGGCCGCCATGCCGTGCTGATGGACGCCTCGACCGAGGGGGTGGCCGTCGCCCCGGTGCGGGCCGCCATGGTCGAGCACGCCCGCGGGCTCAACACCTATCTCGAGGACCTCGGCCGCTGATGGGGGTGCCGGACCGCTGACACGGAAGACCCGCCCCGCACCGCGGCCCGGCGTGGTTCACTGTCCCCATCGGGATCGAGCCCCCCAGATCGACCCCCAGATCGACCCCCAGGAGGACCTGCATGTCACAGGAGGGAATCCACCGCGCCGGCGGTGCGCTGTTCCGCGGCCCGGGCCAGGACGGCCTGCTGCACCGGGCGTTCCTGCGCGGTGAGGGGTTCAGCGCCGAGGACGTGCGCCGCTCCCCCGTGATCGGCATCGCCACCACTGCCAGCGAACTCAACCCCTGCAACGCGGGACTGTCGTCGCTGGCCGAGGAGGTCAAGGCCGGGGTCCGGGCGGCCGGCGGGCTGCCCCTGGAGTTCCCCACCATCTCGATCTCCGAGCCGTTCTCCCGGCCCTCGAGCATGTACCTGCGCAACCTGCTGTCCATGGACGTCGAGGAGATGGTGCGCGCCTCCCCCATCGACGGCGTCGTCCTGCTCGGCGGGTGCGACAAGACCATTCCCGCCCAGATCATGGGCGCCCTCAGCGCCGGTCTGCCCGCCCTGGTCGTCGCGGCGGGCCCGCGCCCCGTGTCCTGCTTCCAGGACAATCCCGAGTTCACCGTGGACGACGTCTGGCCCCTGTGCGAACAGCGCCGGGTGGGCGCGCTCGACGACGGCGCCTGGGAGAGACTCGAGGGCTCGGTCAACGTGGGTGTGGGGACCTGCAACGTGATGGGCACGGCGACCACGATGGCGGCGGTCGCCGAGGTGCTCGGCTTCGCCCTGCCGGGGTCGACCCTGCCGGCGGCGGTGAGCCAGGCCCGCCGCGCGGTGGCGCGGGACACCGGGGAGGCGATCGTGGCCGCCGTCGGGCGCGGGGAGGTGCCCGGTGAGCTGGTGACGCTGCAGTCCCTGGAGAACGCGTTCCGGGCGATCACGGCGATGGGCGGGTCCACCAATGCGGTGATCCACCTGGAGGCGATCGCCGGGCGGGCCGGGCTGCGGATCGGGCAGGAGCGGCTGGACGAGTGGTCGCGCACCACCCCGGTGCTGGCCGACGTGAGGCCCGGCGGGCGCTACCTGCTGGAGCACTTGGACCAAGCCGGTGGCGTGGTGGAGGTGCTGCGCCGGCTGGGCGAGCGGATCCACCTCGAGGCGCGTGGCGCGGGCGGGCGCCCGTGGGGTGAGGTCCTCGCGGGCACTCCCCCGGCGGACGACCATCCGGCGCTGCGGAGCGTGCAGTACCCGGTGGCGCCGCGGGGCGCGCTGCGGCTGATGCGCGGGTCCCTGGCCCCGGAGGGCTGCGTCATGAAGCTGGCCGCCGGGGCACCGGCACGGCACCGGGCCCGGGTGGTGGTGTTCGACGGGCTGGAGGACCTGCACGCGAGGATCGACGACCCGGACCTGGACATCGACGCCGACTCGGTCCTGGTGCTGCGCGGGCTCGGGATGGTCGGGGCGCCGGGGATGCCGGAGGTCGGGCACCTGCCCATCCCGGCCAGGCTGCACCGCCAGGGCGTGCGGGACATGGTGCGGATCTCGGACGCGCGGATGAGCGGGACCTCGACCGGGTCCGTGGTGCTGCACGTCAGCCCCGAGTCCGCGGTCGGCGGGCCGCTGGCGCGGCTGCGCACCGGGGACGAGGTGGTGATCGACGCCGAGGCCGGCGAGTTGAACCATTGCGTCCCTGCGGAGGAGTTCACCGCGCGGGAACCGGTGGCCCCGCCGCCGCTGCCGGCCCGCGGGTTCGCCCGACTGCAGGCCCAGCACGCCCTGCAACCGCATGAGGGCTGCGACCTGGACTTCCTGGTCGCCGTGCCGGACGGGTCCCCGCAGGTGAGGCAGCCGCAGCAGACCGGCCAGACGAGGGAGCACGCATGAGCAGCATCGGGTTCATCGGCGCCGGGGCGATGGGCGAGCCCATGGCCGCCCGCTTGCAGCAGGCCGGGCACGGTGTGCTCGTCTGGGCGCGCCGCCCCGAGCGGGCGCGCGAGCTGCAGGACGCCGGGTTCGCGACGGGCACGCTGGAGGAGGTGCTGGCCCGGCCGGTGCTGGTCAGTTGTCTGCGGGACGCGGCGGCGGTGAGGGAGGTCTTCCTCGACGACGACGGCGCCGCCTCTAGTCTGCGCGCCGAGGTGGTGATCGAGCACGCGACGGTGGACCCTGCGACGGCCCGAGAAGTCGCCGCCGCGCTGGCCGCGCGCGGGATCCACTTCGTGGACGCGCCGGTCTCCGGCGGGCCCGCCGGCGCCGCCGCGGGGACGCTCGTGACGATGTGCGGGGGCACGGACGAGGCGGTGGCGGTGGCCCGGCTGTACCTGGAGGCGATGTGCGCGCGGATCGTGCACGTGGGTGGTCCGGGCACCGGGGTCTCGGTCAAGCTCGTCAATCAGTTGCTCGTGGCGGCGCACTCGGTGGCCGCGGCGGAGGCCGCCGCTCTCGTGCGGACGTTGGGCGTCGATCCCGAGGTAACGCTGGAAGCGCTGATGGGCGGGTGGGCCGCCTCGAAGCGGTTGGAGTTGCAGTTCACCGATTCGGTGCGCGGGAATGTCCAGCCAGACGGCGCGGGGCTGGAGAAGTTCCTCAAGGACCTCGACCTGGCGGATGAGGCCCTGGCCGGGGCCGGTGTCATCAGCACGCTGTTGCCCGCGGTCCGGAGGACGTGGGAGACGGCGGCCGCGATGCACCCCGAGGCGGGGTTCGCGGCGCTGACGGAGGCGTACGCTGCACACCCGGACGAGATCGCGGAGTAGCACGTCGCACCCATCCGAGGCAGATACGCGACTGCCCGAACGTCGGACGGTTGATGCGATCTCAAATCCGGACTTTGAGTTCGCAGTCTTGGCGCACCAGGCGGTGTGCTGAGTCTTGGATTGAGGTGGGGGGGCCTATGCCCCCGGTGGCCGCCTCGCGTTTCCGAACTCTGTCCGAGCCCCGGACATCTGAGACTCACTAGTACCGATATTCCAGACAGCTCAATGGGCCGTAATTAAGTATGGGAAACAGTGCGCACGGCGCCCCTCCCCGCGTCAGCCCGGGGCCATACTGGGTGATCAATCCATGACCCGTGCCCCACGCTTTGAGGTGTTTCCATGCCTGAACCCCGCCCTGACACTGCTTCTTCGCAGAGGGTCTCACGCCGTCGAGCCCTCGGCCTGGCCTCAGCCCTCGGCCTGGCACCGGTGATCACCGCGTGCACGCCGGGCGGGGATGAGCCGCAGGCCACGGGAGCGACGGAGGGCGCGGCCGGGTCGGCCAGTGCCACCCCCTCGGTCACCGCAGGCGCCGGGCGTGCGCCCCTGACCACCGATGCGACGAACCGCCTGGTACTGCTGGGCACCAGCGGTGGCCCGCCGTGGTGGAACGACTCCCACCGGGAGGGCGTGGCCTCGGCGGTCGTGGTGGGCGACAAGTACTACCTCGTGGACGCCGGGGACGGGGTCGGCAAGCAGATCAAGAAGGCCCGGCTGGGCACCTGGGACAAGGACATGCGCGGCCCGCTGGATGCCCTGGTCGCCGTGTTCCTCACCCACCTGCACTCGGACCACATCTCCGACCTCTACAACCTGGTCGGCACCGGCCTGCAGAACGGGGTCGCCATCCCGGACCGGGTCCTGGAGATCTACGGACCGGGTGACCGTGGAGCCCTGCCGGTGAACTACAAGGGTGAGAGCATCCCCGCCGACCAGGTCGTGAACCCGAAGAGCCCCACGCCGGGCACCCGGGAGACGATCGAGGCCATGATCAAGACCTTCGCGACCGACTTCAACGACCGAATCGTCGACTCGGGATACCCGCCGCCGCGGGACTTCTTCGTGGGCCGGGACATCGAACTGCCCGCCGGCCTGATCGATGACCCCAACGGGGACCCGCACCCGCGCATGCGCCCGATCGAGGTGTTCGAGGACGACCGGGTCAAGGTCACGGCCACCCTGGTTCAGCACGCCCCCGTCTTCCCGGCCTTCGGCTTCCGCTTCGACACGGACTCCGGTTCGGTCACCTTCTCCGGGGACACCGGTCCGAGCGAGAACCTCGTGGAGCTGGCAAAGGGCTCGGACATCCTGGTGCACGAGGCCATCGCCGCGCAGTGGGTCGCCCAGCGCCACCCCGAGCCGCGCGATGCCGCAGCCGAGGCGGAGTACCAGCACCTGATCGGTGCGCACACCACCATCGAGGACATCGGTTCGATCGCCGAACAGGCCGGGGTGAAGAAGCTGGTGCTCAATCACCTGGTGCCGGGCAACTGGCCGGTCGAAGAATGGCAGAAGGCCGCGACCGGTTTCTCCGGCGAACTCGTCATCGGAGAGGACCTGGACGCGATCGCCATCGGCTGAGCCCAGCGGCAGGAGCGTCCGGCTGACCTAACGCCCTCCCCGGGCACAATCACCAGTCATCGAAAGCCGTCGGACAGGCCTGGCCTGCCAGATCTTCTCCGTGCCGGGAGTGTTCGGCCTACTAGTCCTGCTCAATCCCAGTAAAGGCGGGCGTCATCGACCGGGGCGGGGGGAACCTGCCACCCGCCCCGGGGAACGCCGGTGCACGCGTAACCGCGACTCCCATTGTTGGCTGAGCCGCTTTCTCGACCGCCATACCGGTACACGCAATGGGCACAGCCGGTCCGCCCCAAGCCATGTCTCAGCCACCCTCGTTGGGGCAGGGAACGTAATTCCGGGAATGCCGGATGAGTAGGTCTTGAGCGTGACCGGGTGCCCGGCCACGCTTAACGAAAGAATGGTTATCGGCCTCAGAGTGGGACCAGTAGAACCAGATGAGATGACTCGTCTCCGTCTGTCATTCCAGGGTCCGCCCATGTCAGCACGCAGCCCTATGTCGCTCACAGCGGCGGAGCGAATCGCAGGAGCTAGTGCGACCCTGCAAGCCCGCGACGGGAACTCTCGTCTAATGCGAGATTTCCGCGCACGGTGTGGCGCACGGAGGCGCTGCCGGGCCGGGTTCCCGCGTTCCCGCGTTCCTGGATGACGATGCCATTGGCCTGTTGCGCGCCGAGGACCGCGCACTCGGAAATCCGCCGGCACAAACACTGAGCCAATTTGGTCGATGACCTTGACCAGCCACTCGTCTCATCTCAACACGTCCCTCTACCAGTTTATAGGGGCAGACCCAACGGACTGAAGTAACTGAAAGGTGTCCGCCAAACCCATGGAACCGTTTCCTCAGTTTTCCGCCGATCCCGTAGCCTCGACACTGTCATCAGAGGTCAGAGGGGGTCCTGATGAAATCAACTATCCGTGGGGTCGCGGGCCTGGCGTGCTCGGCGGCTGTCCTGACCGGGTGTACGGCGAACACTGCACCCGGCCCCAGCGGGGCGAACACCACGCATTCCAGCAGCCCGGTGGCCACCGCTACGGCGACGGTTCCCGCGCTCAGGCCTCAGGGCAACGTGGATCCGATGGTCAGCGGCATCTGGGCCGGTGAGAAGTACGACCAGTTCCTGGAAACGACCGGTGAGACGTACTCGGGGGAATGCGGGGACGCCAGCACCCCGGCAGGGCTGCGGGCCTGCGCCCCGTTCGAGCCGTTCGCCTACGTCTCCGCCGTCGAGTCCCCCACCCCCGGAGATCTGCTGGTAACCATCACCCCCGAGGCGTGGGGCGGCGGGCCGTATGACCCCGAACAGGTCTTCACCCTGGAATACGTCGCCGGGAACATGGCCCTGCGCATGGCTCACCACGACGACGATGTCCAGACGCTGACCGTCACCACGCCCGGTGGCGCCCATACCTACACCGATCACTGGCAACCCCACTACGCCAGCGTCTTAGGATCCTGACTGATGACCCTGCACTTGGATCGGCTGAACGAGCACCGCGATCCATCCAGGCGAACATCAGGAACCCTGGGCCATCAACACCCAGAAACTCCCCTCCTTGGCAATCCGTTCCTTCTTCGACAACACGCGCAACACCTCATCAGTGGGGGGGGGGTGTTGCAACGACCGATTGAGCTCGCCGATCCTCAGACGGACGCTATGTCGCTGATGCTGCACGTCCCACTGCATGGGCTACAACGGGACGATGGGATGGCTCGATAAGTGGTTTGGCTTGGACGAAACGGACTGGCCGCAGGATCCGAAACTGAACATGTTTCGTGAGGCGGTGTGGCAGCTGTCGCTGGACGGTGAGGTCCGCGGATGGGTGACGACCTCTGTGATGCCCATGCGTTCGCTGCCGTTCTTCTGGGATAAGCAGGAACAGATGTGGACCCAGGTGCATTGGGTGGACGGCCGGCACGAGTACTGCGAAGAAGACTACGGCCCCGAATGGTATGCGGTGGAGGAACTACGCCACGGACACTTCTCTACGTGGGATCCGGCGGTCGATGAGGAAGTCGACTTCGACGCGACGCTCGTCACCGGCGCCGAGCGAGACCGCCTATGGACAGAGTTGAACCACGGGCTCGAGCCTCACAGTCGGAGTTAAGAAGAGGCCCACACATATATATCCGCGTGGATTGACTGGGCCCAAGTGTCCGATGGTGGATCCCTCAGCGGTGTGGTGTTCAGCTTGGGATCGGAGTCTGCTGGTACGAGGCGAGAGCCCACCCGTTGCCTTGACGGACGTACACGCTTGCCATCAGAGCAACGAATGCCGGTGCTGTGCCGTCACGGTAGGCGGTACCGCGGTAGACGAGCACGGCGGCGGAGTCTCCGAGTGGGATTAGTCGTTCCTCATCGATGTCGTAGGAACGCCATGGTGGTGCTTCGTTGAGTGATTCGACGACGTCCTGTCGACTGAACACCTGACCGTGGGCCAGGACCATAACGCTGTTGTCTGTCATCAGTCGGCCGTAGAAGTCGGCTCCGGTGCTATTGCACAGCGATTGCCAGCCCTGATGCTCCAGCTCCATCAACTCCTGCAAGCTCATGCGGCCACGGTAGCCGCCGCTGCACGGCACTCGCTTGCCGGAGCGTCGCATGGACCTTGGTAGTGCGCCGCAAGCGGATCCCCAGCGAGACGGTCAAACCGGACCGCGGCCCCACGATGGTGGCTCGATTTCGTCCTGGGCGCGGCTGGCCACGTGCTGGACGGCTGGCCGCTGCCACCCGATTGATGTCCTACTAGAGCGACGGCTCACGACACGCTACCTTGGGGGCACCCCGAAGCAGAGGAGCGCCCGGTGGGCAAAGTGGTCATGTACGCCGCGGTGTCGGTGGACGGCTTCATCGCGGACGAGAACGACCAGCCCGGACCGCTGTTCGACTGGTTGACCAGCGGTGACGTGCCGTTGGACGAGAGTGGCGTGTTGACGGTGTCGCAGACGTCCTACGACTACACCCGGCCGTACTGGGACCAGATCGGGGTGACCATCGCCGGCCGCCACGTCTTCGACATCACGGACGGCTGGGACGGGACGCCTCCGGCCGGGGTGGACCACGTCGTCGTCGTGACCCACCGGGGCAGGCCCGAGGGCTGGGACCCCGAGGCCCCATTCCAATTCGTCGACGGCATCGAGGCAGGCGTGGCCACCGCGCAGGGACTCGCCGGTGACCGCATCGTCGAGGTCGCCGCCGGCGACGTCGGCGGCCAGGTGCTTGCCGCGGGCCTGGTCGACGAGGTGCGCATGGACGTCGTACCCGTCGTGTTCGGGTCCGGCAAGCCCTACTTCGGGTCGGTCCAGGGGCACCACCTGTTGGAGGATCCCGACGTGATGCTTCAGGGCCACCGGGTGCTTCACCTGCGCTATCGGGTGCGCCGTTGACCGATCCCCTTGCGGCAGGCTTCGGGACTATCTGCCCGGGTGTGCCCGCCGATCCGGTGGTCTTCAGCGCTGTGCCCGGCAGACCGACTCGCGGCGCCGAGCGAGGGCCGCTCCCGCAGCGGACCGTCGGCCCCGTCAGTGGTGACGATGGCCCGGTAAGTGCGCCTTCTCGCCGTCCTGGTCGAAGATGGTCAACAGCTCGACGGGTCCGTGATGCGCCTGGAGTAGGTGCGGGGTCATGGTGGAGAACTCCACAGCCTGACCCGGGTGGACCAGGATGGTCCGCGTGCCGAGCTGGAGCCGGATGGTGCCGCTGAGCACCGTGAACCACTCGTAACCGGGGTGCACGCGGGGCTCGTGCACCTCATGGTCGGCGGCCAGGCGCATCTTGGCGATCGTGACCCCCCGCCGGTCGCGTTCCCGCGAGAGCAGCCAGAACGTCGCACCGCCCATGGATTCGGGCTCCGGGCGAATCACCACGTCCTCGTCCCCCTCCGGCTCCACCAGCTGATCGAGGGAGGTGCCGAGCGCCTTGGCAATGGCCACGAGTTGCTCAAGCGCGATCCTCTGGTGACCGGTCTCGATGCGGCTGAGCGTGGACGGGGACAGGAAACAGCGGGCCGCGAGCGTGTCCAAGGTCCATCCGCGCGCTAGGCGCAACCCACGGATGCGCTGCCGGACGATGGACTCTGCCGATTCTTGCGTCATACGCAAGAGTGTATTCGTATTGTGGGAGACGGCCGTAATGTGGATGCCATGACTGCTCATCACCACGACCCTTTCGGCCACGAGGCTTGGCACGAGCTCCCCGACGGTTTCGCCGAGTACCTCGAGCTCGAAACCCGGCTGAACGCCCCGCTGCGTGATGCCGTCCTCGACCGTGTCGCCGGTGCCCTCGACGCAGACCCGGCCGTCGTTCTCGACCTAGGTTCCGGCGCCGGTGCAGACGCCGTGGCACTGGCCGGCCGGTTCCCCACCGCCCAGGTGCACGCCCTGGACGTCGCCCCGGAGCTTCTGGACCGTCTCGCGGGTGCGGCGACCGAGGCCGGACTGGCGGACCGGATCCACGGGCACCGAGTGGATTTGGACGGGGGCTGGCCGGCGGAACTCCCACAGGACGTGGACCTGGCCTGGGCGGCGCTGTCCCTGCATCACGTCAGCAACCCCGCCGCCGTGCTGCGGCGCGTGTTCACCGCGCTGCGGCCCGGCGGGGTACTCGTCCTGACGGAGCTCACCGGTGAGGAGGGGTTCGAACCCACAGATCTCGGCACCGACCGTGAGGGGCTGGCGCGCGCCCTGGCACAGCGCGCCCCGCACGCGATGGCGGACTGGGACCGGCTCTTGAACGAGGCCGGGTTCTGCGCGGTGAACCGCCGCGACCACGAGTTCGTCGTCCACGCAGAGACGGATGAGGGCGCCCGGTACCTGCAGCGGAGGGTGCAGTCCCAAAGGGAGCGGCTTACCCCGCAGCTGACCAGCACGGACATCGAGGGGCTCGACGGGGCCCTGGGTGCCCTCAAGGATGGGACGTCGGAGATCACCCTGCGCTCCGGCCGCGCGGTGTGGATCGCGACGCGCCCGTCGACGTCCAATGCCCCCACCGGGCATGCGGCCCGAGAACCGCTCCGTGTACGGGCCCAGGAGAGCAGATCTCAGAACGGCCGGTCCGACGCGGCGGCCGAGGACCTGGAGGCGGAGGTGGTCGTCCTGGGCGGCGGTCCCGCGGGGCTTGCGGCCGCCGTCGCGCTGGCCCGGTCGTGTCGCTCCGTCGTCGTGGTCGATGCTGGCGAGCCTCGTAACGCCCCCGCCGCGGGAGCCCACAACCTGCTCGGGCACGAGGGCATCGCGCCGGGGGAGTTGCTCGCTCGAGCCCGTACGGAGGCCGAGGCCTACGGTGTGCGGATCGTTCCGGGACGAGCGACCGGGATCTCGGGTGCAGTCGATGACTTCACCGTAGAAGTCGATGACGGGGCCTGCCTGGTCCGCGCGCGCCGGGTCATCCTCGCGACCGGGCTGGTCGACGACCTCCCGGACATCCCCGGGGTCCGCGAGGGCTGGGGTCACACCGTCTTGCACTGCCCGTTCTGCCACGGCTGGGAAGTCCGGGACCAGCAGATCGCCATCCTCGCGCGGGACGAGGTGGCCATCCACCAGGCCATGCTGTTCCGCCAGCTCAGCGACCGGGTCACCGTGTTCCTGCACGAGGCGCCGGAGCCCACCGAGGAACAACGAGACCAGCTGGCGGCGCTTGGGATCGAGGCCGTGCGGGGCCGGATCGAACGCCTGGTGCTCGAGGGCTCCCAGGTGCGCGCGGTGGAACTGGAGGACGGCAGCACCTTCGCAGCCGACGCCGCCGTCATCGCCCCGCGTTTCGAGGCCCGCACCGAGCTGTACGAGCAACTCGGGGGCACCATCGAGACGACACCTTTCGGCCGACAGGTCCCCGCCGACCCACGCGGGATGACAGCGATCCCGGGAGTCTGGGCCGCCGGCAATGCCAACCAGCTCATGGCGATGATGGTCGGCTCGGCCGCGGCCGGCGTCACCACGGGTGCCGCCGTCCACGGCGACCTCTGCGTCGCATCCCTCCAGCAGGCCCTCGAGGCCCGTCGGGCCGTCACCGCCTGATCGCGGTCTATCGCGCACGCGGGCCGCCTCTTTGCTACTGAACCACTCCCGCCGACGCCCCGTGGGTTCGTCATTTTCGTAGGGGTAGCCGAGGAACTCACCGCACTGCCAAACATGGATCTCAGCGTGCCCCGGCAACTCAAAGCACCACCCCTTGCATCGCCACCACCAACCGTTCCGAAACGGGATCCCTCGCTGGGACGGTCCTGGCGAAAGGCTTCTTAGTTCCTCGCGGGACCGGTGGAGGTTCCTCTAACGGGCAGGCTGGCACGCGTGGACAGCGCCGCCAACAGGCGACCAAAGAAGACCGCCATTGTGCGATCAAATCCTTAATGCGGTGTTACCGTGCCAGTTGTTCCGTGGCGGCTGCGGCGAGGCCGAGGGCCGGAGCGCGGGGCTGGACTGGTGCATCTGGGACCTGGCGTGAGCACACTGGGGGCATGCATAGTTCCGAGTTCCTCATGACCGCGGACCTGGCCTTGGCGGCCAGGGCACTGGCCCAAGTCTCCGGGGCCTATGTGGCCGACCGCGCCGGGCTTGACCCTGGACGGTTACAGGCGTTCGAGCGGGGTAGTGCCGATCTGGCGATCGGAGAGAAAATGCGGCTGCAACGGGCTCTGGAAGACTGCGGAGTCGTGTTCATCCCCGAGGATGACCAGTCCGGTTATGGCGTGCGGCACCGGTTGACCCGCGCCAAGATGAACCGATTGGAGAACTGGGAGAACGAGGGCGGCCCCGCCTCCGAGCATGACGTCTAGCGCCGGTTCTGATCGGCCGGGTCCGACCGTGAGTCTGGACGCCTGCACCAGCGGTGTCTCAGGCGTTCACATCGAGCTACCCGTGCCGTGTTTGCGCACCGTTTCCTGGTTACGGCCTGTTCGACACGGTTATTCGTGACCTGACGCCCCGCCGCGATCATCACCGCGACGCTGACCCACGGGCATCCGGGCCCGCCCCATCTAACGGGTCGGGGGGAGGGGCTGGAGCTTGAGTTCTCGGGACTACGCTTCCTTCATGGGATCACCCGGGGCCGCCGCCGTTCATGCCGCGATCGTTTACAATCCGGTCGGCAGGCTTCCGCTGGACCGGGTGCGGGGGGCCGTCGAAATCCAGGAGCACCGTCATGGTTGGGGCCGGTCTCGGTGGTACCGGACGAGTCGGGAGGACTCCGGGCGGAGCGCAGCACAACAAGCCCTGGCGGGCGAGCCAGCGGTGGTCATCGTCGTCGGCGGGGACGGGACCGTACGAACGGTCGCCGAGGTCTTGCACGGTAGTGGAACGCCGCTGGCGTTGCTGGCGGCGGGCACCGGGAACCTGTTGGCTCGGAACCTGGGGCTGCCGCGGGGGGATATTGACGCCTCGGTTCGGGCGGCATTCGGCGGGGTGGGCCGTCGGGTCGATGTGGGGGTTGCCGAGCTGGAGGACGAGGCCGGGCACCGCAGCAGTCGGGTGTTTTTGGTCATGGCCGGGATTGGGCTGGATGCCCAGATGGCGGCGGACACCAGCGCGGTGGCCAAGCGACGCCTGGGCTGGTTGGCCTATGTGGATCCGATCGCGAAGTCGATCCTCCGTAATCGGTTGTTCCAGTTGCGGTTCCGGGTCGATGGCGGGGGCGTGCGCTCTGCCCGGGCGCACACGATCATCGTGGGCAACTGTGGCACGCTCACCGGCAGCATGCTCTTGTTGCCGGCCGCCAAGGTGGACGACGGGGTTCTGGACATGGTCATCCTGCGCCCCAAGGGCCGGTTCGGGTGGGCCCGGATCGGCACCCGCCTGGCGCTCCAGGGGGTGGCCCACCGGTCCCGGTTCGGCCGGGCCATGCTGGTGCTGGCCCCAGACCTACAGGCCCTGGCCTATGCCCAAGGACGGGATTTCGCGGTCCGCTTCGAGGTCCCCCACCGCGTGCAGCTCGACGGGGACAGCTTCGGCACGATCGTCGCCGCCCGGATTACCGTTCGTCCGGCTGCCCTGCAGGTCTGCACCGCGAACACAGAACCCTGATCTGCCCCAGGCGCGGGGATGCCACGGTGCCCGGGTCGTTCTCGGTCAGCGGCCCGGCCCGGTCCTACCCCGATGTCCTGCGGGCGGTAGATGCTCGGCCCCAAAGAGCCGCACCAAGCCGGGCAGGCATACCGTTGGTGAGGGGCGGTGGATGGTCAGAGTCGTCGTGCCGGAGGGGTATGGGCGGTGAGGATTAGCGGTGGTGTGAACGGCTGACATGCGTGCTGGGGGGCGCCTATTGTCGGGGCAGGTTCCGTTGATGGCTGTGGCACCGCCGAGTGCTGCCCCACCCTCAGGAGTATTCGATGGGCGCTTCTTCCTCCTCCGATGCCCGACCTGCCGACGAAGGCGCGTCGGACCGCGGGGCTGCGGCCCGTCCCACGCCGGTCGAGGCGATCCAGGGTGCGCGCGCCCACGACGACGCCGCGCACGCGGTGGCCCCGGTTCTCGGGGTCTGGGCGGACGCCCTGGGTCGGGCCGGGTCCCGGGCGGCCCAGACGCTGCTAATCGCCGCGGTCGTGGTGGGCGTGGTCTGGGTGTTGCTGCGGGTAACGCTGGTGGTGATCGCCCTGCTGGTCGCGCTGATCCTGGCCGCGGCGGTGGCACCGGCCGTCAAGTGGCTCGAGCGCCGGGGCTGGTCAGACCTGCTGGCCACCCTGGCCGCGTTCCTGGGGATCCTGGTTTTGGTCGGTGGGGTGCTCACCGGCATCGTGTTCTCCGTGCGCAGCGAGTGGGACACCCTCACCACCCAGGCCGTGGAGGGCTGGGAGGAGCTGCAGCGGTTCGTCACCGCCGGACCGGTGCCCATCGACACCGCCGCCATCGACGAGGCCGCCCGCCAAGTAGGGCAGTTCCTGTCCAGCGGGGCGGCCGCCAGTGGGGCGATCAGCGGGATCTCCGCGGCCACCCAGGTCATCACCGGGGCGGTGCTGGTCATCGTCATCCTGTTCTTCTTCCTCAAGGACGGGGAAACGATGTGGAACTTTTTGTTGCGCTGGACCCGGGGGGAACGCCGGGCCAAGCTGGCCGAGTCCATCGACCGGGGCTCGGAGGTCCTCGGCGGCTACGTGCGCGGCACCGCCGCGATCGCCCTAGCCGATGGCATCCTCATCGGCGCCTTCCTGGTGATCTTCCGGGTGCCCCTGGCCCTGCCCCTGGCCGTGATCGCCTTCGTCACCGCCTTCATCCCCGTGATCGGGGCAACCATCGCCGGGGCCCTGGCCGCCCTGGTCGCTCTGGTGACCAACGGCCCGCTCATCGCCCTGGCGCTGATCGCCTGGGTCATCATCGTCAATCAGATCGAGGGCAACATCCTGCAACCGATCATCATGGGGCGCACCCTGAGCCTGCACCCACTGTTGATCCTGCTGGCCTTGACCGTGGGCACCATCGTGGGCGGGATCTTCGGGGCCATCCTGGCCGTACCGTACACCGCGGTGACCTGGGCCATCCTCCAGGTCTGGGCCACCGGCTACCAGGCCGGCCCCGACCCGGTCCTCGGGGCAGACCCGCTGGATCCCAAGGACCAGATGCGGGACAAGGCCACCCTCGCCCAGCGCTTCCGATACCAGCGCATGCGCCTGCAACACCGCCGCGGCGCCCGCCTCGGGGCCACCGAACAGGACACGACCGGGACCAACCCCACGGACAAGACCGACACCGAACACCCCTGACCTCACACCACGCCGCGCCACCGGTGAGGACCCGGCGCCGCGATCACGGCCATACGCTGAGGTTCGCGCTGGATCACTGGTCGTCATGCAGAGCGTCCCCGTGCCGCAGCTGCGGCACGGGCCCTCTAACTGTCCTCGGCTTCCCGGAGTTCGGCCCGGCTCATGCGATGATGCCGCCTTGGTTCTGCCACCAGGCGGCCAGGTCTTCGCGCACGGGCCGGGACATCAGCTCCGCGGCCCGCTTTTCTGCATCCAGCACCGCCGCCCGCACCGATTCCCACACGACCTGGTCGCTCTTCTTGCCCGCCTCGATCCAGCCCGGCGAGACCTGCTCGCGGCGGGCATCGGCGGCCTGGATGGCCGGATCCCCCGACGCCTTACGCAGGTTCTCATAATCTTGCATCAGCTTCTGCGGGCGTTCGGACTCACTCAGAAGCTGGGCCGCGAAAACGATCCCGGTTCCGGTCTTGGTCCCGTGGCGCAGGGCAAGGGCCACCACGTCGGCATGGCGGTGCTCGCTCTGGACGGGGCGCCACTCCAGCAGGTCCAGGTCAATGCCTTCCCGCGCCAAATCGACCAGGGACGCATCGGTATCGGACCACATCAACTCGCTGCCCGGCTGGACTCGATAAAGCATCGTCGGCTCCGATCAGATTGGTGCAGTGAGCCTACCCGCGCCTCGGGCCGATAGATAGGTGCCCACGGGAGCGCCGTCCCACTCACCGAACACCTTATCGCGGCACTTTCGCAATACCGGCGTGCGAGGCCCGGGCAGAGGATGCCCCGCTCAGCGCTATTGCTAACGAGGCCCGGGGGACCCTGCTGGCCGGTGATGCCCTATTCCTTGATCTCACGCACGGGCTTACCGGCGTGCGTGTCCCACACCGACGGGGCACGGTGCACGATGCCGTCCGCGACCGTCTGGAGGCGGATGAAAAGAGCCAGAGGCGGGACTGGGTGGGGCCGGCCGGTCACTGCGGACCACAACACGGATTCAAAGGGTGTGGCTGGGCGAAGCGTGCCGGAGGGCACATCGAGGTCGGCGGTCTTCTGGGCCTCTTCGGCCACGAAGAACGGGCAGTGTCCCACGTGCCGGCACGTCAGCGGGCCGGCCGGGTGCTCGTCCAAGAGCGGCCCGGCACATCCGGGACAGACGGCGACGGAGTTCTCAGTCATCGGGTCTCCTTACGTCCTCGGAGCAGCGTGCAGGGCCCCACGGCCGGCCGGCCCGGAAGTTACGGGCCGGAGCTGGGAAAAATCCATCAGGAGCGACCCAGACGAACCGGTGGGACAGGAACGGGGCTTCATGATCTTCTCCGTCCTCCTTGAGTGGACAGTCTGCGCCATGATGCAGGCCCAAGTAACCCCTGCCCTCAGCCGCGCCGGCGTCATTTTCAAGAGTCGACGGCACTCAAACCAGAAATGGCCTTCACTGATCGCCGAATGACTTCCACACTGCGCCGTAACAGGATCGTCATACGGGGTGAAGAACGGCCCTGAGCGCAGCGCTTTCCTGTTCGGATGACTACTTGGTGGGTTCCAGCATCAGCCGGTAGGGCAGGTTGGTGATCTCGATGCCCTCATCGGTCTGGTGCACGGTGAGTTGACCTTCGAGGGTGGCGACGGCCTTGTCTTTCACGGCCTGGGCTTGTGCGCCGCACCCTTCCGCGGACTCCACGTCGGTCTTCACGGTGGTCCAGACGTCTCCGTCGACGGCCGTGATCTCGAAACCGGGGTTATTGCAGACGTGGCCGGGCCGGATGACGCCGCCGACGAGGGTGTCTGGCAGGTCCACGTCCGTCCACCCGGTGATGTCGACGGGTTCGTTGTCCTTGGTGAGGGACTGGACCTGGTAGGTGATCGACGGCTCGGCGATCGGTTGGTCGGTCGTCGGGGGCGCAGTGCCCATCTTCGGTTCCCCGGGGCCGCAACCGGTGAGCACGAGCAGGGCACCGACGACCAGGATGCTCGCGGCTTCACGTCCTCTGGTCCTCATCGGGTGTCCCTTGTCGATCAGTGGCCGATGCTGTGGTTCCTGAGCGTACCGGTCATATGCGAAGGTGCGCGGTGGCTCAGCCACCGGTGCCGACGCCTTGTCACCGGACCCCACCGGCGCGGCCTGTGCCCACAACTTCGGCGTCACCTCGGGCGTCGGCATGATCCTCAGGATCAGCGGGCCAGCTGCCAGGCAGAGCCGGCCCCTGGGGCGAGTGATTGTTGAGAGGGGTAGACGGCCTCGGCCTCGGTCTCCCGCGCGCTGATACCTATGCTGGCGGCATGAGGTGGCGGAGGCGTGGGCGCCGGGTGTGGATCGTGCAGCAGGACGAAACGCCTGACAATGTCGTCTTGGGGGTGTTCGACGACCCGGGTGACGCCGATGAGTTCGCGGAAGCGATCCAGGACGAGTTTCCCGGGCGTGTCATCATCGAGCAGTTCCCCATCGGCTACAAGTACACCGACGGCTCGGCCCGGTATTCCGATTTCTCATAACCATGGTCTACCGATGTGGTTTGAAGATGGCGCCCGTCAACGGTGCAACGGCGAACCACTCGGAGTTATCTGCGTCAGGAGCAATTGCAGCATTGTCGGATCTCTGCTGCTCCGCGATCAGAGCCGCTTCTAGCTCTCCGAAGGCAGCGGCGGCTCGAGGATTGAGGCCCGAGCGCGCCCCACGGAACCTGTGCGGTGGGACACCCGGTTCGTAGGAGCTGAACTGGACTTCGTAGCCGTCACCCAGTTCATCTGCCACCCGTTGGGCCAGACGGTTGCCTTCCGCGGTGAACTGGCGGGCCAGTTCTGCTGACTTCCAGTCTTCGTCGGGCGTCAGTGAGTCGTAGTAGGACTGTTCCCAATCCTCTAGTTCTCGTACCAGCCCTTCAGTGAGGCCGGATTCGTCGTACGGCACGGGCTCACCGAACCACAGAACGGTATCGGCGTAGTCCGGGAACATCCGCACCATAGGAGGCTGACCGTCGCTGTCGTTCATATCGCGACGCTACTACGAGGGGATGCAAACGAGCTGTGCCTCAAGAGGTGCTCCGGTGACCGGGACTGCTGCACGAATAGGTGACATCTGATCTGTGACGCCGTGAGGCGTCACTGGAAGGATGTACACCGTGCCCAAGCCCCATCCCCAGGAGTTCCGCGACGACGTCGTGAACGTCGCCCGCAACCGTGAACCCGGCCAGACCATCAAGCAGATCGCCGCGGATTTCGGCATCGCGGAGTCTTGCCTGCGCAACTGGATGCGCCAGGCCGACGTCGAGGACGGTGCCCGGCCCGGATCGACCGCCGCCGAGAACGCCGAGCTGCGCGAGGCCCAGAAACGCATCCGGCTGCTGGAGCAGGAGAACGAGGTGCTGCGCCGGGCCGCGGCCTACCTGTCGCAGGCCAACCTGCCGTCAAAAGGCTCTACCCGCTCGTGAAGGAGCTCGCCGCCGACGGGGTGCCCGTCACGGTGACGTGCCGGGTCCTGAAGCTCTCCCGCCAGCCCTACTACCGCTGGCTCGCCACCCCGGTCACCGCCGCCGAACTCACCGAGGCCTACCGCGCCAACGCCCTGTTCGACGCCCACACCGATGACCGGGAGTTCGGCTACCGGTACCTGGTCGAGGAAGCACGGGATGCCGGTGAGTCGATGGCCGAGCGCACCGCCTGGCGGATCTGCTCGACCAACGGCTGGTGGTCTGCGTTCGGCAAGAAGCGCGGCAAGAACGGCACCAAGCCCGGTCCGCCGGTCCACGACGACCGGTGCGCCTACCTCGACGAGCACGGCGTGACCCGTCACCGGTTCACCGCCGAGAGGCCGAACGAGTTGTGGCTGTCCGACATCACCGAACACCGCACCGGTCAGGGCAAGCTCTACCTCTGCGCGATCAAGGACGTGTACTCCAACCGGATCGTGGGCTACTCCATCAGCGACCGGATGAAATCCCGGCTCGCGGTCGCGGCGCTGAACAACGCCGTCGCCCGCCGCGGTGAGGTGGCCGGCTGCATCGTTCACACGGACCGAGGGTCTCAATTTCGATCCCGGAAATTCGTGCGCGCCCTGCACCGCCACGCCATGGTCGGTTCCATGGGCCGGGTCGGGGCGGCCGGCGATAACGCCGCGATGGAGAGCTTCTTCGCGCTCCTGCAGAAGAACGTCCTGGATCGCCGCCCCTGGACCACCCGCCAGGAGCTACGGCTCGCGATCGTCACCTGGATCGAGCGGACCTACCACCGACGCCGCCGGCAAGCATCCCTGGGCCGCTTGACCCCCATCGAATACGAGACCATCATGACCACACCGGCCGCTCAGGCAGCCTGACCCACCCTGTCACCTATCGGTGCAGCAGTCCCACCTGCTGTCAGGTTCAGAAGTGGGCTTCACTAATGTCAGAAGCGCGCTGCACTCGATTCCCCCGTCGTCTCCGCGTCGATGAGTAGTCATCGACAGCGACCTTGATCAGTCCGGCTTCACGCCGGTGGGATGCTCGGTCCAGCCTTGTTCTTGTTAGCCGGTTCTGTCACACGGTCCGGCCCGGCGAGCCCGTTGAGATCTGGTTCGTCGAAGGTCACTGATGTCGCGGGCTGCGCGCGGGAGCTTTGCCTCGACGGGGTGCCTTCTCCTAGCAGGGAGGAGCGAGCCCCGGGCCTTTCCATTCTCTCCGGTCAGGCCTTAGCGGTGTCTGACTTGGGTGCTGGTTTTGGGGTGGTCCTGGAGGGATGAAGCGTTAGGAACGCTGTGCGGCGCCTGCCGTGCCCGTCGGAGCAGGGGTGGCCTGGTCGTCGGTGCCGTTGTGGTCTTCGCTGAGGCTGTAGAACCAGGTGATGTGGTGGTGTAGGGCGTCGGCGGCGTCGTGGCCGCGTCGGTCTCGGAAGGCTTCCAGGATGGTTTTGTGCTGGTCTTGAAGGGTGCACCGTACGTCGGTCCAGTTGGGTAGGCCTGCGACGGTTTCCTGGACGTAGCTGATGGTGGCCTGGCGGAGGGAGTCCATGATGGTTTCGACCACCACGTTTCCGGCCAGGGAGCTGAGCAGGGTGTGGAACTGGGAGTCGTGTTCGTGGAACCACCCGGAAGGCAGATCCGGGTCATCCATGGTCTGGAGCAGTTCAGCGGCCTGGTTCAGGATTTCTGACCGCTGATCGGAGTCTGGGGCGGCGGCTGCGTCGAGGGCCGACTGGGTTTCCAGCAGGAGTCGTGTTTGGACGATGTCCTGGACGGGCAGGGAGCGGGTGGCGATGTGCATGCGCAGCGCCCAACCCAGGGCCTTGGAGGGTTCGGAGATGACCACGGCGCCGGCGGTGGGTCCGGAGCCGGTGGCCGAGCGCACCAGGCCCATGGCGTCGAGGATGCGGACGGCTTCGCGGACGGAGGCGCGGGAGATCCCGAATTGTTCGGCGAGGTGGCGCTCTCCGGGCAGTTTGTCGCCCACGCTGAGGTGTCCGGTGCGCAGTTGGGCCTCTATCCAGTCGAGGACCAGGGTGTAGGCGGCGGGGGCTGATGGCACGGACGGCTCCTGGGGTAAAGGGGTAGGACCTCATTCTAGAGAGGCTCACCGATCCCCGGACCGTGGGCTGGTCTGGCCCACGGTCCGGGGATGGGCCCGCGGGTTTAGGTCCTCACCCGCTCGGTCCGGAGCGGGGCGGGGGTGTTGTGCCGCATCATCCACCACGCGACTAGGGCCAGCCCGGCCAGCAGCAGGATGAGCATGATGGTCCCGGGGTTGGCCCCGAGGCCGTGGATGAACAGGTAGGCCACCACACCGCCGGCCAGGCAGTAGTAGGTGGTGACCAGGATGGTCTGGCGCAGCAGGTCACCCTCTCGGCCCAGGAGGCCGACGGTGGCGGAGGCGGCGACGATGTTGTGGATGGAGATGGGGTTGCCGCCGGCGCCACCGACGGCCTGGGCGGCCACGACGAGTTCGGGTTGGGGCACGCCGATCTGGACGCCGGTGGAGAACTGGAACTGGGAGAAGGTCAGGTTCGAGACGGTGTTCGATCCGGCAACGAAGGCGCCCAGGGCCCCGATCCAGGGTGCCAGCAGCGGCCAGGCGCCCCCCGAGATCGCCGCGGCCCCTTCGGCGAGGGTGACCGGCATGCTGGACAGTCCCGAGGCGTTCAGTTCCGGGCCGGACTGGATGAGTACCCGCACCAGGGGCAGGGCGAAGAGCAGGGCCACGGCGGTGCCGGCCAGCTGGCGACCCGAGACCTTCAGGGTGCGCAGGACCTGTTGGCCGTTCATGCGGTGCAGTAGGTAGGCGAATACCGCGGAGAGGATCAGCAGCAGGGCCGGAGAGTAGAACGGTTCGATGCGGGTGCTGACCCCGGTGCCGAGGATGTTCTCCACAGGGATGGCCAGGCTGCGCAGGAACTCGGTCACGGGGGTGACGATCCGGGTGATCACCAGCAGTGCGGCGAGCAGGGCGTAGGGCGCCCAGGCCCGGACCAGGCTCATCTTCCGGGACACCGGCGGGACCTTCTCGGGGTCCAGGGTCCCGGTCCAGCGCCCGACCCAGGAGTCCCGGGGGCCAAAGTCGAAGTGGTCCTTGGGCATCAAAAAGCCCTTGCTGGAGGTGAACATCACCAGCGCCAGGCCGATCAGCCCGCCGAACAGGGACGGGAACTCCGGGCCGAGGAAGCGGGCCACGAGGGTGTAGGGCACGGTCATGGCCAGGGAGGCGTAGATCGCGAAGGGCCACACGGCCAGCCCGTCGCGGAAGCGGCGCTCGGGTCCGAAGAACCCGGTGAGCAGGCAGACCAGGATCAGCGGGATGAGGATGCCCACGATCGCGTGCATGACCGCCACGGAGAACCCGATCGAGTCAACGAACTCCGGCATGCTCAGCCCGAGCACGCTCGCCCGTTCGCTTACCGCCGGGTCACCGCCCAGCCCGTTGGCCACCCCGACCAGGATGGGGGTGCCGACCGCCCCGAAGCTCACCGGGGTGGACTGGACGATCAACCCGACCATGACGGCGGCCATCGCGGGAAAGCCCATCGCCAGCAGCAGCGGGGCCACGACCGCGGCCGTGGTGCCGAACCCGGAGGCGCCCTCGATGAAGCTGCCGAAGAGCCAGCCGATGATGATCGCCTGGACCCGCCGGTCCGAGGAGATGTTGTCGAACCCGGCCCGGATGGTGGCCATCGCCCCGCCCACGGTCAGGGCCGAGAGCAACAGCAGGGCCCCGAAGACGATGTACAGCAGGGTCAGGGCCACGATGAGCCCCTCGATGGAGGCGGCGATCACCCCGGCCGGACTCATCTGCCAGACGGTCAGCGCGATGGCCACGACCGCCACATACCCCACGGGCATGGCGTACTTCGCGGGCCAGCGGAATCCGGCCAACAGCACGCCCACCAACAGCAGGGGCAGCAGCGCTAGAAGGCTCAGCACAGCGAGATTGTCCACGAGGGGTGTCCTTTCTGGGGGACAGGATCTGGCGGGGCCCGCCATCGAGACGCAATGCCTCGACGCCGGCCGGCAGGGGTTGCAGCGAGGGGTTCCCGACACCGCCCCGGCTGTGGTCGGACCACAGTGGTCAGGCCACATAAGTTATATGAGGTGCATCACACCGGTCAACCCCCACCGGCGCGGCGCACCGTCGGGCGGGCCACCGGACACCCCATCCCGCCCCTCGTTGGGCGCCACCCCCGGGCAGCACCCGGACACTCGGGCGGGCATCTAAGGGGGCGCTCGAACCGGACGCCGGAAGGGGGTGTGGTTGTGCGGTGCCTCACACTGCCCTACAGTGGTCAGACCACACGGTCTGTTGGGCCGTCCAGCACTGCTCCCCGACGGAGGTCGCATGAGAATCGCCTTGTTCGCCACGTGCATCGTGGACGCGATGTACCCGCGGGTCGCTCTGGCGACCGTGCGGGTCCTGGAGCGGCTGGGCCACGAGGTGGTGTTCCCGCCCGGGCAGGGGTGTTGTTCGCAGATGCACGTCAACAGCGGCTACCTACAGGACGCGCTGCCGGTGGTGCGCAACCACGTGAAGGCCTTCAGTGCCGCGGACTACGACGTCGCGGTGGCGCCCTCGGGGTCCTGTGTGGCCTCCCTGGGGCACCAGCAACCGATGGTCGCCCGGGCCGGCGGGGACGAGGACCTGGCTCGGCGGGCCGAGGCGGTGGCCGGGACCACTTATGAGCTCTCCCAATTGCTGGTGGACGTGCTCGGGGTGTCCGATGCCGCCGAGCAGCTGGGGTCGTGGTTCCCGCACACGGTGACGTATCACCCGTCCTGCCATGGGATGCGGTTGCTGCGCCTGGGTGACCGGCAGAAGGACCTGGTGCGTTCGGTGGCCGGGGTGGAGTTCACCGAGTTGCCCGACGCCGAGGAGTGTTGCGGGTTCGGCGGCACGTTCTCGTTCAAGAACCCGGATGTGTCCGCGGCGATGGCCGAGGAGAAAATCGGCAACATCACCGCCACCGGCGCCCAGGTCTGCACCGGTGGGGACGCCTCCTGCCTGATGCACCTGGGCGGGGCGATCTCCCGCACCGGTGCGGGGGTGGCCACCGTGCACTTCGCCGAGATCCTGGCCTCCACCCGGCAGAACCCGCTGGAGGTGACCGGGCCGGTGGAGCTGTCCATCCCCGGCCCGACCGGACGACGCCACCGGACCCAAGCCGCCGCCGGTTCGGCCGCCGGTTCGGCCAGTAGTGATGCCCCCGCGGCCGTGGCCGCCGATTCAGGAGAGAGCCGATGAGCCGCACCGCCCTCGGGATGCCCGCCGTCCGCCCCGTGCACGGGCAGGGGAACCTGCACGCCGAGACCGCCTTCCCGGCCGCGGCCCGGACCGAGATGGGCAATACCCAGATGCGGGCCAACATCCGCCACGCCACCCACACGATCCGCGGCAAGCGCGCCAACGTGGTCAACGAGCTCCCGGACTGGCAGGCGCTGCGCTCGGCCGGCTCTGCCCTCAAGGAGTCGGTGATGGCGAACCTGCCCGAGCTGTTGGAGCAGTTCGAGGCCAACGTCACCGCCCGCGGCGGCACCGTGCACTGGGCCCGGGACGCCGCCGAGGCCAACCGGATCATCACGAACCTGGTCCAGGCCACCGGCAGCACCGAGGCCATCAAGATCAAATCCATGGCCACCGCGGAGATCGACCTGGAACGCCACCTGGCCGAACACGGGATCATCGCCACCGAAACGGACCTGGCCGAACTGATCGTCCAGCTGGGCCACGATCGCTCCTCTCACATCCTGGTCCCGGCCATCCACAAGAACCGCCACGAGATCCGCGAGATCTTCCTGCGGGAGATGACCGAGACCGACGAGACCCTCACCTCCGAACCGCGCGACCTGGCCGAGGCAGCCCGCGCCCACCTGCGCGAGAAGTTCCTCTCGACCAAGGTCGCGATCTCCGGGGCGAACTTCGGGGTCGCCGAGACCGGCACGCTGACCGTGGTGGAGTCCGAGGGCAACGGACGGATGTGCCTGACCCTGCCCGAGACGCTGATCACCGTGATGGGCATCGAGAAACTCGTCCCCACCTTCGCCGACCTGGAGGTCTACCTGCAGTTGCTGCCTCGGTCCTCCACGGGTGAGCGGATGAACCCCTACACCTCGATGTGGACCGGTGTCACCCCCGGGGACGGGCCCCAGGACGTGCACGTGGTGCTGCTGGACAACGGCCGCTCCGCGGTGCTCTCGGACCCGGCCGGCCGCTCGGCGCTACACTGCATCCGTTGCTCGGCCTGCCTGAACGTGTGCCCGGTCTACGAACAGGCCGGCGGACACGCCTACGGCTCGACCTACCCCGGCCCGATCGGGGCGATCCTCTCGCCCCAGCTGACCGGTATCACCTCCGCGGAGAACGCCTCCCTGCCGTACGCCTCGACCCTGTGCGGGGCCTGCTACGACGTGTGCCCGGTCAAGATCAACATCCCCGAGATCCTCGTGCACCTGCGCGACGAGGACGTGCGCACCAAGCACGGCCAGCGCCCCACCGCCGACGCGGTCCCCACCGAAGACGGCGCCACCGCCGCCCTTCAGACTCCGGCCGGCCCCCAAGCCACCGCCGAGAACACCGACGGTGGCCGCAGCACCGGATCGGCGTCGGGACCGGCCCCGGGCCGGGTGCGCCGGTTGTTCCAGCGGCTGCCGCACCCGCCGTCCGAGATGGACCTGATGATGAAGGGCGCCTCGATGGTGATGTCCTCCGGACGGCGCATGGCCCTGGCCGAAAAGGCCCTGCCCCTAGGCCGGGCCGTGGCCGGCCACGACCGACGCATCAGCTGGCTGCCCGGCATGGCGGGTGGCTGGACCGACGTCCGCGACATCCCGGCGCCACCCCGGGAGTCGTTCCGCAACTGGTGGGCCCAGCACGCCGATGAAACACAAGACCGGGTCCGTGCGGACGGGGTGGTGCCCGGCACCGGCCCCGGTCAGCCCGCCGGCCCGCGCCAGTCCGAGGAGGATGACCGATGAGCACGGAAGCAAAGACCGAGATCCTGGCCCGCATCCGTGGCGCCCTGGCCGACCAGCCCGCCGCCCCGAAGGTGGAACGCACCTACCGGACCGTCTCAGACCGGCCCGCCGCGGAGGTCCTGGAGATGCTCGAGGACCGGCTCGTCGACTACAAGGCCACGGTCCACCACGAGAGCGTGGAGACCCTGCCGGGCCGCATCGACGAGCTGCTGGGCTCATCTGCCCGCTACGTGGTTCCGACCGGACTGGAGGCGTCCTGGCTGCCGGCCGACACCGACACCCGCCAGGCGGTCTGGGAGTCCACGGATGAACGCGGACGGGTGCTCGGGGTCCGGGAACTCAACGCCGTGGACGCAGTGGTCACCTCCTCCACGGTCACCTGCGCCGAGACCGGCACGATCTTCCTCACCGCCCGCTCGGACGAGGGGCGCCGGGCCATCAGCCTGGTCCCGGACCACCACATCTGCGTGGTTCCGGCCGCATCGGTGGTGGAGCTGATCCCCGAGGCCCTGGCCCGGGTCGAGCCCACCGCGCCGATCACCATGATCTCCGGGCCCTCGGCGACCTCAGATATCGAACTCGAACGCGTCGAGGGCGTCCACGGCCCCCGCCGGCTGGACGTCATCCTGCTCGGCTAAAATCTCCCGGCCCCACCGGGCCGCCGTAACCTGCTGGCCGCCGGTCCCTGCCGGAGCGCCGGGGCCTGGCGGTCGGTGGCCTGACCGCGGGGGGTCGATCACCGGGGGACCTCACCGCGCCCCTAGACCGGGGGGCGCCCGGTCCTCTTGTACCTTTGGACCACTCCGTGCCTCCTCCCGAGGTTCGCACGGCAGCGAAACGGAGTGATGTTCATGGTCCAGAAGATCCTGGTGGCCAACCGGGGCGAGATCGCCATCGGCGTGTTCCGGGTGGCGGTCGAGCTCGGAGGCCCGAGGTGTGGGGTTCGCCAAGGGGTGTTGTCGTGGGTCGGGTTGGATGAAGCGGGCATATCGCTCAGCGTGGGGGACCGGTAGCGTGAGACAGAGCCCCGATGACGCCCGAGTTGGTCACCGAGGATGCGGTGCGCGATGGGTTCTCGGGCCAGGATGTCTTGAGGGGCCCAAGACGTCATCCGCCGCCCACCAGAGGAGGTTCGATTATGAATCCCACCACTGCCCGCGCCGCCGTGCGAGGCCTCACCGGTCTGGGACTGGCAGCCACACTGACGGTGAGGGCTACCGGGTGCAGTGTCGTCAATGAGCAGGCCACCCTCGACGTGTACGCTCCCTCGGACGGGATCATCGCGAACGTCGGGGATGCCGAGCTGCGCAACCTCCTGCTGGTCTCCAAGGCCCCGTCCTCGGAGGCCCGCTTCCTGGGCTCGGCGTTCAACGACTCCGACGAGCCCCTGGGGGTGGTCATCACCATCGAGGGCACGAGCACGCCCCTGAACGAGCCCGCCGGTGAGCGCCTCGAGCTCGGCGAGCCGCAGAACGAGCACATCATCCCGGACACCGGCACCTTCCCCTGCGGCCTGGCCGAGGCCACCATTCAGGCCGGAGACGCCAGCCAGGATGATCAGATCCCCGTGCTGGACGGCACCCTGGAACACTACCGGCCGTACGTGCCCGGAGGCTGGGACCCGGCCACCCTCGACCACCTCTACACCACCCCTGCCGCACCGGCAGGCGCAGCACACTGAATGCGGGCCCCCCGATGACCGATGCCCACGGGGCGCGGCGTTCCAGGACAGGCACCCCACGCGGGGCGAGGGGACCGGGCCTGGGCATGACCGCGCTCGTGAAGGAGGAACTGGCCCGAACGGGGCTGGGGCCGCTGGCGGAGTGCAGGGCCGAGATCGCGGCGATGCTGCGCTTCGGCGGTGCCTTGCAGCTGGTCTCCGGCCGCATGGTCGTCACCGCGGACCTGGACCGGATCGTCACGGCCCGCCGACTGCGCGCGGGGTTAGCAGGGGCCTACGGGGTTGACAGCGAGATCTCCGCACACTCCGGCACCGTGCACCGCGGTGGCGGTTACACGGTCCGGGTGGATCCGGGCGGGACGGACCTGACCCGTCAGACAGGACTGGTAGACGCCCGAGGCCGCCCGATCCGAGGCCTGCCGGCGGGGCTGGTCCAGGGTTCTGTGGAACAGTTACGGGCCCTGTGGCGCGGCGCCTTCCTCGCCCACGGCTCGATGGACGCAACCGGCCGTGCGATCGCGCTGAGGGTCGACTGCCCGACCATGGAGGCGGCCCTGGCCCTGGTGGGTGCCGCCCGACGGCTCGGCCTCCCGGCAGAGGCCCAAGACCTCCGGGACACCACCCGGGTGAGGATCCGCGAGGCCCACGCCATCCGCTCGCTCCTGGACCAGATGGGCGCCAAGCACGCGGCCCGCACCTGGGACCAGCACCAGGCGGCTCGACCCGCCCGGTTCACCGCACCTCAACGCGCGAGCATCAGCGACGCGAACGCCCAGCGCTCGGCCCGGGCCGCGGCCGCCACCGCGGACCGTGTCGGACGGGCCCTGCAGGTCCTGGGCGACGGCGTCCCGGAGCACCTGCGCCGGGCTGGTGAGCTGCGGATCGCATACCGTCAGGCCTCCCTGGACGAACTCGGACGGCTCGCCGAGCCACCCCTGAGCAAGGACGCGATCGCCGGCCGGATCCGTCGACTGCTGAATCTGGCCGACAAACAACCGGACCCCTGAGGAACCGAGACCCAAGACACCCCAATGAAAGCGGTGTGACAGCCCGAGGTCGGTCGGCGAAAACGCTCAGGGCTTGATTCGAAGCAAAGAATGCTCAGACATGGACTGCACTAACCCTCAGGTGCAATCGCTACACAGTCCGCAAGGGCATCGCGGGTCGGACGCGATGATTCCTCTACTGGGGTGGCCGCTGCGGAAAACCCAGTCAACCCTGTAGAGCCAACCCGGTGGGCGGCAGTTCGACCGGGCAGTGCTGTTTGCGAATCTAGTGCTCGTCGTCCTGGGGTGCGGCGGGCCGGGTGTAGAGGTGCTCGACGGTGTCTGGGTTCCAACCTCCCGGCACGTAGGGTCGGTAGGTCTCCAGGGTTCCGTCCAGCACCGGGATCTGATCATTCTGGCTGGCGTCACCGGCCTGAATGGTGGCCTCGGCCAGGCCGCCGGGGAAGGTGCCGGTATCCGGGATGATGTGTTCGTTCTCGGGCTCGCCGAGTTCGAGGCGCTCACCGGCGGGCACGGTCAACCGCGTGCTCGTGCCCTCGATGGTGATGACCACCTCCAGGGGCTCGTCGGAGTCGTTGAACACCGAGCCCAGGAAGCGGCCCTCCGAAGAGGGGGCTTTGGACACCAACAGTAGGTTGAGCAGTTCGGCGTCCCCGGCCTGCACCTCGATCCCGTCCGACGGGGCGTACTCAAAGATGGTGGCCTGCGGATTGACGGAACTACACGCGGTGGTGCCCACCAGAGCCGCGGCCGCCAAGCCGGCGGCGATGCGGCGGCCGATGGCCTTCGGTGCGGTGGGATTCATGATCGGGCCTCCTCGGGTGAGAGATGATGATGAGGATGATGGGCGGATGGACTGTTGGCAGACTGCTGCCTGCTCATTCTCGCCAGACACCGGGCGGCCTCAGGCTATCGGGCCGCCGAAACGGTGAAAACAGCTCGTGAACCGGCCCCGGACATGACCGTGCCGACCCGCTCGGGACGGAGCCCCACGGTATGGACTGCCCGACGCTGTCGGCCATGCCGGACTCAATCATGCTGAGCCGGAATACGGTTTGAAGCGCCCTGGGTTTCGTTCCGAGTCTCACGAAGGAGAATCGGTACATGCCCAAGAAGTTCACCCCTGAGTTCCGCGACCGAGCGGTGCGGATGGTCTTCGACCGCCAAGCCACGGAAGGTGGTCCTCGTGCGGCTTCGATCCGTGTCGTGGCACAATCCCTGGGCTGTGGCCCGGAAACCCTGCGGAACTGGTGCCAGCGAGCCCAGGATTCAGCACGTCCAGCGGAAGCATCACCGGGTGAGACCCCGGAGGAAGAGCTCCGGCGTTTGCGTCGGGAGCTGACCGAGGCCAGGCGTGCCAACGAGATCCTGAAGAAGGCCTCGGCGTAATCCGTGCGCGGAACAACGTCCGCCCCACGACGAGATGATCCGGTTCATCGACGAACACAAGGATCAGTTCGGGGTCGAGGCCATCTGCCGCACCCTGGGTGCGACGGAGTGTGGGTTCATCACCTCCCGCGGCTACCGCGCCGCGAGGACCCGTCCGGCCTCGGCGCGGAGCCTGCGCGATGCGGTCCTGGCCGAGGAACTGCGGCGGATCCACGCCGAGAACTACGGCGTCTACGGATACCGCAAGATGTGGCATGCCATGCGCCGGGCCGGCTGGGATCTCGGCCGTGACCAGGTCGCCCGGCTGATGAAAGCCGCCGGCCTGCAGGGCGTACGGCGAGGCCGCCGGCCGGTCACCACCAGGCCCGCCGTCGAGCCGGATCACCGTCCGGACCTGGTCAAGCGACAGTTCGCCGCGCAGGCACCGAACCGGCTGTGGGTCGCTGACATCACTTACGTGCGGATCTTGACTGGCTTCTGCTACGTCGCGTTCATCACCGATGCCTGCACCCGGAAGATCGTCGGTTGGGCCGTGGCGGCCACCCTGCACACACAGTCCCTGCCGCTGCAGGCCCTGGAGCACGCGCTGCTGAGCACCGATGCCAGCCTGCGGGACGGACGCCTGGTCCATCACTCGGATCGGGGTGTGCAGTACGTCAGTCTGGCCTACACCGAGACGTTGGCGGTCTACGGTGTCACCGCGTCGGTCGGGTCCGTCGGGGATTCGTATGACAATGCCCTCGCTGAAGCCGTGAATGGCCTCTACAAGGCCGAGATCATCCACAGCTGTCGGGTCTGGCCCTCGGTCACCGCCGTGGAGATGGCCACGATGGACTGGGTGCAGTGGTGGAACACCCGCCGACTGCACGAGAGCCTCGACTACCGGACCCCGGCAGAAGTCGAAGCCTCATACACTCAACACCTGACAGCCGCGCCCGCGGTGGTCTAACCACAGAACGAAACCCAGGGCGCTTCAGTTCACCAGTACCTGCACGGGCACGGAGCAACCTGGAGGAGCACAGGGGCTTGGCTCCGGCTCTGCTTCGGAACCGCCACCCAGGTATGCCCGGGCATACTGCACAAACCGCTCCGGAGAGGGGTCGGCTACCGAGACATGGGACAACATGTAGCGATAACCATCCAAGGCCTGAGAGGCAATCCGAGGACTCAGGGGGTCCGGCACGGCAGCGCCGGAGCGCCAACTGAGCGCCTCGCCAAACATTCCGTTCCCGCAGAGAAGTCTCGGGTCGCGGCAAACGGTGCTCTTCGATAAGTTCGGGGTGCCTCCCCGAGCATTCAAGGTGACTCAGGGGTTATCGCAGGTCTGGGATCTTGGACGGTCCGGTGTAGCGAGGTCGTGTTTGCCGGTGGCTTCTTCGAGGGCGTCGGTGGCGCGGATGAAGCCGAGGTGGCTGAAGGCCTGCGGGAAGTTCCCGGCCAGGCGGTCGCTGGCAGGGTCGTATTCTTCGGCGTAGAGCCCGAGGTCGGTGGCGTGGCCGGTGAGCCGGTCGAGCAGCTCGCTCGCCTCATTTACCCGGCCGGTGCGGGCGTACTGCTCGACCAGCCAGAACGAGCAGATCAGGAAGGGGTACTCGTCTCCGGGCAGCCCGTCGAGGCCGGCTTCAGTGCGATATCGGCGCACCAGCCCGGAGTTGTCCACGAGGTCCTGCTCGATGCGGGCCACGGTGCCGAGCATCCGCGGATCGTCATAGGCCACCAGGCCGGTGTGGGGCAGTTGCAGCAGGGAGGCATCGACCTCGGTGGTGGCGTAGGTCTGGGTGAAGCAGTTCAGGTCCTCATTGAACCCGTGCTCCAGGATCTCCTCGCGCAGGTTCTCCCGGAGCTCCCGCCACCGGTCCACCGGCCCGTCCAGGCCGTGTTCGTCCAGGGCTCGGATTCCTTCGTTGAACGCGGCCCACATCATGGCCCGGCCGTGGACGAAGAATCCCGGGGCTCCGCGCATCTCCCAGATTCCGTGGCCGGGGCGATCGTAGTTCTCTGCGCAGAAGTGCAGCAGGTTCTTCTGCAGGCCCCAGGAGTACTCATCCTCGGGTACCCCGGCGTCGCGCAGGGCGGCCAGGGCGATCATCACCTCCCCCACGACGTCGGCCTGGTATTGGTCGGCGGCCTCATTCCCCACACGCACTGGTCGGGAGTGTTCGTACCCGGTCAGGTGGTCCAGGACGGTCTCGGGCAGCTGGCGTTCTCCGGCGATCCCGTACATGATCTGCAAATCCTGTGGGTCTCCGGCCACGGCCCGCAACAGCCAACCGCGCCAGTGCAGGGCGCCCTCGGTGAAGTCGTGGCCGATGAGCGTCTCAATGGTCAGGGCCGCGTCCCGCAACCAGGTGTAGCGGTAGTCCCAGTTCCGGGCCCCGCCGAAGTCCTCGGGCAGCGAGGTGGTGGCCGCGGCCACGATGCCCCCGGTGGCCCGATGGGTCAACGCGCGCAACACCATCAAGGACCGCAGCACCATCTCGTCGTGGCGGTCGTGGACTTCCACGTGTTCTGACCAGTCCCGCCAGTACGCGATCGTGCGTTCCCGCGCCTGGGCCGGGTCCACCGGGATCGGTGGGTACCGGTGGGATTCGTGCCAAGACAGCACCCACTCCCGGGTGTCACCGGCCTGCAGATCGAACGCCCCGGTGAGCCGGTCGGCCACCGCGCCCTGGTAGTCATCCGGGTGGCCCTGCGGGGAGGCCTCGTGACGGTCCTCCATGCCTTCTTGCGGTTCGCTGCCCTGGTCTTCGTGAGGGTGCAACAGGGGCCCGGTCAGCAGCAGCGCGTCGGGCCCCGCCACCGAGAGCAGTCCTTGCCGATCCGTGCCGTGGAGATCGACCCGCCGGGTCCACGGTTTGGCCCGGTTGTAGTCGAAACGGATCCGCAGGTCATGCTCGATCTGAACCGTCCCGGAAAGACACTGCACCTGTCGTACCAGATCAGCCTGGCCGTCACTGGGCGGCATGAAATCGGTGACCACCGCGACCCCGGTGGCACTGCGCCACGTGGTCTCCAGCACGAAGGTGCGGGGCAGGTACCGCCGGGAGACCACCTCCCCGCCAACAGCGGACAGTCGCCACCGCCCGTCCTCCTCGGTACCCAGCAGGGCGGCGAACACTGAGGGAGAATCGAAGCGGGGGAAGCACAGCCAGTCGATGCTGCCCTCCCGGGACACCAGCGGCCCGGTGCGCAGATCGGACAGGAGTGCGTAGTCCTCCAGAGGGGTGGAGCCACGCTCGAGGTCCTGAGCCATGGCCCCATTGAACCAGCCGCCGTGTCGGGACATCCAGCCGCCGCGGGAGTAGCGTGCTACGGATGGACACCATCGGGACGTTGATCATCCTCGGCGCCACCGGCGACCTCACCGCACGGTTGTTGTTACCGGGCCTGGGCCGGCTGCTCACCGAAGAACCCGACCGCAGGCTGACACTGATCGGCGCCGATCTAACCGCAGACCCCAGCCCATCGTGGCCCGACACCGTCCGAGAGGCCTTCGCCAGCGTCGGGGCCGCCGGTCCGGCGGTGGCCCACACCCTGGCCCACACCGACTACCAGGCCACCGATGCCTCCTCCCCCACCGACCTGGAGTCACTCCTGACCGCCGCGGACGGTATCCCGGCCCTGTACTTCGCCCTGCCCCCGGCCGTAACCACCCGAGCCATCGAGGCCCTCCACGAGATCGAGCTGCCGGACGGCACCATGCTGGCCCTGGAGAAGCCCTTCGGCGTCAACCAACACCGTGCCGCCGAACTCAACCAACACCTGACCTCCCTGGTGAGCGAAGAACAGGTCTTCCGGGTCGATCACTTCCTGGGCAAATCCACGGTGTTGAACATCCTGGGCCTACGTTTCACGAACTACCTGTTCGAACCGCTGCTCAACCGCGACCATGTCGCTCGGGTTGAGATCGTCTACGACGAAGAACTGGGCCTGGAGAACCGAGCCGGGTACTACGATCATGCCGGGGCCATGGTCGACATGATCCAATCCCACCTGCTGCAGGTCATGGCCCTGATCACCATGGACGCCCCACAGTCCCTGCACCCCGAGCAGCTGCGCGCGACCAAGGCCGAAGCGCTGCGCGCGGTGCGGCCCTTCGGCGATGATCCTGCCCACGCCAGCCGACGCGCCCGCTACACCGCCGGCACCATCAACGGCCGACAGTTGCCCTCCTACACCGATGAACCCGGCGTGGACCCGGCACGCGGCACCGAGACCCTGGCCGAAGTCACCCTCGAGGCGGCCACCTGGCGATGGGCCGGAGTGCCGTTCACCCTGCGCTCGGGCAAAGCCCTAAACGCGGACCGGCACGAGATCGTCATTACCTTCCGCGAGGTGCCCCACCAACCGGCCGGCTTCACCGGAGCCACCGAACCCACCGTGCTGCGCCTCAGCTTGGGCCCGGACCAGTTGACAGTGGAACTCAACGTCAACGGACCCGGTGACCCGTTCACCCTGGACCGCGGGCGGCTCACCGCCGACTTCGGCGCCGGCCGACTCAACCCCTACGGTGAGGTCCTCCGCGGTCTACTGGATCGCGACCCCACGCTGTCCATCCGCGCCGAGGGCTCCGAACACGCCTGGCGGATCATCGACCAGATCCGCACGGCGTGGCAGGCCGGAACCGTACCGCTGGAAGAGTACCGAGCCGGCACTACCGGGCCGGCACACTGGCTTCGGCACTCCCCCAGCTGACAGCCGACGCAGGGGCCGAGCACGGCGGCTCCACTCCGTCGGCAAGACCGCGCGGGCCGCGCTTCTCCCATCCTGAAGAAGTGTCATCTCCGCTAGTGGAGGTATCAAAGCGATCATGGCGGCGTCGAGCACGGTCCTTGGCATCAACGGCCCTGAGATAGATTCCGCAAGGATGAGGCGAGGATTCCAGTGCTTCCGGGCAGATGCGCGCGCCTCGCCGACCATAGGGAAGCACCCAGCATCGATCAGCGAAAGAAGGCACTGTGCGACTCTTCGACCCTCGCGATCGCGAGATCACTCCTCAACAAGCACGCCGCTACGCGCTGTTCGAAGTGCTCCATACGATCGTGGACTTCGCCGCGGCGTCCCTATTCATCATCGGCAGCATCCTGTTCTTCTTCGAACAGACCATGCTCCCCGGCACGTGGTGTTTCTTGTTCGGTTCCATCTTCTTCGCAACCAAACCAACGATCCGATTGGCACGCGAAATCTGGTTGGCCAAGCTCAAGGACATCGATCGTCTGGCCAAGATGGCCCCGGAGGGGCCGGGTTCATTCGAGAAGCTGCCCGCAGACAACCAGAACGCAGTTCCCGATAACGGCGGTCGACCTGATGAGGAATATCGACTTAACACGGAAACCAGTACCGGGAGATTCAACCGCGAGTCGTAAGAGCCAGCAACAGTTGCCGATAAGACAGGAAGTACCCTCGGCTGTCCGATCTTGAAACAGGCATAAGTGTTCCAGTTCCTTGGAACCGGAACACCTCTGGCTATGCATCAATGGCAAAGTTTGTCAAACGGTTTATGCTGGTCTCATGGCAACGATGAACGTATCCCTTCCCGACGGGCTCAAGGAGTTCGTCGAAACCCAGGTGGGCGAACGTGGCTACGGCACCAGCAGTGAGTTCGTCCGAGATTTGATTCGACGCGAGCAGGCACGCACGCAATTGCGTGCCTTGCTGGTGGAGGGCATGGGGTCCGGGCCGGGGTCGGAGATGGATGAGGCGTACTTCCAACGGATGCGTGAACGGATCCAACTCTCTGGACCGGCGTGAGCGCGCGCCAGGTCGTCACCACGCGGCGGGCCGATGAGGACATCACCGCAGCCGTTGAGTACTACCTCGGCCAAGGCGCTGCCACCGCAGCCTTGGCCTTTGTCGATGCACTGGAAGACGCCAAGGTCCTCATCGGTGAGCATCCGCAACTGGGCTCCATGCGGCTGGGGGCCGAGGTGGACATCCCCGAGATCCGCACCCTGGCCCTGCGCCGGTTCCCCTACCTGGCCTTCTATACCGACGACGTCGATGCGGTTCGTGTCCACCGGGTGCTGCACACCGCCCGGGACATCCCCTCCGAGCTCCTCGACGTCTGAACGCCCTCCGGCGGCTGCCACCAGTGCTTGTCGGGCGGGTGTATGTGAAGCGCTCTGGGTTTCGTTGCGTGGTCAGAGCGATATTCCCGACAGCGGGCCTGTAAGCCTGACTATGTAAAGTGAAAGTCCAGCGTGGCCATGGAACCTGATCTTCTCCCCAGCGGTGATGTTGCAGTAAGCCCGACGACGTCCCGGTGAACGGCTCTCCGTCGGAAGCCTCGTAGCCGTTGACCTTCGCACGCTGGTGTCCTCGTGGCGGGGAACAGGTGACGCGACAGCCCAAGCCTTGCGGGTGGACGCCTTCAACACGGTCGGGCGCTGACGCACACTGGCCGGACAGCTCAAGCTCTCAGGGACGGTTGAGCGGGATTGATGGCTTTGAGACGCGCTCGGATGGGTAGCTCAGTGAGACGGAGGACGGCGTTCAGACTCCGTCTTCGCGGGGCAATATCGCAGGATGTTGCGGACTGTCGTAGCCGATTGGTCGTCAGCGTCGCGACCATTGTCCGGTGTTATCGATTCTCCGCTGCTATCGCTCGTGAACCGTGGTATTCAGTGGCCCCCACCGCTATCTACAGATCCAGTTGCCAGCGAGGTAAGGAATCTCGGTTGGTCCGTTCGCGACAACGCGGGCGATGCTTCGTCGCGGACCGTCGGATCGGACTTATCCCATAGCAGGTTCAGGCTCCCGATAGGATCACGGACGTGGACACTCGCTGGCTGGAGGCCTTCATCGCCGTGGCTGAAGAGCTTCACTTCGGGCGTGCCGCTTCCAGGCTGCATATGGCCCATTCGCCATTGAGTCAGATGATCCGCAAGCTCGAGCGGGAGATCGGCTCGGACCTTTTCGACCGCAACACCCGATCCGTGTGCATGACCAGCGCTGGATTAGCGTTCCTTCCCTTCGCCCGGGAAAGCCTCGAACGGCTGTCTTCGGGCAGGAAGGCCACCACGGCGGCGGCCGACGTGGTCGTCGGTCGGGTCCGTATCGGTTATTCAGGAGTGTTGAACCACGTCCTGTTGCCGCCATTGACGCGCGGAGTCCACCAAGAGTTGCCCGGTGTCGAACTCGAGCTCATTGGCCGGGTCCTAACGGATGATGCCCTAGTCCAGCTGCGCCACGGGGCCCTGGACCTTGCCTGCGTGGGTTTGCCCATCGCAGCCAGCGCCATGAACACGCGGTTGCTGTACCAAGAGCACCTCGGCGCGGTCCTGCCGGCTGACCACCGACTGGCAGCGGCGGGCACCATCGACGTCACCGACCTCGCCGACGAACCCTTCGTCACCACGTCAACGTCTGGCGGATCGGCCTTGGAGGCCACGCTGATGCAGCAATGCTCTGACGCCGGATTCCGTCCACGCGTGGTGCAGGAGACGTCTGATCCCTACGTCGTGTTGCAGCTCGTGGCTGGCGGCGTCGGTATCACGCTAGCGCCGGAGACCATCGCGCCGATGCTGCCGCCCGGCGCCGTGTACCGCTCCTTGCTGAACCCAACCGTCACCTTGGATCACGGCTTGGCGTGGTCCCTTGGGCCGGGGACACCAGCTCTCCACGCCGTGCTGGACCTCGTTGAGAGGGTTATGGCACATACCTCACGGTGATGAGGATTGTGCTGACCGTGTACATAATCAATCCCGAATTTTGTTCTACACTTATACAGTTTGCATCCCTACGCTTATGTGAGGTCGATCACCGGATGTGGTGGTCCATAGACATAAGAAAGGGGCCATCTTGAGCGCTTCAGTCAGCGATGCCCGCCGTTCTGCGGACGATGCCTCCCTCGCGGGTACCGAGACCGTGGCCGCGCATACCCGTTCCCTCACCGACCCGCGAAACGCGCGTCGGGCGGCCCTGTCGGGATTCTTGGGCAGCACCTTGGAGTACTACGACTTCTTCATCTACGGTTCGGCCGCCGCGCTGGTCTTCAGTTCGGTGTTCTTCGCTGATGACAACGCGACTTCGGTGCTGCTGTCCATCTCCACCCTTGGAGTCGCCTACGTGGCCCGCCCGCTCGGAGCTGTGCTTTGGGGCCACCTCGGGGACACCTTCGGCCGCCGCAACACCCTGATCGCGTGCCTGCTGACCATGGGCGTCTCCACCCTGCTGATCGGCTGCCTGCCCACCTATGAACAGGTCGGTATGCTCGCCCCGATCCTGCTGGTGCTGTTGCGCCTTCTGCAGGGCCTGTCCGCCGGCGGCGAGTCCCCCGGGGCCGCATCGCTGTCCATGGAGCACGCCCCGGAAGGCCGGCGCGGCTTCTTCGCCTCGTTCACCATGTCCGGAATTATGTTCGGCATCGTGCTAGCCACCCTCGTGTTCATCCCGGTGGCAGCCATGGACGATGAGGCGTTGATGTCTTGGGGCTGGCGCGTCCCGTTCTGGATCTCCATTGTCCTGACCGTCCTCGCCTTCGTCATCCGCCGCACCCTGGAAGAGCCAGAGGTCTTCGAGGAGGTCAAGGATGCTGACGAAGTCGTCAAGGTCCCCATCGTGGAACTGTTCCGCAACCACTGGACTTCAGTGGTGCGCGTGATGTTCGCCGCCACGTTCGCCATGATGAACACCGTGGTCAATGTCTTCGGTCTGGCCTATGCGGTGGAGTACAACGGCATCGAGCGCACTACTATGCTGCTGGCCATCGCGGCGGGTAACTTCGCGGCCGTCCTCACCCAGCCCTTCTACGGGTGGCTCGCGGACCGAATCGGCCGCAAACCCGTCTTCATCGGCGGCGCACTCGGCGCAGGCGTAATGATGTTCGTGTTCTTCAACGCGATCGGCACCGGGAACGTCGCCATGGTCTTCGTCTCCGCGGTCATCCTGTTCGGCGTCTTCTACGCGGCCCCGAACGGCTCATACATGGCCAGCTTCCCGGAGCAGTTCCCGGCCCGGGTGCGCTACTCCGGCATGGCGATCGGCCTCATGCTGGGCCTGTTGGTCTCCGGTTTTGCCCCTGCCCTGGCCCAGTGGATGACCAGCGGCGATTCCGCCAACTGGGGCCCCGTTGCCTGGATGTGTTGCGGTTTCGCGGTGCTCTCGGCCGTGGCCTTCGCCACCGGCCCGGAGACGTACAAGGTTCCTCTGCCGTTCCTTGGACTGAAGAAGCGCGAACTAGCCGATCTCCAGGCCAAGGGCATCTACTGAAATTCCCCGACCCGCAGGAGGGGTAGGGGTTCCCATCCGAGGAGCAGGGGCCGGCCGGGTACGTCCCGGTCGGCCCCTGCGGCCTCCATCCATCACTACTCTGGAGGGTTCCACGACCATGCCTGAACAAGCCCCGAGACGGGCCCTGATTACCGGCGGTGCCAGTGGCATCGGCGCCGCGACGGCCGAGCGGCTCCGCGCGGACGGACTGGTAGTTCTCACCGCCGACCTGGCCCCGGGAGCCGACTTCCGCGTAGACGTTAGCAGCGAGGACTCCGTGAGGCAGCTCGCCCGGGAATGCGGCCCGGTCGATGTCTTGGTCAATTGCGCCGGGACCGTGGGCCCCGGAGCGGACGTCGTGGACACCGACGTCGCGGCCTGGCGCCGGACCTTCGCCGTCAACGTGGACGGGACGTTCCTGATGTGCCGAGCATTCGTACCATCGATGGCCGAACGGGGCTGGGGCCGCATCGTGAACCTCTCCAGCATCGCCGCCAAGGACGGCAACCCGCGCCAGGCCGCCTACTCGGCATCGAAAGCGGCGGTGATCGCCCTGACGAAATCATTGGGCAAGGAGCTCGCCACTACCGGAGTACTCGTCAACGTCGTCGCCCCGGCGGCGGTGAAGACGCCCATGAACGCGGAGACTGCACCGGAAATCCTCGCTCGCTCTCAGGAGATGACGCCTATGAACCGGTTCGGCACCGCCGTCGAGATCGCAGAGCTCATTGCCTGGCTCAGTTCCGAGAAGGTGTCCTTCTCCACCGGAGCGGTCTACGACGCCTCCGGGGGGCGCGCCACTTACTGAGCTGCCCAGTAGCCTCAGAACCTGATCGGACGCCCCGTCCGGGAGGATTCATAGACGGCCAGCAGGATGCGCAGCGACTTGGTGGCCTCCTCGCCGGTGACGGCGGGATCCGCGCCGGTGCGCACCGCGTCCACGAAGTCGGCCACCTGGACCCGGTGCCAGGGGAGCAGCGCTCCGTTAATGGTGGCCAGGTCGGCGTTGGGCGCCAGCGACGACGGCCAAGTCTCCGAGGCGCCAACGCTGTCACCGGTGGCCCAGATGTCCACGCGGCCGTCGGTGCCCTCCGGGAACTCCGTCAGCTGGGCCGTGGCACCGCTGGAGCCCGTGACCCTGATCTGCACTCCAAGGGAGGGGGTCACCGCGGTGGATGCCTGCAGGGTGGCGATCGCCCCGGACGCGAACCGCAGGGTGGCCACCGCGGAGTCCTCCACCTCGATGTGCTCGCCGTGGACGTATGTCGCAGTGTGGCCGTGGACCTCCACCACGTCTCCCATGAACCACTGCAGCAGGTCGATGTAGTGGATGCCCTGGGTCATCAGCACCCCGCCACCGTCGCTGGCCCAGGTGCCGCGCCAGGGGGTGGCGGAGTAGTACTCGGATTCGCGGTGCAGCATGACCGAGCAGTGGCCCAGGATCGGGGTGCCGATCGTGCCGTCGTCGATTGCCGCACGGATCCGTTGGGCGGCGGGCCAGAAACGGCGCTGGAACAGCACGCCGAAGGTCACGCCGGCCTCCCGGCAGGTGGTCACCATGCGCTCGGCGGCGGCGAGGTCGATCGCGATCGGCTTCTCGCACAACACGTGCACGCCGGCAGCGGCAGCCTCGGCGACCACAGCCTCGTGGGTGGGATGCGGGGTGCAGACGGACACAACATCGAGCCCTCGCCCGTCCACGCCCCGCCAGGCCAGCATGTCCGTCACCGAGCCGAACGCGTGGTCGATCTCGTTCGCGATGGCCAGCTGCTGCGCACGCTCGGCATCGATGTCACATAAGGCCACCACCTCCACGTCATGCAGCGCCCGGTAGGCCTCCAGGTGGTTGCGAAAAATCGCGCCGCCGCCGGCGATGCCTACGCGCAAAAGCCCGGTGGCCCCCGGGACGGGATGGGTGGCCTCGGGGGCGGTGGTCGTCGTCATTGATCATGCTCCTCGTGCTTGTGATGGTGGACGTGGGACGCCACCGTGCCGGGAAAATCGGCACGGTGGCAGCCGCGGGCACTGCATTCGGCGGGGTGGCGCCGGCTCTACTGCTTACCGAGCAGTTCGGGGTGCTCCTGGAACGCGCTCCGGGCCCGGGCCGGGCCGAGCTCGGCGGTGGGCACTTTATACGTCTCCCGGGCGGTGGCAATCGCGAGGCAGGAGATTCCCACGGCTAGGGTGACGAACACGGCGACCGGGATCCAGCCCAGGGCTCCCGGCTGGGCGAGGACGGCGGCGATGGTGGGGGCGAAACCAGTGAGGATCAGGCCGATCTGATTGCCCATGGCCATTCCGGTGTAGCGCACCGGGGCGGCGAACATCTCGGGGAAGAACGCCGGCCAGACGCCGTTCCAGCAGGAGTAGAAAATGGACTGGTTAATAAAGGCGAACACGAAGATCAAAATCAGGTCCTGCTCACCGATGGCCCAGAAGAAGCCCCAGATGGAAGCCACGCAGCCGACGGCGCCGATGAACAGGGTGGCCTTGCGACCGATCCGGTCCGCCATCCGGGCGGCCAGCGGGATGCTGACCATGGACAGGCCAACAGTGATGACGTTGATAGTGAGCATCGCAGTTCGGTCAATGCCATGGACGTTGACGGCATACTGCAGTCCATACACGGTCACGATCGTCTGGATGACCGAGAAGAGCGTGATGAACACGATGCGCACGACGTCCTGCCACTGCGTCCTCAGGACCAGCAGGGCGGGCACGTCGGTGCTTGTGCGGTCGATGGCCGCCTCGGCGAGGTATTCACGATGGGCACCGGGCTCGCCGCTGGTTACCATGCCCTCGACCTGCTCCTCGAAGACGGGCGTCTCCTCGAGCTTGGTGCGCACCCAGTAGGCGACGACCAGAACGACCACGGAGACCAGGAAGGGCACCCGCCACCCCCAGCTGGTGAACTGGTCATCGGGCAGCAGGGCGATGGGGATGAAGACCAGGTTGGATAGCACCATGCCGGAGGCGTAGCCCATCATCACGGAGCTGGAGAACTCGGCCCGACGGCGTTGGGGTGCATGCTCCAGCGTCATCGTGGCGGCGCCGGCGGCCTCGGCCCCAGCGGAGAAACCCTGGGCCAGGCGGCACAGCAGCAGCAAAGCAGTGGCCCAGACTCCCACCGCGTCGTAAGTCGGTAGCAGGCCGATGGCCGTCGAGGCCACACCCATGATGACCAACGTGATCATCAACGCGGTGCGACGCCCGATCCGGTCCCCGACGTGCCCCATGACCAGCCCACCGATCGGCCGGGCCAGGTAACCGGCGCCGAACGTCGCCATCGCGGCCACCGTCGCGACCACGGGGTCACCCTCGGGGAAGAACAGGCGGTTGAAGATCAGCGCCGCGGCCGTTCCGTAGATGAAGAAGTCGTAGTACTCCAAGGTGGAACCGAGCCACGAGGCCAGGGCGGCCTTACGCGCCTGTGGCGTAGCCTTGCGCGCGTCCAGCGCGTGAGTGCCGGCCACGTCTCCGGTCGCCGGGAGGGTGGGATCAGCCATGGCCGTCTCCTTGGATGTCTAGGGATTCCAGATGCCCGTGGTTCACTGCCAGTCCGGAACTTTCGGCCTCAGTGTGATGAGCGTTACGAATCATCGTGAGCCACGCGGTGCACGTCTCGCGCCCCGAATCCCATTGAATGAAATCCGCGCGATGTGCTCTGGCGTCAGCTCAGCTCGGTTGCCCACCAGTCCTCGGGCCATTCTCATGGCGTCCGGATCGGTTGGCTCAGAAGGCGTCTGGCTCCGCAAACTTGCCCTGTGATCCCATCTGCCGGGACAGCCCCCGCGCGGCGGCCAGCAGCACGGGCACCTGCACCTTGAGGTCGATCTGGTCCACGGCCGAGACGATCGAGATGGCTCCGAGGACCCGGCCTCCGGGGCCGAGCACGGGTGCAGCAGTCCCGGAGGAGCCTGGGACCAGGACCCCTCGCATATGCACGTAACCGTCCATCCGCGCCTGGGCAAGCCGACGGCGCAAGCCTTCCTCGGTGAGCCCCGAATTACGGGTGACCGGATCCCAGGGTTCGCTGAGGAACCGTTCCTGCATGTGGCGCGGGGAAAACGCCAGGATGGCCAGGCCAGGAGCGGTCGAGAGAACGGGCAGCCGACCGGCGACCTTGGTCAGGTCTGTCGGTACGTCCTGGCTGATGAGCCGCTCCAGGTAGATGATGGTGCGGTCCTCGGGGTCCAAGATGGCCAGGCTGGTGTTCTGGCGCTGGGTGACGTGCACGGCCTCCATGAAAGGCAGCGCCTGCTGACCGAACTCCTGGTAAGACGAGCTGCGCTGGGCCAGCTCCCATAGCACCAGTCCGATGCGGAACTTCCCCTGCGGTGTGCGCCGTAGCAGTCCATGGGTGGTCATGTCCCCCGCCAACCGGTGGGCGGTGGAAAGGGACAAGTCCGCTCGGGCAGCCACCTCGGTGGCCGTCAGTTCCGCATGATCCATGTCGAAGGCGTTCAGGATCCTCACCAGCCGCTCGACCACGGACTCCCCGGAACGCGAGTTCGCCATGATCCCACCATAGTCCGATCGACCCAGCGACATTCACCGGCGCCCGCCCGGTCTGCTCAACCGGCAGACGCCAAGTCGCGGCCCGCGGGGATGGTGTCCGCGGCCGGGGGCTGGACTGGACCAGTCCCGCTGACGATGTGAGTGCCCACCGCAAAGGCGCGGGTAATGGCCGAGCCGATCGTGGCCCCGCCGCCAGGATACGCATCCCTGAATACGGTGGCTGAGCAGTTCCCCGCTGCGTAGAGTCCTCCGAGCGGCTCATCCCGCCAGTCCAGAACCTGACCATCCAGGTCCGTGCGCAATCCACCGGCCGTCCCAAGGGCCCCCGGATGCAACTGCACCGCGTAGAACGGGGCGGTCTCTACCGGGGCCAGGCACGGGTTGGGGGTGTTCGCCGGGTCGCCGAGGTGACGGTCCTGGTCGGTGGCCCCGCGACCGAAGTCGGGATCCTCACCGGTGCGGGCATGCTCGTTGAACCGCCGGAGGGTGTCGACCAGGCCGTTTGGGTCCACGCCGATCCGGTCCGCCAGCCCCGTGACGGTGTCGGCCTGCACCATCCAGGCGGGGGCGTCGGCAGGGCTGGAGAACACCGGGTGTCCGGCCACCGGGTACTTCGCGGCGTACCGGGAGTCCACCACCAGATACGCCGGGATGTTGGCGAAGTCGCCCGAAACCGGATCGACGTTCCCGAACACCCGCGAGAAGTCGTGGTAGTTCAGGGCCTCATTGACGAACCGCCGGCCGGCTCGGTTGACCACGACGCTGCCGGGCAGCGTGGCCTCGACGTTGCCCATCCTGCCGCTGGGCCGGCCGCCGTACTCGGCGCCGTGGGCGGTGAGCACCGGTACACCCCAGATGTCCTGGGTCTCGGCGATCGATGCCCCAGCGGCCAAGCCCAGCCTGAGTCCGTCGCCCTCGTTGGACGGCGCCGAGATGGGCACGATCGGAAAGCGCAGTAGCGTGCCGGTCAGTTGCGGGGACCATTCGAAGCCGCCCGAGGCGATGACGAGGGATCGGGTGCGCACCGTCACCTCATCGCCCACGGTCAGCATCCAGCGGTCGCCCTGGGGCGGCAGATCGGCACCGTCCTCTGCCAGGGAGCCGGCTCCGCCGTGAACGATCCGTTCCAGTCCCGTGGCCGGGGAGGGCGCGGAGATCACGACGCCGGCCTCCCAGGCCGAGGCGATCAGTGCACCGGCCAGCGCCCCGCCCATGGTGCGGATCCCGCGCTGGGCGCGGGCCGCGAGCAGCGCCGGGTCCGGGGCGCCGCCGTGCAGCCGGTCGCGTTCGTCCATGGTGATCCGCGGCAGATAGGTCGGCGGGCGCAGGGCCTGGGCCAGGCCGGGGACTATGGAGGGGTCGAATTCCTGGTGGTCCAGTCCACGACCGCCCGGAGTGGCCCCGGGCCATTCCATGTGATAATCCGGGCGGGCCAGCGGGGCGTACTCCACACGGGTGTAGTCGTCGAGGAAGCGGATCGCCGCGGCGGAGGTCTTCAGGTACCAGGCGATCTCGTGGTCGCTGAGGCGTCCGCGGGTGGCGGCCCGGAGGTAGGCCGCTGCGTCCCGGGCCGTGTCGGTGAAGCCTCGGCTGGGCATGAGGTGGTTGTTCGGCGCCCACATCACGCCGCCGCCGGCGGCGGTGGTGCCTCCGAGCTGTTTGTCCTTCTCCACTATCAGTACCGACTGCCCGGCGTGGGCGGCCACGAGGGCGGCCGTGATCCCGGCGCAACCGGAGCCGATGACCACCACGTCATAACGGTCCGCCAGGTGATGTGCTGGAGTCAGGAGGGTGCGGGTCCGGGGATCCGTCATGCTACTGCTCCTTCGTTGTGGTGGGTGGAGGCTGCGAGAGCGCCTGCGGAGGCAGCTGATCCGGTGGCACCGGCGGCGACGGCGGCGCCTGACCTGTCGTCTGGGGCGTCGGGGAAGTCGATGGCGGCCTTGCCGACCCCGGCGTCCGGGTCGGCAAGTGCGGCGAAGGCCCGGTCGAGCTCATGGAAGCCGAAGCGGTGGGTGATCATCGGGGCGATGACCTGCTGGTATCGGTCCAGCAGATCCAGGGCTTGGCCGATGAGGTTCTGAGAGTTGCGCGAGCCCAGGAGGTCGAGCTCCTTGACCGGCACGGTCCGCAAGGTCAGGCGCAACTCCGCGTCGGAGATCCCCACGCACACCACCCGACCGGCGGTAGCGACCAGGTCCACTCCGGTGGCTACCGAGGCCGGAGCGCCGGTGGCGTCGATGACCAAGGAGGGGCCGTTGCCGTTCGTGAGCGTGGCCAGCCCGGCCTGCTGGGCCGCCGTCGGGAAATTCCCGGGGCTCACCTCCAGGGCGCGATCCGCCCCCATGCCCAGCGCCAGGGCCAACCGGGTTGGATTGACGTCCGCCACGGTGACGTCACAGCCCAGGTCCTTGAGGTAGACCGTGGCGAGCAGGCCGATGGGGCCGGCTCCCGAGACGAGGACCTTCTCTCCGGCCTGCGCCCGACCGCGCTGCACGGCTTGCATCGCGATGGAGATCGGCTCGGACAACGGGGCCAGGCCCAGGTCGACACGGTCCGGGACGCGGTACAGCTTCTCGAGCGGCACGGCCTGCGCGGTGACAAGCGATCCGTCCTCATAGCAGCCATACACGCTCATATGGCGACAAGCGTTGACCCGTCCAACGGAACAGGCATAGCAGGTACCGCAGTAGGACATCGGGCTGATGGCCACCCGGTCCCCGACTCGCCACACGCCGCCCTTGTCCGCGGGGTCCAGCGCCTGGATGGTGCCGGCTGCCTCGTGGCCCTGGATAATGGGCAACTCGGTGGCGTAGTCATCGTCCCAGATGTGCAGGTCGGTGCCACAGAGCGTGACGGCGTGCATGGCGATGACCGCGGTGCCCGGTGCCGGTGTTGGATCGGCAACGTCCCGGTACTCGATGACGCGGCGGGAGGTGGTGACGGCTTGCTGCATGGTGATGGTCTTCCTGATTTTCGGGAGGGGACGGGTCAGGCGGCCTGGGCCGGGTGGCCCTCGGTGCCCGCGGCACCAACCACGCCGAAGGCGAGGTTCCACTGGCGAACCAGACGCTCGGCAATGAAACCCCCGACCTGGAAGGGATCCCCGTCCATCAGCGCTTCCACGTCCGCCACCGAGTCACCGGTGATGACCAGCAGGGCACCCAGCGGGTCGCACTCCGTGAGGCGACCCGAGGCCAGCAGCCGACCCTGCTCGTGCAGGCTGGCCAGGAAGTCCACATGGGCGGAACGGGCCCGCGTCATCGGTTCGGTCTCAGGAACATAGGCGTAGGTAACGGCGTAGAGGGCCATGAGAAACGTCCTTTCGAGGCTCCCGGGTTCTTGAGGGCCCGAGGGTGAAGTGGGTCACCGCCATGATGGTCGGTCGCGCGCACGCCCAGCAGGGCACTTCCCATTCAATGGGCACCGACGGACACGTCCGGTGGGTCCCAGCACGGCAGCAGCGATCCCGGAGGGCTCGGGAGCCGGCACGGCCGCACATGCACGTAGCGGTGTGCCGTCGGGCTTGAGGGAGGCGCCGGCGCCGCGTAGTTCCTACGCGCTCAGGTCGGCGGCTGTGGTCTCATCCACATCCGGTTCGGCCAGTGAACACTCTTGAACGGCGCAGGATGCGGGATACCCGATGGACGGCGTATTCACCGGACGCGGAGATCGCCCTCCTCGGCAATACCACCGTGCGCGTTCTTCACCGCAGCACCTCTCCCGCCCCGGCCGAGCAGGATTATCCGGAGGTTTCCGGCGGAGGCGAGGACGAGAGCCATGATCGTCAGCGCCCCGCCAGTCACGGTCTGCCAGCCGACGAGCACTCCCGGGGTGGGCCACAGGCTGTCCATCACCAGCGCTCCGCTGACCTGTCCGGCCACCAGGCCGAGCGTGTAGAGCAGTGACCCGATGGTCTGGGTCAGCAGCGCCCCGCCGATCACGACCAGCGACCCCAGCAGCCCTCCCGTGTAGTACCACCAATCCCCCGGGCCCAGTGGCAGCCGGACCAGACCCCCGGCCGCTATGGCCGGCCAGGCCACGATCACCAGCGCCAGGGTGCCGGTCAGGTAGTTAAAGAGCACCAGCGGTTCCGGACGTCCCACGGCGGCACTCACTACGCCGTTCATGGCCATCTGAGCCGGCTGGACCAGTCCGCCGGTGAACACGATCAGCAACGGCACGATCAGGCCCAACAGGCCGGTCGTCCCGGCATCGTCCGACACCCACCCGGAACCGCCGTCGACGCGGCCGCCGGCGTCAAAGCGGACCGACAGCGCGAGAAGGACTCCTGCACAGGCAACGAGTATGCCCAGCAACCGGGCCGCTCCGAGCCGCGTCCGGCCTGCCGGGACCCAGCCCGCTGAATCTAGGACCGCTGAGGCGACCATCTGCCCGCCGATGAACACCAGGGAGAAGACGGCGACCCCGATGAGGTCTACCGAGGCGCCCTGGCCAAACACCGCATAGGCACCCAACAAGCCGCTAAACATGAACACCGCTGGGTACCGACCCTTGAGGCCTCCGGACACCATGCGGGCGACCCCTTGACGATTGGCCCGGGTGGCCACGTTGACCCCGATCATCAGGGCCAGGCCGGACCCGAAGGTCACGGCCGCGGCCAGCGCCGCGTCACCCAGCTCGAGCTTCAGGGCGCCCGTCACCCGGGCTTGGATTGCGATCGCCCATCCTCCGGCCAGCGCCAGGATCAGCGAGGCGGACCTTCCCACGCGGGTCTCCTTCGGTATCTATGACAGCTGATGGATGTCGGCGGCGGTTCTGGCGCCGGCTCGCCTGGCCGGCAAGCGCAGGGCACCCCATCCTGCCCCCTCACCCGTGCTGGGCGCTGCCTCCACCGTGCCTGCCGGTCCCCGAAGGCCAGAATCAGTCTGCTGGGCGGCCACCATCTCCAGGAAGTGGCGGCGCATGCGGTCGGCGTCGGCCGGGCGCCCGGTCACCAGCCGGAAGGCGTCCACGGCCTGGCCCACCGCCATGGTGCCGCCGTCCACCACGTCGCAGCCCCGGGCCCGCGCGGTGACGACCAGCTCGGTGTCCACCGGCAGGTAGACCACGTCCGAGACCCACATCCCCGGCCGCAGCCACTCCGCCGCCACCGGCATCCCGGGGTGCAGGTGCATGCCCACGGGCGTGCAGTGCGCGAATCCGGTGGCCCCCGCCAGCGCATCCTGCAGCTCGCCGTGGGACCGGGAGGTCACCCGCTGGCCCGGGAACTGCGCCTGCAGGTCACCGGCCCGGGCGGCGGCCCGGTCGGTGTCGAGGTCGATCAGCACCAGCTCTGCGGCTCCGGCACGCAGCAGGGCGTAGGCCACGGCCGAGCCGGCACCGCCGACGCCGAGCTGCACCACCGCGGCCAGGTCGGCCTCCGGCAGCGTGGCCCGCAGGCCGGTGATGTACCCGGAGAAGTCCGTGTTGTGGCCCACCGAGCGCCCATCGGAGAAGACGACGGTGTTCACGGCCCCGAGGTTGCGGGCGTCCTCGTCCACCTCGTCCAGGTGGGCCATGATCGTCTGCTTGAACGGGTGGGTGACGTTGAACGCGTTGAAGCCCAGCCGGCGGCCGTACTCCAGCAGCCTCGGCGCCTCCCGCTGCGCCTCCTCCCCGGTGTACCCGAGGGCGGCGACGTCCACGGGCCGGTAGAGGTAGTGCAGTCCCTGTTCGCGCCCCTCCCTCTCGTGCATCGGCGGGGTCAGCGACGCGGTGATCCCGTCACCGATGAGTCCGACCAGGTAGGACTCTGCGACTGTGCTCATGCTGTTTCCTTCTGGCCGGAGTACCGCAAGGCCGGGGGCGTGGGCCGATCGGCGTCCTCCGCGGCGTCCGGGCCGGCGGCACCGGTACGGCGGGCGGCGGCGTGTCGGGCGGCCACCCAACCGAACGTCATCCCCGAACCCACCTGTGAGCCGGCTCCGGGATACTCCGAACCCATGACCGAGGCGGCATCGTTGCCGGCGGCGTACAGTCCCGGGATGGCGTCCCCCTCCCCGTCGAGCACCTGGGCTTCCGAATTGACGCGGATGCCGAAGGAGGTGGCCAGCGGTGTCGGGTAGACGGCCATGGCGTAGTACGGCGCCCGCTGGACCGGGCCGATGTTGGGGTTGGGCTCATTCTTGGGATCACCGGCCACCCGACCGAACAGCAGCTCGCCCTTGTGGAAGTCCTCGTCCACGCCGGTCTCGGCAAAACCGTTGTAGCGTCGGACGGTCTCCTCAAGTCCCTCAGGGTCCACGCCGATCTGCTCGGCCAGACCCCGCAGGGTGACGTCCTTGACCAGGTAACCCTCGTCCACGTAGCGCTGCAGGGCGAACTCCGGCAGGTGCGGCATGGTAATCATTCCCAGGCCGTACTTGGCGAGCGTCGCGGCGTCCACCACGAGCCATGCCGGGATGGTCGGGACGGACCGATGGGAGTCATACATGGCCCTCACGAACCGGTGGTAGGACACGGACTCGTCCACGAACCGTCGGCCGGCCGCGTTGACGGCGATCAGTCCGGGCTTGGCGCGGTCCCAGATGTGCGGGAAGACCACGGTGGACCCGTCCCGTCGCCGGCCGATCGAGGACGGGAACCACAGTGCGTTCTCGCCGTTGTCGTTGCCGAGGGCGGCGCCCACGGCCTCGGCCAGCGCCAGGGTGTCCCCGGTAGCACCCTCCCCGGCCCGGGAGTACTGCGGTGTGGGCGTTGGTAGGTACCTCTGGCGCAATTCGGGGTTCTGGGCGAAGCCGCCGGCGGCGAGGACCACGCCCCGACGGGCGCGGATCCGCCGGGGCAGTCCGCGGTGTTCGACCACGGCGCCCGCCACCTCGCCGGAATCGCGCACCAGTTCAATGGTGCGGGCGTTGACCCACAGCTCCCCGCCGCGGTCCTTGAGCTCGTAGAGCATCCGCGCGGTCAGCGCGTTGCCCATGACCAGCCGGGTGCCACGCGGGTACCGGAGCCTGTCCGTGGCCCAGCGCAGGCCCAGGCCCAGCGCGGTGGTGACGGCCTTCGCCGTCTTTCCGGCCTCCTTCGAGAACAGTCCCAGCAGGGTGTTCACCTCCGGCCGGCGCAGCATCATGGTCCCGCCCATCAGCGCGAACTCCGGCACAGGCCGACGCATCCGTGAGAAGTCTGCCGGACCCAACTTGCGGCCGTCGAACGGCTCGGGTTCCAGGGCACGGCCGGTCTTGCCGGTGTCCGGCAACTCGGAGTGGTAGTCCACCACGTTCGGCGAGCGGAGGAACCGCACCCCCAGCCCCTCCATGTACTTCAGCATCTCCGGACCGTTGTCCACGTAGGCCTGGCGCATCTCCTTGGGGGACTTGTCCCCCACCACGGCGTCGAGGTAGGCCTCCACCTTCTCCGCGTCATTGATGATCCCGTCCTCGCGCTGGAAGTGGTTGTTGGGGATCCAGCAGGTGCCGGCGGAGTATGCGGTGGTGCCACCGATGTAATCGGTCTTCTCCAGCACCAGCACGTCCAGGCCCTCGGCGACACCGGTCAGCGCGGCCGACAAGCCTGCCGCCCCGGAACCGAGTACCAACAGGTCAACCTCGTGGTCCCAACCTGCTCGACCCTCGGTCATCGTGTCCATAGCACTGCTCATCTCGTATTGCTCCCGCTCGTCATCGTCAGTACGTGTGCTCTTGCACTCGGTCTGGACAGGTTGGTGCTTGTGTGCCGTCGTCCTCGTACTCGGTCACGCCAGCCAGGTCGCGGCCGGCGATGTAGCCGAAGGCCATGGCCGGGCCGAGGTTGATGCCGCCGGAGGGGTAGTTGCCGCGCATGATCGAGGCGTGGTCGTTGCCCGCGGTGTACAGTCCCGGGACCGGGCGACCGGCGGTGTCGACGACGCGGGCTCGGGTATCCGCGGCGATCCCGGCGAAGGTGCCGAAGGAGCCCGGGCGCACGTGTACCGCGTAGAAGGGACCCTTCTTGATCGGTGCCAGCGAGGGGTTGGGCCCGACCTTCGGGTCGCCACCGTAGCGGTTGAAGGGTGTGGCGCCGCGCTGGAACTGCGGGTCCTCGCCGCGGCGGGCGTTCTCGTTGAACTCGCGCACGGTCTCGACGAGGCCGGTGGGATCGATCCCGCACTTGCCGGCGAGCTCCTCGAGGGTGTCTGCCTTGATGAGGTATCCGGCCTTGATGTAGGGCAGCAACGGCATGGGGATCGGCTTGGCGAAGCCCAGCGGGTACTTGCGGACGAAGGTGGAGTCGGCGATCTGCCAGGACTCCACCGGCTCGCCGTCCGGGGTGGCCTGCAGCAGGCCGTCCACGTAGTCGAAGTAGCCGTTGGCCTCGTTGACGAACCGCCGGCCGTCGCGGCGCACGCCGATGGATCCTGGCTTGGCGCGGTCCATGATGTGCGGGAAGGCGCCCTGGCTCCCGTTCGGGAACGGGACCAGGGACACGGGGCACCAGGCGGCCGGGGAACGCATGTCCGTGTCGAACACGCCGCCGGCGCCCAAGGCCAGGTCCAGGCCGTCGCCGGCGGCCTCCTCCGGGGCCAGGGACCAGTGTTCGTTGCCGGTCGGAGCCTTGGGGAACAGTTGGCGTCGGCGTTCGACGTCGTGCGGGAACCCGCCGGTGGCCAGCACCACGCCGCGGGACGCGCGGACGTAGCGGCCGCCGTCGGGACCGCCCACCAGGGCGCCGGTCACCCGGCCCTCGGTGTTGCGGACCAGCTGTTGGACCGGCGCGTTCACCCGGATGTCCACGCCGAGGTCATCGGCGGATTTCATGAGGCGGCCGGTCAGGGCGGTGCCGTTGACCAAGTGCATGGAGCGGCCCTTGCGCACCATGTCCCACACATGCGGGATGACGCGCCCGGCGGCATAGGCCCATCCCTTCGGGGACCACTGGGAGGCCGAGAGCATGGTGGTGAGGTCCTTGCCGGCCATGATGCCCATGCCGAAGAACGACGTGGGGTAGTACTGTCGACGCATCTTCTTCAGCAGCTCGGGGCGGAACTCGTAGGCATTGACCGGTTTCGGGCCCACCGAGCGGTTGCCAGTGCCGGCTCCGGGCAGGTGGCCGTAGATGTCGTTGATCTTCGCGCCCGTGACGAACTGCATGGCGGTCTTGGTGTGGAAGAAGCCGACCATGTGGGGCACGGCTTCCAGGAAGGCGTCGATCTTCTCAGCCGCGGCCGGGGTGTACCGCTCCCCCAGCACGCCCCGAAGGTAGGTGCGGAATTGCTCTCGGTCCTCGTTCACGCCCTCGGCGCGGGCCAGGGCGGTGCCGGGTGTCCAGGCCCAGCCACCGGACCAGCTGGTGGCTCCGCCGCAGACGGACGCCTTTTCGGCCACCATGACGTTCAGGCCGTGGTAGGCGGCGGTCACGGCGGCCGAGAGGCCGCCGGCTCCGGAGCCGGCCACGAGGACGTCCACGTCCTCCACGGGGACGCCGTTGGCCAGCACCTCGTCCTCGTTCAGGGGCCGCGGGGCGGCGCTGTCCTGCGGTGTCGTCGTCTCCGGGGTCATCGGATCACTCTCGCTTCTGTCGTCTCAGTCGTTTCGCCCGGTCGGTGCCGGGCCCGGGGCATGCCTGGCAGGTCCGTGGTGGCAGAGCCCGCCCGGGCACCGGGCGGGTCAGGAGTGCCCGCACGCCTGGCCGGGGTGGGCGGCGTGGTATCGGTGGTCAGCGGCCGTGCTCGTCGGGGTCCAGCCGCGGTCCGGCACCGGTGTCCAAGCTGTCCAGGGCCTGCATCTCTGCCTCGGTTAGCTCGAACCCGAACACGTCCAGGTTGCTGCGCTGCCGGCCGGCGTCGGCGGACTTGGGCACGGCCACGCGGCCGGACTGCACGTGCCAGCGCAGCAGCGCCTGGGCCGGTGTGATGCCGAGGCGCTCCGCTGGCCCGGTGACCTCGGGCAGGTCGAACAGCTCGCCGCCGCGGCCCAGGGGGCTGTAGGCGACGGTGAGCACGCCGGCATTCCGGTTGGCGGCCAGGACGTGGGGTTGTGCCACGTACGGGTCTACCTGGACCTGGTTCACGGCCGGCACGAGCCCGTCGTCCCGAAGCGTCCGAAGGTGGTGCGGGGTGAAGTTCGAGACGCCCCAGGCCCGAAGCAGCCCGCTCCCCGTGAGCTCGGCCAGAGCCTGTGAGGTCTGCCGGAAGGTTCCCTCCGACTCGGCGCGATGCGGGTTCGGCCAGTGGATGAGGTAGAGGTCCAGGTAGTCCAGGCCCATGCGTTCCAGGGTGGCCTCGAGTCCGGCCCGTACGGTGGCGGTGTCTCCAAAGGTGGCGTTGGTCAGCTTGGAGGTCACGAAGATCTCGGCGCGGGCCAGTCCGCTCTCGCGGACCCCGGCCCCGACCGCGTCCTCGTTACCGTACATCTCCGCGGTGTCCACGTGGCGGTATCCCAGCTGCAGGGCCTGCACGACGGCGGCACGGGCCTCCGTACCCACCAGCGGCCAGGTGCCCAGGCCGATGCGAGGCACGTGCACGGCGTCGGGACCCTGGGGGTCTGGCAGCCCGGTGCCGGACAGGGCGACGGTGGGGGCAGGGGTGGTTGTGGTGATCGGGACGGTCATCGGGCCGCCTCCTCGACGGCGAGCAGGGATCGGGTGGCTCGCATCAGGTGTTGGATCCAGGCGGGCCCGCCCAGGCGCTTGACGGCCTCGTCGTTCGGCACCTCCACGGAGACGGGCAGCAGTGTTCCGGTCCGGGGCGTGTCCGCCAGGCCGGCCTCGATGGCGGCGAGCATGCCGGACAGGTCGAGGTCGCCCTCTCCGGGGGCCAGCCGTGCCGATCGTGACTCGTGCACCAGGCCCTGGCGGTCGGTGGGGCGCACAGCGGGGGCATCGCAGAACTGCACCAGGGGCGCACGGCCCGCGGCGGCGGCCAGCTCCTCCGGCGTCCCGCCGAAGCGGGCCACGTGCAGGGTGTCCACGAGGAGGTCACAACCAGTCTGGACCGCGATTTCGTCTGCGAGGGGGATGGAGTTCACCACCTGGTAGCTAATGGCTTCGAGAGCTGGGGTGATGCCATAGGCCCGTCCGTCCTCGGCCATCTGTGCCAAGGTGTCACGGGCCCGGGAGAGGTCCGTGTCGGCGCAGGCCACGGTCAGCGAGTCGGCTTCCAAGGCCTGTCCGGCCTCGAACATGCGCATCCAGGCCTCACGCTGGTCCGAGCCGTCCAGAAGCAGGAACTCGATGTCCTTGACCACCACGCCGGTGTCGGCCATCCGCGCGAGCGTCTCCGCCAGCAGCGCTGATCCTGGCTGCACGTCGTAGGAGGCCTCCTGGTCGGTCACGGGCCGGACCCGGACGCCGACGAAATCGAAGCCCGCGTCGGCGGCGTACTGCACAAGCTCGGGCGGGGAAGCCGACAGCAGGGAGAGCTGGGCGAGACCGATCAGTCGGCCATCGGATGCAGGCATCTGCGGTATCCGTTCTTCCGGGACGTGAGCGAGGTGACGCCTCTCATGTAACCCGCTTCACAACTGGCACATCACCCGAGATCCCATTGATCGGGATGGAGTGAAAACACGGTCACCCTGGTTGGGCTCCTGGCAGCCAGAGCATGTTGCCGATACCCCACAGCACCAGGCACACCAGCACGAACGGCAGGGTCCGGGCGATCAGGGCCCCGCGGGTCAGGGGCGGTCCCGGGGTGCCCTCCCGTTGGAAGGGGCCGGCGATCCGGTAGGCGAGTTCGACGCGCGCCGGGCTGGCCAGGCAAGCAAGGCCGGCGGCCACGTTCTGCGAGGCCATCATCCACAGCGGATCTGCCCCCAGGACCCTGGCGGCCGCGTCCTGGGTGCCACCGAACATGGCGTTGGCCCCAGTGCCCGAGGCCGTGATGTACCCGCCCAACCCGCCGAGCAATGGCACCAGGAGCAGGTAGCCCTGCCCCAGCCCGGTCAGTGCCGTGGCCAGCGCCTGGGCCAGTCCACCGGCGGAGACCGCGGTGCCCAACACCAGGTACAGACCGGTCGGCACCGCCACCTGCAGCCACATCCGGCGGATCTCTCGGGGCAGGAGCCACCGGTGGTCCCGGTCCATGGACAGCACGACGATGCCGACCAGGGCACCGGTGATGGACCACAATGCCGGTGAGCCCAGCACCGCGCCGAACCCCCCGAGCGGCAGCAGTCCCTCCAAGAGCTGTCCGGTGATGGTGCCCAGCAGCAACACCAGGTACGGCACCAGGGCGCGGGCCGGGATGGGCCCCATCCGGCCCCGGTTGATCACCCCGGCCCAGCCCGCGGACATCACCAGGGTTGCCACCGCACCGGCCACGGCCGTGCCGAAGGCCAGATTGGCGGCCAGCACAAGTACGGACAGCACCACGCCCGAGGCCAGTCCCGTGCCGATCCAGGCGAGGTAGTCAACCGGTCGGGGCCGGGAGCCGCCGGCGGTTGTGGGCAGTCCCCGTCCGGCGATGACCGCGGCCACGGCGCCCGAGCCCAGGAAGGCGATCACGTTCAACACCCCGGAGGCCACGCCCAGATCCTGCAGGGTGACGCCGGCGATCTGGGAGCCCAGTAGCGTGCCAGGACCCATCGATCCCCAGGGGCCCACCATCAGGGCCACCAGTGAGAGCGAGGCGGCCCGCAACGGAGTGAACCCTAGGGACAGCAGCAATGGCAGTCCGATGATCACGGAGACCCCGAATCCGGTGACCGTCTCCATGAACGGCACCACCCCGTGCGCCATGAGCAGCGCCGAGGCCACCGTGGGACCACCGCCGGCCGAGAGCCACCGGGCCAGCTTCTCCTGGGCGCCGGTGCGGTCCATGACGCGGGAGAGCAGGATTCCGCCAGCGATGATCGCCAGCACCTCCACCAGGGTCCAGACGCTCTCGCCCAAGGCCGAGGACAGCTCCGCCACCGGGGTGGAGAACCAGGCCATACCGATCAGCACGGCCGAGACCAGCCCGGCCCCCGGTGCCACCCACGACGGAGCCGGCACGAGCAGCAGGGCCAAGGTCAGCACAATGGGCAGAGCCGCCATGAGTACATCCAACGGCGGCCCACCTCCACACTTCTGTCAGGTTCTCGTCACCGAAAGATGCTACGTGCTGTGGACCCGTCCCAGTTCCTTGGAACTGGGACACTCCCCCGTTGCACTGCCCAAGGACCACGACACGCCATGAATTTCCGTCCCAGAACTGAACCCAAAACGACATCCCAGCACGCTCGTACAAAGTTGACTTTCGGTACAGTGTGGCCATGGAGATTGGGTACGCGCGGGTCTCGACCACGAAACAGGACCTCGACCGGCAGATCGATGCCCTGCGCCAGGAGGGCATCGCGGCCAAGCGGATCTACGTCGACAAGAAATCCGGGGCCAACACCAACCGCCCCGGGCTCCACGCCGCCCTGGACCAGGCCCGGGAGGGCGACGTGATCGTGGTGCACACCCTGGACCGGCTGGGCCGCACCGTGCGGGACACCCTGAATCTCATCCACGACCTGGCCGAGCGCGGCGTGGGCGTGCGGAACCTGGCCGACCCGATCCGGGTCGACTCCTCCAACCCCGAGGACCCGATGTCGCAACTGGCCGTGGTGATGCTCGCCCTGTTCGGCCAGATGGAACGCACCTACGCCATCGAACGCGCCGCCCACGCCCGAGCCGTGGCCACTGCCAAGGGCCGGCGCGTGGGCCGACCCAGCGTGGTCGACCCCAGCAAACTGGCCTATGCCGAGCACCTGCGCCACGAGGGCCACACCATCGCCCAGATCGTGGAGAAAACCGGCATCACCCGCACCACCCTGTACCGGCACTTACCGCCCCGCCCGCCGCAGCCCCTCACTGCCGAGGACCAACACCACAGCCACGCCGACAGGTGAAAGTGTGCACGGTGAGGGATCCTCTAACGTGCTTGCTGTGACTCCCGGGACGAACAGCTAGCCCGGCACGGCTGACGCGGGGTGTGTAGCCGATCGGCATTCACCTGGCCGCCGGAAGGAGGGCTTCGTCGTAGACGGCGTGATGGAGTGACCACCCCTGGGCCAAGTTGTAGCGCACCACCGTCACGTTTCTCAGGGTGTCTTCGCCACGGAATACGTAGGCGTCCAACCAGAGGTCGGTAAGTCCCGGTGGCAGTTGCATCTCGGTTGAAGGCAAGGCCTCGGCGAGGGTGGAGTACAGGAAGTCGTCTTCCCTTCCCAATCCCCAGAGATAGAGGTGGGTTTCGTCGGCGCGCACTGCGCGTAGTTTTGCGAGGTTCGGTTCCATCCAGGGTTCTGCGAGGCGTTTCGATAGTTGCCCTGTGAGGTCGTCCAGGCTGAGGGAGCCGTTTCGGTCAGTAGGTTTCCCTCCACGCCAGGCACGCCTTTCGGCGCCGATCTCCTTGGATGCCTCGCCCGCTGTGACTTCAAGGGCTGCCCGGCGATCGTCCGGGTAGGTCCAGAGTCCGTCGACCATGCCGTCGCCACCGCCGGCATCTGCGTGTTCCACGGTGATCCCGAGAACTTGGCCGACGACGGCGAAGGCGATGGCTTCATCACTCCGGGGTGGTTTTCCGCGCGGGTTACCCATGGGTGGTCTTTGTCCTTGGTCCCGGATGGGGCCAGACCAGGCAGAGTAGTTCGGTGAGTTTGACCGATCGGGCGCGGATAGCGTCTTCGGTCCAGCCGGTGGGGTGCTCGTCGATGATGTCCCGGCTCAGGAGCAGCACGCTGTACTTGTTGAGCAGGGAGCGTTTCCCGAGCCCCCGGTTCTCGCCCGTGGTCTTGAGTTGGGCGGTCTCGGTGTCCGTCCATGGCCGATGGGACAGGGTGCCGTTGAGTTCCGAGGTGACCAGAGTGAGATTGCCGAGGGTGTTGACAAGTTTGTCCCGCGCCGCGGCTTCCTCGGCGGGGCGCCTGGGCTCGGGATCCCAGTGGCTCCGCCAGGCTTGCGGCATGACGTGCTCCACGGACAGCTTGGGTGGGACCGTGACCGCTTCGTGGCGCTGGGTACGCATCTGGAGCTCGATGGCCTCCAGGACTACCCGGAGCCGGGACTGCCGGACGTTGCCGTAGAGCCTGGTCGTCGGCAGCCCTTCCAGCATGTCCGTATCGGTGGGCCATTGGCGCGCGTCGGAGGACTGCGCGGCCAGGTAGTCCCGTACAGCGATTCCTACGTCCTCGACGGGGGTTCCCTCGAGCGTCGACAGGATGGCAACCATCATCTTGTTGACGTCCTTCATGGTGCTGCGCAGCAGAGTGCGCCGCACCACCCAACTTTCAAGGGCGCCCAGGGCAATAGCGATTTGATCACCGGGCACCTTGTGGTTCTTCGACAGCATCCACAGCAGCAGTGGAGTGGTCGAAGCCAGCTCCAGGGCTTCGACCACGCGCCCGTAAAACTTTCCCTCAATAGTGTCCTTGGACAACTGGGCGAAGTTTCGGAAGGTGTCGGCGTCCTGGCGGAGCTCCCCGAGCAGCTTCTCCGCCGATGCGGCATCAGTCATCAGTGGCTTCGCATAGGAAACAAACACACGGAAGACCTCGTCGGTCAGGACCTCTTCACGCCGGCGCATCGTCAACCAGTACTGCAGGAAGATATCGATCCGGGACCGGGTGTGCCGTCCCTGGGTAATCTCACCTCTCCACCAGGTCTCGTCGAAGTCGGTCCAGTACTGCTCCGGCCAAGACTCCACGTCGGCGTGGACCTGCTCGCCGCTCTGGAAGATCCAGTTCTTGATCAGGTCGGCTTTTAGGAGGGGCGTACCCCGGTCGTTGAGGGTCTCGAAGATGACCTGGTCGTCGTCATGACCAGCCAAGTTGATCGCGACAACATACAGCCGAGACTGGACCACATCGGCCAAGGCAGAGGCGCGTGCTTTCTCGTCGCCGACAACCTTCTCGTCCTCGTCCACAACACCGTCAAGCCACTTTCCGACTTCGGTACGGAAGAAGCTATGCGCCTCAACGATCCGATGCTCACCCGGCGGGGGGTCGTCGCCGTCCATGGCGGACTCGAATGCCGCCCGGTCCGTACGCGACGGCCAAAGCTTGAACCGTTCCGGCTTGCCGGCAAACCGCTTGGCCTGGTTGAGGATCAGTTCCTCGATGGCCTCGGCTTCATCCTCGTGGCCGCGCTCCAGGATGGCTTCGTGAACGGCGTCGAGCATGATCTGTAATGTGGTGCTGCGTTGCTGGCCATCGATGACCGACTGGCGCGTCACATCACCGGCGACCGCAGACTTAAGTTTGAACACCACCGCCCCCAGGAAGTGACCACCCAGTTCTTCGAGTGCGGTTTCGTCGCCTCCGGCGTGGACAACCTTTTCGGCTACGCGTCGCACGTCCTGCCACAGGGGTTGCCATTGTTCGTCCCGCGTCCAGACATAGGGACGCTGAAACGCCGGAATCTCGTAGTGCACGGTCGTTCCGAACAACTCGCGCGGATTCAGTGCATCAGCCTTCATTGGCAGGTCCCCCTCGGCCGTAACATTCAATCAGACTAGTCAGAGCGTACGGCGCGGCCGGGCATGTCAACGGAAGGGACTGCATCCCCTTCGAGGAAGCAGAAGAGCCGTTCGAGCTCCCGCAGACTACTGCGGTCACCTCGGTCATTTTTTGCATGCTTCGCTCCTATCACTGACTTCTATCACTTAGTGCGGTCCGATGGTGGCTGGATTGATCTTCAGGGCGTCGAAGCCAAAAGGTCCTCGATCGGACCAGCAACTCAGCGGGACACTAAAGTGGCACGGCTCAGGAGAGGCCATCCCCGGGTTCGAAGTACTACGGGTCTCCGCTCGCTTTCGCGCAGTGATGGAGCTGCAGCGCGGACTCAGTCCTCGAACGAGTCTCTGGGAGATCTGGCGCTTCACGAGCAGCTCTTCTTCGTGTGTGTGGCCACTTCAGACGCCGAATCGACCTTCTCCGCAAGCTGCTTATCCCGTCCGTGCCAACGGTCAGAATGAGTACTCAAGACGCGGACGGCCGGGGCATCCCTCAGGATGGGGAAGTCCGCCGTTGTCGCTCACGTGCCCGTCTTGGCCTGATTCGCTTCCCTCGAGAGGATCACCATGTCTGCCTTCCTGCTCACCGTCAGTAACAGCTGGCTACGTCAAGAATCCCTCCGTCGAGATCTCCTCCTCCGGAACACTGCGAACTTCGAACGTGGAGAGGAGTTGGCATCGTTCCCATGGACCGTGCGGCACGAGGCTGAGATGACCGCAGGTGACGTCGTCTACCTCCTTCTCCAAGGAACGGGTTCTCGAGGCATCATTGCCAGCGGCCGGGTCATCAGCGGCGATCTGAAGACGGAGAATCACTGGCATCAGCCGGGAGACGAGGTCACCACCGTGGACATCCACTGGGATACGACTGTCCTGCCGGACGAGGCTTTGGGCACCGAGTTCCTCCGGGACAAGTACCCGCGGACGAACTGGACTCCCCGAGCCAACAGCACGGAGGTTGCCGCCCGTGAAGAGGACGACCTCGCCGAAGAATGGTCAACCCGACTCATCCGATTGGGCCATCGGGTCCACCGAACACGACGGCGCCGTCGTTCCATGGACCTCGCCCGGAAGACGCCTAAGACTTACGACACCTCAGTCGTCATTGCCAGGAGTCACATGCGGGCCTATCGCTGGGACCTCCTGAATATCCACCCACCCTTCTGCGCCTACTGCGGCATCGAGGACGTCAACGTCCTCGATGCTGTTCACCTGGTGCCCCTCGCGCTCGGCGGGGAGTCTACGCCGGCGAACGGTCGGCTGCTTTGCGCCAACCACCACAGGGCTTTCGTCCAGGGCACCCTGAAGTGGGACGGGGATTGTTTCGTCGTATCGGCTCCGTGGATCCAAGTCCCCCCGCCGGAGGCAGACACCTACATGGCGGGGCAGGTCACCATCGCCTTGGGCTGCATCATGCAGGAACGAGGCGATGACCCACTGAACAGGTCCGACATCCCGGTCCCACTGACGCTGAGCGCGTTCGTGGATCTCTGCTGCGAGTTGAAGCTGAGCCCGCCTGATGTCCTGGATCAGGCCTTGGGGGTCATCATTGACTGAGCCCGCCGAGGCCCGGGACGGTGGCCACGTCGAGAGTCGGCGACGGTGCGCGGCCATCCTTGGCGTCACCGTCCGTAAATGTGCAGCGCCGCCCCGTAGCCCATCGGAAGACCCTGGCCGATCGCCCAGCTGGACAGGACCTCGATGATGGCCGCGGTCGTCATCTCCTGCACTGGGGCCGTGCCGGTGTCGGGGGTATTGACCGCGGCATCAGCTTCCTTGCCCATCCCGATCCGCCAGTTGTACGTCCCATCGAGCTGCAGCGCCGCCAACTCGAGGTGATAGATGCCCTTCTCGATCAGCATGGTCTGGGCGTAGCGGGTCACCGGCTGGTCGTCTTCAAGATGCAGGGTGTCACCCGGTGACTGGAGTGCCTTCACCAGATTCACGATCTGCTCGGGGCCCTCCAGAAGAGTCCAGCCGCTGAAGCGGCCATCGATCTTGGTCTCCCACCACAACTGGGTAGGACCACTGGCCTGGGTCATGACCTCGACCCGCTCCCGGGGAAGCCCTCCATCGATGGCGTCGATCTCGACCGATCCCGCCGTGGCTTCCTGTCCCACTTCAATAACTGATGACCTCACCATGCTGAACCTCCAAAACCTCGCGCTGACTACGGACCATAGGAGTGCAGGCTAAGGGCGGCCGCGGACGCGCTAAGCGCATTTCCAGCGACCCCGGAGCAGGCACAACCCTCGACGCACCCCTTCGCTTCACCGGTCTATCGTGTCCGACCCTGTCCCTACCCTGACGAACACCGATGCAGAACCGACAGGAGGCACCGGAAGCAATAACCCGTATCCATCCCCGTCCGCACCGTCTCACCAGGAGGTCCTCCCATGACGCACCCCAAGCCCTGTCCCCCCGCCCGCCGGCTGCAGAACAGCATCGACGCCGCGGCGAACCGCTCGGGGGTGACCGTTCGGGTGGTGAACCGCCAGGGAATGGTCTTCTGGTCGGTGGCCCGGACCGAGGGTTGTGACCTCCACGGGGTGCTGTCCGGGGTGATGGTCGATGGTGAGGCCGGGCCGCAGCGCGGCATCCTCCACGATCGTCTCGACCGTGCCGTCCGACGGGTCCGGGCCGACGCGGCCGAGGCCGTGTACTGCGCCGAGGAGACCGGCATGGTGCCGTCCACGCTGCAAACGGCCCTGGGCGTTCGGGGCCACCAGACGACGTCGGACTATCCCCCGGCCCACGGTTTGGTGGCCACCGGGGCAGCCATCCAGGTCCAGTTGCGGTCCTTCTATCGCCGGGTGGAGGTGTCCACGGATGCCTCCGCCGGCAAGCGAGGGTGGATCGGAGCAGGGTGGATGATCGACTTCGGGCAGGGCAGCCGGCTGCGGCTGGGCCAGCAGGCGCGCCGCGGCGGCAGCATCCTCGAGGCCGAGCTCCGTGCCATCCTCCTGGGCGTCCAGGACGCCACCCGGCGTATCCCCCACCATCTGGTCAACTCCTGCGAACTGGTGGTCCGCTCGGACAGCAAGTGGGCACTGCGCATGATCACCCAGCCCGGGTGGTCTCCGCTGGGTGCGTCGAGGGCGGCCGTCGAGCAGGCGGCACTGATCCGCACCGTGGTCCGGGGCCTGATGGTTGATTTCACCTGGGTCAAGGGCCACGACGGTGACCGCGGGAACGAGACCGCGGACCGCCTGGCGCTGATGTCCCGGCGCCACGCCGAGCTGGGACTGCCGACCGAGGTCCTCGAAGCCAAGGTTGAAGCCCTGCGCCTGGAGCTGCAGGAAGCCGGGACGGCCGTCCAGCACGCCCTGGCCGCATAGAACTCCACGGGTGTCCGCCGGCGACGAGCAGTGGCTGCGCCCCACCGAGTCGACGGCTCCGGCGGTGTCCGGATAGCTGGCGTGCGGTCATTACCTCCGTGTGGAGGGGTTACCGCACACTCATCACATCAGCGCCTTGCGTCAGGCGCGCGAAGGCGCTCAGCTCGGCCAGGCCCTGGGGCGTGTTCGGCAGGTGGTCCAGCAAGGCCGGGGAGCACACCAGGTAGGCCTTCCACTTGGCCCGGGAGATTGAGACGTTCAGCCGGTTGCGCATCAGCAGGAACCCGAGCCCACGGGGCACCTCCGCCGCGGAGGAGGCGGCCAGTGAGGTGATCGAGATGACCGCCTCCTGGCCCTGGAACTTGTCCACCGTCCCCGCCCGGACCTCGGTCAGCCCCGCCTCATCCAAGGCCCGTCGGATGGCCTGGACCTGGGCGTTGTACGGCGTCACCACGATGACATCGTCCTGACCAATCTGATGCTGCTGGTCGCCGTCGACCCACGTCTGTCCCAGGTGGTCGCAGATGATCTGCACGACCCGGTCCGCTTCCTCGGGGGACGCGGTGACGTTGCCGCGGTGCTCCACGAATACCGTCTGCAGCCCCGGCTCAACGCCGTGGAGCTCACGGTCCCGGGTGTTCTCGTGGGAGCCCAGTTGACCCTCGTAGGACAGCTCGGACACCGGTCGGGTCACGGCGGCGTCCATTCGGCGGGATTGGGCCAGGAAGTAGCCGTACTCTGTGGGCAGCACGTCGTGTCCGGCGCTGAGAAACCCCAGGGCGGAGGTCTCCACCGGTTCCGGATGGCTGCCCTGGCTGACCTGGGGCAGCTGCTGCGGGTCACCGAACAGCATGAGGTTTTTGGCGCACGCTCCGGCGGCGATGGTGTTGGCGAGGCAGTACTGGCCGGCCTCGTCCACGATGAGCAGGTCCACCATGTGCCCCTTGTTGGCGAGCTGGGAGAACAGCCAAGCCGTCCCGCCGATCACACACCCCTCCGGGTGGTCGGCCAGGAAGTCGGGGCCCTTGGAGTTCGTGAACACCTCGATTACACCCTGCGGCGTGCGCCGGTCCTCAGGCTGGGCCTTGCCGACCAGCATCGGGTCCAAGCCGTGGCCGATCACGTCGTCGAGGACGTTGTCGACCACCTTGTGGGACTGCGCGACGACGCCCACTGTCCACCCGTGCTCCCGTACCAAGCGGATGATGGTGTGGGCGGCCAGGTACGTCTTTCCGGTCCCGGGCGGGCCTTGGACCGCCAGGTAGCTGCCGTCCAGTCGCAGGGCCGAATCGGTCACCGCGCTCACGTAGTCCTCACCGACCAGGGGAGCCAATCCCCCGCCGCGCAGTCGGGACGGTCGCCGACACAGCAGATCACCCAGGGGGTCATCGGGCAGGGCGTCGTGGGTGACGGCTGCGCGCACCCACCCTTCGATGGCCGCCTGCAGGCCTCGGCTGTCCGGGGGTGGGCCGGGCGTCAGGGTGTCCGGCAGGACGTCATGGGTCTGCGGATGCTTCGTGGTGGTCTTCTCGGTGACCCGGACGGTGGCCGGCGTGGCGTTGGTGATAGTGGCGGACAGGCAATCGCGCATGCCCGACTCGGGTCCGTACATCAGGTGAGGCCCCGGGAAGTCATAGACCAGATACGCGCTGCCCTCCCCCGGTGTGCTGCCTTCCGACCACTGCCCCCGCAGGATCAGGTCACGGCTGAAGGTCCGTGACTTCGGTTTCTCCTTCGACCAGTCCCGGGCAACCTCGGCGAACTCGACATGGAACACGTTGCGGTGATTGGCCCACTCATCCGCGGGTTCACTCAGGCGCGTGAAGTGCTCCCACCAAAAGCTCTTCTCTTCACGTTCGTGGTAACGCAGTGCCGCCCCGGCCAGTCCCCAGCCCCGCTGGTCATCAGACCGGTCCGGGTCGATGGGATCACCGGCGTGGGCGAGCACTGCCGCCTCCAGGTCGGCACGCTCCTGGGCGCGTTCCTCGCGCGCCTCACGTGCCGCGCGTTCCTTCGCGGTGTCCTCCTGGAGCGCGGGAGCCGGCACCGTGCCCGCCCCGCCGAGGTCCTCAGTGTCTGTCAGGGTGCCATGGTCCGCGGCCACGCTCCGTAGCCAGTCCCTGAGCTTGAGGGTGGAGAGGCAGTCGTACTCGTTGTAGTCGGCGATCTCCTGAAGGAGCGTTTCTGCCTCTGCCGTTTCGCCGGCGTCGCGCAGCTGGACGTACTGGGCGTACTGGTCCACGCTGTCCGCGGCGTTCGTGACCCCCTGACGCTGCTCCCCGGCCATGTGCAAGGCCTCCACCTTCTTGATGGAGTACGACGCGGTGCCCAACTGCAGGGCTCCCCCGACCACGCCGTAGAGGTCCACCAGGACCCTGTCCCGCAGCAGCGTGTCCACCCGGTCCTCCGCGACCCCGTGCCGCTGGGCGATCGAGGACAAGTGGGTCCGCTCGTAGCTGGCGTAGTGATAGATGTGCATCTCCGGGAACCTGTGTCGGCGCTCCTCCACGTAGTCCAGGAAGTCCAGCAGCGCCTGGCGCTCCTCAGCGAGGTCGTGGGCCCAGAACGCCCGGAACTCACCCTGCGCATCCACCAACCCGAACAGGTAGTCCAGGCCCCACGTCTTACCGTCCGGGGTCCACATCGGGTCGCCTTCAAAGTCGAAGAAGATGTCCCCCTCGCTCGGCGCCGGCAGCGCGGCCAGCAGCTGGGCGTCGACCACCCTGAACTGCGGCACCTCCAGTCCTTCACTGGCGATCTGCAAGGAAGCCTGGCCGGACAGCTTCTCCATGGTCCGCCGCGGCACCCCACCGGTGGGCTGCCCGGGCTCCCAGGCGGCGACGTCATCGATGGTGCACAGCCCCACCCACCGCAGCTTGGCCCGCTGAGAGGCCCGCAGGTTGTACACCTGCCACATGTCCCGGTGCTCGGCGATCTCCGCCGCGCAATCGTCACAGGAACCGCACCGGGAGTACCGCTCGTCCTCCCAGCCCACCGCGGCGGTATCAGCGAGCCGCGCTTCGACCAGCAGGGCGAGGCGCTGCCGGCGCAGCGCGTACATCGGCTCAATGTCCTTGAGCCGGTGGGTGCTGACGTTCCGGTCGCCGAGGATGAGCTCCACCTCCTCGTCCACCGGGACGCCCAGTCGGCGCAGCTGGCTGGCGTAGGCAGCCAGCTGCAACAACGCCGTGACCTTGGCGCTGCGGGCCAGCTTCGTGTCCTGAACCCGGTAGCGCCCATCCGGGCCGCGCACGATGAAGTCCGCAAACCCGACGAAGGGCAGACCGTGGTCATCCTCCGCGGCAAACGTCGCCTGAAAGACAACGTCAGCCCCGGCGTTGAAGGCGCCCATCGTCGCCTTCACTGCGGCCGCCACCGACTCGGGATCCCGCACATCCGGACGATCGATTCGCGCCACGCGGCGTACGCCGTCGTCGTAGCGTTCCAGGACCTGCGCCTCGTGGACGTCACCCAGTTCGGCTGCCCGCTCCAGCATGGCGTCCTCGGCGCGCTCCAGCAGGGTAATACGGCCCAGCTTCTCGTCGAGTCGCCGCAGCCAGGAGAACTCACAGGCCGTGGCGGCGGTCAAGTCACTGGCACTGGTGACGACTCGATCCTGGTGGTCAATGAACACGGCGGAACCCCTCGGCAGGCGATGACAATGCCTTCATCCTGCCCGATGCCAGGGACACCTCACCACCAAAAGCCCTGGTCACAGAAAAATCGGGCGCCTATCCCGTCCGGACCATCTGGTTGACTACTGCTCGTCGACGACGACGGCCGGTCCTGGGCCACTCGGTGTCGACACCCGTCTCAATGCTGGCAACCCCACCGGGCGTTGCCGCATAGAAACCCACACCTGTATCCCCACAGATTGGAAAGTCGATGACCCTTTCTCCCCGCGAGTCCGCCGCCCGTGGCCTCCAGCTCCTCGCCGACCGGCTGGAGCCCATCATCTCTCGCACCCTGGCTCCCGACCTGGATGGTTTGTCCTGGACCGTGCTGCTGACGGAGATCGACCGCCTCAAGGGCAAGGTCCCGCACACGTACACCCGCAACGACGTGCAAGCGCAGCTACGCGTGCTGACCGAGCGACTGGGAAATATCGGCTACCCCTTCGACGACCACACCCGGACCGTCTCCACTCTGGGTGGTGAACTGCGGATCGCACGCAACCGCATCTCGCACATGGACGACCTCACCCTCCTCGACGCCTGGCGAACCCTAGACTTCATCGTCCGGCTGCTCGCCCACTTCGACGACTCAGAAGGAAGCGCCGAAGCGGAATCCATGCGGGACAGCATCCTACGGCTGACGTCCCCCGGTGCTGAGCTGACGTCGGTTGAAGATGAAGTGGACGAGGAGGCGGCGGAAACGGGCCCGGGCGAGCCCGAGGTCGTCCCCGACCCGGAGGTGTACCGCCGAGCCGAGACGGTACAGGACCGACCCCGGACCTCCCTGCGCGACGAGCGTCTGGAGTTCGAGCCGTGGACCGTGGTCCTCGCTGGCGACGTCAGTGCTCTGGACGGCATCCGTCGCCAGGAGAACCGGGAGCTGGTCCGGTCGGTGATCGAGGAGATCGTCGCTCAGGAGGGGCCCATCCAGATGGAGCGCCTGGCCCGGTTGACTGGTCGGGCCTTCGGCCTGGGACGCGTTGAGTCCAAGCGCGTCAACCAAATCAAACACCAGGTCAAAGGCACCGAGCTCACCGTGGACGGTGACGGATGGGTCTGGCCGGTCGACATGGACCCGGAGAACTGGGAGGAATTCCGCCCCAGCTCCAGCGGGGTGGATCGCCCCTTCGACGCGATCGCACCACAGGAAGTCGCCAACGCCTCTCAATTCCTGCGTGACAGCCATCCCGAGGACACCGAGGACGAACACCGTCGTCGAGTACTGCAGACCTTCGGCAAAAAGCGCATGACCACCAAAGTGCGCCAGCACCTGGATCGCTCTCTGGACACGATGGTGTTCGTGGGCTGATGAGGGAATTAGAGGAGAAGTCCTCATGGTTCACGGAGGCCATGAGGACTTACTCATCTAGTCGGGAACTCACGCTCGACTTCCCTCGTAGAGTTCAAACGCAGGAAGCGAATAGAAGGAAGCACGTGGCGACACCAGAGCAATTCATCGTCGACAACACCGCTGAGGACTGGAAGGCACTCGAGTACGTCCGAGAATGGTGCGACATCAGTACAGCTATCGACATCGCCACCGGCCACTTTGAGATCGGGGCGTTCCTCGCCCTCGACGGTGCGTGGCAAAAGGTCGACAAGATCCGATTGCTCATCGGCGGCGAGACGAGCCGCACGACCGCCGACGCAATCGCGACGGCACTGGACACCTCGATCGCGGTCGAGCGCCAGACCGGCGATTCATTCCTGACTGGAATCGAGGCGGTCGTCGACGGGATTCGCAGGAACAAAATCGAGATTCGCGTCTATAAGCCGAAGAAGTTCCATGCCAAGGCCTATATCACCCACGGCAAGCTGAAAGTGGTCGGCTCTGCCGCGCTGGTTGGATCGTCTAACTTCACCCGCCCCGGTCTGACGCAGAACATCGAGCTAAATGTGAAGTTCCAGGGGCCGGAAGTCGTCGACCTTCAGGCCTGGTATGAGAAGCACTGGGAGGAGGCAACGCCGGTCAATGAGGACCTTCTTGCGGTGCTGGAGCACAATGCCCGTGCTTTCACACCGTTTGAGGTATATGCCAAGGCTCTCCACGCCCTAACCGCCAATATCGACTCCACAGACAAGAGCTGGGAAGAGTCGGAGTCGGTCATCTACCCAATGCTCGCGCCCTACCAGCAGGAGGCGTTTCACGCACTGATCGAAATGTCGCGGCGATGGAATGGCGGCTTCCTCACCGACGGCGTCGGTCTCGGCAAGACGTTCGTCGGTTTGATGCTCACCGAGTACTACGCCGTGCGGCACCGCAAGAACGTACTGATCATGGCAACCAAGACGGGTCAAGACGCGGTCTGGAACCCCGAGCTGAAGGAGAGGCTGCCCGAGCTGTTCGGCCAGTTCTCGAACGTGCTATTGCGTGCGCACACGGACCTTACGACCAACAAAGGCGCCGAGGAGATCGAGCACTTGGCGAAACGCGCCGACGTGATCATCATCGACGAGGCGCACAACTTTCGGAACCACGGCAAAGCCCCTACCGAGGACAACCCGTGGGGGTCCCGCTGGTGGCGCATGCAGGAGATCTGCAAGGACAAGACCGTCTACCTACTCACGGCCACGCCGATCAACAACACCTTCTTCGACCTCGTCCATCAGGCTGAGCTATTCACCGGCGTCGACGCGGATGACCACTTTGCGAGCATCGGCATCAACAGCCTGCGAAAGTACACCGTAGAGCTCGAGAAACCGTTCAGGAGCAGCATCCCGGACCACGCTGCCATTACTACGCTGATGGCTAAGGACAAGCTGTTTCAATCAATCATCCACCAGAACAGCCGCAAGTACGCCGTAGAAAGTTCAAAGGTTGCTGGCGGCTCCGACGTAATCTTCCCCGATACCCAAGTACCGCGTGTGGTGGAGTATGACTTCGGAGCACTCTACTCCCCTCTTTTCACCGAGATGCAGAATGCCTTTAGCCGTGCCACCCCCCTCTTCGTTCTGCCCATGTACTACCCTCTGGCCTTCTCGAATAGTGAGGACGTCGACACGGTAGCGGAGAATCGGCAACGCCAGGTCGTTGCCCTGATTCGCACGATCTTCCTCAAGCGGTTTGAGTCCAGCCTCGCCGCGTTCGCCGGCTCGTGCCTTGACCTCTCGGCCAAGGTACTGCACTGGCTCGATGTCAATACCAAGATCGATCCCGCTCAGATGAGCAGGCTGGCCGACTGGCGAGCCCACAACGAGTCCACGCTGAAGGCCATCCACGACCGGTACCGCTCCAACCTCGACGAGGTCTGGCACGCGGAAGACCTCACTGAAGAGGAGCTCAATGAGCTGGAATACAACCTGGTCGGCGGAGACTACAAATTTGAGGAGATGCTCGACTCCGCGTTCGAAGACCTCGACCAGTTAAAGCGATTCATGGATTTGATCCTTAACGGAGCCGGATACGACGACAAGTACCTCCGCCTCCGTGACCTCCTGCATGGGCCTTCCAAGGAAGGGAAGAAGACGCTAGACAAGTCGGTATTCACGCCGGAGTTCCGGACCGACAAGGTCATCGTTTTCACAGAGTTCGCTGACACCGCTCGCTACCTCGAAGATAGATTGAGGAGCGACGGCCTCACCGACGTCGACCGAATCGATGGCACCCGCGGCAATGACCGCTATACGATGATTAAGCGTTTCGCGCCCTTCTACAACAAAGTGTCGGCAGAAGACCGCAAGAAGCACTCGCCGTTGCGTGTGCTTATCTCGACGGATGTGCTGAGCGAGGGGGTGAACCTTCAGGACGGCACGCTGCTCGTTAATTACGACATTCACTGGAATCCTGTGCGCCTCATGCAGCGCATCGGCCGCGTTGACCGCCGCATGAACCCTGCCATTGAGGCCGAGCTCATCAAGGAGAAACCGTCCGCCAAAAAGTCCCGCGGACACATCCAGATACGGAACTTCGTGCCGCCAGCCGAGATCGAGGTTCTGCTCGCCCTGTACAACCGCGTGCAGAACAAGACCCTAATGATCTCGACCACCCTCGGCATCCCCGGCGGCAAGCTATTTGACGAGTCCGACATCTTCGACGACGTCAAAGTGTTCCAAGCCTTTAAAGACGAGTACAACGGCGACATTGCCCCGATTGAAGAACTCCGCCTCAAGTGGCTCCAGCTCGCCAAGGATAACCCGGGTCTGGAGGACCTCGTCGAGCGATTGCCCGAAGGCATCTCGGCTGCGACATCAGGTAAGCCGTCTGGTGTGTTCACCTGCCGACGTGTCCCAATCCTGACCAAGATCGATGATGACGCCGACCCCAAGTGGACCTTGGAACCGGGTGAGGTCGAGTGGGCACTGCGTACCCCCCACGGGGTTGAGAGAGCCCTGCACGCCATCGATACCGCGATCTCGGCCGAGCCAACAGACCAGGCCGCGGGGTTCAGCGATCGGTCCAGCCTCCAGGCATCGTTGCGCGAATTCGAGCGTGACGAAACCAAACGTCTGCGCAAGGAGACCCAGTTGCCGCTTGATGCCCCGACGCCGAAGACGATCTGCTGGGTGGAGGTTCGATGAACGCCAACAAAGATCACATCCGAAGGCTGATCCAAGCTGCTCCCAAGTCGGCCGACCATCTACTCGACCTGTTGCTCAATGGACTCGACTGGCCCATCCCTGACGACCTTTCATGGGGTGACATCCAACTCGAGTGGGAACCCGAAGAGCTACACCTCGACCCGGAAAAAGTCGCCAAGCTCAAACAGATCTCACAAATCCCCCCACTGACGACGAACCAAAACTTTGGGGTCTTTGTACTTGACTTTGAGGGCGGACGCCTTCCTGTTGGCGCCATCCGTCGGCTCGTCCAGAGGCTCGTCAAGAACGAGCGGGCCCGCAAAGGCAGCGGCACCCACGCGCAGTGGTCCCTCAACGACCTGCTTTTCTTCTGCCTCTCCGCGGGGCAAGACAAGCTGCTGCACGTCGTTAACTTCCGCGAGAAGGACGGCAAACGTGTGCTTCGAGTCCTCTCCTGGAACGCCCAGCTCACGAACGCCCGCCTCGATCTGCTGGTACGACGCGGCATCCCAGATTTGTTGTGGTCCCCTGTCGAAGGACCCAAAATCGTCATCGACCCGTCCTACGGGAAGGGCTTCCACGGCTACCGCGAGGGCATCAAATCTGCAGCCACGCTCTCGCGAAGAATGGCCGAAGTCGCCCAAGACGTGCGGGACGAGGTCCGCGCGCTCTACGAGGTGGAAACTGACGAGGGACCGATCCGAGCGCTCTTCGACGATGTCCGAAACCAGTTACTGGGAGACCTGACACCGGAACGTTTCGCCGACGTCTACGCCCAAACCATGGTCTACGGACTTCTCACCGCGCGAATCGCACATCCTGAGGAGTTCAAGGTAGAGCAATCCGTCTCGGCACTAAAATTCGACAACGAGTTCCTCGATGCTATCTACTCACGCTTCCGCAACGACTCAGACGGAATCATCGACGTGGACGAGTTGGGCCTCAATGAGCTTGCCGAAGAGCTAGCCGCGACCGACGTCGACGAACTGCTCGCCGACTTCGGTGCCGACAATCAGCGCGACGATCCAGTGGTCTACTTCTACGAAGAGTTCCTCGCCCAATACGATCCTGATCAGCGCCGCGACCTGGGCGCCTTCTACACCCCGCTCCCTGTCGTCCGCTACATAATTAAGACGGTCGACGACGCCCTCAAATCATTCGGCCTGCCGCTAGGTGTGGCCGACTCGACGACGTGGGCTGAGTATGTCGAGACATACCCCGAGATCGACATCCCCAAGCGCGCAAAGCCTCATGACCCCGTGGTTTCCATGTTCGATCCTGCCAATGGCACGGGAACCTTCCTCGTCGAGTGGCTTCGTCAAGCCCGCCGCAACGCTGGCGAGGCTGGCGAGGCCGCCGCCCTTGCGCACGCGTCAGCTTGCGAGATCTCACTGGCCTCGTACGCCGTCAGCCACCTCAAAGTTTCGCTCGATATCTCCGAATCGCTCCGAGAGAAAGCCCGCCTGCCGATCTACCTCGGTGACACTCTCGGCGCGAAGCACGATCACGTCATCGCGGAACTAGCTGACCCAATCAGCACTGAAGGCGCTCATGCCGACGAGGTCAAATATGAATGGAACCACAACGTACTAATCGGCAACCCGCCGTATGACCGCGTCGAGAGCACCGGCACTGGGGGCCACATCACGGCGCTGCAGGACGGCACGTCGCGCTCACTGTTCGACGACATCTTTGACGACGCGAAGAAGCACGTCATCTTCAGCGCCCACGCCAGCGTCTACAACCTGTACGTCTACTTCTGGCGCTGGGCCATCTGGAAGGTCTTCGAGGAGAATTCCGGCCCGGCCGTTGTCTCGATGATCACCGCGTCATCATGGCTTGATGGCCCGGGTTTCCTTGGGCTGCGGCGCCTCGCCCGCGAGGTGGCAGACGAGATCGTCGTCGTGAACCTGCACGGCGACAACAAGGGCACTCGCAAGGACGAAAACGTCTTCAATATCGAATCGCCGGTTGCCATAGTGACACTGATCCGTCGCGCCAATGGCGACCGCCGAAAGCCTGCTGCTGTTCGGTATGCGAGTTACAGGGGAATCCGAGCAGAGAAACTAGCCGCCCTCACGGACTTGGCCTCAGGTCGGATCAAGCTCACCACAGTCGAAGCGAGCTCCGATTGGCACGCGCCATTCATCCCTGATTCAGGGGGCGCAGATTGGGCGGCATACCCAAGGATCGTGGACCTCTTCCCACTGCAGCAACCGGGCATGATGATCAATCGAACGTGGCCTGCTGCTCCAGACCGCGCCACGTTAACTGAGCGTTGGAAGGCGTTCGTCGCCACGAAAACTCCAGACGAACGAGCCCACTACTACGTAACCCCAAGTACAGGTCGGCGGATCACCACAAAGGTCCCCGGTCTCGTTCCACTGGCCCAACTTGACGCACACGAATCCCACCGGCCGATCGTGCGCTTCGGTATGAGGTCATTTGACCGTCAGTGGATATTTAGCGACCCGCGCTTGATTGCACTGGAGCGCCCCGCGCTCTGGGCCTCCCTGTCCGACAAGCAGGTCTTCCTTACGACGATGACGACAACCAGTCTCGGCAGCGGTCCCGCAGCAACGCTGACGACCGCAGTCCCCGACAAGCACCACTTCAGAGGTTCATACGGCGGCAAGGATGTCATTCCGCTTTACCGCGATTCCAACGGCACACCCAACGTCGATCCAAGGCTGCTCTCTGTCTTGACGGAGCGACATAGGGAAACCAACAAGAACGCGGACACCGTCACCATCGAGCGACTCTTCGCCTACACCTTCGGCGTCCTAGCAGGCACCGACTACACCACCCGCTTCCACGAGGCGTTAGAGACCGCCGGCCCGAGAGTCCCGATCACTGCTGATCCCGAAATATTCACCCGCATGGAGCAGCACGGCTCACGACTGATCTGGCTGCAAACATTCGGTGAGCGGTTCGGTACAGGAAAGCTACCGACGGTGGGGATCGAGTGGACGGCAGAACCAACGCGCTTGCCCGATACCAGGTCTGACATCGCCTATGACGAAAACACCGAGACTCTACGAGTGGCCGACGGCACATTGGTAGGTGTGCCTCCAGCAGCCTGGACGTTCGAGGTCAGTGGCATGGAGGTCATTCCCAAGTGGCTGGGCTACCGCATGACCAAGCCGGCAGGCCGTGCCGCTTCAAGTAGTTCTCCTCTCGACCAGCTCCGTCCGACAGCGTGGTCGTCAGAATGGAGCACCGAACTTGTAGAGATTGTCACTGTCCTCAAGGAAACCTTGGAGATGATTCCTACCGGCGTCGACATCCTGGATGAAATCATCGCCGGCCCCCTCCTTGCCGCCGAAGAGCTCCCAAGTGCCCCTGCCTCGCTCCGGCAGCCACCAAAGACACGGAAAACGCAGGCGACCGAAAATGCTTCGCTATTCGACGACGGCACGTTTCCCGGCATGTAGGGCGAGATGATCTTCTAATTGCTTTTCAATGGGCCTATTTCAGCGGGCGCTATGCGGGGCAGGGGTGTCTCCTAAGCCGTGACGGATTGGGTTATTCGAGGTCGCCCTGGAGTTCTCGAACAACCTCATTCACGGCGGCGGCAACGTCCCGTAGGAAGCGGTTTTGGTCCGGCGAAGCGCTGACTGTTGGGATGGGCGCGCCCCGGTCGTATACCTCGTTGGCGATGATTCGAGCGCGCTCAAAGGTAGAGCCGGGTCCCTTTTGCAGATAGGCCTCGAGCCAGCCACGTCGGACTTCATCGCGTAGGCGTCGCTGGGTCAGCTCCACGAGACGGTTGGTGACGGCGTTCGACAGCGCGTCGAGGGTTGCCTGCTTCTGGTCTTCGTCCGGTTCGCCGGCCGACCAGCGTTCGGGACGTTGCAGCATCAGGTAGACCTGCATCTGTAGGTGGTAACGGAGATCGGCAACCGGCTTGAGGTTGTCATACTCGTCGTTCCACCCCTCTGCTAGTCGCCGGCTTAGCGCCTTCACTCGCGTCCAGTGCTCTTTTGGAGCCTCCGGGTTGTTCTCCAGGCCCAGGAGACCGCGCCAGCGTACGTGGAAGGTCTTTGCGGCCTCCGTGACGGCCAAGGAAAGGTTCATCTTGTTGAAGACTGGACGTGACGGTCCTGCTTCGGTGGCCCGCTCAGGGTGGGTCAGCAACTGGAGCAGCTTATCCAACTGCTCGATAGTCCGGGACCCGGTTCGCTTCTTGGCGTCAAGTTGGTCTTGGATGCCTCCGACGAAGAAGCCGGCCTGGTCGAGGCGTCGACGCAGCACCCGCTCGGCAGCCGGTCCGAGCTCATCACCGATCGCTTTGAAGACGTTCTCGACGGACGCCAGCACGTGCTGCTCTCGGTCTGGGAAGGTCGGCAAGTTGGGACCCTTGACCTGGTCGAAGTGTGTGAAACAGAAGTGCAGCTTGTTGGCGTTGCCGGAGACAGCGATGCCCTTGAGTGCGGCCACCGGAGCGGCCTGCATGGGCTGAGCGGCATTGTCCACAAGAACAACTGCGTCGACTTCTTGCAACTGATTCGCGACGTGCGTGGAGAGTGTGGCCACCGACTTCGGCGTGTGTCCCAGCCCCTCTCCGTCAACGAGCACGAGGCGTACGGGTTCGGACGCCCAGGGCGGCTGGAAGGGTCCCATCACGCGGATGCCGTTGACGAGCGGCGTGAGGAGTCGCCCGAACAGTGGTGCGAAGTTGCTGGAAAAACGGGTGACCACCTTGATAAAGGCAGCTCGATCATCGCACTCCCATGTCCACGTGGTCGGCCAGCCCTGGCGGTTCCGCCGAAGCTCTCCGGTGTCGAGGGTTGCAAATCGCTTTTCGATCTCATCGATCAGCGAATCCACAATTTCGTGGAACTCATCGGACTGGCGAAGGTCGCTGTCCAGGTTCTCCTCGATCAGTTCTTCCAGGACTCGTTCGTCCTCCTCAACGTCCGTGAATGCCTCGATGATGGCATCGGTGTGGCGCGCTACGACGGCCTTTACCCCCTCGACGGCGTCAGTGATGACGGCCACGGTTGCTGCCAGGTCCACGGAGCCGTACTCGGTGGGGTCAATGTCGTCGAGCTCGTCGTCGTCGACGAACTCTGCCTCGTCGGTCGCGGCCGAACCTCGACCAAGCACGTAGCTGAAGCGAAAGCGTTGGTTCACATGGTCGAGTAGCCGGCGGCGGATTTCGTCGTCCGGGCGCTTCCGGAAGACGGCCAGCGCGGCCTCTGACACGTTCTCCGTGAGGTAGTCGATGACCTCGTCGCGTGGGACAAAGGTGACGACCGCGCGGTAGGGGCCATCCTCGGCCGTGATTAGCTCGGTGTCGGCCACCGTGGTTTTAGCAGTCGACGTAGACGGGAAGCGTTCCGTGGCAGGGTCGGTACCGAGGACCTGACGTACCACCGTTGTCTTGCCTGCGCCGGTAGTCCCCAGCATCAGCACGGTCCGGTAGCCATCTTCTGAACCCGGTAGCGGCAGTAACTTGTCGCGCAGCTCTACGAAGTTCACCTGGGACGTTTCGAGGCCCTCGTAGAAGATCTCCACAACACGCGAATCAAAACGGCTCAGCGCGTTCGTGCGGGCGGTCGCCTCCCACAGTGCGGGAGTGCGAAGGATCTCGTTGAGCTGGTCAACCAGCTGTGTGGCCACCGCCTCGTCCGAGGTGCCCAGGCCGCGCCGGATACGGCGACCCGTTTTCCCGGTGGCAAGGTCCAGGCGAGCGGGGTGACGGAAGATCACCGTCCAGGCCTCGCGTCCCTGATTGCGGCTCTTGCTTGCCGTGTAGTGTCCCATACCCGCCATCCTGTTGTTCCTGGGGTGTACCGAAGAGCATACGGATCGCGTCAAGGCTCTGACAAGGGGCAAGTGGCCCGTGGTGTCAGCGCTCAAACGCCGATAACGGCGCATACGACAGCTGACGTTGTGGCGCCCGCGGCAGGATCCAGCCGGTCCAGGCGTCCCAATCGTCCAGACGGCGTCTGAACAATTGGGACCGGGAGCCCACCCCTAGGGTGGAGGCATGACCTCATTGGAGCCGGACCTGCCAGGCGATTACGCCGCGACCCTCACCGCGCTGAAGGACCTCGTGGGGAACGCCCAGTACCGGGCGCAGCGCGCGGTGAACACCGCCATGATCGAGCTCTACTGGAACATTGGGCGCACCATTGCGGACCGGCAGAGTAGCGAGCCGTGGGGTAGCAAGGTACTGGAGCGGTTGGCGCAGGACTTGCGGAACGAGTTCCCCCACATGAAGGGATTCTCCCGGACCAATCTGTACAACATGCGGGCCTTCGCCCAAGCCTGGAACGGCCCGGAACCAATTGTCCAGACACCGTCTGGACAATTGAGCTGGAGCCACAACGTCGCCCTGCTGAACAAGCTCGACGACCACCAACTCAGGGTCTGGTACGCCTCCAGGGCCGTCCAACATGGCTGGTCGGTGTCCGTGCTCGAACACCAAATCCTCACCGGTCTCCACACCCGCAGCGGCGCTGCCCCGAACAACCTCGAGGCCAGACTCCCCGGGGAGGGCACCGACCTGGCCCGGGCCATTGCCAAGGACCCGCTGGTCCTCGACTTCCTCGGGCTGACCGAAGAAGCCCAGGAGCATGCCATCGAGGAGGCCATGACGCTGCGCATGGCCCAAACGCTGGCCGAGTTCGGACCCGGCTTCGCCTTCGTCGGCCGGCAATACCACCTGGACGTCGACGGCGATGACTTCTTCATCGACCTGCTGCTCTTCCACATCCCCTCCGACCGCTACGTCGTGGTCGAGCTGAAGGCCGGCAAGTTTAAGCCTGAGCACCTGGGCCAGCTGAACTTCTACGTCGCGGCCGTCGATGACATGCTCCGGCTGCCCCGGCAGACGGCCACCGTCGGGATCCTCGTCTGTGGCTCTCGGAACGAACGCACCGTGCGCTACGCCCTGGACGGCTCGGCCCAGCCCCTGGCCGTGGCGTCCTACACCTACGAGGCACTGCCGGTCGAAGAACAGTCGGCGCTTCCCTCACCGGCCGCCATCGCCGCAGCCCTCGAGCACGATCCCTCCACCCCTGGTGACGCGTAGCGTCCGACCCATGCCTGCGCTCTCTCCGAGCCCGTCCGCGAATGCCGGCAACAGCGCATACGTCTGTGAAGCACCACCCCAATTAACGTCCTTGCGTCACCGTTTCGTCAGGGCCCGCCTTAAGTTGTCCGTGGCGTGCAGCAGTCTTAGAGATTCGACCTAGTCAGCGCCAGAGTGGAGGGCCCGATGGCTTATTTGAGACAGCAGTTCAAGGATGCACTGAGCTCCATCGAGCCCAGCAAGGACAAGGCCAACGCGCAGGAGGCCCACCGGCTGGTGCGCGACGTCCTGGAAGCGGACTCGAAGCTCCTGGAGTATGGCGCCAGCCCGGTGCTGATTGGCTCCTACAAGCGCAATGTCTCGATCAAGCGCATCAAGGACGTGGATGTCTTCGTCCGCCTCCCCGACGTCCCGAGCGATGTCACGTCCCAAGACATCCTGGACCGGTTTTTCAAGGTGCTGCATGCGGAGTTCGGCTCCGACGCCGACGGACACCGACGCACCAAGCGCCAGGACCGGAGCCTTCAAATCTCCTTCCCGGAGTACGACCTCTACGTCGACGCGGTGCCTGCCCGGCCATCCGGTGACGACGGGTCGTGGGAAATCCCGCAGAAGGGCAACGAGGACCAGTGGGTGCGCACCAACCCGGAGGAACTGACCACGCTCTCGAGCCAGATGAACGCCGCTCATGACGACTACTACGTGCCGACCGTTAAGCTGCTCCGTCAGACGCGCCGCGCCCTGCTCGGCTCGAAAAAGCCAGGCGGATTCTTCATCGAGATGGCGACCTACCAGGCGTTCAGGAGCGGGGCCGTTTCGGGTACTGACCACGCGGAGTACTACGTCTCCGCGCTCCGGGAGATCAGCAAGATTGTCAACGACTTCGTGACCAACGGCGTTGGAGTCAATGACCCCACGCTGCCTGGCAACACCATCCGCATTCGCGCCACCGACGAGGAGCTGGATGCCGCCCGCACCCGCTTCGCGGACGCCGCCACCACCGCGAGAGAAGCGCTCGACGAGGAGGACGAAGGCCAAGCCGCCCTGGCATTCCGAAAGCTGCTGGGCAAGAACGGCGACGGTGAGACCGTCTTCCCGATGCCCCCCGGGTTCAACGAGGACGGCACCAAGCGCGCATCCGTACTCTCCGCCGGGGCGCGCGTCGTGCCCGCAGGGAAGCGGACCTTCGGGTGAGCCTGAGCGGGTACGACGACCACGTCGCCTACTCACGACAACACTTCGAAGAGGGCCTGATCCGCGCCGGTTTCGTCGAGACGGACACGGCATGGCGAGGGCCGGTCTTGCACTCCGGTGGCGCGACTGAAGTTTTGATCGACCTGCGACCCCGTTTCCCTTTCCAGCTACCCCGGGTCACGCCGGTCGTTCAGGATGCAGTGCCGTGGTCGTGGCATCGCGAGTTGAATGGTTCCCTGTGCCTGGTCGCCGAGGACGACCGAGACGGAATGTGGTGGGTGGACGCCGCCGCGTTCCTGGAGCACGTCACCGCATGGTTCGAGCAAGCGCATGCCGGCTGGCCCGAGGACCGTCCTGACCTGGATCTCGACCGGTACTTCGAGCTTTCTACTGACAGGCGCCTGTACCTCTACGGGGACCTCGCCCCGTACCGCAACTGCTTCGTGCGCTTCCGTCCGTCCACCAACGACACGATGCGGATGAGCCGCGGTACCCGTCCGCCGAAGACCTCCAAGCACAGTAAGGACCGTTTCGGATACGTGGCAGACCTCGGCGACGTCGTCGTGCCGCCGCGAACGTGGGATGACATCTCCTCGCGGATCGACCCCGGTATGAACCTGGACCGCCAGATTCACCAACGGGCGGTCGCCATCGTGGTGCTGATGTATCGGCGCGGCGCCCAGGATGGGGTCATCGTGCTGGAGGTCAGGCCGAGAGGGGATGGCGGTTTCACGGTCGCCCGTCTGCGTTCGGGCGCGGATACCGAGGCGGCCAGGTCTGCTCGCAGAGGCCTCCTGGCGCCGGAACTGCGGAGGTGCCGTGTCGGGATCGTCGGTGCCGGCGCCCTGGGCTCGTTCATCGCCGACACGCTCGCGCGTTCCGGCGTCCATCACCTCACCCTTGTTGATGACGATGTCGTCATGCCCGGGAATCTCGTCCGCCATCTCGTCGGCCCGGAGGCCGTGGGCCTGTCGAAGGTCGAAGCGGTCAAGCGGCACCTCGTCACACGCAACGGGGTCCCGGCCCGCGGAATCGAGGTACGCGAAGTGACGCTCACCTCAAGCGCCGACGCCGTTGACCTCCTCAGGAACCACGACCTCGTGGTGAACGCCACCGCCGACTTCGCCACCACCGCCCTCCTCCACGTCACCGCGGCCTCGCTGGGAACGCGGCTGCTCTCCGCGGCGCTCCAGAACGACGGCGCCACCTACCGCATCGATGTCCTCCCACCGATCGACGGAGCCGCCATCCTCCCGCCCTCGACGATCGACGCCGACAGACAGGCGCCGGAACTCTTCGAGGCAGGCTGCGGGGCTCCCCTCTCCCCCACCCCTCCCCACGCAGTGATCGAGGCAGCCGCAGCCACGGCCCGCCACGCCATCGGACTCCTCGTGGACCGTCCCCTCCACCCCGCCGGGGAAACACGGTCCCTGCACCCCGCATCAGAAGAGAGCCACCCGTGACCCAGCCACCGCCAACAATCGCGCTCCGCAAGGACGCCCACGACACCATCGCCTCCGAGACCGCGAAACACCTGCCGCGGGAGACCGGCGGGATCCTTCTGGGATACCGCGAAGGCGCCGACATCGCCGTTACCCATGCCCTCGTCGTCGACGGGCCGGGGGCTTCGGCTCGTCGTTACGTTCGCGACGACGTTAGGGCAAACCAGCTCCTCAACGAGTTCCTGGCGCAGCGAGCAGCCGACGACCCGATAGGTTACATCGGCGAATGGCACAGCCATCCCGCTCCTTCCGGGCCAAGCGCCACCGACATCGCAGCCCTCCGCGCAACCGCCAAGGCCAGCTCCGATCCGATAGCGCTACTTGTTCACGCCCCCGGCGGGCCGGGGCCATTCTTCGGGTCGATCGCCCGGCGCCAACGCTTCGGCCGCATCACCACCCAGGAAGCCAAAGTCTCCCTGCCGCCATCCAGGTTCAAGCCGCTGGGCCCGCTACCTGAGCGTGCTGTTCACGGTGATGGCCCCGTATTCATCTCCTACCGGCAGACAGATGGCACCATCCGGGCCAACTCGCTCCAGAACCTGCTCCGGGCCGCCGGACTGGTCGTGTGGAGGGACCACACCGATTTGCGCCCCGGCACGACGACCGATCGCCTCGAGCAAGCCCTCACCCAAGGCCTTTCAGCCGCCGTGCTTATCGTGACGCCCGACATCATCGACAGCGAGATCGTACGAGAACGCGAGCTCCCCCGCCTGCTCCAACTCGACGACGACCCCGCGTTCAGCCTCTGCATCGCCAATGACATCGCCAGATCGGAAAGCGACTCGAAGTGCGACTACGACGCCCCGGACCGGCTATTAAGACTCGCGCCCACCCGGACACTGGCCGACAAGAAACAGAGCAACATGCTCGACCCGGCCGGCGAGATCCAGATCGTGCGAGACCTGCTCATGCACCGTATCGAGCAACGCAAACCTGAGATCCGCACGGAGGGCCGGACCTTCACGATCCGCGTTCAAAGCAGGCCCGCTCCGTTCGCCATCGACGCGGACGACGACGACTTGCACATCCGCCTCCAAGCCGCCGACGAGGGAGGCCTCCCCTCCCGCGCTGCACTGGAGCTCCTGCGATCAACGCTTCCATTGACCGGCGATGCCGTGCATGCCGCCGGCGCAAAAACCGTGCGCATCACCGGCGGAGCTCACCTGTCGATTGCCCTTGCGCTCGGAGCGGCCCTGTCCGAAACCAGGATCGGCAACGTCGAGGTGGTCGATGTCCGCGATCAGCCATGGACCTCTGCTTCCGGCGACGACCCGTTGACCCACGAACCCCACACCGAATTGCTCCATCTCGATGAGCCCCAGAGCACCGCAACCCGCGACCGGGTTGCCGTCTTCGTGAGCCTGACCTCGAACCCCGATCACACGGCCTTCGACCGCCTGCTTCACGAACATCCGGGTCGCTTCAGCAGGGCAGCCGTGGTGTCGCTCTCGGGAGAAGATCGGATAGACCCGCGAGAAGCCGCCCGCCTCAGCACAGCCGTCGCACAAGAGATCAGGCGTCTCGCGGCCAGCAGCGGACGCGCCGAGGTGCATCTCGTCTTCCACGGCCCCTACGCGATGGCCGTGCTCATCGGCCGCCATCTCAACACCTTGCGCACCGTCGTCTACGAATGGGACAACGCGAGGGACGACATTCCGAGATACAGGCCCGCGTTCGTGCTCCAACCCGGTGTCACGGGCGGCCCGATCACCGAAGTCCTCATCGACCCCCTGAGTACTGACACGTCATCCGGTCATTAACATCTACCCACCCTGCAGCGCCGCCCGCCCACCGTCTCCGCGCCTTGCTGGGTTGCGAGGCCAACACCAGCTAGTCCTAGAAGTACTGCAACCCACGAAGGAGACCAATATGGCAGCGAAGGGTTTGACGTCGCTACGGAACGTCGCTCACGGCCGCACATCGTCCCCCTGATCGACTCCCGAGTCCATCAGTTCTACGGAACGAAGCGACCAGAAGAGCTCCGGAAGGCACTGTGGGAGGACATCGCCTGGATGGCCTCCCTTGCCGCCACCAAGACCACCCCGGATGGGAAGCCCCTTACCCTCGTACGTCTGGCCGACATCCTGATCTGGACACCCTGAACCGACGCGTCGACGGCCGGAAAATCCGCTTCAGATATCGACTTCTGGACAGCGGCTCCAACCGCGGTTCAGCCGGTAGTGCATCATGAACTCACTGGTCACAGTCGAAATGGAGCCTCAGTGAGTACTTACGCCGACCCCCTCATCAACGAGGCCACCCAGATGAGCGAATATGAGGGCAAGGTGTGGGACAGGCTCAACGAGCATTGGCAACGCCGCAATAACCGCCGCGGACTGCCGAACTGGGCGAGCACCGCACTCAGCCGCACCGGGGAGGTCGCGAGCAATGCCACGAGCCGGGTCGTGGAGGCCGTACCGGAGGTAGTGCTGGAACCGATCCGCCGGGCCAGCGACGCAGTTGCTGACAAGGCCGCGCGGCCAGCACTCGAAGCAGCGGCGTCCCTGCTCGAGCTGGTCAACGACTGGGCCCAGGAGCTCAACGACCCGATGAGCGTCGAGAAGCTCGCCCGCAAACGTGGCGTCGAACTCAACGATTTCACCGACCTGCGGCAACAGGACCTCAAGGTCTGCGACCGGCTGTTAACCGGCAACACCCTTACGTGGCGCACCGCCGGCGCTCTCGAAGGCGGCGCTATGGGTCTACTGGCGTTGGTTCCCGTGGCCGGCATCCCCCTCGCGCTAACGGCGGATGTCCTCGTCATCCAGGTCCTGAGCACGTCGATCGCATCGCGCATCGCCTACTCCTATGGATACGACGCCAAAGACCCCGATGAGCAGGATTTCATCCAGCGACTAGTCCGTCGGTCCTTCATGGCGCAAGCGGCCAAAGCCAAGCCGATGCGAGATGCCGCACGAGCTGCGGGCGCCGTTAAGGGGCGGATCAGATGGTCGGATAAGCTCCGTGCTGACCACCGCCTTCTGGCTGCTCTCGAGAAGTTGATGCAGCAACTGGGACCGGCCGGAGCTAGGGTGCCGGTCCAGAACGTCGCCAAGGTCGTGCCCTACGTGGGCGTCCTCATCGGCGCCGGTATGAATTCCGCGATCCTCGGCAATGTGGCCGCTGACGCCCAAAGATACTGCCAGACCAGATTCCTTTGCGAAAAGTACGGGCTGCCCCTGCCGACCGCCCTGGCCACTGACCCCGACGACGATCTCCAGACCGACGTCACTTGAATGACGAGCACTGATCCCTGATGCAAGCCACAGACAGAAGGCCCTGCCGGCTGACGCCCATAACCCAACCCTCGTGTCTAAGTGCCCGAGGTCCAGGCTCAACTCTGAAGTCAAATCCTGCTGATTGGAGAATCCGTTGCCATACCTGATCGCAATTGGGGTTGTTATTGCCCTGTTCGCGCTCCTGATCGAGTACTGGTACGTCACCCTGCCCATCGCCTTGCTGATTGCAGCCTGGGTGATACTCCCCGGCGTGATTCGACACATTCGCAAGGAGCGGTACTTCTCCAGCGAGGAATTTCAAAGCAAGAAAGCCGAGCTCGCTTCGTTCGTTGCCGAACACAATGAGATCGCAAAGTACACGTCCGAGATACGTAGTCGAGGATCCTTCCAGCTCGGCGCCTCCTCCACCGGAGCTCACGCACACTTGGCGAAGTTCGAGAACACGAGCACCCACAAATATCGCCGCGACCGCAACGAAGCGGACTACAACTCCTCGAACGTACATAACTGCTCGCTGCAGATCGTCCGCAGCGCCAAGGCCGATCCCCTCAAGTACCTGATGAAGTACTTCAATATCAAGGCCGAGGAAACACGCCTCATCGAAGTAGAAGGCCTCGGCGAGGAGATAGCTCGTCTCGAGAATGCGATCAGCAACCTCAAGCAACGCGAGGCGAGTATCACCACTTCATTCGAGCCTCCCGAGTTCATCCTGCAGTACTACAAGGATGAATTCATGGAGCACGTAGGAGTCAATCTCTCCCCCATCCGCGTTCCCTATCCTGTCTATACCTTCGAGTACGTCAGCGACGGTGGGAATAGCTCGCAGCGAACGACCATCGAGTTAAACACCGAGATGATCGACACCCTCGCTGAGACGCTTTCGGAGAAAATCCGGTACAAGAAGAGCGCCGCAGGTCAGCGCGCGCTGATGACAGCCAGACTGCGACGCCTCATCAAGGAACGCGACAACCACACCTGCCGGTACTGCTCGGTATCGATCATTGAAGAGCCTCACCTCCTCCTCGAAGTGGATCACATCGTTCCGGTCTCAAAGGGCGGACTCTCCACACCCGAGAATCTGCAGACCCTGTGCTGGAAATGCAACCGCACCAAATCCAACAAGGTCTTGCCCGTCTAGATCGGCGAGGTGAGAACTCCCGTCGTGCTCTAGTAGTCATGTCCGCCTCACGAGGAGGGGCGGTAGTCACGCCTGGGCGGGCACGTGTCTCATAAACCCTTCCTTTGATGCGACGCCGGACTGGGTCTCTCGACAGCACCCGCCGGTCGATCCGACCTCCCGGGATTCCCGGGAGATTCGCCGTCGCCGCTACGGCGGCATTTGTCTCGTTCGCCTGTCTCATTTGCTATCGTCTCAACTATCTGAAACCTGTCGAGTTGATGAGACGAGGCCTGGATGGCAAGCCTGGGATACGCGCGCGTGAGCACGGTCGAGCAGAACGCGGACCTGCAGACTCGCGCACTGAAGGACGCAGGGTGCCTTAAGGTCTACACCGACCACGGTGTCAGCGGCACCAAGGCCAAGCGGCCCCAGCTGGACAAGCTGCTCGAACACGCCCGCCGCGGGGACGAGCTGGTGGTGTGGAAGCTGGACCGGCTCGGGCGCAACACCCGGCAACTGCTGGACCTCATCGACCACCTCGAATCCGAGGGCGTCCACTTCAGGTCCCTGACCGAGGGGATCGCCACCACCGGGCCGATGGGCAAGGCCATGCTCACCGTCATGTCCGCCTTCGCCCAGCTCGAACGCGACCAGCTGGCTGAGCGCACCAAGGCTGGTATGGCCGCCGCCGCGGCCCGAGGCCGCAGGGGCGGCCGGCCGGCCGTCACCGCCGAGGCCGAGAAGGTCCGGCAAGCCGGTCAGTACCGGCATGCCGGGCTCACCCCACCGGAGATCGGCAAGCTGCTCGGGGTCAGTCGGGCCACCGTGTACCGCTACCTGGCCCTGAGCGCCGACGGAGCCACCGACTAGGCTTCCCCCGGCGTGCCCCCTCGGGCCCAGGCGGAAAGGGAGAATGGCATGGGGCGGATCGAGCTCCCCACGATCATCGGTTCACTGGTGAAATACCTCCCGGCCCCGAGCGGGCAAGTCCTCGTACTCACACCGGCCGGGTGGGACCCGCGGGCCCGGGCCTTCACCGGCCCCGATGGTGCGGGGTGCCCCACGACGCCGAACGCGGCGAGCCCCGTCTCGAGGTATTCGGCGATGCTCGGGTGGCACGGACAGGCGCCCGCGCGGTGTGGGTGGATCCGCTTCCTGCATCCGGTCGACCCCGCCGGGCGTTGCGCCGGCCCGGTCCGGTCGTGGTGCTGGACTGCGCCGTGTACGCCTACTGCCCGAACTGCCTCAACGGCAAGGGCGGTGGCGGCTGCTGGCTGCACCCGGTCCTCGGGATCCGTCCCCGCGCCATCGAACACCACGGCGTCGAGCTCGTTCCCGGCCGACCCTGACTCATCCCCGGACCCCAGGGCGGACCCTCCAGCGTGGCCACTTATGAGGCTCTTCACACTCCAGGGTGTAGACGCGGCCCGAATCCACCGGGCTCCCGCCATGACCGGGCGATGTAGTTAGTGAGGGTCCGGAACCCCAGGGCGGAGTCGCGCAAGTGCGCGAGTCGGTCCTTGATGGCGTCGGTGGGTCCGTTGGAAGCGTCCGAGTGGTGGAAGCAGTCCAAAATGTCTGTCGTCCGCTTCCTCAAGGTCCGCCTCAGCGCGGCCACCTCGGGCGAATTCTTCGCTGACCCACCCGAGTGACACCACCGGTTACATCCCCATGTGCGAAAAGCCCACAAACCACCGCGCCCACCCGGGGCAGTTCCGACGCGGCTGGGACCGGCTGGGGCAGCGCACCCAGATGCATGCATCAATGTATGCAAGACGTACGATGGGGTGTATGACCGACCGCATCCTGTTGCCGTGGCACGATCCGGCTCCCCGTTCCGTGGCGCTGCGCTTGGCCGCCACGGTCGCGCAGCAGATCGTGGAGGGCCGGCGCGCGGCCGGGGACCTGGTGACCGAGGCGCAACTCGTCGAGGCCTTCGGTGTCAGCCGCACCCCGGCCCGGGAGGCCATGGTGCAGTTGCAGTCCTGGGGGCTGGTGCGGTTGGCCCCGAAGAAGGGTGGCGTCGTCACGGTGGTCTCCCCCACCGAACGGCGGGACCTGCTGGACGTGCGGGCCACCCTGGAGATCCGCAGCGTCCAGGTCGTGGCCGGTTCCGCGGCCGACCGGACGTCGCTGGCGGCGACCCTGCGCGCCAGCCTGGACGCGCAGCAACGCGCCCTGGACGCCGGGGACCTGCTGGACTTCGCCGGGGAGGACTTCGGGTTCCATTTGAGGATTATCGAGGCTGGTGGCAACGCCGTGGTGGCGGAGATGGCCTCGGCCCTGGGCCCGCGGTTCGCCCGGCTGACCCATCTGGCGGTCAGCGGCGGGGGTGCGGCCGCCCGCCTGTTCCGCGCGGAGCACGAGGCGCTGATCGGGCCCATCGAGGCCGGGGATCCCGCCGCCTTCGCCGCCGCCGTGCGCGAGCACCTGCGTTCCGCCCATTTCCCGGAGGAGCTGGCGTGAGCCACAGGAACCCCGGGCGTTGGGGTGCGGCCGGGCCCGCCGCGCCTAGCGGTGGCGCCTGCTGGTTGCGGGTGGCCCCGGCGGTGTTCGTCCTGGCTTGGGGCGGTAACCACTTCACCCCGCTGCTGCACCTGTACGAGGAGCTGGGCCACTATGCCCCGTGGCAGGCCAACCTGTTGCTCGGGCTGTACGTCGTGGGCCTGGCCCCGGGCCTGATGGTGGCGGCCGCGGTCTCGGACCGTCGCGGCCGCAAGCCCGTGCTGCTGACCGGGTTGGCCGCCGCGGCCGCCGGCAGCGTCCTGTTGGCGGTGGGTCTGCACTCGTTGGTGCTGCTGGGCGCCGGCCGGTTGCTCGCCGGCCTGGGCGTCGGGGCGGCCATGTCGGTGGGCGGTAGCTGGATTAAGGAGCTGTCCACCGCCCCGTATGACCAGCACGCCCCGGCCGGGGCGGGGGCGCGCCGGCCCTCGCTCACGCTGACCCTGGGCTTCGCGATCGGCGCCGGCGTCACCGGCTGCCTCGCCCAGTGGGGACCGGCCCCGGCCCAGACTCCCTATGCCGTGCACCTGGCCCTGGCGGCCGCGGCCCTGCTGCCCCTGCTCACAGCCCCCGAGACCCGCACTGCCGCGGGCCACGGCGCCCGGGGCGTGGACGGACCCTGGTGGACCGACCTGCGCGTGCCGGCGGTGGCCGACCGCCGGTTCACCCGGATCGTGCTGCCGGCCGCGCCGTGGGTCTTCGCGGCCGCCGGGGTGGCGTACGCGGTCATGCCGGCCGTGGTGGCCCCGAAGCTCGGTGAGTGGGCCACGGCCTATGCGACCGCGCTGAGCGTCGTGACCCTGGGCTGCGGCGCGCTCGTCCAACCGTTCGTGGCCCGGATCGACCGGCGCACCCGTGGCCGCGCGCTGTCCATCGGCCTGGCGGTTATGTCCCTGGGCATGGTCCTGGCCGTGGTGGCCTGCCTGCTGCGCCAACCGGTCTTCGCCCTCGCCGTGGCGGTGGTCCTGGGTCTGGCCTACGGAACGACCGTCGTGGCGGGGCTGGCGCACGTGCAGGCGATCGCCACGCCCCGGGACCTGGCCGGGCTCACCGGCGTCTTCTACGCGCTGGCCTACTCCGGCTTCCTGCTGCCCACCCTGCTGGCCGTGCTGCTGCCGGTGGCCCCCTACGCCGCTTCGCTCACCGCGGTCGCCGGGGTCTGCCTGCTGTGCCTGGCCGTGGTCGCCGGCGGGCTCTGGCGACCACGGCGAGCCGGTCCGGCCGGGGAACCGGCCTAAATATAACTCCCCGGGTGGCGGTGAACGCGGGCCAAGCGGCCCTGGCCGCTAATACCGGTGTGCGTCGCTGGGGACTGTCGTGGCAGAGCCAGTCCAAGTAGGTCCGGGCGCGATCAACATCGGAGCCGTCAGACGGTGGTAGGCCCACTCGGTGGCCAGGGTGCGGTTGAAACGCTCCACCTTGCCGTTGGTCTGGGGCCGGTAGGGGCGGGTGCGTTTGTATTTGACCTGCACCCCCAGGGCCTGACCGAAGTCACGGGATCGGTAACAGGCACCGACATCAGTCATCACCGTGGCAGCCGTGAGACCAGTCTCGACAAAGAAGATGTGAGCCCGAAGCCATAAGAGCGCCGAGGTATGGCCGTGCTCGCCCTCCAGGATCTCCGAGCAGGCCAGACGGAGCACTCGGACCTCTCGCAAAGGCAGTAGCCAGTGATGTTCCTGACATCGACGCGTCAATGGCTGCACCCTCATGTGTCAAGAGCCCGCTAACGACGCATACGACGACTGTCGTCGCCTCGCCTGCAGCAGGTTCCATCCGGGCCAAGCGTCCCAATGGTCCAGGGGGCGTCTGGACAATCAGATCCCCGCGCGCACGACTTCTCCACCTCCTGCCGTCAGCATGGGTTTCAGCCGGCGACTGGAAACCGCAGAGATAAGCGAAGGAATTTCTGCAGGGTCATCGCGAGGACACCCGATCGGTCACCCGGCGGCGTCCCCCACGGGGATCCCCTCGGGGCGGGGGCGCCGTCCATTGTCGTCCCGGCGGGCCTGCCAGGGCGCGGCCGGGTGTGTCATCCTCGGGGTATGGCGCGGACCTGGTTATCGGTGACGGTGGAACTGCTGGGCGGGGGCGGCCAAGAGCTGTGGCCCTGGCCCGGGCGGATCTTCGCGGTCGGACCCTCGCACACCTTCGGGGACCTGGCCGAGGCGATCAATGACGCCTTCGCCCGGTGGGACCGGTCCCACCTGTCGGTGTTCACCCTGGCCGACGGCCGGATCATCACCGACGAAGACACAGGGGCAGAGTTCGCAACCATGGGCGCCGGGCCGGTGCTCGTGCCCCTGGACATCGCCACCACGAAGGTCGCCCGGACCCTGGAGCCCGGTGCCGAGTTCCAGTTCACCTTCGACCTGGGCGATAACTGGACCCACCGGTGCGTGCTCGGTGAACAGAAGATCGACCCGATGGAGGTGCTGGGAATCCGCCCCACGGTGCCTTTGCCGTACTTCGGCTGGGGCACCATCCCGGACCAGTACGGGCGCCGCTGGGCCCAGGACGACGGGGAAAGCCGCCCCCCGCGCCGACCAAGCCAGCCACACCCAATGCGGCTACACACCTGGCCAGCACAATCCCAGCTGCCCGAGTTGGATCTGGCCGAGGTGCGCCGGGTGATCGCCGGCTCGGATGCGGCCGGGTTCCTGGCCGCAATAACCGGACGCGACATCGAGGACGCGCTGCAACAGGTGGGGACCGGGATCCCGATGGCCGTGGAACAACGCCGCGACCAGGCCGAGCCGGTGGCGCTGTCGGTGATCAACCGGCTCACCATGCGGGCCGGGCCCGGCGACGAGGTCCTGGCCGAAGACCTACTGGCCGCCCTGCGCCGCGAGCCGCCGGCCGAGCCCGTGCTGCCGGTGGATCTGGAGACGCTCGCCGCCGTCCTCGAAACCGATCCCGGGACCTCGACTGGGGGCTGGCTCGAGGTGCGCACCGGGCAGGTGTACACCGACGAGGACACCGACCCGGCCCTCGTCGGCCAGGACGCCGCCATCGAGGTGGAGGACGACCCGGACCGGTGGCTCCGGTTGGAGCCCACCGGTTCACGGGAGGGCTGGGCGGGCATGGCCACCTTCGCCGCCCGGCAACACGACCACACCCTGCGCGCCCGGCTGGAACGGGCCATCCAGGGCACCGGTGCCTTCGGCCGGTTCCGCGACCTCGTCCACGACGAGAACCTCACCGACCAGTGGTCCGCCTTCTGCACCGACCGCCGAATCGGCCGCGCCCGCGCCTTCCTCGCCGACCACCACCTCCGCGCGGACTGAGGTCCCCGACCCGGTCAGCGCCAGCGCACGACCGTGACACCTGCTGCCGCCACCGATGCGCCTGTACGGAAACGATCGTTCGCGACACGTTCCTGACGTCCACTAAAAAGTCGCATGACCCGCCGACTCACTGTGTAACGATTGCCGTGTACGCGGCAATGTAACGCGCACCCCCGTGCTGATACGTTGTAGGGATGCGAATCGGATATGGGCGGGTCTCCACCCGCGACCAGCACCCCGAGGCCCAGTACGACGCCCTGATCGCGGCAGGGTGCGAACAGGTGTTCCTCGACACCGCCTCGGGCACGCTCGCCCGCCGACCAGAACTCGACAAGGCACTGCTCTCGGCCAACCGGCCCGGGGACCAACTCGTGGTCACCAAGCTGGACCGGCTCGGACGATCCCTGGAGAACCTCATCGAGTTGTCCAAAACACTGCAAGACCGTGGTGTGGACCTGGTGGTCCTGGACCAGGGCATCGACACCTCCACCGCCCTGGGGCGAATGTTCTTCCAGATCATCGGCGCAATCGCCGAGTTCGAACACGCCCTGATGTCTGAACGCACCCGCGACGGACTCGCCGCTGCCCGCGCACGCGGGCGAACCGGCGGGCAGAAACCCAAACTCGGCCCACGCCAGGTCAAACTCGCCCGCGAAATGTATGAGGAAAAGGACGCCGAGGGCAAACGCGCCCACACCGTCGAGCAGATCGCCCGCGAATTCGGCGTCACCCGCCCCACCATCTACCGGCACCTGTCCAAGCCTTAAACGAGGAGCCCTGCACTCCGCAACGGCCATCCAAGGGCATCCATATGGCACCCCGCCATTAGGACGGACCACCAGACCGGCCTACGGGACGCTGGCCGAGGGGTGCCGACGCCGATCCACGTCAACCGAGGGCGTGTCCGCTGGGGGCTTTCTTAACGATCACCCCTACGCCCAGGGACGGCACCGCTGCCAAGCGAGCAAAGAAGACGGCCATTTAGCGGTCAAATCCACACTTCCGCCTCCCTTTTGAGAACAGGACTCCTGAGCACGAGCATGGTTCGTGCATAGGACTATTGAGCAGACAGGGTTCAGAAGTCGACGGCACTACCCGCAAAATTACCGGCCTGGGAGTGCCGTCGGGCTCTGAAACTGACAGTTCGCCAGGAGCACGACCTGACCTGGCTGGTATCCGAGATCCTCGAAGCCCACGGGTTTGTCTGTCAGGTCTCCCCGCCCGGCCCGAACGGTGGGGTGGACATCCTCGCCGGGAAGGGCCCGCTGGGCATGGGCGCTCCCATCGTGGTCGTGAAGGTCAAGTCCCAGGCCGGGCCGGTGGACACCAAGGTGGTGCGGGTCCTGCACTCCGCGTGGGAGTGGCACAAGGCCGACCAGGCACTGCTGGTGGCCCGGGGTGGAGTGAACGGGCCGGCCAAGCAGCAGATTCGCAGCGACTCGAAGTTCCGGATATGGGACGGGGCCACCCTGATGGCCGAACTGTTCTACGCCTACGATGACCTGCCACTGGAGACAAAGCGCAGGATTCCACTCACCCAGGCGTGGGTGCTCGACGAGGACGCCATCAGCTGAAGCGATGAAGACCCCGACCGGAACGGACCCGGCCGGGGTCTTTCTGCTCGAGGCGTCCCATCAGTTGCTTCTCGCAGACGCCCCCGTCATCACCCCTGTCGTCGCGGCAGGCGCACTTCGGGTCCACGCCCTTCTGGCGTGAATCGCAGAGACAAGTGGCGAAATTCCACAGGCCTAGCTGACCGATCGTGCTCAATCATGCACCCGCGAGCAACCCTCCTCAGATCGGCGACTACGACCTGCGGATGTTCACGGATCCGGAGCAGATGCCGGACGAACTCCTCCGCCTGGACGACCGCCACGGCCTCTCACGCCTGCTGGCTGGGTTCGCGAGGCCCCGTTCATCGGGACCTCACGAAAAAGCTTCTCGGACCTAGCTTTCGATCCCGATCCCCGGGCCGAGTACGCTCCCGTGGCCCCGGACGCCCGGGCTGCCATGACACCAGTACTCAAGCCCCAAGATGTTGGGGATGTTGCCACCTGAGGCGACTCTAAGTAAGTGTTGGGAAAGTGCTGGTGGCCCTTCCGGGTGCGGGGCCCTGGGGTGAGACTGGGGCATGGGCTCTTCTTCCCCGCGCCCGTATCCTTCGGATCTGACCGATGAGCAGTGGGCGCTGATCGAACCGATGGTGCCGGTCAAACCCGGCGGTCGTCCCGCCAAGCATCCGCGCCGGCGGATCGTGGAGGCGATCCTGTACCTGGACCGCACCGGATGCTCCTGGCGATCCCTGCCGCACGACTTCCCGCCCTGGGACACCGTCTACTGGTACTTCCAGCGCTGGAACGCCGAGGGCACCACCGACCGGATCCATGACGCGCTGCGCGCCGCGGTGCGCCACGGCGCCGGGCGCGATCCGCTGGCCTCGGCGGGGATCGTGGATTCTCAGTCGGTCAAGGGCGCCGACACCGTCGGGGCCGACTCGCGCGGCTATGACACCGGCAAGAAGATCAACGGCCGCAAACGCCACCTCGTCACCGACACCCTGGGGATGCTGGTCGTCGTGCTGGTCAGCACCGCGGCGCTGCAGGACCGCGACGGCGGACGCCTGGTGCTGGACCGGGCCCGGATGGCGATGCCCTCGATCGCGCTGGTCTGGGCCGATGGGGGTTACGCCGGCAAGTTGGTCGCCTTTGCCGCGTGCTACCTGCACATCGGGCTGGAGATCGTGCGCAAGCCGGTCGGCCAGCACACCTTCGAGGTGCTGCCGCGGCGCTGGGTCATCGAGCGCACCCTGTCCTGGCTGGTGCGCTGCCGACGGCTGGCCCGGGACTACGAACGCTTGCCCGAACACTCCGAAGCGATGATCAAGTGGGCCATGATCGGACTGATGACCCGCCGCCTGGCCCCGACCCCCGGGCGCCGACCATGGCAACCACACGCCACGAAATGATCTCTTTCCCAACACTTACTAAGACTGTGAAAAGCCGGGGTGAGGCGCCTCTGGCACCTCACCCCGGCTGCGTAGAGATCAAGCCGACTACACCCGGCTGCTCTCCCGCTCCTCGGTCACCGCCCCCTCCGACGGGCCGGCCGGGCCGGCGTCGGGACCGATCCCTTCGCCGCCCTGCGGACCGGAACCATCACCACCGGCAACCCCAGCGGCCTTCTCCCGCCGGTGCCGCAGGTGCTGCATCGCGGACACCGCCAGGGCCAGCACCAGCACCGAGTACAGGATCACCGTCACCGGGCTGGAGACCAGGATGGACGGGTCCCCCTCGGACACGGTCAGCGCCCGGCGCAGCTCGGTCTCGGCCAGCGGGCCCAGCACCACGGCGATCAGCACGGGGGCCAGCGGGAACTGGTAGCGGCGCATGATGAACCCGAGCAGGCCCACGGCCAGCACCACCCACAGGTCCAGGGTGGCCGAGCTGATCGCGTACACGCCCAGCATGGACAGCACCGTGATCCCGGCGTACAGGTAGTGCCGCGGGATGTAGAGCATCTTGGCCCACAGCACCGCGAACTGCATGTTGAGGATGACCAGCACCACCAGGCCAATGAACAGCGAGGCCAGCAGGGTCCACACCAGGTCCCCGCTGCGCTCGAAGAGCAGCGGGCCGGGTTGCATGCCGTACTGCTGGAAGGCTGCCAGCATGATCGCCGCCGTCGCCGAGGTCGGCAGGCCCAGGGCCAGCAGGGCGCCCATCGCGGTGCCGGCGGTCGCGTTGCCAGCGGCCTCCGGGGCGGCCACGCCCTTGATCGAGCCGACGGTGCCGAACTCGGCATCGCCGCGGCGCTTGGCCAGCTTCTTCTCCGTGCCGTAGGCCAGGAACGTCGGGACCTCGGAGCCGCCGGCGGGGATGATGCCGAAGGGCACGCCGAACGCGGTGCCGCGCAACCAGGCCGGCAGGGCCCGGCGGAAGTCCCTGCGGTCCAGGCGGGCCCGGCCGTTGGGCTCGATCTTCGTCGCGGACGGGTCCCGGTGGATCCTGCCGGCGATGTGCAGCACCTCGCCCAGGGCCAGCAGGCCCACGGTGATGACCACGATCGAGATGCCGTCGAACAGCTGGGGCAGACCCAGGGTGTAGCGCACGGTGCCCGAGGGCCCGTCCACGCCCACCATGGCCAGCACCAGGCCGATGCCCAGGGCGGCCACGCCCTTGATCACGGACTCGGAGACCACGGAGGAGATCGCCAGGAAGGCGAACACGGCCAGGGCGAAGTACTCGGCCGGGCCGAAGGCGGTGGCCATCTTCACCAGGGTGGGGGCGAAGAACACGACGAGCGTGGTGGCGATCAACCCGCCGATGAACGCTCCCACGGCGGCGGTGGCCAGGGCCTTGGCGGCCCGGCCGTCCTTGGCCATCCGGTGGCCCTCGAAGGTGGAGGCGATCGCCGAGGAGTTGCCCGGGGTGTTGAGCAGGATGCCCGCGGTGGAGTCACCGAACAGGCCGCCGAAGTAGACGCCGGCGAACATGATGAACGCCGCGGTGGGGTCCAGGGTGAAGGTGATCGGCAGCAGCAGCGCCACGGCCATGGCCGAGCCCAGCCCGGGCAGCACGCCCACGGCGGTGCCCAGGATGGCGCCGATGAACACCCACAGCAGGTTCATCGGGGTCAGCGCGGCACCGAACCCCTCGAAGAGCAGAGACAGCTGTTCCATGTCAGAGCAGTCCTTCCAGGAAGCCCGAGGGCAGGTTCAGTCCGAGGCCGGCATTGAAGGCCAGCTGGATGACGGCGGCGAACACCAGGGAGACCACCACGTCGAACCCGGGGCGCGTGCTGCCCAGGGCCTTGCAGACGATCCAGAACAGTCCGGCGGCGGAGAACACCCAGCCCAGCACCGGCAGCACCAGGATGAACAGGGCGATGCCGCCGACCACGAGCCCGACGGTTTTCCAGTCGGTGTAGGTCTTCCAGTCCTTGGGGAGTTTGGCGTCCGGGTTCTGCCCGGCGATCCGCCGGCGCCCCTTCTCGGAGGCGTGGGCCAGGTCGCCCAGCAGGTCCGAGGAGACGTCCGCGTTCTCCGCGTCGTCCGTGGGGTCCGGCAGCCGCGGGGTGCGCAGGACCTGGACGGCGTGGACCACGGCCACCGCGTACAGCAGCACGCACACGATCGTCGGGAAGAACTGCGGTCCCGGCACCGAGGTGCCCAGCACCGTCATCGTCGCCGTCTCGTAGGCCAGCCAGGTGGCCAGGCCGGCCACCAGCACCGGCATGATCAGCTCGCTGCGCCCGGACCAGAAGGACCGGCGAGGCCGTGCACCGGGGGTGCGTGCCGGCGTCGGGCCCTGCGGGGTTCCCTCCGGCGTTCCCGACGCCGACGCCGCGCCCTCCGCGGTGCCGCCCCCGGTGCGCGGGGCGTACGTCTCGTCCGACAGGGACGAGGGCTTGATCTGCATGCTCACAGTCCGAGTCCTTCCACGATGTCTTCGGTGCGGGCGATCTCCTCGTCGAGGAAGGCCTCGAACTCCTCGCCCACCATGTAGCTGTCCGTCCAGGCGTTGCGCTGCAACGCGTCCTGCCACTGATCGGTCTGCCGGTACTCGGCCACGATGTCCTGCAGTTCCTGCAGTTGCTCGCCCTCCACGCCGGGGGCCGCGGCCAGGCCGCGCCAGTTCGCCATGACGGCGTCCACGCCCTGTTCGGTGAAGGTGGGCACGTCCACCCCGGGCAGGCGCTCCTCGGAGGAGACGGCCAGGGCCCGCAGCATGCCGGCGTCGATCTGGTCGGCCACCTCGTTGTAGCCGGAGATCCCCGCCACGGTGGTGCCGGAGAGCATCGACGTCAGCGCCTCGCCGCCGCCGGAGTAGGCGATGTAGTTCGTCTTCGCGGGGTCGATCCCGACCTCCTCGGCCAGCAGCCCGGTGAGCAGGTGATCGATCGAGCCCAGGGAGCCGCCGGAGATGGAGGTCCCGCCCGGGTCCTTCTTCCACGCCTCGATGAAGTCGTCCAGGGTCTGGTAGGGCGAGTCCGCCGGGACCACGAGGGCCGCGAAGTCGTCCGCCAGGCGGGCCACCGGCTGGACGTCGTCCAGGGTGGCGCCGGCGTCGGCCAGCTCCACCGCGCCGACCATCACGCCCCCGGTGACCATCAGCATGTCCGAACGGCCCTCCATCTGGGCGAACTGGCCCAGGCCGATGGTCCCGCCGGCGCCCGGCACGTTGACCACCTGGACGTTGTTGGAGATGCCGCCGGACTTGATGGCCTGCTGGGACTCGCGGGCGAACCCGTCCCAGCCGCCACCGGGGGCGGCCGGGGCCATCAGCACCAGCTTGGAGCGGGCGGTGGCCTCCCCGCCGTCCGCGGCGGCGTTCACCAGGGCCAGCCCGACGACGCCGGCCGCAGCCACGCCGAGGAGGGTCCTCTTGACTGTCCGTGTGCTCATTGCTTTCCGTACTCTCAGTGCGAAGGTCTGGTTGCGGCCCGCATAGAGTTGTGAGCCGGATCACTACCGTGGCAGACCCGTGACGCGCGGCACAGTGGAAAACTGGTTGTGGTCATAAGAGGTGGTTAAGAAAGTTCTGGTCACCAGCACCTCCGCAAGGCATCCCACTAGCAGTCCCCCACGTCAGTCCCCGCAGTCCCCGCAGTCCCCGAGCACAGGAGCAGTCATGGCCCTCGTCGGCGCCACGCCCCGGACCGGCCGGCGCATCCGCCGCCGGCTGCTGGCGCTGCAGGTGGCGATCGTGCTGGTCACCGTGCTGGCCGTGGCCGCGGTGGTCCTGTTCGTCCAGGACCGGTACACCCGGGAGCTGGCCTTCGAGGAGGTGGACACCGTGGCCACCGCGATCGCCGCCAACCCGGAGGTCATCGACGACGTTAACGACCCGGACGCCGCGGCGAGCATCCAGCCGATCGCGCACCTGGCCGAGAGGTCCGCGGGAGTCTCCTTCGTCGTCGTGGTCAACCGGGAGGGGTTGCGGGTGGCGCACCCGGACCCGGAGCTGATCGGGCAACCGGTGTCCTCGGACCACGGACCCATCCTCAGCGGCGAGAGCTTCCGCGGGGTCGAGGAGGGACCGGTGGGGGTGACGCTGCGCTCCAAGGTGCCGATCTGGGACGGGGACACCGTGGTGGGCAGCGTGTCCGTGGGCATCCTGCAGTCCGAGATCCGGGCCGACCTGCTCGAGGTGGTGCTCGGCTTCGCGCCCTGGATCCTCGGTGCGGCGGCGCTGGGCACCGCGGTGGCGGCCTGGGCCTCGCGCTACGTGCGCCGGCGGATCTACGGGGCCGAACCGGAGGAGATGGCCGGGCTGCACCAGTCCCGCCAGGCCCTGCTGCACAGCGTGGGCGACGGCGTGGTGGGCGTGGACGAGCACGGCACCATCACCCTCGCCAACGACGAGGCCCGCCGGTTGCTCGGCGTCTCCGCGGACGTGGAAGGACAGCTGGCCGCCGAGGTGCTGGACGAGGACGTCGCCGCCATGCTCCTCTCCCCCGCCGCCGGCCCCGAGGCCACCGGGTTCGTCCTGGCCGGCGAGCGCATCCTGCTCGCCAAGGCCCGGCCCGTGCTGGTCGGCGGCAGACCGGTCGGACGGACGCTGACCCTGCAGGACCGAACCGAGCTCGAGTCCACCTTCCGCGAGCTCGAGGGCCAGCGCAGCATGACCGAGGCGCTGCGCTCCCAGACCCACGAGTTCTCCAACCGGCTGCACGTCATCTCCGGGCTGCTGTCCCTGGGCGAGGCGGCGGAGGCCGAGGAGTACGTCCGCTCCCTGACCGGGCCGCTCGGCAGCTCGGGGACCCCCGACCTCGGCGACGCCTCCCTCACCGCGCTCGTCGGCGCGAAGGCCGCCGTGGCGCGCGAGGCCGGGGTGGAGCTGACGGTGGCCGGGGACAGCGCGGTGGCCCCGGACTGGCGGGCCGACGACGACACCCTCACCGTGGTGGCCAACCTGCTCACCAACGCGATCGAGGCGGCCGGCGACGGCGGCCGCGTCCTCCTCCGGGTCCGCGCCGGTGGTGCGGGGGCGGAGGCGGGCGGCGATGACGGCCGGGATGCCGATCAGGGTGGCGTTGAGGATGCCGGCCGGCCCGGGGTGGCGGTCACCGTGGAGGACTCCGGCCCGGGACTCGACCCGGCCGCCGCCGACCGGCTGTTCCGCTGGGGCGAGTCGACGAAACAGCGCCAGGGCACCGCCGCCCCGGTGGGCGGGCGCGGGGTGGGCCTGGCCCTGGTGGACCGGATCGTCCGACGCCGGCGCGGCCGGGTCGACGTCGGGCCCTCACCACTGGGCGGGGCCCGGTTCCACGCCGCGTGGCCGGGTGAGAATGACCATGAGATGCCCGCGGGCGGCGGCGCCGGCAGTCCAACCGGTAGCGCGGCGGGCAGCGAGGCCATACCGGAGGACCACGGCGCGACGCCGGCCGGCCGGGAGCACCAGGCGGACCCGGAGACGCGGACAGACCAGGAGAGGAGGCTCGGGTGATCAGGACACTGATCGTGGACGACGACTTCGCGGTGGCCGGGATGCACCGGCGCTTCGTGGAGGCCCTCGAGGGCTTCGAGGTGGCCGGCGTGCTGGAGCGCGGGGTGCCGGTGGCCGGGTTCCTGACCGAGCACGAGGTGGACCTGGTCCTGCTGGACGTGCACCTGCCGGACCGCAGCGGCGTGCAGGTGCTGGAGGACCTGCGCGCGGCGGGATCGGACGTCGCAGTGATCATGGTGACCGCCGCCTCCGAGCGGGACACCGTCCGCCGCGCAGTGGGCCAGGGCGTGGACGGTTACCTGGTCAAGCCCTTCAGCCGCGACGAGTTCAACGAGCGGCTGCTGGCCTTCGCCGCCCTCTACGCCGATCCGGCTGGCGCCGACCAGGAGGTCCTTGATGAAGAGGCGCTGGACCAGGCCGAGATCGACCGCCTCGTGCGCGGGGCCGCCGGACTGCCGCCGCGCGCCGAGGGGTCGACCGCGAGCACGCCGGCCGGCGCGGTCGTCGGTGAGGCAGGCGGGGCGGGTGAGGCCGGGAGGACCACCGGGCCCGATGGAGCCGTTGCCGGTTCCACCGGCGCGGTCACCGAGGGCGCGGCAACCGCCGAGGTTGGGCTCCCCGCCCGGCTGCCCAAGGGCTTCTCCGTCCCGACCCTGCGCCTGGTGGCCACGGCCCTGCAGGAGGCCGGGGCCGGCGTCGACCGTTCGGCGCGGGAGGTGGCCGAGGCCTGCGGCATCTCCCGGGTCAGTGCCCGGCGCTACCTGGACCTGCTGACCGGCCACGGCCTGGCCGAGCTGCGCCCGCGCTACGGTGCGACCGGCCGGCCCGAACACCGCTATCTGTGGACGGGCAGCTGACCCCATCCCCGCGCGGTCACGCGCCGGGACGCCCCGGCGGTTCCTCGAGGTGGCCGAGGAACGCCCGGACCTCGCCCAGGAAGCGCTCCGGCGCCTCCAACTGCGCCCAGTGCCCGCACCGGGGCACGATCACGGCCCGGGCGTGGGGCATCATGGCGGCCGCATGCACCGAACCCGCCGGATCCACCAGGCGGTCTTCCGCACCGTGGAAGAACAGGGTGGGCGCCACCACCTCGCCGAGCCGGGGCGTGAGGTTGTTGAGCATTCCCTCCCGCCCCAGGGTGGCCTGGTTGTACCGGCCGTAGGCCAGCCCGCTGCGGGGGTGGCGCGAGTGGGCGATGAACTCGCGGACGACCTCGACGGGCAGCACGGCGGGATCGCGGACCATTGTCCGGAGCACGCGTGAGGCGAAGCGGTTGGCCACCCGGGCCATCGGCACCAGCAGCCAGTCCGGCAGCCGGGCCGCCCGCCAGGCCCAGCGCTGTGTGCTCGCGTTCCGCAGCACCGGGATCAGGCCACCGGGTCCCACGAGGACCAGCCCGGCCACCCGCGACGGCGCCTGCAGTGCCACGTTGAGGGACACGTCCCCGCCCATGGACACCCCGATCACGACGGCGCGGGGCAGCCCGGCAGCGTCCATCGCGTTTAGCACCACCCGTGCCAGCTGCCCGGGGCCGCCCACGGGAGGCACGTCGATGCTGCCGCCGAACCCGGGCAGGTCCACGGCCCACACCAGGCGGTCACGGGACAACGGACCCATCGCCGCGTACCAGGACAGGCCGCTGTGGTCCGCGCCGCCGCCGTGCACCAGGACGAGCGGAACCCTGCCGGTGTCCGTCCCGGCCCGCAGGGCTCGCAGGCCGTTCACCTCGGTCACCGTCGCCCCGGGCGGAACCAGCGTCTCGTCAGGCATGGGGAGACCCCCGTGGTTACTCGGTCGAGGCGGCGTCGTGCAGCCGGTCCGTCGGCAGCTCCACCGTGATGACCGCCTGCAGGTCCACTGCCTTGGCCACCGGACCGGAGAGGTCGTCCATCGCCCGGGCCACCGTCAGCCGGTCACGGTGCACCTCCTGGACGAGGACCTTGACCCGCTCACCGTTGCCCTCGTCCAGCCACCAGGGCTCGGCCAGCATGCTCAGCCCGATGCCGTCCAGCAACGCCTCGGCCTCGTCCAGCTCCATGGGCTCCCCGCGGCGGCGCTGCAGCAGGTCGAACGGCACGAACCGGCCGTCGTCGGTGCAGTGGATGTACCCGACGTGCTCGCCGTCGGCGCCTCTGACGTGCTCGAAGGTGTCCGTTGCCGGCATCGGGTGAGTCATGGGCGCCATCCTACGGTCCGTCAGGCGATCGGATCTCGGACCCCTTGACGCCACTGTGCACGAGTGTATACATTCGTGCACAGCAATCGACGACGGCGTGACGCGCCACCACCGGAAGGCACCCCATGACCACCTCCGCACCCGAGACCACCCGCGAGGGCCAGCACGCCCTGGACGCCGACGTCATCGTCGTCGGCGGGGGCAACGCCGCCTTCACCGCCGCCCACGCCGCCGCCGTGCGCGGCCGGAAGGTGCTGCTGCTGGAGAAGGCACCGCAGGACGAGTTCGGCGGCAACAGCTACTACACCGCCGGCGCCACCCGCATCTCTCACGGCGGCCTGGAGGACCTGGCCGACCTCGTCGAGCCGGACGAGCGCCACGCGGCCACCGTGGTGCCGCCGTACTCCCCCGAGGACTACACCGCGGACCTGGTCCGTGTCACCGAGGGCCGCAACGACCCGGACCTGACCGAGGCCCTGGTCCACGAGGCCGCCCCGAACCTGCGCTGGCTGAAGTCCCTGGGCCTGAAGTACCGCCTGATGTACGAGCGCCAGGCCTACCAGCGCGAGGACGGCTCCTACCTGTTCTGGGGCGGGCTGCACGTGGGCAACGTCGGCGGCGGCGAGGGCCTGATGCACGATCACCTCGCCGTGGCCGAGAGGCTGGGCACCGAGGTCCGCTTCGGCCAGGACGTGTCCGGTCTGATCGTGGAGGACGGCCGGGTGCGTGGGGTGGAGGTCCGCCAGCAGGACGGCACCGTGACCGAACTGCGCGCCGAGTCCGTGGTCCTGGGCGCCGGCGGCTTCGAGTCCAGCGCCGAGTGGCGCCGCGAGCACCTCGGTGAGGGCTGGGAGAACGCCAAGGTCCGGGGCACCCGGTTCAACAACGGGGACATGATCGCCGCCGGACTGGCCATCGGCGCCCAGAAGGCCGGCGACTGGTCCACCTGCCACTCCACCCAGTGGGACGCGTTCAATCCGGACAATGAGTCCAACCGCGAGCTGACCAACCGGCTGACCCGCCAGTCCTACTTCCTGGGCATCATCGTCAACACCGAGGGCCAGCGCTTCGTGGACGAGGGCGAGGACTTCCGCAACTACACCTACGCCAAGTTCGGCCGGGAGATCCTCAAGCAGCCCGGTTCGGTGGCCTACCAGGTCTTCGACGCGAACCTGCGGGCCATGCTGCGCACCGAGGAGTACGACATGCCCGGCATCTCCGTGGAGCAGGCCGACACCCTCGAGGAGCTCGCCGCCAGGATCGGCGTGGACCCGCAGTCCCTGGCCGCCACGGTTGCGGACTACAACGCCTCGATCGACACCTCCGTGCCGTGGGACCCGACCGTCAAGGACGGCCGGCGAGCCGAGACCACCCCGGTGAAGTCCAACTGGGCCACCCCGCTGACCGAGGGCCCGTTCTACGCCTACGCCGTCACCTGCGGCATCACCTTCACCTTCGGCGGGCTAAAGTCGGACACCCACGGCCGCGTCCTGGACGCCCAGGGCGAGGCCATCCCCGGCCTGTACGTGTGCGGGGAGATGCTCGGCGGGCTGTTCTCGGCCAACTACCCCGGCGGCTCGGGCCTGGCGGCCGGCGTCGTCTTCGGCCGCCGCGCCGGTACGCTGGCCTGACAGCGTGACTCCCCGGCCGGCGTCATGCCTCGAGCGCCCGACGCCGGCCGGGAGGACCCGGCGCGAGTCCCGCCCCTGCCCCGCCGGGCGGGGCGGGACTCATGCCCGATCGATGCGGCATCGAGACGGCAGAGAGCCGCAGCAAACCAGCAGGAAGGGCAGCCGATGGCAGCGAAGGTGGACGCGACCGCGATCCATGCCGCGCTTAAGGCCGAGATCCTGCACGGCGCGCACGAACCCGGCACGCCCTTCCGCGAGGTGGGCCTGGCGGAGCGCTTCGGGGTCTCCCGCACCCCGGTGCGCGAGGCGCTGGGACGGCTGCAGCAGGAGGGCCTGCTCGAGCGCGGCGTCCGCGGCCTGCAGGTGCGCCGCCTCGACCCCGAGGAACTGATGCAGGTGTACGACCTGCGCATCCTGCTCGAGGGGCAGGCCGCCTTCGAGGCCGCGAGCGCCCGCACCGAGATGGACCTGGTGCGCCTGGACGCGCTGCTGGCCCGGGACCGCGAGCTGCAGGACCCGGACAACGCCACCCGGCTGACCACCAACGTCGAGTTCCACGAGGCCCTGTGGTCGGCCACGCGGAACCCGGTGCTCAAGGACCTGCTGGACCGGCTGGCCACCCACCAGATCCACGCCCCCGTCTCCACCCTCACCCGGCCCGGACGCTGGGACCAGGCCCTGGACGAGCACGAGCACATCGTGGACCGCATCCGCGCCCAGGACGGCGAGGCGGCACGCGAGGCCATGCGGGCACACATGACCACCGCCCGGACCCTGCGGCTGGCGATGTTCCAGGACGCGGCGCGGCGGTGACTCCTCGCATCATGGACGCCACGTCATGATCGGTGGCCCCTTACAGGTGCTCCACCTCGACGAAGACGACCGCGTCTGACGCCTCCCGGTTCTCCACCCGATGCTCGGTGCCGGCGGGCCGGGTGTAACTCTGCCCGGTCACGAGTTCGGCCACCACCTCGCTGCCGTCGGCGTTCGTCACGTGCATGGTGCGGGAGACGAGGGGAATCACCACGTACTCGTGGTCATGCCGGTGCATGGGGATGGTCTGTCCGGGTTCGAGCGTCCACTTCGTCACGCGGAAGTGGTCGTTCTCGAGCTGGACCTCGCAGCGGGGGGACCCAGTGCTCATGATTGCTCCTTCGCGACCGCGGGGGCTGGCATGTGACGATTGACACAGCATAGGCCGGATCCCCTTGCCCCAGCCGCGCCCCTGACGGCGAGACCGAGTCGCCGCAGGTGGGCAGGAACCCGCTCCGGCCAGTGGCGCCCACCCGCCCGGGACGGCACTCCAACCCTGCCGCTCCGCTCAAGTTCGCTGCTATCCTCTTTTTTGTTCGTCAAGGCGAACATTTGCGGGAATGCGTGATGAAGGGAGTCGCGATGGCGCGACACAGACGATGGGCGACGGTCCTGGCCGCCGCCCTGACGGCAGCCACCCTGGGACTGACGGGGTGCTCGGGGCCGGCCGGGACGGACGGTGACGGCGGCAACGGGGCCCAGGGCGCGGACCCGGACGCCCCCATGGTCCTGACCACGTTCACCGTGCTGGCGGACATCGCCCGGAACGTGGCCGGGGAGCACCTGCGGGTGGAGTCGATCACCAAGGTCGGGGCGGAGATCCACGGGTACGAACCGACGCCCCGGGACGTGGCCAAGGCCTCCGAGGCGGACCTGATCCTGGACAACGGCCTGAACCTGGAGCTCTGGTTCGAGCAGTTCTCGGACCAGGCCGGCGTGCCGCACGTGGTGGTCTCCGAGGGCGTGGAGGTCCTGGACATCACCGGGGACGCCTACGCCGGCCTGCCGAACCCGCATGCCTGGATGAGCCCGCAGAACGTGCAGTCCTACGTGGACACCATGGTCGCCTCGTTCAGCGACCTCGCCCCCGAGCACGCCGTGGACTTCGCCGCCAACGGGGAGGACTACAAGGCGCAGCTGCAGCAGGTCCAGGACGACCTCGTCGAGGACCTCGCGCACCTGCCCGAACAGCAGCGCGCCCTGGTGACGTGCGAGGGGGCGTTCTCCTACCTGGCCCGGGATGCCGGGCTGGAGGAACGCTACATCTGGCCGGTCAACGCGGAGCAGCAGGCCACCCCGCAGCAGATCGCGGACACCATCGAGTTCGTCCGGGACCAGGACGTCCCAGCGGTGTTCTGCGAGTCGACGGTCTCGGACGCCCCGATGCAGCAGGTGGTCGCGGCCACGGACGCCGTCTACGGCGGCACGCTGTACGTGGACTCCCTCTCCGAGCCCGACGGGCCGGTCCCGACCTACCTGGACCTCATCCGGCACGACGCGGACACCATCGTCACCGGGCTCACGGGACAGGCCGGCTGATGGGCGCCATCGAGGTCACCGACGTGGTCGTGCGGTACGGCAACGTGCTCGCCCTGGACGGCGTCAGCGCCGACGTCGCGCCCGGGCGGGTCACCGGGCTGATCGGGATGAACGGCTCCGGCAAGTCCTCGCTGTTCAAGACCGTCATCGGCAGCCTGCGCCCCGAGCGCGGACAGGTCCGCATCGACGGCCACTCCCCCGCCACCGCCCGGCGGCAGGGCCTGATCGGTTACGTCCCGCAGAGCGAGGAGGTGGACTGGACGTTCCCCGTCTCGGTCCGGGACGTGGTCATGATGGGCCGCTACGGACGCCTCGGCCCCACCCGGCGGCCGCGGGCGGCCGACCGGGCCGCCGTGGAGCAGGCCCTGGAACGGGTGGAGCTGACCGACTACGCGGACCGGCAGATCGGCCAGCTCTCGGGGGGCCAGCGCAAGCGGGCCTTCGTGGCCCGCGGCCTCGCGCAGGACGCCCGAGTGCTGCTGCTGGACGAGCCCTTCGCCGGCGTGGACAAGGCCTCCGAGGCCACGATCGTGAAGCTGCTGCGCCAGCTCGCCGACGACGGCCGGACCGTCCTGGTCTCCACCCACGACCTGCACGCCCTGCCCGAGCTGGCCGACGAGGCGATCCTGCTGATGCGCCGGGTGCTGTTCCACGGGCCGGTGACCGAGGCCCTGCGGCCGGAACGGCTGGCGATGGCCTTCGGCCTGGACCCCTCCGCGACCCCCGCTGCGCCCGCCGCCCCCGACCGGATCGAGACCCCATGACCCCGCTCGAGCTGCTCCTGGAACCGCTCCAGTACGACTTCATGGTCCGCGCCCTGGCCACCGCGGCCATCGCCGCCGTGGTCTGCTCACTGTTGTCCTGCTGGCTGGTGCTGGTGGGCTGGTCCCTCATGGGCGACGCCGTCTCGCACGCCGTGCTGCCCGGGGTGGTGATCGCCTACGTGCTCGGTGTGCCCTTCGCCCTGGGCGCCCTGGTCTTCGGCTTCCTCGCCGTGGCGCTGATCGGGGGACTGCGGGACACCAGCCGGGTCAAGGAGGACGCCGCCATCGGCATCGTCTTCACCACGCTGTTCGCCCTCGGGCTGGTGCTGATCTCGGTCACCCCCAGCCAGACGGACTTGAACCACATCATCTTTGGCAACATCCTGGGCGTCTCCACCGCCGAGCTGGTGCAGATCGGGGTGCTCGCCGCCGTCGCGTTCGCCGTGCTGCTGGTCAAGCGGCGGGACCTGACCCTGTACGCCTTCGACCCCACCCACGCGCACGCGATCGGGCTGAACCCGCGCCGGCTGGGCGCGCTGCTGCTCGGCGTGCTGGCCCTGACCTGCGTGGTGACCCTGCAGGTGGTCGGCGTGATCCTGGTAGTGGCGCTGCTGATCATCCCGGGTGCCACCGCGTACCTGCTCACGGACCGCTTCGGGCGGATGCTGGTGATCGCCCCGGTGCTCTCCGTGGCCTGCTCGGTGGCCGGGATCTACCTCAGCTACTGGCTGGACGCCGCCTCCGGCGGGCTCGTGGTGCTGGTGCACGGCGCCGTGTTCGCCCTCGTCTACCTGTTCGGGCCGCGGCACGGGCTGCTGGGCCGGTACCGGGCCCGACGGCGGCACGGGCCGGCCGGCGTCGGGCCCGCCGACAGTGAGTCAGTCGGCATGGGGTCGGCCAGCGCAGGATCCGGTGCCGGCCAGGCGGTGCCGGTCCCCGGGCCGGGCGACACAGCGGGCGGGGCACCCCGCCCGCGGCCTGACGGGCTCTCCCCCGCGGCCCCTAGCGCGGCGCCGCGCTGACCCAGACCATCTCCGCGGCCGGGCGCCCGAGGGCCAAGTGGTCGGCCCGGCCCTGCACCCGGACCTCGACGGAGTCCGAGTAGGGGGCGCCGGCGCGGACCTCGACCTGCGTGCCGACGCCGATGCCGCGGTCGGCGAAGAACTGCAGCAGGCCCGGGTCCGCGTCCGAGATGCGCTCGACCGTGCCGGCGGTGCCCGGTTCCAGGGCGGAGAGCACGACGGCGTCCGGCAGGTCGACGGTGCCGTCCGGCCCGGGGATGGGGTCGCCGTGGGGGTCGCGGCGCGGGCGGCCGAGGTAGTCGTCCATGCGCTCGACCATGAAGTCCGAGACGGCGTGCTCCAGGGTCTCGGCCTCGTCGTGCACCTGCTCCCACCCGTAGCCCAGGACCTCCACGAGGAACGTCTCGATGAGCCGGTGACGGCGCACCATCTCCACGGCGAGCCGACGGCCCTCCTCGGACAGTTCGACCGACCCGTACGGGGAGTGCAGCAGCAGGCCCTGGTCGGAGAGCTTGCGGATCGCGTCCGAGGCCGTGGACAACCGGACCCCGGCACGGGCCGCGAGCGCCGAGGGCGTCACCGGTTCGTCCGACCATTCCTGCAGCACCCAGACGACCTTGAGATAGTTCTGGGAACTCGTCGAGAGCCGGGAGACAGACACGCTCACAGGATAGCGACACCGCGTCACCGGACCGGGCCACCGCGCTGCCGGCCCGGCCCGCGGGACGACCAGTCGGGCCCGGGGAGGCTCCATGGCGCGGCAGACTGGTCCCATGCCCCATCCCACCTTCCCCAGCGCTCAGGACCGTGCCGTCACCCTCCTCGGCCGCGCCCTGGCCAGACAGGATCTCGACGCCGTCACCGCGCTCGTGGACCCCCTGCCGGACGACCAGGTCACCCGGGTCCTGGAACGGCTCGGCACCGACCACCGCGCCGTGGTCTATCGGTTGCTGCCGAAGGACACCGCGCTGGCCGTCTTCGAGCGGCTGGACGCCTCCCTGCAGGGTGAACTCGTCGGCGCCCTGCGCGAGGAGGACGTGGCCTCGACGTTCGCGGAGCTCGAACCGGACGACCGCGTGGGGCTGCTGGACGAGCTCCCCGCCTCGGTGGCGACCCGGTTGATGCAGGGCCTGCCGGACCAGGAACGGGACCTGACCGCCGTCGTGCTCGGCTACCCGGCCGGCTCGATCGCCCGGAGAATGAGCCCCGAGTACGTCACCACCCGCGCCGAGCACACGGCCCGGCAGGCCCTGGACCGGGTGCGGTCCGGGCTGGCCGACGCCGAGACGGTCTACACCGTCCCGGTGATCGACGACGGCCGGAAGGTGCTGGGCGTGGTCAGCCTGCGCGCCCTGTTGCGGGCGGCCCCGGAGGCACCGGTGTCCGCCCTGATGCGCCCGGCGTACACCGCGACCGTCACCGACCCGGCGGAGAACGCGGCACGCCGGTGCGCGAACCTGAAGGTCCTGGCTCTGCCCGTCGTCGACGCGGAGGGACGCCTGGTCGGCATCCTCACGGTGGACGACGCCCTGCGGATCCTCGAGGACGCCGACTCCGAGGACCAGGCCCGCATGGGCGGGTCCGAACCGTTGCGCCGGCCCTACCTCGCCACCCCGGTGCTGAGCCTGGTGCGCTCCCGGGTGGTGTGGCTGCTGGTGCTGGCGATCGGCGCCACGCTCACGGTCCAGGTCCTGGAGGTCTTCGAGCAGACCCTCGAGCAGATGGTCGTGCTCTCGGTGTTCATCCCCCTGCTCATCGGCACGGGCGGCAACACCGGCAACCAGGCGGCCACCACCGTCACCCGCGCCCTCGCCCTGGAGGACGTCACCCCCGGGGACATCGCCAAGGTCATGCTCCGCGAGCTACGGGTGGGCCTCAGCCTGGGACTGGCACTGGGCACCGCGGGCTTCGCCGTCACCTCGGTGGTCTACGACGTGTCCATCGGCACGATCATCGGGCTCACCCTGGCGAGCATCTGCACCATGGCCGCCACCGTCGGCGGGGCCATGCCCCTGATCGCCAAGGCCATCGGCGTGGATCCCGCGGTCTTCTCGAACCCGTTCATCACCACCTTCGTGGACGCCACCGGCCTGCTCGTCTATTTCTTCATCGCGCGGGCCGTGCTCGGCCTGTGAGCCGTGCCGTGCCGGATGCCCCAGCGCGTCAGAGCCCGTAGTGCTGGGCCCGCTCGAGGGCGTCCGTGGCCTTCTCGGCGCCGAGCTTGGCGTACAGGCTGCGCAGCTGGCCCTTGATCGTGTTCTCGGACCGGACGGTGTGCTCGGCCATCTGCTTGCGCGTCATCCCCTGCCGCAACAGCTCCAGCACCTCCCGCTCCCGGGCTGTCAGCACGGGCGGCTGCTCGCGGGTCAGGACGGGTTGCGGCAGCGCGGACAACCGTGTCGCCTGGTCCTCGGTGACGATGCCGAACCGCAACAGGTCCGGCAGGCATCCCAGGTGGACGAGCGTGACCAGGTCGATCAGTTCCCCGTCCGGGCAGGACAGGTCCGCGGCCTCGTCCGGCAGCCCCTCGGCGGTCCCGTCCCCCGCCACCGACGTGGCGTAGGACCGCAGCAGCGCGGCCACCGCCCGTTGCTGACGCCCGACGCGCGGCGGCCGGCTCAGAGCGCGCAGGGCACCCTCCACGGACCCCTGGCCCAGGCAGCGGCACGCCTCCAGGTTGGCCAGGGCGGAGTTCTGCTGCCAGCCGCGGATCTCCGAGGCGGTTCCGCCCACCAGTTCGGCGTAGTGATGGGCCTCGGTCAGCAGGCGGTCGGCCAGGGGGGCCCGGGAGGCATAGGGCCGGTCCCGGCGCAGGGTCCGGACCTGCCGACGGGCCGTATCCGGGTCCCCGCGGAGGGTGCGCAGCAGCGCCAGCAGCTGCGCGTGCGCCGACCAGAACTCGTCCGTGTCTGGCTCGGCCGGCAACCGGGCCAGCACCTCCTCGGCCCCCGCCAGGTCGAGTGCCGCCAGGGCACACCAGGCGCGGGCGAGGTCTCCGCACCGGCTCACCTGCTGCCGGCCCCGGCCGACCCTGGACAGCGGGCCGTCCAGTTGCGCCAACCACGACCGGGCCGGCTGGAACTCCCCCTGGTGGGCCGCGAGCAGGGCCAGCTTCGACAGGGCGTCGGCCTCGAGGAAGTCATGGCTCCCGTGCCGCGCGAGATCGAGGGCGCTGGTGTAGGCCAGGCCCGCCTCGTCGAGCCGGTCGGCGAAGTGCAGGCACAGCCCCGCGTGCAGTTCGGCGATGCTGGCCAAGGGAATGCTGATGGGACCGGAGTCCAGTGCCCCGCGCACGGCGCGCCGCAGCTGGACCGCGGCCTCGGCGGCCGCCGCGTAGTGGCCGGACAACCGCAGGTAGCTGATCTCCACCATCCCGAACGCCACCGCACGACCGTTCGGGGTGAGGTACTTGCGGGCGGCGCGAGCCCGGAGCCGGGCCGCGGTCCGGTCCTGGCGCAGGTCCGGTTCCACGGACGGCAGGGGCAGGGTCAACCCCTCGGGCCCGGCCGAGGCCATGATCCGCAGGGCCACGCGCAGGTGGTCCTTCTGGGCGAGCACGGGCTCGGGGATGCGGGCCAGCAGCGCCCGGAGGTACCGCGCGTCGGACGTGAACAACTCGGCGGCCCGGTCGGCCAGCACGGTGTCGAAGGGTATCCATGCCCCGCGCCGGGCCGCGGTCTCCAGGGCCACGCCCACCCGCCCGGCCCGGTCCGTGGCCTCCACCGCGGCGCGCACCATCGAGTCCACCCGGTCGGGTGCCTTCTCCTGCAGGCAGTCCGTGAGGCACCACCGGACCAGTTCGGGCATGAACCATCCTCCCGTGCCGTCGTCACGGATCAGGGCCTCGGTGGCCAGGTCCCGCAGCGCCGGCGCCGGCGACCCGCTGGCCGGCTGGAACTGGCGCAGGACGGCGTCACTGAACTCGGGCAGGTAGGCCGTCTCGGCCATGACCCCCCAGGGGTCGCGGGCTCCCAGCCATTGCAGCAGGGGAACGATCAGGGCCTGACGCGCTGCCCGGGGGGACGGCGACGGGACGAGCAGTGCCCGGACGGCCACGAGCCACCCCCCGGTGAGACGGTAGACCGTCTCCGGATCCGCCGATGCCGGCCGGGCCGGCCCGCCCGGTGGCGGTTGCGCCAGCGTGCCGATCTCCTCGGCGGTCAGCAGCACGTCCGTCGCGTCGGCGAGGCGGCACGGGTGGACGGCCGCCACGTCATGGATGGGGGCGTTCGCGCTGGCGATCACCGCCACCGGACCGTCCCGTTCCGCCAGGCATTGCCCGACCCGTCGGCTGAACGCCTCGGCGTCCTCGAGCGCGCTGTCCCACTGCAGGACCCGTTCCTGCACTGCGGCGTCCGGGGCTTCCGGGGCTTCCGGGGCTGATCCCGGTCCCTGTTCCACCCAGCCGGCCGCGAACCATTCCGCACCCGTCCCGCCGGGCGCCCGGATGACGAGCAGCCGCTCCTCCGGAACCGGCTGCCTCCGGAATCGTCGCAGGGCAGGGTGCGGCTGCCCCGCCCCGTTCGGCCGCGGGGATCCCGCCGCCTGAACGTGGCTCAGACCTGTGTCCATCATTGAGTTCTCCCCTCTCAGCCGCCAGTTTCTCATGTCCGGACCGGTCCGGAGCGTCCTGCGTCACACCACCGGGACACCGGGGCCTTGACCGTTCCACGGCACGGGCCGGATCATCGGCTGCACGGCGACCGGCCCCTCCACGTGGCCCATCCACCGTTCACCCACCCGGCCGCGCAGGAAGGCGCTCATGGAGGTCATCGACCTGTCCCGCATCACCCCGGACCTCACGCCCCTGATCGGCGGCAAGGCGGCCGGGCTGGGCGCGCTCATCGCCGCGGGTGAGCGGGTGCCCGCCGGGTTCTGCCTGACCACCCAGGCGTACCGGGCCGGTGCCATCCCGGAGGACGCGGTCCTGACCGCCTACCGCGCCCTCGGCGGCGGTCCGGTCGCCGTGCGGTCCAGCGCCACGGCGGAGGACCTGCCCGGCGCCAGCTTCGCCGGCCAGCAGGACACCGTCCTGGGCGTGGAGGGTGAGACGGCGCTGCTCGATGCGATCCGGCAGTGCTGGGCCTCCCTCGGCAACGAGCGCGCCGTCGCCTACCGGGCCGGGCAGGGACTGCAGGACGCGGAACTGGCGATGGCCGTCGTCGTGCAGGAGATGATCACCCCGAGCGCGGCCGGGGTGATGTTCACCGCCAACCCGCTGACCGGCACCCGCACCGAGACCGTCATCGACGCGGTCCCGGGCCTGGGCACCGGCGTGGTGGACGGCACCATGGACACCGACCACTACGTGCTGCCCGCACGCGGCCCCGTCCCGGCCGACCAGCACCACGGCTGCCTCTCCCCCGGCCAGCTCGACGCGCTGCGCGCGGCCGGCCACCGCGTGCAAAGCGCCCTCGGCAGCCCCCAGGACATCGAGTTCGCCTACGACGCCCGGGGCACCCTGTGGCTGCTGCAGTCCCGGGCCATCACCACCCTCTTCCCGCTCCCGGCCGGGAACGATCCCGACGACCCCCGGATCTACATGGAGGTCGGCCACATGCAGGGCCTGCGGCGCCCGGTCACCCCGATGGGGATCTCCGTGCTGCGCGAGACCACCCGCCGCTGGTTCCAGCTCATCGGCGTCGACGATGCCGCGGTCGACCCGTTCCTCGTGGACATCGGCGGCCGGCTGTTCATGGACCTCACCGGCTTCGTCCGCAGCCCGCGGCTGCACGACCGGGTCCCCGAGATGGTGAAGGTCTACGGCCCGGCCGTGGCCCGGGGCGTGCGCCGCATCCTCGACGACCCCCGCTACGCGCCCCGGCCCGCGGCTCCCGGCCGCCGCGCGTTCTCCCGCCGGGCGACGGCGCGGCTGCTCCTGGCGGTGCTCCCGGCCTCGCTGTTCGGCGCCCTGTGCGCCCTGGCCCGGCCGGCCGCCGCGCGCGAGCGCGCCTTCCGTGAACTCGAGAGGGTCCGCCACCAGCCCCGGACCGACCCGACGGACGCGGTCAGCCGGATTCGCTCCGCCGCCGGGCTGCAGGACGCCACGATGACCGGGCCGATGATGCGCTCGCTGCCGCCGCTGTGGGCGGCGCTCTTCGCCCAGGGGGTGGCCGGCTGGCTGCTGCGCGGCGTGGTGCGTCCGGGCGAGTTGAACGCGACCCTGCGCGGCATGCCCCACAACGTCACCACGCAGATGGACCTGAAGCTGTGGTCCGTGGCCGAGGCGGCCCGCCCGCACCGCGAGCTGCTGCTCGGCACGGCCCCGGACGAGCTCGCGGCGCGCTTCCTGCGCGGCGAGCTGCCCGAGTTCGGCCTGGCCGGGTTCCTGGCGGAGTACGGGATCCGCGGCAGTGCCGAGATCGACGTCGGCTCCCCCCGGTGGGCCGATGACCCCACCCCGGTCTTCGCCGCGCTGGCCGGTTACCTGCAGGTGTCCGACCCGGACCAGGCCCCGCCCGCCCGGTTCGCCCGCGCCGCCGCCGAGGCCGAGGCCGCCCTGGCGGACCTCACCGACCGGGCCCGGCGGGTCCGCCCGGTCCGGGGCCGGATCGCCCGGTCCCTGTTGCGCCGCAGCCGCGAACTGGCCGGCCTGCGGGAGCTGCCCAAGTTCCTCTGGCTCACCCCCCTGGCGGAGGTCCGCCGGGAGCTGCTGGCCGCCGGAGCCGACCTCGCCGGGCGGGGGATCCTGGACCAGCCGGACGACATCCTGTTCCTGACGCTGGACGAGGCCCTCGGGGCCGCCGGCGGAGCAGACCTGCGCGCGGTGGTGGGCGGCCGCCGTCGGGAGCACGACCGCGAGACCCGACGGCGGCAGGTCCCCGGGCTGCTGCTGTCCGACGGGACCAATCCGCAGGCCCTGCCGGACGAGCGGGCGGCCGAGCACGGACCGGACGTGCTGGTCGGTCAACCGGCCGCCACCGGTGTGGCGACCGGGCCGGTGCGGATCGTGCACCACCCGTCCGAGGCGCGGCTGCAACCCGGTGACATCCTCGTCGCCCCGACCACCGACCCGGGGTGGACCCCCCTGTTCCTCACGCTCGGCGGCCTCATCACGGAGACCGGATCGCCCATCGCCCACGGACCCACCGTGGCTCGCGAGTACGGCATCCCCGCGATCATCTGCGTGCCCGAGGCCACCACCCGGCTGACCGAGGGGCAGGTGGTCACCATCGACGGAGCCACGGGGCTGGTCCGGATGCACGGCGCAGAGGAGCCGGACGGTGCCGAGAATGAGGGCGGCCTGAAGGCAAACCCCTAGTCAGCAGGAAGCCTCTCCCTCTCTCGAGGGCGGGGCCTGCGGGGGGCCGTTCGGCAGCGCGTTCCCTTAGCGTGTCCGCCGTTCTGCGTAAGGTCACCACCACGATCGAACCCGCCGCACGCGAGACATCCCCTTCGATCCCTGTTCCGGCAGCACCCCGGAGAAGCGGCATTGCAGTCCTCACCGCACTGCCGTGTGACACCGTCCATCGCTTCCCCCGCGAGTCTCATGAAGGAGCTTCCCATGACCGGGAACCAGTCATTCCCCTCGGGCACCTCACCCCACGACCCAGTTGTGACGTCCCCCTACACCGACCAGGCTGCGAAGAAGTCCGCACGGCCCTGGTACCGCAAGAAGCGGTTCATCCTGCCCACCGGCGTCCTGGCTCTGTTCGTCGCAGCAGGGATCGCCGGTGGCGGCGGGGACGTCCCTGAGACGGAGGCCGCACCGCAGGGCACGTCCGTCGCCAGCCCCTCGACCGCCCAGCCCACCGCAGACATCGGTGCAGAGGCCAGCGCCCGGGCTGAGAGGAAGGCCCAGGAGTCCGCCCAGGCAGAGGCAGAGGCTGAGGCCGCGAAGAAGGCCGACGCTGAGGCGAAGGCGGAAGCCGACGCCCAGGCGTCCCAGGAGGCCGAAGCAAAGGCTGAGGCCGAAGCAGAGGCTGAGGCACAGGCCGCCGAGGAGGCTGCGGCCGGCACGGTGAGCCAGCAGAACGCCCTGCGGTCCGCCGAGAACTACCTGGACTTCACCGCCTTCTCCCGGCCGGGCCTGATCGACCAGTTGGAGTTCGAGGGGTACTCGACCGCGGACGCCACCTGGGCCGTGGACCGCCTGACGGTCGACTGGAAGGAACAGGCCGTCAAGTCCGCCGCCAACTACCTCGACTTCACGTCCTTCTCGCGGCAGGGCCTGATCGACCAGTTGGTCTTCGAGGGCTTCACCGCCGAGCAGGCCACCTACGGCGTGGACCAGACGGGCCTGTAACCGGGCCTGTGACCGGACCGGGCCTGGGTCCTCGCTCACTCGCGGACCTTCTTCGCGCCTCAATCCTCTCCAGTCCCTGCGCAGGACACCCCGGGTGCCGGACGACGACGCGTCGACCGCCCGGGGTGGCTGTTGTCCCGACGATGCCTGCTCTCCAAACAGTGCCTGCTCTCCAGACCAGGGTTCGGCCCCCGGACGATGCGCCCTCCCGGTGGACACGGACTCGAGTGGGTCAATCCCGGTTTTGACCGTGACCATCGGGGATACTGGATTGATCCCACCGTCTCTCACGCCTGGTTCACCGTGTCCCGCGATGCCTCCGCGGACACGCTACCGACCGGATCCCGGTCAGCACCCGGCGTCCTCCCCGAAAGCACCGACTCCATGAATCTCCAGCGCGTCCTGTCCGCAGGTTCCGCAGCCCTTGCCCTCCTCCTGGTCACCACCGGGTGCGCCCCGGGCGCGGACAACGCCTCCTCCACCCCCACGGACAGCACGACGGCCACGGTGAGCGTCGCCGCGGCCCCGGCAACCCCGAGTGTTCCTGCCGCATCGACCGCGGCCACTACCGCGGTCCCCCACGCGCGGGCCACGGCAGACCGGTCGATGGCCGCCAGCACGCCGTCACCGTCCCTCGCCCCGCAGCGCCAGGGTTCCGGACCGGCAGCGGCCGGGACCGCACTGGCCGTCCTGGAGACCCTGCCGGTGAAGGGGCGGGCGCCGAAGACCGGCTACGCCCGGGACCAGTTCGGCCCGGCGTGGGCGGACGTCGACCGCAACGGTTGCGACACCCGCAACGACATGCTTTCCCGGGACCTGGTCGGGGAGCGGTTCAAGCCCGGCACCCGTGACTGCGTGGTCCTCTCCGGGGTGCTCGATGATCCCTACACCGCCACCGAGATCCACTTCCTCCGCGGCCAGGACACCTCCAACGACGTGCAGATCGACCACGTGGTCGCTCTGTCCGATGCCTGGCAGAAGGGTGCCCAGCAGCTCTCCGCGGACGAGCGGATCCGGTTCGCGAACGACCCGGTGAACTTGCTCGCCGTGGACGGACCGGCGAACGCCCAGAAGTCCGATTCCGACGCCGCTTCCTGGCTGCCACCGAACCGGTCGTTCCGCTGCGACTACGTCGCCCGGCAGATCGCCGTCAAGGCGGAGTACGCACTCTGGGTGACCTCCGCCGAGAGGGACGCCATGATCCGCGTGCTCGACGGTTGCCCGGACCAGTCCCTCCCCACCGCGCAGACCGCCGCGACCGCGTATCCGGTCATCACCCGTTCCACGCAGTCACCCGCGCCGGCCCAGGCGCCCAAGAGGACCCACGCCCCGGAGTTGACCCCGAAGAAGGCCCAGACGCCTGCTCCCCGCAAGACCTACACCCCTGCCCCGCCCACGACGGCGGCTGCGACCGTCTACTTCAAGAACTGCACCGCCGCACGCGCCGCCGGCGCGGCCCCGGTCCGCATCGGGGACCCCGGGTACGCCCGCCACCTGGACCGCGACGGCGACGGGGTCGGTTGCGAGTGAGTAACCAGCGCTGATCGCCCAACCGCCTCTGTCGTCCCCTATCAGGGGGGAAGCACGCCCCCTAGGGTGGGGGCATGAGGTTCTGGGGCATCCACAACGACACCTTGACGACAGAACTCGTCGACGAGGGATTCGTCAGCATCGGCTGGGACGAACTCGGCGATCTCAACCAGATTGCCGGAGGCCGGGAGGGGCTCAAGTCTGCGCTTGATCGTGAGCAGCCAGGCCGGAAGCCGGGAGCTATCGCCGGCTGGGCTGGAGTCCTCATCCGATTCCGTGACGAAATCGAGGTGGGAGATGTCGTGGTCGCGCCGTATAAGCCAGACAGCACCATCAATATCGGCGTGGTGACTGGTGACTACTACTACGCCGCGGACGCTCCGGAGCACCGGCACCGTCGACGGGTCGAGTGGAAGAAGATTGGTCTCTCCAGAACAGTCTTCTCGCAGTCGGCGCTCTACGAAGTGGGTGCGTTTCTCACGGTCTTCCGCATCCGTAAGCATGTCACCGAGTTCCTGGCCGCCATGGAGGCCACCGATGACGCCGTGGGTACCGGTCTTCGCCAGACCGAGCCCGAAGCCCAAGCCGTCGAGACAGTCATTGAATCCGAAGTGTCAGATGACTCGCCCGACGAGCCCCGTGCCTCACGGATCGACAGACACACGCGAGACTTTGTGCTCAATGCCCTGCACCGCCAGATCAGCCATGCGGACTTCGAGCAGTTCACCGCCGTCCTGCTCCGGGCACTTGGCTACCAGGCCCGCGTCACCGCATATTCCCAGGATGGCGGCATCGATGTCATCGCCCACAGGGATCCGTTGGGCGTCGAACCGCCACAAATCAAGGTCCAGTGCAAACATCTGACGGGTTCAGTCGGCGCTCCCGATGTCCAGCAGCTGGCAGGCACCCTTGGACAGAACGATCTCGGCCTGTTCGTCACGCTCGGGACATACACGCGGGACGCCCAGAACATCGAGCGCCAGAGATCCGGGCTGCGCTTGTTGAACGGCGAGGACGTCGTCTCCATGGTCCTCGCCAACTACGACAAGCTGCCCCAGGAATGGCGGTCCATAATCCCCCTGACCAATGTCTTGGTCGTGGCCGATACCGCAGAATAGGGGACCACTCGCCCTCGCCCCCCATCACAACCCCGCGCAGCGGTGCTGCGGGCCTCCGCCACGGCCCGGGCCAGCTGGTGACCCCGGCCGCCTCGCCGATCAGCACGTGCCGGCGCCTCCTCCGACCCCCGCGCCTCAGAGGGCGGCGGGCCCGGCGACGTGGTCGAACACCAAACTCGTCTGGGTGGTGGCCACGATGGGGTTGGAGGACAGGTGCTCGAGGACGAACTGGCGGATGTGCTCGGTGTCCCGCGCCGTGAGGTGGATCAGGAAGTCGTCCATCCCGGCGAGGAAGAAGTACTGCGTCACCTCCGGCACGGTCTTGAGCGTCTCGGCGAACGTCGCGATCTGCTGACGGGCCCCGGGCCGCACGCGGACGCTGATCAGCGCCTCGATGCCCCGCCCCAGCGCCTGGGGATCCACATCGATGGTGAAGCGCCGGATCACCCCGGACTGCTGCAGGGCCTTCATCCGGGCCAGGCACGTGGAGGGGGCCACCCCGAGGGCCTCGCTCAGGGCCTGGTTGGTCATCCTCGCGTTGTCCCGCAGCAGCTCCAGTAGGCGCCGATCGAGGTGATCCAGCTCACGCTGGGGCCGTAGATCCTTCGACGCACCCGGGCCGGGACGGTTTCCACCTTCGAACATTCCTCCAGTATTCCCCGATGTACCGAATCTTCTGCAGTCTTAATGCGCCGTTTCCGTCCTTTCGGAAGAATATCTCACCGAATCAACCGTTTCTTCGGAAGGCACCCCATGATCATCTCCGTCCCCCGCGAAGTGAAGAACAACGAGTACCGGGTCGCGATCACCGTGTCCGGCGTCCACGAACTGACCACCCGAGGCCACCAGGTCCTCGTCGAGACCGGGGCGGGCACCGGGTCCGGCATCACGGACGAGGCCTACCGTTCGGCCGGGGCGGTCATCATTGCCGACGCCGATGAGTTGTGGGCCCGGGCGGACATGGTCCTCAAGGTCAAGGAGCCGGTGGCCGCCGAGTACCGCCACTTCCGGCAGGGGCTGATCCTGTTCACCTACCTGCACCTGGCCGCCGAGCCGGAGCTGACCCGGGCCCTCCTGGACGCCGGCGTCACGGCGATCGCCTACGAGACCGTGCAGACCGCGGACCGCCGCCTGCCGCTGCTGGCCCCTATGAGCGAGGTCGCAGGACGGCTCTCCGTGCAGGCCGGTGCCTCCGCCCTGGCTGCCCCGGCCGGGGGCAAGGGGGTCCTGCTGGGCGGCGTCCCCGGGGTCCGCCCGGCCAAGGTCGTGGTCCTGGGCGCCGGGATGGCCGGCACCAACGCCGCGGCCATGGCCGTGGGCATGGGTGCCGAGGTGACCATCTTGGACATCAACGTGGACCGGCTCCGCCAGCTCGACGCCCAGTACGCCGGCCGCCTCAAGACGGTGGTCTCCAACGCCCTGGAGGTCGAGCGCGCGGTCGTGGACGCCGACCTGGTCATCGGCTCGGTCCTGATCCCCGGCGCCAAGGCCCCCAAGCTCGTCACCGAGGCCATGGTCGCCGCCATGAAGCCCGGCAGCGTGCTGGTGGACATCGCCGTGGACCAGGGCGGTTGCTTCGAGAACACCCGGCCCACCACCCACCAGGACCCCACCTTCCGGGTGCACGAGACCGTGTTCTACTGCGTGGCCAATATGCCCGGAGCGGTGCCGAGCACCTCCACCTACGCCCTGACCAACGCAACCCTGCCCTACGCCGTCGCCCTGGCCGACCTCGGCGTCGACGCCGCCCTGGCCGCCGACCCCGCCCTGGCCGCCGGCCTGAACACCACGGACGGTCATGTCACCCACCGCTCGGTGGGCGAGGCACACGGCCTGCCCTACCTGGACCGCCGGGAGCTCGTGGCGGCCTGACATCACCCAGGGCCGGATCGACACCGGCTGCGACACGACACCGAGGACCGGTCCCCACCCCAGGGTGGAGACCGGTCCTCGGCCGTGACGTCGCGGCCCGCCACCGGCCGATCACCTGACATGATGGCCGCAGAGACCGCACGCCTGCCCCGTGGGAGGAAACCCGCCATGACCGATCTCACGGCCCCGCCCAGTGCCTTCATCCAGGCCTCGGGCTTCACCGCCGACGAGGTGTCCGCCACGCGAGTGCGCGGCCACGCCGACTTCGGCCCCCAGCACCACACCGACCAGGGCGTGGTGCACGGTGGTGTCTACGCGACCATCGTGGAGATCGCCGGCGGGGCCGGGGCCAACGCCGCCGTGGCCGAGCGGGGACAGTTCGCCGTGGGGGTCCACAACGCCACCGACTTCCTGCGGGCCAGCACCGGCGGCCGGGCCCTGGTGACGGCCGAGGCGCTGCACCAGGGCCGGACCCAGCAGCTCTGGCAGGTCGTCATCACGGACGAGGCCTCCGGCAAGGTGCTGGCGCGGGGCATGCTGCGGGTGCAGAACCTGGACCTGCCGGAACGCTAGGCCGCCGGGCCGGCGCCGCCGCGGCATGGGCCCGGATGGCGAACGGTGGTCACCGGCCGCGGCGGCCTGGGCTCACGTGGTGGACTCGTCCCCTTCGCCCAGGTCCTCGAGCAGCACGCCGTGGCGGACGTCCCACGTGACGACGGCCTGGTCTCCCGGCCCGAAGCGCGTGGCGTCGTTCGGGGTGCGGACGATGCCGCTGGTCCCGTCGAAGAGGACCACGTCGTACCGCCAGCCCACGCCGAGGTACGTGGCGGTCTTGACCGTCACCGGCAGGGCGTTCTCCGAGCTGGAGGCCGGGACGTAGCCGGGGAGTTCGAGCGAGAGGTTCTCCGGGCGGACGAGGACCGCCAGGCTCTCGACCCCCCGGCGCTCGCCCGGGACGGTCACGTGATCGTCGCCCACGGCCAGGGTGGTGTTCCCGTCGCGGACCGTGGCCGTGGAGCTCGGAGCCCGCAGCACGGAGGACTCCCCGAGGAAGCGCCCCACGAACAGGGTGTCCGGACGTTCGTAGAGCTCCACGCCCGTGCCGACCTGTTCGATCTTGCCGTTGTTGAACACCGCGATCCGGTCGGAGAGGGACAGGGCCTCCTCCTGGTCATGCGTGACGTAGACGAAGGTGGAGCCGACCTCCTGGTGGATGCGCTTGATCTCCAGCTGCAGCCACTCGCGCAGCTTCTTGTCCAGCGCGCCCAGGGGTTCGTCCATCAGCAGCACCCGGGGGTTGTAGACCAGGGCCCGGGCCAGCGCGGCGCGCTGCTGCTGGCCGCCGGACAGCTCCGCCGGATACCGTCCACCGTACTCGGCCAGGCGCACCATCTGCAGGGACTCGGCGATCCGCTTCTTCTGCTCGGCCTTGGGCATCTTGCGGCGCTGGAGCGGGTAGGCGACGTTCTCCTCGACCGTCATGTGCGGGAAGAGCGCGTAGTTCTGGAACACCATGCCGATGTCCCGCTTGTGCGCCGGCAGCTTGGCCACCGGCTTGCCATAGATGTGCAGCAGGCCCTCGGTGACGTCCGCAAACCCGGCGATCATGTTGAGCGTGGTGGTCTTGCCCGATCCACTGGGTCCCAGCAGCGTCATGAACTCGCCCGGCTCGATGACCAGGTCGATGTCGTCCACCACGGCCTTGTCCCCGTACCGCTTGGTCACGCCCTTCAGGCTGATGCCGGCCTCGTTGATCTGCCGGAGGGTGCGGGTGTCCAGCGAGGCGTCCCTGAGGTCGCGCTCCCCGGGTTCCGCTGCGCCCACGCTGTGCGCTCCAGTCTCGGTCATGTGAGGGCCTTCCTCTTTCGGGTGGCAAGCTGGGCGACCAGCATGACGGTCACGGAGACGGCCATGGTGATGACGGCGACCGCCGCGACCGTCGGGTCGGTGCTCTGCGTGACGCTGCGGTAGATCTTCACCGGAAGCGTCTGCAGGCTCGGATCCTGGATGAACAGGGACAGGATGATCTCGTCGAACGAGGTCACGAAGGCGAACAGCGCCCCCGCGGTGACGCCCGGCACGATCAGCGGCAGCGTGACCGTGAAGAACGTCCGCGCCTTGCTCGCCCCCAGGCTCGCGGCGGCCTGCGCGAGCCTCGGGTCCACGCCCTGGAGGCTGGCCATCACGTTGATGATGACGAGCGGCAGGGCGACGATCGTGTGGGCGAAGACGAACCCGGGGATGGTGCCGAGCAGGTCGAGCCGGATGAACAGCGAGTACAGGCCGATCGCGATGACGATCCCGGGGACGATCATCGGAGCCAGGAAGTAGTTCTCCAGCAGGGACTTGCCCCGGAACCTGACCCGGCTCAGGCCAAGGGACGCGAGCACCCCGGTCACCGTGGCCACGGTGGCCGTCAGGATGGCCACGAGCACCGAGTTGCCGAGTGCCTTGAGCCATTCGCGGTCGGTGAGGAAGTTCTCGTACCACTGCAGCGACCAGCCCTTGGGCGGGAAGTCGAAGGACGGCGAGGCGTTGAAGGAGATCGGCACGATCACCAGGGTTGGCACGATCAGCAGGAAGATGACGAGGACGGAGAAGGCGACGAGGACTCTCTTCATGGTCATTCCGGCTCCACCCCCGGGGCGAGGCTGGCTCCCCGGACGAACCGGTTGAAGACCACGAGGATGATCAGCGTCACCACGAGCAGGGCGATGCCGAGCGCGGCACCCTGGCCCCAGAGCAGGAATACGCTGACCTGCTGGTAGATGAGGGAGGAGACCATCGCCTCCTTCGGCGAGCCCAGCAGCGAGGGGATGATGTAGAAGCCCAGGCCCAGGATGAAGACCGTGATCGATCCCGCGAAGATGCCCGGCCGGGACAGTGGCAGGTAGACCTTGAAGAACGTGGTGATCCCGTTCGCGCCCAGGCTCGAGGAGGCGGACAGCAGGCGGCGGTCGATCTTGGCCAGCGCCGAGTAGATCGGCAGCACCATGAAGGGCAGCAGGACCTGCGCCATGCCCAGCGCGACGCCGAAGGTCGTGCGGATGAGCGGTTGGCGGCCGACGCCGATGGCCTCCAGGAAGTCGTTGATCGGGCCGGTGTCCGCCAGGAGCACCATCCAGGCCAGCGTGCGGACCAGGATGCTGGTCCACAGCGGCATCATGACGAACAGGGTGAGCCATGCCCGGGCACGCTCCCCCACGATCGTCATCAGGTAGGCGTAGGGATAGGCCACCACCAGGCACACGAAGGTGACGACGAGGGAGGTCAGGAAGGTCCGGGCGATGACCTCGAGGTTGACGGGGTTTGTCAGCAGCCACTCATAGTTCTGCAGCCCCGGTTCCGGGTCGGTGATGCTGCGGACGAACACGTCCACCAGCGGCACCAGGAAGAACATGGTGACCACCGCGATGGCCGGCAGGAGCAGGAGCAGCGGGCCCCACTTGACCCGTGATCGGCGGGACGGCCCCGCGCCGGCCGGCGGGGCGGCCAGCGCGGGGTCGGTCGCGAGCGCTCGCGTGGCGGAGCTCATGGGTCAGCCCCCGGTCACCCAGCCCGACCACTCGGTGGCGAGCGCGTCGTAGTTCTCGACCCAGAAGTCGACGTTGGGGTAATGACCCGTCTCCAGGTTCTCCGTCGTCATCCAGGTCTTCAGCGTGTCATCGAGTTCGGGCTTCGCCTCGGTGTTGATGGGGCCGTACGAGGTCTCCTCGGTCATGGTGGCCTGTTGCTCGGCACCCCCGTAGAAGTTCACGGCCGCGAACGCCGCGTCGAGGTTCTTGGTGCCCTTGGGGATGCCGGTGGAGTCGACCATGACCATCCACTCGTCCCACATCGGCGCCACCGGGGCTCCGGCCGCCGCCGCTCCGTACCCGCGGCCGCTCCAGACCAGGCCCATGACGGCCTCGCCGCTCTCGAGCTGCTGCTGGGCCTGGGCGCCACTCGTCCAGCCGATGACGTCGTCCCCGAGTGACCGGTACTTCTCCATGGCCGTGGGGATCTGCTCCGGGGTGAGGTTGGCGGTGTCACCGCCGTCCGCCACGATGGCGAACTCGAGCATCTGCGGATCGACGTACTGCGACATGCTGACCGTGCGCTTACCCGGGAACTTCTCGGTGTCGAAGAAGTCCGCGGCGCTGGTCGGAGGGTTGTCCCCAAAGGCCTCCGTGTTGTAGGCCACGACGAGCCCGTAGAGGATCTGCGGCACCATGCAGTCGTCCGTGATGGTGCCCTCGGGCACCTTGGAGATGTCCACCTTCGAGTAGTCGTACTCCTCGTACAGCGTGCCGCAGAAACGGGCGGTGTCGAACTGCGTGGTGTTGACGAGGTCCCACGTCGTGTTCCCGCTCTCCACCATCGCCTTGAGCTTGCCGGGATCGAAGGCGTCCTGCTGGAACGTCGCCCCCGTCACCTCGGCGAAGGGGGTCCAGGCCGCAGTGGTCTGGCCCTCCTGGAAGATGCCGCCGGAGCCGGCGAAGGTGAGCGTGACGCCCTCGAAGACCCCCTCGGGGACCTCGCCCGCCACGGGCGTCCCGAGGTCGTAGGTCGCGGAGGGCTCCGGTTCGGATGAGCCACAGCCGGCCAGCGCGACGGCGGCCGCCATGCCGAGGGTGACTGCGCGGATCGTACGCCGCCGCGGGGATGTGGTGTGCATGGGTACTCCTCAGGTTGTCCGTAGACCCCATATGCCTGCCCCGCAGAGCCATTCCGTACTGAACAGGCGTTAAGTCCTGCTTGCGATGACGTTCAGAATAGCAATATGGTGGGCAAACACAATAGCTGATCCACACTCTCCTTGTGACAGTCCTCACGCCGTATTCCCGGCGGGAAATGCGATCAGGAAGGCACTGGCATGCACAGATCGTCCGCCCACGTCAGCGCGGCACGCCTCCCACTGCCCGGCGACGGTCACCCATGACCGCCGAACAGTCCGACACCACGGTTCCCGACTCCGTCACCGGCACTCCCGGTCCCCGGGTCCGGCAGTTGCGCACCGACCGGGGCATGGGACTGCGGGAGCTGGCCTCGCTCACCGGCACCACGCCCAGCTTCATCAGCCAGTTCGAGCGGGGGGAATCGGGCGCCAGCATCGCCACGCTGGTCCGCATCGCCGAGGCGCTGGGCATCAACCTCGCCGATCTGTTCACCCAGCGCTCCCCGGCGGGACGGGTCACCCGGCTCGGGCGCCACCCCGCCATCCAGTCCGCGGGATACCGCAAGATCCTTCTCACCCCGCCGCCCCTGCAGGCCATCGAGGGATACCGCCTGGAGTTCGACGAGGGCGAGGGCACCGGTGACGAGCCCTACACCCACGGTGACGCCCAGGAGATCGTGACCGTCATCGACGGGGCCGCCGAGGTCACCATCGGCGAGGAGAAGCACGTCCTCCAACCGGGTGACACGGCCGAGTACCGCACCTCGACCCCGCACGCCATCCGCAACGCCGGCACCGGCACCGCGATCGTCCTGGTGATCACGAGCCCACCCACCGTCACGACCCTGGACATCGGTCCACAGATCGTCCCCGGCACCTGACCCGCCGCGGCCGCCCGCGGGCGGCCGTCGCTACCCCGACCCCCGAAGGAGCACCCGTGTCCGTCCCCCCGCCGAACCCTCCCGAGGAGTCCGCCGACGTCGTCGTCGTCGGTGCCGGTTTCGCCGGCCTCATCGCCGCGCGGGAACTGGCGAACTCGGGCCTCGACGTCGTGGTCCTCGAGGCCCGCGACCGCGTGGGCGGCCGCGTCTGGACGGACCACCGCCTGGGGCACGACCTGGAGCTGGGCGGGACCTGGGTGCACTGGGTCCAGCCCCACACGTGGGCGGAGCTGACTCGGTACGGGCGGGACATCGTCCGCAGCCCCCGCACCGAGGAGGCGTACTGGCTGGGCGCCGGCGGCCAGGTACGGACCGGGACCCTCGATGAGTTCAACGCGCTCATCGCCCCGGGGCAGGCGCGCATCGTCCGCGATGCCCTCACCGCCCTCCCCCGGCCCGCGGATCCCGCCTCCTCACCGGACCTGACCACCCTGGACCCCCGCTCGCTGCAGGACCGCCTGGACGAGCTCGACCTCGGCGAGGAGGAGCGGCGCGCCAACGAGTCCGTATGGGTGGGCCACGCCAACGCCCGGCTCGACGCCGTCGGCCTGGTCGGCGCGCTCCGGTGGGCCGCGGCCACCGGAGGGTTCTGGGAGCTGATGCACGAGGCCTCGGCCACCTATCGGGTGGACGGGGGCATGACCGCCTTCGCCGGGGACATCGCCCGGGACGTGCGCGGGAGCATCCGGCTGGGCCAGCGCGTGCGGTCGGTCCGGCAGGACCCGGACGGGGCCACCGTCGCCTACGGCGAGAACGGTTCCGGCTCCACCCTCCGGGCGCGGCGCGTGGTGGTGACCACCCCGTTCAACGCCATCCACCGGATCGACTTCGCACCGGCGCTGACCGGGGCGGTGGCCCGGATGAACGCCGAGAGGTCCGCCTCGCGCGGGGTCAAGGTGTGGATCAAGGTCCGGGGGCCGGTCCAGCGGTTCTTCGCCTACTCGAGCCAGGAGCACCCCCTCTCCGTCGTCAAGAGCGAGTTCATCGCCGACGACGCCTCGATCCTCGTGGGGTTCGGCCCGGACCACGAGGCCTTCGACGTCACGTCCGTCCGCGACGCGCAGGCCGCCCTGGACGTCTGGCGCGACGACCTCGAGGTCCTCGACGTGACCGGCCACGACTGGATGGCGGACGACCTGGCGGGGACGACCTGGCAGCTGTTCCGCCCGGGGCAGCTCACGCGGGACCTGGCCGGGCTCCAGGAACCCCAGGGAGCCGTGCACTTCGCCACCTCCGACAACGCCAACCTCTGGGGCGGGTTCGTCGACGGCGCGATCGAGAGCGGACTGCGGGCCGCGGCCCGCATCCGGCACGAGCTGGCAGGGTCCGCGGAACCGGCCCCGGAGCCCGTCGGCGTCGGGAACGCCGGAAGCCTCGGGAATGTCGGGAACGTCTGGAAGAAGGAGTCACGATGAAGGTGGTCATCGCCGGAGCCGGCCTCGCCGGCCTCACGAGCGCGTGGGAACTGCACAAGGGAGGCCACGAGGTCGTGGTGCTGGAGGCGCGGGACCGGGTGGGCGGCCGCACCTGGTCGGCCACCCTGCCCAACGGGGTGATCACCGAGCGCGGCGGCGAGTACATCTTCCCCACCGAGTTCGCCATCCGCCGCCTCGCGGCCGAGGTGGGCGTGCCCATCATGAGCCACGGCGTCCGGTACGCCCGGCGCACCCTCAACGGCCGGCACGTCGACGTCGACACGCTCACCCGGCGCATGGACGCCGCCCGGGACACCCTCCGGCGCATGCTCGAGGACGGGGAGCGGTCAGTGTCCGTCGCGGCCGTGTTCCGGGAGGCCCTCGGTGCCGGGTTCCGGGATGATCCCGTCTACCGGCGGATGGCGACGTCGCTGGCCGCGGACCCGGAAGCCGTGAGCGCCGAGGCCGCCGTGCTCCACGAGTCCTCCGCGGAAGACCTCTACGTCGAGGACGGCGGCCGGCTGGTCCACGGCAACCAGTCCCTCTCGCTCGAGCTGGCGCGCAGGCTGGGCGCGGCCATCCGGCTCGAGAGCCCGGTGGCCGGCGTCGAGCAGTCACCGCGGGGCGTGCGCTTCGAGCTGGCCGACGGCAGCAGCGTCGAGGGCGACGCCGGCGTCGTCGCCGTCCCGCTCCCGCTCCTGCGCTCCCTCCGGCTCGGCTTCGACCTGCCCGAACGCATGAGCATGGCCCTGGACCACCGGTTCATGGGGGTCGCCGCCAAGCTCGGGGTGCCGGTCTCGACGTCCGAGCAGGACTCGGCCGTGCAGAGCGCCGAGCACACGTGGTGGTCCTGGCAGTCCCTCGGTATCGACGGCGAGCACCGCGTCGCCGCCCTGTCCACCTTCGCGGGCGGGCCGGACGCGGTCGCGGCGCTGGACGTCGGGAACGGGCCCTCGCTGTGGGCGCAGAAGCTGCGCGAACTGCGCCCGTCCATGGTGCCGGACGGCGAGCCGCTGCTCACCACCTGGGCGGACGACGTCTGGACGCGCGGCGCCTACAGCGCGGCAGGACTCGACTGGAGCGCCGCGGACGCCACGGCCTTCGACGAGGCCGCGGGCCGCGTGGCGATCGCCGGTGAGCACACCGGTCTGGCACAGTCACTCTCGGGCGCCGTGGCCTCGGGCTACCGCGCCGCGGCGGCACTCGACCGGGTGCTCCAGGCATGACGACGAAGGAGCAGGCGATGACGCAGACCCCAGCCTTTGACAACTACGTCGGCGGAGCATGGGTGGGTTCGGAGGACCGCACGGAGAACGTGAACCCCTCGGACCTCTCGGACGTCATCGGGCGCTACGCCCAGGCGGACGCGGACACCGTCGCCGAGGCCGTCCAGGCCGCCCGTCACGCCTGGCCGGAGTGGGCGGAGGCCGGCCCCCTGGCCCGGTCGCAGGTCCTGTCCCGCGCGTCCGGGCAGCTGGCGGCCCGGTCCGCCGAGCTGGGGGACCTGCTGGCCCGCGAGCTCGGCAAGCCGATCGCCGAGGCCGTGGCCGAGGTCAACCGGGCCGCGCAGATCTTCGACTTCTTCGCCGGGGAGGCCCTGCGCAACGCCGGGACGGTGATCGACTCCGTCCGGCCGGGGCTGATCGCCGAGATGCACCACGACCCCATGGGCGTGGTCGGCGTCATCACCCCGTGGAACTTCCCCATCGCCATCCCGGCCTGGAAGATCGCCCCCGCCCTGGCCTTCGGCAACGCCGTGGTGTTCAAGCCGGCCGGCATCACCCCCGGATGCGCCTGGGAACTGACGAGGATCCTGGCCGACGCCGGGCTCCCGGACGGGGTGCTGAACCTCGTCATGGGCTCCGGCGCCGTGACCGGCGCGGCCATGACCGGGTCGTCCGCGGTGGACGCCCTCAGCTTCACCGGTTCCCAGGCCGTGGGCCGGGGACTGGCGGCCGCCTGCGTGGCCCAGGGGATCAAGGTCCAGTGCGAGATGGGCGGGAAGAACCCACTCGTGGTCCTGGGCGATGCCGACCTCGACCACGCGGTGGAGTGTGCCCTCAATGGGGCGTTCTTCTCCAATGGACAGCGGTGCACCGCCTCCTCCCGGCTGATCGTCACCGCCGACGTCCACGACGAGTTCGTGGACCGGCTCCTGGCGAGGGTCGGGGCAATGACGGTCGGGGATGCCCGGGATCCCGGCTCCGCGGTCGGCCCCATCTCCAGCCGCGGGCAGCTGGAGGGCAACCTGGCCTATGTCCGCACGGCCCGCGAGGAGGGCGGGGAGGTCCACGGCGGCGAACGGCTCCGGCTCGCCACGGACGGCCACTACATGTCCCCCGCCCTGGTCACCGGGACGACCAACGCCATGACGATCAACCGCGAGGAGGTCTTCGGGCCGGTGGCGGCCGTGATCAGGGTGGCCGACTACGACGAGGCGCTGGCCACCGCCAACGACACCGAGTTCGGGCTGTCCTCGGGGATCTGCACCGGCAGCCTGGCGCACGCCGCCGACTTCAAGCGCCGGTCCCAGGCCGGCATGGTCATGGTCAACGCGCCCACGGCCGGAGTGGACCCCCACGTCTCCTTCGGCGGGCGCAAGGGCTCCAGCTACGGAGCGCGGGAACAGGGCAGCGCGGCCCGGGAGTTCTACACCCAGCACAAGACCACCTACACCGATCCCCGGTGATGCCGGCGACCTGGCCCGCCCCCGCCGGTGACGTCCGGGATCCGGACTCCCGCGCCCTGCTGCTGATCTCCGAACGCGTCAACGCCCGCATCGAGGACATCGCCCGGCGCCTCGCCCAGACCTACCGGGACGAGGTCGTCGAGTACCGCGCCTTCGCCGACGGCGTCGTCGAGCGCGACGTGCTGCCGCTCGCCTCGGAGAAGATCCGCCAGATGCTCACCTCCCTGATGACGGAGACCCCGCCCGCCCAGGAGGAGATCCGCCTGAACGCGCGGGCGGCCGCACGCCGCTTCCACCAGGCCGTGCCCCTGCCGGCGTTGCTGCGCGCCTACCGGGTGCGGGAGCGCACCATCTGGGACGAGCTCGTGGACTGTGCCGACCTCCAGGACCCGGCCCAGCTGCGGGTGCTGCTCAGGCTGGCCGGCCGGGTCATGGAACACGTCGACATCATGTCCGCGGCGGTGGTCCAGGCCTACGTGGAGGAACAGGCGGGCCTGCGCCGGAACCGGCCGATCCTCCGCAGTGACGTCCTGGAGGCCCTGATCCACGGCCGGGCGGCGCCGGAGGCGCGCGCCCGGCTCCGGGACGCCCTGGACCTGCAGGGCTTCGACCTCGAGGGCCACCGGCACGCGATCCTCACGTTCCGCTTCCCCCCGGGGCAGCAGGACCTCGCCCGGGCCCAGGAGGTGACGTCCCGCGCCCTGGGGGAACCCCTCGAGGGCACGACGCGCGGGCGGCTGGGCCTGATGGGACTGCGGGACGAGGAGATCGTCTGGCTCGTGGAGGCCCCCGAGCACGGCCGCGGCCTGCAGGAGGCCGCCGCCCGCGCCGTGCAGGAGGTGGAGGGACTGGTGGCCGGGGTGGGCAGCAGCGGCGACGGCGTGGAGCATGCGGCCGTCAGCTACCGGCAGGCACGGGCCGCGACCGACATCGCCCTGACCACGCCCGGCGCAGACCGGGTCCAGACCCACCGCGACGTGTTGCTCGGCCTCACCCTCGCGGAGGGGGCCGACGCCGCCGGACTCGTGGAGTCCGCGCTCGAGCCCCTGCTCGCCTACGACCGGGAGCACGGCACGGAGCTGCTGGAGACCCTCGAAGCCTACATCCAGCACCGGTACCAGGCTGCCCGTGCCGCCACGGTCCTGCACGTCCGCCCCAACACCGTGCTCTACCGCCTCAAGCGCATCGCCCGGGTCACGGGGCACGACCCCATGCATCCCGACGGGCTGCTGGTGCTCTCCCTGGGGATCCGGACCCTGCGGAGTCGCCGGAGCACGTGAGGGATCCCGCGTCCGGCCACGAGCACGGCCGGGTCCGGCACGTGTGGCCCGGCTGGTTCCCGGGGCACCAGTCCTTGACGAATCGTCAATGCCGGGTCGGCAGGACTGCGCAATCGGCAGTTCTGCCCGGCGGTGCGGATCCCTAGGCTGGGATCCACCGCAGCCGCGACGACCCCCGGAGGGACACCCGATCATGTCAGCCACGCCCCACCTGCATCCGGACCGCGTCGCGTCCCCGCTCTCGGACCCGGCGACCGCGGAGGGCCACCTGCCGCTGGACGGGGTGCTGGTGGCCGACTTCTCCCGGGTGCTGGCCGGCCCACTGGCCACCATGACCCTGGCAGACCTCGGGGCGCGGGTGATCAAGGTCGAGCGCCCCGGAACCGGTGATGACACCCGCTCGTGGTCCCCCCCGTCGTCGGCCACCGGGGCGACCTACTTCGAGTCCGTGAACCGCAACAAGGAGTCCGTCTGCTGGGACCTGTCCGACCAGGACGACCTGGAGAAGGCCCGCCGGCTCGCGGCCCGGGCAGACGTGCTGGTGGAGAACTTCAAGCCCGGAGGCCTGGCTGCCCTGGGCCTGGGCTACGAGGAACTGTCCGCCCTCAACCCCGGCCTGGTCTACGCCTCCATCTCCGGTTTCGGGGATGCCGGTGGGGCGCACCTGCCCGGGTACGACTTCATCGTGCAGGCCGCCGGGGGGCTGATGAGCATCACCGGCACCCCGGAGCTGCCGATGAAGGCCGGCGTGGCCCTGGTCGATGTCCTGACGGCGAAGGACACCACCATCGCCGTGCTGGCGGCGCTGAACCGTCGCCAGGCCACCGGCCGGGGGGCCCACCTCAAGCTCAACCTGCTCTCGTCCCTGCAGGGCGCCCTGGCGAACCAGGGCCAGGCCTGGCTGGGCGCCGGCGTGGTCCCGTCACGCATGGGCAACGACCATCCCTCGATCGTCCCCTACCAGTTGCTGGACTGCCAGGACCGGCCGCTGGCCGTCGCCATCGGCAATGACGGCCAGTTCCGGCGGTTCGTCGAGGCCCTCGGCCTCCCGGCCGTGGCGGACGACGAGCGGTTCGCCACGAACTCCCAGCGCGTCGCCCACCGCGATGAGCTCCGTGGCCTCCTGGAGCAGGCCCTGGGACGGCACCCCGCGGCCGAGTGGCGGGACACCCTGATGGCCGCCGGCCTGCCGTGCGCCCTGGTCGGCGGGATCGACGAGGGCGTCGACCTGGCCCAGGGCCTCGGGCTCGATCCCGTGGTGGAGCTCACCGGCCCCACGGGCGAGGTGACCGGGCGGCAGTTCCGCCACCCGACGCAATGGGACCCGCCCCTCAAGCACCCCCGGCTGGCCCCGCCCGCCCTCGGCCAGGACACGGAGTCCGTGAACGCCTGGCTCGCCCGGGACCACTGACCCGCTCCCGCTGAGGCGTGCACGCCGCGGTTCCCTCCCGCCGTGTCCGTTCTCCTGTCCGCACTGCAGCTCCCCCGTTCCCCGCTTCCGTTCTCCCCGATCAAGGACCTGACATGACCGCGAATACCGCCACTGACAGCACCCCGTCCACCCCATCCACCGCATCCACCGCCGGCGCGCCCGCCGCCTCGGTTGCCGCACCGGCCGGTCGGTCTGTGTCGGGGGATGTCTCGGCCTCGTTTTTGGGGCCGGTGGACCTGACGGGGATGGACGGGCTGTTCTCCGCCGAGGAGAAGGCCCTGGCCCTGGACGTGCGGGCGGTGGTGGATGAGGTCATCCGCCCGAACATCGCCGGCTGGTACGAGGCGGCGGTGTTCCCGCGGGAGATCGTCCCGGAGCTGGGCCGGTTGGGGGTGCTGGGCATGCACCTGGAGGGGTACGGGTGCGCGGGCCGGTCGGCGGTTCAGTACGGGTTGGCGGCCCAGGAGCTGGAGGCCGGGGACTCCGGGCTGCGCACCTTCGTCTCGGTCCAGGGCTCCCTGGCGATGTCCGCGATCCACAAGCACGGCTCCGAGGCCCAGAAACAGCAGTGGCTGCCGGCCATGGCCGCCGGTGAGGCGATCGGCTGCTTCGGGCTCACCGAACCCGGGGCCGGCTCGGACCCGGCCTCGATGAGAACCACCGCCGTCCAGGAACCGGGTGGGGACTGGGTGCTCACCGGGACCAAGCGGTGGATCGGTCTGGCCACCCTGGCCGACGTGGCGATCATCTGGGCCCAGACCGGTGAGCACGGGGACGGCCGGGGGGTGCGCGGGTTCGTGGTCCCCACGGACACGCCCGGGTTCTCCGCTGAGGCGATCGGGCAGAAGCTGTCCATGCGCGCCAGCGTGCAGTGCGAGATCACCCTGACCGATGTCCGCCTGCCGGCGGAGGCGATCCTGCCGGCCGAGAGCGCGGTGGGCCTGAAGGGCCCGTTCCAGTGCCTGAACGAGGCCCGGTACGGGATCATCTGGGGCGTGATGGGCGCGGCCCGGGACTCGTTCAACGCGGTGCTGGACTACACGCTGGGCCGGGAACAGTTCGGCACCCCGCTGGCGTCCTACCAGTTGACGCAGGCCAAGCTGGCGGACATGGCGGTGGCCATCAACAAGGGCTATTTGCTGGCCCATCAGATCGGCCGGACCAAGGACACCAACCCGGCCGCGGTGACTCCGGCGATGATCTCCACCGGGAAGCTGGACAACTGCCGGGTCGCGATCGGCATCGCCCGCGAGGCCCGGGAGATGCTCGGGGGCAACGGGATCACCCTGGAGCACTCCCCGCTGCGCCACGCCAACAACCTCGAGTCCGTGCGCACCTACGAGGGCACCGACGAGGTCCACCAACTCACCATCGGCCGCACCCTGACCGGCATCGGCGCCTTCACCCGAACGCAGGCCTGACCATGACCCACCAGCAGACCCAACCGCAGACCCAGCAACAGACCGGGCCGAGCCTGGCCCGGACCTGACAGAGACCGGGGCCTGACCGGGACCGGGGCCTGACCCGGAGCATCACCGGAGGGTTATGCTTCGCGCATGAATGAGCAGGGGACCTCGCGCCGGATCGTCACGGGCCTGGTGGATGCCGGGCTGGTGGACGCACAGCGGGCGGAGGACGCGATCTCCGTCGTCGAGCGCCAGCTCGCCCCGCCCGGTGCCGTCGGTGCGCCGGAGGAACGCCGGCGGACGGGTCCGCGACTGACCGAGGTGATCGCCTACGCGGGCGCCGCGCTGGTCGTCGTCGCGGTCATCCTGCTTGCCGCGCAGTACTGGGGCGACCTCACGGCCCTCCAGCGCAGCCTGATCCTCGGGGGCATCGCCGTCGTGCTCCTGGCCGGTGCCCTCGTGATCGTCCGGGCCGCGGGCGGCGCCTGGCTGCTACGCGACCGGCTCGGCCCGCGTCCCCGGTTCCTGGCCGGGACGCTCGTGGTCGCGGCGTCCATCGCGGCCGGCGTCGCGCTGGGCAGCTGGATCCTGCACGAGAACTTCCCGCCGCCGTCCTACGACCTGCACAACGTGTCCATGACCTCCGGGGTGGTGCTGGCCCTGGTCATCCTGCTGGTCGGCTATGTGCTGGCTCCCTCACCGCTGCTGCACCTGGCGCTGGCCCTGGCCACCGTCGTGTTCCTCACCAGTGTCTGGACGGGTGACGACTACCGCGCCGAGGTGCTGCGCGCCGTGCTGATCCTGGCGGTGGGCGCCACATGGCTCGCCCTCTCCCTGCTCGGCCGGTGGTGGGCCGAACCCCAGCTGGGCGGGGCGGTCGGGGCACTGATGCTGCTCCTGGGGGCGCAGGTCCTCCTGGCGCATCCCGAACCCGGCTGGGCGTACGCGGTGACGTTCGTCGTCGCCCTGGCGCTGTTCGGCCTGTACTGGTGGCGCGGCTGGTGGCCCTTCCTGGCCGTGGGGGTCATCGCGCTGACCACCGCGGTCACGGAGGCGCTCATCGAGTGGACCGACGGCTCCCTCGGCGCCGGCGGCGCCACCCTGGTGGCCGGCCTGGTCCTGCTGGGGTCCTCCGGTGTGGCCGTGGTGCTCCGCCAGCGCCGGGGCCGACGGGCCCAGGAGGCCCCCGCCGCCTGAGGCCGGCGGTCCGCCCGGCGGCGTCGGCTCAGCGCTCCAGCGTCAGGTCCACGTCGCCGATCCAGGGGCGGGCGATCTCGTCATAGGTGCCGTCGTTCAGGGCGATGTCCAGCCACTGGTCCACGTAGTGCTTGAAGACCACGTCCCCCTGCGGGAGCATGTAGCCCTTCTGGAAGTAGTCGAACGGCTCGTCCGGATTGACCGCGCAGAGCTCCTCGTACTCGTGGTCGATGTACAGCACCTCCGAACGGTCGGTGGTCATCACGTCGGCGCGGCCGGCCACGATCTCGTCGAAGATCGTCAGGTTTTCGTGGGTCTTCAGCTCGCCCTCGGGGTAGTGCTCGCGGGCGAACTTCTCGTTGGTGCCTCCCTCCGGGAAGATCGAGGTGACGCCGGGACGGTTGATGTCCTCGATGGACCGGTACTTCCCGGCGTCCTCGCAGCGCGCGATGGGCGTCTTGCCGTCCTCCAGGGTCGGGGCGGTGAAGAAGACCTGTTCAGCACGCTCCGGGTTCATCGAGATGCCGCCGACCGCGATGTCGCACCCGGCCAGGTAGTCGTCCATGAGGGTCTTCCAACTGGTCTTGACCCACTCGACCTCGACGCCGAGGGTCTGCGCGAGGTCCCTGGCCATGTCCACGTCGATGCCCGTGAACTCCCCGGATCCCTCCGCCTGCTCGGTGAAGGGCGGGTAGTCACCGGTGGTGCAGACCGTGAGACGGCCGGAGTCCTTGATGGCGTCCAGCCGCGAGGCGCCGGCGGCCTCCCCCGAGCCCACGGCGGGCACCGGTGAGCTCTCCGCGTCACCCTGGGCACCCCTGATCTGATCGGCACAACCGGTGAGCGCGAGGGCGGCCACGCCCAGCAGGGCCAGGGCGGGGCGGAGGGGCGTCATTCGGGTTCTCATGGGGCTCCTGACGGTGGCAGAGGTGACCTGGCTCATACTATGCAGGCGCACCCCGCGGCCCCCGCACCGGCGCACCCGCCATGCGGCCCATCCCTTGACGTGACTCGGGTCACATGCTTCCATTTATGCAACCTCGTTGCAAACCCTGCAACCTCAACCAGGGTGGTTACACATGATCCGAAACTCATCCTCCGGCACGGGCTCTCAGCCCCTCACCAGCCAGCATCCCGAGTCGGGCACACCGGGCAATGACGCCCCCGATCTCTCCCTCAGCGGACAACCCCGCCCCGAGGAGATCCGTTCCACCCGACGCCGGGTGGTCGCCGCCAGCTTCATCGGCAACTTCGTCGAGTGGTTCGACTACGCCGTCTACGGCTATCTCGCGGTCACCATCACCGCGGTGTTCTTCCCCGAGTCCGATCCGCAGACCGGCCTCATGCTCACCTTCGCCCTGTTCGCGATCTCCTTCCTCGTCCGGCCCCTGGGCGGGTTCGTCTGGGGTCACCTCGGCGACCGCATCGGCCGGCGCACCGCGCTGTCCTGGTCCATCCTGCTGATGTCGATGGCGACCTTCTGCATCGCCCTGATCCCGTCCTACGCCGCCATCGGCATCTGGGCGCCGATCACCCTGCTGCTGCTGCGCGTGGTCCAGGGCTTCTCCGCCTCCGGTGAGTACGCCGGCGCCTCGGCCTTCCTCGTCGAGTACGCCCCGGCGAACCGGCGCGGCCTGTTCGCCGCCGTCGTCCCGGCCTCGACGGCGACCGGCCTGCTCCTCGGTTCCCTCATCGCCGCGCTGCTCACCGGCCTGCTCGACGCCGGGCAGATGAGCGACTGGGGCTGGCGACTGCCCTTCCTCCTGGCCGCCCCCATGGGCCTGATCGGCCGCTACATCCGCAACAAGCTCGAGGACACCCCGGTCTTCCGCGAACTGGCCGAGGAGGACGAGGCCGTCAAGACCCCCGTGTCCGACCTGTTCACGCAGCACTGGCGCGCACTGCTGGTGGCCAGCGGCGCCGTGCTGCTCAACGCCGTCGGCTTCTACGTGATCCTCAGCTACATGCCGACGTACCTCTCGCAGGAGATCGGCCTGGACGAGACGCTGTCCTACATCGCCACCACCGTGGCGCTGCTGACCTACATCGGTTTCATCTTCCTCACCGGCATGCTCTCCGACCGCTTCGGGCGCAAGAAGGTCCTCATCAGCGCCTCGGTGCTGTTCATCGTGCTGACCTACCCGGCGTTCGTCCTGCTGGGCACCGGCAGCTTCGTGGTGATCGTGCTGGTCCAGATCCTGCTCGGTGCCCTACTGACCCTCAACGACGGCACCCTGCCCAGCTTCCTGGCCGAGATGTTCCCCACGAGGGTCCGCTACTCCGGCTTCGCCGTCTCCTTCAACCTCTCCAACGCCGTCTTCGGCGGCACGGCCCCGCTCGTGGCCACGTGGCTCATCGCCACCTCGGGCACCGACCTCGCGCCGAGCTGGTACCTCATGGCCGCCGCCGCCGTCTCGTTCGTCGCCGTGGCCCTGGCCCCGGAGACCAGCCGCAAGCCGCTGCGGCACCGGTGACCGCCGCAGCGGCACCCTGACGCGCTGCCGTGGGCCGCGCCGCTCACCCGGCCTTCGAGGTCGGCGTGTTGCGGCGCGGCTTCACCGGGCGCTGGTTCAGGCTGCGGGCCAGCTCCCGCCGCTGGACCGGGGTGGTCCCGCCGCGGATACCGTACCGGCCGTGCAGGTCCACTCCCGTCTCCTGCGTCATCGCCTCCGCCAGGCACTCGCTGACCACGGGGCAGTCGTTGCAGATCGCCAGGGCCGCCTTCTTCTCCATGGGGTCCTTCGAGAAGAAGAGCTCGGTGTCACCCGGACCGCACTCGGCGTACAGCTTCCAGTCGCCCTCGGGCTTCCAGCCCTCGGACGTGTGTGCGGTGAGCGCGGTCAGCGGCGGCATCGGCCCGCGCGGCAGGTCCCGCACCGGCCCGCGCGGCCCGGGGGCACCGGATGCCGGGCGGCCGGACGCTGGGAGGTCGGGGATTGAGAGGCCGGGGGTGGTGATGCCGGAGGCCGGGGTGCCGGGGGCGGTGACCTCGGCGTCCGCGACACCCTGCGCCGGGACGTCAGGGGCGGCGACACCCGGAGAGGGAACGCCGGCCGCGCGGGCGCCTCGAGGAGCGACGCCCTGCGTGGGGACGCCCGAGCGGGCACCCCTTGGTGCCGGGCGGCCCCGGAACGCGTCCGCGGCGTCTCGGAGTGCGGGGTTCATGATGGCCATGACTGCGTCACCTTTTCTGTTCGAGCAGCGGCGAACCCCGAGCATGGTGGTGGCGGTGCTCGCCGCGGTCCGGGAACCGATGGGGTCGACGCCGGACCTGGGGTGGAAATCGACGGGTACATCTCGACGGTTACGCACGAATTACCGCTCCGGAGCCGAAAAGGTTGCAGGACACCTCCATCGACTGTCTCCGACCGGCGGATGACACCGCGGATGACCACCCCCGCGGGGGTGCCCGCAGGACGCCCGCCCCGCGACGGTTAAACCCGTCCGCCCCGTGTGATCAGATGTTGGGTGCCCTCGGGACCGGCCCTCCAGGCCGATCCCGAGGGCGTTCCGGGGTGCCGCCGCGACGGCACCCCACCTGATCTGCGAGGAGGGGACCCCGCCCATGATGGGACCACATCACGCCGCCTGCGGTGCGGCGGCCTGGGTGCTGATCGCCGCCGACGGTGAGCTGCCGCTGGGGCCGCTGGCCGGCGTCGGGCTGTTCGGCACGGGCACCGGGGCGTTGCTGACGCTGCCGGAGGCCATCCCCCTGGGATTCGGACTGCTGGGCGGGATCACGGACCTCGGCGTCCTGGCCGGGGCGATCGTCGCCGCCGGCGCCGCACTGCTGCCGGACGCCGACCACCGGCAAGCCTCCATCGCCCACTCCCTGCCGCCGGTCTCGGAGTGGTTGTGCCGCATCCTCGGCCGGGCCGCCGGTGGGCACCGCAACGGGACGCACTCGCTGCTGGGGATCGCCGCGTTCACCCTGATGGCCTGGCTGCTCTCCCGGTTGACGCTGCCGACCGAGTCCGGCGCGTTGCAGCTCGGCGCCGGGATCGGGACCGTGCTGCTGTCCGCCTTCGCGGTGAAGGCACTGCGGTTCATGCCGGACCGGGCACGCAGGGCCCCCTGGCTGGTGGGGATCCTGTGCGGGGCGCTGGTCACCGTGGGGCTGGGAGCGGAGAGCTCCTGGTTCGTGCTGGCGGTGGCGCTGGGCGTGGTGGTCCACGTCGCCGGGGACATGCTCACCGACGGCGGCTGCAACCTGCTGTGGCCCGTGCGCCTCCGGCGGCCACGGGAGCTGTCCCGGACGCCGCTGGTGCGGGAGATGTGGAGCAGTGGCGGGCGGATGAAGCTGCCCGTGCTGGGCCCCACCGGGTCACGGCGTGAGTGGGCGGCGGCCACCCTGATCTCCGCGGTCGCCGTGGTGGGCATGCTCAGTGCCGCGTGGGGCGTCGGTGTCCAGCTCCTCGGCACCGCGCTCTGATGCACCCCGCGCTCTGACGCACCCGGTCCGTCCCTCCCGGGCCTCGGGAGACCCCCGGGAGGCGACCCCCGGGAGGGCACCCTCGAACCGGGGTCCGCGCGGACCGGTCTAGGGCGTGTCCTGTGAATCTGGGACTGTCGGTGTTAGACCTGTGGAATGGTCGGGCGTGGTGAACTGACGGATAAGGCGTGGGCCAGGATCGAGCCGTTGCTGCCGGTGTCCGGGCGCGGCGGGCAGTGGCGTGATCACCGGCAGGTGATCAATGCGATCCTGTTCAAACTGCGCACCGGTGTTCCTTGGCGGGATGTGCCCGAGCGTTACGGTCCCTGGAAGACCGCCCATGAGCGGCTGCGGAAATGGACCTTGGACGGGACCTGGGAGAAGATCCTGGCCGAGGCCGTCGTCAAGGACGACGCCGTCGGGGAGGTCGAATGGATCATCAGCGTCGACTCGACCGTCGTACGGGCCCACCAGCACGCGGCCGGGGCCCGTAAAAAAGGGGGTGCCGGCCCGCGATCGAGGCCATCGCAGTGGACGGTGAAGGGATCGGACGCTCCCGGGGCGGACTGAGCAGCAAGATCCACCTGGCCGTGGACGGGCGGGGGCTGCCGATGAGCGTGCTGCTCACGCCCGGCCAGGACGGGGACAACCCGCAGTTGCTGCCCTTGCTGGAGGCCATCGGCGTCCGCCGCCGCGGTGCGGGCCGGCCACGGTGCCGCCCCGAGGCGGTCCTGGCGGACAAGGCCTATTCTCATCCCTCGACCCGCGCCGCACTGCGCCGGCGCCGTATCCGCTTCACCAGCCCCGAGCGCACCGACCAGAAAGCCCGCCGTGCCGCCAGGGGCAGCGCCGGTGGCAGGCCTCCGGCCTTCGACGCCGCCGAGTACCGCCGCCGCAACGTGGTCGAACGCTGCTTCAACCGGCTCAAGCAATTCCGCGACCTGGCCACCCGCTACGCCAAGCGCGCCGCCTACTACCGCTTCGAACTCCTCATCGCCGCCACCATCCTGTGGATGCGATGATTCACAGGACAGGCCCTAGCCGGCCTCCTCGGACAGCATCCGGCGGGCCTCCTCGAGCGCCCAGCCGGAATCCTTGTCCAGTTGCGCCAGGGCCAGCAGGTTCCCGATGCGCTGCTCCCGGCTGAGCTTGGCCGTCTCGTCGGCGAGGTTGATCATCGTCAGCACGCGGGCGTGGGCACGGCGCCCCCGGGCCTTCGTGCGGGTGTCGTTCGCCTCGGTGTCCCGCAGGATCTCCAGTGCTTCCGCCAACAGGTTCTTCATAGTCCGGTCCCCCAACCGTTGATCGTGAGCCATCCACCGTACCCGAAGGCAGCCGAGGCGTCGTGGCCGGGGTCACACGGCGCAGTATTCCCCCACCCCCTGCGGGCCCCGCCCGGGACAGGGATCGGCCCCTGCAGCGCGCCCCGGGTGATGAGGCCCGCATCACTCACGGTAGATTCGGAACCGGCGGGTGACGGACACCCCGGCCACCCGCCGTCCTTCACACCGAGACGAGGATCTGGATGCACCGACCGATGTGCCAGCCCACTGCTCTGCCCCAGCCCGCCCTGCCCCGGACCGCCCGGCGGGAGGTGGACCCATGCTGACCCCCACCGCGCGCGGCCCGCTCAGCGAGTGCGTCCTGGAGTCCCTGCGCACCGGGGACACCTCCCGGGCGGCCGACGCCCCGGACGCCGGCAGTCCCGAGGACGCCCAGATCACCCTGTGGGCCCTGTACGAGCAGCACTACCGGGGCTTCGAGGACGTGGCGGGCGACCTGGAGTGGGACCCGCAGCTGATCGCGGTGCGACGGCGCCTCGAGCAGGACTTCGAGCGGGAGCTCCGCGCCCGGACCCCCGGGGTGCCCGAGCCCGGGAACTTCGCCGAGGACTTCTTCGCGTTCGTCGCCGACCACGACGGCCCCTCGCTGGCGGCCCACATCCACCGCTCCGCATCCGAGGAGCAGGTGCGGGAGTTCCTGCGTCACAAGTCGATCTACCACCTGAAGGAGTCGGACCACACCACGTGGGTCATCCCCCGCCTGTCCGATACCGTCAAGGCCGCCGTGATGGAGTTGCAGTACGACGAGTACGGGGGTGGCAACCCGCACCGGTTGCACGCCCACCTCTTCGCCCAGGGCCTGACGGCCAGCGGCCTGTCGGCCGAGTACGGCGCGTACATCGACGAGGTCCCGGTCGAGGTCCTCGAGCAGAACAACGTGATGTCCCTGTTCGGGTTGAACCGGCGACTCCGTGCGGCCTCGCTCGGCTTTCTGACCGCCTTCGAGGCCACCAGCTCTTCGCCGTCGCGCAAGATCGCCGGCGGGCTGGAGCGCCTGGGCTTCCCTGCGGAAATGGTCGAGTACTACACCGAGCACGTCGAGGCCGACGCGGTGCACGAGCAATTGGCCGTCCGCACGATCTGCGGGGCCCTGCTGGCCGAGGAGCCCTCCCTGCACGAGGACGTCTTCTTCGGCGCGTGGACCAGCCTGGACCAGGACGACCGCTACGCCCAGCGCATGCTCGGCGCGTGGGCCTCATGAGCGACGAACCGGGCAGGCTGCCGGGCCAGGGGCCGGGCATGACCCCGGGCCACCCGGACGTGATCTTCTGTCCGGGAGGCCCGATCCTGCTCCGCGGCGATCACGTGGTGCAGGACGAGGACGGCAACGAATATCAGACCACCCGGCCCGTCAGCGCCGTCTGCCGCTGCGGCGGTTCCGCCATCAAGCCGTGGTGTGACGGCACCCACAAGGTGATGCGCAGGCGCCCCGGCCGCTGACCGGCGCACCGACCGGCCCGCCGGGCAGCCTGAGGGGTCAGCGGGTGAGCCGCACGACCACCCCGCGGTCGAAGACGCGGGTCTCGACCGCGCTGACCGCACCGTCGGACCGCTGCCCCGCATAGGCGGCGATCAGCTCGGCCTGGGCGGTGTTGCCAAGCTGGAGCAGTGCGGAGCCCCCGCCGGCCAGGTGACCGACGATGAGGTCGGCGCACGTCCGCGCGAGGTCCAGGCCGTCGTCGCCGCCGTCGATCGCCAGGACGGGGTCCGCCGGGAACCGCGAGGTCTCCGCCGAGCGCACCCACGGCGGGTCCGCGATGATCAACGGGAACCGTTCGTCCTCACCGAGCGCCTCATCGATCCGGGCCAGCCGGAACTCGACGCGGGAACCCAGCCCGTTGGCGGCCGCATTCGCCACCGCGAACTCCCGGGCCACCGGGTTGACGTCGACCATGACCAGGTCGCGGTCGCCCTCGCGCACGGCGCCCAGTCCGATGTGCCCGACGCCGGCGCACAGTTCCAGCACCGGACCGGCGGGAGCGTCGGGGAGCAGTTCGGCCGCCCACTGCGACTGCGCCTCGGTCCACGGCCTGGGCTCGAGCACCCGGTGGTCGTAGGCGATGGAGAGCCCACAGAAGGTCAAGCGCGAGGCCGCCGCCGGCGACGGGTCGGAAACCTGGTTCATCACGCCACCCGGGCGAAGTCGAGAGTGCTCATCCATCTCATGATGTCAGACCGGGTCGGCGCTCCCCACCGGGAACCCGACACTGGCAGACCGCGGCGGATCTCGACGGATCTCACCGCCCGAACCCATCGCGCCGACCAGGAATCATCGCAGGATGGACGCATCAGGCCGGGAGGACCCGGGGAAATGTCCATCCTGGAATGAATCACCGTCTGAAGACGGGGCGCCCCATCCTCTCCCCCTGGCAAGGCATCAACCCGGTTGCGGATACGGCGTATCGCCGCGCTCCAGCATGCCGATCAGCTTCGCCACCCTGTTGGCCCGGCTGGCCGGGCTCGGCGCGGTGAGGACCCGGTGCAGGACCGCGTACCTGTTCTGGCCGTTCAGGGTGGCAAAGGTCTCCGCGGCCCGCGGCGACTCCTCCAGGGCTACGGCTAGGTCCTCGGGCATCTCGGCGGTCGCCGGGCCGGCATAGGCACGCTCCCACCGGCCGTCGGCCCTGGCGCGTTCGATCTCGGCCTGGCCGCGTGGTCGCATCCGGCCCGCCTCGGTGAGCGCCTGCACCTTGCCGATGTTGCGCTGCGACCAGAGCGAGGCCTTGCGCCGAGGGGTGAACCGCTGCCGGTAGGTCTGCGCGTCGACAGACTTCGCCTGCCCATCGATCCAACCGCTGCACAGTGCCTCGTCGAGGGCCTGCGCATAGGTCAGGGACGTCGGCGCGGTGGTCCCCTTCTTGGCCAGCAGCAGCCAGACCCCGTCCGCTTCCGACTCGTGCTCGTCCAGCCAGGCCCGCCAGGCGGCGGCGTCCGGCACGATGAGCGTCTCCGGTTCTCTGGTCATGGTTCCTCCGCATCCTCCCACCAGGCCGCCTGGAGTGCGAGATCCCCCGCCAGGTTGCCCTCCCCCGTGCGCCCGGCCCGTTCGGCCCCGGTGGTCCGCGCGTAGGCTTCGATCATGGAGCGCACCGAGGACGGCCGGTACATCGTGGTGGACGGCCGCAAGTGGCGCGCCACCGACCCCGAGCTGCCCGAGGAGACCGCCGCCCGCCTGCGCTCGCACCTGGGCAGGGCGCGCTCGGCGGTGCGCACGGCCGGGGACGAGAGCGCGAAGCGGGCCGCCCGGGACCGGGTCCAATTGGCCAAGGAGGGCCTCGGTGAGCGCGGTGACGCGTGGTGGGACCTCGAGGTGCCCCAACGCCTCGACCGCGCCGAGGACCGGCTTGCTCACCTGGACCGCCTCGCCCCGTCCTGAACGACCCCGTCCTGCACAGTCTCGTCCTGGGCAGCCCCGCCTTGCCCCGCTCCGTCCTGTCCCGCCCCGTCCTGAGTGGGTTGGGAGGCCCGGGCCGTCCGGCTCCAGCACAGCCCCACCTCCAGGTCGGCGTGGCCGGTGGCCCAGCCGTCACGGACCACGTCCTGCGCCATCGCCCAGGGATACCGGTCGGTGGCGCGGGGCATCAGGTGTGCCGCGCGGACGAGGTACCCGGAGCGGAGGTCCGCCATCAACGGGTGGCCGGGGCCAATGCCGTCCGGCACCTCCGGGACCACCGAGTCCAGTCCGCGGTCCACGAGCCGGCGCAGCACGCGCGCGGTGAACCGGGCGGTCAGGTCCGAGCGCAGGGTCCAGGACTGGTTGACGTAGCCGATGCAGAACGTCAGGTTCGGCACGCCGCTGAGCATCGCCCCGTAGTAGGCGTAGGACGCGGCCGGGTCAATGCCCACCCCGTCCACCGACGCCTCGATCCCGCCCAGCAACAGCACCCGCAGCCCCGTCGCGGTGACCACGACATCGGCCTCCACGATCCGGCCGTCGGCCAGCCTCACCCCCTCGGGTACGAAGCGCTCGACCTCACCGGTCACGACGCCGGCCCGCCCGGCCCGGATGGCCGCGTACAGGTCCCCGTGCGGGGCCACGCACAGACGCTGTTCCCAGGGGTCGTAGGGCGGGGTGAAGTGCTCGTCGACGAGGGCCTCGGACCCGGTGGCCGCGACGGCGCGACGCCTCAGCACGGAGCGCATCAGTCGAGGGGCCCGGCGGCAGGCGCGGTAGAAGCCCCACTGCATCGCGGCGTTCCTCGCGCGCATCACCCGGTGCGCCGCCGTCGGGGGCAGGAGCCGACGGGCCAGGCCCGCCAGCGGGTCCCGGCGCGGCAGGCCCAGCACGTAACCGGGCGTGCGCTGGACCATGGCCACCTGCGCACCGGCCTCGACGAGCGCGGGCACCAGGGACACGGCGGTGGCCCCGGAGCCGATGACCGCGATCCGGCGGCCGGCGAGTTCGAGGTCCTGCGGCCAGTGCTGCGGGTGCACGACGGTGCCGGTGAAGTCCTCGACCCCGTCGAAACCGGGATCGTGGGGGTGTTCGGCGTCGTAGTAGCCCGTGCAGGCGACCAGGAAGCGGGCCGTGTACCGCTCCTGCCGTCCACCGGCCGGCCCGGCGCGCACCGCACGGACGTGCCAGCGGGCCTCGTCGGTGCAGAAGTCCGCGCTGGTGACCCGGGTGTCCAGCTGGATGTGCTCGCGCAGCCCCGTGTCCTGGACGACCTGCTGCAGGTACTGCCGGATCTGCTCACCGCTGGCGATCGTGTCCCGGCCGGTCCATGGGTGGAAGGGGAAGGTCAGCGTGTACACGTCCGAGTCCGAGCGCACGCCCGGGTAGCGGAACAGGTCCCAGGTGCCGCCGGTCTCCCCGCGCGCCTCGAGGACCCGGACGGACAGCTCGGGGCAGGCCTCGCGGATCCGGTAGGCGGCGTTGACGCCGGAGAGTCCGGCGCCGATGATCAGCACGTCCACGGGTTCGGGGGTCATGGATCCATCTTCCCCGCCCCGGCTCACCCTGTCCTGCGGTCCTGTCCTGCGGTCCTGTCCTGGGCGCCTGACCGGCGGGTCTGAATCGGCGGGGTCTAGACCGGTTAGCGGTCAGTAACTAAACTGGCCGACGTCGCACCACTGTGATGCAGCTCACCGCAACGCCAGGAGATCGTCCATGACCACTCAGCCGACCGCCGCACCCTCTCAGGACCAGGGCCCGACCGACACCCCCCTGCTGGAGGAGACCATCGGGCAGAACCTGGCGCGCACCGTCGAGCGGTTCGGCGAGCGCGACGCGCTCGTGGAGGTCCAGACCGGCCGGCGCTGGAGCTACGCGGAGTTCGCGGCCGACGTCGCGCGCCTGGCCACCGGGCTGCTGGAGGCCGGGATCCGGACCGGGGACCGCGTGGGGATCTGGGCGCCGAACGTGGCCGAGTGGACGCTGGTGCAGTACGCCACGGCGCAGATCGGCGCAATCCTGGTCAACATCAACCCGGCCTACCGGCGCGACGAGCTGCAGTACGCGCTGACGACGTCGGGCATCCGCACGGTGATCGCGGCATCCTCCTTCAAGACCTCCAACTACGAGCGGATGCTGGCCGACGTCCGGGACGACTGCCCCGAGCTCCGGGACGTGGTCATCCTCGGCACCCCGGAGTGGGGGGGCCTGGCCGGTGCCGCCGCGGATGAGAACCGGCTGGCGCAGGTCGCGGCGGGCCTCAGCCCGGACGACCCGATCAACATCCAGTACACCTCCGGCACCACCGGGTTCCCCAAGGGCGCGACGCTCACGCACCGGAACATCCTCAACAACGGGTACTTCGACGGCGAGCGCGTGGAGTACACCGAGGCCGACCGCATCTGCATCCCCGTGCCCTTCTACCACTGCTTCGGGATGGTCATCGGCAACCTGGCGGCCACCACCCACGGGGCGGCCATGGTCATCCCCGCCCCCGGCTTCGACCCCGCCGCGACCCTGCACGCCGTGGCCACCGAGAAGTGCACGTCCCTGTACGGGGTGCCGACCATGTTCATCGCCGAACTGGGGCTGCCGGACTTCGAGTCCTACGACCTCTCCAGCCTGCGCACCGGTGTCATGGCGGGTTCGCCGTGCCCGGAGTCGGTGATGCGCCAGGTGATCGAGCAGATGAACATGACGGACGTGACCATCTGCTACGGCATGACGGAGACCTCGCCGGTCTCGATCCAGAGCTCGACGTCGGACAGCCTGGAGCGGCGCGTCAGCACCGTCGGGCGGGTGGGCGCCCACCTGAGGATCCGGGTCGTGGACCCGGCCACGGGCGAGGTCGTGCCCCGCGGCCAGGCCGGGGAACTGCAGACCCAGGGCTACGCCGTGATGAAGGGGTACTGGAACGACCCCGAGCGGACCGCCGAGGCGATCGACGCCGAGGGCTGGATGCACACCGGGGATCTCGGCGTGATGGATGAGGAGGGATACGTGCGGATCACCGGCCGGATCAAGGACATGGTGATCCGCGGCGGGGAGAACATCTACCCGCGCGAGATCGAGGAGTTCCTCTACACGCACCCGGACATCATCGACGCGCAGGTGGTGGGCGTGCCGGACGAGAAGTACGGCGAGGAGCTCATCGCCTGGATCCGCATCCGCGAGGGGGCAGCAGCCCCCACGGCGGAGTCCCTGCGCGAGTACTGCTCGGGCCGGATCGCGCACTACAAGATCCCGCGCTACGTGAAGGTGATCGACGAGTTCCCCATGACCGTCACCGGCAAGGTCCGCAAGGTCGACCTGCGGGAACAGGCCATGGAACTGCTGGCCGGGGAGCGCGTGGAGACCGAGACGGCGCGGAGCTGACCCGTCCGGCCCCGTCGCTGGCACCGCCCCGGGCCGCCTCCGCGGAGCGACCGGTTACGGCGCTGTCCTGCCGAGCTGGGTCAGCAGCTCCATCGTGTCGACCACCCCGGAGTACTCCGCGATCCGACCGTCCGCGACGCGGTACATCGCAAACTCGGCGACGTTGGCGTGCCGTCGCGTCGGGGCGATGCCCCGGAACGCACCCCGGTGCGTACCGCTCCCCCGCAGGTGCACGGCGAGGCGGTCCTCCTCCACGATGAGCTGGATGCGGCGCCACCGCCAGTCGGGAAAGGCCTGGAAGAGGTCGGCCACGTCGTCCACCCACGCATCGGCGCCGCCCGGCAGGTGCGCACGCCGCACCGAGGGGTCGATGAACGACCGGATGGCCTCGAGGTCGTGCCGGTTGCACGCCTCGAGGTACTCGGCGTACCACTCACGCATCTCCCACGGCTCCATCCGGCCATTATCCGCGGCGCTCATCCGGCCGGCGGGTCGCCCGGACGTCACCGTCACTCGTCCAGGAAGATGTCCCGCTCGAGGGTCTGCTCCGGGCCGCCGTAGCGGGAGAGGTCGGTGACCCCGGCCTCAGCGAGCACCTCGTCGTCGATGAAGAAGTGGCCCGTGCACTCGCGCGGGTCCCGGGTGAGGATCTCGTGCGCGGCGTCGGCCATGATCTCCGGGATCCGGCTGCGGGCCACCACCTCCTCGCCCCCGAGCAGGTTGCGCACCGCGGCGGTGGCGATCGTCGTACGCGGCCAGAGGCTGTTGGCGGCAATCCCCTGGCCCCTGAGTTCCTCGGCCAGGCCCAGGGTCACCAGGGACATCCCGTACTTGGCGATCGTGTACCCCAGGTGCCGGCCGGCCCACTGCGGGTTCAGGTTCAGCGGGGGGCTCAGCGTGAGGATGTGGGCTGCCCCGGACCGGCCCAGGTGCGGCAGCGCGGTCTTCGCCAGCAGGAACGAGCCGCGGGTGTTGATGTCCTGCATCAGGTCGTACCTCTTCATCGGCAGGTCCGGGGTCTTCGACAGGTCGATGGCGCTGGCGTTGTTCACCACGACGTCGATCCCGCCGAAGCGTTCCACGGTGCGGGCCACGGCCTGCGTCACCGAGGCCTCGTCCCGGACATCGCCGACGATCGGCAGTGCCTGCCCGCCGGCCGCCTCGATGGCCGCCGCCGCCGTGTGGATGGTGCCCTCGAGCTTGGGGTGCGGCCTCTCGGTCTTGGCCAGCAGGGCAACGTTGGCCCCGTCCTGGGCCGCGCGCACCGCGATGGCCAGGCCGATGCCCCGGCTGCCTCCGGACATGAGGATCGTGCGGCCGGACAGGGTGCGGTGCGTGGAGTCGGTCATGGGATTCCTTCGTCGGAGGGTCGGGCGGTCGGCGGCGAGGGCGAAGCGGCCCGGGGCCGGTGGAGCCAGTGGAACGGGAGCAGGTGGAACGGAGGTCGGTGGAACGGGGCGAGGCCGGGTCCCATGGTGCACGTCACACCAGCGTACGCACGCCGGGTACGGTGCCGTCCGTGCGACGATGCGGACATGACGTCTATCGCCGCGGCGTTCCGCGCAGAAGCCGAGGACCTCGACACCCTGGTAGCCGAGCTGGACGAGGCCGGTTGGCGCCGGGACACGCCCGCCGCCGGCTGGACCATCGCCCACCAGATCGGGCACCTGGCCTGGACCGACGAGATGTCACTCCTGGCCCTGACCGACCCCGGCGCCTTCGCCGACCACGCTGCAGCCGTGAAGGGCAATTTCGACCACGTCAACGAGTCGGCAAGCGAGCGTGCCGCACGGGACCGGGCCCGGTTGCTGGCCGACTGGCGTGAGGGGCGCAGGCGCGTCGCCGATGCCCTGGACGCGGTCGATCCCGCCTCGACGGTGCCGTGGTTCGGCCCGCCCATGCGGCCGCGGTCCATGGCGACCGCCCGGCTGATGGAGACGTGGGCCCACGGCCAGGACGTCGCCGACGCCCTGGGGGTGCGGCGCGTGCCGACCGACCGGCTCCGGGACGTCTGCCACCTCGGCGTGCGCACCCGCGACTTCGCCTTCCGCATCAATGGCCTGGAACCGCCCGTCGGCGAGTTCCGCATCGAGCTCACCGCGCCCTCCGGGGAGGCCTGGACCTGGGGGCCGGAGGACGCCACCGGACGCGTCACCGGGAGCGCCGAGGACTTCTGCCTGGTCGTCGCCCAGCGCCGGGACCACCAGGAGACCTCGCTGGTCGCCGAGGGCCCCGCGGCGCGGCAGTGGCTGCCGATCGCGCAGGTGTTCGCCGGCCCGCCGCGCGGCCAGCGCGGCTAGTTCAACCCGCGCGGCCAGCGCGCGAAGGCCGGCTGAGGAGCCGACTGAGGAGCAGGGCGCACCGGTTCGGATCGACACGCGCGGGGGCTCCCCGCACATTGACCGGTCTGTCCCGGAGGCAGAGAATTTTCCCATGGGCGCTGTGATTGCCGCCGACTACCTGGTGGTCGGTGCAGGCGCCAGCGGGATGGCCTTCGTTGACGCCCTGATCGACCACGCCACTGTCCACGTGGTCATGGTGGACCGACGGCACGGTGTCGGCGGGCACTGGCTCGACGCCTATCCCTTCGTCCGGCTCCACCAGGCCTCGCTCTTCTACGGGGTGGCCTCGACCCGGCTCGGCGAGGGGCGCATCCAGGACAGCGGCCCCGAGGCCGGGCTGCACGAACGGGCCACCGCACCGGAGATCTGCGCCTACTACGTCCGCGTCCTGCAGCGGATGCTCGACTCCGGCAAGGTGGAGTTCCATCCGGGCTGCGAGTACCTCGGCGACCACACGTTCGTCTCCCGGGTCTCCGGCCGCCGGTTCGAGGTCGCGGACACCGCGCGCGTCGTCACCACCGATTACCTCGGCCCCGACATCCCGGCCACCACGCCGCCGACCTTCGGGGTCGGCGCCGGGGCCCGGGTCATCCCGGTCAACGACCTCGTCAAGGTGACGGAGGCACCCGGCCGGTATGTCGTCGTCGGGTCCGGGAAGACCGCGACGGATGCGTGCATGTGGCTCCTGGGCAACGACGTGGACCCCGGCGCGATCTGCTGGGTGCGGTCCCGCGAACCCTGGATGATCAACCGCGCCGCCCTGCAGCCGGACCCGGTGGTCTTCTACCGCTCGGCCGGGGACATCATGGCCGCGGGGGCCGCCGCGTCCTCCCCCGACGACCTGTTCCTGCGGCTCGAGGACGCGGGCGTGATGGTGCGCATCGACGAGTCGGTGACCCCGACCATGGCGAAGACCCCGACCATCGGGCAGTGGGAGGTGGACCGGTTGCGCACCATCGAGGACGTCGTGCGGCGCGGTCATCTCCGGCACGTGGACCCCGGGATCCTGCACTTCGACTCCGGGGACGTCCGGGTGCCCGCGGACAGCATCGTGGTGCACTGCGCCGCCTCCGGGCTGAAGTACGCCCCCGTGGTGCCGATCTGGCAGCGCCATGCCATCACCCTGCAGCCGGTCCGCGCGGGCTTCCCCTGCTTCGGCGCGGCCATCACCGGCTACGTCGAGGCCACCCGCGACGACGACGAGGAGAAGAACAGCGTCTGCCTGCCCTCGCCCCTGCCGGACACCCCGAGGAGCTGGGCCCGCATGCAGGTCCTGGGAGGCCGCGCGGCCGCGTCGTTCGCCTGCGAACCGGACATCAAGGCGTGGTCGGAACGCACCACCCTGAACCCGACCCGGATCCCGCCGGAGAGGGCGGGCGAAGCCGCCGTGCAGGCGGCCGCCGCCCGCTTCCGCGCGCACCTCGGGCCGGGGCTGGCGCGGATGGCGGAGCTGGCCGGCATGAGGGAGTACGCCGGCCCGGCCGCGGCCTGACGCCGCCTCTGGCCGTCGGCCGGTGGGCGGCCGGCGCGTGCCGAACGGCCCCTACGACGCGCGGCCTGCCGGTTCGGCGTGCAGCAGCCGGAACCGTTCGCAGACCACCGGCATGGTGGGCTCGAAGCCGCGAGGGTTCTCGGAGTGGTCCCGCCAGTAGCGCTCATGGATCGCACGCCAGGCGCGCAGCGTCCGGTCGCCCTCCCCCTCGGAGCGGGCGTGGTCCTCGTCGACCTCGTCGAACGGGACGATGACCACCTCCGTGGTCTCCAGGACCGCGCGCGGCCGGCCCGCGCCGTCGAGGATGATGCTCAGCTCACCCGGTTGCGGGACGGGTTCCCCGGTGGCCTCGTGGTCCCAGAGCGAGGAGGCGGTCCCGGTCTTCGTGCCGGCCAGCACCAGCTCGAGCAGTCCGTCCGCGTGCACCGGGGTGGCCCCGAAGGCCCAGGCCTGCGGCAAGCCGACCGGCAGCGCGGGCGAGGCGGCGCGGGCGCGGTCCCAGAACGAGCGGAGGCCGGCGTCAGTTCGACTGGTCACGTGCTCCACCGTAGTGGAACCGCGCGGCGGTGCCTGCGGCCACGGCGGTGCACCGGCTCCGGGCAGCCGTCGGGACAGGGGCCGGAAACGCAGGGAACCGGCCCGCCTGGCGGCGAACCGGTTCCCTGTCGTGAACTGTCTGGTGGAGCCTAGGGGAGTCGAACCCCTGACCTTTTCATTGCGAACGAAACGCTCTACCAACTGAGCTAAGGCCCCGCGGCGCCGGCATCGGCCGAAACGCGCTCCACCATCATACGACGACCGGCCCGCTAGCGCCCAAATCACCCGGAGGGCCGGGTGGCCACCCTTTGTGAACGGCGCACAAAGGGCATCTGACATGGAGTGTTACGCACCCGCTTGTCAACCGGTTTGAAGTTGCTGATGCAAACATGAGAAGCTACAGCGTCCGGTCGAGCACCGGATCCGGTGAGTGCGAGCCCCCAAGGGTGCGTGCCCGAGGTACCCCTGAGGTACTCCTCGGCGCATGCAGACCCGCTCCGTGGCTCCCGCCGGAGGCGGCCCCCAAGGGCCAGCCGGACCGGTCCTTGCAGGCCGGTCGCGCCGGTCCGCGAGGACTGACGCGTGCGATCCGAGAGGGGACGCCGCCAGCTCAGGGAGGCGTCGTCGGAGCGCTGTCATTGTCGCCGACAGAAAGGGACGGGATGCCACCCGTACAGGAATTCAACCAACTGGGAATCATGGCAGTGGTCCTGCTGCTGATCCTCTTCTACGGCGGAACCATGTGGATGTCGGTGAGGATCAGCCAGAAGAACGAGAACGCCGACGGGTACATGACCGCCGGCGGCAACATCGGATTCGGCATCTCGGCGGCATCGATGACCGCCACCTGGATCTGGGCCTCCTCGATGTACGCCTCCGCCACCGCGGGGTACACCTACGGCGTCGCCGGCCCCATCCACTACGGGCTCTGGGGAGCCCTGATGATCCTGTTCATCTACCCGTTCGGCAAGCGCATCCGCAAGGTCGCCCCGAAGGCCCACACGCTCGCCGAGGTCATGTACGCCCGGCACGGCCGCTCCTCCCAGCTGATGCTGGCCGGCTCCAACGTCCTGGGCTCCCTCATCTCCCTGACCTCCAACTTCATCGCCGGCGGCGCGCTGATCTCCATGCTGTCCCCGCTCAGCTTCGGGGCGGGCATCGTCATCGTGGCCGGGGGCGTGCTGATGTACACCCTGTGGTCCGGGTTCCGCGCCTCCGTGCTCACCGACTTCGCCCAGGTGATGTTCATGCTGGGCGCCGCCGTCGTGATCATCCCGGTGATCTTCTTCGTGGCCGGCGGGCCCGGCATGTTCGAGGCCGGCGTCGCCGCGGGCACCGTGACCCCGGAGCAGGGCAGCTTCTTCTCCTCGGACGCCTTCATGAACCAGGGCGCCCCCTACATCGCCGCGGTGCTGGCCTACGCCATCGGCAACCAGACCATCGCCCAGCGCCTGTTCTCCGTGCGCGAGGACCTCATCAAGCCCACGTTCGTCACCGCCACCATCGGCTACGGCGGCGCCGTGATCGGCATCGGCATGCTCGGCGTGATGGCCCTGTACCTGGGCGTCGAGCCCATGAACGGGGACGTCAACAACCTGATCCCGCAGATGGCCGGCACCTACCTCGGCCCGGTCCTGCTGGCCCTGGCGTTCCTGATGATCATCGGCGCCCTGTCCTCCACGGCCGACTCGGACCTCGCCGCGCTGTCCTCCATCGTCATGTCGGACATGTACGGCCAGTCGGTCGGCAAGGACAAAGTCAAGCCGAAGACGATGCTGCTCGTCGGCCGCGTCAGCATGATCATCGCCACCGCCGCCGCGTTGTACTTCGCCACCGCGCAGTTCAACATCCTGGACCTGTTGGTGTTCGTCGGCGCGCTCTGGGGCTGCCTCGTGTTCCCGGTGATCGCCTCGTTCTACTGGCCCAAGGTCACCAACGCGGCCTTCAGCGTCAGCGTCCTGGCGGCCCTCGTGGCCTTCCTGCCGGTGCGCTTCGAGTGGATCCCGTTCACCGGCGCCCTCGGCTTCGGCGTGGAACTGCTGGCGACGATCGGCATCGGCGTGGTGCTGGGCATCATGTCCTTCGGCTTCTTCGGACTGAAGCCCGCCGTGATCATCGGCGGGGTGGCCACCGTGGTCGCCGCTCCGTTCACGTTCTTCTTCCTGCGTGACTACACGGTGCTCTCGGCCTCGCTGGTCGCCTACGCGGTCTCGTTCCTGGTCTGCTACCTCATGTCCTTCCGTTCGAAGCAGGACTTCGACTTCGACGTCATCAAGGACATCACCGGCGAGTTCGACCCCGAGCACCCGGCCCCCGCCCAGGGTGCCGACGAGCCCGAACTGGCCACCCGCGGCGCATCCGCCGGTGGTGCCGGGACCGCCGGTGACACCGCTCCGGGCAGCCGGCGGGACTGACCCCGCCGCGACCCCGGACCCATCGCAACTCCCCGTCCCCTGAAAGGACTCACATGACCATCGGACTGACCCTCTACGTCCTGATGTGGCCCGTCATCGTGGCCGTCATCCTCTTCCTCATCGCGCGCGGCTTCTTCCGCGACGTGTCCCAGGCCAAGAAGGAGGGCCGCCCGGTCATCTGACCGGGGCACTGCGGGGCCCGGGGACCATCCGGCCCACGACGACGGGGCGTCACCTTGCGTGGGTGGCGTCCCGTCGTCGTTCCCGCCCGGCCCGCGGAATCGTGCCCTACGACGCGTCCGCGGCCTCGTCGGTGGCCCGGACGCCCAGGTACACCAGGAACCCGTCCGGGTCGCGCACCTGGGCCACGCGTTCCCCCCAGGGCATCTCCTGCGGGGGCGCGACGATGGTGGCGCCGGCGGCATGGGCCCGGCGGGTGACCTCGTCGATGTCGTCCACGTAGAACCACAGGGCCGCCCGGGAGTCGTTGCCGCCGATGTCCAGCTCCCGGCCGATCGCCAGGAAGGCCCCGCCCATCCGCAGCACGACGAACACGTCCCGCGACTCGTCGTCCGGAGCGGGGAAGCCGTAGGTCCGCACGGCGTCGAAGGCATCCCGGTAGAACCTGACCAGACGGGGCAGGTCATCGGTCTTCAGGATGGGGAAACCACTGCGCACGACCATGCGCGACAGCCTATGTCAGCCGATGTCAGGGCACCACGGCGCCCCGCCGTCACCGGTCACCCCGGCCTGATCCCCCGCCGGTCCGGCGGCGGGTCAGCGCCCGGGCGGGGCGCACGTCCACTCCAGCCCGGCCACGGGCGAACCCTCGGTGCAGGCCGCCCCCACGCGTTCGCCCTCCACCGGTTCGGCCCCGTCCCAGGCCACCGCGAAGGGCAGCTCGGCGATCTTCAGCCAGCGCTGCCCGTCCACCACGCCGGTGGCCTCCACGTGCCCGGAGGCGTGGTGCAGGCCCGTGGCCGTCAGCGCCACCACCGACCCGATGATCCCGCCGACCACGAGCATCGCGGACAGCAGTGCTGCCATCGCCAGGCCCACCCGGTTGCTCGCCGCGGCGCGATCCGGGCGGGTCTCCGGCCCTCCCCCACCGGTGACACCGGACCCCTCCTCCCCGGCACGGCCGCCTGCGCCGCCGGGCCGTTCCCGGCGCACGGCGGTGACCAGCTGGGGGATCACCACGACGGCGGCGACCAGCCCGAGCACGCCGGCCACGGCGCACAGCACGAGCAGCGTCCAGTCCGTGGTGGCGCCGGTCTGCTCCAGCTGGATGTCGTAGATGCCCATGGTTCCCTCCGGTCGTCGGGTGCGTGTCAGCGGGTCGGTCGGTGTCAGGGGGTCGCGTCAGGGGGTTGCGTCTGGGGGGTTGCGTCAGGGGTCGCGTCAGCGGTTCGCAAAGTGCACGATCGTGCCGATGGCGAAGGACGAGGCCGCCAGGGACGCACAGGTGAACTCGACGAGGATGCCCAGGCCCATCGACTTCAGGGCCTCCCACGAGGAGCGGACGGCCAACCTCAGGTCACGGCGGCGGACCAGTTCGGCCACGAGCAGGCCCGCGGCGAAACCGACGAACAGGCCCACCACCGGGATCACGAACATGCCGACGATCCCGCAGACCACGCCCACGAGGATCGGGCCGTGCGGGATCTGTTCGCGCCGCATCTTCCGGCCGGTCAGCACCGCCGAGGCGCTCATCCCGGCCACGGCCAGGCCGGCCCCGACGATCGCGGCGGTCCACGCCGCGGGCGAGCCCAGGATCCAGGCCCAGGCGATGAGCGTGATGATGGTCAGGACGGAACCGGGCAGGATGGGGAAGACCGTGCCCAGCACGGCCACCGCGAGCAGCAGTCCGGCGATGACGGTCGTGATGATCTGGTAGTCCACTCCCTCAGTATGCGCCCGCCCCCTCGCTGATCAGGACCTGCCCGCCGCCAGCCCTCCCGCGGACGACCCGGTGGCGGTAGCGTCGGTGCATGCTCATCGGCGTTCCCACAGAGATCAAGAACAATGAGTTCCGCGTCGGCCTCACCCCCGGCGGCGTCTCCGAGCTCGTCCTCCACGGCCACGATGTGCTGGTCCAGTCCGGTGCCGGGATCGGCTCCGGCATCACGGACGCCCAGTACGCCGACGCCGGCGCACGACTGGCCGAGAGCGCCGAGGAGGTCTGGGACCAGGCCGGGCTCCTGCTCAAGGTCAAGGAGCCGGTGGACGGCGAGTTGCAGCTGATGCGCCGCGGCCAGGTCCTCTTCACCTACCTGCACCTCGCGGCGGACATGGCGCTCTCCCGGGCGGTGCTGGACTCCGGCGTCACGGCGATCGCCTACGAGACCGTCACGCGCGGCAGGGCCCTGCCGCTGCTGGCCCCGATGAGCCAGGTCGCCGGCCGGATCGCCCCGATGGCCGGGGCCTACCACCTGACCCAGGCCCAGGGCGGCTCAGGCATCCTGATGGGCGGGGTCCCCGGGACCCGGCGCGGCCGCGTCGCGGTGATCGGGGCCGGCGTCGCCGGGGAGGCCGCCGCGGTGATCGCGGCGGGACTCGGTGCGGACGTGACCGTGCTGGACATCAATCTCGACCGCCTGACCCAGCTGGACACCGTGTACCAGGGCCGGTTGCGGACCATGGCGTCCTCGACGCTGAGCATCGCGGAGGCCGTGGCGGACGCGGACCTGGTGATCGGCTCGGTCCTCATCCCCGGTGCGGCGGCGCCGAAGCTCGTCACCGCGGACATGGTCTCTGCGATGCGCCCTGGCTCGGTGCTCGTGGACATCGCCATCGACCAGGGCGGCTGTTTCGAGAACTCCCGGCCGACCACGCACGAGGACCCCACCTACCGCGTCGGCGAGCAGGTCTACTACTGCGTGGCCAACATCCCGGGCGCCGTCCCGCAGACCTCCACGGCCGCCCTGACGAACGCCACCCTGCCCTACGTCCTGAAGATCGCCGACCACGGATGGCACGCCGCGCTGGCCTCCGACGAGGGCTTCACCGCGGGCCTCAACGCCCACGGCGGCGTCCTCACCCACCGCGGGGTGGCGGACGCCGTCGCCGGACCGCTGGGACTGGACCTGGACTCGGCCTACCGGCCGGCGTCGGAGGTCGTGTCCGGCTGAGCACGGGCCCGGGCCGCGGCGGCGCGCCCGGCCACGGCCCGGGCACGGCGCTGGGTCCGGGAGGCGCGCAGCAGGGCCATCCCGCCGGTACGCCACAGCACCAGGACCGCGACGCCGGCCAGGGCCAGGACCAGCGCGGCGGCGGCCCAGGGACTGGCCATGGCGGTGGTGATGACGGCCCAGACCACGGCCATGCCGACGGTGCCGTAGATGACGCCCCAGATCAGTGCGCCCACGAGCATGGCGGGGATGAACCGGCGCCAGCGCATCCGGGTGATGCCGGCGGTGCTGATCACAGCGGTCTGGAGGCCGACGGTCATGAAGCACAGGGGGATCGCCCACGGGCCCCAGCGGTCCACGAACCTCATGGCGCGCAGGTAGAGCGGCCCGGACAGGTGCCGGCGCAGGGACGTGCGCTCGGCACCGGCGGCGATCCCGCGCGCGAGGGCATAGGTGGTGGTCGCGCGGACGATCGCCAGGGACCAGAACAGCAGGATGGCCCAGCCGAGCGGCAGGGAGGCGATCCAGTCCATCATGGTTCGAGTCTAGGCGCGGCGCTCGTCTAGGCTCAGGGGCATGAGCTTGACGCGAACACCACGCCGACCCCTTCTCGCCGTCGCCGGCCTGGCCGCGGCGCTCTCCCTCGGCCTGACCGCCTGCCAGGTCGCCGACGTGCCCACCGAGACCCCGGCCCCGGCCTCCTCGCCTGCCAGTTCGAGCGCGAGCTCCAGCGCCAGCCCGTCAGCCTCCGCGTCCAGCCAGGCCGCGTCCCCCACCGAGACGCGGGCCGCCTCCGCGTCGGCGTCCGAGTCACCATCGGCGTCGGCCGCACCCACGTCCGAGGCCCCGGCCTCGTCGTCCCCCACGGCCTCGACACCGGCCGCGGCCCCGTCCTCCGCCGCGGCCGCAGCCGGCGAGGCCACCGTCTACTGGGTGTCCCCGGCCGGGTCCGGTCATCAGGGCGTCGAGTTCCCCGGGTGCGGTGAGCTGCTGGTCGAGTCCACCGTGAAGGCGTCCGGCTCCGGTGAGGTCGGTACCACCGAGCGCGTCGAGGCCGGCATCGAGGCCCTGCTGGAGGACCGGACGTACGAGCACTCCAACGGCCTGATCAACGCCCTGTACCAGTCCGAGCTGAGCGTGGAGGACGTCTCCATCGAGGGTGACACCGTCACCGTGGACCTGACCGGCCAGCCGATGTCCGCCGGCAGCTGCGCCGATCCGCAGATCATCGGCCAGCTCGAGTACACCGCCACCGCCAACGCCGGCACCTACACCGCCGAGGTGCTCGTGGACGGCACCCCCATCCAGGAGTTCATGAGCCAGAAGGGCTGACCCCCCAGCTGGAGACACGACGAACGCCCCGGGCCCTGGCCCGGGGCGTTCGTCGTGTCAGCCCGTCCGGGGGCCGGCCGTTCAGGCGCTGCGCAACCCTGCGGCGGCGTAGCGCGCGTAGTCCTTGGCGGCACCGCTCGAGAGGGTCCGGGTGACCTCGGACGCGGCCTGCTGCAGAGCCTGGACCCACTCCAGCACGGTGGCCCCGCCCACTCCCGAGGGCAGGTGGCACAACCGCAGCACCAGGCCGGAGTTGGTGGGTTCCCCGGCGCCGGGGGCGAAGACCGGGACCACCACGCTCGCCAGGTCGATCGAGTGGTCCGCCGCGCTGACGGACCCGCCGAAGAAGTGCCCCGCCCCCGCGATCGTGGTGCGCACGGCGCGGTCCCGCACCGGCGTCAGCTCGCCGTGGGCGTACTCGCTCAGGGCCTCGCCCAGGGCGGCGTACCCCTCCGGGTCCTGGTCCACCCGGGAGATGGCGTATCCCTGGGCCCGGACGCGCTCGGCCGCCTCGCGGTAGCCGGCGATCACCTGCTCGTCCTGCGGGAAGATGCGGGAGACCCAGCGGTCCACCTGGTCGGGGCTCCAGGCCACTGCGGCCTCACCCAGCGGGGGCAGGAGCGGGACGCGCACGCCGATGCGCTCGTCGGCGTCGGTGTCCCCGCCGTACGAGGTGGCACCGATGGTCTGGTCCACGGCGCTGATCTGCACGAGGGCGGCAGCGGTGCAGCCGAACTGCTGGGCCAGCCGGTCCAGTTGCGGGCGGGCGGCCTCCGCCACGCGCACCGCGGAGATGAGGGACTCGTCGACGTGGGCGGACAGTCCCGTGGCGGAGAAGCCGCCGTAACCGCCCTGGAAGAACAGCAACGGGGTGACCGGGCGGTTCACCGCGATGTCGTCCACCGCGACGAGGGTGATGTAGTGGTCCCCCGCCTCGACCTCCCGGTCGATGCGGCCGTGGATGTGGGCCACGGCGCCGGAGATCATCGGCGCACCCGCCTCCGAGAGCGTCCAGTCGACCTTGTCGAACTTCTGCGGGTCCTTGGAGGCCAGCGTGCGGCAGGCCTGGAGCTGGTCGTGGGCGAAGACGCTGATGCACACCCGGTCGGCGGCGCGCAGCCTCGGGTAGGTCGACGAGGTCGTCATGGGCATGAAGGAGACCAGCGGGGGTTCCAGCGAGACGGAGCTGAAGGTGCCCACGACCATGCCCACGGGGGTGCCGTCGACCATGGCGGTCACGACCACCACACCCGTCGGGTAGTGCCCCATGACGTCTCGGAACGCCCGGGGGTCGAAAGTGGTCGGGGTGTCGAGAGTCGTGTCGCTCACGGGGTCCTCCTCGAGGCTGGTCGTCGCCGGCTATCCGGGCAACATTTTGCACTGTCGCAGTAAGAATATATTTGTGGCGACGATCACGCTACCCCTCGAGTCGAGTTTTTTCAGCAGGCGTCAGGACGGGCCCGTCTCGAGAAATGTTTTCCGTACATATTTTACAAACTCGTTGACAGTGTCTGAGATCACATCCAGTATGGATTCTCAGTCCCCCCGCTCGCGCCGCCCACGGCGAGCGTCCGCCCGTTCCCGGAGAGCCCTCGTGAATCGACTCAGGTCCGCCCAGCCCGCCCTGCTCCTGTTCCTGTTGTTCATCGCCGCGTTCTTCGGCTACCCGCTGCTGATGCTGGTCTACGGTGCATTCCGCAGCGGTCAGCCCGGGACCGCCGGGGAGTTCGGGCTCTCCGGTTTCGTCAACGCCTACGGCGACCCGGCCACCTGGAGCACCCTCTGGGCCTCGGTCCTGTACGCCCTCGGGGTGCAGGCCATCGGCATCGTCGGCGGCTTCGTCCTCGCGTGGCTGGCCACGCGCACGAACACCCCCGGGTCCCGCACCATCACGATCACGATGGTCACGATCTTCGCGATCCCCACGCTCTTCTTCGCCATCAGCTGGGGGATGCTCACCGGCCCGACCGGACTGGTGACCCAGGTCCTGGGCACCGGGCCGGACGGCCAGGTCCGCTTCGACGCCCTGTCCTGGGCGGGACTGATCCTCGTGAGCGGCCTGAAGAGCGTGGCGGTGATGTACCTGCTGCTCATGGGCCCGGTGCGCGCCCTGAACCGCTCGATGGAGGAGGCCTCGCTGCTCTCCGGTGCCGGCAGGGTGCGGACCTTCCTGGAGATCAACATCCCGATCCTGCTGCCCACCCTGTCCGGCCTGGCCATCCTCGGGTTCGTGAACTCGCTGGGCCAGCTCGACGTCGCCCTCATCCTGGGCGTGCCGGCCGGCATCTACGTCTTCCCCACCCAGATCTACGACTTCCTCGCCACCACGCCGATCCGCTACGACTCCGCGAGCGCACTGGCCCTGCTGCTGATCGCGATCATCTACCTGCTGGTGATGATCCGGTCGAAGGCCCTCGGCAACCGCAACTTCATCACCGTCACCGGCAAGGCCTACCGCGTGGAGCGCGAGGACATCGGCCGCTGGAGGTGGGCCGGCCTGGCGCTCTTCCTCGTGTACGCCGCCGTGGCCCTGATCCTGCCGCTGGTGCAGCTGGTCATCGGGTCCTTACAGCCCATCCTCGGCGTCACCGGGTTCACCCTGCGGCACTACACGGAACTGCTCACCACCCCGAGCGTCCTGCGCGCCCTGCAGAACACCTTCTTCGTGGGCATCCTGGCCGGGTTCTTCGCCACGGTGCTGGCCGTGGTCATCAGCTACGTGGCGCTGCGCAGCAAGCACCGGTTGTCCAAGGTCCCGGAACTGATCGTCTGGGCGGTGGTGGCGGTGCCCGGCATCGTCCTCGCCCTGGCCATCACGTGGGCCTACCTGAGCGTGCCGGGCCTGCGCACCCTCTACGGCTCCGTCTGGATCGTGCTGATCGCCCTCGTCATCGTGGTGACGCCCATCGCCCAGCGCGCCACCAGTGGACCGGTCGGCCAGCTGGCCGTCGAGCTGGAGGAGTCGGCCCGCGTCAGCGGCGCCTCCCCGGTCCGCATGATGACCAGCATCGTCGTCCCGCTCATCGGCCCCACGTTCCTGGCCTCCTGGTTCATCACCGGCGTGATGGCCGCCGGCAGTCTCGACATCCCGATCCTGCTGTCCAGCACCAAGACGGAGACCGTGTCCCTGCTGGTCTACAACTACTACACCCAGCTCGGCAACGGCTCCCGGGCGGCCGCACTGCTCTTGCTCCTGCTGGCCCTGCTGGCAGTGGGCGGCGCGATCCTGCTCGGCGCCGGGCGCCTGCTGCGCTGGCGGTCCGAACGCCGGACCCGTTCCCGCGGCGACCTCGTGGCCGCCGTCCGGCCGCCGTCCGGCACCGCCCGGATCGCGGCCCTGCCCCACCCGACCCCCACCCCCGACGACGCCCGCGCGGTCAGCGCGGCCGGCACCCGATAGGAAGACCCATGGCAAGAGTCAGCATTGAGTCCCTCGAGAAGCGGTACTCGCCCCAGGCCGTCCCGGCCGTGCCCTCGCTGGACCTGCAGATCGAGGAGGGTGAGTTCCTGACCCTGCTGGGTCCCTCCGGCTGCGGCAAGACCACGACGCTGCGCTGCGTGGCCGGACTGGAACGCCCGACGGGCGGCCGGGTCTCGATCGGCGACGAGGTGGTCGACGCCCCCGCCCAGCGCACGCACGTCCCCCCGGAGAAGCGGGACATCGGCATGGTCTTCCAGAGCTACGCGCTGTGGCCGCACATGTCCGTGGCCGCCAACGTCGGCTACCCCCTGCGCATGCGCAAGGTCAGCGTCCCGGACCGGGCGCGCCGGGTCCGCGACGTCCTGGAGCTGGTCGGGCTCGATGAGTTCGCCGGACGGATGGCCACGGACCTCTCCGGCGGCCAGCAGCAGCGCGTGGCCCTCGCCCGGGCGCTGGTCGCCAACCCGCGGCTGCTGCTGTTCGACGAGCCGTTGTCCAACCTGGACGCCCGGTTGCGCCAGGACATGCGCACCGAGCTGCGGGACATGCACCGCCGCGTGGGCACCACCTCCCTCTACGTCACCCACGACCAGGAGGAGGCGGTCTCGCTGTCCACCCGCATCGTGTTGCTGAACAAGGGACGGATCGAACAGGTCGGCACCCCGCGGGAGATCTACTGGCACCCCGTGTCCCACTTCGTGGCCGACTTCGTGGGCTACGACAACTTCCTGCGGGCCACCGTGGTCACCGCCGACGACCACGGGATCTCGGTCCGCCTGGACGACACCGAGCTGCGCCTCGACTGCCCGGCCCGCACGGGCCTCGCGGCCGGTGACGCCGTGGAGGTCGCCATGCGCTCGGCCTCGGTGATCATGGGCGAACCGGCCACGGCGATGCCCAACCGGTTCACCGGCACGGTGACCGACATCGTCTACCTCGGCGACGAGTACATCTACGCGCTGGAGGTGGGGCCTCAGCGGTTCTCGGTCTCCCTGCGCACGGCCGAGGTGGCCAACATCTGGCCCAACGGCTCGCCCCTGGTCGGCCAGGACGTCATCGCCGGGATCCCGGTCGACTCCCTGGCCTGCCTGCCGCTCTGACCGCACTCCCCTTCCCCCTTCCCCCGCATCCCCCGCGGGAATCCCCCATGAAAGGTCGATCCATGAAATCACGCACCCTCCTCACCACCCTCGGGCTGGCCTCAGCACTCCTCCTGACCGGTTGCGGCGGTGACGCCCCGGCCTCCGAGGGACTCGGCGAACGCGACGGGGTCGAGGCCGCGGCCGGGCTCGGCGGGGCCGAGGCCCAGGCCCAGTTCGAGCAGATGTACGCCGAGGCGGTGGAGAGCGGTCAGACCACGGTGAACGTCTACACCCCGCTGACGGCGACCTGGCCGGGCGTGTTCGAGGCCTTCCAGGAGCGCTTCCCCGAGATCCGCGTCGAGCCGCTGCAGGTCGTCGGCGCCGAGCTGGACACCAAGGTCTCCCAGGAGCAGGCCTCGGGACAGCGGATCGCCGACGCGGTGATCACCGGTGACGCCGGGGCCGTGGCACTGGCGGGCCGGGACTACTTCGCGGAGTTCCGTCCATTCAACGCGGAGGACCTCACGAGCGATCCCCAGTTCTCCCTCGAGGCGGGCACCCTGACCGCCGTCTCCGCCTCTCCCCGCGGGTTCGTCTACGACACGCGCCAGGACGTCGGCCTGGTCCCAGCCAGCTGGCAGGACCTGCTCGACCCGGCCCTGAAGGGCAAGATCACCATGACCGATCCGGCCACGGACGGGGGCGGCATGCAGTGGGCCGACCTGGTGCTGCACGACGAGTCCCTGGGCGAGGACTACCTGACCGACCTGGCCGCCCAGGACGTCGTCATCTCCTCCAACACCGCGGAGTGCCACAACGCCGTGGTCCAGGGCCGCGCCTACGCCTGCATCATGGGCGCCATGGGCAATTACCTGAGCCTGACCGGGGACGGGGCCCCGGTGGAGATCACCTACCCCGTAGAGGGCGGCAACTGGGCGACCTACTGGTACGCCGGGGTCATCGACGAGGCGGAGAACGCGCAGGCCGCCGAACTGTTCACCACCTGGCTGAACACCCCGGAGGCCAACGAGGTCAAGGCCGCGGCCGGACACGGCCCGGTGGCCAACGCCGAGGACATGGACCTGCCCTTCGAGAACCCGGCGGACGTGCCGCTGCTGCCCCGTCCGGACCTCGCCGACGTGACGGACCGGCAGAAGTCCAGCCAGTCGGTCATCGCGGGCATCTTCGGCTGACCCCTTCGCACGCGGCCACGGTGGGGGTCACCGGTCAGCCGGTGGCCCCCACCGCCGTCCCCCGACCAGCACCAGCACCAGTGGACAGGACACCCATGGACCAGCATCGGGCGCAGGGCATGCGCGTCGTCACCCTCGGCACGGCGGGAGGCCCGCTGTTGCGCCCGGACGGTGACCCCCGGCACCGCAGCGGGATCGCCACCGCCGTCATCGTCGAGGGCGCCGTCTACCTCGTGGACTGCGGCCACGGCGTGGCCCTGCGCATGGCAGAGGCGGGGCTGCACCCCACCGACCTGGCCGGGATCTTCATCACCCACCACCACTCCGACCACACCATCGACCTGAACTCCGTCATGGTGCTCGGCGGCCTCGCCTTCCGCGGCCAGGGTGAACGCACCGTCCCCGTGCTCGGCCCGGGCCGGCGGGGAGTGCTGCCCCCGGCGAACGGCCACGACGGGACGGCACCGGAGCCCATCTTCCCGGACGCACCCACCCCGGGCACCGCGGACCTGGTCGAGTCGCTCCTGCGGGCCCACGCCACGGACCTGAACGACCGGCGCCGGGACTCGCGCGCGCCGGACCTCTCACGCATCTTCCGGGGGGTGGACATCGCCATCCCACCCCACGCCGGGTTCCATCCGGACGCGGCCAACCACCCGGTGATGGAACCGTTCGAGGTCTTCGCCGACGAGCGCGTGACGGTGACGGCCATCCTGGTCCAGCACCAGCCCATGGCGCCGGCCTTCGCGTTCCGGTTCGACTCCGTCCACGGCTCGGTCACGGTCTCCGGGGACACCGCGCCCAGTGAGAACCTGGTCCGCCTGGCCGCGGGGTGCGACCTGCTCCTGCACGAGGCCATCGACCTCGCATCGGTCGCCGCCGGGTACCCGCAGGCGACCCCGCGGGACCTCGAGGCCAGCATGGGCCACCACCGGCGCGCGCACACCACGCCGGAGGACGCCGGGCGCCTCGCGACCTCCGCGGGCGTGCGGACCCTGGCGCTGCATCACCTGGTCCCGGCCCACGCCCCGTCACAGGCGTGGCAGCGGGCAGCGGACACCTTCGCCGGTGAGCTCCTGGTGCCCGCCGACGGCGAGTCGATCGAGATCGGCGCCCGGCCCGCCGGTGCTCCACCACGGCCCACGGCGGAGGAGGCCCGCCTCCGCTGACGGGGCGCCCACAGCTGGCGGTGTCAGAATATATTCTCTATTGACCTATGCATACACAGCGCATTAGTGTGCTGTATCAAGTGATATGCATTACTTTCCGTCCCCGGGCGGTCCCCTGGGGGATCGGCGCCAGGGGGCAACCGGCACCCCGCTCGGGGCCTGCCGACAGCAAGGAGGCGACAGTGATCAACCGATTCGACCCTGAGCGAGAGGTCATCGTGGTGGGGGCCGGCCCGGTGGGCCTGACCGCCGCCCTGCTGCTGGCCGACGCCGGCGTGCGGACCACCGTGGTGGAGAAGGCCACGGCCCCCGGTGACCTGCCCCGCGCGATCAGCCTGCAGGACGAGTCGTTCCGGGTCTTCGACCAGCTGGGCATCGCCGACGCCCTCAAGGCCGAGTCCCTCCTGGACACCGGCAGCCGCTACTTCGGCCTCGGTGAGTGCCTGCTGGCCGAGGCGCGCCCCATGCCCTCCCGGCTGGGCCATCCCGCCAAGACGCAGTTCGACCAGCCGATCCTCGAGCAGCTGCTCTTCGACCGTGCCCTGGCCCACCCGGGCCTGGAGGTGCTGCTGGGCACCGAGGCAGTCCGGTTGTCCCAGGACGCCGACGGCGTCACCCTCGAGGTGGACTCCCCCGAGGGGGCCCGCACCCTGACCGCCAACTGGCTCATCGGCGCCGACGGCGGGCGCAGCTTCACCCGCTCCGCCCTGGGCATCGAGCTGATGGGCTCCACGCAGCCGCAGCGCTGGATCGTCATCGACCTGCTCAACGAGCCCGTCCAGCGTGACCCGTTCGCCGAGTTCCACTGCGACGGCGAGCGCCCCTACGTCCTCGTGCCGGGCCTCAACGGCCGTCTCCGGCTCGAGTTCATGCTCTTCGACCACGAGGACGGGGACGAGATGACCTCCCCGGACATGATCCGGGAGCTGCTCCGCCCGTTCCGCCCCTCGCTGGACCCCGCCGATGTCCGCCGGGCGGCCGTGTACGTCGCGCACCAGCGGGTCGCACGGTCCTACCGCTCGGGCCGGGCGTTCCTGGCCGGCGACGCGGCGCACCTGATGCCCCCCTTCGCCGGGCAGGGGCTCAACGCCGGTGTCCGCGACGCCTCCAACATCGCCTGGAAGCTCATCGAGGCGGTGCGGGGCGGCGCCACGGAACGGCTCCTCGACACCTACGAGACCGAGCGCCGGGTCCACGGGGCCAAGATGATGACGCTCTCGCGCCGCATCGGCGCCGTCGTCATGGCCACGCATCCCCTCGCCACCCGGGCCCGGGACCTCACGGTGCAGCTGCTGCGCAAGGCCCCGGCCGTGCACGCCTACCTCGCCAACATGCGTTTCGTCACCCCGCCGGACTACTCGGAGGGTCTCGCGGTCCGGCCCGACGCGCGGTCGGCGAACCTGCCGGGGGTGACCGTGGGGCGGGCGCTGGGCCAGCCCAGGGTCACCCCCGTCACGGGCGCCCCCGCCGCCGATGGCTCCCCCGGTTCTCCCGGCACCGCCGATCGGGCCGCGGGCCTCGACGCCATCCTGGGCCGGGGCTGGTCGGTGATCGGACTGGGCGCCGACCCCGTCGGACTGGACCCGTACTTCACCGCGATCGGCGCCACGCTGGTCCGCCTCGATTCCCCCCGCGGCTCCGGGGCCCCGGCACGCCCGGACGGGGCCGGCGTCGTCCGCGTCCGGGAGGACCGCGAGACCCTGACCGCGGGACTGCCCGCGGAACCGGTGTTCGTGGTGGTCCGGCCGGACCACTACGTGGCCGCGGTGTTCACCCCCGGTGACCAGGACCGCGTGGTGCGGGAACTGCGCACCCACCTCGACGACCGCGTCCGCGCGGCCCGCCAGCCGACCGCCTGATCGCCCGCCCCGCCCCAGGCCCCGAACCACGTTTCCAGGAGGACCCATGACCGTCATCAGCACCCCGCCGGCCGCCCAGCCGACGAACGGCGACCTGTACTGGGCGGAGCACTACCCGCCGATCACCGAGGACGACGAGACGCTGCGCCAGATGGTCGCCGGCGCAGAGGCCCCGGTCCTGCTGGCCGCCGTGGCCACCGCCCTGCAGGACACCTCCCTGCTGCTGCCGGAGCTCTCCCCGCCGCTGCCGCCCATGGGGACCGCGCTGCAGCCCCACGGTGGCCTGGACGCCGGGCAGGTGGCCCGCGCCCAGGACCTGGCCCTCGAGGGGTTGCGCCGGCTGCGGGACGAGCGTCCGGAACCGGTGACGCAGCTCAGCACCGAGCAGGCCGACACGGTCCTGACCTGGTTCACCGGTGGCCGCGCCGCGCGGGACCCGAACTGGATGGGCCAGATGAAGCATGAGTTCGCGCTGGCGCCGGACCGCAACGGTTCCCCGGACTGGCACTACGACGACTACCGCTCGGACGCGGACAGGGCGGACACCGACGCGTTCGAGACCCTGATCGTGGGCGCGGGGATCTCCGGGATCGCCGCCGCCTACCGCCTCCAGGAGGCCGGGCTGCCCTACAGCTGGATCGAGGCCTCGCACCGCGTGGGCGGCACCTGGTGGAAGAACCACTACCCCGGCGTGCGCCTGGACACCCCCACCTACGGCTACAGCTTCTCCTTCGCCCAGCGCGTGGACTGGCCGCACCAGTTCGCCCAGGGCCACGAGGTCCTGGACTACCTGGAGACCGTGGCCGAGAAGGCCGGGTTCACCGAGCAGATCGAGCTGAACACCTCGCTCGTGCGCGCCGTGTGGGACGAGGACTCGGCCACCTGGCTGGCCACCACCCGCACCGCCGAGGGCCGGGAGCAGACCCGTCGCTACAACGCGATCATGACCGGCGTGGGCCAGCTGGACCACCCGCACATCCCCGAGTGGCCGGGTCAGGACTCCTTCGGCGGCGCCCAGATGCACTCCCAGGAGTGGGACCACTCCGTGGACCTGCGCGGCAAGCGCGTCGCCGTGATCGGCAGCGGTGCCAGCGCCTACCAGATCGTGCCCGCGATCGCCGACGAGGTGGAGCGGCTGTACCTGTTCCAGCGCAGCGCCCCCTGGATGCTGCCGGCACCGACCTACCACGACCCGATGTCCGAGACCGCGGACTGGCTGCACGCCAAGGTGCCCGGTTACGGCCAGTTGTTCCGCCTCTGGGTGACCGCCGGCGGCGTCGAGGGCCGGATGCACATCGCCACCGCCCAGGAGGGCTGGGAGGGTGCGCCACTGAGCGTCTCCCGGGCCAACGAGGAGTTCCGCCAGGCCATCATCCGGCGCATGGAGGAGCAGTACGAGGGCCGCCCGGACCTGCTGGAGAAGGCCATCCCGCACTACCCGCCGTCCGCCAAGCGCATGCTGCGCGACAACGGCGTCTGGGCGGCCGCGCTGAGGTCCCCGCAGACCGAGGTGATCTCCGAGGGACTGGAGTCCTTCACCCCTCACGGGCTGGTGACCGGGGACGGTCGCGAGCTGGAGGTGGACGTGGTCATCTACGCCACCGGGTTCCGGCCCTCCGACTACCTCGACCCGATCGAGATCATCGGCCGCGGCGGCGTGGAGATCCACGACTACTGGGGCGGTGACGCGAAGGCCTTCGCCGGCATCACGGTGCCCAACTTCCCCAACTTCTTCATGCTGATGGGGCCCAACACGGGCGGCGTGGTGGCCGGGGGCCTGCACTTCATGATCGAGCGGGCCGCGGAGTACACGGTGGAGGCCATCCACCAGCTGCTCGAGCGCCGGGTCCGCGCCCTGGACCTGAAGCAGGAGGCCCTGGACCGGCACATCCGCTGGGTGGACGCCGAGAACTCCCGCATGACCTGGGGCCAGCCCTACGTGAAGACCTGGTACAAGAACCGCTTCAACCGCGTCTCCCAGGTGTGGCCGTTCCAGACCACCGAGTACTGGGGGATCACGGCGGGCGTGGCGGCGGACGACTACGAGTTCCTGGCGTGACGGGACCCGCCGGCCCGGTCACCGGACTGGACGCCGTCTTCCGCTACGCCCGCAGGGCGGACCCCGCCGACCGCTTCTCCGAACCGGCACCGGTGCGCCGGGACGGGGCCGCGTCCGGCACCGCGGAGACCGCCACCGCCTTCCCCCAGGCCCCCGGCGCCCTGAACGCGCTGCTGGGCGGGGCCAACAGCGAGCTGGAGCAGTCCGAGTCTGCGTTCCAGCTGCGGGTCCAGGCCCCGGACGGCGCCCGCGGGCTGCCCGTGGTGGTGTTCATCCCGGGCGGGGGGTTCCTCTCCGGCACCGGCAACGCCCGGTGGTTCACCTCCCCCGCCCTGGTCCAGGCCGGGCAGACCGTGCTGGTGACCGTGAACTACCGGATCGGCGCCCTGGGCCACCTGGGCCCGCGAGGTGACGCCCACGAGTCCCAGCGCCCGCTGCGTGACCTGATGGAGGCGCTGCACTGGGTCCGGGACGAGATCGCCGCCCTCGGCGGGGACCCGGGCAACGTCACCCTCGCCGGGGACTCCGCCGGCGCCTGGTACGCCTATGCCCTGGCCGCAGAGCCACGGGCCGCCGGGCTGTTCCGCCGGCTCGCGCTCATCAGCCTGCCCTGGGAACCCCCGCTCACCCCGGAGGCCCTCGGTGACCGGTGGGCGCTCATGAGCGCATCGCTGGTCGACTCGGGCGGGCTGTCCGAGGCTCCCCTCGACGCCCTGCTGGGCGCCCAGACGGACCTGGCCCGGGCCTACGCCGGCCGCGGCATGGCCCTCATGCCCGCAACCGGCGGCGCGCTCACCGCGGACCTGCACGACTACGCTGCCTCCGCGGCCCGGCTGCATGTCGAGTCCCTGCTGCTGCTGTCCACCTCGGAGGAGGCGACCGCGTTCCTGCGGCCCGCTCCCGAGCGGGCCTTCCCACCGGAGGCCGTGGACGGCTTCCTGCACGCCCGCTTCGAGGACCCGGCCGCCGTCGCCGCCTGGATCGACCGCAAGCGTCCCGGGGCCTCGGGCAAGGAGCGCATGGCGGAGGCGATGACCCTGCACCAGTTCCGGCTGGCCCACCTCGAACTCGCCGGTGCCGCCACCGGCGCGGGCCTGGAGGTGCACCTCGGGGGGTTCTCCGTGCAGAGCCCGCTGCCCGGGGCCGGCAGCCCGCACTGCATGCCGCTGCCCTTCCTGTTCGGTGACCGGGCCTGCTGGGCGGACGCCCCCATGCTCGAGGGGCTGCCCCCCGAGGTCTTCGAGGCCACGGCCTCCGGGCTCCAGGAGTGGTTCCTGGGCTTCGTGCGGGACGGCCGGCCCCGCACCGCCGGGGAACAGGTGGCACCCTTCGCCCCCGAGGACCCGCGGCGCCTGGAGTTCGACGGCGACGCCCCGCAGGTGCGGGTGCCCGGGGAGGCGGGCCTGGTGGCCCGGCGCTGAGGACCCCGGAGGGCGACCGTGGCCCAGGACCGGGCCGGTCGGGACCACAGGAACGTCACACCACCAGGAACGTCACACGAAGGAAGGGCGGGGCCGGACGGCCCCGCCCTTCCTGGTGTGAGGAGGCACGGGAGACGCGGGGAGACGGGGTGCGGATCGCGCCGCCGACAGGTCCTCGGTGTGTCTCGGTATGTCCGCGCGCGTCCCCGCGCATCGGCTCAGGCGTTCCCGGCGCCGAACAACCCGGTCAGCCGGCCGACGTCGGGCAGGTCCTGGAACGAGGCCACCGCGGCGGCGGCCTGCTCGGCCCGAGCGGCGTCGAGCCGCCCCGAGAAGGCGGCGTTGAGGCGGTACTTCTCCAGGATCTGCCCGTGGTCCAGGGGCGCATGGTGGACGTCCCCGAGCGGGGAGTCCACGCGCTCGCGGTGCACGGTGCCGTCGGACAACCGGACCTCCACCTCCGCGGTGAGGACCTCACCGTCGTCGAGGGTCCCCCGGATCTCGATGCGGTCCAGGAGCCGGGTCACGCGCGGGTCCGCCATCGCCTCCGGGGCCAGGTGCTCGGGCCGGACGGTGCCGAAGGCGAGCGCGGCGGCCGCCGTGTAGTGGATGCTGAAGGCGGCGGACACCTCGGGGCAGTCCCCCGCCTCGAACCTCTGCCCCACGAAGCCCGCCGCCGTGCGGGGGGTGACGTGGACGACCACGCGCTCGATCCGCTCGGCGCTCACGCCTGCGTCCCGCAGCAACCGGGTGCAGGCGTCCAGGGACGGCTGGGCCGCCCGGCAGCAGGACCACGGCTTGATCACCGCGTCGGCATAGAACGCCTCCCCCAGCCGTTCGAGCATCACCTCCGGGTCGGGGTCCGCGCAATAGGTCTGCAGGAAGCCGAAACGCCCGCCGATCGGGTCCTCGGGGCCGGTCACCCCGGCCGCCGCCATCTCCGCCGCGGTGATCGCGTTGCGGGCCGCGAAGGCCATGGGCAGCTTGAAGGCGCTGGCGTGGTCGAAGATGCTGGCGACGGTCCCGGCCAGCTGGTTCACGGCGAGGCCGAGGGCGTGCCGGGTGCGCTCCTCGTCGAGGCCCATCAGCAGGCAGGCGACGACGGTCGCCCCCACCCCGTTGACGGTGCCGGTGTTGTCCTGCCCGGAGTAGACGTCGAATCCCGAGCCGAAGGCCAGCCGGGCCGCGATGTCCTCCCCCACGAGCAGTGCGGTGAGGACCTCCCGGCCCGTGGAGCCCTGCCGCTCACCGAGCGCCAGGGCGACCGGCACCGTGGTGCCGGTGATGTGCGCGGCGACCTGCCGCCGGCCCGGCCCCTCGGCACCCACCGGTTCGAAGTCGAAGGAGCGCATCAGTGCCGCGTTGAGCATCGCCGCGTGGTGGGCCGGAAGGCGGCGGCCGTCGCCGAGGACGGTCGAGTCCGGCCGGCCGCCCCAGGCGGCGACACCGTCCACCAGCTCCTGCATGCCGGGGGCCCGGTGACCGGCGACGATGTTCCCCAGCCCGTCCAGCAGGCGATGGCGGGCCCGCCGCAGGACGGTGTCGTCGAAGTCCTCGTACCGCACCCGGTGGGCGTGCCGGACCAGTCGGTCCGTCAGGGTCCGTTCCGCCGTGGCGAGGCCCCCGGCCTCGCCCGCACCGGCCGCCATCTCAGGCGTCCGCCTTCGGCCCGTGACCGGCGTCCACGGTCTGGCGGGGCGTGTTCCGGGTGGCGATGCGCTTGGTCACCTTGAAGCGGGCACGCTCCACGTGGGTGTTCTGCATCCCCTCCGCCCCCTCGGGCACCACGCGGATGCAGACCAGGCCGGCCACGAGCACGGCGATCCAGAAGACACCCACCAGGGGCAGCCCGCCGGCGATCATCAGGCCCGTGACGATCATCGGGGTGAAGCCGGCGCCCAGGGTGGAGGCCAGCTGGTAGGACAGCGAGGCGCCGGTGTACCGCACCCGGGGCGGGAACAGCTCGGAGATGAACGCCCCGATCGGGCCGGCCAGGATGCCCTGGACCAGGCCGTTGCCGATGAGGATCGCGACGACGAACAGCCACGGGTCGCCACTGGTGAGCATCACCAGGATGGGCCACGCCAGCACGACCCCGGCCACGGCGCCGACGGTCAGGACGGTCCGGCGACCGATCCGGTCACTCATCCGGGCCGCCATGAAGGAGACGGCCACGGTGACCACCGCGGCGGCGCCCTTCCAGTTCAGGACCCACTCGCGGCTGATGCCGTCGTTGACCGCCTGGGCCACGCCCCAGGAGGTGAGGATGCCCTGGCAGGCGTAGAAGCCGAGGCTGGCGACCAGGGTCAGGGCCACGGTCCTGGAGTGGCGGGTGACGATCTCGGCCAGCGGGGTCTTCCGCGTCTCCTCGAGCTGTTCCGCCTCGGAGGCGAGCTTCTCGAAGACCGGGGACTCGGCGACCTTGAGGCGGACCACCATGCCGATGAGGATCAGCACGGCACTGAGCAGGAAGGGCACGCGCCAGCCCCACTCGAGGAAGGCGTCACCGGTCAGCGCCGACGTCGCGGACACCACCAGGGTGGCCAGCAGGCCGCCGGCGGGGCCGCCGGCGTTGGCGAATGCCGCCGCGAACCCTCGCCGGGAGGCCGGGGCGTGCTCCAGGGCCATCAGCGTGGCACCACCCCACTCGCCGCCGACGGAGATGCCCTGCACCATGCGCAGCAGCACCAGGACCACCGGGGACAGCCAGCCCAGGACCTCCGGGGTCGGCAGCAGGCCGATGGCGATCGTGGCGATGCCCATCATCATCATCGACACGACGAGCATCTGCTTCCGGCCCACCCGGTCCCCGAAGTGGCCGAACACCACGCCGCCCAGGGGACGGGCCAGGTACCCGGCTGCCAGGGTGCCGAACGAGGCGAAGAGCGCCAGCGCCGGGTCCAGGTCGGAGAAGAACACCTTGTCGAAGACGATCGAGGCCGCCGTCGCGTACAGGATGAAGTCGTAGTACTCGATGATCGAACCGAGCATGCTCGACCCGAGCACGCGGCGCAGGTCCTTGGTGTTCAGGGTGTCATTCGGCGCCGGCGGCTGGGCGCCGGCAGGGGTCTTCGGGGTCTGGTGCATGATGTCCAACTTCCGGGCGCCGGTTCGGCACGGGGGTGGCGGCCGCCGCCCGGGGGTCCGGGCAGCGGCCTCGTCAGGCTACGAGGGGATCGCGCCCGGGACGGGGCGCGCGTGAGGACGTGGGTCAGGCCGACGTCAGGCGGCGGACGACCGGAGGGATGCCGAAGTCGCGGAAGTCCAGGGGACGGTACTCGCTCCACATGTTCCACCAGTTGTCCTCGGCGCCCCAGATGACCGGCTCCCGGCCGTCGTCGTAGATCTGCTCCAGGTCCGTGTACAACTCCACGACGGCGCCGGAGTGCTCTACATAATAGGCCGCGATGTTGTGACCCGCGCCATGGCGGACGGGGCCCCAGATCAGGTCCCGGCCGACCTTGTTCAGCCGGTCACCCAGCTTGGCCAGGTCCGCCACCGACTGGGTCTGCCACGCGTGATGGTGGAAGGTGCCCTTGCCGGGCAGCAGCGCGATGCCGTGGTGGTCCGGGTTGCACCGCATGAAGTAGGCGTAGTCGTCACCGATCACGTCGGAGAGCCGGAAGTCCAGGACACGCTGCAGGAACTCCATCATGGAGCGCGTGTCGCGCGGGTGGAAGTTGAGGTGGCCGTAGCGGTCAGGGCCGAAGCCCTTCAGCGGGGCCACGTCCGGCTGGCGCCCGATCGTGATCTCGAAGACCCAGCCCTCCGGGCCGACGAAGCTGAACCCGTCCTCGACCCCGGCCGTGCGGGTCGACTCGACGAGGACCTCCAGGTTCTCGTCCTCGACGCGGCGGCGGATGGTCCGCAGGGCGTCGCCGTCCCGGGCGACCAGCCCGAGGGAGTCCACGCCGTTGACGTCCGACGCCCGGTAGATGAGCTCGTGGTGGACGTCGCCCGCCGCCAGGTAGGCGGCGTCCCCGGACTGCTCGGTCACGCGCAGTCCGAGCAATTGGGTCGCGTCCCAGATGGAGGCGTCGAGATCCGTCGTCTGGATCCCCACGTGGCCCATCTCGCTGATCAGTCCCCAGGACATGTCTGTTTCCTCATTCCTCTCGTGGCGGGTGACACCGGGCGTCACCCGGCCGGTCCGGCGTGGCTCAGTGGGCGACGGCGACGGGTCGGGTGGCCTGGTCGGCGGCCGGGATGCCGGCCTCCTCGAACAGCGCGCGGTACGCGCCGGTCTCGCCCTTGCCCTGCGCCTTGCGGTGGTCGAGCCCGCGGGCGCGCCCGACGGAACCGAGGTAGAACCGCTCGTAGAGCTCGTTGCGCGAGCCCAGTGCCGACCCGGCGAAGTCCCACGCGGTGCGGAAGATCCGGGCGCGCTCCCGGGCGGTGATGCCCTGGGCGCCGGGCAGGTAGCGTTCCACGAGGGGGCCCAGCCGGGGGTGGTCGAAGGCGGCCGCCGTGGGCGTGGCCAGCAGGTTGTGCGAGCCCAGGGTCTTGATGATGTCGTTCACCCGGGCCATCCACAGCGGCATCATGGTGCGCAGCGAGGAGATGTCGTCGTGGCAGAACCAGGCGCCTCCGCCCCAGTCCGAGGAGTTCACCTCGGCCGAGTGGACCACGGCCCGGGCGATGCGCAGGTAGGAGTAGATCTCGCCCAGCATCGCGGCGGTGTCCGGCTTCGTGTCCGTCCCGGTGGCCTTGGCCATCTGCACGCACAGGTCGTACGCGAACTCCAGCTTCACGCAGGCCCGGATGGCGGTCTGCTGCTGGGTGTTGCCCGTCGCCGTGCCCGCGTTGATCCGGTTGTAGACGTCCAGGTTGCCGTCGATGAACACCCGGTGCCAGGGCACCAGGACGTCCTCGAAGATCACCACGGCGTCCTGCTCGTCGAAGCGGGCGGAGAACGGACGGTCCACCACGTCCATGTCCACGGCGTACGGGTCGCGGCACACGGAGACCACGCCCGGGGTGTTCACCGGGATGGCGAAGGAGATGGCGTACTCCTCGTGGCCCGGACGGATCGGCGTGGCGGGGTAGACGTAGAGCTCATCGGCGATCGGGCCCAGGGTGGCGAGCATCTTGGCCCCGCGGACGACCACGCCGGCGTCGGTCCGGTCCACGACCCGCAGGGTCAGGTCCTCGTTGACGCCCTCGAACTCCCCGACGGACTTGTCGATGGCCGCGTGCACGATGGTGTGGGTCAGGGCGAGGTCGCCGTCGATCACCTCGCGTTGGTAGGCCGCCAGGCGGTCGTGGAACACGGGGTCGCCGTACTGCTCGAAGATGTCCCGCCGGGCGACATGACCGGCCAGCACCACGTTGACGTAGTCCGGCGTACGGCCGAGCATGCCCACGGAGTAGCGGGCGAGGCGGTCGAACGCCGCGTGCCGGCGGTCGATGTCCTGGGCGCTGCGCGGCAGCAGGTGCGAGACGTTCATCTGCCCACCGTGGGGGGCCGGCATGAGGACCTCGTCGGCGTGGGCGTGCTGGTAGTCGAAGTACCCCGCCATCCCCTCGACGGAACGCGCCATGGCCGGGTGGGTGGTGATGTCGACCTGCTCATCCCCCAGCCACACCTCGCGCCCGTCGTCCAGGCCTGCCTTGTACTGGGCTCCAGTCCTCGCGGTCATCTCGTCTCCCGTCCCTCTGTAGTGCATTTTGCACCAGATAATATTTTCTCTAGGCATGAGTGTACGAGTTCGATGTGAGCTAGGCAATACTTCCAAGCGAGCCGTGTGCCTCGGATTTGTGAGAATGCATTCTCCACACGGGCGCGCCAGCATATTTTCTGCTGTCCCATATGCAGAGTTCCCGCCTAGACTGGGTCCATGGCCAAGCGAACCGACGCAGAGACCCTGTCCAAGCACATCCGGGACGAACTGCGCACGAACATCCTCAAGGGGCAGTGGGCCCCCGGGGGCCGGCTCCAGCTCAACCAGCTCTCGGAGCAGTTCAACACCTCATCGACCGTGGTCCGGGAGGCCCTGACGCGCCTGGCCGGGGACCGCCTCGTGGTCCTGCGGCCCAATCGCGGCTTCTTCGTGCCGACGCTGTCCCTGGACGAGCTGCGGGACCTCACGGAGCTGCGCGTGGTCAACGAACAGTTCGCCGCCACGCTGGCGATCGACCGGGGCGACCTGGGCTGGGAGGGCGAGCTGATGGCCGCCCACCACCGGATGGAGAAGACCCCGAGCCGCGACGAGGACAACCGCCCGACCGCGGAATGGGCCGCGGCCCATCAGGCCTTCCACGCCCAGTTGCTGGCCGCCTGCGGCGTGCCGGTCCTGATCGACCTGACCAACACGCTGTCCGACCTGCAGCAGCTCTACAACCGCTGGGCCACGAGTGCGACCAACTGGTCCGGCCGCGACCTCTCGGCCGAGCACCAGGCGATCCTGGACGCCGCCCTCGCCCGGGACGCGGAGACTACCTGCAGCCTGCTGGCGGAGCACTACCGCGGCACCATCGAGGCGATCACCCAGCTCGGCGTGGAAGTGGGCCTGCCCGCGGCCTCGGCCTGAGCCGCCGGCAGGACGGGCACGCGCGGCCCCCACGACGATCCCCGCCCGGCCGGACCTGACCGGCCCGCCCGCCCGGACTGCACTACCCGCCCGGACCGCACCAGGGGACGGCGGGGACGGCAGGGGCCGGGAGTCCGTGCTCCCGGCCCCTGCGTTCCGGCTCGACGCGCCGGCCGCCTGCTCCCGGGACTAGCCCTCGGCCCGGTAGCGGGCCGGCCAGACGCCCTGCTTGCCCGGGGCCAGGATACCCGCCGGGTCGACCGCGTCCTTCAGCCGCTCCTGGAACCGGCGCACGGCGTGGTCGTTGTAGTCGAACCCGTCGGCGATGCGGTCCATGTAGTCCACGTGGCTGCGGTACGGGGCGTATCCCCGCCGGCGTGCGGCGTCGAGCAGGCGTTCGTACAGTGCACGCGCGCGGCCGAGCATCTCCTCGTTGCCGTTCTCGAAGTAGATCATGGTCACGTGCACCATGTGGCGCGGGTAGAGGTGGTAGCCGATGTACAGGTCGAACCCGTACTCGGTGTAGAGCTCCTTGACCTCCTGGTAGAAGTCCCACACCTCCTCGCCGCGGGCGGGCAGGATCGGCGCGGCGTCGATGTGCCCGCCGTTCTCCGCGAGGTAGTTGATCGTCCCCAGGGGCTTGAGCGTGGGCACCCCCGCCATCTGGGTGCGGTCCTTCTCGGCGATGTCCTGGTAGGCCACCCGAGCGCCCTCGGCGCCCTCGTACAGCCGGGCCGTGACGGTGAAGCCCTCGAGCCCGGCGAACCGCTCCCGGATGATCTCGAGCCGGCGCTCCGCCAGGCCCTTGTCGCCGTAGATGCCGAACTTCGCGTTCCACTGGCCGATGCCCAGCTCCTGGCGGATCTCCTCCAACCGCTCCGGCGGGATGGAGCCCTCCCCCTCGTACCAGCGGGACCGGGGGCCGTTCATGGTCACGGCACGGACCACGTTGCCGCACAGGGCGTTGTTCTGGATGACCTCCTCACGGCGCAGCTGGGTGAGGATGTCGATCAGCACCGGCATGTCCTCCTCGCGCTCCACGGTGACCTCACCGTTGACGTAGACCTCCGGCCAGGGCATCAGCCACAGGCCGATCCGGGTCACGACGCCGAGGTTGGACTGGGTGAACAGCCCGTCCAGCGTGGGCCCGAAGCCGCCCTGGAAGATCGGGCCGAGGCCGGTCCCCTCCATGGCACCCATACCGGTCCGCAGCAGCTCACCGTCCGGCAGGACGACCTCCATGCCGCAGATCTGCTTGGAGTGGTCGCCGAGCGGCGTCATGCCGTACCCGCGGTCCAGCGCGTTGCCGAGGACCGAGCCCCAGCCCAGCGCGGGCACGGAGAGCCAGACCTTCAACCCGCGCTCCTGGACGTACTCGTACAGGTCGAAGAAGGTGACCCCGGGCTCGACCACGGCATAGCAGAGCCGGTCGTCGACCTCGATGATGCGGTTCATCCGGCCCAGGTCGAGGGCGACCATGCGCTCCCCGCGCGGCTCCGGCCCGCCGTAGCCCAGGTTCTTCCCGCGGGAGAACGTCCACAGCGCCGTACCGGTCTCGGCGGCCAGCCGCACGAGCGCCTGCACCTGCCCGGTGTCCGCCGGACGCACGCCGGGCCAGGTGGAGCGGCCGGGGACCAGCGGGTACGGGTCCCGGTAGCCGTCCTCGGCGCCGGGACGGATCACGTGCTCGGCACCGACGATCTCCTCGGCACGGCGCAGGAACTCCTCCTGGCGGTCCTCGACCTCGGGCCCGCGGGCCACGGTCAGTTCAGTCATCTCCATACCTCTCTTACGGCAACTGGTGCGGGTCGCCCGCCGCGCGTCCTGCAGCGGCGGGCGACCCGGTTCAGGGGGCCCGGGACCGCGGTCCCGGGCCGGGGTGGGGGTGCGGGCCTCAGGCCGGCAGCAGCGAGGTGGAGACCTCGGGCAGCCCCAGGTTCTCGCGGAACGTGGCACCCTCGTACTCGGTACGGAAGTAACCCCGCTCCTGCAATTCAGGGACGAGCTTGTCGCAGATCAGCTGGAAGCCGCCGGGGTTGAAGGGCGAGTTCAGGTTGAAGCCGTCACAGGCCTTGGACTCGAACCAGTCGACCATGCGGTCGGCCACCTGCGAGGGCGTGCCGGCCATCCACTGGTGGCCCGTGGAGCGCGCCAGGTCCACGATCAGCTCGCGCAGGGTCATCCCCATCTCCACGGACTTCATCCGGTAGATCTGGTAGCGGCTGCCCAGGGACTCGTCGTCGCGGAACCACTCCACCGGGATGCGCTCGTCATAGTCCAGTTCCGACAGGTCCATCCGCAGGTCCGCACCGACCTGCGCGCGCCCGTTCTCCAGGTGCACGTGGCGGCCCAGCTCGTCGGCCAGTTCCTGCGCCTGGGCCTGCGTGTCCCCCAGGATCGGCAGGATGCCGGGGATGATCTTCACGTGGTCCGGATTGCGGCCCTTGCCCTTGGCCAGCTGCTTGAACTTCGCGTAGAACTCGATCGAGGGCTGCTTGTTGGGCTGGGCCGTGTAGATCATGTCCCCGATCGAGGAACCGAGTTCCATCCCCGGGCCCGAGGAGCCCGCCTGCGCGAGCACCGGGTGCCGCTGCGGGCTGGTCGGCATGTTCAGCGGGCCCTGCACGCGGAAGAACTCGCCCTCGTGGTCGAGGGGATGCAGCCGCGTGCGCTCGAGGTACTCCCCCGACTCGCGGTCCACGATCACGGCCCCCTCGTCCCACGAGTCCCAGAGCCGGCGCACCACGTCCACGAACTCCGTGGCACGGCGGTAGCGGGTGGCGGGGTCCGGCGCCGCCTCCATCCCGAAGTTCTGGAAGCCGTCGGAGGAGGTCACGATGTTCCAGCCGGCGCGGCCGTTGGACATGTGGTCGAGACCGCACAACTGGCGGGCCACGTTGTACGGCTCGGCGAACGAGGTGGAGATGGTGCCCACCAGGCCGATGTGCTGCGTGCGGGCGGCCAGGGCCGAGAGCACGGAGACCGGCTCGTAGAAGCCGTTCATCTTGATGTCCCCGCGCAGCAGCGTGTTGGCGTGCACCACGTCCCCGAAGAAGATGGCGTCCAGCTTGGCCGCCTCGGCCATCTGGGTGAGCTCGAGGACGAAGTCCAGGTTGCCCAGTTCCTCCGCCCGGCTGCCCTCCATCCGCCAGCTGTCCTTGTGGTATCCCGCAGGCAGCATGAAGGTCGTCAGGATCATGTGCTGAGCCGGCTTGGAAGTGCTCATCTGGGGGTCGTCCTTTCCTAGACTCTGGTCCGGCACCCGGTCACGCACGGGGTCGGTGTGGCGCACGAGCCGCTGAGACGGCTGTCACACCTCCAGCATGACGCAACGGACGGCATTTTTCCACCCTGTTCGCAATTCTTACTTAAGAATATTTTCTTCTTGCGGAGTGCATGATCCATGGATACCGTGTGTCGGGATGCGCGCGGCAGGACGCCGCGACCGGCGGACCGATGGTGCGCCCCTGGCTCGACTCGTTGGGAGACCCTTGTGAACTACATCAGCTACGTGACCCCTGAAGGCACGGCCACGTGGGGCGTTGCCGCACAGGGCACCGTCCACGACCTCGGCCCCAGCGGGGCGAACCTGGCCGCCTCCCTGCACGAGGCCGTGGTCCGGGGCCTGTTCGGGACGCTGTCGGCCGCCGACCTGGCCTGCGCCCCCACCCATGACGAGCAGGACATCTCCTACCTGCCGTGCCTGACACAGCCGGGGAAGATCATCTGCATCGGCGTCAACTACCGCACCCACCAGGAGGAGTCCGGCAAGACGGGACAGACCGCGCCGACCGTCTTCACCCGTTTCGCCGACACCCAGATGGGCCACCTGGAGCCCGCGATCAAGCCCGCCTCCACCGGCAAGTACGACTACGAGGGCGAGATGGCCCTGGTCATCGGCAAGGAGGCCTGGCACGTGGCCCCCGAGGACGCCTTCGACCACGTCGCCGGCTACGCCAACTACAACGACTTCTCCGTCCGCGACTGGCAGAAGGCGGCCAGTCAGTGGATCCCGGGGAAGAACTTCCCCGCCTCCGGCGGCTTCGGCCCCTACCTGGTCCCGGCGGCGGACGTGGGCGACGTGCGGGAGCTGACGCTCGAGACGCGGGTCAACGGCGAGGTCCGGCAGCACGCCTCCGTGGCGGACCTCTACTTCGACATCCCCACGCTGATCGCCTACGTCACCGGCTTCACCCGCCTGCACCCCGGAGACGTGATCGTCACCGGGACCCCGGGCGGCGTCGGGCTGTTCTGGGGCGAGGACGGCCTGCTGGACGCCGGCGACGTCGTGGAGGTCGAGGTCACGGGCCTGGGCGTGCTGCGCAACACGGTGCAGGATGAGGCCGGCGACGGCGCCGCACCGGCGGAGGGCGCGGCGGCGCTGGCGCACGCCGGCTGACCGCCGCAGGATCACCGAGCGCCCCGGCGGGGCGCCCGGCGGACCACTCCGCCCGGGCGGCTCCCCGCCCGGAGGTCACGGCTCCCGGCGGACCACCCGGTCCAGGAAGTACCGGTGGAAGGACCAGTCGCCGGTGACCTCCGGGTGGAAGCTGGTGGCCAGCAGGTTGCCCTGCCGCACGGCCACCGGCACCGATCCCGTCACCAGCCCGCAGTCCACCCCGGACTCCAGCCGTTCGGACGGGACGGAGGCCAGCACCTCCACGCCCGGCCCGGCCTGCAGCACCGCGGGGGCCCGGATGAACACGGCGTCCACCGGCTCGGCGGACACCGCCGGGGCGGAGAGCCGGGCCTCGAAGGAGTCCACCTGGGAGCCGAAGGCGTTGCGCTGCACCGTGATGTCCAGCCCGCCCAGGCTCTGCTGGCCGGCGATCGGGTTCGCGATCCGGTCGGCGAGCATGATCATCCCGGCACAGGTCCCGTAGACCGGCAGGCCGTCGTCGATCGCGGCCCGCACGGCCGGGGCCAGGCCCAGCAGGCGGGAGAGCTTGTCCATCACGGAGGACTCCCCGCCGGGGATGACCAGGCCGTCGAGCCCCGCCAGGTCCCCGGCACCGCGCACCGGGGACGTGTGCGCGCCGAGGGCCGTGAGCACGCGCTCGTGCTCACGCACGTCCCCCTGCAGGGCGAACACCCCGATCGCGGGGGCCCGCCCCGCGGGGACGTCCTGGGGGCGGGATGCACCGGTGACGTGGGTCATGAGCCGGTCATCCCCGCCCCCGTGGGAGCGAGGGGTCGGACGGGGTGCCCGACGGCGCCGCTCACCACCCGCGTTCGGCCAGGCGGTGGGGAGCGGGCAGGTCGCCCACGTTGATGCCCACCATCGCCTCGCCCAGGCCGCGGGAGGCGTCGGCGACCGCGGCGGCGTCGTTGAACTGGGCCGTGGCCCGCACGATCGCCGCGGCCCGGGCCTCCGGGTTGCCGGACTTGAAGATGCCCGAGCCCACGAACACGCCGTCCGCACCGAGCTGCATCATCAGGGCGGCGTCGGCCGGGGTGGCGACGCCACCGGCGGTGAACAGCACCACGGGCAGCTTGCCCTCGCGGGCGACCTCGGCGACCAGCTCGTACGGGGCCTGCAGTTCCTTGGCCGCCACGTACAGCTCGTCCTTGGACAGCGCGGAGAGCTTGGCGATCTCGCCGCGGATGGTGCGGATGTGCTTGACCGCCTCGGACACGTCACCGGTGCCGGCCTCGCCCTTGGAGCGGATCATGGCCGCGCCCTCGGTGATCCGGCGCAGCGCCTCGCCGAGGTTGGTGGCGCCGCAGACGAACGGCACGGTGAAGTCCCACTTGTCGATGTGGTTGACGTAGTCCGCCGGGGAGAGCACCTCGGACTCGTCGATGTAGTCGACCTTCAGGGCCTCGAGGACCTGGGCCTCCACGAAGTGGCCGATCCGGGCCTTGGCCATCACGGGGATGGAGACCGACTCGACGATCTGGTCGATCAGGTCCGGGTCGGACATGCGGGCCACGCCGCCCTGGGCGCGGATGTCCGCGGGGACGCGCTCGAGGGCCATGACGGCCACGGCGCCGGCGTCCTCGGCGATCTTGGCCTGCTCGGCGGTGACCACGTCCATGATCACGCCGCCCTTGAGCATGTCCGCCAGGCCGCGCTTGACCCGGGCGGTGCCGGTGCGGGGCGAGCCCTGGCCGGAGTCCTCGATGGCCCCGGGGGTGGGGTCGGCGGGGTTGGAGGTGTAGGAGGCCGCGGACGACTCGGTGGTGTTGGACATCTGTTTCCTTTACGGGGGTGTGGGTGGAGTCTGCCGCCGAGGACGGGGCAGCGGGTGGGGGTGCTCGGTCAGGCGTTCCAGAGGCCGTAGGAGTCGGCCAGGTCGGCGATCTTCTGGGCGCGAGCCAGTCGCGGCAGGTACGAGCCGTCGCCCACGGAGGCCCCGGCCTGGTGTGCCTGCAGCATCTCCACGGCCCAGGAGACCTCATCCTCGGACGGGGACAGGGCGCGGTTGATGGAGTCGACCTGGTCCCGGTTGAGGCAGAGCCGGCCGGTCATGCCCATCGAGGCAGTGGTCCTGGAGGTCTCGACCACGGCCTCCTCGCCGTCGGCCGCAGCCGGGGGGCCGTCGATCGCGCCGGGCAGCTTGCCCACGCGGGAGGCGATGACCAGCCGTGACCGCGCGTAGGCCATGGCCATCGGGTCGTCGGAGATGCCGGTGTCCTTGCGGAAGTCGTTGGTGCCGAAGGCGAGCCGGAAGGTGCCGGGGGCACGGGCCACCGCCGTGGCGTTCTCCAGGCCCAGGGCCGTCTCGATCAGGGCGATCACGGGGGTGCCGGCCCGCATCCGCATGGCGGTCAGGGTGACCTGCTCGGGCTCCTCGGCCAGGGCCAGCATGACCCCGCGGAGCCCGGGGGCGCCCGAGAGCGCCTCGAGGTCCTTCTGCCAGTCGGGGGTGTTGATGCCGTTGATCCTGACCCAGGCGTCCATGCCGCCGTTGAGCGCGTCTACCACGGACTGCCGGGCGGCGTCCTTCTTCTCGTCCGGGACGGCGGCCTCGAGGTCGAACAGGACCGAGTCCGCCTCCGAGGCCAGCCCGGGCGCGAAGTCCTCCGGCCGGGCTGCATTGACCAGCAGCCAGGACCGGCTCAGCTTGGCGGGCAGGGCAGCAGCTCGTCGGTTACGCAAGGGCATGGCCTCCAGCCTACCGCCGCCGAAAGTTACTCACCCGTGTTCTGCCTCACGGCGCCGGTAGGCTTCGGGCCATGGCCGACGAGATCCCGATGCTGTCCCGCAGCGCCACCCACGGCCCCCTGCCGGAGGACGAGCTCGCGATCCTGCGGCGCATCCCCGGGCTGGGCCCGGACCGGGATCCGGGCCGGGACGCCGAGCAGGGCGCAGGGCCTGGCACGGCCCCGGGCCCGACCCCGGATGCGACCGTGGTGCTCGACGGCACCACGGTGCGGCTCGGACCGGCGGCGACGGCGGCGGTGCTGGACCTGCTGGACCGCCTCGCCGCGGGCGGCCAGGTCTCCGTGGCGCAGCAGGACCGCTGGCTGAACACCTCGCAGGCGGCCCGGCTGGCCGGGGTCTCGAACACCTACCTGCGCCAGCTGGCCGATCGCGGCGAGATCCCCGTCACCTACCGCGGCACCCACCGCCGGATCCATCCGGACGACGTCCAGTCCTGGGTGCGCCGCCGCGCCGAGGCCCGCGCCGGCGAGGCAGGGCAGGACGCCGCCGCCGACGCCGGGGAAACGGACGACGCGTCCCAGGACTGAGGGTCCGCGCAGGTCAGGGCGGGGTCGCCGCAGAGGCCCCGGGAAGGGGCCGCGCAGGGGGCGGGGACACGCCCGCGCCGTGGGTTCCGCCGAGGGCGGACGACCCCCTCCACCCGGCGGAAGACCTTGGCCGGCGGGCCTCGGCATGAGAGGATTGATTTCTCAACCAAGTTTCCGCAGGCCACCGGCCCGCGGTACAGAGTCTGGTGAGAAAGCCGGTCTACTCATCCCCCCTCCGAGGGCCGGATCGCCGCCAGACCGGCCGGGGCCCACCCCGTTCTTGGGCCCCGGCCACCTCCTTGCCCGTGCCGTGCCCCGCGCCGGAGTACGATGGTCGGGTCATCCCGCGGACGCCTGACCACCCGGCCCGCGACCTTCCGCAGCACAGGAGTTCCATGAGCGCGTGCCGACCCCTGCGCCCCGTCGCGATCGCACTGGGCGCCGTGACGGCCTCCGTCGCCCTGGCCGGCTGCAACCTCTTCCCCAACCCCGCCGAGTCGCCGGCCGGTGGTGACGGCCCCCTGCCGACCGTCTCCGCCGAGGGGTACGTGGAACTGCCGCTGTACTTCGTGGCGCTGAACGGCGACTTCCCGCCGAACACGACCGGTCGCGACGTCGCCTGCCAGGACCTGCTGGTCCGCGTCACCTCCGTGCCGGTGCAGACGGAGGATCCCGTGGCCTCGGCCATCGGCTTCCTGCTCACCGATGAGCAGTACAGCCACGGGGACCCGGCCGTCACGAACTCCCTCGACCCCTCCGAGGACGACCTCGCCTACGCGTCCCACCGCGTCGAGGGGGACACCGTGGTGCTGGAACTGACCGGCGACCTCGTCAGCCGCAGCCAGTGCGAGTCCTACCGCATCCGCGCCCAGCTCAACCAGACGGCCGCCGCGGCCGCCGGGGTGCCGAACGCGGAGGTCTACGTGGACGGGGTGCTGATCGAGGACCTGTTCGGCCTCACCCCCCTGGAACTCGGCGAGGAGATCACGACCCCGGCCCCGGATGCGGAGCCGACCGACGAGGTCACCGAGGGCATGGGGGCCACCGGTTCCTGAACCGGCCCGGCCCTTCTCACCGGTGCGGTGGCGTTGCTAGCATCGGCCCGGTGATGGATCCTTCAGCGTTCCTTTCAGACCGCGCCCGCGGCGTGCGCCAGTCCGCCGTGCGGGACGTGTTCGACCTGGCCATGTCCCCCGGGCTGGTCTCCCTGGCCGGCGGCAATCCGTGGCTGGACGACCTCCCGCTGGAGGAGCTGGGACGCGTCGCCGACGAGCTGGTCTCCCGCCAGGGCCACCTCTCCCTGCAGTACGGGGCGGGCCAGGGGACCGCGGAGCTGCGGGACGCCGCCTGCTCGGTGATGGCCGCGGACGGCATCGAGGGCGCGGACCCGGAGCTCGTCGTCGTGACCCCCGGCTCCCAGGCCGGGATCGACACCGCGGCGCGGATGCTCGGGAACCCGGGCGACGTCGTCGTGGTGGAGGACCCGACCTTCGTGGGCGCGCTGAACACCTTCAACACCTGGCAGCTGGACGCCGTCACCACCCCGACGGACGAGGAGGGGCTGATCCCCGCCTTCCTGCGCCAGACCCTGCAGCGGCTGCGCGCCGAGGGGCGCCGGGTGGCCTTCCTGTACACGATCCCCTCCTACGCCAATCCCTCCGGTGCGCTCATGCCCGCGGCCCGGCGGGACGAGGTGGCGCGGATCTGCCGCGAGGAGGGCGTGCTGATCGTGGAGGACAACCCCTACGGCCAGCTCGGCTTCGAGGACGCCCCGGTCCCGCCCATCGCGGCGGAGCACCGGGACCAGGTCATCTACCTCGGCACCGCCTCCAAGATCTTCTCCCCCGGCGTGCGCATCGGCTGGGCGCTGGTGCCGCCGGCGCTGCTGCGCGAGTTCTACCTCTCCGCGGAGTCGGCGTACATCTGCCCCTCGGTGCCCAGCCAGATGCTCGCCACGGCCTTCCTCACCCGCTTCGACTGGCAGGGCCACGTCGCCCGCTGCGCCGTCGAGTACGCGCGTCGGTGCGACGCCCTGGTGGACTCCATGGAGGAGTCGCTGGACCCGCGGATCATGTTTGCCCGGCCCGGTGGCGGCTTCTTCGTCTGGGCCCGCATGCCGGACGGCATCGACACGCTGCCGCTGATGCACACCGCCGCGGAGGCCGGCGTCGTCTTCGTGCCCGGCGCGGCGTTCACGCCCGACGTCGGCCCGAACCCGCACTTCCGGCTCGCCTTCTCCTTCGTGGCCCCGGAGGTGTTGCGCGAGGGCATGCGCCGGCTGGCACCGGTGCTCAACGCGGCCCTCTAGCCCGGGGACAGGACGGGCCGCCCGTCCGGCCGGGGGCCGCCGCCGGGCCCGACTCTTACCTATCCTCATAGTGGCGTTCCCCGGGCGGGCGGTTACAGTGGAGCGGACCGGCTGCCCCAGCGGGAAGGACCCACGCCATGTCCCTGCGCAATGCACTGCTGGCCCTGCTCGTCGTCGAGCCCATGACCGGCTACGACCTCGCCAAGAGGTTCGGCTCCTCGGTGGGCAACGTCTGGCACGCCCCGGACTCCCAGATCTACCCGGAGCTGCGACGGATGACCCAGGACGGCCTGCTCGAGGCCGAGGAGGTCCCGTTCGGGCGCAAGGGCCGCAAGATCGCCTACACCATCACGGACGCGGGGCGGGAGTCCTTCCGGGAGTGGATGGACTCCGACCTCCAGTGGGCGCGGGACCGCGACCCCATGCACCTGCGGGCCGCCTACTTCGAGTACGCCCATCCACAGCGGGCCCGCGCCCAGCTGGAGGCCTACCGCGAGCACACCCGGCAGATCCAGGCGGCCTGGCAGCAGCAGATCGACGAGATCGACGCCGGCACCTCCGAGACCCTGGCCCGCCGCCTGCGGTCCGTGCCGCCGGAGGAGCACCACCGCACCGCGGCGTTCAAGCGCTACACCTACGAGGGGCTGGTCGCCCGGGCCGAGACGGAGATCGGCTGGGCCGAGCGCGGGCTGAGGCTGCTCGAGGAGCTCTATCCCCAGGAACTGTCCCAGGAGTCCTCCGCCGGCGCCCCGGCCTGAGCGGTCAACCGGCGGGCTTCACCGTGACGGCGCGGCGCCCGCCCGTCGCCCGGTAGGCCCCGGGGTCCACGGGGACGAGCCACCCGGGCCGCAGGGGCGAACCACCCGGGCCACGGGGACCCGCGCCTCAGCCCCCGTAGCGGCGGCGCAGGTCCGGTTTGCGGATCTTGCCCGAGGCGGTGCGGGGCATCTCGTCCACGAACACCACGGACTTGGGGACCTTGTACCGGGCGAGCCTGCCGTCCAGGTGCCGGATGACCTCGTCATCGGTCAGCTCGTGGCCCTCCCGGACCACCACCACCGCGCGGGGCACCTCGCCCCACCGCTCGTCCGGGACACCGATCACGGCCACCGCCGCCACGGCCTCCAGCTGGGCGATCTCCTGTTCGACCTGCGCCGGGTAGATGTTCTCCCCACCGGAGATGATCATGTCCTTGAGCCGGTCAGAGATGAACAGGAACCCGTCCTCGTCCCGGTAGCCCATGTCCCCCGTCTTCAGCCAGGTGCCGTCCTCGGCCTGCTCGAAGGACTCGGCGGTCGCGTCGGGCCGGTTCCAGTAGGCGGTGATGACGTTGGGGCCCTGGACCTGGATCTCCCCGACCTCCCCGGGAGGGCACACCTGCCCGAGCGGGTCGACCACGCGCACCGCGGTGTGGAAGTGCGGCAGTCCGCCGGACCCCTGCTTGGCACGCGAGTAGCGCGCCGGCAGGACCGTGGCGCCGGGCGAGGTCTCGGTCATGCCGTAGCCCATGGCGATGGACAGCCCGCGCTCCTCGTAGGCCTCCAGCACCCGCATCGGCACGGCGGACCCCCCGCAGGTCAGGATCCGGAGCGAGGACAGGTCGGTGGCCTTCCAGTCGGGGTGCTCGGCCAGCAGCTGGTAGGTGGTGGGCACCCCGGCCATGCTGGTGATCCGGTGCCTGCCGATCAGCTCGAGGACCCGCCCGGGCTCGAACCGGGGTTCCAGGACGAGGGTCCCGCCCTTGAGCAGCGTGGGCAGCGCTCCCATGCCGAGGGAGGCCACGTGGAACATCGGGGCGATCATCAGTGCCCGGGTCTCGCTGGTCACGTCCAGGTCGGTGAGGACGTTGAAGGCGTTCCACGTCAGGTTGCCGTGCGTGAGCATGGCGCCCTTCGGTTTGCCCGTGGTCCCGGAGGTGTAGAGGATCAGCGCCAGGTCGTCGAGGTCCACCGCCACGTCCGGGCGCACCGGGTCGCCGCCGGCCAGCAGTTCCTCGTAGTCGAGGGCCTCCAGGTCCCCGTCGCGGCGCTCGACGGCGGCCGGCGGGCCGTCCTGGACGGTCGCCAGGGTCCCGACGCCGGCCCCGCGGCTTCCGGCGACGGCCAGCGGTTCCAGCGTGGCCGAGGCGATCAGCACCGTGGCCCCGGAGTCCTCCAGGGCGAAGGCGATCTCCGGCGGGGCCAGGCGGGTGTTCAAGGGCACGAAGACGGCGCCCAGGGAACCGGCCGCGAACAGGGTCTCCAGGAACGAGGGGTGGTTCTCGCCGAGGTAGGCCACGCGGTCACCGCCCCGCACGCCGCGGTCGGCCAGGGCGTTCGCCAACCGGTCGATCCGGGCCGCCCACTCGTCATAGGTCAGTTCGCCGGCCGCGCTGATCACGGCGGTGCGCCCTGCGGACTTCACGCGCCTTCGGTGGATCCAGTCGCCGATCCCACGGTTGAACATTCCCGACTCCTCTGCAGCTTGACGTGCCCTGTCCGCACTCCCCTCAGTGTGGAACATTTAGTTGAGTAATTCAATAGTTATTGTGGACATTCAAGCGTCGCCCAGGGGGACACGCAGGCGTTGGGCACCACCCCTGACACCACGGTGCGGGTGGTCCTGCCCGGCGGCCGAGGCCACCGGGCAGGACCACCCGCACCGTCGGGGATGGGTCGTCGGGGATCGGCCGTCAGGGATGCACCGTCCGGGCCGTGCCACCGGTCACTGGCGGACCAGGTCCTCCACGGACGGCGCCTCGTCGATGAGGCCACCCTCCACGGAGAGGTCGATGACCTTCTGGAGCGACTCGATGTCATGCTCCTGCGGGAAGCGCGGCATGGTCAGCTGCTCGATCACGTCCGCCTCGAGGGAGGTGTACTCGGGCAGGATGGCCTTGGCCGCGTCCGGGTTGTCGGTGGCGTACTGCTGGGACTCCTTCATGGCGGTCACGAAGGCGTCCACCAGCTCGGGGTCCTGCTCGATCATCTGGTCCGTGGTGAAGTAGCCGGCCACCGACAGGTCCGGGATCGGGTCCGCGTACTGGGCGAAGATCCGGCGCGCACCCGCGGCCTCGGCGATGGTCACGAAGGGCTCCACGGCGCCGATGGCGTCCACGTTGCCGGCCTCCAGCTGGCCGACCATGTCCGGGAAGGCCATCTCCACGTACTCGATGGTCTCGGCGTTCCCACCGTCCTGGCGGATGCCCTCGGAGATCACGGTGTCGTTGATGTTGTTCAGGGTGTTGACGGCGATGCGCTTGTCGTCGAGGTCGGCGGCGGTCTTCACGTCCGAGTCCTCGGGGACCATCACGGCGGCGAAGTCGTCCTCGGAGTCGCCCGTGGTCTGCGGGCCGGTGGCCACCAGCTTCAGCGGCAGCCCCTGGGCGCGGCCGATGGCCAGCGAGGTGACGTTGGAGAAGCCGAAGTCCATCTGCCCGGACTGCACGGCCGGCACGATCGCGGCCCCGCCCTGGGCCAGGGTCAGGGTGACGTCGAGGCCGTGCTTCTCGAAGATGCCCTCCTCGACGCCCAGGTAGATCGGCGCGACGTCCACGATCGGGATGACCCCGACCTCGACCTGCTTCAGGTCACCGGCGGCGGCGGACTCGCTGCCGGACCCCTCCGTGGCGGCCCCGGTGGTGGCGCCACCACCGGACGGCGAACCGGATCCACAGGCGGTCAGGGCCAGCAGTGCGGCCGCGCCCACGGCGGCCAGTCGGACATTCCTCATCATCGGGTGCTCCTGGAGTGTGACATGCGGTGATCCGCGACCGCAGGAGCGGCCGCGAGGCTGGGGCGAGGGGGTCGTCCAGCCTGTAAGGTGACTCACACTCTACTCAGCCGTCACAATGGCCAACAAGAGAATTCCATTAACGATCTCAACTGTTCTACGGATGGAGAGCCATGCAGGACGACGGTCAGACACTCGCCACCGCCGAGGAGTTCCACAGCCTCGCGGTGCGGCGGTTGCTCAGCCGCCACGGCCGTCTCTGGACACAGCAGGTCTCGGCCGACCACACCTCCATCCAGTTCGGCCTGTTGCTGTGCCTGGCCAGGTCCGTCGGTGGACTGTCCCAGTCCGAGATCGCCGAGCAGCTGGCCGTGGACCGGGCCACCCTGACCGAGCTGGTGCACCGCATGTCCGCCCAGGGCCACGTGACGGTCTCCCGCGACCCCCGGGACGGCCGCCGCCGGGTGGCGACCCTGACCGACTCCGGGCGGGACCTGCTCCGGGAGCTGTACCACCCCGCGCTCGAGGTCAACGACCAGCTCTTCACCCCCCTGACGGCCGAGGAGACGGAGCAGCTCACCGCGCTGCTGCGGCGCGTCCTGGCCCACGACACCGGCGCCCCTCCCCACCACGACCCGGCCTGACCGGGGCCGCCCGGCAGCCCGGCGGTCCGGCAATCCGGGAGCGGTGGAACCAGTCTGCCGGGCAGCGGGCTGTCCGGCCCGTGCCGCCCCGGCGTCCTGCGCAGACCGCGACGCCCCCGCCCGGTCGGTCCAGGGCGGGGGCGTCGTGGTGGTGTGAGCGGGTCACGTACCGGGGGCGTGGGCGTCAGCTCACTGGGAGCCCTCCCAGTACAGGTTCTCCACGTCCGGGTCGTTGCTGATGAAGCCGTACTTCACCATCAACCGCCCGGCCTCCTCGATCTGCTCCTTGCGGATCTCGCCGGAGAGCTTCTCCATCTTCAGGTTCTTCGCCGCCTCCTCGGGCAGGCTGATGAACTCGGGCAGCAGGGCACGGGCGCCGTCCGGGTCCTCGTCGGCGGCGGCCAGCGTCTCCGTCATGGCGTCGACGAACCGCTGCGTGAGTTCCGGGTTCTCCTCGGTGAACTTGCCCGAGCTGAACGTCACCATCGTCGGCATGCCGGCCACCGAGTCCTGGAAGGAGTACCCCACCAGCTGGTTGTTCTCGTTCGCCAGGGAGCTGGTCAGGAAGGGCTCCGGGACCCAGATGGCGTCCGTGTTGCCGCGCTCGAGCTGGGCCGGCATGTCCTGGAACGGCATCTCCGAGAACTTGATGGCCGAGGGGTCGCCCCCGGCCTTGGCGACGGACTCCATGATGGTCAGGTCGCCCTGGGTCTTGAGGGCATTGACCGAGACCGTCTTGCCGGCCAGGTCCTCCCAGCCCTGGATGCCGCTGTCCTTGGTGGTCACCACGCCCGCGATGTCCTCGCCCTCCTCCAGGGAGTTCGAGTAACCGGCCACGATCTTCATGTCCAGGCCGCGGTCGTTGGCGTTCATGACCGAGTTCGGGTTGCCCACGCCGAAGTGGATCTGCTCGTTGGCCACGGCCGGGAGCATCGCGGCACCGGCGTTGGACGTGGAGAGCTCCACCTCGATGCCGTGCTCCTCGAAGATGCCCTCCTCGATGCCGTACTGCACGGCCACGGACGGGGCGATCGGCAGCACGCCGACGATCACCTTGTCGAGCTCACCCGAGGCGCCGCCGGACTCGGTACCGCCGGACGCGGCGGCGCCGGGCGAGCTCTCCCCGCCTCCTCCGGACGGTGAACCGGAACCACAGCCGGTCAGGGCCAGCCCCGCGACGGCGGCGGTGGCCAGCAGTGAGACGAGCTTCTTCTTCATGGTTTCTCCTGCGGGGGTGCGTACCGGCTCGGGCCGGGAGGGGGTGGAGTGGGGCGGAGTGCCTGGAGGCGGGTGCCTCAGGCGTAGAAGCGGGCGAGGAAGGTCGCGACGACGGCGGGGCGCTCCTCGCCCTCGATCTCGATGACGGAATCGACGACGATGTGCAGGCCGTTGCCCTTGACCTCCTGCACGTCGGCGATCGAGCCCTTCATGCGGATGCGGGAACCGACCTTCACCGGGGAGGTGAAGCGGACCTTGTCCAGGCCGTAGTTGACCTTGGTCCTGACGTCGGAGACGTCGAAGAGCTCGGACCAGAAGGGGATGATCATGGACAGGGTCAGGAACCCGTGGGCGATCGGGGCGCCGAAGGGGCCGTCCTTGGCGCGCACGGGGTCCACGTGGATCCACTGCTGGTCGTCGGTGGCGTCCGCGAAGGTGTTCACCATCTGCTGGGTGACCTCGCGCCACTCGGTGACGCCGAGGTCCTTGCCGGCCAGGGACTTGGCCTCCTCGAACGTGACGACGAGCCTGGACGTGGGGGTGGTGGTCTCGGTCATGGTTTCCTCCTAGGAATGTGTTCTACATCACAATGGTTGATGAGCGCAATGGTTTTGGGTCACGAGCGGCGGACCGTGACCGTCCGGTGATGGATGGGGCGTGGCCCTCAGACGAAGGCGCCGACGCCGGTGACGGCGCGGCCCACGATCAGCGCGTTGATCTCGTGGGTGCCCTCGTAGGAGTAGATGGCCTCGGCGTCTGCGTGGAACCGGGCCACGTCCGTGTCCAGGGTGATGCCGTTGCCGCCGCACACCTCGCGGGCCAGGGCCACGGTCTCCCGCAGCCGCAGCGAGGTGTACATCTTGGCCAGCGCGGAGTTCTCGTCCTTGAAGACCCCGGCCGCCTGCTGTTCGGTCAGCTGCACCACCATGCCCAGCGAGGCGGTGAGGTTGCCCAGCATGATCGCCAGCTTCTCCTGCACGAGCTGGAACCCGGCGATCGGCCGGCCGAACTGCTCGCGCCCGCGGACATACCGCAGGGCCGCCTCGTAGGCACCGGCCTGGGCCCCCACGGCCATCCACGCCACGTCCGAGCGCATGTTCCGCAGGCAGCGGGCCACGTCCTTGAACGAGTTGATCCCGTGCAGCCGGTCGGCCTCGGTGACCCGGACGTCCCGGTACTCGATGTGGGCGTTCTGCATGATCCTCAGCGAGGCCTTGTGCGGGATGATCGTCATGGTCACGCCCTCGGCATCCCGCGGGACCAGGAAGCACTTGACCTGGCCGTCGGCGGTGTCCCGGGCGAAGGTCGCCACCACGTCGGACACCGAGGCGCCGCCGATCCACCGCTTGGCGCCGTTGATGACCCACTCCCCCGTGGCCGCGTCCCGGGTGGCGGTGGTGGCCAGCCCACCGGCCACGTCCGAGCCGTGGTCCGGCTCGGTCAGCCCGAACACGCCGGTCAGTTCATAGGTGCGGATCCTCGCGTCCAGGTCCCGTGCCTGCTCCGGGGAGCCGCCCAGGGTGCAGACCGTACGGAACAACCCGGCCTGGGCGTTGTACAGCGTGCCGACGTTGATGTCGCAGCGGGCCAGCTCGAAGTTGCGGAACCCCGTGAGGATGTCCCGGACGGGCTCCCCGGCCTCGCGCAGCACCGGCGGGTCCATCAGCTCGAGGCCGCGCACCGCCTCGAGCAGCTCCGTGGGCAGCTCGGCCCTGTCCCAGGCGTCGTTGAGGTGCGGGTGGACGGTGGAGCGCAGTTGCTCGCGCAGGTCCGTCAGGACCCTCCGCTCGGCCTCGGTCAGCCGCTCGGCGAAGCCGTAGAGGTCGGACGGGATCACGGCCCCGACGGCGACCGGGCGCCCGGCGCTCATGCCGCACCGCCGGCGGCGGTGCGCTCGCCTGCGGAGGCGCCCCGGCCGGCGTCGCCGGTTCCGCGTTCCGCGCCCAGGCCGAGCAGCGTCACCGCGTTGTCCTTCAGGATCCGCGGGCGCACCTCGTCCTTGAGCGGCAGGTCGGCGAAGGCCTTCAGCCACTGGTCCGGGGTGATGAGCGGGAAGTCCGTGCCGAACAGCACCTTGCGGGAGAGCACGTTGTTGGACTGGCGCACCAGCGACTCCGGGAAGTACTTCGGGGACCAGCCGGAGAGGTCGATGTACACGTTGGCCTTGTGCGTGGCGATGGAGTTCGCCTCGTCCTGCCACGGCACCGAGGGGTGGGCCATGATGATCGGCAGCCCCGGGTGCTCGGCGGCCACGTCGTCCAGCAGCAGCGGGTTCGAGTACTTCAGCTTGATCCCGCGCCCACCCGGGAGCCCGGCGCCCATGCCGTTCTGCCCGGTGTGGAAGATGCACGGCAGACCGATGCGCTCCAGTTCGGCCCACAGCGGGAAGTACTGCTCGTCCGAGGGGTCGAAGCCCTGCACGGAGGGGTGGAACTTGAACCCGCGCACGCCCAGTTCCTCGGCCTGGCGACGGGCCTCGGTGATCGCGTCCGGACCGGTGCGCGGGTCCACGCTGCCGAAGGGGATGAGCACGTCGTTGTGCCGCGCGCAGCCCGCCACGAGGTCGTCGATGGAATTCGGCAGGTGTCCCAGCTGGGTCCGGGCGTCCACGGTGAAGACCACCGCGGCCATCCCGTGACCCCGGTAGGTCTCGGCGATCGAGTCGATCGAGGGAGTCCGCTCGGCGGCCTTGAAGTACTTCGCCGAGGCCTCCATGATGTCGTCCGGCATGGCCACGTGGCCGCAGTCGTCGACCTCGAGGTGGACGTGCATGTCCACGGCGGTGATGGCGTCCACGTCGACGGCGCATTCATAGCGCACGGGGGTCTGTCCCATGGTTCCTCCTGGGTGCGATTGCTGGGTGATGACGGGCGGTGGCGCCCGGTCGGCAGGCGCCTTGTCGACGGGCGCCCGGCCGGCGGGCACCCGGCCGGCGGGCACCCGGCCGGCGGGTGTCCGGCCGGTGGGTGCCGGGCGGACTACTTCCCGGCGGGCTCGGGCCGCAGCTCGGCGGGCAGCTCCGGCATCCGCTCGCCCACGGACTGCAGGTTGGCCTCGAGGATGGCCTTGCCCTCGGAGAGCATGGTCTCGTAGTCCCAGCCGCCCTCGTGGTAGTCGGTGGTGACGGCCTCGGGGTGGGACCAGACCTGCAGGCGGTCCCCACCCACGCCGATGGCCTGGCCGGAGATGCCCGCGGCGGCCTCGGAGGACAGGAAGGCGACCAGCCCGGCCACGTCCCGGGCGGGACCGAAGCCGAGGTCCTTGCGGAAGAACTCCGGCATGGCCTCGCCGCGCTCGTCGGCCTCGACGGCCTTGGCGAAGAACGGGATGGTCTTGGTCATGGCGGTGGCGGCCACCGGGATGACGGCGTTGACGGACACGCCGGCCTTCTTCATCTCCAGGGCCCAGGTGCGGACCATGCCCACGATCCCGGCCTTGGCGGCGGCGTAGTTGGTCTGGCCGAAGTTGCCGCGCTGGCCGGTGGGCGAGCCGATCGTGACGATGCGCCCGGCCACGCCGTTCTCCTTGAAGTACGCGAAGGCGGAGCGCACGCAGGTGAAGGTGCCCTTGAGGTGGACGTTGATGACCGCGTCGAAGTCGTCGTCGGTCATCTTCAGCAGGGACTTGTCCCGCAGGATGCCGGCGTTGGTGACGAGGATGTCCAGCCCGCCGAAGGTGTCCACGGCGGTCTTCACCAGCTGGTCGGCGGTCTCGGACGAGCCGACCGGTGCGACCACGGCCGCGGCCCGGCCGCCGGCCTCGGTGATGGAGGCGACCGCCTGGTCGGCGATCTCCTGGTTGACGTCGTTGATGATGACCGCGGCGCCCTGGCGGGCGAGCTCCTGGGCATAGGCCAGGCCGAGTCCTGCGCCGGAACCGGTGACGATGGCAACCTTGCCGTTGAGGGACATGGCTTCTCCTTCGGGGGTGACGTTCGTGGGGTGAGGTTCGCGAGGTGTGCTGCTGGCACCATGACAGCCCATACCGTTGAGAAAGTCAATGATCTAATTTCGCCATGGCCTGAGGGGACCGCACCCGGAGGGGTCCGGACGGGGCGGCGGCGGATCGAGCGCCGGGCTGCGCTCCGGTCCGGCGCCCGGCCGAACGCCTGTCCGAGCACCCCTCCCGACGGCGGTCGATCCGGGGCTCACCAGCCAGCGCGCATCACCGGGAGGGGGTCTACACTTGAGAACATCAATGGTTGGCCGAACGTCACGAGGACCCCTATGTCGACATCCACCCACCGGGGCGCGCCCGCCCCGGACGCCTTGGCGGATCAGGGCACCGAGCGGTTCCTCGCCGGTGAGCTGGCCCAGCAGATCCAGTTCCTCACGGCCCGCGCCCGGGGCCGTGGCTCAAGTCACGCCAACCACATGCTGGCACCGCTGGGCATCAAGGTCCGCCAGTACTCGGTGCTGTCCCTCGCGGCCAGCGGTCTGAAGCCCTCCCAGCGCGAACTCGGTGAGTTCCTGGCCCTGGATCCCAGCCAGATCGTGGCCCTGGTCGACTCCCTCGAGGCCCTCGGCGCGGTCCAGCGCGAGACGGACCCCCGGGACCGGCGCTCCAAGATCATCGTCGCCACCGACGCCGGCCTGGAGCTCTTCGGGAAGGCCCGGGAGATCCTGCTCGAGTCCGAGGACGTCACCCTCGGCACCCTCTCCGCCCGGGAGCGGAAGCAACTGCGCGGCCTGCTGCTGAAGATCGCCTTCTAACCTCACCGGCACCCCCACACGCCACGACGCCGGCCGCGCACCCAGGGTGCGCGGCCGGCGTCGTTGTCCAGGGGCCAGCCCCCTGCCCCCAGCCGTCAGCGTGGGGACACGGCACCGCCGCCCGTGAGGATCTCCTCCATCCCCGCCCGCTCCGGCGTGGACAGGTAGCGCTCCAGGGAGTCGTCGAGCTCCTGCAACCACGGGGTGTGGTGCTCGCAGGCCATGGTCCCGGTCATCACCGAGCGGTGCGGCTTGTCCCGGTAGGTGAGGATGTTCTCCTTCTTGTCCTGCTTCCAGGCCAGGAAGATCCGCACGACCTCGTCCAGGTCGAACATCGGGTAGTCCGTGGCCTCGATGAGGTCACGGATGTAGTCGGCCTGGAACCGCACGTCGTCAGCGTCCCCGTCGAGTCCCTGGAAGCGCGCGCGCCACTGCTTCAGGTGGGCGGCCCGCTCCTCGGCCGGGGGCAGCTTCGCCCGGCCCATGATCAGGTCACGGACGTACCAGGCCTGGGCGTCGAACATGTTGAACGTGAACCACTGGTCCTGGGCACCCAGGTAGTACAGCTTGGGATTCTTCTGCCACACCACGCCTCGGTACAGGCCGGCGGGATAGATGGTGTTCGGCGAGGACAGGGCCAGGTCCGAAGACAGGAACGGGTACTTGTGGAGGTAACCGGTGCACAGGATCACCGCGTCGAACTCGCGGGTCTCGCCATTCGAGAAGCGGACCGTCTCACCGTCGACGCGGTCGATGCCCGGCAACTCCTCCATGCCCTCGGGCCAGGCGTAGCCCTGGGGGCGGCTCCGGTAGCTCATGGTGACCGAGCGCGCGCCCATCTTGAAGGCCTGCACACCGATGTCCTCGGCGGAGTAGGACGAACCGATCAGCAGGACGCGCTTGTCCGCCAGCTTCTCCGCACCGCGGAAGTCGTGGGCGTGGTGCAGGGCGCCCGGGAAGGTCTCGATCCCCGTGATGTCCGGGACGTTCGGGAAGGAGAAGTGGCCGGTGGCCACGATCACCCGGTCGAACTCCGAGGAGGAGGTCGTCTTCGAGCGCAGGTTCTCCACCGTGACGGTGAAGTTGTCATCCTCGCGGTTGTACTGGACCCAGCGCACGGCGGTGGAGAACTGCACCTTCTCCTTGACGTCCGACGTCCGGACCCGGCCGTCGATATAGTCCCAGAGGGCCTCACGCGGCGGGTAGGACGAGATCGGTCGGCCGAAGTGCTCGTCGAACGTGTACTCGGCGAACTCCAGGGCCTCCTTGGGCCCGTTCGACCAGAGGTTGCGGTACATGGAGGAGTGGACCGGCTCACCGTACTTGTCGATGCCGGTGCGCCAGTTGTAGTTCCACTGCCCGCCCCAGTCGTCCTGCTTCTCGTAGCAGACGACCTCCGGGATCTGCACTCCCTTGCGCTGGGCGGACTCGAAGGCCCGCAGCGCGGCAATCCCGCTCGGTCCTGCCCCGATGATGGCGATGCGCTGTTTGGACACAGCTTCCCTTCCGGCCCCACGGCCTTTGTCTCTCTCCTGCGGTGACGGGTCGGGTGGAGGCAGTCCTCTCCGGGCGCACCGGCGCCCGGGCCTCAACACCGCGACCTCACGTCGCGCCCCGGCCCACCACCCGGTCAGGGCGGCACTGAAGGCCGAGGACGGAGCACCCCTTCGGGTGCCGTTATGTCAACCACCCTACCAAGAATTCGCCATTGCAAAGGAATCGTGTCGCGCCAGCGGCCGAGGCGCAGGCCCCACCGGGCAGTTACGACCTAATATCAATCGTTGACATTCTCAACGCTTGAGTGTTGCATGGGTCTTATCGTGATCCAGCCCACAGAGCGAAGGAGTCCCATGAACATCGGCATCGGCACCTACCCCCGTCGTCGGGCCACCGTGCGACCGGAGGCCGTGGCCATCGAGTTCGAGGGCGCCACCACCACCTACGGCGAGTTCAGCCAGCGGGTCACCCGCCTGGCCAATGCCCTGCAGGGGCTCGGCGTGGTGCGCGGCGAGCGCGTGGCCTACGTGGGGTTCAACCACCCCTCCCTGCTGGAGACCTTCTTCGCCGCCAACCTCTTCGGCGCCACCCCGGTGCTGGTCAATCCCCGGCTGTCCCCCACCGAGGTCGAGTTCATCGTGACCGACTCCGAGGCCAACGCCGTCGTGTACGGCCGGGAGGTGGCCGACGTCGCCGCCCACCTGGCCGAGCGGCACCCGCGGTTGACGCTGGTGGCGGCCGAGGGCCCGGAGGGACCCGGGCTGCGCTACGAGGACCTGCTCGCGGGGGCCTCCACCGCCGAGGTCGAGGCCGACGTGGACGATGACGACGTCGCCCTGTTCATGTACACCTCCGGCACCACGGGCCGCCCCAAGGGCGCCATGCTGACCCACCGGAACCTGACCTACCAGTACCTCAACGCGTTCACCGGCACGGACCTGCGCCAGGACGAGGTGATGCTGTCCGTGGCGCCGCTGTTCCACATCGCCGGGATGAACATGACCACGATGCCCACCTTCATGATGGGCGGGCGGATCATCATCCACCGGCAGTTCCGCCCGGCCGACGTGCTGGCCGAGATCGAGCACTCCCGGGTCACCGGCACGTTCATGGTCCCGGCCATGATCGACCTGCTGGCCGAGGCCGCCGGTTTCGCCGGCACGGACCTGTCCTCGCTGCGCTCGATCATGGTGGGCGGCTCGCCCCTGAGCGAGCGGTCCATCCGGACGTGGACCGAGCGCGACGTCAAGATCGTCCAGGGCTTCGGCATGACCGAGACCGCCCCCGGCGTCTGCCTGCTCGAGGCCCAGGACGCCCTGTCCCACGCGGGCACGGCCGGCCGCCCGCACTTCTTCTCCGAGGTCCGGCTCGTGGACCCGGCCACGGGCGGGGACGTCGGCACCGACCGGGCCGGTGAGGTCTGGGTCCGCGGCCCCCAGGTCATGAAGGGCTACTGGAACCGCCCGGAGGCGACCGAGTCCGCCCTCGCGGACGGCTGGTACCACTCCGGGGACATCGCCGTGCGGGATGCCCAGGGGTACTTCACCATCAAGGACCGCATCAAGGACATGTACATCTCCGGCGGTGAGAACGTCTACCCCGCTGAGGTGGAGAACGCCCTGCTCTCCCTGCCCGCGGTCCTGGAGGCCGCCGTCGTCGGGGTCCCGGACGAGCGCTGGGGCGAGACCGGGCTGGCCTTCGTGGTGCTGCGCCCGGAGGCGCGCACCGGGGCCGACGTCCCCGGCGGGCCCGGGCTGCGCGACCAGCTCAGCGCCCGCCTGGCCCGCTACAAGCTGCCCCGGGAGGTGCTCGTGGTGGAGGAGCTGCCGCGCACCTCCACCGGGAAGATCCGCAAGAACGTCCTCCGGGAGCGCACCCAGCCGGTGCCGGCCTCCTGACCCCGGCCCGTTCCTGAACCCCGCCCGTCCCTGAACCCCGCCCGTCCCTGAACCCCGCCCCTTCCCGACTGGAGAGCATCATGACGACCGTCTCCGCACAGCACACCGCGCCCGACCTCGACGCCCTCGATCCGGGGGTCAAGCGCCGCGAGGCCCGCCGGGTCATCCTGTCCAGCTACCTGGGCTCGACGATCGAGTTCTACGACTTCCTGCTCTACGCCGCCGCCTCGGCCGTGGTCTTCCCGGCGGTGTTCTTCAGCGGCCTGGACCCGTTGACCGGCACGATCGCCGCCTACGGCACGTTCGCCGCCGGCTATCTGGCCCGGCCTCTCGGCGGGGCGATCTTCGGCCACTTCGGTGACAGGCTGGGGCGCAAGAAGATGCTGGTGCTGTCCATGCTCATCATGGGCGTGGCCTCCACCCTGATCGGCCTGGTCCCGGGTGCGGCGCAGATCGGCGGCTGGGGCGCGGTCATCCTCGTGTTCCTGCGCGTCTGCCAGGGCATCGCGGTGGGCGGTGAGTGGGGAGGCGCGGCGCTGATGGCGCTGGAGCACTCCGAGTCCGGCAAGCGGGGCTTCGCGGCCTCCTTCACCAATGCCGGTGCTCCCACCGGTGCGGCCCTGGGCACCTTCATCCTCGGCACCTTCTCCGCAGCCCTCCCGCAGGAGCAGTTCCTGGCCTGGGGCTGGCGCGTGCCGTTCCTGCTGTCCTTCGTGCTGCTGATCATCGGCATGGTGATCCGCGCCCGGGTCAGCGAGTCCCCCGTGTTCACCGCCGCCCTGGCGAAGGCGGAGGCCGAGGAGGCCTCGTCCGCCCCCAAGCCGAAGATGCCGCTGCTGCAGGTGCTGCGCCGGCCGAAGGCCCTGTTGCTGACGATGTTCGGCGGTGCCTCCGGGTTCGGCCTGCAGGTGCTGCTGTCCACCTTCTCCGTGGGTTACGCCACCGACGCCGGCAACGCCCGGTCAGACGTGCTCTACGCCTTCGCCGTGGCCTCGGTCATCTCCATCGCCTTCGTGATCGGCTTCGGCCGCGTCTCGGACCGCTTCGGCCGCCGCCCCGTGATGATCGCCGGACTGGTGCTGTTCGTCATGTTCCTCACCCCGTTCTTCACCATGCTGCAGTCCACCAACTGGTTCGTGCTGACCCTGGCCTTCACCATCGCCCTCGGCCTGCACGGGATGCTCTACGGCCCGCTGGCCGCCTTCATCTCCGAGCAGTTCGGCACCGGCGCCCGCTACACCGGCGCCTCCCTGGGCTACCAGCTGGCCACCCTGATCGGCGCCGGGTTCACCCCGACCATCCTGGCCACGCTCTACGCCGGCCCCGGCGGCGGCACCTCCGTGGTCCCGGTCATCGGCTTCCTGGCCGGCATGGCGCTCGTCTCCGTCATCGCGATCGTGCTGACGCGGGAGTCCAAGGACCTCGACCTGACCACCCACGAGCACTGAGTTCCGGGCCCGGTACGGTGCGCCCTCTCGACCCCCGGCCGGGCGCACCGTACCGGCCATCGGCGGCACTGACCGCCCCGACCACGACGGATACCACCATGACCACCACGACACCCACCGGCCTGGACCACACCGGTACCGGCGCTGACACGACCACCGAGGCTGCCGGCGTCGACCGGCTCCGGTCCACCCGCCTGGCGCACCAGATCCAGTTCCTCACCGCGCGCGCACGATCCCGGGGCACCGGTCACGCCAACACCCTGCTCAAGGCGGAGCTCGGGCTGAAGGTGAGCCACTTCTCGGTGCTGTCCGTGGCGGCGCACGGGACCAACCCGACCCAGCGGGAGCTCAGCGAGTTCCTCGACCTCGACCCGAGCCAGGTGGTGGCACTCGTGGACGTGCTCGAGCAGCGCGGCCTCGTGGAGCGGCTGACCGACCCGAAGGACCGCCGCTCGCGCATGATCGCCGTCACCGACGAGGGCCACCGGGTCGAACAGCTCGGCTATGAACTGACCGAGGCCTCCGACCAGGAGGTCCTGGCCAATCTCTCCGCGGCCGAACGCGAGCAGCTGCGCGAGCTGCTGACCCGGATCGCGTTCTGACCGCCCGGCCCGCGGACCACCACGTGGGGGTGGCCCTCCCCGGTCCCGGGTACCAGGACCCGGGAGGATCGCCCCCGACGCGGTGTGCGGATCAGTTCGCGTAGGTGTCCTGCAGCGTGCCCTCGTCCGTCCACAGCGCCACGGAATCGCCGCCGTTGTTCAGGACGTTGGCGGCGCCGCCGTTGTAGTAGTCGTCCGGGGCGTTCGTCCCGGGACCGGTGTAGACGCGCAGCTGTTCGCCGGCCTCCAGCTCGTAGCCCTCACCGACCTCGAGCACGTTGTTGGCGGCGTCGCGGAGGAGCCAGCCGGAGACGTCCACGGTGTGGTTGCCGGTGTTCTCCAGCACCACGTGCTCGCCGGTCTCGGCCTGCAGGTCCTCACCGGGGACGTCGTTGACGGAGTCGGCGATCCGCACGCCGGTGTTCTGGGGGAACGCCTTCAGGCCACGCTCGTAGCGGGAGAACTGGATGGGGAAGTCACCGGTGATCCGGTCCACGCCCAGGGCCGCGGCCTCGTCGTAGGCCTCGGTGGAGTTCACGGTGTAGACGCCCAGGCCCAGCCCGGCGTCCTTGACCCGCTGGGCCCCGTCCTCGTCCAGGGTGCGGTAGTTCGTGCCGAAGGAGTCGGCGAAGGTGGCGTAGCGCTCCAGGGTGGCCGCGTCCGGCACGGTGCCCACCAGCTGCTGCAGCGGCACGTCCGGGGCGATCTCGGCGAAGCGCTGGTTGGAGGCCTCGTCGAAGCCGAGCACCTCGATCTTGTCCGCCTCCAGCAGCTCGTTCCACTCCTCGTCCTCGGCGAGGGCCTCGGCCACGACCTTCTCGATGCCCGGGGAGTTCACCGGGGACTTGATCTCGATGAACACGCCGGTGTTGCGGGTGGCGATCTCGGCGGCGGCGTCGAAGTGCGGGATCCTCTCCCCCGTGTACTCCTCCGAGAAGTAGGAGCCGGCGTCCAGCTGCTGCAGCTCGGCCCAGGTGAAGGACGTGATGGGGTCGTCCTCGCGACCGGGGAAGACCTCCTCCACGTTCGTGGTGCGGGCCGGGGTGTTGTCGTGGAAGAGGAACGGCACACCGTCCGCGGAGAGCTGCACGTCGATCTCGAAGAAGTCCGCTCCGGACGCGCGGCCGTCCTCGAAGGCCGCCACCGTGTTCTCCGGTGCGGTCCCGGCGGCTCCACGATGCCCGATGAGCACGGGGGCGTCCTGAGGGGCCGGGGCCGCCGCGGCGGGACCGGACAGCGCGCCGCCGGTGAGGACCGCGGCGGACAGGGTCACGGCCAGGGTGGCCGCGGACGAACGGCGCCGGGTGCCCGGGCGGCGGTTCTGGGTCGGGTTGGGGGTCACGAGGATGCCTTCCTGTCGTGGCCCGTGCCGGTCCCCGCGTCATCCCGTCGCGGCCGGCCGGGCCCATGCCCGTCCACCCTTCTCGTCCCGGTTGACGATCCGGGGCCCTCGAGGTGACGTCCGGGTGAAGCCCCTCCGACGTCGACGGCCATTCCAGGTCGCCTCGACTCCGCGGGGCGGGTCGGGGCGAGGCGGGGTGGGGCGAGGCAGGGGCAGTGCTGGGTGGGGCGGCCCATCATGGTCGAGAGGACATGTCACCCCGGGGGACCCCACGGACATGTCCTCCGAGTCCGGATGAACGGCCGCCAAGGGCACCGGGGGATCAGGATGAACGGCCGCCAAGGACGCCGGGGGATCAGGATGAACGGCTGCCGGGGGTGCCGGTGGATCACCCTCGCCGCCGAGGGACGCCGTGCTGTTCCAGAATGGCCTCGAACCGGCACCGGGTGAACAGGTCGGGGCAGATCCACCGTGCCATGCCATACCCCTGCCGGCGGATCGCGTCCTCGCGGTGCTTCTCCCGGATCAGGGCGTCCTGCCCCACGGGGCCACCGGCCCCGGGACGCGCCAGCCGCCCCGTGTACTTCACCAGTCCGTCGAACTCGGCGGTCAGGCGGATGTCCTCCCAGTAGAAGTCGGTCCGGGCGATCAATGTCCCCGCCGTGTCCAGCACCGCGTACTGGAGCTCAGGCACTACGAAACCCGCCTCGTGGATGACGGCCCGGCTCAAGGACTCCCCCACCGACTCGGACCGGGCGTCGGCGAACGCCCACTGGGCATCGAACCGGGTGCGCTGGGCGGCGGAGGGCAGGAGCTCCCGCGCACGACCGGCCATCAGGTCGGCAGCGGCGTGGTCGCGCATAATCGCATCGGCCGCGGCGGTCCCCGTGCTCAGCGGTTCGCTGCCGAAGACCAGGTCCATCGCCGCCGGCAGTGGATCCACCCGCACCCGGCCCAGCACCGTACCGTCCTCCAGGCACACGCTGACCCGGGTGTGGGCCGGCGGTGGCGATCCGTCCGTCGCCGCGCCGGCACCGGCCCCTGCTGCCTCCCCGCCCGGTGCGTTCCAGTGCCGGTGCACGCGAGGAAGCACGGGGACCCGGCCGTCCCCGTTCATCAGGCCCTGCGTACTGAGCTCGGCGACGGTCTTCAGGACCTCGTGCTCGTTGACGTAGGGCGACACCTGCCGCCGCGTCCCGGAGTCACCGCGGTGCACCGCCCGGACGTGGAGAGTGGGGACCTGCTCGACCACCGGGTACCCCAGGAGCCCGAGCGCCGTGGCCCCGCAGAAGGTGACCGGCCGGCGTCGGGAGTCCGCGAAGGCCACGGCACCCACCCGGTGACGGTCCTGCCGGGACAGCAGCAGCCACCGCCGCGTGGACGCGTACGTGCCGGGAGCCAGACGGACCAGCTCTCCCCGCTGGGCCCGGCGGGCCAGCATCCGGGCGGAGCGGCCCCCGTCGCTCTCGGTAGGGCGGATCAGCAGGGGCTCGGCGTTCGCAGGGGACGTCACCCGCCCATGCTGACTGGTCCGAGGTGCCCGCGGGGACGCTGTCCACAGCGTGTGGACAGTGATGATCCGGGTTCAGGAGACGCGTCACGCGCCGTGCCCCGCCGGATGAGTCCTCTCGATGATGACGGACGCCGGGAACCGGCCCCCGGGAACCCGGCGCCGGCCCGCGCACGGACATCGGCCTGCGCACGGGTGCCGGACGCCGGGGGCTGGAGGACGGACGACGACGGCCGGCCACCTCGGGAGGTGACCGGCCGTCGTCGGGAGGGCACGCGGCCAGGGCCGCGAGGCGGGCTCAGCGGCTCAGGCGCCGGCCTTCTCGAAGCGCACGTCCGGGTGCCTCTCCTGCAGCTCCTCGAAGGTGAGGCCGTGCAGCTCGCGCACGGTCACCACGCCGGAGGGGTCCAGCAGCAGCACGGCCCGGTCCGAGTAGATCCGGGACACGCAGCCCACGCCGGTGAGCGGGAAGGTGCACTCGGCCATCAGCTTGCGGTCGCCCTTCTTCGTGAACAGGTCCATCATCACGTAGGTGTCCTTGGCGCCGATCGCCAGGTCCATGGCACCGCCCACGGCGGGGATGGCCCCGGGCTTGCCGGTGGACCAGTTGGCCAGGTCACCGGTGGCGGAGACCTGGTAGGCGCCCAGCACGCAGACGTCCAGGTGGCCGCCGCGCATCATGGCGAAGGAGTCGGCGTGGTGGAAGTAGGAGGCACCCGGCAGCTCGGTCACCGGGATCTTGCCGGCGTTGATCAGGTCCTCGTCGACCTGGTCACCGGTGGCCTCCGGGCCGAAGCCCAGCATGCCGTTCTCGGTGTGCAGCGTGACCTTCTTCTCCGGGGAGAGGTAGTTGGACACGGTGGTCGGCTGGCCGATGCCCAGGTTCACGAAGGAGCCCGGCGCGATGTCCTCGGCGATGACCCGGGCCAGTTCGTCCTGGGTCAGCGGGGTGTCGGTGCTGCGGAACGCCTGGACGTCCGCGGCCTCGGTGGTCTGCTCGCTCATCTCGCTCGTCCCCTTCACTTCTGGGCGGCCAGCTCGGCCGCGGTCTTGGTGGCCATGCAGGGCTTGGACCGCCCGGCGGCCAGGGCCTCGCGCTCCTCGCGCTCCTTCACGCCGGAACCGGTCGGGATCCCCACGACGGTGTCCACGTAGATCCCCGGGGTCACCACGTGCTCCGGGTTCAGCGGCTCGTCCAGGACCTCGTCCACCTGCACGATGGTGTGCGCGGCGGCGGTGGCCATGACGGGCCCGAAGTTGCGGGCGGTCTTGCGGTAGACCAGGTTGCCGTACGGGTCGGCGGCGTAGGCCTTGATCAGGGCGAAGTCGCCGCGGATCGGGGACTCCAGCACGTAGTGCTTGCCGTCGATCTCGCGGACCTCCTTGCCCTCAGCCAGCTGGGTGCCGTACCCGGTGGGGCTGAAGAAGCCGCCGATGCCGGCACCGGCGGCGCGCATGCGCTCGGCCAGGTTGCCCTGCGGCACGAGCTCCAGCTCGATCTCGCCGGCGCGGTACGCCTCGTCGAAGTGCCAGGAGTCGGACTGGCGCGGGAACGAGCAGATGATCTTGGCCACCCGCCGCTCCTTGATCAGCAGGGCCAGGCCGGCGTCGGCCTGCCCGGCGTTGTTGTTCACCACGGTCAGGCCGGTGGCACCGGAATCCATCAGCGCGTCGATCAGCTCCATCGGCTGGCCGGCGTTGCCGAATCCACCGATCAGCACCGTGGCGCCGTCGGTGATCCGGGAGACGGCCTCGGCAGCCGTGTCCACGAACTCAAGCATCGTTCCTCCTTGGGAAGGGTTGGTCTGTCAGGTCGGGTCTGGCCCACGACGCCGGCCGGCGCCCCGCGCTGCGAACGCGCCGGCCGGCGTCGGGGACCGGACGGGGTCAGCGGGCGTTGACGTTCTCCAGCACCACGGCGATGCCCTGGCCGACGCCGATGCACAGCGCGGCCACGCCCCAGCGGTCGCCGGACTCCTCGAGGCGGCGCGCCAGGGTGCCGAGCACGCGGGTGCCCGAGGCGCCGAGCGGGTGGCCGATGGCGATGGCCCCGCCCCAGGCGTTGACGATGGACAGGTCCACGCCCCAGGCGTCGGTGCAGGCCAGGGACTGGGCGGCGAAGGCCTCGTTGAGCTCCACCGCGGAGACGTCGTCCCAGGTGATGCCGGCCCGCTCCAGGGCCTTGTTGGCCGCGTCCACCGGCGCGTAGCCGAAGTACTGCGGCTCGTTGGCGGCGGTCGCGCGGCCGGCGATCCGGGCCAGCGGCTGCAGGCCCAGGATGTCGGCGGCCTTGTCCGAGCCGAGCCAGGCGGCGGAGGCGCCGTCGTTCATGGGCGAGGAGTTGCCGGCGGTGATCATGCCGTTCTCCTTGCGGAACACGGTGCGCAGCCCGGCCAGGGACTCGGCGGTGGAGTCCGGGCGGATGGTCTCGTCCCGGGCCAGGTCCACGTCCGGCACGGCGACGGTCAGGTTGTCGTACTTGCCCTCGTCCCAGGCCTTGGCGGAGAGCTGGTGCGAGTTCGCGGCGAACGCGTCCATCCGCTCACGGTTGATGCCGTACTTCTCCCGCAGCTGCTCGGTGGCCTCGCCCAGGGAGACGGTCCACTCCTTGGGCATGTTGCGGTTGACCAGGCGCCAGCCGAGGGTGGTGTTGGCCAGCTCCAGGTTGTGCATCGGGAAGGGACGCTCGGTCTTGGGCAGGACCCACGGGGCACGGGACATCGACTCGACACCGCCGATGAGCATGAGGTCGGCCTCGCCGGTGTTGATCTGGCGGGAGGCGATGATGGCGGCGTCCAGCGAGGAGCCGCACAGCCGGTTCACGGTGGTGCCGGGGATGGAGGTGGGCAGCCCGGCCAGCAGGGTGGCCATGCGGGCCACGTTGCGGTTCTCCTCGCCGGCGCCGTTGGCGTTGCCGAAGACGACCTCGTCGATCCGCGCCAGGTCGCTGCCGACTCCCGTGCCCTGGGTGTCCGGGGCATCGGGCAGCAGGCCGGCCAGCTTGGGGGCGCGCTTGACGGACTCGCGCACGACGACGGTGGCCAGGTCGTCCGGGCGGGTCTTGGCCAGCGCGCCGCCGACCTTGCCGAAGGGGGTGCGGACGGCGTCGTAGATGTAGGCGTCAGTCTGGGCAGTCATGGGATGACCTTCTCTCTGTTCGAACGACAGGCTACTGCGGTGGGCCGGGGACGGTCTGGGAGCCCGCGGAGGGCGACCGGCCCGGCGACGGTGGTGGGCTGCGGTGGGAGGCCGGGGTGCGGGTGGGGGCCCGGCCCGCCCCTAGAGCTCCTTGCCGGCGGCGAGGTCCTCGTCCACCTGGGCGAAGACCTCCTGGGCCAGCTTGAAGGCGATGTTGGCGGCGGGCACGGAGGAGTAGATGGCGGTCTGCAGCAGGATCTCCTTGATCTCCTCGCGGCTCAGGCCGTTGCGCAGCGCCGCCCGGATGTGCATGGCGGCCTCCTCCCAGTACCCGCCCGAGACCATCGCGGAGATGGTGACGGCCGAGCGCATCCGCCGGTCCAGGCCCGGGCGGGTCCAGATGGTCCCCCACGCGTACCGGGTGATGAGGTTCTGGAAGTCCTCGGTGGTCTCGTCCTTCTTCGACTCCGCGCGGTCCACGTGGGCGTTGCCCAGGACCTCGCGGCGCACGGCCATGCCGGCGTCGAGGACGTCCTGGCTCGTGGCGGACATGTCGTGCCCGATGGGCTGGGCGGCCTGCTGGGTGTTCTCGCTCATGGAAGCTCCTGCTCTGTGAGGTCTCGTGCCGCGGGGGGCTCGGGGGAATCGGGGTCGGGCGACGCGCGGGCCCGCACCTGCGGGGGCGGCGTCCCGCGGGTGCGCGGGGGCGGCGTCCCGGGTGGAGCTCAGCCGGCGCGGACGGCCCCGAAGTGCTCCCGGAGGATGCGGGCGGTGTTCTCCGGGTCCTCGGTGGGCCCCTGGTGCGCCACGCCGTCCAGCACCACGGCGGTGCCGTGCTGGACCCCGGCGGCGATCTGCTCGGCGTCCGCCGGCGGGCAGACCCCGTCCACCGCGCCGTTGATGGCCAGGATCGGCGTGGTGATCTCGCCCAGGCGCTCGCGCACGTCGAACTGCGCCAGCGCCTCGCAGATCCGGGCGTAGGAGAACCGGTCGGCCTCCTGCAGGGTGTGCAGCAGGCGGGTCGAGCGGGCAGGGTGCTTCTCGATGAAGCCCGGGGCGAACCACTTCTCCGCCGAACCGGCGACCATGGACGGGGTGCCGGCCTTCTCGACGAACTGCGCGCGCTCGCGCCAGGCCTCCGGCACGCCGATCTTCGCGGCCGAGCAGATCACGGCGATGCCGTCGAACAGGTCACCGTGGTCCAGGCCCAGCTGCAGGGCCACCTCGCCGTTGACCGAGACGCCGGCGTAGTAGACCTTGGCGCCGGCCGGGATCGTGCCGCTGGCGTGCTGGGCCCGGACCAGGTCCGCCACGGCGTTGGCCAGGTCGGCGATGGAGGTCGGCTCGTTGTGCGCCGGGGACTCACCGTGACCGGGCAGGTCCCAGCCGATGACCTGGAAGCGCTCCTCCAGCAGGTTCGCGGTGTCCTGCCACAGGGCATGCACCCCGGTGCCCAGGCCGGCGCCCACGAACAGGACGTCCTGGGGCTCTCCGAACGAGTCGACCTCGTTGGTCAGACGGCTCGCGGTGATCTCTGGTGTCGTCACTGGTGCTCCATTCCTTGTTCCTTGGGCTGCTGACGTCGTCGTCAGTCGTCGGGGTTCGTCGGTTCTCGTCGGCCGCCACCGGGCCTGCACACGCGGATCCGGCTGGGCGGGGGTGGTCGGTGGTCGGTCTCTGCTCGTGGTCCTCGGAGAGGCTCAGTCCTGGCCGGCCGCCAGGAACCCGCCGGCCGCGGCCACGAACCGGTCCACCAGGGCACCGGCCTCACCGGTGTACTCCGCCGGGTCGAGCAGGCCGTCGAGCTGCTCGTCGGAGACGGACGGCGGCAGCTCGGCGCGCAGCAGGGTGCGGAAGTCGGGTTCGTCCGGGCCGCCGCCCAGGCTGCGGTCCACGATCGCCTGGAGCCGGGCCTTGCCGGATCCGGGCTCCCCGCCGGCCTGCTCCTGCAGCACCGGGGCGATCTCGGCCATGAGCCGTTCGGAGACCAGCAGCGGGCCCACGCGGTTCAGGTTCTCCGCCATCCGCGCGGTGTTCACCCGCAGTCCCGAGACCAGCTCGGCGGTGCGCTCGGCCGCGCCCCCGGCCTGGCGCATCAGGTGGCGCAGGGCCGGCCACTCGGCGTGCCAGCCCCCGTCCGGGCGTTCCTCGTTCGCGGCGCCGGCGGCGGTGAGCACCTGGGCCAGTGAGCCCGGGGCGGACAGGGCGCCGGAGTGGATCATCACGGAGAGCACGGGGTTCTGCTTGTGCGGCATCGCCGAGGACCCGCCGCGGCCGGCGGCCAGCGGTTCACCGAGCTCCCCGTTCTCGATCCGGGCGGAGACCAGCACGTCGTTGGCGATCTTCCCGCAGGCGGCCACCACCTCGGCCAGGGCCGCGGCGACCCCGGTGACCGCCATCCGGTTGGTGTGCCAGGGCCCTGCCGGCGCGGCGAGCCCGAGCCGGTCCGCGAGGCGCTCGACGAGCTCGAATGGGCCGAGGCCGGCGTCGAGGGTCCCCTGGCGGTGCGCCGAGGCCACGCGGCCGGACAGGGCCGCCATGGTGCCGGCGGCGCCGCCCCACTGGATCGGCAGCGCGGTGGTGGCGGCCTCCAGTCGCCGGCCGGCCTGGGTGAGCGCGGTCAGCCAGCCTGCGGCGCGCAGCCCGAAGGTCGAGGGCAGCGAGTGCTGGGCCAGGGAGCGGGCCACCATCGGGGTGTCCCGGTGCGTCCGCGCCAGGTCCACGAGGGCGGCGACGGCGGCGCGCAGGTCCGCCAGGATCGTCGCCGCGACGCGGGCGGACATCCGCATCATGGCGGTGTCCATGATGTCCTGGCTGGTGGCGCCGACGTGCAGGGCCCCGGTGACGCCCGCGTCCTGCGGGGCGGCCTCGGCGGCGCGGGCCCGCATGGCCTTGAGCACGGGGATCAGCGGGTTGCCGCCGTCCTGGCCGGCGTGGGCCAGCGCGGCGAGGTCGTACTGGGCGGGGTCCGCGCAGGCCTGGGCGGCGCGGGCGTGGGCGGCGGAGGTCATCCCCGCCTCGGCGAGCACCGCGGTCCAGGCGGCCTCGACCTCGAGCAGGTGACGCAGGTAGGCGGTGTCCGAGGACTGCGCGGCCACCGCGGTCCCGGCGGAGAGCGGGTCCAGCAGGCCGACGTCGGACTCCGGGTCCCGGACCGGGCGCGCCTCCGCGGCGTCCCGGACGGACTGCGACGCCGGCACGGCCCGGTCGCTCGGACCCGGCTCGGCGGTGGAGGTCTCCGGCAACGCTGCTGGATCGGTCATCGGGTGGCGGGCTCCTGGGTCTGGCGGGTGTCTGGCGACGGGTCTGGCGGAGGGTGCGGACGGGCGTCCGGCGCGAGGCCGGACGGCGTCCTGGGGGTCGGCCGGAACGGGCCGGCCCCTCCTAGGCTATCGGCAACGATGGCCCGGTGGCCCGGATGCGTCCGCAGAATACCTGGAGCGCATCCGGGCCACCGGGCCCGTCGTCAGCGGGGCTGTGCGGTACGTCTCAGCGTCCGGCACCCCGGTGCGGGGGGATGCCGGACGCCGCCGCCCAGCCGGGCGCCGAGCACGGGGGTGCTCAGGCGTGGTCCGGGTACTCGATGCCCGGGAACTGCAGGAACACGGTCTCCTTCTCGCCCTGCAGGTGCACGTCGAACAGCAGGCTGCCGTCGGCCCGGCGCTCGGCGATCAGGGTGCTGCGGCGGTCCGCCTCCAGGGAGGACAGCAGGGCGTCCTTCTCCAGGGCGGCGGTGTCCTCCGGCAGGTAGATCCGGGTGTGCAGCTTGTTCAGCAGGCCGCGGGCGAAGACCACGAGGTGGATGAAGGGGGCCTTGCCCTCCTCGGTGGGTCCCGGGTTCACGGTGGAGAAGGTGTAGGTGCCCACGTTGTCCACGGTGGCCCGGCCCCAGCCGGTGAAGGTCCAGCCGTCACGGACCAGCGAACCGGTCTCCTGCGGGATCTGCCCCTCGGCGTCGGCCTGCCAGATCTCCAGCATGGCGTCCGGGATCGGGTCGCCGTTGCCGTCGTACACGGTGCCGGTCAGGCGCACGGCGTCCGGGCGGGCGGGGTTGACCAGGTGGTTGCCGTCGCGGAAGGGCAGGTGGACCTGCTCGAAGCCGTCGGCGTAGCCGAAGAACGGGCCGATGGTCTGGCCCGGGGTCGGCACGAGCCTCTCGTCGCCCGAGCGTGCCGCGTCCAGCTGGTTCTGATCAATGCGCATCGGTGTCGCCCTCCATCCAGGTTCGGTTGCTGCCGCTGAGGACGATGTCCCAGTAGTAGCCGGTGTTCCACTCGTGGGTGGAGACATTGTGGTCGTAGGTGGCGACCAGCCGGTCGCGGGCCTTCTGGTCGGTGATCGACTGGTAGATCGGGTCCAGGCTGAACAGCGGGTCGCCCGGGAAGTACATCTGGGTGATCATCCGCTGGGTGAAGTCCGTGCCGAACAGCGAGAAGTGGATGTGGGCCGGGCGCCAGGCGTTGTGGTGGTTCTTCCACGGGTACGGGGCCGGCTTGATGGTGGTGAACTCATAGGAGCCGTCGTCACCGGTGATGGTGCGGCCCACGCCGGTGAAGTTCGGGTCCAGCGGAGCCGGGTGCTGGTCGCGCTTGTGCACGTAGCGGCCGGAGGCGTTGGCCTGCCAGATCTCCACGAGCTGGTTGCGCACCGGGCGGCCGTCGCCGTCCAGGATCTTGCCGCGCACGACGATCCGCTCGCCCAGCGGTTCCCCCTGGCCCTGGACGGTCAGGTCCGACTCCAGGGTGTGCACGTCGCGGTTGCCGAACGCCGGGGACCACAGCTCGATGGTCTCCGGGTCCGCGTGGTGCATGGACTTGGTGGGGTGGCGGTACAGCGAGCTGCGGTACGGCGGGAAGTTCACGCGCGGCTGGGTCTCCCCCGAGGCCGCGTCGTGGATCTCCTGCATCTCCGCGTTGATGGTCTCCTGGGAGTCCTGGGTCGCAGCGGGGTCGAGCACGTGGCTGTTGCTGAAGCTCTCCTCAGCAGGATCATGCTGGTCCTGGCTCACGGGCTGCTCCTTTCGGGTGGGGTTGGTGGAGGTGGGGTGGTTCGAGGGGCCGGGCCGGGGCGCCGGTCAGGCGTGGGGCCAGCCGGTGTAGGACTCGGCGAGGTACTGCTGACCGTAACGGGACGAGGTGATCGTCTCCAGCTCCCCGAGCGCGCGCTTGGCCTCGAACGGGTTGGCGTCGGCGCGGGTGTGCAGCATGGAGGTCATCCAGTAGGAGAAGTTCTGCGCCTTCCAGACCCGCTTCAGGGCGGTGTCCGCGTAGGCGTCCAGCAGCTCGCGGGAACCGGAGGAGTAGAAGGACTCCAGCGCGTTGAACAGCACCTGCACGTCCGCGAACGCCAGGTTCAGGCCCTTGGCACCGGTCGGCGGGACGGTGTGCGCGGCGTCGCCGGCCAGGAACATGTTGCCGTGGCGCATGGGCTCGCGGACGAAGGAGCGGAAGTTCAGCACGGTCTTGTCGAAGATCGGGCCCGTCTTCAGCTGCAGGCCGTCCGGGCCGTCCACGCGCTTCTGCAGTTCGGACCAGATGCGGTCGTCCGACCACTCGTCCACGTTCTCGTCCGGGGCGCACTGGAAGTACATCCGCTGGACGGTCTCGGAACGCTGGGAGATGAGGGCGAAGCCGTCCGGGGAGTTCGCGTAGATCAGCTCCGGGGAGGACTTCGGGGCCTCGGTGAGGATGCCGAACCAGGCGAAGGGGTACTCGATCTTGAAGTCCTTGTGGCCCTGGGCCTCCCCCACCGCGCGGCGGCAGAAGGAGCGGGAGCCGTCCGCGCCCACGAGGACGTCGCACTGGACCTCGAACACCTCGTCCGGGTTCGCGCCCTCGGAGATGTCCTTGTAGCGGAACTTCGGGGTGTCCGTCTCCAGGTCGAGGACCTCGATGACCTCGGCCTCGAACCGGACGTCGCCGCCGTCGCGCTTCCGCGCCGCGGCCAGGTCCACGAAGACCTCGTTCTGCGCGTACAGGGTGACGGTGGCGTCCACCAGGTCCGGGAAGTTCAGCAGGTGGGACTCGCCGTTGAACCGCAGGTCGATGCCCTCGTGCTCGTCGCCGACGGTGAGCACGCGGCCGTCCACTCCGGTGTCCGTCAGCATCCGCACCGCCTGCTGCTCGAGGATGCCGGCGCGGTGGGTGTTCTTGATGGTCTCGTGGTCCCGCTTCTCCACGACGACGTTGTCGATGCCCTGCTGGGACAGCAGGTGGGAGAGCAGCAGGCCGGCCGGGCCGCCGCCGACGATACCGACCTGGGTGCGGGTGACTGTGGGGGTTTCTGCCATGCCAACTCCTTCGTTGTGCGGACGTTCGGGTCTGGCTCCAGTGTGATCGAGCGAACACCACCGCGCCGCGTCGATTCTCACTCGGTGAGAATGACGTCGGCGGCCGGTCCCCTCGCGTCCGTCCGCGAGCGCCCCGGACAGGCCCCGCTACTCGCGTGGCACCTCGACGGGGGGATGGTTCGGGTGGATCCGCTCCGCCCGGGGCAGGTCGTCCTGTGGGCCCAGCGCCCTGCTGATGCCGCGGGCGGCCGCCAGCAGCATGGGGGCCAGCCCGGGCCGGAACTCCGAGGTCCGGGGCACCACCACGCCCAGGGCGGCGATCGTCTGGCCCTGCGGGGAGAGCACCGGCACGGCCACGCCGGTGGCCTCCGAGTCGATCTGCCCGTCCACCGACGCCCAGCCCTGGCGGCGGACCTCGGCCAACCGGGCCCGCAACTCCTGCTCCGTGGGGTTGACGACGCCCCGGGCGGACCCGCGCAGCGTCCCGCCGGCGGGGCCGGGCCGGCCCGCGGAGGAGGCGCCGCCGTCGTGCCACGTCTCCGCCAGGGGCAGGCCGAGCTCCGCGGCGTGCTCGGCCAGGAACGACTCGGCGACGTGCCGGCGGGCGAAGGCCAGCAGCACCAGCCCCAGCGCCGTGGTGAAGGTGGGCAGCCGGCCGGCGATGGTGGCCTGGTTCGGCACCGCACCGCGGGCGGAGAGCCGTTCCAGGACGAGCACCCCGGCGGGGTCCAGGACGGCGATCTGGGTGTGCTGGCGCAGCACCGCCTGGACGTCGTCCATGTAGGGCATCGCGGCCCGGCGCAGCGAGGTGCCCGGGGAGGACCGGGAGGCCAGCTCCCACAGCCTCATCCCGGGCCCGACGGCGCCGCCCTCCCCGCGCTCCAGCAGTCCCGCCGAGACGAGCCGGTCCACCCACCGGTAGGCGGTGGGCAGCGGGATGTCCGACCGGCGGGCCAGGGCGGCGACGGAGAGGGTGGGACGGTCGGCGTCGAAGGCACCGAGGATCCGGATCAGCCGGTCCAGGGTGCTGTCCCGCGGCGTCTCAGCGCTGGACACGGCGGGAGGCCCGGACCTTGCCCCGGTCGCGGGGACCACCGGAGGCGTCCGGGAGCGGGACGGACTCCCCGGCCAGGCGGCGCCGGCGTTCGCGGACGGGTTCCTCGAGGCCGGTCCCGGGCGGCGCCGGGGGGTGTCCGAGGCCGGGCAGGAGCCTCGAGCGCTCGGTGTAGAGCGCTCGGCCAGCCTCGTCGCGGGTCACCGGGTCGTGCGTCACAGCTCAATTATGGACCCGGGCGGCGCGGGGCCGGGCGGCGCGGGGCCGGGCGGGGCGGCCGGGGTGGGTCACGACGTCCCCCCTCGGGGGTCCGCCGTGGGCGTCAGCGCGCTGCCAGGCGGGCCGGGGAGGCCTTCCGGGCGCCGGCGGCCCTCGCCGCACGGGCGGGCCGGGGCGTGTCCTTCGGAGCGCGTGGCGCCGGGACGCCGAGCTCCGTGACCGTGGCCACCAGGTCCAGCCGGATGTCCCGGTACTGCTCCTCCGTCAGGTCCACCAGGGGCAACCGGACCGAGCCACCCGGCAGGCCCAGCGCGCGCAGGGCCGCCTTGGCCGAGGCCGCGGCCGGGGCGCGGAACATCCCGGCGCAGATCGGCACCAGCTGGCGGTGCAGGGCGAGCGCCTCGGCGTTCCGGCCCTCGTCGTGCAGGCGCAGCAGCGTCTGCAACCGGTCGCCCACCACGTGCCCGGCCACGGACACGAAGCCGGTGGCACCCACGGACAGCCAGGGCAGGTTGAGCATGTCGTCCCCGGAGTAGAAGGCCAGCCCGGAGGTGCGCATGATCGAGGACGCCGCGCCGAGGTCCCCCGTGGCGTCCATGACGGCGATGATCTGCGGGTGCTGGGCGGCGTCCCGGAGGGTCTCCGGTTCGAGGTCCACCCCCACGCGCCCCGGGTTGTCGTAGAGCATCACCGGCAGCGGGGTGGCATCGGCGATCGCCCGGAAGTGCTCGAGCAACCCGGACTGGCTGGGGCGGGAGTAGTAGGGCGCCGCGACGAGCAGTCCGTCGGCCCCCGCCTCGTACGCCGCGACCGCCAGCCGGACGCTGTGGGCGGTGTTGCCGGAGCCGACCCCGGCGATGACCTTCCGGCCGGTCCCGGACACGGCCCGGCGGGCCGCCACGATCATGCGCCGCTTCTCCGCGTCATCCGTGGCACTGGACTCGCCGGTCGCGCCGTTGACCAGCACGCCGTCGTTCCAGCCGTCGCGGGTCAACCGGCCCACCAGTTGCTCGGCGGCCGTCGCGTCCATCTTCCCGGCCGCGTCGAAGGGGGTGACCATCGTGGTGATGACGCGGCCGAAGGCGGCGACGGCGGCGCTGCCGGCCGGCGTGCAGCCGGGGTGCGGCCCGGGGTGGGACGTGCCCCCGTGCCGGCCGGCGGGCTGGGCCGCGGCCGGGATGATGGCCGGGATGCCGGGGACGGCGTGGTCTGGACGGTCGGTTGCGCTCACGGATGGTCTTCCTGCTCTGCCCCCCGTGGCCCCCCGGAGGCCCGGAGGATGTTTCCGGCACCGGGGGGCTGAGACAGGACGGCTGCACTCGGATGGCAGATCACGTCGGCGCGACCGGGACCTTCGGATAGGTCGCGCTGCTGAGATCCTTGAGATCACGCTAAGGTCTCCGTCCGGCCTCCGGTACACCCGGTTACCACCAGTCCCCGGGGGCCCCAGGGTGCGCCGACTCTCAGGCCCTACTCGATGCCGGTGGAGCGAGGGCCCGGACCGCCTCCCGGGACGGCCCTCCTGCCCTGTCAACAGGGACCGTACCGATCGAGTATTGACTTGTGGGGATGCTCTGCTAGGTGCGCACGCCGTCGTGATCTGCCGTGCCAGTTCACCCAGTGTTCACCTGAAATATCCTGCGGCGGCGGTTATGGTGCCCCCGTCATCGTGGACGGCATGAACCTCCCCCCGGCCGGCCGCCGCCCCGTCCGCGCCGCCTGCCCCCGGAGACGACCGTGCGGGCAGCCTCCCCCAGGCCGCGACCGGCGGCACGAGGGGGGCTGCCCGCACGGCGACGGGAGCGGCGGGGTCCGGCTACTTGGCGAGGGCGTCCTCGGGGCGGAAGCCCTTCTTCGCCAGCTGGATCTGCTCGTAGACGTGGTGGCGCAGTTCGGAGAAGCGCTGCGAGGACCGGGTCTCGAGCTGGTCACGCTCCTCCGGCAGGTCGATCAGCACGTCCTGCTGGATCACGGTCGGCGAGGAGGACAGGATGATGACGCGCTCGCCCAGGTAGACGGACTCGTCGATGTCGTGGGTGACGAACAGGACCGAGACGCCCAGCTGCTTCCACACGCTGCGGACCAGGTCCTCGAGGTCGGCACGCGTCTGGGCGTCGACGGCGGCGAACGGCTCGTCCATCAGCAGCACCTCGGGCTGGTAGGCCACGGCGCGGGCGATGGCCACGCGCTGCTGCATGCCGCCGGAGAGCTGCCACGGGTAGGACTTCGGCACGTGGGCCAGGCCCACCGCCTCCAGTGCGTTGTCCACGAGCTCGTCCCGCTTGGCCTTGTCCACGCCCTGGTTCTTCAGCGGCAGCTCCACGTTGTCCCGCACCCGCATCCACGGGAACAGGGACCGGCCGTACTCCTGGAACACCACGGCCATGGACTTCGGCGGGCCGGTGACCTTCTTGCCGTGCAGGGTGACCTCCCCGGCGGTGGGGGCCAGCAGGCCGGAGATGCACTTGAGCAGCGTGGTCTTGCCGGATCCGGAGGGGCCGACCAGGCAGGCCAGCTGGCCCTGGGGCAGGTCGAAGGTGAGGTTCCGGACGGCCTCGATGTCACCACCGTCGGTGTGGTAGACCTTCTTCAGGTTGCGTACGGCCAGCATGGCCTCGCCGTCCGGCAGGGTCTTGCCCACGGTGAGCAGGCCGTCGGGGGTCTCGGCCACGCCACCCTGCGAGGAGACGGTGCCTTCGGTGGAGATCTGGTCCGGGGTCATGTCCTCGGTCCCTTCCTGGGTGGGGATGGTCGGTTCGGAAGCGGGGATGCCGGCGGCGCGGTGATCACCGGCGGCGGAGTGCGGATCAGGCTGCATTCTCGATCTCCCTCAGGCCGTGGTACCAGCGCAGCACGACGCGCTCGACGAGCTGGAAGACGAAGGACAGCAGCACGCCGATGATGCCCAGCAGCACGATGCCGGACCACATCTCCGGGATCGCGAAGGACCGCTGGAACTGCACGATGGTGAAGCCCAGGCCGGAGGACGCGGCGAACATCTCGGAGATGACCATCAGGATAAGCGCGATGGACAGCGACTGGCGGATGCCGGCCATGATCTGCGGCATCGCCGAGGGCAGGATCAGGTAGCGGACCCGGTTGAAGCCCTTGATGCCGTAGGTGTGCGTGGTGTCCGAGAGGACCTCGTCCATGGCGCGCACGCCCTCGATCGTGTTCAGCAGGATCGGCCAGACGGCGCCGGCGATGATCACCGCGACCTTCATGTCGTCACCGATGCCGATCAGCAGCATCAGGACGGGGATCAGGACCGTGGGCGGGATGGCCCGGAAGAACTCCATGGTCGGCTCGAGCAGCGCCCGCAGCCAGCGGACCGAGCCGATGAGCAGTCCGCCGACCATGCCGATGACGATCGAGCCGAGGATGCCCCAGAACAGCCGGACCAGGGACGGGAAGACGTCGGTGGTCATCCGGTCCCAGGTCCAGGTCTCCACGAAGGTCTCGGCCAGCAGGGCCGGGGTGGGGACGAAGAAGTTCTTCTCGCCGAACGCGGTGGCGAGATACCAGAGGACCAGCAGGATGACCGGCAGGCCGACGATGTACAGGAGGGACTTGAGGGTTTTCACTTGACGACCTCCGTACGCACCGAGGAGTGCCAGGACAGCACGCGCCGCTCGATCACGCGCATGACGATGTTGATGAGGACGCCGAGCATTCCGGTCGCCAGGATGAGGGCGTACATGGCCACGTAGGAGCCGCCGGACTGGGCCTTGGCGATCTCCGCGCCCAGGCCCGGGGTGCCGATGATCAGCTGGGCGGTGATCGCCAGGATCAGCGCGACGGCGGCGGCCAGGCGGACGCCCGTCATCAGGTACGGCAGGGTGGTCGGGAAGATGACGTACCGCAGGCGGGCCAGCGGGCCCAGGCCGTAGGACCGGGCGGTGTTCATGGCCACGTTGTCCACGTCGGCCACGCCGTAGAGGACCTGGATGAGGACCTGCCAGAAGGAGGCATAGACGATCAGCAGCAGCGCGGACTGGATGCTCACGCCGTAGAGCAGCACCGCCAGCGGGATCAGGGCGACCGACGGCACCGGGCGCAGGAACTCGATGGTCGAGTTCGTGAACCGGCGCAGGAACGTCGAGGAGCCGATGATGAACCCGAGCACCGTGGCGGCCGTGACGGCGATGACCATGCCGAGGAACCACTGCAGCATCGTGTCCCCGACGGCCTCCCAGAAGGCGGCCAGCCCGAAGTTGCGGAACAGGTCCGCGATCGCGGCCGAGGCCGGGGGCAGGTAGGTCGGGTTGACCACGCCGGTCCGGGACAGCAGTTCCCACGTCAGCAGGAAGCCGAGCAGGCCCGCCACGCCGAGCAACCGGGTGCCCCAGCCCCGCCGGGCGCGGCGCCGGGCCCGGCCGGGACCGGAACTCGTCCTGGACCCGGTGGCGCCGGACTGCGCCACGGAGGTGGGCGGTGCGGCCGGATCCGGGCGGGTGGGGATGTCGAGGGCGGCGACGGTGGCCGCGTCGATGTGCCGGCGGGTGTCACCCCGCCGCTGGTCGGGGCGGGCGGCGGCCTCGAGGCGGTGCAACCGCTCGATCTCCGTCTCCCGCCGGGGGTCCCCGGACGCGTGCGGGCCGCGCGGGCCCGGTGCGCCGGTTGGCGTCTGGTCAGTCATCGCTCGAGGTGCTCCGCTCGTGACAGGGGGTTGTCATGCCGTGGGTCTCCGGGAGGTCGGTGGCCTCCGATGTGATGCGTCCCACAGCCTGTGTCCAGACTAGACACTCGACCTCGGTAGTTCAAGGTGTCAATGGTTTCGACTTCCAACGGATTGACGGAGTCCGCCCAGGCCTCGCACCGGCCCGGGGCGGGCCCTACGGACGTGACGCGGACCGTGCACGGGCAGTCGGCAGAATGGTCCCATGAACAGGCCCTCCACCACGAGCCGCCGCGGGGCGCGCCCGGACCCGTCATGCTCGACCTGAACCTGGTCCGGGTGCTCGCCGCCGTGATCGAGGAGGGGACCCTCACGGCCGCGGCGGACCGGCTGAACCTCACCCAGCCCTCGATCACCCACGCCGTGAACAGGCTCCGGCGCCTCACGGGCGATGACCTGTTCCGCCGGTCGGGACGCGGTGTCCGGCCCACCCGGGTGGCGCTGCAGCTCTACGCCGAACTGGGGCACCTGCCCCGGGACGCCGACGCCGCCCTCGCCCGGCTCACCGTCTTCGACCCCTCCACCGCCGCGCCCACGTTCCGGGCGGCCATGACCGACCTGGGACAGGCCGCCTTCCTGCCCGCCCTGTCCTCCATGCTGGAGCGGGCGGCCCCGCACGCCCGGCTGGAGGTCCTGCCCCTGGACACGGACACCGCCGCCCGCGACCTGGAGGCCGGGGACATCGACCTGGCGATCGCCTCGATCCCCCTGGAGGGCCGGATCCGCTCGACGCCGATCACCCGGGACCGCTACGTGGGGGTCTCGCGCACCGGGCGGTTCGACGCCGCCCCCACCCTGGACGCACTGGCCCGCCTGCCGCGCATCGTGGTCCGGGGGACGACCGGGCACACGATCGTGGAGTCGCGCCTGCCGCCCCCGCCGCCCGGGTCGCTCACCGTGGACGGGTTCTCCGGCATCCCGGCGGTCGTCTCCGGGACGGGCCTGCTCGCCGTCGTCCCGGGCATCGTGGTCCCCGGGTGGACCTCGCGCTGGCCGCTGCACGCATGGGAGCTGCCCCTGCCGGACGTGGAGACCAGCGTGTTCATCCACGCCACGGCGGGTGGCGCCACGGCCGCCGTGGACTGGTTCGTGGAGCGCGCGGCGGCGGCGCTGCAGGGCAGCCGGCCCGACGCCCTCCGCGCGCGGGAGGCGCTCCCATAGACCTGGTCTATGGGACGGGCAGGAAGATATCAGTGGTCCCGCGGGACGCGGTGCGGTTCGATGGGGGCACGTCCACCCGACCGAAGGAGTTCGTCATGGGCACCCCCTCGCACCCCACCCGCACCCCGGACCGGCCCGGGTCGTGGCTGTCCCGCCGCAACCTGCTCCTCACCGGGGCTGCCGCCCTCGTGACCGGCACCGCCGCGGCCTGCGGCCAGGGCGAGCCCGCCGGCGGCGGCGCCACGTCCGGGGCCGCCGCCTCCGGGACGGGGTCCGGGGACGGCGGGCTGCGGGCCGTCTCGGTCGCGGCGATCCCCATCGTGGACGTGGCGCCGCTCCACCTGGCCAAGGAGCAGGGGTTCTTCGAGAAGGCCGGCCTCGACGTCGCCATCGAGGCCACCTCCGGCGGCGCGATCTCGTTCCCCGGCGTCTCCTCCGGACAGTTCGACTTCGCCTTCGGCAACGTGGTCTCGATGATGGTGGCCCGGTCACAGGGCATCGGGCTCAAGTTCTTCTGCTCGGGGTCCACCACCACGGGTGAGCCCGGCAACGACAACGTGGCCCTCATCGCCGCCCCGGACTCCGGGTACACGTCGATGACCGACCTGGCGGGCAAGACGCTCTCCTCCAACCAGCTCGCGAACATCGGTGACACCGCCTGCCGCCAGGTCATGGACAAGGCCGGGGGCGACGGCGGTTCGCTGGAGTTCATCGAGATGGCGTTCCCGGACGTCCAGGCGGCGCTGGAGAACGGGCAGCTCGATGCCGGCATCGTCGTCGAGCCCTTCGTCACCCCGGCGCTGAAGGCGGGGATGGTGGCGGTCAGCTGGCCGTACGCCGAGGCCAACCCCGAGCTGGACACCGGCGGGTACTTCGCCAGCGAGGAGACCCTCGAGAACGACCCGGACCTCGTGCGCTCCTTCCGGGAGGCGCTCGTGAGGGGCCTGGAGTACGCCCAGGACAATCCGGACGAGGTCCGCCGGATCACCGGCACCTACGCGACGATCGAGCCGGAGGTGCTGGCGGAGATCAAGCTGCCGCGATTCCGCGCCGAGTTCGACATGGCCGCCCAGGAGGAGCTGGCCGAGACGGCGCGCCGGTACGGGACCGTCACGGGCGAGCTGTCCGTCCCGGACATGTTCGTCGAGCTCTAGGACCGCCCCGGACCACCCGGACCGGCGCCGGCACCCCCGGCGCGGTGACACCTGCAGGAAGGACAGTGGCAATGCGAGTAGACGAGGCAGTGGGGACGGTCATCGGCCGGATGGGGGCCCGCAGGATGTTCGGCGTGGTGGGCAGCGGCAACTTCCGCGTGACCAACGCGATGGTCCGGGCCGGCGTGCGGTTCACCGCCTCCCGGCACGAGATGGGGGCGGCGTGCATGGCCGACGCCTACTCCCGCGCCACCGGCGAACTGGCGGTGCTGACCGTCCACCAGGGCTGCGGCTTCTCCAACGCCCTGACCGGCATCGGCGAGGCGGCCAAGGCCCACACCCCGCTGCTCGTCGTCACCGGTGACATCCCCGGGGACCAGCGGCAGAGCAATTTCTGGATCGACCAGGACAAGGTCGCCGAGGGCATGGGTGCCGTCCCGGAGCGCGTGCACTCAGCGGACTCCGCCGTCCGGGACGTCGTCCGGGCGGTGACGACGGCGGTCGACCAGCGCCGGACGGTCGTGCTCTCCCTGCCCCTGGACCTGCAGAACGCCGAGATCCCGGAGAGGGACGTCGCGCGCGTGGGGCAGGCGGTCCCCGCCTCGGGACCGCTGCGTGCGGCACCGGCCCCGGAGGCCGTCGAGCAGCTCGCCGGGCTGCTGGCCGGGGCCCGGCGCCCGGTCATCGTCGGCGGCCGCGGCGCGCGCGCCGCCGTCGGGCCCATCCGCCGGCTCGCCGAGGCAACCGGTGCCCTGCTGACCACCAGCGCGGTGGGCCGGGGCCTGTTCCACGAGGACGAGTGGCACCTGGACGTGATGGGCGGGTTCGCCACGGAGGGGGCGGCCGAGCTGATCGCCGGCGCCGACGTCCTGGTCGCGTTCGGCGCGGCGCTGAACCGCTGGACCACCCGGGGCGGGGAGCTGCTGAGACAGGCCACGGTCGTCCAGGTCGACGACCGCGTCGAGGCCTTCGGGTTCCACCACCCGGTGGACGTCGCCGTCCTCGGTGACGCCGCGCTGACGGCCGAGGCCACGACGGCGGCCCTGCAGGCACTCCGCAGGGGCGCGGACGGCGCCGGAGCGGGCGGTGACGCGGCCGGGGCGGGACCGGGTGGCGCGGTCGGGTACCGCACGCCCGAGGTGGCCCGGACGGTGGCCGAGTCGCTGAACTGGTCGGACCAGCCCTTCGAGGACACCTCCGAGCCCGTGGTCCCGGGTGAGCCCGGCAGCGGCCGGATCGACCCGCGCGCGCTGACCAACGCCCTGGACCGGATGCTGCCGATGGAACGGGTGGTCGTCCCGGACGGCGGCAACTTCAACGCCTATCCCGCCATGCACCTCCGGGTCCCGGACAACGACGGGTACTGCGTGCCGCTGGCGTTCCAGTCCATCGGCCTGGCCCTGTCCAGTGCCGTCGGAGCCGCCGTCGCCCTGCCGGGCCGGGTGGCGATCGCCGGCGTCGGCGACGGGGGGTTCATGATGTCCCTCGTGGAGCTGGACACGGCCGTGCGCCTGGGCCTGCCGCTGGTGGTGGTGGTCTACAACGACAACGCCTACGGCGCCGAGGTCCACCACTTCGCCCACGAGACCGACGAACTGGACACCGTGGTCTTCCCCGAGACGGACATCGCCGCGATCGCCGCCGGCTACGGCTGCCAGGCCCTGACGGTGCGGCAGGAGTCGGACCTGGATCCGGTGCGGGCCTGGGCCGAGGGACCGCGGGACCGGCCGCTGGTGATCGACGCGAAGATCACGTCCTTCCCGTCCTGGGTGCTCGCGCACTCCTTCGAGGCCGGGGAGTAGGGGCTCACTCCAGCAGCAGCGCCGGCTCCTCCATGATGGCGGCGACGTCCGCCATGAAGCGGGCGGAGAGGTCCCCGTCCACCACGCGGTGGTCGAAGGAACCGCCCAGGGTGGTGATCCAGCGCGGGATGACCTCGCCGGACACCACCCACGGCTTCTGCCGGATGGTCCCGAAGGCCACGATGGCGACCTCGCCGCGGTTGATGATCGGGGTGCCGGTGTCGATGCCCAGGGCGCCGATGTTGGTGATCGAGATGGTCCCGTCGGCCATCTCGGCCGGCTGCGTCTTGCCGTCGCGGGCGCGCTTGGCCAGTTCCGTGAGCGCCATCGCCAGTTCCCGCAGGGACAGCTCGTTGGCGTTCTTGATGTTCGGCACCAGCAGCCCGCGCGGGGTGGCGGCGGCGATGCCGAGGTTCATGTAGTGCTTGACGAGGATCTCCTCGTCCGTCCAGGACGCGTTGACGTGGGGGTTGCGCGCCGCGGCCCAGATGACGGCCTTGGCCAGGATCAGCAGCGGCGTGACCTTGATGCCCTCGAACTCGCGGCTGGCCTTGAGCCGCTTGACGAACTCCATGGTCCGGCTGGCGTCCACGTCCACGTAGATGGACACGTGCGGGGCGTCCCGGTAGGACTCGGTCACGGCGGCCGCGGTGGCCTTGCGGACGCCCTTGACCCGGATCCGCTCGGTGCGGCGCTCGTTGTCCCCGGAGTCCGGCATCCAGAACGAGCCCGAGGTCTCGATGTTCGTCTCGCGTTCGGCCAGGTAGTTCTCCACGTCGGTGCGGGTCACCTCGCCGAACTGGCCGGTCGCGCGCACCTGGGTGAGGTCCACGCCGAGCTCCTTGGCGATCCGGCGCACCGGCGGCTTGGCCAGCACCCGCTCGAACAGCCCGGCGGCCTCGGCCTGGCGCTCCCGGCCGGCGGCCACCCAGTTCCCGACGGCGGCCGGCAGCTTCAGGCCCCGGCCCGCCTGGGCGGCGGGCCGCGGGGCCGGGGCGGGCTGCGGGGAGGGTGCGGCCGAGGACGCCGGCACGGGGGACGGCGCCGGGCGCAGCTGGTGCCCGAGGGCGGCCGGCGCGGTGGCCTGGCCTGCCGCGGCCGGCGTGGCGGTCTGGCCGGACGGGGCCGGCGTCGCGCCCGTCCGGGGGCGGCGCCGCGTGGAGTCGGCCTTGGGGCCGGAACCGGTCAGCGCGGCCCCCGATCCCCCGGCCGGGCCGGCGCCGGCCGTGGCGCGCGGGACGCCGCCGTCGGCCGGGACCGGGGCCTCCTCGCCGACCCCCGGGCGGGGCGCCGGATCGTCGTCGTCCTCGTCCTGGGTGTCCGCCCCGTCAGCGGGCGCGGGCATCCGGGCGTCCGGGATCTCCTGCTCCACCGCGGCGGAGCCGTCCCCGCCGGACGGGGGCGCCTCGGCGCCGGTCGTGATGCCGATGATCGGGGTGCCGACGGCGACGGTCTCCCCCACGGGGACCATCAGCTCGGCCACCGTGCCGGCGTAGGGGCTCGGCAGATCCACCAGCGACTTGGCCGTCTCGATCTCGCAGAGGACGTCGTTGACCGCCACGGTGTCCCCGACCGCCACCTTCCACTCGGTGATCTCGGCCTCGGTCAGTCCCTCGCCGACGTCCGGCAGGTTGAAGGTCTCCATGGTGGTCTCCGGCAGTCTCTCGGTTCGGCAGGCGGGGCGGTGCGCGGTGCTGCGCGCGGCCCGGTGGTCGGGTGCGGCGGGCAGGCTCGGTGCGCGGGGTCAGTAGGCGAAGGTGCGGTCCACGGCGTCGAGGATCCGGTCCAGGTCCGGCAGGTACTGCTCCTCCACGCGTGAGGGCGGATAGGGCAGGTGGAACCCGCCCACGCGCAGGATCGGGGCCTCGAGGTGCAGGAAGGACCGCTCCATCAGCCGGGCGGCGATCTCCCCGCCGAGGCCGCCGAAGGTCGGGGCCTCGTGGGTGACGACCATCCGGCCGGTCTTCTCCACGGAGGCCTGCAGGGCGTCGAAGTCCACGGGCGAGAGGGAGCGCAGGTCGATGACCTCGATCGACCGGCCGTCCTCGGCGGCGGCGTTCGCGGCGGCCAGCGCCACGGGCACCAGCGGCCCCCAGGCGGCGATCGTGGCGTCGGTGCCCTCGCGGACCACCTGCGCCTGGAAGGCGGACACCCCGCGGTGGCCGTCCGCGGAGACGTCGACCTCGCCCTTGAGCCAGTACCGGCGCTTGGGCTCGAAGATGATGACCGGGTCCTGGGAGCGGATCCCCTGGCGGGTCATCCAGTAGGCGTCGTGGGCGTTGGACGGGGTGATGACCCGCAGTCCCGCGGTGTGCGCGAACAGGGCCTCGGGCGACTCGGAGTGGTGCTCGATCGAGCCGATGCCACCGCCGTAGGGGATCCGGATCGTCACCGGGACCGTGGCGGCGCCGCGGGTGCGGGCGTGCATCTTGGCCAGCTGGGTGGTGATCTGGTTGAAGCCCGGGAAGACGAAGCCGTCGAACTGGATCTCCGCCACCGGTCGGTAGCCGCGCAGGGCCAGGCCGATCGAGGTGCCGATGATGCCGGACTCGGCCAGCGGCGAGTCCACCACCCGGTCCGCGCCGAAACGGGCCTTCAGCCCCTCGGTGACGCGGTAGACCCCGCCGAGCGAGCCGATGTCCTCGCCCATCAGCAGGACCTTCTCGTCCGCGGCCAGTTCATCGGCCAGGGCCCGGTTGATGGCCTTGGCGATGGTCAGGGTCTCGAGGGCGGTCCCGGCCCCGGTGACCGGCGCGGGTCCGGTGGCCGTACCGGGAACCGCCCCGGCCGGCGTCGTGGTGTCCGTGGTCATGAGCGGTCTCCTTCCGCCTCGGTGTCCGCGAAGCCGGCCTGCCACTGCCGGTGCCAGGCCAGCTCCTCCGCCACGAGCGGGTGGGCCTCGGCGTAGACGGTCTCGAAGACGGTGTCCAGGGGGGCGACGGCGTCCCCGGTCATCGCCAGCACGGCCTCGCGGGTGCGCCGCGCCAGCTCCTCGCCCTCCGCGGCCACGTCGGCGAAGAAGCGGTCCGGGTCGGGCCCCGCGGCGCCGGTGGCGCGCAGGTGCGCCTCGAGCCGGGCCAGCGGGTCGACGGCGGCCCAGGCCTCTTCCTCGGCCCGGGTGCGGTACTTCGTGGGGTCGTCCGCGGTGGTGTGGGCGCCGCCGCGGAAGGTGTGCGCCTCGATGAGCACGGGACCGGCCCCGGTGCGGGCCTGCTCGGCGGCCCAGGCGGTCACGGCGTGCATGGCGAGCGGGTCGTTGCCGTCCACCGTGACGCCCTCGAAGCCGTAGCCGGCGGCGCGCTTGGCCAGCGGCACCCGCGTCTGGGTGGCGGCGGGCACCGAGATGGCCCACTGGTTGTTCTGGCAGAAGAACACCACCGGCAGGTCGTAGCTGGCGGCGAAGACCATGGACTCGTGGATGTCGCCCTCGGAGGAGGCGCCGTCCCCGTAGCAGGCGAGCACGACCTGCCCCTCGGCCCGGCGGCGCTCGGCGTCCCAGCCGGCCTGGTCCCGGGAGATGCCCCAGGCGTAGCCGGTGGCGTGCAGGGCCTGGGCCGCCAGCACGAGCGTGTAGGGCTGCATCCGGTGGTCCTCGGCGGCCCAGCCGGCGTGGGCGACGCCGCGGAAGAGGGCGAGGAGCTGGCCCGGGGTGACGCCGCGGCCCAGGGCGAAGAGGTGCTCGCGGTAGGTGGGGAAGATCCAGTCGTCCTCGCGCAGTGCGGTCAGCGCCCCGGCCTGGGCACCCTCCTGGCCGACGGCGGGGACCCACAGGGCCAGCTGCCCCTGGCGCTGCAGGGAGGTGCCCTCCTGGTCCACGCGGCGCTCGGTGGCCATCAACCGGTACATGCGCTGCAGCGTGTCCCCGGTCAGGTCCGCCAGGTAGGGCGTGAACCGGGCGTCCTCGTGCAGGGTCCCGTCAGCGTCCAGCAGGCGGACGGCTCCTTCCGGCAGCTCGGTCGCCGGAGCCGGTGACGTCGGCGTATGGTGCACGGAGAACTCCTTCCATGCCGACGCACCCGGCGTCGGTCCCGGTCCAGCCTAGACCCGGACCGGCATATGCGCGCGTTCTGCGAAGGTCCGCTACTGCCCGTTCGTGGGCGCCCCGAACTCCCGGCACAGTTGCAGGAACCGCGCGTTGGCCTCCCGCTCGCCGACGGAGACACGCACGCCCTCGGTGCCGAAGCCCCGCACGGACAGCGCCTGGCGGGCGGCCGCCTCCACGAACCCGGGGGTCCGGTCCCCCAGGTCCAGCCAGACGAAGTTGGCCTGGGTCTCCGGCACGCTCCAGCCGGCCTCGACCAGCCCGGCCACCATCCTCTGCCGCTCGGCGACCACGATGTCCACGCGTTCCATGACGTCCTCGAGGTGGTCCAGCGAGGCGATCGCGGCCTGCTCGGCCAGCGACGAGACCGCGAACGGGGTGGCCAGCACCCGCAGGTACTGGGTGACGTGGGGGTGGGTCACGGAGTAGCCCACGCGCAGGTTCGCCAGGCCGTGGGCCTTGGAGAAGGTCCGCAGCACGGCCACGTTCGAGTGCCGGGAGAACACGTCGAGGCCGTCGACGGCGTCCGGCTCGCGGACGAACTCCTGGTACGCCTCGTCGATGACCACGAGCACGTGCCTGGGCACCTTCGCCAGGAAGTCCTCGACCTCACGGGTGGTCAGCACCGGGCCGGTCGGGTTGTTGGGCGTGCACAGCAGGACCACGCGGGTGTGCTCGGTGATGGCCGCGGCCATGGCCTCGAGGTCGTGGCGGAAGTCCGCGGTCAGCGGCACCTGGACGTCCCGCGCCCCGGAGGAGCGGACCACGATCGGGTAGGCCTCGAAGGAGCGCCAGGCGAAGATCACCTCGTCCGGGGTGCCGTCCTCACCGGTCCCCGCGAAGGTGGTGATGATCTGGGTCAGCGCGCCGAGGGAACCGGCGCCCGTGACGATGTCCTGGGCGGCCACGCCGAGGTGGCCGGACAACCGCTCCCGCAGCGCGGTGGACAGCGGGTCCGGATAGCGGGCGATCGCGTCGAACCGCTCGACGGCCCGGCGCACCGCGGGAACGGGCCCGTAGGGGTTCTCGTTGGAGGCGAGCTTGTAGGAGACCAGCCCCTCCACCGGTGCGGGAGGCTTCCCGGCGGCGTAGGCGGGGAGCCTGCCCAGGACCGGACGCGGGCGGATCGGATGCGGTTCGTTCATGGATCACCAGACTAGTCCCGGCGCGGACGAATGGACCTCGGATGATCCCGAAGTCCCGACAGATCGCCTGATCGTTCCGTTGCGCCCGGACAGATTGCCCTCGGGTGAGGGCATCACGGCCCGATCGGCCCCCAGGACGCGGGCGCATATCCGGGCCACGGGGTGGCATGGGACGATGTGGGCATGAGGTTCTTGCTCCGCGTCATCGTCAACGCGCTGGCCCTGTGGGTGGCCACCTGGCTCCTGCCCGGCATGGAGGTCATCCCCGGTGGGACCCTCGCCGACACCGGTGACCCCACCCTGAACCTGGTGATCGCCTACCTGGTGATCGGCCTGGTCTTCGGGGCCGTGAACGCGGTGGTCAAGCCGGTCATCTCGTTCCTGTCGATCCCGATCACCTGCCTGACGCTGGGGCTGTTCACGATCATCATCAACGCCGGCATGCTGATGCTGACGGTCTGGCTCACCTCCTACATGCCGATGCAGGTCACCGTGGACTCCTTCTGGTGGACCGCGGTCTTCGCCGCGATCATCATCTCGGTGGTCTCGATGCTGGCCAACGGCGTCCTGGGGATGCTCACGCCGGGCAGCCGGGACTGAGGCCCTAACCGTTCCGTCCCACGGCGCCGCGGGCTGGATCCGTGGCACGGAACTGATGGCCCAGCCCGGCTCCCAGCGGGTTGCGGGGCTGGCCGGGTCTCGTCCGCTCCAGGGTCACCGTCCGCGAGACGGCCGTGCCGGTCGTGAGCCTGGCCAGGTGCTCCTGCGCGGGGGCCAGTCGGGCTGCCCCGGTGACCGGTGGGCTTCCATCCGTCTCGGCAGTCCCGCCCTGGTGAGCAGTCCCGTCCTGGCCGGTCAGCAGGCCGTCCGGATGCCCCTCGAGGCGAGTGACGTGGGCGCGGTAGTTCTCGAAGCCGTGGGCCCTGACCAGGGTGACGCCCTCCGGTTCGGCCCCCTCCACGTCACCGGCGAAGGTCACCGTGGTGCGGTTGACCCCCTGCGGGTTGCCGCGACCGTCGACGGCGGGCACCGGGTCCTCGAGGTGTTCCAGGTGCAGGGCCTCCACGTGCGGGTCCAGCGCGATCTCCCCCGTCGGCGAGCCGACGGTGAACACCCCCTGCACGTCGAAGTCTGCGGCGATCCGGGGATCGGCGGCAGTCCGTGCGGCGTGGATCCCGCCCTGGCTGTAACCGGCCAGCACCACCGGGTCTCCCGGGTCCGCGCCCGCGGCCTCCAGCGCCTCGTGCACCGCCGCGGCCACGTGCTGGGAATCCAGGGCGACGGCCTCGCCGTTCCCGCTGACGTCGAAGGGGTTGGTCGACCAGCCGTCGTCCTCCGGGTGGTGCGCCGCCTGGGTGCCGGGGAGGGCGACCACCCAGACCCGGTCAGGAGCGTCCTCGGCATCCGGGGAGACGCGGGTGACCCGGATGGCACCGGGCCCGGCCACGCCCTCCCGGGTCCCGTCCAGTTGCTCCATGAGACCGCCGAGGGACCCGTCCATCCTGTACTCGGCCGTCTCCGGGCCCAGGGAGCGGACCGTCACTGGGCCGATCTGTACCAGCCCGGTGATGATCCCCGCGCTCGTGATCAGCGGATAGAGGCGCTCGGGCGCGGTGAGGGGCCCCGCCCCGCCGTCGTCGCGCGCCACCGAACCGGTGACGTCCGAGACGATCCGGAGTCCCACGGCCGCCCCGGGGCTCATCACCCCGAGCACGGCCATGCTGAGCTCCGTGAGCCCGTGCAGCGCCAGTTCCGTCACGGGGACCGGGACCGGCCTGCCGTGGGAGACCAGGACCACGGCCGCGAGCAGGGCCGGCACGCCCACGACACCCTGGAGCGTCCGCAGCGCCCGCTCCTCCGCCTCCCGGTAGGACCGCACCGAGAATCCGACCGCGTGTTCCAGCACCTCCGCCTCCGCGCCGACGGCCAGCAGCCCGGACGACAGTTCGGCCGTGCGTGCCCCCAGGGCACCGGCCAGGGGGCTCTGCTGGGCGGCGACCGTCAGCAGCGATCCCCACCCGGCGGCCCGGATGGCCAGTGCCGTGGATTCTGCAGCCACCGCGGCCAGCAGCATGCTGCCCCGCTCCAGTTCGTCCAGGTTCGCGTGGATGCTCGTGGGGCCGCCCCGGACGGAGAACGAGGGTCCTGCAGGGGTTCGCGCGGGGACTTGGCCCGTGCGCTCCTCCACGGCCCCGTCCCGCACGCCCTCCAGGAGCCCGGGCCGGCCCACTCCGGAGGAGTGCCGCTCCATCAGCACACCCCCAGCGCCGTGGCGGTGGCGAGCACGGCGCGTGCCGCGGCGAGCTCGGACCGGAGCCTGCCGATCCGCTGGTGCAGGTCATCGATCGCCGTGCGCCCCAGGACGACCTGTTCCTCGGCGGCGGCGGCGAGGTGCCCGGCGCGGACACGCAGCCGTCGGCTGCGCGCGGCGAAGGCGGCGCCGGCCGGGGACTCCCAGTCGATGGCCTCCAGCGCCTGGACCCGGTCGGCGACCTGACGGGTGCCGGCCCCGACCCGGCCCAGCTCCTCCACCACCTGGTGCAACTGGGCCACCGCCGTCTCCAGCAACCAGATCAGGGACTCGTCCGGGACGATGGACCCGGCCGCCCGCACCGCATGGTGGCAGAGCGCCTCCTGGTTCGGCACGGGCACCGGCAGCGTGACCGCGCCGCCGGGCAGCACCGGCACCGGCGTCTGGACGATCTCGATGAGCGGCGGCGGGGCACCGTGACCGGTCTTCATGCCTGTCCTCCTGGACGAACGGGATGGTGACGTCTCCGACGCTAGGGAACCGGGCGGCGTCGGCGGTGGAGGGAACCGGGGCGTGGGGACGGGCCCGGCACACCGGCCCGCTGTGGAGTGCGGGCCGGTGCACCGGCCGACCGCCACCAGCCGTCCACAGCCCCTCCCCGCCGGGTCCCGTGGCCCCCCGGGAGTGCGGCAGACTGGGCCCATGAGCACCGAGCCGAACCCCGGACCGGACCCCGGACCGAACGCCGGACCGAACAACGCCCCGGGCACTGAACCGAGCGGCGACGCGAGCCCCGTCCCCGCCCCGCGGCGCACCGAGTTCGACCCCGCGGCCCTGGGTGACCGGGAGACGACCCTGCTGGTGAAGTCGATCCTCATCCCGCGGCCGATCGCCTGGGTCGGGTCGCTGTCCGCCGACGGCATCCCCAACCTGGCCCCGCACTCGTTCTTCACGATGGCCTCGGAGCAGCCGCCCATCGTGCTGTTCTCCTCGACCACGCGCAAGGACTCGCTGAACAACATCGAGGCCACCGGCCAGTTCACGATCTCCCTGGTCTCCCGGGCCCAGTTCGAGCAGGCGAACCAGACCTCGGCTCCCTACGGCCCCGAGGTCAGCGAGTTCGAGGCGGCGGGCATCGGGCGGGAGGACTCCGTGGTGGTGGACCCGCCGCGGGTGGCCGGTTCCCCGGCGGTCATGGAGTGCACCCTGGACAGGGTGATCCCCGTGGGCGGGAACTTCCTGGTGCTGGGCAACGTCGTCCACGTCTCGGTGGACACGGACACGCTCAGCACGGATGCCCGGGGCCGCAGCCTGCCGCTGGCCGGCAGGCTGGACCCGCTGACCCGGTTGGGGCGCAACGAGTGGGGCACCCTGGGCGAGGTGCTCGCGATCGACCGGCCCAGGGCCGGCTGAGCCCCCCACCCCTCCACGCGCACCCGCCCGGTGCTAGCGTGTCCGCGTGACCGCCTCGTCCTCCAGCCCCGCCCCGCACCCCTCCGATCCGGCTGCCAGGGCCGGGAACGACGCCGCCCCGTCCCGGCCCGCGGTACCCGGCACCGGCCCGGCCCGCCCCGTGGGCTTCGACCGCGAGAAGTACATCGAACTGCAGTCCCACCACATCCACGAGCGACGCCAGCAGATCGGCGGCAAGCTCTACCTGGAGATGGGCGGCAAGCTCTTCGACGACCTGCACGCCTCCCGCGTGCTGCCCGGTTTCACCCCGGACAACAAGATCGCGATGCTGGAGCGGCTGCGGGATGAGGTCGAGATCCTCATCTGCATCAACGCCAAAGACCTGCAGCGGCAGAAGGTCCGGGCCGACCTCGGCATCCCCTACGAGGACGACGTGCTGCGGCTGATCGACGTGTTCCGCGAGCGCGGATTCCTGGTGGAGCACGTGGTGATGACCCAGTTGGAGGAGTCGAACCACATCGCCCACGCGTTCCGGGAACGGCTCGAGCGGCTGGGCCTGAGGGTCGCCCGGCACGGCATCATCCCCGGGTATCCGCAGGACACCCGCCGGATCGTCTCCGAGCAGGGCTTCGGTGCCAACGAGTACTCCGAGACCTCGCGGGACCTGATCGTGGTCACCGCGCCGGGCCCGGGCTCCGGCAAGCTCGCCACGTGCCTGTCGCAGGTGTACCACGACCACGCCCGGGGCATCTCCTCGGGCTACGCCAAGTTCGAGACCTTCCCCATCTGGAACCTGCCGCTGGAACACCCCGTGAACCTGGCGTACGAGGCCGCCACGGCCGACCTGGACGACGTCAACCTGATCGACCCCTACCACCTGGCCGCCTACGGCGAGCAGGTCACCAGCTACAACCGGGACGTCGAGGTCTTCCCGCTGATGAAGACCCTGCTGGAGGAGCTCACCGGGGCCTCCCCCTATGCCTCCCCCACGGACATGGGCGTGAACCTGGCCGGGGAGTGCATCGTGGACGATGCCGTGTGCCGCGAGGCCTCCCGCCAGGAGGTCATCCGCCGCTACTACAAGGCCCTCGTGGACGAGCGGATCAACGACCTGGACGACACCGTCTCCCAGCGCGTGGCCATGGTGATGTCCAAGGCGGGGTGCAAGACCGAGGACCGGGCCGTCGTCGGGCCCGCCCTGGCCGTGGAGGAACGCACCGGCGAGCCCGCCTCGGCGATCGAGCTGGCCGACGGCACCATCATCACCGGCAAGACCTCCGACCTGCTGGGCTGCTCGGCGGCCATGCTGCTCAACGCGCTGAAGCACCTGGCCGGGATCGACGACGCGGTGCACCTGCTCTCCCCCCAGGCGATCGAGCCGATCCAGACGCTCAAGACCCAGCACCTGGGCTCGCGCAACCCGCGCCTGCACACGGACGAGGTGCTGATCGCGCTGTCCGTCTCCGCGGCCGATGACGACAACGCCCGGCGCGCGGTGGCCGAGCTGCGCAACCTCGCCAGCTGCAACGTGCACACCACCACGATCCTGGGCACCGTGGACGAGGACATCTTCCGCTCCCTCGGCGCGCTCGTCACCTCGGAACCGAGGTTCCAGCGCAAGGCGCTGTACCGCAAGCGGTAGGGCGGTCGCGGCCTGCGGACACGCATCAGGAGTGGGAATCGTCGGCACAAAGCACTCCTGTTCACCGACGAATCCCACTCCTGGTGTCGCCCGGCCGGGTTGCCCAGCCGGCGGGACTCAGCTCACCAGCTGGTGACCTTGGGAAGGGCCACGGACTTCAGGCCCTCGAGGCCGAACTCCAGGCCGTACCCGGACCTCTTCACCCCGCCGAAGGGCACCCGCGGGTCGATCGCGCCGTGCTTGTTGATCCACGTGGTGCCGGCCTGCAGCCGGGCGGCCACCGCACGGGCCGCCTCCAGGTCGGTGCCCCAGACCGAGGAGCCCAGCCCGACCTCCAGGGCGTTGGCCCAGTCGATGACCTCGTCCAGGTCCGAGTACTTCACGATCGGCAGCGCCGGGCCGAACTGCTCCTGGGCCACCAGGGGGTTGTCGTTGTCGATGTCCGCCACCAGCGTCGTGGGGTAGAAGTACCCGGCCTGGTCCGCCTCCGGGTCCCCGCCGGTCAGGATCCGCGCCCCGGACGCCCGGGCCTGGTCGACCAGCGAGGTGACGATGTCGAACTGGGCCTTGTTCTGCAGCGGGCCGAGCACGTTCTGCTCGTCCATGCCCACGCCCATCGGCATCTTCTGGGCCACGTCCACCAGCGCCTCGCACACCGCCTCGTACTGCGACTCGTGCACGTACAGGCGCTTGAGCGCCGCGCAGGTCTGGCCGGTGTTGATGAACGCCCCCCAGAACAGGCCCTCGGCGATCGCCTCGGGGTCGGCGTCGGGCAGCACGATCCCGGCGTCGTTGCCGCCGAGCTCCAGGGTCAGCCGCTTCAGGGTGTCCGCCGCCGAGCGCATGATCGCCTGGCCGGTGGAGGTCGATCCGGTGAACATCAGCTTGTCGATGTCCTGGTGCGCGGTCAGCGCCGCCCCGAGCTCACCGCCGCCGGGCACCACCTGCAGCACGCCCTCGGGCAGCACCTGGTTCAGCACCGCGGCCAGGCCCAGCACGGACAGCGGGGTGTACTCGCTGGGCTTGAGCACCACGGTGTTGCCCATCCGCAGCGACGGGGCGATCTGCCAGATCGAGATCATCATCGGCCAGTTCCACGGCCCGATCGCCCCGACCACGCCCACCGGTACGTACTCCAGCACCGCCGTGCCGGACTCGTCCTCCACCAGCACCTCGGGCTCGATCTCGAACCCGGCGTTGGCGCGCAGCCACCCGGCGCAGGCCCCGACCTCGAACCGGGCGTTGGGGCCGTTGAGCGGCTTGCCCTGCTCACGGGAGAGCAGCTCGGCCAGTGCCTCCGCGCAGGCCTCCACGGCGTCGGCGGCGCGGTTCAGGTACTCCGAGCGCTCGGCGTGGGACCTCGCCGCCCACTCCGGCTGGGCCTGGCGGGCGATCTCCACGGCGGCGTCCAGGTCCGCCTCGGCATGCTGCGGGGCGCGCCCGACGACGGCCCCGGTGGCCGGGTCCTTCATCGGGACCCCCTGCCCCTCGGGTGCGGAGATGGCGGACAGCAGGTTCTCGTAGGTCGTCAGGTCGGCGGCGGTGGTGGTCTCGGTGGTCATGGGAGGTCCTTTCCTCGGGAGTTCAGGGTCGGTATGCGATGGTGCGGTTCAGGCTGTTGCGGGGTCAGGTCAGTCCAGCTCACCGCCCTGCCCGATGCCGCGGTAGGTCGCCGGCCGCTCGGACCGCAGCCACCAGGCCCACAGGGTGCCGAAGAGGCCGGGCACCAGCACGATGGCCGGCAGCAGCCAGCTCAGGACCGTGACGCCCTCGGCGCCGATCAGGACGTTGAAGTTCACCACGATCAGCACGAAGAGGACGACGAGGCCGATCGCGGCCAGGCCCGGGGCGATGAGCCGGGTCCACACGGAGTACTCACCGGTCAGGCGCCGCAGGTACCCGACCACGGCCATCGAGGCCAGGGCCATCAGCAGCACCAGTCCGAAGGCGCCCATGTTGGTCAGCCAGGTGAACAGGGTCAGCACGGGGAACAGTGGGTCGTCGGAGCCGGCACCGGCCAGACCGAAGACGAGGATGACCACGAGGGCCAGCGCCGACTGGGTCAGGGAGCCGGCCACGGGCGCCCCGGAACGGGCACCGGTGTGCTCCAGCGCGCCGGGCAGGACGCGCTCGCGGCCGAGGGCGAAGAAGTACCGGGCCACGATGTTGTGGAAGGCCACGAGGGCCGCGAACAGGCTGGTGATGAACATCAGGTTGGCCAGCGTCACGAACCACTCCCCCGCGTGCTCGGCCAGGAACACGAACATCAGGTCCGGTCCGAACTCCTGGGAGCGGGCGATGACATTCGAGGCTCCCTCGCCCACCACCATCGCCCACGCGGAGAAGCCGTAGAACAGGGCGATGACCGAGATGGCGATCAGCGTGGCGATCCCGGCGGTGCGCTTGGGGTCCTTGACCTCCTCGTTGTAGATCGCCCCGGACTCGAAGCCCATGAAGGCGGCGATCGAGAACGCCAGGGCGGCGCCGACGCCGGAGGCGAACAGCTGGTCCGGGACCAGTCCGTCGGCGGTGACGCCCTCGGGAGCCGTGCCGAGGGCCAGCACGTCGTAGACGATGACCACGAGGAATTCGGCGGCCACCACGATGCCCAGGACCTTGGCGGAGAGGTCCACCCGGTTGACGCCCATCACGCCCACGACCACCCAGGCGGCCAGGGCGCACACCCACCACGGTAGCGAGATCCCGGCCGTGCCCTCCAGGAAGGAGGACAGGGCGAAGCCGAACAACCCGGCGATGCCGATCTGCATGCAGTTGTAGGCGACCACCGCCACCAGCGAGGCCCCCACGCCCACGGGCTTGCCCAGGCCCTTGGCGATGTAGGCGTAGAAGGCACCGGCGTTGTGCACGTGGCTGCTCATCGCGGCGTAACCGATGGAGAACAGCACCAGCACGACGCCGAGCACCAGGAAGGACAACGGGATCCCGACCAGCGAGGTAACCGCGAAGTTGCTGGGCACGCCGCCGGCCATGACCGTCAGCGGCGCCGAGGCGGCGATGATCATGAAGACCAGCGCCGGGATGCCGATCCGGCGGGCGCCGAGGCGGCCGTCGTCGGCCGGCTGCGTCTCGGGACCGGGGTGCACGGAGTCCCCGTGCTTCCGGGTGGTGGTGGACTGGGACATGTCGTCTCCTGGGGTCATCCGGGGGGATCCGGAACGGGTGCCGGGGCTGATGAGACATCAGCGAGGATGGTCACCCAGCATGCCGTGCCGCACGCGCCGGGTCTTGGCCGTGGGGGCAGGACACTTGACGATTCGTGCACGGCGCGGCCGTGGTGAGGGTCCCGACGGCGGCCCGGCCGCGGGCGCGACAGGCACCGGTCGCGGGCTTGGCCGTCACCGGCTGCGGGCCGGACGGCACTGGTTGCGGTCGTCAGGGTCGACTCCGGCCGGTTCAGAGGTGGTCGCGGCGGTACTGGGCCGGGGACTGGCCGAACTCGGCGCGGAACACCCGCGAGAAGTGCGCCGGGTCCGCGAGGCCCCAGCGGGCGCCGACGGCTGCCACGGGCACGTCCCGGTGCAGCGGGTCCTGCAGGTCCCGGCGGCACTGTTCCAGCCGCCGTTCCCTGATCCACCGGGCCACCGTGTGGTCGGTGGTGGCGAAGAGCTGATGCAGGGCCCGGGTGGAGATGTAGTGCGCCGCCGCGATCATGTCCGGTCCCAGGTCCGGGTTGGCCAGCTGGGACTCGATGAAGTGGTGGATCCGGCGCAGCAGTCGCGACTGCTGGGTGCTGTCCGCCTCCTGACGCGAGTAGAGCTCGTCCGCCATCACGGTGGCCAGCAGGTCCACGACGTTGAGGGCCAGCCGGTGACCGATCGGCCCGTCCAGGGTCGGCAGCATCGCACCGATCTGCGTGATGAAGGGGGCGACGGCCTGCCCGAGCCGGTGGCCGGCGCCCATCGTGGTCGCCGTGAGCTCCCGGACGTCATCGGTGGACAGGCCGGCGAGCTGGCGGGGGAACATCAGCACGAGGGTCGAGAACTCCTCGTCGAACGACAGCGAGTAGGGACGCTCGGTGTCGTAGATCGCCAGGTCCCCTGGCTGCAGCAGGGTCTCGCGCCCGTCCTGGACCAGAAGCCCGTGACCGCTGACCTGTAGGTTGAGCTTGTAGTACCCCGGCCCGGCCTGGCCGATCAGGTCCGGAGTGCGGAGTACGGCATGGGACCCGGCCTGGACGCGCATGATCGCCAGTTCCCGCAGGTGCCTGCCGGCGAGGTGCCCCGTGAACGGGCCCGGGCGCACCTGTTCGGCGGCGAGCGGCACGAACGACTCGGAGACGAGCCGGCGCCACTGGACGAAGTCCGAGGCGGTGTCCTGCTGGTACATGGTGATCCTCCTGGAGAGACGAGCGGGGCACCCGGGCGGGCCGGGGCCGGCTCCGGTGGCTGACCACGCCATCGGGGGTGTGGCGCAGGTCACCGTGAGGACCACTGTAGGCGGCAGGACGGCGCCCGTCACGGTTTTCTCTCCACTGGGAGGAAAACCTCAGGCGCCGGTGCACCCGGGGCGCTGCGGTGACAACCGGAGATCAGTGCCGGGCGCGTGGAGTCAGCGCCGGGCGCGTGGAGTCAGCGCCGGGCGCGTGGGGTCAGCGCCGCGCGCGCAACCGCTCCAGCTGGGCCGCCAGTTGCCGCTCGAGGTCGGCGGGCGCGGTCGCCGACCGGTCGATGACGGCGGAGATCTGGCTACCGAGGAGGAAGTTCAGCAGCACGTCGCCGACCCCGGGGATGTCCACGCCCGGCTCCAGCTCGCCGGTTGCGCGCGCCTGCTCCATCCAGCCGGTCATGGACCGCCGCCACTGCGCCATCGAGGCGTTGTTGAGGTCCGCTCCGCGCGGATCGTGGGCGGCCTCCTGCCAGAAGGAGATCACCACGCGGGCCTCGTCCAGCCGCTCGGCGTCCAGGGGCAGCACCTCGCGACAGAAGGCCTCCAGCGCCGCCAGCCCGCCCAGGTCGCGGGTCGCCACCTCGACGCGACGGTTCGTCCGGTCGAAGACGAAGGCGTAGGTCGCCTCGATCAGCTCGCCCTTGGTGGGGAAGTAGGGCTTGAGGGCGCCGTTGGCGAAACCGGCCTCGGCCGCGATCTGGCGCATGGTGGCCCCGGAGAGGCCATGCCGGGCGATGATCCGCCACGTGGCCTCGACCAGCTCCTGCCGGCGCTGCCCGTGGTCTACCACCTTCGGCATCGCCATCCCCCTCTCCCGCGCCCCGCAGCGCGCCGCGGGACCGGCCCGCCGTCGTCGGGATCATTGTGCCACCGCGCCGCTCCCGCCCGGGGCGCGATCTCGGCGACGACACACCCCTTGCCCTCGGGGCCATCCCGAGCTTATTCTCTACAACTGTAGATGGAAACGTGACGCACTTCACTGTGACGTCGACCCCAGGCTCTCCTCCCCGAAAGGTCCGGACATGACCACCACCAATTCCGGTACTCGCGACGACACCGTGCTCTCCGCGAACTCCGCCCCCGGCGCCTACGCCCTGCAGACGCCCGAGGAGATCGCGATCGTGCGCGAGGTCCTCGCCGAGGCCGGGCTCTTCTCCGAGTCCATGCGCATGGGGTACCTCGGCCTCCTCGACCCGGCCCGCGGCACTCCCGCCGACGCCCCGGTCGACCGCCGCTTCCGCGTCTTCCTGCTGAACACCGAGCACGGCCGTTCCCACGACGTCGTCGTCTCCGCCACGCACCGCCGGGTGGAGTCGGACACGGTGCTGGACACCGAGGCCAGTGGCGAGCTGCCCGTGCTGGAGGAGGAGTTCGAGGTCGTGGAGTCGGTGCTCGCCGAGGACCCGCGGTGGCTCGAGGCGCTGGACAAGCGCGGGATCCCGGTCGAGGAGGTCCGCGTGGCCCCGCTGTCCGCCGGCGTGTTCGAGTACCCGGAGGAGAGGGGCCGGCGCATCCTGCGCGGGCTGGCCTTCCACCAGCAGCACGAGACCGATTCCGCCTGGGCCCACCCGATCGACGGCCTGGTCGCCTACGTGGACGTGGCCGCCCGGAGCGTCGACCAGGTGATCGACCTCGGCGTGATGCCGGTGCCGGCCGAGCACGGAAACTACACCGACCCGGAGCTGACCGGTCCGATCCGCACCACCCAGAAGCCGATCGAGATCACCCAGCCCGAGGGCCCGTCCTTCACCGTGACCGGGGGCAACCACGTGGAGTGGGAGAAGTGGTCCCTGGACGTCGGCTTCGACATGCGCGAGGGCCTGGTGCTGCACAACATCTCCTTCCAGGACGGCGAGCGCACCCGCCGGATCCTGGACCGGGCCGTGATCGCGGAGATGGTGGTGCCCTACGGCGATCCCTCCCCCGTGCGGTCCTGGCAGAACTACTTCGACACCGGCGAGTACCTCGTGGGCCAGTGGGCCAACTCGCTGGAGCTGGGCTGCGACTGCCTGGGCGACATCACCTACCTCTCCCCCTGGGTCGTCAACAACGTGGGTGAGCCGCGGCAGGTGAAGAACGGCATCTGCATGCACGAGGAGGACTGGTCCATCCTGTCCAAGCACACCGACCTGTGGTCCGGGATCGCCTACACGCGGCGCAACCGGCGCCTGGTGATCTCGTTCTTCACCACGGTCGGCAACTACGACTACGGCTTCTACTGGTACCTCTACCTGGACGGCACCATCGAGTTCGAGGCCAAGGCCACCGGCATCGTCTTCACCTCCGCGGTGCCGGACGGGCCCACCGACTTCGCCTCGGAGATGGCCCCTGGTCTCGGTGCCCCCTTCCACCAGCACCTGTTCTCCGCCCGCCTCGACTTCGCCCTCGACGGCGGCGCCTGCCGGGTCGAGGAGGAGGACGCGGTGCGCCTGCCGATCTCGGAGGACAACCCCCGCGGCAACGCCTTCACCCGCAAGCGCACCGTGCTGGCGACCGAGCAGCAGGCCCAGCGGGACGCCGACCAGTCCGTGGGCCGCACCTGGGTGGTCTCCAGCACCGAGTCCACCAACCGGCTCGGCCAGCCGGTGGCGTACAAGCTGCACCCCGAGGGGACGCCCACGCTGCTGGCGGCGGAGGGGTCCTCCATCCACCGCCGGGCCACCTTCGCCTCCAAGGCCCTGTGGGTCTCCCCGTACCACCAGGACGAGCGCTACCCCACCGGTGACTTCCCGAACCAGCACGCTGGCGACGGCGGCCTGCCGGACTGGACGCAGGCCGACCGGACCGTGGACGGCGAGGAGCTGGTCGTGTGGCACACCTTCGGGCTGACCCACTTCCCGCGCCCGGAGGACTGGCCGATCATGCCCGTGGACCACGTCGGTTTCCGTCTGCGGCCCGAGGGGTTCTTCGACCGCTCCCCCGTCCTGGACGTCCCTGCTCCTCGATCCGGCCACTGCTGCACCCCGGGTGAGGGCGGCACCGAGGCCCCGGCCGGAGAAGGTCATGGCTGCTGTAGCGGCCACTGAGACCACCGCATCCGGCCGGGCCGGCGGACCGGGGCGGCGGCACCGCACTCCCGCGATGCCGCACCGAAGGGTCCATACACCGGGTCCCGCCGGGGTCGCCCTGCCGCCGGGCGCGGACCGGACCGGTGTCCCCTCGCGCCTGGCGGGGCCGGTGACCCTGGCGGGCCCGGCCACCCTGGTGGCGGCCGGCCTGGCCGCGGCCTCCGTGCCGCTGCACGGCTGGATGCTGGTGGCCCACTCCCACGGCGTGGTCCTGTCCCTGCTGATGGGCGCCATGGCCCTGTGGTGCCTGTGGTGCGCGGTCGGCGCGGTCCGCCGGGGTGACACCCGGACGGCGGGCACGGCCTGTCACCGGATCCGGGCGCTGCGGCACCTCTGGGTGATGGCCGGGGTGATGGCCCTGCTGCACGTGGTGCTGCTGACCGGGGCGCTCGGTGGCGGCCACCACGGAGCCCACGGAGCGGGCGCCGGCACCGCGACGCCCGCCACGACGGGTTTCACGGCGACGGCGGTCGTCGAGCCTGGGGCCGGCGCGGGAACGTCGCTCATGCTGGCCATCGTCGCCCTGGAGGTCGCGGTCTGCTTCGCCTGCGCCCTGGCCCTGCGGACCCGCCGCCCGGGCGGCCCCCGTCCCGGCACCGCCGCAACCCGGCCGTGAGCCGACAGTGGCCCGAGCGTGACCCGCTGAGCGTCACCCGAGAGTCACCCGCCGACCGTCACCTCACCTGCTGACTCCATGAACCACACGATGAAGGGAACGCACATGTCCTCACCCTCACCCTCCCCCTTCCCCTCCCCCTCCGGCGATTCGACGCCGGGTGGCGCGCCCACCCGGGAACCGGCCGGGCCGGCGTCGGGCTCCGACGGACCGCTGGTGCTGACCGGATCCCGCATCTTCACCGCCGACCGCGACCACCCCTGGGTGGAGGCCCTGGCCGTGGCCGGGGGGCGCATCCTCGTGGCCGGCTCGCTGGCCGAGGCCCGGCAAGCGGCGGGACCGGACGCCGAACTCGTCGACCTGCAGGGCGCGCTCGTGATGCCGGGCTTCTGCGACGTGCACATCCACCTCGGCCTCGGCGGCCGCCAGCTCGCCTGGGAACTGCCGGTGCTTCCGACGGACACCGTCGAGGGGATCCTCGCCAAGGTGCGGGAGTGGAGCACCGCCCTGCAGCCGGACGACTGGGTCGTCGGTGGGATCGTGGGGTCCACCGTGATGGACACCCTCACCGACGTCGGGATGCTGGCGGCCCTGGACGAGGCCTCGGGCGGGCGCCCGGTGATGCTGCGGGACGACTCCATGCACAACCGGTGGGTGAACTCGCGGGCCTTGGAGCTGATGGGGGTCGGCCCGGACACGCCCGATCCCCAGGACGGCACCTATGTCCGTGACCACGAGGGCCGGCTGACCGGTGTGCTGTGGGAGATGGCCTCCCAGGTGGCCGAGGCGACGGTGGCCGACAGCATCCAGGACCTGGACGCCTACCTCCGCCGCGCCCTGCAGGAGGGCCTGCGCGCGGCGCACTCCTTCGGCATCACCTCGGTGCAGGAGGCGGCCACGATGGAACCCACCCTCCGGGCGCTGCACCAGATGGACACCGCAGGTGAACTGACCGCGTGGGTGGTGGCCTCCATGCCGGCCCAGCAGTTCCTGGAACCCGGAGCCGTGGGACCGGAGCTGTTCGAGGCCGCCGAGCAGTACCGCAGCACCCACGTCCGTCCCGACTTCGCCAAGTACGTCCTGGACGGGGTCCCGATGACCCGCACCTCGGCCATGCTGGGCCCCTACCGCTGCTGCGCCGACCATCACTCCCCCGAGGACCGCGGGCACCTGATCTGGGATCCCGAGGAGCTCCGCGCTTCGCTGGCGGACACCGTCGGGCGGGGCCTCAGCGCCAAGCTGCACGCCACCGGCGACGCCGCCGTGCGGATCGTCCTCGACGCCGTGGAGCACGTCCGCCGCACCCACGGCGGGCAGCCGCGGTTCCACGTGGCGCACGCCGAGTACATCGCGCACGAGGACCTGCCCCGGTTCGCCGAGCTGGACGTCGTGGCGGACGCGTCCCCCTACATCTGGTACCCCTCGGTCATCCAGTCCTCCATCTCCCAGCAGGTCAGCGAGGAGGTGTTCGAGCAGAGCTGGCCGATGCGGGATCTCGTGGATTCCGGGGCCGTGGTGGCGGCCGGTTCGGACTGGCCGTGCGCCCTGCCCAGCCCGGACCCCTGGGTGGGGCTGCAGACCATGGTCACGCGCCGCAGCCCGGACGGGTCCATGCCCGGTGCCCTGAACGCCGACCAGGCCCTGACCGTGGAGGAGGCCGTGGCCGCGTTCACCCGGGAACCGGCCCGTGCCATGGGCCTGGGTGACGTGACGGGCAGGCTCGCCCGGGGCCTGGCGGCCGACTTCATCGTGGTGGACCAGGACGTGTTCACGGTGGATCCGGAGGACATCCACCGGACCCGGGTGCTGCAGACCTGGTTCGCGGGGCGTCCCGTCCACACCGCCGCGCAGGACGAGGAGCCCGTCGCGGCCGGCGCACCCCGCGACTGAGACTCACCGGATCCGGCCCGGTGGCTGGTCCTGTCCCTGTGGGTGGCGCCGGGAGGGACGATTCCAGCCACCGGACGACGGCGGCGCCGCACCTGCGTAGGTGCGGCGCCGCCGTCGTGGGTGGGCCAAGGGGGTAACCCGGGAGTGCCGGTTCAGAACGGGGTGACGCCGGTGATCGCCGCGGCGGCCTTCTCCCCGATCAGCACGGAGGGGGCGTTGGTGTTGCCGGTCGTCACCCGGGGCATGATCGAGGCGTCCGCCACCCGCAGCCCCCGCAGGCCGTGCACCCGGAAGGTCTCGGGATCCACCACGGACTGTGCCCCGGTGCCCATCGCGCACGTGCCGACCTGATGGTGGTAGGTCGTGGTGGTGTTGCGGATGTACGCGATCAGCTCATCGTCCGAGTCGCCCACGGCCGGGCCGGGGAAGACCTCCTGCGCGCCGAGCTCCTGCAGGGCGGGCCGGGCCGCGATGGACCGGCACTGGCGCAGCGAGAACAGCATCGCTTCCAGGTCCTCGGGTGCGGTGTACGCGCCCAGGTCGATGCGCACCGGGTCCTCCGCCTCGGGCCCGGACAGCGTCAGGCTGCCCCGGGAGGCCGGTCGCACGATCCCCGCCAGCAGGGAGAACCCCTCCTCGGGTCCCTCCATGAGCTCCCCCGCGGTGTTGGTGTACATGGGCACCGAGAAGAAGATCGGCTGGGTGTCCGGCACGTCCATCTCCGGCGAGGACTTGGCCCAGTAGTGCACCTGGGCCACCGCCACCTCGGGCGCCGGCTGGGGCTGTTCGGTGGTGCAGACCACCGGCACCAGCAGGTGGTCGTGCAGGTTGCGCCCGACGCCGGGCAGGTCCAGCACCACGTCCACGCCCACCTCGCGCAGGTGCTCGGCGGGGCCCACGCCGGAGCGCAGGAGCAGTTCCGGCGAGCCGATCACCCCGCCGGTGAGGACCACCTCCCCTGCCTCGACCGTGAACCGCTCCTGCCCGCGCGCGAACTCCGCACCCGTCACCGCGCCGTCCTGGATGAGCAGTCGCCGGGCGTGAGCGCCCGTGACGAGGGTGAGCCTCGGATGGTCGGCGATCGGCTTGAGGTAGGCCCGCCAGGTGTTGAAGCGCTTGTGGTCCCGCAGGTTCAGCTGCATCCACCCCACGCCCTCCACCGAGCCGGCGTTGTAGTCGGCGTTCCGGGGCACGCCCTCCTGGACGGTGGCGTCGTGCATGGCCTGCTGGACGGGGTGGCGCGGGTAGTCCGTGGTGACGTCCAGCGGGCCGTCCTGGCCGCGGACCCCGGGCTCGCCGTCCGCGTAGGCCTCGATGGCCCGGAAGTACGGGAGCACCTCGTCCCAGGACCAGCCGGTGCAGCCGTCCTGGGCCCAGCCGTCGAAGTCGGCCCGGTCGCCCCGGACCCAGATGGTCGCGTTCAGGGCGTGCGAACCGCCGAGCACCTTGCCCCGGGGGAGGTGGACGCGGCGATCGTTGAGTTCGGGCTGGGGCTCGGTGAAGTAGTTCCAGTCCACGTCCGAGCCCCACAGGTAGCCCAGCCGGGAGACGTCGTCGATGTCCGGGTTGATGTCGTGGTCTCCCGCCTCCGCGAGGGTGACCGTGTGCCCGGCGTCCAGGAGCCGGCGGGCGATGACGCAACCGGCGGAACCGGCTCCGATCACCAGGAAGTCAGTGGGTTCTGTGGGGGTGGTCTCGGGCATCGAGGCGCTCCGTTCCGGGTCGGTCAGTGCTCTTGGCCGTGCCCCGGGCAGGCCACTGCGGCACCGCCCGGGACACGGTGATAGGCGTCACCGTAGGCAGGCCCGGGGCCACGTCGATTGCCTTTCCGCGCGTAGTCCATGACGATCCGCGCACGAACGACGGCGGCGTCGCACCGGGATGGTGCGACGCCGCCGTCGGAGGGGATGACGCCGGGGGCCGGAAGGCCTCGGACGCATCAGGTGTGGGATTCGTCGGCCAAGGATGCCCTCATGGCCGACGAATCCCACTCCTGATGTCAGGCGGCGGGGTTCAGGGACGATCCCCCGCGGCCGGTCCGGCCATTCAGAGGCGCTTGACGCCGATGGTGTGGGCGGTGGTGAACTCCTCGATGGCCCATTCACCGTTGAACCGGCCCAGCCCGGAGTTGCGCTCGCCGCCGAAGGCCACGTGGGCCTCGTCCTGGACGGTCATCTCGTTGACGAACGTCATCCCGGCCTTGACCCGCTGGGCGAACCGCACCCCGCGGTCCAGGTCCTGGGTGAACACCGCCGAGGACAACCCGTAGACGTGGTCATTGGCCAGCTGAAGGGCGTGGTCCTCGTCCTCGGCCTTGAGCACCGCGACCATGGGGCCGAAGATCTCCTCGCGGGCGATCTCCATCTCCGGGCTCACGTCGGTGAACACGTGCGGGGGCACGACGCGGCCGGTGATCTCGCCCTCGACCGCGACCGTCGCCCCCGCCGCACGGGCCCCGTCGATCTTCTTCTTGAGTCCCTCGAGCTGGGAGTCGTTGACCACCGGGCCGACCAGGGTGCCCTCGGCGGCCGGGTCCCCGAACTTCACCGACTGGGCCGCGGCGGTGAACTTGGCCACGAACTCGTCATAGACCGGGGCCTGGACGATGATCCGGTTCACGGACATGCAGATCTGGCCCGAGTGCAGGAAAGTACCAGGAATGGCCTGGCCGACGGCGGCGTCCAGGTCCGCGTCGTCCAGCACCACCAGCGGGGCGTTGCCACCCAGTTCCAGGGAGACCTTCTTCAGGTGCTCCCCACTGGTGGCCACGGTGCCCACGTTCTGGCCCACCGGGGTGGACCCGGTGAAGGAGATCAACCGCGGCACCGGGTGCGCCACGAACGCGTCCCCGATCTCCGAACCGGCACCCACCACCACCGAGAGCACTCCGGCCGGCAGCCCGGCCTCCTCGAAGACCCTGGCCAGCAGCAACCCGCCGGTCACCGGGGTGTCCGAGGCCGGCTTGATCACCACGGCGTTGCCCACCGCCAGGGCCGGGGCCACCGAGCGCTGGGACAGGTGCAGCGGGAAGTTCCACGGGCTGATCACCCCCACCACCCCCACGGGCTTGCGGTAGACCCGCATCTCCCGGTCCGGGGTGTTCGAGGGATGAATGGTCCCGTGCACCCGGGTCGGGAACGAGGCGGACTCGGCCGTGATGCCCGCGGCCAGGGACACCTCGATGTTGGCCTTGAGCATGGTCGCCCCGCCCTCGGCGACCAGCCAGGACACGATCTCCTCGCGGCGCTCCTCCAGGATCTCCCCGGCCCGGCGGATGATCCTGGCCCGCTCGCCCGGGGCCATCGCGGCCCAGCCGGGCTGGGCGGCCTCGGCCGCACGGTAGGCCTCGTCCAGGTCCTCTCCCGAGGCCTGCCGGATCCGCGCCACCACCTGGTCGTTGAACGGGTTGGTGTCCGTGTTCACCTTCTCCGAATGCCCCGCCCGCCACTCACCGGCGATGAACTGGGTGTCCACCGGCTGCCCGGCGAACGTGGCGGTCGTGGTCTCTGCAGTCACAGTCATGAATCTCTCTCCTTCGAGGAAACGCCGACGCCGGGGGAAGACGCCGTGATTGATGGTCTATCAGAGAACGCTGGCGGGAACCTGCATATCGACGACCACCACTCAGTCCCCGGCCAGGTAGTCCAACACGGCCCGCGCCACCCCCTCGGGGTTCTCGAGCGCGAGGTCGTGGCCGGCGCCGGCGATCGTGCCCAGCCGGGCGTCCCCGAGGCGCCGCGCCATCTCCCCGGACAGTTCCGGTGACAGCTCGAGGCTGTGCTCACCGCGCAGCAGCAGCACCGGGCAGGAGATCGCGTCGATGGCGTCCCACAGCACGGCCGGGTCCACGCTGTCGAGCGAGCCGACCAGCCCCCGGGCGTCGAAGCGCCAGCGGTACCGGCCGTCGTCGCCTCGCACCAGGCTCTGCTCGACCGACCGGCGGACGAGGTCGGGACGGGCCCGGGGACCACCGGAGCGCAGGGCGAGCGCCTCGGCCACGGTGCCGTGGGACGCGGCTCCGAGCTCCTGCAGGTACTCGCGCAACCAGGCCTGGAGCTGGCCGTCGGCGGTCTTCGGCGCGGTGTCGGCGATGACCAGCCTCCCGAACAGGTCGGGCCGCCGCGCCGCGGCCAGCAGGACCACGGTGGCTCCCATCGAGTGCCCGATCACGACGGGGCGGTCCAGGCCGACCGCCTCCAGCCACGCGATCAGGTCCTCGGCCATGGTGGACCGTGCGTAGTCCCCGGCCCAGTCGCTCAGTCCGTGCCCGCGCTGGTCCAGCACCCAGACCTGGTGGGTCACCGCCAGTTCCGCCACGGCCGGGTCCCACTCCCGGGCATGGCCCAGGAGTCCGTGGAGCATCACGAGCGGAGTGCCGCCGGGGCGGCCGACCACGCGGTAGTGCAGCCTCAGCCCCCGCACCTCGGCCCAGCGCGACCCGTCCGGGAACTCGTCCACAGGCTCCGTCCCAGCCGTCCCGCTCCCAGCCGTGCGCCTCCACGGCCACCCGAACCTCGATCTCTTCGCCATGTCCACAGCATGGCCGATCCCACGCGTGAAGCAGTCAGCATGTCGGCGTCGCGGCGCGTGGGAGAATATGGGCCATGCCTGAGTCCTCCACGCCGCAGTCCGCCTCCGCCACCGGTTCCGCCGCGGGTTCGCCCGCAGCGTCGGCCGCCGCCCCCGCGTCGCAGGGCCCGACGCCGGCCCGCCAGTCCCTGGCCGACGCCGGCATCCCGCTGGGCCCGCTCGACGGACGGTACCGCGCCGCCGTCGCGCCGCTGGCGGACCACCTGTCCGAGGCCGCGCTGAACCGCAACCGCATCCACGTGGAGGTGGAGTGGTTCATCCACCTGGCCAACCGCCAGGTCCTGCCCGGGCTGTCCCCGCTGACGCCGGAGCAGGAGGCGGGACTGCGGGCCGTCGTCACGGACTTCGGCCCCGAGGGCGTGGACGAGCTGGGCTCGATCGAGGCCAAGACCGTGCACGACGTCAAGGCCGTGGAGTACTACATCGGCCGCCGGCTCGAGGGCCTCAGGCTGGCCCATCTGACGCCGCTGGTGCACTTCGCCTGCACCTCCGAGGACATCAACAACCTCTCCTACGCCGTGGGCGTGCGCGACGCGGTGCTGGACGTCTGGCTCCCGGGTGCCCGCACCGCCGTCGGGACCATCCGCGAGCTGGCCGCGAGCGCGGCGGGCGTGCCCATGCTCTCCCGCACCCACGGCCAGCCGGCCACGCCCACCACGCTGGGCAAGGAGATGGCCGTGTTCGTGTTCCGGCTGGAGCGGCAGCTGCGGCGGATCGAGCAGCAGGAGTACCTGGGCAAGATCAACGGCGCCACCGGCACCTACGCCGCACACCTGGCCGCCGCGCCGGGCGCCGACTGGCAGGAGGTCTCCCGCACGTTCGTGGAGCACCTCGCACTGACCTGGAACCCGCTGACCACCCAGATCGAGTCGCACGACTGGCAGGCGGAACTGTACGCGGACGTCGCCCGGTTCAACCGGATCCTGCACGGGTTCTGCGTGGACGTGTGGAGCTACATCTCGATCGGCTACTTCGCCCAGATCCCGGTGGCCGGCGCCACCGGTTCCTCGACGATGCCGCACAAGGTCAACCCGATCCGCTTCGAGAACGCCGAGGCCAATCTCGAGCTCTCCAACGCGCTGCTGGACTCCCTGGGCGCGACCCTGGTGGAGTCCCGCTGGCAGCGCGACCTCACCGACTCCACCTCGCAGCGCAACATCGGGGTGGCCCTGGGCCACTCGGTGCTGGCCCTGTCCAACGTCACCAAGGGCATGAAGCAGCTCAAGGTCGCCGAGCAGGTGCTCGCCGGGGACCTGGACGAGAACTGGGAGGTGCTCGGCGAGGCCGTGCAGACCGTGATGCGCGCCCAGGCGATCGCCGGTGTCGAGGGCATGGACAACCCCTACGAGCGGCTCAAGGACCTCACCCGCGGCCAGCGGGTGGACGGGGCGCGGATGCGCGAGTTCGTGGCCGGCCTGGGCCTGGGGCCCGACGCCGAGGCCCGCCTGATGGCGCTCACCCCCGCCTCCTACACCGGGCTGGCCGAGGAGCTGGCGCAGGGCGTCTGAGCCCGCGCCGGGGACAGCGATGATCACGCTGACGCTGTGGCGGGCGGGCGTGGAACCGGAGATCCCGTCACCCTCGAACGAGCTGGACCCGCTGGTCGAGCAGCTGGAGTCCGCGCTGCCCACCCTGCTGCTGGTCCTGGACCTGCTCGGGGTGTTCTTCTTCGCGGTGTCCGGGTCCCTGCTGGCGGCCCGGCGCCACTTCGACATCATCGGGTCGGTGTTCCTGGCGTTCTTCGCCGGCCTGGGCGGCGGCGTGGTGCGGGACCTCATCATCAACGAGGGCGTGCCGAACTCCTTCTCCAACCCGCTCTACCTGCTCCCGCCGCTGCTCGCCGCGGGCCTGGTCTACGTCCGCTTCATCCGGCAGGACCGGATGCGCCGCGGCCTGCTGGTGTTCGACGCCGCCGGACTCGCCCTGTTCTGCGTCACCGGCACCCGGACCGCGCTGGCGGCCGGGATCACCCCGGTCATGGCGATCGTGCTGGGCGTGACCACCGCCGTGGTCGGTGGGTTGCTGCGCGACGTCACGGCCAACGAGGTGCCCGAGATCTTCAACCCGCGGGGTCTCTACGCGGTGCCTGCGCTGTTCGGGGCCGCGCTGACCGCGCTGCTGTGGTGGCTGCATTGGTTCAACTGGCTGTCGCTGGCCCTGATCATGGTCGCCGTGTTCGCCGTCCGGGTCGCGTCCCTGCGCCGCCGATGGAGTGCGCCCTATGCGGACCGGGGCATCAAGGCCGCCGACTGAGCCCCACCTCTATACCTATCGCCATAGTTATATTAGTGTCGGTTCCAGCAGTGTGATCGAGACCACCGTCGGGGCGCCACCATCGGGCCCGCCGACCCGAGAACCGCCGAGGAAATGCCATGAACGCCACCCCCGCCACCGGCCGCCAGACCGTCATGACCGAGCCCTCGCTGGAGATGACCGGCAAGGACAAGGACATCGAGTCCCTGCGCGATGCCGCCTCCGTCATCCCGCAGGGCACCCGCATCAACGTCACCTTCCTCGGCAACGAGGACCTGTCCATGCGCGTCAAGGCCTCCACCGCCGCCCGGGACCTCGGCTTCGTCCCGGTCCCCCACATCTCGGCCCGCCGGCTGACCTCGCAGACGGAGCTCGTCGAGTTCCTCACCGCGCTGCGGGAGCAGGTCGGCACCACCCACGCCTTCGCCGTCGGCGGGGACCCGTCCGAGCCGATGGGGCCGTACGCCTCCTCGCTCGAGGTCATCGAGTCCGGCCTGTTCAAGGAGCACGGGTTCACGGACATCTCGATCGCCGGCTACCCCGAGGGCCACCCGGACATCACCGACGCCCAGCTCTGGGACGCCCTCGAGCGCAAGAACGCCTCCCTGCAGGAGCAGGGCCTCAACGGCACGATCCTCACCCAGTTCGGCTTCGACGTGGACCCGATCGTGCACTGGATCGAGGAGGTCCGCCGCCGCGGCATCCAGCTGCCGATCCGCGTGGGCGTGCCCGGCCCCGCCGGCATCAAGCGCCTGCTGACCTACGCCAGCCGCTTCGGCGTCTCCACCTCCGCCGGCATCGCCAAGAAGTACGGCTTCTCCCTGACCAACCTGCTCGGCACCGCCGGTCCCGACAAGCTGATCTCCGCCCTGGACGCGGCCATGACCGAGGACCACGGCGACGTGAAGCTGCACTTCTACACCTTCGGTGGCATGCGCGCGACCGCCGAGTGGATCGAGGAGTACCAGCGCAAGCACTGACCCCCTCCCCATCGCCGCCAAACCGCGCTGCCGTCGTCGGGATCCCGGCGGCGGCAGCCCTGCGTGGCGAGGGACTTCGGCAGCGCTGTGTGGCGGGGGGGTGCGGGGCCAGGGGTCGCAGCCACTCCGTGAGGACTGCGGTGGCGGCCGCGAGGACACAGACACGCGCGGTCGCCTCCGTAGAGTGGAGGACATGAGTCGTCCCCGGCCTGCGCGCGCCCTGTCCGCCCCGACGGCGGCACTCGCCCTCGCGGCCCTGCTCACCGGGTGCGGCGGTCCGGGAGCCACGGAGGAGGTGGTCGGGACGTCCACCCCGACGCCCGCCGTCTCCGCGGTGGAGACGAGCATCTTCGAACTGTCCCCGGGCCAGTGCTACGACCGGCCGACCGCGGACGGCCTCTACGCGGTCGCGGTGGTGCCCTGCACCGTGGCCCATGACCTCGAGGCCTACGCCCTGTTCCAGCTCGACGAGCCGTCCTGGCCGGGCGACGAGCGGGTGCACGGGCTTGCCGACGCCGGCTGCCGCGCGGAGTTCACCGCCTTCACGGGCACGGCCCCGGAGGACTCCGATCTCGGGTACACCATGTACACCCCGTCCTCGGGGTCCTGGTCCGAGGGCGACCGCCAGGTGCTGTGCGCCCTCCAGCTCAACAGCGGTGGCCGGTTGATCGGCTCCCAGGCCGGTGACAACGCTCGAGGCTGAGGCCCAAACGCCCCGCGTCACGGGCAGCGGTCATCACGTGCGCCAATCATCACGACCGCTAATAATCCCAGGCGCTAATCATCCTCGGATGGACGAATCAGGCCGGGAGGACCTCGGGAGATGTCCATTCTGGCCTGACATTTCGGTAGCCCATCACCTGACATTCCGGTCACCTCCGCCGAGGCACACCCGCTCGCCGCAACTTCGCCTCCAGTCTGGCCGGGTTGCGCAGGTCTTCCGCCAACCACCGCACCATGCGCAACCCCCGGTCGCAGATGGCGTCCTCACGGCGCCTCTCTTCGGCGATGACCTGCTCCGCGGAGAGCCCGGAGTAACTGCGCCGGCCCAGATACTTCGCCAGGCCGTCGAACTCCCCCACCGTGCCGGCGCCCTCCCACCAGAAGTCCGTGATGCCCAGCAGCGCGCCGTTCTCGTCGTGCACCCGATGCTGCATGTCCGGCAGGGCGAATCCGAGGTCGCGGATCACCACTCGGCTGACGGATTCTCCCGGCGACTCGGTCTCACCCGTGGCGAATCGTGCGCGAGTCAACATCCGCTCCCTCGCGGCCGCCGAGGTGCAGAGCTCCTGCAGGCCCAGGATTTCCTCCCTGGACCAGGGCGTCGGCGTGGACGCCCTCGTGTTCTTGAGTCCGGCAGGCCGGCCGGCCAGGAGGGCGTCCAGCACCGTGGCGGCCTCCGCGGGGTCCATGCGGGGGACGGTGTCGGCCAGCGCCCGGTCCAGGGACTCGACCCGGAGGGAGACTCCGGCCAGCACCAGCTTCTCGGAGGGTGTGCCACCCCGGTCCACGTCCCGGAGTGATCGCCACGCCTGCGGCCACATCCGGTGCCGCTCCGCGAACGGCGCGTGCTGGGCGCCGGGCGTGCGAACCGGCCTCCTGACTCCCGTCGATCCGGCGCGGGCCGTCCGGACACTGACCTCTCGCGGGAACGACCACAGGCTGATCCCATGGAGGGCCAGCGCCGTCTCCCGGCAGAACACCGCGTCACCCGCCCGCCGGGAGGCGGCGATGGCGAGCACGGTGGCCATGTACCGGCTCATCGGAAAGGCGTCGTTCCATCCCGCGCGCTCGGCGTAGGCACCCGGACGGATCCGGATGAGATCACCACGCTCCACGGCCCTCGACAGTCGTCTGGGGTCCTGCGCAGAGGCGCCCGATGGGTCCGCCAGGATCATCGGGATGGTCCAGGCGCGCAGGGTTCCGTCCGCCTGCATGAGCACGGGATGGTCCACGTAGAGTCCTGGCACACCTGCACGGGTTGGGGATGTCGTGATCGTCATCGGTCCAGCACATCGCGGAACGCGGTCGCCGTGCTGCCACGGTGGCCGAGCGTGTGGACAACCCGGCCGGATGACCCCCGGGAGGCGAGCTGTGGAATGACCCGCCGCCGGTCAACCATGCTCCAATGGACCATTCAGTCCGGCAGGAACCGGGGATCTGTCCACCGCGGCATGATTACCGGCCACCCCACCCACACTCACCCACGACGACGGCGCCCCACCTCCGAGGAGAGGGGGCGCCGCGCGCTCGGGCCGGGTCAAGATGGGGCCAGCGACCCGTCACGGGCCGCCCGCGAGGGACTACCCATCACGGGCCACCCGTCCGGATCCGGACAGCGGGCCGGACTCAGGCCTTGTAGCCGGTGCGCCAGCCTTCCTGGTAGGACTCACGCGCCACGGCGGAGTACGGCACCGGGGAGACGGTGGCGTTGACCTCGGTCTGCTGGTGCGGCTCGACGGTGGTCTTCTTCGTGCCGCCGTCCTCCTCGCCCCAGACGACCTTCAACCGGGCGCCCTCGGGCACGTCCGGGTTGATGGTGGCCAGGGACAGGGCGCGCTTCTCGTTCGCCGAGTAGCCGGTGAACATGGACACGCCCACCACGGTGCCGTCGTCGTCGATCACCTTGTCGAAGTTGGACGAGCCGTAGTTGGCCAGCGGCAGGTCGAAGTACTTGAAGGGGGTGCCCTCCGTGTCGTACAGCGAGGCCTGGATGCGCTGGATGTCCTCGGCGTCCCACGCCAGGGTGACCTTCTTGCGCTGGGCGGCGGGGTCCATCTTCTCCAGGGCGTCGCGGCCGATGAAGTCGTGGTCGAACTTCACGAAGGACCCGTAACCGAGCTCCCAGGGGGTGTGGTAGTAGTCCTCGATGTTGTCCGAGACGAACGATCCGGCCACGGCGTTGTTGGCCTCGTAGGAGTCGGCGCCCAGCCACTGGCGGTACTCGGCCAGCAGGTCCTCACCGGTGTAGATGGCCGGCAGCGGGGACGGGATCCAGCCGGACTCCAGGGTGTTGGAGGGGTAGGCCCGCGAGCCCACGGCCAGCATGCCGAACTCCTCGCCGGCGGCCAGGATGGCGTCGCGCATGCGGTCGTAGTCGGCGTAGGGGCCCCAGATCTCCAGGCCCGGGGCGCCGGACATGCCGTGGCGCAGGGTGCGGACCTGGGTGCCCTCGATGTTCATCCAGGACATGTTGAAGAACTTCAGCTTCTCGAGGGAGCCGCCGTGCAGCTTCTCGATGATCTCCCAGGCGCGCGGGCCCTGGATCTGGAAACGGTAGTACTCGCGCTGCACCGGCTTGCCCATGGGGCGGGAGGGAGAGCGGCGGTCCTCGACGATCTCCAGGTTCTGGTAGCCGTTCTTCTCGGCGTTGAACAGCAGCCAGTTGGTGGACGGAGCGCGGCCGACGTAGACGATCTCCTCCTCGGCCTGGCGGAACATGATGCCGTCGCCGATGACGTGGCCGGCCGGGGTGACCGGGACGTACTGCTTGGCCTTGTCCACGGCGAAGTTGGCCACGGAGTTGATGGCGGTGTCCGAGATGAGGTTGATGGCGTCCGGGCCGCGCAGGATCAGGTTGTCCATGTGGTGGGACTGGTCGAAGAGCACCGCGGAGTCCCGCCAGGCGCGCTGCTCGGAGCGCCAGTTCGAGAACTCGGGGGCCACGACGGGGTAGATGTAGGCGCCGATCTGCGCATTGCGCAGGCGCTCGACGACGTTGCCGGACTCGTCCAGCACGTCCTGCAGAGACTTGGTGGTCACAACGGTTTCAGACATCGGTTCGGTCCTCTCGGATGGTCCTGCGGAGGGGTGCTGCGAGCAGGGAGTGATCTGTCCCACACCTGCTTCGTCACCGACCATATACCTATACGCATAGGTATGTCGATACCCTCCGCCCTGCCCCCGCAGCCCCGCCCCGGGTTACGCTCCCCCCATGACCATCCAGCCCCCGAACGAGCCCGCCGACCGCACCTCCGCCCTGCCCGCCCCCGGGCCGGACGGCACCACACGGGCCGGTGCGGACCCCGTCAGCTTCCACACCCGCAAGTGGGTCAAGCCCGAGGACCTCAACGCCAACGGCACGCTCTTCGGCGGGTCGCTGCTGCTCTGGATCGACGAGCAGGCGGCCATCTACGCGAGCATCCAGCTGGGCACCCCCCGCGTGGTCACCAAGTTCATCTCCGAGATCAACTTCGTGTCCTCGGCCCGCCAGGGGGACGTGATCGAGATGGGCCTGAAGGCCACCCACTTCGGCCGCACCTCCCTCACCATGCGCGCGGAGGTCCGCAACATGATCACCCGCCACGTCATCCTGACGATCGAGCGGATGGTGTTCGTCTCGCTCGGCGAGGACGGCAAGCCCGCCCCGCACGGCTACACGGACACCACCGACGACCGGGACCGGTTGCCGATCGAGCTCCGGGACTGATCGCCCTCCCCCGGGACCGGCGCAACCGTGCATTGACACGGGAAGAAGCCGATAATGGAGACAACCGAGAGGAGACGTCATGAGCGAAGCCACCCACGAGCCGCAGACGACGACCGAGACGGTGACGGTCACGAAGACGGTGACCACCACGGACGCCGACCTGGCGCAGCAGCTCGTCAACGACGCCACCCAGCAGCAGGTGAGGTACGAACACGACGACGCCAAGGCCGATGACTGGGGCAAGGCCTCCTTCCCCGCCTCGGACCCGCCGCAGAACTACTGACCACCCCGCAAGGCCCGACGGCGCCGCCGTCGCCTTCCAGCCCCGGCCCGGCCCCGGACACCCTCCGGCGCCGGGTCGTCCTGCGTCCTGCGCCACTGCCTCCTGCCTCCTGACCTGCGCGAAGACAGTTCGTCGAACTTGACCCAGGTCAAGGATCGGCCCGCCATTCCCTCGTACGTTGACGGTGTCAGCACCAGACACGACGAACGAAGGGAGTCTCAGATGACCACCGCGACCACCGCCCACACCATCTTCCGCGCCGAGGGCTTCTCCTGCCCGTCCTGCGTGGGCAAGATCGAGAAGCAGGTCGGCCGGCTCCAGGGCGTGCAGAACGTGACGGTCCACTTCGCCTCCGCCCGCATCGAGGTCGACCACGACGCGACCACGACCTCCGTCGAGGACATCGTCGCCGCCATCGCCAAGGCCGGTTACACGGCCACCCCCTCGGCCTTCTGATCCGGCCTCCCGCCCGTGACCCGCGGCGGTCACGGGCAGTGGGGGGTCGTCGCCGTCACCGCACGGACCAGCCCCCTCGCCTTAGCCCCCTCACACGCACCCCTCGCATCCACCCGGAAAGGTCGCACTCGCCGTGAACAGGCTCCAGACATGGCTCCACAGCAGCTGGTCCGTCCCCATCATCTCGGGCCTGCTCATCCTCCTCTCCTTCGGCATCGAACAGCTCGGCGGCGGCGCATGGAACGCCGCCATCGGGCCGCAGTGGTGGATCGACACCGGCGAGCACGCGCACGGCTCCGGCACAGTCTTCACCCTCGCCACCCTCGTGATGCTGGCCGCGGCCCTCGTCGCCGGTTACGGGATCGTGCGCACTGCGGTCCGCGCGCTGAGGGTCAGGGTCATCGGGATCGACCTGCTGGTGTCGATCGCGGCCCTCGGCGCCGTCCTCATCGGCAACTTCTGGGAGGCCGCGGCCGTCACCTTCCTGTTCGCCGTCGGCCACGCCCTCGAGGCGGCCACGCTGAACAAGACGCGTTCGGCGCTGACCGAACTGATCGCCGTCGCCCCGGACACGGCGATCGTGATGCGGGACGGTGAACAGGTCGAGGTCCCGGCCCACCAGGTGAGGATGGGCGAGATCGTGCTGGTGAAGAACGGGGCGAAGGTCCCGGTGGACGGCCAGGTCGTCTCCGGCACGGGCGCCATCGACGAGGCCTCCATCACCGGTGAGTCGATCCCCGTGGAGAAGGCCAAGGCGGACCAGGTCTTCGCGGGCACCGTCTCCCGCGGCGGCTTCCTGCAGGTGCTGGCCACGGGCATCGGCGCGGACACCACCCTGGCCCGTATCATCCACCGCGTGGAGGAGGCCCAGGACGCCAAGGCGAGGACCCAGGCCTTCATCGACCGCTTCTCGAGGTGGTACACGCCGGCCGTGATCGTGCTGGCCCTGGTCACTTGGATCCTCACCCAGGACGTGGTGCTGGCCCTGACCCTGCTGGTCATCGGCTGCCCCGGCGCCCTGGTGATCTCCATCCCGGTCGCCATCGTCGCCGGCATCGGCCGCGCCGCCCGCAACGGCATCCTCATCAAGGGCGGCGAGTTCCTGGAGACCTCCGCCAGGATCTCGGCCGTGGCCGTGGACAAGACCGGCACCCTCACCGAGGGCAGGCCCCGGCTGACGGATGTCGTCGTGCTGGGCGAGGGCACGGACCGCACCGAGGTGCTGCGCTGGGCCGCGGCTGCCGAGGCCGGCTCGGAGCACCCGCTGGCCCGGCCCATCCTGGACTCCGCCCAGGAGGCGGGGGTGGCCCCGGCGGGCATCCCCGGCCACGTCACCCCGGTCCCCGGCAAGGGCATCGTGTCCGACGTCGGCGGCCGGCGGGTGCTGGTCGGCAACCTGCCGCTGCTGGCCCAGTACGACGTGACGGACGACGTCGGCGCCGGCCCGGCCGCGCGCGGGCTCGCCGCCGCGGGCAAGACCCCGATGATCGTGGCCGTCGACTCGACGGTGATCGGCGTGATCGCGGTGGCCGACCAGGTCCGGCCGGACGCCCCGGCCATGGTCGACCGTTTGCACGAGGCCGGCGTGAGGAAGGTCGTCATGCTCACCGGCGACTCCCGCCTGGTGGCCGAGTCCATCGGAGCGACGACGGGGATCGACGAGATCCACGCTGCCCTGCTGCCGGAGGACAAGCTGGAGGTGGTGGCGCGCCTGCAGCGTGAGGGCCACACCGTGGCCATGGTCGGCGACGGCGTCAACGACGCCCCGGCCCTGGCCACGGCGGACATCGGCGTGGCCATGGGTGCGGCCGGTTCGGCGGTGGCCGTGGAGACCGCGGACATCGCGCTGATGGGCGACCACCTGATGAAGCTGCCGGAGTCGATCAGCCTGGCCCGGCGCACCGTGAGCGTGATGAGGCAGAACATCGCGATCGCGCTGATCACGGTGGTGCTGCTGCTGGCCGGTGTCTTCGCCGGCGGGGTGACCATGTCGGCCGGGATGCTGGTCCACGAGGCGTCCGTGCTGCTGGTGATCCTCAACGCCATGCGGTTGATGCGCAACGACAGCCACTCGACCGCGATGGCGAAGGAGGCGCGGGCCCCGTCCCACCACCGGGACTTCGAGGCCACCGAGGGCTCCCCGTCAGTGGGCGTCTGAGCGCCCGGGCCGGCAGGACTGGATCGGGAGGCGCGGAACGGGGAAGGTGGGCTCGACGGCCCGCTCGCCACCCGGACGCGCCGCCCGGGGACAGGACACAGGAGGAGAACCAGATGTCGAAGGTGTTGGTCTTCACGGACTTCGGGGGCCCGGAGAACCAGGAACTCATCGAGCGCGAGGTGCCCCGGCCTGGCCCCGGGCAGGTCGTCATCCGGGTGAAGGCGGCCGGTGTGAATCCGGCGGACGCGAAGATGCGTCAGGGGCTCTTCGGCAGGAAGCGCACGCTGCCCTCACCGATGGGCCTGGAGGCCTCGGGGGTCGTCACCGCGGTCGGCGAGGGCGTGGAGGAATTCGCCGTCGGGGACGAGGTCCTCGGCCTGCCGGTGCGGGGTGAGGGCACCTTCGCCGAGCACGCGGTGCTGGACGCGGCCAGGACCGTGGCCAAGCCACCGGAGATCTCCTTCGTGGAGGCGGCGACCATCCCCGTCGCCGGGACGGTCGCCTACGACGTCACCCACCAGGTCGAGCTCGAGCCCGGCCAGAGCCTGCTCATCCTCGGGGCCGGCGGCGGCGTGGGCCTGATGGCGGCCCAGATCGGCAAGGTGCATGAGTTCCGGGTGATCGGGGTGGCCAGCGCCTCGAAGAAGGAACTGGTGGAGTCCACCGGCGCCACGTTCGTCGAGTCCGGCGACGGCGTGGTGGACCGGGTGCGCGAGATCGCCCCCGAGGGCGTGGACCTGGTCGTGGACCTGGTCGGCGGGCAGGCGCTGCGGGACATCGCGCCCGTGGCGAAGGACCCGGGGCACGTCCTCACGACCGTCGACCCCGGACTCGCCGAGGAACTCGGCGGGTCCGGGGTGCGGCGCACCCGGGAGGCCCTGGCGAAGGTCACCGGCGTCGTCCAGCACGGTCTCATCGACCCGCACGTGGGCCGGCGCTACAGCCTGGCCGAGGCCCCGGCCGCGATGGCCGCCGTCGAGGGAGGGCACGCCGCGGGCAAGGTGGTCATCGAGCCGTGAGCGCGGGCCACGGCCGGATCGAACGCTGATGGATGGGGGTCAGCGCCGGACCGGATGAGCGGCTCAGCGGCCGAACAGCCTGCTCAGCCAGCCCGAGCCGGCGCCCGCGGAACCGCCCGCCCGCGCATCGACGATTGCCTTCTGGTCGCACGTGCACCGGTTGGACACCGGCACGTTCCTCATCACCTGGTCGACGTGGTTGCCGCAACCGGCCCACGTGGTCTTGCCGCACTTCCTGCAGGTCACCGCTTGGCACATGACGAGTTCTCCTTCTCGAGGGTCATAGGGTCGGAGGTGGACCGGACACGTCCGTCGGCACCTACCGGAATATACCCCAGGGGGTATATGTTGAACAGCATATCGCATGATCGGGATACCCCCCGAGGTACTTGCGGGATACCCCCAGAGGTATTACTCTCGACTCAGAACGGATACCCGAGGGGGTATCTGGAACCCAACGAAGGAGACGCCATGCTGCTTGAACGGATCTACGACGAAGACCTCGCCCAGGCCAGCTACTTCATCGGCTGCCAGAGGAACGGCACGGCCGTCGTGGTCGACGCCCGTCGCGACCTCGCCCCCTACCTGGAGCTGGCCGAGAAGAACGGCATGGAGATCGTGGCGGTCACCGAGACCCACATCCACGCCGACTACCTCTCCGGCACCCGTGAGCTCGCCGCCAAGACCGGCGCCGAGATGTACGTCTCCGGCGAGGGCGGCCCCGACTGGACCTACGGCTTCGAGGCCAACCTCCTCCACGACGGGGACAAGATCACGATCGGCAACATCACCGTCCAGGCCGTGCACACCCCCGGCCACACCCCCGAGCACCTGTCCTTCCTCGTCACGGACGGGGCCTTCAGCGACCAGCCGGGCTACATGCTGACCGGTGACTTCGTCTTCTCCGGCGACCTCGGCCGCCCGGACCTGCTGGACGAGGCCGCCGGTGGCGTGGACACCCGCTTCGGCGGTGCCAAGGACCTGTTCCGCAGCCTCAAGGAGAAGTTCGTGACGCTGCCGGACCACGTCCAGGTCTACCCGGCCCACGGCGCCGGCTCGGCCTGCGGCAAGGCCCTGGGCGCCATCCCCTCCTCCACGGTCGGCTACGAGCGCCTCTACGCCTGGTGGGGCAAGTACGTCGCCAACGACGACGAGCAGGGCTTCGTCGACGAACTGCTCGAGGGCCAGCCGGACGCCCACGCCTACTTCGGCCGCATGAAGCGCGAGAACCGGGACGGCCCGGCCGTGATGGGCGACCGCGCCCCGCTGCCGGAGTTGGCGATCGAGGACGTCGCCCGCGACCTCGAGCAGGACAAGGTCACCTTCGTGGACACCCGCCCCGTGGACGAGGTCCACGCCGGGACCGTTCCCGGTTCGATCAGCATCCCGGCCCCGGGCAAGATGGCCACCTACGGCGGCTGGGCCTACGACCCGGAGAAGGACGACCGCCCGCTCGTGCTGCTGGCCCAGGACCAGGAGCAGGCCCAGCAGTTCTGGGACCACCTGGTGCGCGTGGGCATCGACAAGGTCACCGGTTACGTGACCGGGATCCAGGGCCTGCCGATCACCACCCCGCGGATCATCCAGCCGGAGGAGCTCGAGGGCTTCGACGCCGCCCTGGTCCTGGACGTGCGCAACAAGACTGAGCACAGCGACGGCCACGTCCCCGGCTCGCGCCAGCTCAGCGCCGGCCGCGTGCTGTGGCACCAGGACCAGCTGCCCGCCGAGGGCACCATCGTGACGTACTGCCAGTCCGGCGTGCGCAACTCGGTGGCCGCCAGCGCCCTGCGCCGGGCCGGGCACGACGTCGTCGAGCTCGACGGCAGCTTCAGCGCCTGGTCCGAGTGGGCCCGCCGCACCGGGGTCCAGCCGGAGACCTCCGCGACGGCCCAGGAGCCGGTCAGCGCCTGACCGGACAGCCGGTGGGCTGACAGCACGACACACAGAAGGGGCGCCCCGCGGGGCGCCCCTTCTGTGCATCCCGCCTGCGCACTCCTTCCGCCCCCGGGCACGCCAAAGCCTCCGGGCACGCGAAAGCCCCCGGAGCGTCGACGGGTCAACGCTCCGGGGGCCTCAGGAACCGCAGTCCAGGCCTCAGGCCAGGGAGAGGAAGAGTTTCTCCATGTCCGCCTTGTCCATGGAACCGTCTTCCTTGAGCAGGCACTGCTCCAGGCCGGTGGCGATGATGGCGAAGCCGGCCCGGTCCAGCGCCTTGGAGACGGCGGCCAGCTGGGTGACCACGTCCTTGCAGTCGCGGCCCTCCTCGAGCATGCGGGTGACCGCGGCCAGCTGGCCCTGGGCCCGCTTGAGCCTGTTGAGGACCGGCTTGAGCTCGGTGGTGTCGAGTTCCATGAGGTGCTCCTCGGGTCGTGGGGGGGATATCAGTCTCCGCCATTCTATACCCCCCGGGGTGTGTTGCATACCCTCGGGGGTATGTGGCAGACTCATGGAGTCATATCCAGACGAACGGAAGAGAAGCCTCTTGACCTCCCCCACCCCCGCCCTGACCGACGTCGACGCCCCGACCCTGCGTGAGTGGATCGACCGCCACGATGACCTGATCGTGCTGGACGTGCGTTCCGCCGCGGAGTTCGAGGGCCTGCACATCAAGGGTTCCTACAACGTCCCGCTGCCGCTGCTGTCCGAGCACGCCGACGAGCTCGCCCAGCGCCTGGACCGCCACGTGGTGCTGGTCTGCCAGTCCGGCGTCCGCGCCGGGCAGGCCCGCACCCGGCTGAACACCGCCGGCCTGGAGAAGGCCACGGTCCTCATCGGTGGCGTCCCCGCCTTCGAGGCCGCCGGCGGGGACGTCGTGCGCGGCGCCCAGCGCTGGTCCCTGGAGCGCCAGGTCCGCATGGCCGCCGGCTCCCTCGTGCTGGCCGGGATGCTGGGTGGGAAGCTCGTCTCCCCCAAGGTGAGCATGCTCGCCGGTGCCATCGGCGCCGGGCTGAGCTTCTCCGCCGTCACCAACACCTGCGCCATGGGCAACGTCCTGGCCAAGATGCCCTGGAACAAGACGGCCTCCGAGCCCACCGCCCAGTCCGCGATCGAGCAGTTGCCCTCCGCGGGCTGACCCAGACCGCCCGGCGGCGGCGCACCCCCTCCCCCCTCCGCGCCGCCGTCGGGCCCCTTTCCTTCCCGCCCCGCCCGGCCTACTCCCAAGGACCATCCATGACCGTCACGCTCATCGTCACCCTCGCGCTCTCGGTGCTGATCGGGGTCTCCCTCGGCCTGCTGGGCGGTGGGGGGTCCATCCTCACCGTCCCGATCCTCACCTACGTGGCCGGGCTTCCCGCCAAGGAGGCGATCGCCGCCTCACTGTTCGTGGTGGGCACCACCTCGCTGGTCAGCGTGGTCTCCCATGCCCGCAAGGGGAGGGTGAGGTGGCGTACCGGCCTCGTCTTCGGAGTGGCGAGCATGGCGGGTGCCTTCGGCGGCGGGCTGCTGGGCGGCCACATCCCCGGCACCGTGCTGATGATCGCCTTCGCCCTGATGATGGTCGCCACCGCGGCCGCCATGATCCGGGGCCGGAAGAAGGCCCCCTCCTCCGGCGGGGACGAGGCGAAGAGGCTGCCCGTCGTCAAGGTCGTCCTCGAGGGCCTGGTGGTCGGCCTGGTCACCGGGCTCGTCGGCGCCGGGGGCGGCTTCCTGGTGGTGCCCGCGCTGGTGCTGCTGGGCGGGCTGTCCATGCCGGCCGCCGTCGGGACGTCCCTGGTGGTCATCGCCATGAAGTCCTTCGCGGGCCTGGGCGGCTACCTCACGAGCGTCCAGCTCGACTGGGGGCTCGTGGCCGGGGTGACCGCCGCCGCGATCGTCGGCTCGCTGATCGGGGCGAAGCTGACGGGGATCATCCCCGAGAACGTCCTGCGCGAGGGCTTCGGCTTCTTCGTGCTGGCCATGGGCGTCTTCGTCCTGGTCCAGGAACTGCCCTCCCCCGCAAGCGTCATCGTCGGCATCCTGGGCTCCGGCGCGGTGGCCGCGGTCCTGCTGTGCCGCTACGCCATCCCCTCCTGCCCGCTGAACCCCCGCCGGCACCGGGAACCGGTTGCGGAACCCCAGTCAGCCTGACTCCTGGCCGACGGGCGTCACCGGTTCCAGGGCGATGGTCCCGTAGACCCGCCGGTAGGGCTCGAGCGCACCGCTGATCTGGTCCAGGGTGCTCGCCGAGTCCGGGATCACCTCGAGGACGTCCTCCAGGACCGAGACGGTCCGGCCCCGGCGGCCCATGATGGTCTCGCGAGCCGGGCCGGCGCAGTCCTCGTCGGCGAGGATGTCCTCGAAGCCGTCGCGGAGCACGTCCCGCAGTTCGGCCGCGTACAGGTCCGTCCTGCGCAGGGTGGAGTCGTAGAGCGCGAGGACGCAGGCGACGGTCGTGCTGGGCCCGGACTCCCGCCGGTCGATCGCGTCGGTCAGCAGCCGCTGGCCGTGGCCGTCGAGCCGGGCCAGGATCTCTCCCGCACCGGCCCACGCCACGGTCAGGCGCAGGTCCACCTGTGCGATGACCGTGGCCGGGCCGGCGGCGATCCAGATCGACTCCCCGGGGAGGATGAAGGCCGAGGCGTTGGACGGCTTGCCCCGTTCCTGGGCCGCCCGGTGCATCACCCCGGACTGGAGGGTCTCCAGCCGGGTGCGCCCGGGCCGGTGCTCCTGCACCACGTCCCAAGGCGTGGTCCGCAGGATCCACACCGCGCCGGTGCGGTTGTGGAGCCACGTGTAGGCGGGCGTCGTGTCCGTGCGCAGGCACGCATCCCACTCGTCCAGGATCCCCCGCCCCGCCGGATCGGTGGTCGACAACCGCAGCGCCTGCGCCGACCCGAGGTCCTCGCAGGTCCCCTGGGCGGTCTTGTGCACGTGCGGGGTCGGAGTGCCGGAGGTCCGGTGGGACCTCGTGTCCGTGCCCTCCGGCGTGGGGACCCCGAGCCCCGGCCCGGGTGCTTCGCCGGGCGCCTCGGTCGGCGCATGGGTCCCGGGCGGCGGATCGGGCCCCCTGCCGGCGTCCGGCGCCCCCGCCTCGCAGCCCGTGAGTGCGATCACCAGGGCCGCGACGATCCATCGTCCCCGCCTCATGCGGTCATTGTGGGCCAGCCCGGCAGACGGGGGAAGTGCTGGCGTCCCCTCGGGGCGCCGGTCCGCGCACGTGCTCGGGGCGCTGATCCGCACGGATGCACGGGGTGCCGGCCCGCGAGGGCACCCACGGATGCGGCGCAGGGGTGCCGTGCGGAGATCTCACGCGGGGGTGCGGCGCAGGCCTGCCGGACCTGTGCACGCGGTGAACCCCTGGCCTACCCTGTCTGCCACCAGGGACCGTACCGCGGAGGCGCACATGGAGCGGCAGCACATCCTATGGCTGGAGGACACCGGCCTCGAGGACCTTCCCCGGGTGGGTGGCAAGAACGCCTCCCTCGGTGAGATGATCCGGACTCTGACCGCCGAGGGGGTCCAGGTCCCTGGGGGGTTCGCGCTCACCGCCGAGGCGTACCGGGAGGTCGTGCAGGCCAACGGCCTCGAGCCCCGCATCCGGGAGCTGCTGGAGCACGGACGCGGTGGCGGGTTGCCGCTCCGCGAGGCCGGCGAGCGCATCCGCCGCCTGTTCCTGGACGCCCCCTTCCCGCCGCCGCTCGTGGACGCGGTGGCCGCGGCCTACGCCGAACTGGCGCGGCGCACCGGCACCACGGACCCGGCGGTGGCCGTGCGCAGCAGCGCCACCGCGGAGGACCTGCCCGAGGCCAGCTTCGCCGGCCAGCAGGAGACCTTCCTCAACGTGTGCGGGGTGGACGGTCTCCTGGACGCCTGCCGCCGCTGCTTCGCCTCCCTGTTCACGGACCGCGCCATCAGCTACCGGGCCCTGAAAGGTTTCGACGACCTGCAGGTGGCGCTGTCCGTGGGCGTGCAGCTGATGGTGGACTCCGCCTCCGGGTCCTCGGGAGTGATGTTCACCCTGGACACGGAGTCCGGCTTCCCGGACGCCGTGGTCGTCAGCGCCACCTGGGGACTGGGTGAGACGGTGGTCCAGGGCACCGTGGACCCGGACAAGTACGTGGTGTTCAAGCCCTTCCTCGACGACGACCGGCTCGTCCCGGTGCTCGAGCGCACCGTGGGGGCCAAGGAGGTCAAGCTGGTCTACGGGCCGCACGCCGGGTCGCCGACCGCCCTGGTGGAGACCTCACCGCAGGAACGCCGGGCGCTCGTGCTCACGGACGCCGAGGTGTTGCGGCTGGCCCGCTGGGCGGCGGCGGTGGAACGCCACTACGGCACCCCCATGGACCTGGAGTGGGCCAAGGACGGTCCCACCGGGGAGCTGTTCATCGTCCAGGCACGCCCGGAGACCGTCCAGGCCCGGCGCAGCGCCACCCGGTTCACGGTGCACCACCTCGAGGAGTCCGGCCGTGCCCTGGCCACGGGGGCGGCCATCGGGGACGCGATCGTCGCGGCGGAGGTGTGTGTGATCCGCAGCGCGGCGGACATCGGCAGCTTCCGCGACGGGGCGATCCTGGTGGCCGAGATGACCGACCCGGACTGGGGACCGGTGATGAAACGGGCCGCCGGGATCATCACCGACCACGGCGGGCCCACCAGCCACGCGGCCATCGTGAGCCGGGAGCTGGGGGTGCCGGCCGTCGTCGGGACCGGCTCCGCCACCCGGGACCTGGCCGACGGCGGAGTGGTCACCCTGTCCTGCGCCGAGGGCGAGGTGGGCCACGTCTACGCGGGGCGGCTGCGGTGGCGCACCGAGGAGGTCGACCTGGAGCGGTTGCCGCGCACCCGCACCAAGGTGATGGTCAACGTGGCCAGCCCGGCCGCCGCCTTCCGGTGGTGGCGGCTGCCCGTGGACGGGGTGGGGCTGGCCCGGATGGAGTTCATCATCACCGAGGCGATCCGCGTCCATCCCATGGCCCTGGTCCACCCCGAGCGCGTGGACTCCGCCGAGGACGCCGAGCGGATCCGCGAGCTGACGAGCGGGTACGACGACCCGCGCGAGTACTTCATCGACCGCCTGGCCACCGGGCTGGGCAAGCTGTGCGCGCCGTACCATCCCCGCCCGGTGATCGTGCGGCTGAGTGACTTCAAGACCAACGAGTACGCGCACCTGCTGGGCGGGCGGGCCTTCGAGCCGGCCGAGGAGAACCCCATGCTCGGCTTCCGCGGCGCCTCGAGGTACGACGACGACCGGTACCGGGAGGGCTTCGAGCTCGAGTGCCGCGCCCTGCGCCGGGTGCGGGAACGGCTGGGCTTCACGAACCTCGCCGTCATGGTGCCCTTCTGCCGGACGGTGCCCGAGGCGGACCGGGTGCTGGCGGCGATGGCCGCGAACGGGCTGGTCCGGGGCCAGGACGGGCTGCTGGTCTACATGATGTGCGAGGTGCCTTCCAACGTGGTGCTCGCCGAGGAGTTCGCCCGCCGCTTCGACGGCTTCTCGATCGGCTCCAACGACCTGACTCAACTGGTGCTCGGGGTGGACCGGGACTCGGAGATCCTGGCCCGGCAGTTCGACGAGCGCGATCCGGCGGTGGAGTCGATGATCGCGGACGTCATCCTCCGGGCGCAGGCGGCGGGCATCACGGTGGGCCTGTGCGGGCAGGGTCCGAGCAACCACGCGGACTTCGCGGAGTTCCTGGTGGAGGCCGGCATTGACTCGATGTCCCTGAACCCGGACTCGGTCCTCCGCACGATCCCGGTCATCGCCGAGGCCGAGCAGGCGGCCGAGAGCGGCGGGCACGTGGGGCACGGCTGACGCACGCGGCGCCGGCGGTGAGAGCCCTACTCGGTCCTGCCGTGCATGATCAGCACGGGGCACGCGGCGTGCGCGCCGACGGCGGAACTGACCGAACCGAGCAACAGGCCCCGGAACCCGCCCCGGCCGCGGCTGCCGACCACGAGCATGCGCGCGCCCTTGCTCAGCTCGGTGAGCACCTGCGCGGGCTGGCCCTTCTGCACCACGGTCTGCAGCGAGGCCGGCGGTTCATCGCCGAACGCCTCGGCGAGCGTGCCGTCGAGCCGTTGCCGGGCCTCCTGCTCGGGGTCGTAGCCGACCAGTTCCGGGATCTCCCCACTCGCTGCGGGCCACTGCCAGGCCGCCACCGCCATCAGCGGGGCGTTCATCAGATCCGCCATGATCTTGCCCTCGCGCAGCGCCTCGATCGACTGGTCCGACCCGTCGACCCCGACGACCACCGGCTTCGACTCGTCCATGGTGTTCCCCTTCTGCGTCGTTTCCACTGCCGGCCCGTCGTCTCCACGTCAGCAGGAGCGCGCGGGGTCCAGCACACGGGCCCGGAGGGCCCGTGGAGTGCGGCCACAGTAGGCAGCGGCTCGGCTGCGGCACAAGGGCCGGAGCGCGGGCGGGGCTGACGGACGGCCACGTCGGCCCGTAACGTGACGTGGGAGCGACCCCCACCGTGGGGCGAGGACAGGAAGGGTGATTCATGCGGGCAGTGATCGTGGAGTCCCGGGGAGCGGAGGCGCGCCTGGAGGAGACGGCCGATGAGGGCATCCTCAGCGGTCCCGTGGAGCTTGACGTGCTCTACTCCAGCTACAACTACAAGGACGGCCTGGCCATCACCGGTGCCGGCCGGGGCGTGCTGCAGAACTGGCCGATCATCCCGGGCATCGACATCGTCGGCACGGTCACCCGCTCCGACGATCCGGCCTGGGACCCCGGGGACACGGTGGTGCTCAACGGGGACGGCATCGGCGAATCGCGCAACGGCGGCTTCGCGACCCGGGCCCGGGTCCGCGGCGAGGCCCTCGTGGAGCTGCCCCGGGAGATCAGCCCGGTGCGCGCCGCAGCCATCGGCACCGCCGGCTTCACGGCCATGATCTCCGTGCTGCAGCTGGCCGATGCCGGACTCACCCCGGGGGCCGGGGACATCCTGGTCACCGGCGCGGCCGGTGGCGTGGGATCGGTGGCGGTGTCCCTGCTGGCCGCCCGCGGTTACCGGGTGGTGGCCTCCACCGGGCGGGCCGAGGAGGAGGGTGACTACCTGCGGGACCTCGGTGCCGCCGACCTCCTCGACCGTCACGAGCTCTCCGAGGACCTCGGCAAGCCCCTGCAGGAACAGCGCTGGGCCGGCGCCGTGGACGTCGCCGGCAGCACCACCCTGGCCAACGTCCTGGCCCAGACCAACTACGGCGGGACCGTGTCCGCCTGCGGCCTGGCGCAGGGCATGGACCTGCCCACGACCGTGGCGCCGTTCATCCTGCGCGGCGTCACCCTCACCGGCGCCAACTCTGTCTTCGCACCGCAGGCCCTGCGCCAGCGGGCCTGGACCGCCCTGGCCGACGAGCTCGACCTGGACCAGCTCGACCGGATGACCACGACCATCGGGCTGGCCGAGACCATCCCCTACGCCCAGCAGATCCTGGCCGGGCGCACCCGCGGGCGCACCGTGGTGGACGTCAACGGGTAGGCCCGCCACCTTCTGCCCGGGCTGGTTCCTTCCGCTGATCTGGCCCAACAGCGCCGGGCAGCGCGGTGGCCGGGTACAGCTAGCTCAGAGGGTGATGCAGTGAAGAGGAACGTGTGGATGCGCACTTTCAACGCCTGCTGTCCGATACAACCCGCCAGAAATGTTCAACGGCAGTGTCGAGAGAGGACAGGTCAAGTGTCTCGTCGACGGAATGCATCATTGCTGGATCCCCCGGGCCCCAGATCACGATCGGCGTCTCAGGAAACCGGTCTTGGAGAACCGAACCATCAGTGAAGTAAGGGACTGCCGGTGCTGGGGAGTAATCCCGCAATACCGGCGGGGGCTGCGCGGCGCGGACGGGAGCCAGATTGATCAACTCGGTGATGCGAAGGTCGCCGTGCAGGCCGTGTAGCCAGTCGAGGATCTTTCCGGGATTGCCTATGGTGCGGAAATCCAGTGACAGTTCTGCATGGTCCGGAACGATATTGGGCACGCTGCCCCCGGAAAGGTGACCGAGGTTGACTGTTTCCTGACCCAAGTACTCATCGGAGGCCGCAGGAAACGCTTCGAGGTGGTCGACGACCCCCCTCACGAGGGTATTGATCGCATTGGTGCCGGCATGTGGCCGAGAACCGTGGGCGGCTACACCGTGGGCTTCGACCCGCACCCATAGAGCTCCACGGTGACCCAGCGACACCTGGTTCTCGGTGGCTTCCGGGACGATGATCAGCGCCGGGTCCAAGGAGGCCAGTTCCTCAGCCGCGACGGCAGCCCCCCGACTGCCGATCTCCTCGTCGGCCGTCAGGAGAACAGCCACGTCTGCTCCCTGGATGTCCGCACGGATCAAGGTGACGAGTGCCGCGACCAGGCCACCTTTCATGTCAACGCTCCCCCTGCCGTGCAGTGTGCCCCGTGCGAAGTCGATAGCACCGTCCAATGGGTGAGAAGACCAGGCATCTGCGTTACCAACTGGCACGGTATCGGTATGACAGACGAAGATCACCGGAGCTGACCCGCTGCCAGTCATGAGCAAGGTCCACGGGTAGTTGCTTCCCCGAGTGGTGGTCACACCAGAGGTGTGGCGCTCCACCCAGTCGATGCAGAGGCTTTGGAGACGGTACTGGGCCTCCAGGTCTCTCGATTCCGTCTCGAGTCGCACGAGCGTCTGCAGGAAATGCCAGTAGTCGTTCTCCATGGGTCTCCCACCTCGTCTTCCATCTTCTGAGTGCCTTGTCTCCCCGACCCTCCACGGGGCGGATACTCGACTACCGAGACAGCCAGCCTCCGTCGATGGCCAGGGCAGCTCCACTGACATAGGCAGCGGCGTCGGAGGCAAGGAAGACGACCGCTCCTGCCAGGTCCTCGGGACGTCCCCAACTATTGGCCGGGATACGGCGCAACATGTTCTGCGCTCGCTCGGCGTTCTCCCGGTGGGCACGGGTGAAATCAGTGTCCATGTAACCCGGCGCGACTGCATTGACCCTGATGCCATGCGGGGTCCATTCATTGGCCAGCGCTCGGGTGAGGCCAAGCAGTCCATGCTTGGAGGCCGCATAGGCAGGGACTTCCATGCCGCCTTGGAACGCGTTGATCGAGGCGATGTTGATGATGCTGGCAGGGGCCTGGCCAGCCGCAAGGATGCCACGAGCGAAAGCCTGGCTCAGAAGGAACGGGGCCGTGAGGTTCACATCGAGGACTGCCGACCAATCGGAAGGCGACGTCTCGAGGGCCGGGCCTCTTCGGATGATCCCGGCATTGTTGACCAAGATGGTCGGCTGGGCCAACTCGTCCCGAGCCCATGAGATCAGACGCGCAGCGGTATCCGGCGTGAGGACACTGAGATCAGTCTCATGCGTGGAGCAGTCAACCCCTAGGTCACGGACCTCCTGCGCCACCTGATCGAGGTCATCGAGCCCGACTGCCAGGACATCGGCCCCGGCCTCGGCCAGCGCGAGTGCCATGGAGCGCCCGAGACCACTTGACGCGCCCGTGACCAGCGCGGTCTTCCCCTCCAACCGGAAGAGATCCAGGACGGGGGTGCGGGATGCCGTGGACATGGGTAAACCACCTTCGTGTCATGCTGTCGTCGGAATCGGGAGGGCCAGGGCCGACAGGACTCGCCGGTCAGTGCCCTAGAGCCCCTTGAGCGTGGGCGTTGCCGCATTCGGCCAGACACCACGCCGCCGCCACCCCCTGCGGGAGTGGATCAGGTGCATGACGGCGGCGAGGCGTCTGACAGGACTCCTGGCGGGTCGAATTACACGGCTCTCAGGTCCACCCCCTTGGTTTCCGGCAGCAGCTTCATCGCAACGAGGGTCAAGAGGCAGAGGACGACGACGACGGCCCCGGACAGCCAGGCGAGATCGATCGACACGAACAACTGGTACACGTACGGTGCGGTGCCGCCGAAGACGGCGACCGAGATGGAGTAGGCGAGGCCGATGCTCTGGGTGCGCTGCGACGTCGGGAAGACCTCCGACATGATCGAGGACAGCAGGGAGCCCGAGGCGGCCACCAGCACCAGGGCGATCGTTGAGGCAACCAGGAGGGTCCACGGCTCATCGGTGATCATTGCCATGAGGGGGATCTGGAGAACACCCATCGCGATCGCGAAGAAGTAGATGACGGGCTTACGACCGATACGGTCAGAGAGCCGGCCCCAGAGCGGAAGCGCGGCCAAACCCACCGACTGCGCGATGACCGTCACCCAGTATGCGCCCTGGATGGACATCCCACGCTGCGTGATGGCATACGTCGAGACATACGACGACCAGGTGTAGTGGGCCGCTGTCACGCCCGACACCATCCCGATGATCAAAAAGATCGAGACCCACCGGCGACGGGGAGCCCGCGCCCCGACGACTTGAGGCGCCCCTTCGCTGGCCACCGGCGTCGAGACCGTCCTGGGCTCCATCGATGTGTCGTCAGCGTTCTCGTCGAAGACCTCAGACTCGTGCATCCCCCGCCGAAGGTAGAGGGCGAACACCGCACCGAATGCACCCAGGATGAACGGGATGCGCCATCCCCACTCGGCCACCTGCGATTCCGCAAGGACCAGGGAGATCAGGCCCCCCAAGACATACGCAATGACCGAACCGCCGAAGATGGCGACGAAGACGAGGCTTCCCCACTGCCCGCGCTTGTGCCGGGGGGCGATCTCGGGAATATAGCTGTTCGCCGTAGCCGACTCGCCACCGTGGGCGAATCCCTGGATCATCCGGACCAGAAGCAGCCCGATGGACGCACCGAGACCGATGGTCTCGTACGACGGCATGAGCCCGATGACCACGGAGGCCAGAGCCATCATGACCATCGTGGTGATCATGACCTTCTTCCTTCCCTTGCGGTCCGAGAGGGCGCCGAACACCACGCCGCCCAAGGGACGCATGAGGAAGCCGACCGCGAATACGGCCAGCGTGGACAGAAGAGCTGAGGCGGGATCCGACTTGTTGAACATCGCAGCCGCAATGAAGGGAGCGAACACGGCGTAGGAACTCCACTCGTACCACTCCAACAGCTGGCCGATCGTGCTGGCGCGAAGCGACCTCCGGCTCTGCTGCCGAGATATCGAACTGACGCCTGCGTCAAGCTCTTTCTCATCTACCGACTGGACCATCGTGTCCCCTTCAGATTGATGCCGCACACATTGTTTTGGGTGCCGCAGGGTGGAGATGTCGTGACTACGTATTCATACGTGGGCCGCGAACTGGATATGAAAAATCGAACGCTTGAGGGTTGCGAGAAGTCAGCCCCGACGCCCCCGGGGTGACTGCCTTCGGTCTCCTGCCTGTCCTTCATGAAGATCCCCCGCCCGCCCGGGCCAAGACGCAGGAGGAGTCGGGGTGCGTCCCCATGGAGGGGAAGCGTCGTGCTTCGGGGTTGATCGCCCACAACTCCGACCGAGATCGCCTTGATCCGCAAGGCTCTCCGGGCCGGGTCGACCACTTCGGGACAGGATGACAACGGGTGGCCCAGGGCCATGGGTGGGCCTTGGCGGCGGCCGCCGACTTCGCCCAGGCGTCGTGGCCGTCGGTTGTGTGCGCCGTGCCAGTTTTACCGCCTCGACGCGTCGTGTCAAGAATCACACCCGGGGGTTGACGAAGTGGCGTGACTACGATTTCATGATGGTGAATACGATTTCACACCACATGGCCGAGTGATGCCAGGGAAGAGGTCAGAGTTGATGGACGCAACTGAAACGATCGCGTCGGTAATGAGCGTGGGTGGTCGGCCGGCAGGGAGCCGCCGAGAGATCAAGATCATCGACACCACGTTGCGTGACGCGCATCAGAGCATCTGGGCGACGCGCATGCGGACGGAGCACATCGAGCAGATGGTGGCCGACTTCGACCAGGTCGGTTTCGAACACGTTGATCTCGTGGCGCCGATCCAGTTCGACGTGGCGGTGCGCTACCTCAAGGAAGACCCGTGGGAACGGGTGCGCCGGGCCCATGAGCTCGCCCCGACCACCACGTTCCGTGCACTGATCCGCTCCCGCAACATCGCCGCGTTCGACTTCCTGCCCGACGACGTGATCATGGCGTGGGTGGAGCGGTTGTACGCGAACGGATTCCGGGCGATCGGCTCCTTCGACGGGCTGAACGACATCGACAACATTGCCCCCGGACTGCGCCACGCCAAGAGGCTCGGTGCTGAGACGTTCGGCGCAGTGGCGTTCTGCGAGAGTCCCGTCCACACCGACGAGCTGTTCGTGGCCAAGGCGACCGAGCTCATCGAGAAGGCCGATGTCGACCGGATCATGCTCAAGGACGCCGGCGGCCTGCTGACTCCCGAGCGCATCCGCACACTGGTGCCGGCGCTCAAGGACGTCATCGGCAACCGCCCGCTGGAGGTGCACACCCACTCGCTCACCGGGCTGGCACCGCTGGTCTGCCTGGAAGCGGCCGAGGCCGGCGCCGACTCGCTGCACCTCTCGGTGGCACCCCTGGCGGCAGGCAACGGCCAGCCCTCGGTGCAGAACGTCGTGCGGGACCTGCGGGCGCTGGGCTACGTCGTGAACGTGGACGACGGGAAGATCGACGAGATCAGCGAGACGATCCGGCAGATCGCCGAGCACGAGGGCAAGCCCCTCGGCGAACCGGTCGAGTACAACGGCCTGCATTTCATGCACCAGACCCCCGGCGGGATGCTGTCGAACTTCCGCACGCAACTCGCGACGGCGGGCCTGGCCGACCGTTACGAGGAGCTACTGCACGAGATCGCCCGGGTCCGCTCCGAATTGGCGTACCCGATCATGATCACCCCCTTCGCCCAGTTCGTCGGGACGCAGGCGGCCATGAACGTCATGACCGGTGAGCGCTACAAGATGGTCCCGAACGAGATCAAGAAGTACGTGCTCGGCTACTACGGCGACCTGCTTGCCGACATCGACCCCGAACTGCGGCAGAGGATCATCGACAACGGTGCCTCGGACATCGCCCTGGAGCCCAGCGAACCGGCGCCCATGCTCCAGGACCTCGCGGCCCGGCACCCCGAGGAGTCGATCGATCACCACCTGTTGCGTGCCATGTTCGCCGGCAGCCAGGTCGACGAGATGAAGAAGGCCGTCGCCTCCGGCGGCAACCCCGACGAGGTCCCTCACCCCCTGCTCGGGATCGTGAAGGCGCTGCACGCCACCGGCCAGACCGGCACCAAGACCCTGAATGCCGGAGACCTCAAGATCAGCATCACCCAAGGAGAGAACTGACCATGTCACTGAACCAGCCTGACATCCGCGAACTCAAGAGCCTCGTCGACTGGGCGCACACCACCACCGACGTGCGCGAACTGTCGATCAAGTACGGCGACGTCGAACTGTTCGTCTCGCGCAACGAGCGCACCGCCGCGGCGCCGAGCCCTGCGGCGCCCGCGGCGGTGCCCGCTCCTGCCCCGGTGGCGGCACCGGCCCCCGTGAGCGCCCCGGCGGCCACGGCCACCGCGGTTGCTCCCGCGCCTGCCGCTGCGCCCCCTTCTGCTCCGGCCGCGGCCGCCGAGGACGAGGTCGTCATCACCGCCCCGATGGTCGGCACCTTCTACGCCTCGCCGAAGCCGGGCGCCCCGGAGTTCGTGAAGGTGGGCGATCGCGTCACGGCCGATTCGGTGCTGTGCATCCTCGAGGTGATGAAGCTGATGAACAACATCGAGGCGAAGGTCGACGGCGTGGTGACCCAGATCCTGGCGGAGAACGAGCATGCCGTCGAGTACGGCCAGCCGCTGATGGTGATCAAGCGCGATGCCTGAGCAGCTGAAGAGCGTCCTCATCGCCAACCGGGGCGAGATCGCCCTGCGCATCGTCCGGGCGTGCAAGGAGCTGGGGATCCGAAGTGTCCTGGCCTATTCCGAGGCCGACCGCGACTCGCTTCCGGTCAAGCTGGCCGACCAGGCGGTCTGCATCGGGCCGGCGAACTCGGCCAAGAGCTACCGGGACCCGCGGGCGATCATCAGCGCCGCGCTGGCGTTCAAGGTCGATGCGATCCATCCGGGGTACGGGTTCCTGGCCGAGAACGCCGATTTCGCCGCGATGTGCGAGGAGGAGGGGGTCGGCTTCGTCGGTCCCGCCGCGGGCATCATCCGGCGCATGGGCGACAAGATCGAGGCCAAGAAGATCGCCCGCGCGGCCGGAGTGCCGACGGTCCCCGGTTCCCTGGGTGCGATCGCCGAGTACGACGAGGCGCTCGTCGTGGCCGGTGAGGTCGGCTACCCCCTGCTGATCAAGGCCGCCGCGGGCGGCGGCGGACGCGGCATGCGAGTGGTCGAGTCGGGCGAGACACTGGAACGAGACCTCGGCGAGATCATGTCGGAGGCCGAAACGGCCTTCGGGGACCCTTCCGTGTACATCGAGCGGTACCTCACCGACATCCGGCATATCGAGATCCAGGTCATGTCCGACGGGCAGTCGACCGTGCATCTCGGGGAGCGGGACTGCACGGCGCAGCGCCGCAATCAGAAGCTGGTCGAGGAGGCACCGTCGCCGGTCCTGGACGACGAGCTGCGTGAGGGCCTCTCCCGGGCCGCGGTCGCGCTGTGCCAAGAGGTCGGCTACCGCAATGCCGGCACGGTGGAGTTCGTGTTCGACAACATCGAACGGCAGTACTACTTCATCGAGATGAACACCCGCATCCAGGTCGAGCACCCGGTGTCGGAGATGATCACGGGCATCGACCTGATCAAGCTCCAGCTCGAGATCGCCGCGGGCAATCCGCTGCCCCTGGCGCAGGAGGACATCGTCATCCGGGGGCACGCGATCGAATGCCGCATCAACGCCGAGGACCCCGCCCAGGGGTTCATGCCCAGTCCCGGACGGATCGAGGACTTCCGCGCTCCGGGCGGGTTCGGGGTGCGGCTCGACACGCATATCGAGACCGGTTATGTGATCCCGCCCTTCTACGACTCGATGGTCGGCAAGCTCATCGTCTGGGGCCGGGACCGGGACGAGGCGATCACCCGCGCCTTGCGGGCGATCGACGAAATGGAGGTTGACGGCGTGACCACCACCGCCAGCTTCCAGGGCGAGATCCTCAACAGCGACGTGTTCCGCAGTGGGGATTTCAACACCGCCTTCGTCGCGAGGTTCCTGGCCGACCAGGTCAGCTGAGGGGCCCCTGGGGGTTACCGCGTCACGGCCTTTTCGAATCGCTGTTCGACCGTCGGTAGGCTCGCGACAACAGGCGACGCGATGCGATTCGTCGCCAGAGATGAGGAATGGATGCTGACGGGCAGGGAGATCGCGCGGCTAGCCGGCGTATCGCAGGCCACCGTCTCACGTGTTGTCCAGGGCTCCCCCCGGGTCAGCCCTGAGAACCGGCGCCGCGTGGAGAAGGTGCTGGCGGAGGTCGACTATGTGCCGAACGCCCAGGCTCGGGCCATGCGGATCAAGCGCTCGGGTGCCATCGGGGTCGTGGTCGGTGAAATCACCAACCCCTGGTACCCGGTGATGCTCTACGCACTGGCCCGGGAGATCGATGGTGCCGGCCTGCGGATGAATGTGTGGGTCTCCGACGGCGAGAACAGCGAGCAGGCGGCAATCGAGGCCATCCGATCCAAGCTCGTGGACGGGTTGATCTTCACCACCGCAACCCGCGAGTCCAAGGCATTGCGCACTGCACTCGATATGGGACTGCCCGTCGTCCTGGTCAACCGGAGCTTGGAGGGGGTCACGAGTGATCAGGTCACAGGCGACAACGTCGGCGGGGGCGCTGCCGTCGCAACCTACTTCCTCACCCATGGCCGCACGGACGTCGCCGTCGTCGGCGGCGGCCCGGGCATCAGCACGGGACGCGAGAGACGCAAGGGATTCGTGGACGCCTTCGCCGACGCGGGAATCGGCATCCCCCTTGCTCGCGCCCCCGAGACGGAATTCACCCATGAGGCGGGCCTGGAGGCCGGCAGGAAGCTGCTGGCCGACAAGCCCCCGCAGGCGATCTTCTGTGCAACCGACATCATTGCCTTCGGCGTCATCGACGCCGCCCGGCAAAGGGGTCTCCGGGTGCCCGAGGACCTCTGGGTCGTGGGATATGACGACATCCCGATGTCGGCGTGGAAGGTGCTCGACCTCACGACGATCCGTCAACCCGTCGATGAGATGGCCGCGATCTCACTACAAAAGCTCCTGGCGCGTCTCGACGACACGAACACCGCGTTCGAGCATCGTCGAATCGAGACGGAACTCATTGTGCGGGGAACCACGGGGAACGTACCGATGTGATCCCGGCTGCCGGGCCAGAAGATCCGTGAAACCAACCGTGCGCCCACAGCCGCAGTTCGTGACGGGGACCCATCCCCGCTGACCGAAGCCTTCAGAGTCCGGTTCGTGTGGACTCCGGGATCTGAGGGGACCACCGTGAATCCAGGAGGGTTCGGATGCCAAGGGTTCTAGGACGCCTGGTGGACGACCAGACGCGGTGCGTCCATTACCGCACGTCGCTCGACGTGGTCGCGATCAAGTTCCGATGCTGTGACCAGTACTACCCCTGTCATCTCTGCCACCAGGAGACCTCAGGCCACCCGGCAGTGCCGTGGCCGGTGAGCGAGCACGATACCTCGGCCGTGTTGTGCGGGGTGTGCAAGACCGAGCTCGCTATCCGCGACTACCTATCAGTGGACTGTTGCCCCCACTGCTCGGCACGGTTCAATCCCGGATGCCGTCTGCATGCCCACTTGTACTTCACAACGGAGACCCCTCAGGAGGCCACCCATGGTGCCGATCACACAATTGCTGCAGCGCCGCCTGCACCGTGACCCGCCCGCGGGGACTCCTATGTCGCGGGACTCGAGCATCCACCTGAGGGGAGTCACGGTCACCCGGGAGGGCCAGGACGTTCTGCGAGACGTCGACCTGTCCCTGGTCGAGCACCGCATCGCCGTCATCGGCCCCAACGGTTCGGGCAAGTCCACTCTCGTGCGCCTGCTCAACGGCCTGTTGCTCCCCACCCGCGGCACGGTCCAGGTCGGCGAACTGTCCACGGCGCACGACGCGAAGAGGATCCGCCGGCAGGTCGGCTTCGTGTTCCAGAACCCCGAGAACCAGATCGTGATGCCGCTGGTGGCCGAGGACCTGGCCTTCGGGGCCAAGAACCTAGGCCTACGCGGGGCGGACCTCGCCACGCGAGTCGACGAGGCCCTGGAACGCCTGGGCATCGGGCACTTGCGCGAGCGGGAGTCCCACGCCCTGTCCGGGGGCGAGAAGCAAATGGTCGCGCTGGCCTCGGTATTGGTCATGGACCCTGCCACGATCATCTTCGACGAACCGACGACCATGCTGGACCGACGCAACAGGCGCCGGCTGCAGGCCATCATCGACGGTCTCGACCAGCGGGCGATCGTGGTGACCCATGATCTCGACCTGATCGGCGATTACCAGCGCGTCCTGGTCATCCACGACGGTCGGGTGGCCTTCGACGGTGCTCCGGGGCCCGCGGTGGAGTTCTATTGCGAGATCAGCGACCGATGACCGATGCACAGCGCACCGGCCCCCTGACGCGCGTCCCCGTCGGGTGGAAGTTCGCCTTTCTCTTCGTGGCCAGCATCGGCATCTACACCGTGACGAACCTGGCCGTCCAGGTCGCGGTCTTCTGCGGGGCCCTGGTCGCCGCTTGGCTCACGAACACCCCCTGGGCCCGTCTGGCGAGGATGCTGTCGGGGTTGGCGCTCATCGTCGGGATCGTATTCCTCACCCTGGGCCTCACGACGACGTGGGAGGCCGCCACAGTAGCGGCCCTGCGATTGCTCAGCCTGTGCCTGTTCGGTTACGCGCTCAGCCTGTCCACCACCTTCAGCCAGATGCTCGCCCTCTTCGAGTGGCTGTTGACGCCAACCCGGTACGTGGGGCTGAACCCAGCGCGGATGAGCTTGGCCCTGTCTCTGACGCTCCGGTTCATCCCGCACCTCCGCGTCCAGTACCTCACGGTGAGGGAGGCACAGTTCGCCCGTGGGCTGCACAACAGCCCCGTCGCCATACTGGTTCCTCTCCTCGTGCGCACCCTTGAATCGGCTGAAGAGGTCGCTGCCGCCCTCGACGCCCGCTGTTACGACTCCGCGCCACCTCCTCGCCCACTGGGCCGGAGCTCTCCTCGCTGATCCCTGTTCCGTCCCAAGATCCCCGTTCCGCACGCTCAAGCTCCCCTGCATTCACCCGAAGGACCCCCATGGCCACTGCCACCACCCAGACCACCCAGAACACCCAGAACACCGTCCTGGTGGCCATGTTCGCCGCCCTGATCGCCGCCTTGGGTCTCGTGCCACCGATCACGGTCGGGATCATCCCGGTGCCCATCACCCTGCAGACCCTCGGGGTGATGCTCGCCGGTGCGCTGCTGGGCCCGGTGCGAGGCATGCTCTCCGTCGTGGTGTTGCACGTCCTGGTGCTGGCCGGTCTGCCGCTACTGGCCGGTGGCCGAGGCGGACTCGGAGTGGTTCTGGGGCCCACCGGAGGTTACTTCGTGGGTTGGATCCCCGCCGCCCTGGTCATCGGGGCACTGGTCCAGTACTGGGCGATCCGGCGCACCGGCCAGGTCGCCCGCATCGCCGCGGTGCTGATCAGCCTCATCGTCGGCGGGATAGTGGTGATCTACGCCGTCGGGGTGCCGTGGACGGCCGTGGTCACCGGCCTGCCGCTCTCCACCTCCGTCCTGGGCGCACTCGCCTTCATCCCCGGGGACCTGATCAAGGCGGTCGTGGCGACGACGGCTGCGATCGGTGTCCATCGCAGCTACCGCCGTCTCCTGGGCGGGACACAGGTCCTCACCCGCTGATCGTCGTGGACTGATGCCCGGGGCACGAGATCACCACCGAGGACGAGTACACGCACCTTTAAGCTCGGGCAGATCCCTGGACCGAGAATGCCCGCGAGAATCCGCCGCGGCCGGTGGAAACGGGTGGCCCACAGGGGACAGGCTGTGCGCCCCGCTGCCGCCATGGACAGCTCAGGACGCCCCAAGAACGCACATCAACTGGCCCACCCAGCAACGCGGGGTGCCGTCACCATCGTCTGGTGGCGGTGAAATCCCGGAGCGGTGGCCATCATGGCACTCTCGGGTCACCGGGGGCCGCTGTCAGATCCAGTGCAACTGCCAGCGTCAAGTGGGTCGTGCGGCCCTTGTCAAAAGAACCGTCCCTGGGCTTTGCTTCCGTGCATGCCCGGGCCCCACCCACGGGTGCTCCACTGGCTCGGGTTGCAGGTTCCCCCTGTTTCACCCGAACATCGGAGATCGTCATGAACCGTGTCATCGTTCGCCGTTTCGCATCTGCCTTGATGGCAGCGGGACTGGTCACCGCTGCTGCGCCGGCCGTCGCCGCGCCTAACGGCACGCCCCCTGAAGGTTTCGAAGGAGAGTTAGGAGAGCCCTATACGACTGCCTGTGCCGGCCTTGACCTCGAAGGATCCGTCTCAGGCAAGTTCAAACAGATCGAGACTCCGGTTGGAACCACCATCCAGACCTCTCCCGGAACCAAGGTCACGCTGACCAATCCCGATAATGGCAAGACGGTGAGGTATGTCATCACCGGGTCGTTCCATATTTCGAAGGATGCAGATGGCAACACGGTCACCGAAGCCAGGGGCAGGAACCTTCTCACCCGCGAGGAGTATCCGGGCCTCTACCTCACGATCGGCAACGTCTTCTTTGTCCAGGATCCCGACGGGGAATTCTTGGATGAATTTTCTCTTGAAGGCCCAGGCCGGGTCATCAACATCTGTGAAGAACTGTCCTAAACGGACCAACTAAAGCCAGGACCGAGGGGCATCCCATAGGGGGATGCCCCTCGGTCGCGTGATGCGGCGTCCCGGACCGTGGCTACCGGTCCATGTCCATCCAGGCGCCGGGGTGCTGTCGGGGCTGGTACCCGGATCCGGGTGTGGGCCGGGTGGGTGCCCTGGGGTCGGGGTTGGGTCGCAGGGGTGAGTGGGACGCGACGGGGCTGCGGTAGTGGTGGCGGTCGGTCAGCCGTAAGCGGTCGCGGAGCTCGGTGCGGTTGATGGACTCGCTCCAGGTTGGGGGTCGAGTCGCCGATGACGTCGGCCAGCAGGCTGTCACGGATGTGCTCGCTGTTGGCAGCGGCGTGGACCATGAGCGCGGCCTGTTCGACGGTCAGTCCGGTCTTGGACTGGGCTCCTGCGGTGAGGGCCAGCGAGGCCCACTCGAACTGGACGGAGGGTGGCATGGAGCCGAAGCGTCCGGCGGCGGCTGGGGACAGGGTGGCCCGCTGGTGATCAGGGCCCGGCGCGTGGCGTCTGGCGAGCTCGTCGCGCGAGGCGGTGGGCTGGTTGCCGGTGGCGATGTCCATCTGGACTCCGGCAGTGGTCTCCAGGTCCATCGATGGGCTGCACCCCGTGCTCGAGGGCGAACACGCGCAGCTGGTGATCCTGTACCACCCAGGACTGGGCGGTAGCCCCGGTGTGGGCGGTGCAGGCGTCCTGGACCGATGGGGCGCGTTCGGGTCCGTCGGAACCGGCATTGCATCCAGGGCGTCGAACTCGCCGACGTCGTCGTGCTCCTGAACTGGAGCGAGACCGTCATGCCGGTCGAGTCCTTCGTGGTCATCGACCTCTTCCACGAGCGCTCCATCGGACGCATGTTCTGGTGGGACGGTCCCACTCTCGCCCCGATGCACCTGCCCTTCGACAGTCAGTTCACCGTGCTCAACGACACCCGGCACCCGGCCGATTGACCCCTACCGGTCCAGCACCTCCTCGGTGGTGCTGGAGGTGTCCATCCCGGCCAGCACCTCGCCCACCACGGCGCCCGGGTCCGGCGCGTCCATGATCGCGCGCACCAGCGCGACGCCGGCCACCCCCGTCCGGGCGAGCGCCGGCACGTCCCGCGGTTCGACACCCCCGATCGCCACGACCGGCAGCGACGTGGCCGCGACCAGCCCGTGGTACCCGTCCACCCCGAGCGGGTCCCGGCCGGAGTCCTTGGTGGGGGTCGGCCGGAAGGGCCCGGCCCCGACGTAGTCGATCACCCCGCGCAGCCGCTCGGCCGCGCGGACCAGGTCCGGGGTCCCGGTGGTCAGCCCGATGACGGCCTCCGGCCCCAGCAGCGCCCGGGCCTCGGTGACCGGCAGGTCGTCCTGGCCCAGGTGCACCCCGTGGACGGCCGCCCCGCGGGCACGCGCGGCGAAGGCGACGTCGGCACGGTCGTCCACCAGCACGCGCGTGGCCGGCCGGGCCGCGTGCACGGCCTCGGCGACGGCACAGGTCAGGTCCAGCAGTCCGGCGGCGGTGGCCTCCTTGGCCCGGACCTGCACGACGCCGGCCCCGGCGGCCGCAGCCGCAGCCGCCACCTCCACGGTGCGCCGGCCGGTGCCGGAGGTGACCAGGTAGCAGCGCAGGTCCAGCGATGCATGGGATCCGCCGGTCGGCGTGCGGTGTCGGCCCAGGCGGGTCACCCGCGGGCGGAGCCGTCCGGCCGCTCCCCCGGTCACCGTCCCACCTCGTCGAGCGCGTCCAGCAGGTGCATCCGGAACGACCCCGGCCCGGCGGCCCGCCCGGCCGCGACCTCACCGGCCAGGTTCAGCCAGGTGGTCGCCGCGAGCGCGGCGCGGAACGGGTCCGGTTCGACCGCGGTGCAGGCGGCCGTCAGGGCCCCGAGCAGGCAACCGGTGCCGGTGACCCGGGTGAGCAGACCGGTCCCGCGGTCCACCCGCGCCTGCCGGCGGGCGTCGAGCACGAGGTCCACGGCACCCGAGACGGCGACGGCACCACCGGTCCTGAGTGCCGTCGACATCGCGGCGTCCTCCGCCGCGTCCGGCCCGGCCACCGAGTCGGCCCCGCGCCCGCCGGCGCCTGCCCCGGCCAGGGCGAGCACCTCGGAGGCGTTGCCCCGCACCACGGTCGGCCGGAAGTCCAGCAGTTGGCGGGCCAGCGGTGTGCGCACCGGCGCGATGCCGATCGCGGTGGGGTCCAGCACCCACGGGCGCCGGTCCGCGACGGCGACGGCCACCGTGGCGGGGATGCCCTCCATGGCGTCCGTGCTCAGGGTGCCCAGGTTCACGGCCAGCGCGTCGGCCACCCGGGTCAGGGTGGGGGCCTCGGCGAGGGTCTCGGTCATCATCGGGCGGGCGCCGGCGGCCAGCAGGCCGTCGGCGACGAGGGCCATGGAGACGGTCGCGGTGAGACAGTGCACCAGCGGCTGGCCGGCGCGCACCGCGGTCAGGACGTCCGCGACCGGTGCGAGGTCCGGATCGGCGGTCGGGTGCGCGCCCGTCGCGGCGCCGGGATCAAGGGTCCGATCGGGGGCGGGCTGAGCGTCGGCCCGAGCCCCGGTCACCGGGACCCTCCCCGGGCGGCACCCACCGGGGCGTCGGGCACCATCCCGACGGCGACGTCGTCGATGTCCCCCTCGATGTCCCGCGGCGCCAGCCGCGGGCCGAGCGCCGCGCCGAGCACCACGAGGGCCCCGCCGAGCGCGACCATGCCCATCACCGAGCCGTGCCGGCCCAGGACCGGTTCGATGAGCGGCAGGTAGAAGGGGTAGAGCGCCGGCAGCACCAGGGACAGGCTGTAACCCATCCCGTAGCCGGTGGAGCGGACCTCGGTGGGGAACCGCTCGGAGAGATACGCCGAGACCGGTCCGTAGGCGGAGACCGTGATGACCTGCAGCACCGCGGCGCAGACGGCCGCCCCGGCCAGGGTGGGCGAAGTGACGGCGGCCCACCACACCAGCGGCCCGGCCAGCGCGGCGACCGTCCCCCACAGGAGGAACAACCGTCGCCGTCCGGTGAGCGTGGCCAGGTGACCGGCCAGGGCCATGACGATCGCCTGCGCCACCGAGGCGATGCCCATGACCACCGGCACCCCGGTGGCGGGCAGTCCGGAGTCCTCGGCGAGCCGGGCGGTGAGCAGCAGCACCGTGGAGTTGGTCAGCAGCCACAAGCCGGACATCAGGATGAACACCTGCCAGAAGGCCCGCGCCCACCGTCCGGCGAGCAGGTCGCGCAGTCCGGCCCTCGGGGCGGCGGGCCGTGCGGCGGCCTCCCGGGCGCGGCGGTGGAAGACCGGGGCGTCGGTGACCTGGCGGCTGTAGTAGACGAGCATCCCCAGGGACAGCGCGGCGCCGAGGACGAAGAGCAGCCGCCAGCCCCAGGCCGCGTAGGCGTCGGGGCCCAGGAGCACGAGCAGTCCGGCCACGGAGAACGCGATGGTCGCCTGAGCCCACGGGGCCATGGACAGGATCAGCCCGCTCATCAGCCCGCGGCGCCTTGCGGTGGACCACTCCATGGCCAGCGGGATGGCCGCGGAGTACTCCCCCGCCACGAAGATCCCGCACAGGAAGCGCAGCACGAGGATCAGGCCGATGGTCCCGGCGCCGAGGATCTCGTGGGTGGGCGTGGCGGCGATGGCCAGCGCGCAGGCGGCGGTCCCGGCGATCGCGATCCGCGTGGTGCGGGTGCGCCCGAGCCGGTCGGAGATGCGCCCGAACACGATCCCGCCGATCGGCCGGCCCAGCAGCATCGCGATGACGATCAGCGCCCCGGTGGACGCGGCGGCGGCGGGCCCGGCGAGCACGAGCATGGCCGGGGCGAGTGCGGTCAGCGGCAGGAAGACGTGGATGTTGTCGATCCAGTTGCCCACCACCCCGGCGCGCAGCGCGGCCCGTCCCGCCGGGGGCAGGCTCTCATTCGGAGTCCCGGTGGAGGTCTCGGTGGTGGTCTGGGTCCCGACGGCGGCCTGCGCCGTGGTCGCGCCCGTCACCGGACGCTCCCGGCGAGTGCTGCGGCGGGGGCCTCGGCGCTGACTGCCGCGGGGGCCTGGATGCGGGGCTGCACGGGCGCCTCGGCCCGGCCCCCGTACTCACCAGGTTCGAGGCGCAGGGCCTGCTCGAAGAACTCGAGCTCGTGCCGGCAGGCGGTCAGGTAGGCGCGGGCGGCCCGGGCGCGCACGGCCGGGGAGGCCGCGGCGAGCTCGCGCTCCACGTGGGCCAGCGCGGACTCGGTGGCGGTCACGAAGCCCGGGTCCCGGTAGGTGTCCAGCCACGCGGCGTAGGGGTGGTCGGCGGGCACCGCGGGCAGCATCGCCCCCACCTGGGCGTAGAGCCAGAAGCACGGCAGCACCCCGGCCACGCCCACGGCACGGTCCTCGCCGAGGGCGGTGGCCAGCAGGAAGTCCGTGTAGGCGCTCGTCACCGGTCCAGCGACGGGGGCCGGGCGATCACCGAGCCAGGTGCGGTGCAGTTCGGCCTCCTCGGTGAGGCAACCGTGGGCCGCCCCGGACCAGAAGACCTGCGCGTCCAGCTCGGTCGAGCGGGCGGCGAGGGCGGCCATCGCCCGGGAGTACCCGTTGAGGTACAGCGCGTCCTGGGCCAGGTAGAACTCGAAGGCGTGCCGGGTCAGGCTTCCGTCCACGAGGGCACGGACGAACCCGGAGCCGGCGATGGCGGCGTTGACCTCCGCCCCGGCGGCCCACAACGCCGCGGTCCACGGACCGGCGGGCGCGACGGCGGCCGGCACCCGGGCTTCGGGGTCCCGGCGCGGGGCACCCAGGTCCTGCGGGGACCCGAGGACGGGCGGGACGGCGTCGGGGGCGAACCAGGGGGCGGCGGAGGCGGCGGCCTGCAAACGGCGCGAGCGGTGCCCGTGGTCCACGGGTCCGTGGCCGGAACCGACCTGCAGGGCGGCCCCGTGGGCGATCGCCTCATGCAGCCACTCGGTGGCCCAGGCCAGTGCCGTGCCCGGGGCGTCCCCGCGGCCCAGCCGGGTGGCGAGCGCGGAGGACAGGGAGCAGCCGGTGCCGTGCGTGCTGGTGGTGTCGATGCGCGTGGACGGCACGGAGATCAGCGTCCCGTCCGGGTGCACCCAGGTGTTCGTGACCCGCCGGGTGTCCAGGTGCCCGGTCTTGACCACCACGGCCACGCCGGTCGCGGCTGACCAGCGGGCGGCCTGGTCCAGGGCCTCGGCCTCGTCGGCGGCGCGCGGCGAGCCGGTGAGCACGGCGAGCTCGTCGATGTTGGGGGTGACCACCGTGGCGCGGCGGCAGAACTCGATCATGGCCTGTTCGGCCTCGGGCTGCAGCAGGCGGTGGCCGCTGGTGGCGATCATGACCGGATCGACCACGAGCACGGCCGGCGGGTGCTCGTCGCACCAGGCGGCCACGGTCTCGATGATGCCGGTGGTGCCGAGCATGCCGGTCTTGACGGCGTCCAGGGTGACGTCGTCGCTGACGGCCTCCAGCTGGGCGCGCAGGAAGTCCGTGGGCGGGACGTGGAGGTCCCGCACGCCGTGGGTGTTCTGGGCGACGAGCGTGGTCACCACGCTCATGCCATAACCGCCGGCGGCGGTGATGGACTTCAGGTCCGCGGCGGTGCCGGCGCCCCCGGAGGGATCGGTGCCGGCGATCGACAGCACGCGGGGCCCGGATGCGGGGACAGGCGGAATCTGGGTATGGCAAGAAGAAGTCACGCGGACATCCCTTCGCTAGTCCTAACTAGATCAGGTTCCACGGGTGTCATCTCAGCGCCGTGCGGCGCACCCCGTGTCCGCGGCCAAGTATAGGCAGGCGCAACGGACCGACGGGGCTATCGAGCGAAACGTCTCGACTCAAACCCTCAGCCGGTTCAAGGCATCACGCATAGGAACGACGATCACCGTCGTCTCAAGGAAGAGGGGCACCTCCCCGTGCGCACCACATCCACCACCTCGTTGGCTCTCGTCGTGGCCCTGGGCCTCGCGCTCACCGGATGCGCCTCTCCAGCTGGCAGTGCGGGCAACACCGCCGAATCGAACAGCGCCGATGGCTCCCAGTCCGCATCCAGTCCGGAAGCGCCCGAGCCCGTTGATCTCACTGGCGAGTGGGCACAGTCCAACAAGGGCTCCGGAAGCAAGCACGTGGCGACCATCGTCGACGATACGATCACCATCTACTGGGTCAACGCGGAGGATGAATCGAAGTCCCTGTACTGGGCCGGCAGCGTCGAACAACCCGAGGACGCAACGGCAGCCTTCACCTGGGACTCGGTCAATGACACGTCCAAGACGGGTTCCGCACTCCTGGCGTCCAGTGACGACCAGAAGACCTTCACCCTGGACGGCGACACCATCAGCTACGAGGCCGCCGCGCTCGGTGAGACGTGGACGGTTGAGCTGGAGCAGACCAGCACCACCCCCGCAGCGGCCCCCGCGGACGATCAGGACACCACCGGGGAGTACGACGTCACCATCGAGGATGCGACCTTCGCCAAGGACTACGCCGGAGAACCGGCGATCGTTGTCAGCTATGAGTTCACCAACAACTCCGACGAGGCCGCCAACTTCATGACCGCCATACACGACCAGGCGTTCCAGAGCGGCGTCGAGCTTGAAAGCGCCATAGTCGATGACGTCGACTCGGCGCTTTCGATGTCCGACATCAAGCCGGGTACTACGGTCACCATCCAGGAGGCCTACGTCCTGCGGGATGAGACCACGGTGTCCGTGGAAGTACGGGAGCTGTTCAGCTTCTCCGAGGCAGTCCTGACCTCCGAGGAATTCTCCGTCAAGCAGTAGATGCTCCCTCGACGTCGGCAATAATCGGGACGAGGGGGACGTCCTAACCGTGCTGTGCGTCGCCCCCGGCCATCACGACCGGCCCGTCGCGGCCCTCCGAGAGGCCATCGGTCTGGGGTCCTGACCGCTGGCCGAGGTCCTGCCCCCTGGGGCGGCCTGCCCGAACAACCGGGCATGTTCGCGGTGTCCTGGCTGGACATGCGCCGGCTACCGGTGAGGATCGACGCCGCCGCGCCGGACGCCCAGTACGTCAGCGTCGGCATCGAGACCAACGGCGTGATGCTCTGGTTCATCGTCGATGAATCCGGGGGGCGCACCTGCGCTGCTGCCACCCGGAACCGCGGGCGAGAAGCACAGCGTCGGTGAACGGCTGGACGCGCTGATCATCGGGATATGCGAGCGCGCCGTGTGCCCCCTGAACATGGTGGCCACGTGACCGGCACCGGAAGGAGCCGGATTGCCGGCTTCGGGACCACCGCACGAAGCCTCTTGACATCCCTCCGGCGCTGCCGAAAATGACTGGTATCCAACTGAATCATCTGGGATTCCATGCCGAGATCCGGCAGAGGAGGAATGATGTTGTACCCGCCCGAGGATGCCCGCGAGCTGACGGTGTTGATGCGGCTCAGCCGCGAGCTGGACATCGTCGGTGACCTGACCGCCACCGTGGACGGTCCCTCAGAACTGATCGCCTGGGTCCTGGTGCTCGGCCGGCCCGAGATCACCGCCTGGCGGGCCGAGCACACCGGTCACCGGTACATCCATGCCACGGCGAACCGTGACCGGGCGCCGGTCCGCGGCATGCTCACCGCCTTGTTGCCCTGCGAGCACCACCGGGGATTCTGGCGCGCCCTGGGGCTGGACGACCTGGCCGAGGGCGAGCGCCGGACCCTGAAGGGCACGGACCTGTCCTCGGCGTGGGAGTCCATGCCGATCACCACGGAGGACATCGCGCCCAAGCCGCCGGCGACCGAAGAGGCCTAACCGGGTTGTGGGCGTCCGCGGTGGGCGTGCGCCTCAGCGGGTCGCGAGGGCGCAGGCCTCGCTCAACAGTTCGGTGAGACGTGCCACCGGGTGCGTGGTGGCGAAGATGGGGGTGTCCGGTTCGAACGCGCGGCCCGCGGCGAGCGGGCCGGCATCCACCGGGTCGTAGCCCAGGCGGTCCAGGAAGGTCCCGACGGCGGCCCGGGCGGCGTCGCTGTCGCCGGCCAGTGCCAGCGCGCGGCGGTCCGGATCGCCTGCGGGGCGCGCCAGGGTCTCAAGGTCCCGGTAACCGATGTGGTTGAGGGTCTTGACCACCGAGGAACCGGCGAGGAAGTCCTGGACGACCTCGGAGGTGGAGCGGTGGTCGGCCTCGAATTCCGCGATCTCCCCGTCCACGGGGGCCCAGTAGTTCATGGTGTCGACGACGGTGCGGCCGGCCAGGGCATCAGCGTCCAGCGTGCGGAACTTGTGCATGGGGACGGCGACGACCACCATGTCCGCCTGTGCCGCCTCGGCGGCATCCACGGCCTGAGCGCCCGGGGTGATGATGTCCGCGATCATCGCGATCTCCTCGGCCGGCTTGGCGGTGGCGATCTTCACCTCGTACCCGGCCTGCAGTGCCTGTCTGGCCACGGCCGTCCCGACACGGCCTGCGCCGAGGATGCCGATGGTGCGGGGCTGGGAAACGGGCGTGGTCACAAGGCTCCTGAGGACGCGCGGAAGAATGCTCTCGGGTTGAAGTAACGCGGGTGGGGGTGAGTTTGTTCCGCTCCGAACGACATGTCCTCCTCGCCGACCACTGCTTGTCCCCTGATGGATCAGGCCACGGCGCTCGCGACCCTGAAGACTTCCATGGGCATCTCTCGATGCAGATTCCACGTGACTTGCATGGGGCGCTCGCCATGCCACGAGTTGAGATCCGCCGTTCCCAAACAAACGAACGGAGCGGTCCCGATGTCGTTGCTGGGCGTCTCGCGAACGAACAGGATCGTGTTGGTCTCGTTGGACTCTTTGGTGGCGTATCTCCGACCCGTCGGAGATGTTGCTCGCGTGGTGTTCTGACTCTCCCAATGGAACTGACTGCGACTGATGGCGTAGTCGCGATACATGGTGGTCGGTGAGAAACTTCGTTCGGACTTCCTCAGATTGATGAGAAACGCGTCTGTTTCATACTTCTCTGACCACGCCACGCCAGAGACATGAGCCATGTCCGGAGAAGACTCGAAGGTGCGGATTCCAAGGGCCGGCAAGATCTCTTCGCGTCTGTAGTGAGCATGAGTAAAAAGAGGGACTTCTTCTCTCAAGGAGGTCCTCGTCGGATTGGTCCGCGTGGACGAAAGTCGATGCTCGAAGATCTCTTCTACTTCCGCAACAAACTGCGTCTGGGTCCGCACCCATTGGAAAGCCTCGTCTAAGGAAGCGAACCGTCCCTTTTGGTAGATCGCCGTGAAATAGAGCATCTCGGCGAAGACCTTGTCGCGACCGGTGAGCTCCGAGATTCTTATGTCCTCGCGGAGCAGGGCCAAGTAGGCCTCAGCCCGCTCCTGATCATCGACATGCAGCAATGACGAGGCACGGAGAATTTGATTCAGTTCCGTCTTGGGCATGTCGTCTCGTGGTTCTGCCCGATCGGCTTTCATCTTGAGCGTCGTCCATGAGCGGCCGTTCGAGCCTGACCGGTAAATGTCTGAAAGACTCCGGCCAGCTTCTTCGAGGTACTGATCGAGCCGGTACTCCCACAACGACCGGCCATCAGCGTGCTCTCGGATATCCTGCGCCAACTGATTCGCGGTCATCGCGATCTGTCCCTTGACGTTTCTGATGACAACGTCCTTGGCGACAGAGTCGAGGATGATCTGGGAACCAGCAGGAAGGAAGGGAAAGTCCTTTTCGATGTCGTCGATGAGGCGCTTCCGACCGGACCCCGTCAGCGCTCGCAACTTCCGGTCGAAACGGAACTCCTTCCGTTGCATGCCAATGAAGTCCAAGACCGTGAGCACGTCCTTGCCAAACGAGCGCCGCAGACCACGCCCCAACTGCTGGAGGAAGATCGTCGCGCTTTGGGTCGGACGGAGAAACAGAACCGTATTGATCTGAGGGATGTCGAGACCCTCATTGAAGACGTCGACGGTGAAAATGCACTTGATCTCGCCCCGTCGGATAGCCTCAAGCGTCTTTCGACGTTCATCACTCCGCGTCTCTCCCGTGACGACGGCCGAGGGAATATTGGCGGCGTTGAATCGATCTGCCATGAAACGTGCGTGAAGAACGGAGACACAGAATCCCAGCGCCTTGAGGTCTTCCAGCGATCCGGCTTTGTCCAGGAGCTGGTGCGCGACCAGTCGTGCTCGCGCATCATCACCGGTGTAGAGGTTCTCGAGTTCCCGGGAGACGTACTTTCCAGCCCGCCAGGAAATCTCGGAGACGTCGACATTGTCGGACACGCCGAAGTAATGGAAGGGGACCAGAATGTCAGCATCCAAGGCGTCCCACAGCCGCAACTCCGACGCAACCCGGTTATCGAAAAGAGTCTTGACGTTAACACCATCCGCTCGCTCCGGAGTGGCGGTTAGACCCAACAACTCGTGTGGCTGGAAATGTTCCAGGATGGACCGGTAGGTGGCGGCCTCAGCATGATGGAACTCGTCGATGACCACGACGTCGAAATGGTCGTCGGCAAAGGAGATCAATCCCTTGGCTGTCAACGATTGAACACTGGCAAACACATGGTTCCACTCCTGCGGACGACGCCCGTCCACGAAGAGCTCCCCGAAGGATCCGTCAGCGAGGACATTTCTGTATGTCCGCAATGCCTGTTCGAGAATCTCTCGTCGATGTGCGACGTACAGCAATCGCAGGTCCTGGCGATGCTCGGCCAGGAGGTTCCGATAGTCCAGGGCCGCGATGACCGTCTTGCCGGTTCCGGTGGCTGCAACGATGAGGTTCCGGTGACGCTGGTGGATCGCTCTCTCCGCTTGGAGATCTTCCAGCATCAATGCCTGGTGTGGGTAAGGACGCACGTCCAGTCCTGAAAGATCAACCGGCTCACCCTGGCTGGCAAACGAACCGTTTTTGATCTCGCGATCCAGGCGCGCAGCGTCCTGATCTGGGTCATACGGTTCGAAGGACGGGTCCTGCCAGTACGTTTCGAAGGTGGCCTCGAACTTCCGCATGAGTTCAGGCGTGGCGATAGAGGACAACCGAACGTTCCACTCCAGCCCCTCCAACAGGGCGGACTTGGAGAGATTCGATGAGCCCACATATGCGGTGCTGAATCCACTGTGCCGGTGGAACATCCAAGCCTTGGCGTGCAACCGGGTCGACTGCGTCTCGTAGCTGATGTGGACCTCACCACCGAAATCCTTCACGATGCGGTCGAGAGCCCGCCGCTCCGTTGCTCCCACATAGGTGGTCGTGATGACTCGGAAGGGCACCCCACGTCTCTTGAGCTCGCCGAGCTGTTTCTCGAGCACTCGAAGACCGTGCCACTTCACGAACGCGCACAGCAGATCGATCCGATCTGCCGTCTCGATTTCGGATCGCAGTTCGGCGCCCAGGCTCGGTTCATGGGAAGAGTTCGTCAGAAGCGCTGCGTCGGACAACGGTGCTTCCGGTCGGGTCATCAGCGCTTGCGACGGATCATCGACCCTACGAATTTCCGCCAGGGTCGACAGACCGTTGTGTACATCGGGTGCTTCAGATCGGTAGTCGTCACCCAGGAGATCAATGATCTGCTGCGCCAGTTCGACGCGCTTGGACACGTTCCGCTCCGCTTCCAAGGCGTGCCGGATGACAGTGGACAGGTGAGTGGTCAGTCGTTGCGGGTCTTCACCCCCGGGAACATCCAGGGTACGAAAGGTGGCGTCCTGTAAACGGGCCAGCCTGTCCGCCAGCCCTTCGGTCAGCAACGACTCATAGACCCCCACCGGCAGGACGGACATTCCCTCATCAGACACAGCATCCACGGGCGTCCCCTTCACTAGCGATGACGAGATGCCGGACCCCCACGTGACCAGCGACGTCGATGATCGAACGCTAACAGTCGACTGGGACGCGTGTTGCCAGAGGGCCCGGCTCCACGTCGAGAATCGAGCCTGTAGCCGCCGCCAAGAGAGCACCATAGACTCACCCCCATGACCTCGGAGCCACAGCACCCGGACCAGACTGCCGCTCGAGAAGGCCGCCCCGCCGACTCCACGAAGCAGCCCGCCGAGCCCGTCTCGGTCCGCCGGAAGGCGGGCGGGCCGACGTCGGGGGTCTCGGCGCGGTCCAACACTGCGGACGCGTGGGATCAGTTGCGGAGCACGACCTCATCCGTCACGCAGCAGATCAACGACTTCATGACCCGCACCACCGGGAGCCGCACCGAGCGGGACACCACGATCCGCCAGGCCGCCGAGCGCGGCCGCGGCGAGGCCGGGCGCGGGCTGCGCGCCCTGGCCGAGGCCGCCGCGAAGCTGGCCGACCTCGTGGACGGCAGCTCCGAGCGCAAGGGCCAGCATGCCGACGAGCCGCGCATCCTGGAGCAGCCGAAGGCCGCACCCACCCAGGACGACCAGCGCTACTGACGCGTCGCGCCGCGGTCATGACCGCAGCGTCCGCCCGCCCGGTGCGCTCCCAGCAAGTCAGGCTTCTGACGCGTCCGGGACCTCAGGCGTCTGGAGATGTCCGGGCCGACCCGGCCAGGTCCTGGGGGTGGGTCTGGGGATCCACGGGAGCACCGGACTGGTACACCGCGCGGGCGAGGGTGTTCGAGGCCAAGGAGGACACGATGACCAGGGAGGCGATGGTGACGAGGCTGACCAGCAGGATCCACCAGTCGAACCCGTCGCGGCCGGTCAGGTGCGCGAACACCCCGGCCACCATCAGCGGGAGGCCCATCCCCGTGGCCGGCGAGAACACGTTCATCATCTGCAGGGCGTCCCGGGCCCGGACCATGGCCACGGCCGAGAGCAGCACCAGCAGCGCGCCCCCCAGGATCAGGACGGCGGCGAGGATCTGATACCCCTCCACTAGCGTTCCCCTCTCGTCAGAATGCGTGCCAGTGCCACGGTGGCCAGGATGCCCAGGAACGCCGCGAGCATGGCGGCGTCCTGGATGACCGCGGAGCCGGACTGGATGCCGACGATCATCAGGATCCCGATGCCCGCGAAGTACACCAGGTCCCCGACCACGGCCCGTTCGGCGGCCGAGGAGGCCGTGAAGATCCGGTAGAGCCCCAGCAGGATGGCGACGGCCAGGATCAGGAGCACTCCGGAGAGCAGCACGTCATAGGCGGTGTCGATGCTCATCGGACGTCCCCTTCCGCGTGGTCCTGCCATCGTGGCCCGCGGGTCATCCTCAGCAGCCGGTCCTCCATCTCCCGCAGGCCCTCGTGGACGGACTCCCGGTCCGCGTCGAAGACCGAGTGCACGAAGACGGTCACCGGTTCGGTGTCCGTGCCGTGGGCGGTGCCCACCACGAGGGTGCCCGGGGTGATGGTGATGGAGGAGGCCATCCACGTGACCTCCAGGTCGGTGCTGCAGCGCAGCGGGAAGGCCACGATGGACGGCTCCGCGAACCGGCCGGGGGTCACGGCGCGCCGGGCCACGGTCAGCGACCCCGCGATCACCTGGCCGATGAGCCAGGCCACGTAGGCGACCATGGACCCGACGCTGAACCGCCAGGAGCTGCGGTGACGCGGCTGGTCGGTTCTCATGGCAGCACCGCCTCGATGTAGGGACCGGTCTCGAAGAGCCCCGCCGTCGCGGTCTCGATGAAGGGCATCAGGGCCCCGGCGAAGAGGAAGAGGGCGATGGACACGCCCATCATCATCGTCCCGGGGGCCAGCAGGCGCAGCGGGATGCGCACGTCGCCCTCCAGGGTCTGGGCCTTCGCGCGTCCCCCCTCCGGCGCGGCCGGCCAGTAGCGGTGGAGCGGGGCCCCGGCGAAGCTGGAGCCCCACAGCCGCTGCAGGGCCACGAGGGTGACCACGGACGAGACCACGATGGCCACCAGGAACACCGGGGTCTGCCAGGCGCCCGCGGGGCCGGTCTCACCGGCCTCCGCCACGGCCAGGCCCAGCCCCAGCTTGCCCCACAGTCCCGAGGTGGGCGGCAGCCCGGCCAGGGACAACAACCCCAGGGCCACCAGGACGGCGGCCAGCCGGTCCCGGTGCATCACCCCGGAGATCCGGCCCAGCACCCCGGTGCCGTAGGTGTGCTCGACGGCCCCCACGGTGGTCAGCAACGAGGCCATCGTGACCACGTGGTGGACCAGGTAGAACAGCCCCGCCGCCACGGCCGCGGGCGAGGTCACGGCGACGCCGATCAGGATGTGCCCCACCCCGGCGACCATCTGGAAGGCCAGGACACCGCGGAACCGCTGCTCTCCGAGGGACCCGATCGCGCCCACCACCATGGTGGCGAGCACGACGACGGCGATCACCACCGCGACCGTGGACGCCATTCCGGCCCCGGCGGCGCCGGACGGCGAGCCCGGTTCGAAGGTGGTGAAGTAGATGCGGAAGATCGCGTACAGCGCGACCTTGGTGTGCAGGGCCGAGAACAGGGCCATGATCCCCGCCGAGGTCCCGGGGTAGGCCCGGGGAAGCCAGCCGTGGACGGGGACCACGCCGGCCTTGATGGCCAGCGCCAGCAGCACCACGGTGACCGCCAGGGCGACCTGGGGATCCTCCGCGGCCCGTCCGGCCAGGACGGCGAGGTTCACGGCCCCGGCCGATCCGTAGACCAGGCCGACGCCCATCAGCAGGATCAGGCTGGTCACCAGGTTGACGATGACGAACATGCGCCCCAGGCCCAGGCGCCGCCAGGTCCCGGTCACCGCGATCAGGGCATAGGACGGCAGCAGCATGACCTCGACGAAGACGAAGAGGTTGAACAGGTCGCCCGTCAGCAGGGCGCCGTTGACGCCGGTCATCAGCAACAGGGCCAGCGCCGGGACGAACCGCAACCGGGCCTCACCGGTGAGGGTCAGGAACCAGCCGGAGGCGGCCGTGGCGAGTCCGGTGGTGGCCAGCATCAGGGCGGTGAGCGTGTCCGAGACCAGGGGGATCGCGATGCCACCCTCGTAGGCGCCGATGGCACTGGCCAGCACGGGGACCTCGCGGTGGTACAGCATCAGGGCCACCGCCCCGGCGACCGCGAGGACGGGGACCCCGACGAGCAGGATCCGGTCGACCACGCGCTGGCGGAGGATCACGGACAGGCCGGCACAGAGCAGGGGCACGGCCACGAACAGCGCCAGCAGGGATCCGGGGGTCATCAGTTCGGTCATGCGTGCTCCTCCCCGGTCTCGGGCACCTTCTCCTGGTCGTCGTCCCGGCCGATCACGGCCAGGGCCAGCATGAAGATGGTGGTGGCCATGGAGATGACGATGGCGGTCAGCACGAAGGCCTGGGGCAGCGGATCCGCGGCGTCCGCGGCGTCCGCCGTGGACATCAGCGGTTCCACGCGCCAGCCCGGCACCCCGGTGGTCAGGAGCAGCAGGTTGACGGCGTGCGAGATCAAGGTGAGCCCGAAGATGGCGCGAACCATGCTCCGCTGTTGCAGCAGCCACACGCCCGCGGCGGTCAGTACGCCCACGGTCACGGCGAGGACCAACATGTCACCGCCCCCATTCGTCAGGCCGGGTGCCGGAGGAGATGTGCTGGGTGGTGGGCTTCACCGGTTTCGCGGGCCTTCCGTCGGTGGCGGCCGTCCGGTCTGCGACGAGCAGGCCGTCGATCGGGTTGTCCATCGGCCCGTCCACCTCGCCCAGCACGGCCTCGTCCACGCGCTCGCGGGCGCCCTCCCCGCCGGGGCGCTGGTGGGCCGAGCGCGCGGTGCCCAGGACGTTGAAGGCGAGCAGGATGAGCCCGACGACGGCCAGGTAGACGCCGGCGTCGAACACCATGGACGTGCTGAGATGCTGGCCGAGGACGTACCCATGCTGGGGCTCCATGTAGGTCCCCGTGAACGCCATGTTCCACAGGCCCGTACCCACGGCGACGACCACGCCGCCGCCGATCAGGTAGATGGGCGCCCGCGGCGCGCCGATCTGCCGGTCCCTCGAAGTGGACACGTAGACGAGCCCGACGATGCCCGAGCCCACGAGAGCGGCGATGAACCCGCCCCCGGGCTCGTTGTGGCCGCGCAGGAACAGGATCGCGGAGATGACCGCGAGCAGCGGGAGCAGGAACCGCAGCATCAGCTGGAGCTGGCTGATGTTGCCCCAGGAGCTGAGGATGGCGCGGCGGGCGGTGTCGCCGCCGAACTCCGGGCCACCGGGGCGGTCGGCGCCGTCCTGCTCCTCGCCGGACGACATCTCCTCACGGGCCACCTTGTCCGGGTCCGGGTCCATGTACCGGTTGCGGACCGTGGAGAGCACGGCGGCCAGCGCGATGCCGGCCATGCCCAGCACGGCCAGCTCCCCGAGGGTGTCCAGGGCGCGGAACTCGACCAGGATGACGTTGACGATGTTGTCCCCGCCGGTGATGTCCTGGCCGTTCTCCAGCAGGTACGTGCCGACCTCGGACTTCTCCCGCCGGCCGGTCAGCCCCCAGGTGGCCAGGCCGGTGGCGAGCCCGGCGCCCACGGCGATGACCGCGGCCGGCAGCGCCCGGGCGGCCCGGGGGCTCTTGAAGGTCCGCGGCAGCTTCTGCAGCACCAGCATGATGACGATGATGGTCAGGCTCTCCACGAGCAACTGCGTCAGGGCCACGTCCGGGGCGCCGAGGGCCAGGATCTGGACCGTCATGAGAATGCCGATGGCCGACAGGGCCACCGTGGCGCCCAGCCGCGATCGGGTGAACGCCACGCCGAGCGCCGAGGCGGCCAGCAGCACGAGCAGCACCACGTCCACCGGCTGGTTCAGGCCCTCGCGCAGCGGCGGCAGGCTGCCCTGGGCACTGAGCAGCAGGACCCCGGGGACCACGACGGCCGCGAGCGAGGCCACCATCATGGCCGCGTGGGAGGCGGCGGCGTCCCGGGCGGTCAGCCGGGCCACGGCGTGGCCGGCCACGGTCAGGCCCCGGGTGCAGGCCTCGATGATCGAGGCACCGCCGAACGGCAGCGCGGCCTCCTCCAGCGCCGGCCAGAGCCGGTGGCGCAGCAGGACCGTCACCACGCCGACGGCGAAGACCGCGAGGGTGGTGAGCAGTTCGGCGGTGATCCCGTGCCAGAGCACGAAGTGCGGTTCCGCCCCGGTGACCGGCAGGGCCGTGTCCGTGGCGGCGCCGACCGCGACGTCCAGCAGCGGCAGGGCGAAGAGCGCGGCGACGGAGGCGAGGATCGGCAGCGCGGTGGCGGTCACCAGGATGCCACCGGGGGCGTGCACCGGGACGTCCGCGGCGATGCCGTGCCCGTGCTCCCGCCCGTGGTCCCGCGCGGCGGCCGGCGCGTGGTGTCCGGCATGGCCCGGACGCCCGGGGCGCTCCGGGTCCAGGAAGCCGCCGACGACGATCTTGGCGCAGTAGGCGAAGGTGAGCACCGAGCCGAGGGCGGCGCCGGCCAGCGCGACCGGGCCCGCCCAGGCGGCGAGCGTGCCGGACGCGCCCCCGTCTGCGGCCCAGTGGTTGAGGGCCGTGAAGATGGACTCCTTGGAGATGAAGCCGAGCAGGGGCGGGATGCCCGCCATCGCGCCGGCGCCCAGGACGGTCACCACGAAGGTGAACGGCAGCGCCCGGTACAGCACCGGCAGGCGCCGCAGGTCGCGGGTTCCGGTGGCGTGGTCCACCACTCCGACCACCATGAACAGCCCGGACTTGAACAGGGCGTGCGCGATGGTGTGGATCAGGGCGGCGGCGATGCCGGCCTCGGTCCCGGTGCCGATCGCGGCGACGATGAGTCCGAGCTGGCTGACCGTGGAGTAGGCCATCAGCTTCTTCAGGTCGTGCTGCTGCAGCGCCCGCCAGCCGCCGACGGCCGAGGTCACCAGGCCCACGATGACGAGCAGGACGGACCACAGCACGTCGTCGTGGAAGACCGGCGAGAAGCGCAGCAGCAGGAAGATGCCGGCCTTGACCACGGCGGCGGCGTGCAGGTAGGCCGAGACGGGGGTGGCGGCGGCCATCGCGTCGGGCAGCCAGGAGTGGAAGGGGAACTGGGCCGACTTGGTCATGGCGGCCAGGGCAATGAGCAGCCCGACCGTGGTGGTGAAGGCGGGGTCCTGGGCCCACAGGTCTGAGGCCATGATCTCGCCCAGGTTCGTGGTTCCCGCCCGGACGGCGATCAGCACGACGGCGACGAGCAGGGCCAGTCCTCCGAGGAAGGTGACGAGCAGGGTCCGCATCGACGGGGCGAAGGCGCTCTGGCCCGAGCGGGCGATGAGCAGGAAGGACGCCAGGGAGGTCAGTTCCCAGCAGATGAACAGGACCGCCAGGTCGTCCGCGGTCACGAGCCCCACCATGGCCAGCGTGAACAGCGCCATCCCGAGGTAGAAGCTCAGGTTGGGGCCGGGGTCCAGGTACCGGGTGGAGTAGACGAGCACCACCGCGCCGATGAGCAGCGCGATGAGGGTGAAGACGCTGGAGACTGGATCGGCGGAGAACGCCAGCCTGATGCCCTCTCCCCCATCTGGGCCCCAGGAGGGGATCCACGGGATGGACCACGTGGCGGGTGAAGCGGCTGCAGCACCGCCGGCACCGGCGCGGGCAACCGTCCCCTGGGCCAGGGCGGGCAGGTACGCCACGGCGGCGAGCGTGTAGACGGCCGCCAAGGGCCATCCGGCGTTGCGGCCCCACCACCGGCAGAACAGGGGGGTGAGGATGAGTCCGACCGCAAGGAGGGCAAGGGTCAGTGCGGTGGACATGCTTTCCAGCGTAGCAATCCCGGCACGGAGAAACTCCCTGCGTCCCTCCTTGACGCACACGCCCCGTCGTCCGTGCTCCCGGTCGGCAGCACCCGGGGCTCAGGGGTCCTGGACCGGCTGGGAGGCGGTGCCGGCGGAGGATTCCGTGTCCGACGCCAACGCCGACGCCGACGCCGAGACCATCTTCACCGCCTACGCCGACGACCGCCCACGTCGCCGAACGGCGCCTGACCGCCGCGCTCCCCATCGCCATCACCATCCTGGTCCACTGCCGGAAGCCCCTCCAGCAACCGCTGCACCGCGGGGCGGTAGCGTTCCGCGCTGACCTCCACGAGGTCCTCCAGCAGGGTGCGCAGCCGGTGGGGCACCTGCAGGTCGTCCCCGCTGTCGGCGATCTCCAGCAGGGCCAGCTCCACCAGCTCCGTGATGGCCTGGGGATGGTGCACCACGCGGACCCGGCCGGCGTCGTCGGCGATGTAGGGGCTGGGCGAGGCGCGCCGGACCAGCACGCGCAGGATCCGGTGGAGCTCGTCCAGGCACTGCACGGCCGTCGTCGGGTCGTTGACTCCCGGGGACAGGGCGCGGTTGCCGATGTCCACGAGCTGGCGGATGCCGAAGGCGACGTCCTGGCGCATCTCCCGCTGCGGGCCCAGCCCGATGTGCCGGTAGGGGTCGCCCTGCCCGCTGGCCTCCTCCAGCCCGGCGGCGGCGCCCCAGATCCGCAGCACGTGCTGGCCCTCCGTCAGGAACTGGCCCACCGGCCGGTCCAGCGTGACCACCACGTCCCGTTCCCGCGCCCAGCGGACCAGCCCGCCGTAGTCCACGTGGGTGATCACGCCGTGCCGGGGCGCCTCGAGCCGGAGGTGCGGCGTGCCGGGTTCCGGGGACCAGGTGGGCCCGAACGCCGGGGCTTCGGCATCCGCGGGCTCCGGGAACATCCGGTCGGCGAGCGCCACCGTCTGGTCCCCGATCCGGGAGATGACGTGGGAGACCTGGATCGAGGTGGTGATGTGGTGGATGAAGGCCAGGAAGAACCCCATGGAGACCAGGACCAGCAGGAAGGCCACGGTCACGGAGATCTGGGGGACGAACTGCTCGGTGGAGTTGTCACCGCGCACGGACCGGGTCACGGTCAGGGCGAACACGAAGGTGGAGATGAAGATGCCCAGCGTGGACTGCACCACCCGGTTCTGCAGGAATCCTCCGAGGACCCGCGGGGTGAACTGGCTGGAGGCCAGCTGCAGGACCACCATGGTGATGGAGAAGACCAGTCCGGTCACCGAGATCATGGCCGTGGCGATCGTGCCCAGCAGTCCCCGGGCGCCGTCCGGACCACCCTGGAAGACGTACCGCAGGTCGGTGGTCCCCCAGGACTCCTCCACCTGGGGCAGGACGATGCCGAGGACCAGGAACACCAGGACGCAGGCCGCCGGCACCGCCCAGAACGGCTTCCACAGGCGACTCCACCAGGACGCCGGGGCCACCTCGGGCACCGAGCCGCGGGCCCGGTGCCCCGCGCCGGCGCCCGGCCCGCTGCCGTCCGGTCGTGGAGCGTCCGTCACCTCGTCCATGGCCTCATCCTGCCAGCCCGGCGGGGTCCCGCAGCCAGGTGGTCAGCACCCGGCAGGCCAGGTCCAGGTTCCCCATCTGGCAGTGCTGGTCGGCGTGCTCCGCCGCCGTGAACGTCCGCACGGTCAGGCTGCGGGCCGCCGTCAGCGCCAGAGCCTGGGCCCGGGCCAGTGCCGGCGGCTGGAACGCGTCGTGCTCCCCGCACATCAGCAGCACGTCCTGGCGCACCCGCTCGCTGCCCAGGTGCCGGGCGTTCATGCCCAGGAACCAGTCCACGACGTCGGCCGGGTCGTCGCTGTCGACCATGTACAGCACCTGTTCGACCACCCCCCGCAGCGTCGGGAACAGCCGGGCCCGAGTGCGCACGCTCCAGCGCATGAAGTCCCGGTGGGTCAGCATCCTCCGGACAGGTCCGCGCGCCGCGGCCGGCAACCGGTAGAGCCAGTCGTAGACCGGTGGCCACGCCACCACCTGACGGATGCGCGGTTCCCGTCCGGCGGCGCGCAGCGCCCAGTACCCACCCATCGAGATCCCCACCAGGGCGGCCTCCGTCAGGCCAAAGTGGTCCAGCACCGCGCCGACCGGCTTCTCCCAGTCGTGCTCGGAGGTCAGTCCGTGCAGCGCCCGCGCCCCACCTTGTCCCGGGCCCTCGAACGCGATCACGTCGAACCCCGCGGCGGCCAGGCGCTGCCAGACGGGATGGGACTCCTCGATCACCGAGTCGAATCCGCCGTGCAGCAGCACCGTGGCCCCGGTGCCCGGGCCGTCCGCGGGCAGACGGTAGGCGGGCAGCGCGGCCTGGGCGTAGGGCACCTGGTGGCGCACGACGCCGGTGCCCACGAACACTTCGTCGTACAGGTCCCGGAGGCGCCGGTAGCGCGCGAGCTTCTCCCCCGACCGCGGCGGCGTGAAGAACTCCGCCAGGCGCAGGTACCCCGCGGCGTGCCGGGCCCGGCCGGCGGCGGCCGCCCGTGCCGAGAGGTCCTCGAAGACGGGGACGCAGTCGGGTCCGGAGCGGATGCGGTCCGCCGCGGCGAGGAGCTCGGCGCGATCGGCGAAGCCCAGCGCGTGCGCCCGATTGAACTGGTAGTTGAGGAAGTCCCTGCGGTGGAAGCGCTCGAACCCCACGGGCAGGGCCTCCAGGTCCCGGGACGCCACGCCCACAACCTACTGCGGTGCCGGGGACCGGACCAGCGGTGACCGCCCCGGGAGGGGCCTGGAACGGGACGGCCCCGGTGATCGGTGAGGGCCGGCGTCGGGTCCGGCGGTGACGATCCGCGCGGGGCGGCCACTCACGCGCTGGGCTGCACCGCGCCCTGACGGATCCGGCCGAGGACCTCCCGCGCCGGGCCGGTGGCGTCCACCACGGCCCAGCCCCGGGGTGCGGCGCACCGCAGGTAGGCGGTGCGGGAGGCCCGGAGGAAGTCCAGGTGCTCGTCGTCCTCGCCGCGGGCCGTGATGCGTGCATGCGCGGTCTCGGTCGGGACGTCCAGGAGGACCACGGTGGCCCGGCGCAGCAACCGGTCCGACAGCCACGGCAGGACCCGGCCCGGAGGGAGCCCCCGGACCTGCCTCAGCACGAGCTGGCACACCAGGTGGCGGTCCATGACCACCAGCCCGTCGGTGCTCGCGGCCCGGAGGTGGGAGAGCACGACATTGGAGGTGCGCACCACCGTCTCGATCCGGTCCGCCCACCGGACGGGAAGCTCCGTGCCGAAGCGGCGCCCCGCCCGGATCAGCCACCGGCGGCCGGAGCGGTTGCGCACCACGAGTGCCCTGCGGCCCTCGTCCCGTTCAGCGGCGGCGAGGGCAACGGCCGTGGTCGTCTTCCCCGACCCGTCGATCCCCAGCAGCACGACGGTCCGCGGCCCAGTGAGCGGAGGGCGGCTGCCGGCCTGGCCCACGGACCTCGGACCGTCCGGACTGGTGATCACGAGGTCTCCCTGCGGCGGTCCGGTGGGTTGATGCACCGCACACCCATCCAGACCAGCAGGGCCGGCACGGCCAGTTTCATCACCAGCGCCACGGTCGCCCAGAACACGCTCGCCGCCCCGGTGGATTCCGGCAACTGGGCAAGGAACGCCTCGAGCCCGAGGACGAGCATCAGCACGAAGACCGCGCCGCCGACGATGACGAGGATGACGCCGACGCCCTGCAGTCCGCGGCGGAGCATGGTCGGCTGCTGCATGGGTCCTCCTGGTCGTCTCCCGTGGGCAGACCGAGGGTATCGACCGTTGCTGGGTGGCCGCTGCGAGGCGGCTCAGAACAGGGCGATCCCCTGCTCCACGAGGATGCCGGTGCCGATCAGGACCATCAGGACTCCGGAGACCTTGACCACGGCGTTGCTCGCCCGCGGGCGCGAGCCCAGCAGCTGCCTGGCGAGCAGGGCCACCCCGAGGTAGATCACCGCACAGTTGGCCACGTGCAGGCTGCCGAGCGTGAACATCTGGGCCGTGGAGGACCAGGCACCGGAGGCGGAGGTGAACTGGGGCAGCAGGGCCAGCAGCAACAGCAGGCCCTTGGGGTTGATCCCGCTGATCCCGGCGCCGCGGAAGAACTGGGACAACGAGCCGGTGCCGAGGGGCTGGTCGCTGGCGGTGATCGGCGGGGCCTGGGCCGTGAGCGTGGAGACGCCCAGGTAGAGCAGGTACATCGAGCCGATGACGGTCAGGGCGGTCAGCGTCACCGGGTACGCGGTGACCACCGCCCCGGCCCCGATCGCGACGATGGTGACCACGAGCGCGTATCCGGAAGCCATGCCAGCCACGGAGGGCACCACGGAGCGGGCGCGCAGACCGGCCGAGATCGCGTAGGCCCAGTCGGCGCCGGGGGTCAGTGCCAGCAGCAGGGCCACCAGCCAGAACTGGGCCATCAACGCCGTATCCATTGCGCTCGTCCTTCCGTTCGACCGTTCTGCCGGAGATCGTACGGAGGATCGGGCGAAATGTGCTTCGATGTGTTGTGTAGATCCGGGGGTTGAACGGAAGGATTGTCGGCATGGACGCGATCAACCGGGAGATCCTCTCCCTGCTGCAGGAGGACGGGCGCATGAGTGCGACCGTCCTGGCCCAGAAGGTGGGGCTGAGCCTGTCCGCCTGCCACCGCCGGCTCAAGGACCTCGAGCAGTCCGGCGCGATCGAGCGCTATCGCGCCGTGGTCTCCCCCGAGGCGATCGGACTGCACTTCGAGGCGATCGTGTTCGTCACCATGGGACGCACCGACGTCGAGACCGTCTCCGCCTTCGAGGCCGCCGTCAACGACGTCCCCCAGATCGTCGACGCCCAGCGGCTCTTCGGCGACCCCGACTACCTGTTGCGCGTCCTCACCGCCGACCTGGCCGCCTACCAGAGGCTCTACGACGGCGCGCTCGGCTCCCTGCCCGGCGTCCAGCGGCTCAGCTCGACGATGGTGATGAAGCGGGTGCGCAGCGGTCAGGCCATTCCGATCCCCTAGCCCTGGACTAGCCCGGGCCGCCCCGGCTCAACCCCGCTGGAACGCCACGATCCGTTCGATCGCCTCGCGGACGGCGTCGTGCCCGGCGGCGAAGGACAGGCGGATGTACTGGTCGCCGTGGGCGGTGTCGAAGTCGGTGCCCGGGGTGAGCGCCACGTGGGCCTGCTCCAGCAGGGCCTCGCAGTACGCCGTCGAGGTGCCGTATTTCGCCAGCATCCGTTCCCCCGGCGTGGCGTAGAAGTAGAACGCGCCATCGGCCGGGGCCGCGTCCGTCCAGCCCAGCCGCTCCTGGTTGTCCAGCAGCAGCGCGCGGGCCCGGGCGAAGCCGGCCACCTGCTCGTCGCAGGCCGCGTAGGACTCCTCGGCGAAGGCCTCCACCGCGGCGTACTGCGCGGCCGCCGGCGGGCACAGGGACACCGACCCGGACAGGCCGCCGATCGCCGGGACCAGGTCCTCGGGCATCAGCATCCAGCCGATCCGCCAGCCGGGCATGCCCCAGTACTTGGAGAAGGAGCTGATGACCATCGCCTCGGTCGAGTACTCCCAGGCGCAGACGCCGCGCTCGTCGCCCGGCTCGTCACCGCCTTCGTCCGCGGCCGCGCCGTCCGCGTAGGTGATGCCGTGGTAGATCTCGTCCGAGACCAGCCGCACGCTGTTCTTCCGGCACCATGAGGCCAGCACGGCGACCTCGGCGCGGGTGGCCATGGTGCCGGTCGGGTTGTTCGGTGAGGCCAGGATGAGCCCGGCCAGCGGACCGTGGTCGGCCTCGGCCTGCTCGAGCAGCTCCGGGGTGGGCTGGTAGCGGACCTCCGCGCCGGCGTCGATCTCCACCACCTGGCAGCCCAGCGCCGTGAGGATGTTCCGGTACGCGGCGTACCCGGGGCGGGCCATCGCCACCCGGTCCCCGGCGTTGAACGCGGCCAGGAACCCGGCCATGAACGCCCCCGAGGACCCGGTGGTCACGGCCACCCGCGCCGGGTCGACGTCCAATCCGTACCACCGCCGGTAGTGCCCGGCGATCGCCTGGCGCAGCTCGACGATGCCCAGGCTCGGGGTGTAGTTCAGCGCCCTGCCGGAGGCGTGGATCTCGGCGGCCCGCCGGTTCACCGCGGCCGGGGCTCCCCCACCGGGTTCCCCAGCGCACAGGCTCACGACGTCGTGCCCGGCGGCGCGCAGCTTGCTCACCCGTCCGAGGATCGTCATCACCTCGAAGTCCGGCACCTGCGAGCGCGAGGAGGGCCCCAGCGGACGGCGGGCGGGCGCGGTCCGGGCAGGGCCGGCGTCGGGCTGGTCTTCGGTGCGGTCTGCGCGCTGCTCGGCCATGCACCGAGCCTAGCCAACGGGCGCCGAGAGGAACTCCCGGGCCACCTCCACCACCGCGCTCGCCCGCGCGGTCAGGGGCACCCGCTCCGACCAGGCGACCACCACGGGCTCGGCGTCCGGCGCCGGGGTGATGGGCAGGACCGCCAGCGGCCGGCCCTCCCGGCTCACCTCCACCTCGGCGCGCTGGAACTGGATCCCGTACCCCATCCCGCGCCCCACCAGGGAGTGCACCAGCTCGAAGTCCATGGTTCGGTGCGCGACCCGGGGCCGCACGCCCCGCCGGCGCAGCAGTTCCAGGGTGTTCTGGCCGCTGGGCGGCAGGTCGAACATCACGAGCGGGTCGTCGGCGAGGTCGCGCAGGTCCACGGCCCGCTGCCCCGCCAGCGGGTGGTCCCGGGACAGCACCACCCACGGGTGCGCCGCGAAGAGCGGCCGGCTCCTCAACCCCGGCGGCAGGGCGACCTCGTAGGCGATCAGCAGGTCCAGCCGGCCGGCGTGCAGCAGCTCCACGAGCTCGGCCGTGGTGCCCTCCTCGATCGTCAGGTCCACGTCCGGGTACCGCTGCGCGAGCCGCTCCCACAGCTCGGGCACCAGGGTGGGGGCGAGCGTGGAGTAGCACCCGACGGCGACCGGCCCGGAGGGCGCGCCCGCCCCTTCCCCCACGCTCAGCCTCAGGTCGGTCGCCTGCCGCAACAACGCCCGGGCCCCCTCGAGCAGGTGCGTCCCGGCCGGAGTCAGCGTCAGTCCCCGGGCCCGACGGCGGACGGCCAGGACCACGCCCAGGACACCCTCCAGCTCGGTCACCGCCTGCGAGACCGCGTTCGGGGTGACGTACGCGCGCTGGGCGGCGGCCGCGAAGGATCCGTGTTCGGCGGCGGCGACGAACAGTTCGAGCTGGCGCAGGGTGAACCGGGGATCGCCCTCGGGGCGCCGTTCCGGGCCGGTCTCCATACCGCAGTCCCCCTGTGGTTGTTGAGCACATCTTCTCAGTTGCACTGTAGTTGAGAGGCGGGTCACAGTAGGAGCCGAGACCACCCGAACCGACGCCCCCGAGGAGGACCCCGTGACGACCGCCGCCCCACTGGCCGAGGCGCCCCGCGCGCACGGCCCCGTCCCGGCCGGTGGACTGCTCTGGGCCGTGCACGAGGGGTTCGTCGCCTACGTCTCGCGCCTGGCCGACGGTCGCGTGGACGTGGACGGCGGGGCCGTCCTGCAGCCGGACGGGAGCATCCTCTTCCCCCTCGCCCCGGACGGCCCCGCGCTGCACGGGACCGGGGCCGTGCATTTCACCGGCCATCACGGACTGCTGGCCGTCACGCTCGCGAACCCTGCCGCCCTGGGGACGGGCGGCTCCGCCGTCCTGACCATCGACGACCCCTTCACCCCCGGGGAGCGGCTGGCTTTCGCGCGGCTCGGCGCACCCGCCTCCGGCCAGGCGGCCTGCTATCCGGTGCCGACCCTGACCGAGGAGGGCGCAGACCTCTTCGGCGGCCACTACCGCGAGGGCACGCCCCTCGCCCCGCTCCAGATCCAGATCCAGACCCACTCCACCATCGCCCCCGCAGACCAGGACGCCCGAGATGACTGACGCCGTCGCCCCCTTCCCCGCCCCGACCGCGCAGGAGCGGCCGACGCCCGAGGCTCCGGGCGCCCCCGCCGGGTCGCGACCGGCCCCGGTGGCCGACTGGGTGACCATCCCGGAGCTCTACGAAGACCCGTTCCCGGTCTTCGAGCGGTTGCGCGCCGAGGGCGGGGTGCACTGGGTGCCGGCGGTGGGCCGTTACCTGGTCACCTCCTACGACGCCGTGCACGACACCGAACTGGACCAGTCGACTTTCTCCGCCAACGAGCAGGGCTCGCTGATGATCCGCGCCATGGGGCACTCGATGCTGCGCAAGGACGACCCGGACCACGTCGTCGAGCGCCGGGCGTGGCAGCCCGTGCTGCGGCCCTCCGTGGTCAAGCGCGCGTGGCGGCCCGTCTTCGAGCGCAACGCGGACCGCTACCTGACCGAGCTGCGGGAGAAGGGCCCCGGGGCGGACCTGGTGTGGGACTTCGCCGCCCCCTTCGCCGCGGAGAACCTGCGCGCGATCACCGGCCTGCACAACGTCACCCAGCAGGACCTGCAGCGCTGGTCCCAGACCATGATCGACGCCACCGGGAATTACGCCGACGACCCCGTGGTGTGGGCCAGGGGCGAGGCCTCGTTCGACGAGGTCGACGCCGCCCTGGACGAGATGCTCGACTGGCACCGCGCCCACCCGGACGACTCCCTGCTCTCCGCGCTCGTGGCCCTGCCGGACTACCAGATGCCGGTCGAGTCCATCCGGGCCAACCTGAAGATGACCATCGGCGGCGGCCTCAACGAGCCCCGTGACGCCATCGGCGTGGCGGCCTGGGCGCTGCTGCGGGACCCGGAGCAGCGCCGCCTCGTGGAGGCCGACCCCACACTGTGGGACGCCGTGTTCGACGAGGCCATCCGCTGGGTCGCCCCGATCGGCATGTACTCCCGCCAGACCACCCGGGACGTGGCCCTGCGCGGCGTCCACCTGCCCGCCGGGGCCAAGCTGGGCATCTGCCTGCTCTCGGCCAACCGGGACGAGTCCCAGTGGACCGACCCCGCCCGCTTCGACATCCGCCGGACGGGCGAGGGAGCGCACCTGGCCTTCGGCAAGGGCGTGCACGTCTGCCTCGGCGCGTGGGTCGCGCGGGCCGAGGTGGCCGACGTCGCGCTGCCGCGGTTGTTCGAGGCGCTGCCCGGTCTGGACCTCATCCCCGACCGCCCGGCCCGCGCCGGCGGCTGGGTGTTCCGCGGCATGGACGAGATGCCGGTGACCTGGACGGCCTCCCCCGGATGCACCGGTGACGGCGCCGACCGCACCGCGGCCACCGGACCGGCGCCGGGCACGACGCCGGCTCCCGCAGCCGCACTGGGCGGTGCGGTCGGCCCGCACGTCGCCGTCGTGGGGTCCGGACCCGCGGGGTGCTACACCGCCCAGGCGGTCCGGCGCCGCCTGCCCGAGGCACGGGTGACCGTGTTCGAGGCCCGGCCCGAGCCCTTCGGCCTCGTGCGCTACGGCGTGGCCCCCGACCACCAGGGCACCAAGGCCGTGGCCGACCAGTTCTCCCGGCTCTTCGAGCACGACGGCGTGCGCTTCGTCGGCTCCACCCGGGTGCACACGGGCGCGGCGGCCGAGGACCTGGTGCTGCGCGGGCGCCCCGCCCAGCACGCCCCGGCCGTGCGATCCCAGGATGCGGCCGGTGCCGAGGTCACCCTGGGGCAGCTGCGGGAGCACTTCGACGCGGTGGTGCTGGCCACCGGCCTGCGCCGGGACGCTCCCCTGCAGGTGCTCGGCGCCGATCTCACCGGCGTCATCGGCTCGGGAGAACTGACCCGGCTGCTGAACGGGGAGCCGGAGACCTGTTCCGGGACCGGCTGGGCGGAGCCCGACGCGGCCTCGCTGGGGCGGTCCGCGGCCGTGATCGGGATGGGCAACGTGGCCATGGACGTGGTCCGGTTGCTCGCCAAGACCGCGGCCGGCCTGGAGGGGTCCGACATCCATGACGCGGCCCACGCCACCCTGACCCGGCGGCTGGACACCGTGCACGTCATCGGCCGCTCGCTGCCGGCACGGGCCAGGTTCGATCCCGTGATGCTGCGGGAGATCCTGGACCTGCCCGGCCTGGTGCACACCGTGCACGGCCCGGACGCGGACCGGCTGGCCGCGGCCGGGGACCCCCGGTCCGGGCTGATGGCCGGACTAGCGGCTGCCGGGCGCGAGCAGACCGGCCCGGCCCGGCTCCACGTCCACTGGTGGCTCGGCTACGCCCCCCGCGAGGTCGTGCGTGATGCGACCGGGGCCGTGACCGGCGTCGAGGCCGCCTCGTGCGACCGCCCGGGTGACGCACCGGGCGGCGCGCCGGGCGACGAACCGGACCGGGTCCGGATCGCGGCGGACAGCGTCATCACCGCCATCGGCTTCCAGGCCGGGGACGGCGAGCTCACCGCGGCGCTGGACGGGATCACGGACCAGGCGCGGCAGAGCGGCCGCGTGGAGCCGGGGCTGTACCTGGCCGGGTGGGCCCGCCGCGGCCCGCAGGGCACCATCCCCTCCCAGCGCAGCGACGCCCGGGACCTGGCCGAGGTGATCGCCGGTGACCTGGCGGCGGCCCGCGATGCGGAGGCGGCGCCGGAGGAGGGACCCGGCTCGGGCCCCGGCAGCGGGGACACCGGCAGCGGGGGTGTCAGCAGCGGGGGTGCCGGTGACCAGCACAGCGGCAAGACCGGGATCGTCGGCCTGCGCCCCTACCTGGGACGGGCCACCGACTACGAGGGCTGGCTGCGCCTGGACGCCCACGAGCGCGCCGCCGCCGCCAAGGGGCGCGTACGCGCCAAGCTGCTGGACCGGCGACGCATGCGGCTGATCGCCTCCTCGGCCACCGCCGGATCGCTCGCGGGACCGGCCGGCGTCGGGACCGGTGTCCGGACCGGTGCCGAGGCCCGCGGGGCCGGGGCGAGTGCGGGGGCGCAGGCCCAGACCGGCCGGACCGACCTGCCGCCGCTGACCATCCTGTTCGCCACCGAGTCCGGCAATGCCGAACTGGTCGCGGAGGAACTGTCCGGGCACCTGGCCGACCGGTACGCGGTGGAGGTACTCGACCTCGCCGGGGCGGACCCGGCCGCCCCCGGCACCCTGGACCCGACCCGGCCGTACCTGCTGGTCTGCTCGACCTACGGCGACGGCGAACTGCCCACCTCCGCCCGGGCCTTCCACGCCGGCCTGCTGGCGGCCCGGCCCGGCCTGACCGGGCTGCGCTTCGCGGTCTTTGGCCTCGGCGACCGGTCCTACCACGCCACGTACTCGCGCGGCTCGGAGATCCTCGACGAGGCCCTGCGAGCCTGCGGGGCGGAACGCGTCGGGGAGTATGGCCGGCACGACGCCGCCGGCCGCGACCTCGCCGCCGACCTCGCCCGCCCGTGGGCGGATGCCGTCACGGAGGCGTTGACGACCACCGCGGTCGCCTCCTGATCCACGGACGCGGACCGGTCCTGCACCGCACGCGGGACCGGTCCTCACCGCACGGAGGGTGACGCGACGGATGGTCCTAGGTGAGTCCGAGCCGGGCCTGGCCGGTCACCGTGGTGCTCTCACAGGCCACGGTGTCGCACGTGAACATGAGGATCTGGACCGCTGCGTCGCCCTCGGTGAAGGCGAAGTGACCGGCGGCCAGCAAGGCGACCTCCACGGTCTCCTGGCCCGCGGCACAGGTCACGGTGTCGGAGATGACCCCGCCCGTGGCCACGTGGGCGCCGTCCACCTTCTGCACGACGTTGACGAGGAGGTCAGCCGTCCGGCCGGCCTCGCAGTCGAGGGTGACCGAAAAGCTCACGCCGGCGCCTCCGACCAGGAGCGTGCCCGTGTCCGGGACGGTGACACTGACGGCATGGGCGGCGGTGACACCGGCCAGGGCGGTGAGCACGGCGGCGCCTCCGGCCACCATACAGGTACGCGACAGGGTCTTCATGATGGGTCCTCGGGAGAGTAGGGAGAGGTTCCGGTGTCTCATGAGGCGTGCAACCACGGAGCCGGGAGCGAGGCCGCGGCTCGGCACTGAGGGGTGGCGACAGCATAGGTCCGACCCGGCGCGGGAGGACAGGGCCGACCGCCCAGGTGCTCCCCGCGCACCCGTGGAGACTATTCAGGGATGGTGCCCCTGGACTGCGGGGTTGCGGGGGCGGATTCATGAGGGGCCTCACCGAAGATCTCCGCGACGGTGCCGATCGCGTTTCCCCTGACGTCGTACACGGTGACCTCATGCAGCGGGTCGGTTGTGGCGAAACTGTCCATCCTTCTGACTCCTGCCCTGATTGATCGTCCACTACGAACCGGCGAGAGAGGATGCCGCATCCGTCGCCACTCCATTGCGTGTGACGCTGCTCACAATCATACACGTCACGTCGCCACCTTCCTTCTGGGACCTCGACGGTCAGGGGGCGGAAAATAGGCGGTCGCACGCCGGTCAGGGGTCAAAGCCCATGGTGTTCGTGACGGAACGCGGAGGATGCATACGATGCTCCACCGGATGAGAACGCGCACTATCCGTTTCTTCATGAGTCGACACCCGGTGAGGGGAATTTCCGCACGGCATCAGCTCGGGAGCGATCGGGCGCCCGGGCGCCGAGACACGAAAGACCACCACTCACCCCAAGCCTGAAGGACACGTACACGACAGGTGGGTTCGGACAACGCGCCACTTGACCTTCGTCAGGAGACACCGGTAAAACTGTACCGTCCAGACGGTTAGTTCAAGGAGTGGACATGGAGCATGCGCTGAGTTCGGGACGCCGGTGGGCGTCCCTGGCCGTACTGGTGGGTGCGGTGCTATTGCTGGCGATCGACGCGACCGTGTTGTACTTGGCGGTGCCGTCCTTGACGGCGGACCTGTCCCCTACGGCCACCCAGGTGTTGTGGATCGGGGATATCTACTCCCTGGCCCTGGCCGGGTTGCTGGTGACGATGGGCAATCTTGCCGACCGGATCGGCCGCAAGAAGCTGTTGCTGCTGGGGTCGGCAGCATTCGGGGCCGCCTCAGTGATGGCGGCCTTCGCCCCGACCGCGGAGGTCTTGATCGTTGCCCGGCTGCTGCTGGGTGTGGCCGGGGCGACGATCATGCCTTCGACCCTGTCGTTGATCCGGAACATCTTTCCCGACCCGGTCGAGCGCACCCGAGCGATCGCCGTGTGGTCGGCTGCGGCCGCCAGTGGCATCGCGCTCGGTCCACTGGTGGGCGGCGCACTGCTGGAACGGTTCTGGTGGGGTTCGGTGTTCCTGATCAACCTGCCGGTCATGGCAGGGGTGCTGGTTCTCGGGGCGTGGCTGCTGCCGGAGTCCAGGAATCCGAGCCCGGCTCGGTTCGACGTGCTCTCCAGCGGACTGTCGATGCTGACGATCATCCCGTTCGTCTACACGATCAAGCAGCTCACCGGCGGAGCGCTCGGCCTGCCCACGATGGCCGCGATCGCGGCCAGCGTGATCGGCGGAGTGTCGTTCGTGCGTCGTCAACGGCGCTCGGATGCACCGATGATCGACGTAGAGCTGTTCCGCAACCCCGCCTTCACCGGGGCGGTGCTGGTGAACTTCATCTCGGTCTTCGCCCTCAGCGGAGTACTGTTCTTCTTCTCCCAATACCTCCAGCTCGCGCGCCATCTCAGCCCGTTGCAGGCGGGACTGGCCCAACTGCCTGCGGCACTCTCGTCCATGGTCGCGGCCACGGTGGTGGGATATCTGCTCACCCGGGTCGGGCGGGGGCGGGCCATCGCCCTCGCGCTGGTCATTGGCGCATCCGGACTCGCGCTGATGGCCGGGCTGGAAGGACAGGAGCAACTGATCTGGGTCCTTGTGGCCCTGGTCCCCCTCGGCCTGGGTCTCGGCATCGCCGAGACCCTCAGCGTGGATGCCGTGGTCTCGGCGGTCAAACCCGCCAAGGCCGGAGCGGCGGCATCGATCTCAGAGACTGCCTACGAACTCGGCGTCGCCCTCGGCATCGCCGTTCTGGGATCGGTCATCACCGTGTTGTATCGCCTCAACCTGGTACTGCCCGGTAGTACCGTCGGCGAGGCGGCGACCCGCGCTGAGGATTCCCTGGCATCGGCCACCGCGGTCCTGGAACCGGGCAGCCCAGCACTGGAGGCGGCGCAACATGCCTTCGTGTCCGCCATGCAGGCCACCACCCTGATTGCGGCTCTGGTGATGGTCGTGGCCGCGGTCGTCGCCTACGTGTTCATCCCCAACACCAAAGCGGCCGTTGTGGCCCAGCACTGAGATGCTGTAGCAAAGGCACGCGAGAAAGGATGCTCATATGGCGCGCACCGCTGGACGCGACGCGGAGGACACCAAGCGACTGATCCTGGATGCTGCCACGCAGCAGATCGGCCGGCGAGGTACGGCCGTACCCCTCTCGGAGATCGCCACGGCAGCCGGGGTGTCCAAGGGTGGACTGCTCTACCACTTCCCCACCAAGGATCAGCTCCTCAACGGCCTCGCCACCGATCTGATGGACCGCTTCCGCCGGGACGTCGAACGACTGGCCGCCGAGGAAGAACCACAGACCCCGGGCCGGCTCACCCGGGCCTACATCCGGGTGAGCTTCGCCGAGGCCCGTGACCTTCCCGGGCTCCGCGACTCCCTCGCCTTGGCCGCTCATCTCATGTTCGAGCCAGGCCCCGAAGAGCTCGCTCAACAGGACGCACGGCAATGGCGGGCGGCCCTCTTCGACGATGGTGTCGACCCCTTCGCCACCCGAATGATCATTGCCGCCACCGACGGCAGTAACAGCGCCCCCCTCTGGGGAGCCGTCCTCAACGACACCGACCGCACCACGCTGGAAGCGGACCTCATCGCCCTCACCTACCCCACCACCTGACGCACGCTGAGATACGAGAACCCTCGGCGCTACATCGACAAGGGGATGCATCCACCGCCAGGCCCACGTCCCATGGCGTCAAAACCTCTCAGGGGTCTGGGCCGGCATGGCCCCGATTGGCAGTCGGGCCTTACGTGAAACCGGAAGATGCCCAGCCGTCCGACTCAGAGGGCGACGACACAGGTCACAGGCGTCTTCTTCAAGGATCTCGAACGGACGACTGAGCGCGAACGGCCAGGTGCCTCTGCGCGAACCGAGCCACGTCTCTCTGCGATCCACAGGCGTGGTCCGCCGCCCTCCGTACGGAGCCTGCGGGTCACACTGCTCAACCGGGCGGGGTGAGCAGAGCCGGTGGCGGTTAGCGTGCTGGGATGGCTACTTCAGGCGATATCCTCCCCGATCCGGTGACCGTTTCCCTGCACGGGAAGACCTTCGCCGGAGTCAGCAATGCCGTCACCGGCCAAGTTGGAGCGGCCACCCGCTTTCGGTATCACGAGGACGGTGCGGCCATCTGGGCGGAGTACGACGGTGGGGAGATCGTCCGCGGGTATCTCGTGGGGACTCGCGAGGGTGAGCGTTTACAGTTCCGCTACGTGCATCTCGACACCGGCGGGGCCACCGCCAGTGGTGTCTGTGAAAGCCACATCGTGGTGCTTGAGGACGGGCGCGTCCGGTTCGAGGAGTCCTGGGCATGGGAATCCCGCCCCGAGAAGGGCACCAGTGTGGTGGAAGAAATTCGCTGACCGAACCACCGCCTCTTTCGACAGTCATCGACGCTCAGAAGGGCCCTGACCGTGAAAGCGTGACCGGACCGCGGGTTTAGGTCCGTTGCTTCCCGAACGGATCCTCAACGGGGACGACTGAACACGAGTAGCCGAGTGAGTCTGGGAGCCACCCGGTCCTGGATCATCAGTGGTTTTGCGGTGCCGCCTGGATGGATAAGGCTAGGAATATGTGTCAGCAGGTGCCCCTCGAGTCCGTTGCAGGATTCGATGGGGCTGCACAGCGGAAATGGATGCGCTCCCTCAGGTCCGCGACCGCGTACATCGAGCTGGTTTTCCACGACGGGGACAACGAGCATCCCTTGAGCAGGACACTGGCCTGGTTAGATCCGATCCGGCAGATCGGCGTCGGTGCCCGTCCGGGTTACCAGCGACCGCAGCCATCGGCAGTCCTGCATCGCTATTCCTACGATCGGGCGATCCTGCACGCCCTGGAAGAGCTGGGGGGCATCTTCGAGTACGTCTCAACGCCAACCGGTGACCGTGTACGGTTCACCCGTCTGGGCAATGTCGATGTCACCTTCCTGGACCGGCACGGCTCGGTTTTGGGCTCGACCGTGACCCATGAAGGACTCATCCTCTTGCGCCGAGGCGACGTCCCACGACAGTGAGGAAAGTGCTGGGCACGTGCCATGGTGCGCACGCGGATCCCGCAGAGGGCAAGCTCCGCACCCGGCGTACACACCATTCTGAGCGTGGCCCACTCGCCACAGCGGGGCCATTTAGGGGTGTGCAACCATCTGACGAGAGGGGCCCGGAAGAGGATCCCCGAACGAGGCACCGTAGCTCACCCTCGTCAGAGGAAGGTGGGGTAAGGCGTCGAAGTTAGTAGCGAAATAGCCCCGCGATACCCCCGACGATGAGCACTACCGCGGCCGCGAGCAGGAAGGGCGAATACCGCTTGAACAGCTCGAGCCCGTCGTCGACCGTTTTTCCCTCCTCGCTGGCCGCCGCGAGCCGGGCGCCCCACCTGGCCACGGTGGACTTACTTCTGTAGACAATGAATCCAAACAGGCAAACGGCGCCCATGGCGAAGAAAACGAGGGGAACTCCTTCGTTCCCTCCCTTCCATTGCGCTCCGGCGAAGACGAATATGGTCGCGATGACGGCGACGCCGAGTGTTCCTATGCAGGTGGCCATAATGAGGCCTCGTGCGCCCATGCTGGTGCCTTTCCTGTAGCTCTTCCGGGGATGGAAGTCCGCTTCGACCTGCTCGGATGCCGGGAAGGCACCAGGGCAGTTTCCGAGTTCTCAGGATCACGGACCCGGCGTGCGCTGTATAGAGTCCGGGCCCCGATCGGGAACCAGTCGCTGGTCCCACAAGAGGAACCCCACCGAACACACCCACACGTGACCTGCACAAAGAACAGTGCCCCTCTCGGGGCATCCCGTAGGACCCGTCCGGTGAACCATCCCGATGACGGGGCGGCATCCGAAGCACGCCCGAACAGGCCGTCCTGACGCGCCGAGCCATGTCCATTGCAGTGACTCCAACCACGCGATCCCCGCCGCCCTACCTTCCTCAAAAGAACGTTCGACTCCCGAGGACGGTTCTGGGTCCCGGCAAACGGTGCTTGTCGAGACCGTTCGCGCGAAGTCAGGGCGATGGGGGTGAACTACGAAGACGAGCGGTCAGGCCTGGCGGGTGTTGATAGGCGGCGCAGGCGATCTGCTCAGGCTTGTCCATTGGCGACCCGGTCGTAGTCCTGGACGTCATGGGGCGGCCCCAGAAGATTCGTGTCTTCTGGGGCCGTCCCGTCCGGTGAGGCAGTGCTCTTCGGTTGCCTGACAGGGATGGTGGTTCAGCGGCTGACGGCGCCGTGGGCCTCGGGGTGGTGGACCGGTGCGCCGAGCTGGTCCAGGGGGGTGCGGTAGGTTTCCTTGGCCCACAGGGCGCCGATGGTGGCGATGATCGAGGAGCCGGCCACGATCCAGGCCGCGGGCCCCCAGTTGGCCGGGTCGCCGCCGACCAACGCGGTGCCGAGGGTGGGGGTGAAACCGGCGCAGAGGATGCCGATCTGCAGGCCGATGGCCATGCCGGAGTAGCGCACCCGGACGTTGAACAGTTCGGGGAACCAGCCCGGGTAGATGGAGTTCGACGCCGCGTAGGTGCCGGCGGTGATCAGGGTGCTGGCCAGGAAGATCATGGCGATGTTCCCCGTGGAGAGCACGTTGAAGTAGACGAAGATCAGCACGGCCGACCCTGCGACCCCTCCGATGAACATCGGCTTGCGCCCGACGCGGTCCGAGATCGCCGCGAACAGGGGCTGGGTGAAGATCGCCAGGGCGTTGCCCAGGATGCTCACCCACAGCATGGTCGCGGCAGGGATACCCACCACCTGGGTGGCGTAGGCCAGACCGAAGGCCTGCATGAAGGTGTTCGTCACGACCTGGAAGGACATCAGCGTGACCTGGAAGAACTGGGCCGGGTGAGTCCGGAACATCTCGGCGAAGGGCAGCTTCACCAGGTCCTTGTGCTCGGCCTTCTGCTCGAAGACCTCGGGCTCCTCCAGCGACCGGCGGACCAGGTAGGCCACGACCAGCACGACGAGCGAGAGCCAGAACGGGATGCGCCAGCCCCACGCCAGCCGTGCCTCCTCGGACATCGCCGCCACCGGCAGGAAGGCCAGGGAGGCCAGCACGATGCCGGCGGAGATCCCACTCATCGCGAAGCTGGGGAAGAACGCCCGGCGCCCGACCGGAGACTCCTCCATGGTCAGCGCCGCGGCCCCGGCGGTTTCACCACCGGCAGAGAGGCCCTGCAGGACCCGCATCGACACCAGCAGGATCGGCGCCCAGTACCCGGCCGTCTCGAAGTCGGGGAGCACACCGATCAGGAACGTCGCCGCCCCCATCAGGACCAGGGTCATCACCAGGGTGTTCTTGCGCCCGATCTTGTCCCCGAGGTGGCCGAAGACGAAGGCGCCCAACGGGCGGAAGACGTACCCGACCCCGAAGATCGCGAAAGACTGGATCAGGGCCACGGTCGGGTCCCCAGCCGGAAAGAAGATCTGGCTGAAGATCAGGGACGCGGCAGTGGCGTAGATGAAGAAGTCGTAGTACTCCAGCGCCCCGCCCAGGAAGGCGGCCAGGGAGGCCTTGCGGGCACGCTTGAGTTGACGCTGTTCCGCAAACGAATCAATGGCGGGTGCGGACGAGGTGCCCGCGGGTGAATGGGTGGACATCAGGGTGACTCCTGCTGATCAGAATCGGTGGGGTGGGTCCGCCCGTGGGTGTGCCCTCGGGACCGGTGGGAGTGGCAAGGACGTGAGCTCCGATGAGGACAGCCACACCCTGTAGTTTATTTCATATATTGGCAACTGTTGCTGCATTCTGGTTTACGAGTATGCTGTGAGTCACAACACGTGTCAAGGAGGAAGCTATGGCCGCCGCGAAATCCGGTACCGCGACCAAGGTGCTGGATCTGCTGACCCTGCTGGGGGACTATCCGGACGGGGCCACCGCCGGCGAGATCGCCGAGGCTACGGGTCACCCGTTCAGCACCGCCTACCGGTTGGTGAACACGTTGGTGGAGGCGGACTTCGTCACCTACGACCCCTTGGACAAGCGTTACCGCTTGGGGGTGCGCCTGTACCAGTTGGGCCAGAAGGTCGCCCACCAGCGCGGGTTCGATGGGGCGGCCGAACCCATCCTGCGCCAGCTCACCCAGGACACCGGAGAGAGCTCGGTGCTGCACGTCCTGGACGGCGACCGCAGCCTGACCGCCATCAAGGTGGACGGACCCCAGTTCCGCACGACCACCGACCCGGGAGACCGGGCACCGCTGCACACCATCGCCTCGGGCAAGGTCCTGCTCGCCTTCGCCGACCCCGCCACCAGGGACCACCTGCTCGAGACCATTGATCTCACCCCGCGCACCGAGCACTCGGTCACCGACCGCGAGGAATTGCGCCGCCAGATCGAACAGGTCCGCCAGCAGGGCTGGGCCGGGCAGTCCGAGGAGAACGATGTGGGCATGGCCGGCATCGCCGTGCCCGTGCTCTCCCCCGCCCACCGGCTGATCGGCGCGGTCACCCTGGCCGCCCCGATCTTCCGCACCACCCTGGACGGGCTGAAGGAACACCTGTCCGCCCTGTGCCAGGCCGCGGACCGGCTGGCCGCCGAACTGCCCGCCCGCCCCTGAACGACCCGTGGCCACAGCCACGATTCACCGACAGCCGCCTGCACCGCCCCCTCCGAGGAGTTCCATGAGCACCACGTCCGAGTCCTACCTGGTGGGTCTGATCGGGTCCGGCATCACCGCCAGCACCTCCCCCGCCCTGCACGAGGCTGAGGCCCGCCACCACGGCCTGCACTACCTCTACCGCCCCATCGACCTGGACCTCATCGGCCGCCCGGCCCAGGACGTCGGCGAGTTGCTGGCCGCCGGCCGCGACCTGGGCTTCAACGCCTTCAACATCACCCACCCCTGCAAGCAACTCGTCCTGCCCCACCTCGACGAAGTCTCCCCCGAGGCCGCCGCCCTGAAGGCGGTCAACACCGTGCTCATCCGCGACGGGCGGTTCATCGGCCACAACACCGACCAGTCCGGTTTTGCCGCCGGACTGGCCACCGAACTGTCCGACGCCCCCAAGGACACGGTGGTCCAGCTCGGCACCGGCGGGGCCGGCTCCGCGGTGGCCGCCGCGCTGTTGGGCGAGGGCGTGCAGCACCTGTACCTGATCGACGTCGCCCCCGCCCGCGCCACCGAACTCGCCCACGCCATGAGTGCCATGTTCCCCGGCCAGACCGTGGACGCCGCCACCACCGCGGACCTGCCCGGACTGGTCCGGGCCGCCGACGGCATCGTCAACGCAACCCCGGTGGGCATGCACCACCACCCCGGCGCCCCCATCGACACCGGGTTACTCGATGGCACCCAGTGGGTGGCGGAGGTGATCTACCTGCCGGTGGACACCGACCTCATCGTGGCCGCCCGCGCCGCCGGCTGCCGCGTCCTCGACGGTGGGCACATGGCCGTCGGTCAGGCCGTAGACGCCTTCCGGCTCATCACCGGCATCGAACCCGACCGGCCCCGGATGCGCGCCCATTTCCTGGAGATACTCAAGACCCGGCCCAGCGTGGCCCAGAACCGAACACTTCAAGCCCAGCCGTAGATCCCCGCGGCGCGCCAGGATCTCCTCGCCCCGCAGATCCGGCCGGCCACCATGGCCGGGCTCGCCACGCTCCCAGCGGGACAGGCGCCCGCGGACTGGCACACTGACAAGGGCACGCGCGGCGTGATGGTCCGGTTCGGGACCAGTCCAGCGCCCGGTGCCCACAGCCCCGAAGGAGACCGCCACGAACCGCTCGCCAGCACTGCGCCCCGCCCTGCCCTGGGTCATCGCGGGCATCGTCGTCCTCGCCCTGAACCTGCGCGCCCCCATCATCGCGCCGACCGCGGTGCTCGGTCCGATCCAGGCCGACACCTCACTCAACGCCGTCGGCGCCGGCCTGCTGACCGGCCTGCCGGTCCTGATCTTCGCCCTGGCCACCCCGCTGGCCACCCGATGGATCCGCCGCTTCGGCCCCGAGGCGGTCGTCCTGCTCTGCCTGTCCGGTGTGCTCGCGGGCACCGTCATCCGCTCCACGGGTCCGGCCTGGGTGGTGCTGGCCGGGACGGCGGTCATCGGCGTCGCGATCACCCTGGGCAACATCGCCGTGCCGGTGATCATCCGGCGGGACGTGCCCTGGCGCCAGGTGTCCCTGGCCACCGGCGCGTACTCGGCGGCCATGAACGTGGGTTCCATGCTCACGTTGTTGGTCACAGCGCCCCTGGCCGAGGCCGTGGGCTGGCGCTGGGCGATCGCGGCCTGGGCGGTCCTCACCGCCATCGGGCTGGTCTACTGGCTGTGGTGGTCCCGGCGCCTGCGCACCCGGGCCACCGCTGCCCCGGAGCCTGGCCCCACCGACGCCTCCCCGGTCACCTCCGCGGACGGCGTCCGGGACACCCCGACGCCGGCAGGCGCCTCCGCCACCGGTTCCACCCCGGCCACGGGGGCGGTTCCGGGCCCGGGCGCCGGCCGGCCCCGCTTCCGGCTGATCATCGTCCTGCTCACCGTGGCCTTTTGCGGGCAGTCCGGGGCCTACTACGCCACCACCACCTGGCTGCCGACCCTGCTGAGTGATGCCATGGGGTTGGCCGCGGGAGCCTCGGGGGCCACGGCGTCGCTGTTCCAGGTGGCGGCGATCGTGGGGGCCTTCGGGGTGCCGGTGCTCACGCTCCGGGCCCGTGGGCTCTGGGTCCCGGTGGCCGTGATGGGAGTGCTCTGGATCATCCTGCCACTGGGCCTGCTCCTGGCCCCGGAGGCCTACGTGCTGTGGTCCATCATCGGCGGCATCGCCCAGGGCGGTGGGTTCACCGCCATCTTCTCCATCATCGCCCGGGTGGCCGTCACCGATGCAGAGGCCGCCTCCGGTTCGGCGTGGGTGCAGACCGGTGGGTACCTGGTCGCCACGATCACCCCGCCCCTGGCCGGCTGGCTTAACGCGACCTCTGGTGGCTGGACCGCTCCCCTGCTGCTGGTGCTGGTCCTGACCGTCATGTTCTGCACCGGCGGTCTCCTGGCTGCGCGGCTGGCCCAGCGACCATCGTGAACTCGGCGGGCACACGCACACCTCCCGAGTTCCCTGCCGCCGACTCCTGACCGGCAGCGATCGTGCCAGTTCCCTAGAACTGGGACCGTCTCCGCATGAGGAACCGCAAGGCCGGAGCCGTGATGACGCCACCTAGCCGGTGCCGCCGTCGCGGTCCCGTCGTGCGGCCGCCCGCTGCGCCTCGACGGCCCGGTGGATGTTGCCGTGGATCCTGTCCGCCCCGATGGCCTCGATCACGCCGTCGCGGTCCAGGACCCCCCGGGCTGCCGGCCTGAGCCGGGTCAGCCGCAGGATGACGCCCGCGTCACGGGTGAGGGCCACGATGTCCGCCATCTTGGCCGAGCCCTGGGAGTCGACGAAATTGATCCCCCCGCAGTCGAGCACGATCCCGGTCAGGCCAGGACTCTCATGGATGATCTCGCGCAGCCGGTCCTCGAGGGCGTCGGCCGTGGCGAAGAACAGACCCCCGTCCAACCGGAGCACGGCCACGTCGGCGAGCACCTCGTCGCCGGGGTGCTCATCGGCCTCCCGGAAGACCCGCGTGCCCGGTTCACGCCCCAGGATCGGCATCGCCGGGTGCGTGGCCACCGCGATGAGCCAGATCAGTGAGAGCCCGATGCCGATGAGCACGCCCGCCAGCACGCCGACGAGCACGGTGGCGAAGATCGCCGCCACAGCGATCCAGAAGTCGACCTTCTGCACGCGGGCCAGCCGCCGCATCTCCGGCACGTCCATCATGCCCATCACGACGGCCTCGATGATCAGCGCCGCCAGCACGGGCTTGGGCAGGATCGAGAACAGCGGTGCCAGGATCAACAGCGTGAGCAGGACCGTGGCCCCCGAGGTGAGGGAGGCCAGGCCGGTCTTCGCCCCGGAATGGTCGTTCAGGGAACTCGCTGACAGGCTGGTCGAGACCGGCATGCCCCGGAACAGGCCTGCGGCCATGTTGGCCAACGACTGCGCCAAGGACTCCTGGTTGATGTTGATCTGGTAATGATGCCTGGCGGCAAAGGTCCGCGCGTCACCGGCCGTCTGGGAGAAACCGATCAGGACCAGTGCCACGGCCGCGATTGCCGTGGTGCCCGCGTGGTCCCCCATCAATCGGACGTCCGGGACCTGCAGCGAGGGCAGTCCCCGGGGAACGTCGCCGACCAACGCCACTCCCCGTGCGCCGAGGTCGAGCACCGCCGCCGCGAGCAGTCCGCCCACCACGAGCACCAGGGCGCCGGGAACCCGGGGCACGACGGCCTTGAGTCCGAAGACGACGGCGAGGGCGAGTCCGCCCACGACCACCGTCGTCGGGTGTGCCTCGCCCAGCGTGCCCACCCAGGACCGCAGTTCCTGGAGCGGGTTGGACCCGGTGACGTCCGTCCCGGTGAGCTTGGGGAGTTCTCCGATCACGACGTCGATCGCCGCGCCGAAGAGGAAACCCGTGACCACCGCCTTGGACAGGAACTGCGCGATCCAGCCGATTCGCAGCACGGCCAGGACCAGGAACACCAGTCCGGATGCCAGCGTGATACCGGCGACGAACGAGGCGGTATCGACCTCACCGGTGATGCCGGCCGCGAGCACGGCGCTGGCGGCCACCGCCGCCAGGCCTGAACTGGGACCCATCGAGATCTGCCGGCAGCTGCCGAAGATCCCGTAGACCAGCGCTCCGGCGGCGGCCGCGTACAGCCCGTTCTGCAGCGGGACCCCGGCGATGCCTGCATAGCCCAGGTTCTTGGGGACGATCAGGGCGGCGACGGTCACTCCGGCGATCAGATCGCCGCGCAGCCACGCGCGGTCGTAGGTGCGGAGTTGGCCGATGATGGGGACCCGGCCGGGGCGTTGTCCTGGTGCCCTCGCCATGGGCCAGTCTTACCGCACGTCCCACCGCCTGCGCCACAGTCCCGGTGCCGACGGTGCCTCGGTTACCACCGGCCCCTGAATCACGCCGGATGGGGTTCGTCAGGGTCCGCGCCGTGCGCCTAGAGATGGCCGGTTCGCTCCTCGCGGACTCACGGTCATCACGTTCGATCGAGAACGGATGGTGGCCAGCCGGCCGGGTCGGCCAGTGCGGTGTCCCTCTGCGGGATGGACGGTTGGTCGTCGGTGGGCGCGCAGGCTGATGAACCGTCCGCTCATCGTGCCGGTCCTTCCGCCCGTCTAGCGGTGGAGACCCAGGCGCCGTCGGGACGCGGGCGCAACCTGCACGTGTTCCGGTGCATTCGCCGACAACCCGGCGGCCCAGGTCCCGTAGCGGATCGCCAGTGGACCGGCGCTGAGGCCGTGCGCCACGATCGAGACCAGCACCGTGACCGCCGCGACGTCCAGCACATGGTCCGCCAGGCCGGTCGTCCCGAGGGACTGCAGGGCCACCAGCGCGAAGATGACCGTGGCGAGTCCACGGGGACCGAACCAGCCGACGAAGACGATCGTGGCCGGCGACCAGCGCGAGCCCACCATGGCCACGGCCACCGGCACCATGCGAGCCACCGTCAGCGCGCCCAGCGCCACCAGGACGGTTTCCGTCGTCATGCGCGCCAGCGCCGGGCCGACCATGGCGGCACCGAACAGGAGCCACACCACCTGGGAGGCCAGGACTCCGAGCGTCTCGGTGAAGGCCAGTTCCTCTTCGGCGGCCCGCATGCCGGTGGCCGTGGTGAACGCGAGCCCGCCGAGGAAGGCGGCAACGAACCCGTTGGCCTCGATCGAGGTGGCCCCGAAGTAACAGACCGACGCCAAGGTGAGCACGGCCACCTGCACGGACAGCGGTGAGGTCCACTCCCGGCGGCGGCACCACCGCAGCACCAGCCCACCACCGAACCCCACACCAGCCCCGACGGCGACGCCCACCCCCAGGGAGTAGACCGCCCGTACCTGCCAGCTCTCCCCACCGGCGATGCCGGCCTGGGAGGCGGTGACCGCGATCAGTACGGAGACGACCGGCGTGGCCAGCCCGTCGTTGAGCCCACTCTCCATGCCGAGGATCCGCCGCACCCGGACCGGCACGCGTTCATCGCTCACGACGGCGGCTCCGAGCGCGGCGTCCGTGGGGGCCAGGATCGCCGCGACCAGGGCGGCGGCCACCCAGCCCCGCTCAGGGAAGACCGTGATGACCAGCACCGTTCCCGTGATGATGGTCAGCGGCAGGCCGATGCCCAGCAAACGCAACACGGGCCCCAGATCCCCACCGACCTTCCGCGGGCTCAGGCGCGCCGCGTCACAGAACAACAGCAGGGAGAGGGTGACCTCGGCGACGACGAGGAACCAGTGTGCCTGCGGGTCCACCGCCACCAGGCCGAACCCGGCGCTGCCCACCAGCACCCCGACCGCGACGAAGACCATGGCCGCGGTGATGCCGACGCGCTCGAGCCACCGGCAGATGAGCGCATAGACCATGACCGTCCCGACCAGCAGCAGCGGAAGACCGGCGCCCGCAGCACCGGAACCATCACCCACCGCGCACCTCCGAGGCCGCTGTCGTCTGGCCTCCTGGAGGCCCTGTCGCCACCCCGTCTCCGAAGTGTTCAGCACACCCACATCTTGACCCTGAACACGCCGCGATAACAGCAACGGGGATCGACCAATGCCAGCGTTAGATGAGCCTGGAGTGGGTCCGCCTCCGGTGCAGCAGTTGGCCCCATGGCGATGATGAGGTGGCATCGGACAGGGGCCCTGGCACCGACTGGGCGAGGACGGCCCAGGCGATCTCGACGGGCACCGCCGACGGCGGGGTGAGTGACTCCAGATCGACCGTGTGGATGTGGTGCTCACGACCGTTGGTGACGGTGATCAGTGCCGTTGCTCCGGACCGTTCGATCCTTTGATAGCGCCACGGTGTCTTGGCCGGTGGATGGTTACGCGTCAGGCTGGCAAGATCGCCGCAGTACTGGCCCAGATCTCGCAACAACTGGACCCATCGGTGGTGCCTGAGGCGTTCTTGGACGTCCGCGGACCAGGGATCCGGGGATGAGAGGTCATCCGGGCAACCTGCGTGCAAGGCGTCGGCGATGGCCTGTCGAGCGGCGGGAAGCCGGAACGTGCGGACTCCGGCGGGTGTGCTCACCTGCACGTGCTCCCGGTCAAGGAAATCCACGCAGTCACACAGCGGCTTTGCCCGCGCGTCCTCAACGGCGGACAACTCGCCCAAAAAGATACCGATCTGGCCCACAGCCGCTCTTTCCGACTGGGCTCGCCACGTCACTGTGGCTGTTGGGCCCGCCGCGTGCCACGGCACCCGGCGGGCGTGAACCGCACTGTGCTCTGATGCGCGTCATTCTAGATCGCCGGGAACGGGCGAGGCCTGGTTTTCACCCGCTGGGGAGGAGGTGCCGCGCCGGCTGCGCGCCCATAGTGGACGGGACCATTCCAGCGGGCAGGAGGCCGAGATGAACACCACCACGCCGACATCGGACGCCGCGGGCACCACCTTGACCAGGCACCCTCCGGAGAGCTCAGGATGGGTGGGGTGGCTGGTCTTCGCCGCGGTCCTGATGATCCTGCTCGGGGCCTTCCATGCGATCCAGGGACTCATCGCCCTGTTCAACTCCGAGTACTACCTCGTGGGCCCCCAGGGGCTCTCGATTCACCTGGACTACACCACCTGGGGATGGGTCCACCTGATCGCCGGGACCGTGGTCCTGGTCGCCGGCATCGGAGTCCTCGCGGGACAGTTCTGGGCGCGGCTCGTCGGCATCCTGCTGGCCGTGGTCAGCGCGCTGGGCAGCTTCGCGTTCATCGCCGCCTATCCGGTGTGGAGCTGCATCCTGATCGCCCTGGACGTCCTCATCATCTACGCCCTGGCCGTGCACGGCCGGGAGATTCGCTAGTCCGTCTGAACGGAGACATGACCATGGCCAACGACGAGAACCCCGTCATCGACACCCTCGCCGAGATCACCGCCGCGTCCATCGACCACTGCGATCTCGCTCCCCGCGAGCTGATGCTGGCGCGGATCGCGGTACTCGCCGCCGTCGACGCCCCGCCCGCCTCCTACCTGCTCAATGCCGGTGAAGCCCTAGACGTGGGCATCACCCTGGAGGATGTCCAGGGGATCCTCGTCGCCGTGGCCCCGATCATCGGCACCCCGCGGGTCGTCGCGGCAGCCACCCACCTCTTCGAGGCGCTCGGTTTCGCCATCGGTCTTGAGGCGCAGGCCGAGACCGCAGGCAATGAGTAAACACCCGGGCGTCCACGGTCGGCAGACGGGACCTCACCGATCTCACCGGAGGGCCTCTTGAGGTACCCGGTCCGTCAGTTCCTTGCCGGGCGCCGTCGGAGGACGACCACTCCCCGTGAAGGGCATCGTCGTGGCACCGTCTTGCGCCGACGCGGGTACCCGGGTCCTCCTGGTCGTCCCTTGACGTCCACCACCGCGGTCCGGTGATCCGTGTCCGCCTGACGTGACCGGCTCCTGTCACACCGCACCGAGGCAGGATCCTTTCCCTGGTCGCTCGTGCAGCAGAACGGAGACGGTGGTTGCAGGGCCCGGCCGGTCCATGACGAAGACGATGAACGCGCCCAGGGCGATGACACCGATCCGCAGCGGTCGACCGGCCCCGGCCACTCCCAGCGCGGATTCTGGCCGGGTGCGGCTAGCAGGTGATATCGCGCCGAAGGTTCTGCAGCGCTGCACGCACGTCGTCTGCCTCGTCCCGGAGGGACACGATGGCCTCGGGCACGGCGCTGTCATCCGGGACCGCGGCGACCGCGGCACGGAGCTCACTGACGCTGGCCTCGAGCTCTGCCACGCGGTCCTGGGCAAGATCCCGCGCGTCCCTCACCAGGGCGTCGAAGGACGCGGTCACCTTCTCCCGCGCCATACGGATCTGCTCGAGACTGGACTCGGGCTTCAGGGTGGCCCGGAACTCGACGAGGGCATCAGCGAAACGGTCCGCGGACGCGCAGGCCTGCGAAACCCCCTCTGACGGGTCTGGGCTTTCCGGCGCGGGCGTGCTCTCCTGGGCGGTCGAACTTGCCGGTGCAGGTGTACTTTCCTGTGGGCCCCCGCCGGTACATGCCGCCACGGCCAACAACAACGTGGTAGCGCCGATAGCCACAACGCCTGTGGCCGATGAGCTCTTGAAGTGCATGGTGGCCTCCTCCAGGCCCGTCCTGGGCCGATCCGCTCCTGGGGCACCACGGGAGGGCCAGGAGTCTGGTGACTGAAGCATGCTGTGCGGTGGGCCCGCGCGCCTCACCCCCGGCAGATGAGATGTGGCTCGAGGCCCCTCCGGGCGATACACAGTCCTGGTTGACGCCAGATTCTCCGGCCTGGCCCGCACCACCGCAGCAGGCCCAGAAGGCTGACCCCCACCTTCGCCATCATCGGCGCCAGACACCGTATCGCTGGAGCCTCCGGCCAACCGCCGCGCGCAGCCGATGGACCCCACCGGCACGAATATTCACACCGCGCTCAGGGTCGGAACGCGCGGCGAGGCCCCCGTCGTCCAGTGCGGCATTCTCGTGCGACCTCGACCCTGCTGCCCGTGATTCGGCCCTAGGGACTGGAATCCTCCGGTTCAGCCAATGCCTGCAGCAGGATCTCCGGCAGCGAGGGATCGTTGAGGGTGCGGAAGTGCCCTTCCGAATCCAGCTTGATGTTCCTGGCACCGGGCAAATGACTCCCGACGGGGATATGCGGGTCGAACGTGCTGAACACCGAGGTGATGCGGTGGTTGATGGACCGGTCTTCGGACAGCGCACGCAGGCCGCGGTTGCGCGGCGAGAATGCCCGGATGCTCGGGTCCAGGAACAGTCCGGCGTAGACGGATCCGGAAAACGGGCTGTTCACGGCGACCATGTGCCGGATCCGCCCGGCCGACGTGGACGACAGCATCACGTGCTTGCCGACCAGACCGCCTTTGCTGTGCGCCACGATCGTCACGTCGCGCAGGTCGGCCTCCCGAAGGTAACCGGCGACCAGCGCGGCCATCCGACCCAGCTCGCCGCGGTTGTAGCCCAAGGTGCGGACCACGTGGACCGGGTGCCCGGCCGCATGCAGCGTCCGGGCTATCCGGTGCATGAACTGCCAATTCTCGTAGACTCCGGGGATCAGAAGCACCGGCCGGTCGGCGCGCGGTGCCTGCTGGTAGGGTGCCGGGTCGGTGCGGAACAGCACGCCATCCACCTGCCTGAGGCCCGCGTGGCAGTAGTCCAGTAGCCACCACCAACCGCGGACCGGCAGCCGGGCAGCGGCCTTTGCGACGCGCTTCACGATCTGGCTGCCAGGTCAAGGCAATGCCGGGCCACGGCTACCGGGCTGCGGTACATCACGGCATGGGCCTCGCCGGGTATCTCCGTCATGACCGCCGCCGTGCCGGCAGCCGCCAGCTCGGCCAGCCACGACCGGGGGGCGATGGGGTCGTGTTCGCCCCGCACCAGAACGATCGGGACGCATACCAGCGGTAGCCGTTCCTCCAACCGGTAGTCGATCATGTACGCCGCATTGGCGTAGTACCAGCGGCGCCCGCAGCGGAGATAGTCACCGGCCGCCGTCCAGGCCACCTGGGGCGGCTCCCAGAGGGTGTCCTGGATCAGGCGCCGTCGCTGCATGCGGAGGGTCCGCTCCCGGCTGTTGATAGAGGGCCCGAGCAGCACCAGCGACCGGACCGCGGCCGGATCCGCCAGGGCCATTTCGACTCCGGTCAGACACCCCATGGAATGTCCGACGACGATGAACCGGCCCCCGTGTAGCTGCCGCAGCGCCTGCGCGGCCAACCGGCCGGTTTCCCGGATCGGCAACGCCTGCACCGGGCGCCGTGCAGCACCGAAGCCGGGCAGGTGCATGGCGTGCACCGTTGCCGTGGCCGCTAGTTCCCGGGCCAGGGGAACAAAATACCGTGGGGACATCCCGATTCCGGGCACCAATACGAAGCAATCGGACCCCGAACCCCGGGTCTCGATCATGAATTCGGTGCCTTCCACCTGAAGGCACCGCCGTTCCACATCGCTGATGCGCACACTGCCTTCCTTTGCCTGCCGCATAGGCGAATAAGGGCCTATTTTACCGCCGCTGCCGCGAAATAGGCCTCGCCCTTTCCGCGCGATCGAGGCGCTGATATGTATCGCGTCGCGGTGAGCCAGGCACGGGGAACGACATGGCCGGATCCCTCTAGCCGACTCCAGGGTGGCCATCGCGGTTCAAGCTGGGCATGACCCCTCCCGCAGTGATCTCCGGTCACTTGAGGCGTGATGGGTGCATGTGCCGACCGGATGCCTGCACCGGCCTGTATCGAGGATCGGTGGACTCGTACCGCACGGGTGGAGCATGGGCCGGCTGGGCATCGACCCGGCCTGATTCCCGCCGCCGCGCAGGGATTCACAGCACCCCTGAACTAGAACCGCAGGGGGTTGATGTGCCCATAATCACTGACGATCCGCAGAGCGCGGAGAACGGAGGAACACCATGCGTGGTAGCAGTCTTGTCTGGACCATCGTCGGCATCCTGGTGGCCATCGCCCTGATCATCTGGATCGTCTCGGCTCTGTAGAGCCCAGTTCTCCACGCCAGCCTCCCTTGTGGGCTGCGCGGTGCCGGAGGAGCCGGAGACGATGACGCCGGCGTGCCCTCAGGGCGGTGAAGCCCGCCCCGGGGCCGGCGGTGACTTGGACGCGGACCAGCAGGCCCCGCTCCTCGGGCCCTACGACACGGCGGCCGGTGTCCCCTGTGGGGTGTCGTCCTCCGGGCGGGGCAGGACGAGCGACTCCGAGAGGCCGGGCGGGGCCTGGTGGGTCGCGGCCAGGGCGGCGGTCATGACGTCGCCGAGGCTGTGCCGTTCGGCGTAGACCTCACGTTGGTACTGGGAACCGGTGCCCTCGCGCAGGATCTTCGCGACCCCGGCCTCGATCACCGACCGCTCCCCGTACTCGGCCAGCACCGGACCCACGACGTGGAGCAGGCGGATCATGACGTCTCCGGCGGGTGCGGGGGTGCCGGTGGCCGGATCGATCAACTCTCCGGCGGTCCCGTTGCGGCTGGCCTGCCAGGACCAGGCCCGCAGCAGCGCGGCCGGCACGGGCATGGCCGGGGACCCGTCGGCCCAGGCGCGGGCGACCGTCTCCACCAGGGCACGGGTGAGGGCGGCGATCACCGCGGCATGATGCGCGTCCAGGCAGACGTCGGCCACCCGGATCGCCACGGTCGAGTGGTGCTCGGACAGGCGGGCGTCGAAGTAGAGCATGTCAGCGTCCACCGGCACCTGGGTGTCCAACAGGGCCGACCGGTAGCGGTCGTAGGCGTCCGGGGAGCCGAAGACATCGGTGGGCCCGGCGGTGGGCCACCGGGACCACACCTGGTAGCGGTACGAGGCGAACCCGGTGTCGTCCCCGTGCCAGAACGGGGAGTTCGCGCTCAGGGCCAGCAGGGTCGGCAGCCAGACGCGGATCCGGTCCAGCACCGCCACGCCCTCGGCGCGGGAGTCGACGCCCACGTGGATATGGAAGCCGTTGGTGAGCTGTTCGGCCACGGTGAGACCGAACTTGGTGGCGATCCTGCGGTGGCGCAGTCCCGGCACCGGGTGCGGGGAGACCGGACCCAGCGCCGTGGGCAGGGCCACCACGCGTCCGCCCACCCGGGCGGCGGCCCGCTCCGCCAGTGCGCGCCCGGCGCGGATGGAGGCCAGCTGCCCGGCCAGGGTGGTCTGGGGCGGGGAAATGACCTCGAGCTGTTCCTCGTGCAGTTCCTCGCTCACCTGGTGACCGGTAGGCGCCGGCTCGTCCTGCAGGGCGGCGGCCCAGTCCCCGGCCGGCAACGGTTCGCCGGTGCCGGCATCCACCAGCAAGAGTTCTTCTTCCACCCCGAAGGTGCGCATGAGGGTCTCCTCGTCCGTCCTGCCCCTCGTCCCTCACTACGGAGGGTGCGGAGCAAGCGGCACACCCACGGGCGAACCCAGCACTCTACGTGTACTAACTACATGTTCACTGGGAGGACCAGGCCTCCATGCCGGGCCCTGGGGATCAGGGAGAACTGGGCGCCGCGCCTGTTCCCCGCTCCGCCCCCGCTGCATCGCCTGACGGCGGGCCGGCCGTGCGTGACCCCGGGTCGAGCGGGCCCCAGCCGTCCAGGCGTGTGTGTTCGCCATGGAGGAAACCACCGGCCGGAGGGTTCCCCGTGGACACGCAGGGACATAGGGTGAGAGGACTTGATCGCCGACAGAAGGGAGTGCCCATGGGACTCGGAGACAAGATCAGCAACGCGACCGACAAGGTTGTTGGAGGTGCCAAGGACAAGATTGGCGATGCCACCGACAACCCCGACCTGCAGGCAGAGGGCAAGGCCCAGAACGCCGAGGGCCACGCCAAGCAGGCTGGCGAGAACGTCAAGGACGCCGCCAAGGACCTCAAGGACGGCCTGAAGTAGACCGGCACACCCTCTGAACCAGCGGCTGCGGCCCCGGAACCCGTCATGGGTCCGGGGCCGCAGTGCGTTCTGGCGGAGGAGTCCTCCGTGGGCGGTCCCTCCCCTGTCAGGCCTGGCCGATACGCAGCACGGGCTTGATGGTGGTGCCGGACTTGCTGTCCGCGAAGGCGTCCTCCACCTGGTCGAAGCCGTAGAACTGCACGAGCTCGTCGAACGGGAACCGGCCCTGCTGGTAGAGCGCGATCAGTGCGGGGATGAGTTCCTGGGAGGTGCCCGAGCCGCCGAGCGTGCCGACCACGCGCTTGCCCCACAGCGCGCCGAGGTGGTCCAGGCTGAAGCGGGCCCCGGCCGGGGCGCCACCGATGAGGATGAGCGTGCCGAGCATGCCCACGGCCTCGGCGGCCTCCTCGATGACGGGGATGACACCCGTGCAGTCCAGGGCGTAGTCGGCCGGGCCGCCGCAGATCTCCCGGACGCGCTCCAGGGCGTTCTCGTGCAACGAGTTGATGACGTGGGTGGCACCGTAGCGGGTGGCCAGCTCGAGCCGGGAGTCGTGCAGGTCGATCGCGATGATGGTGGTGGCCGGGGTGTTCCGGGCGGCCATGACGGCGGCCAGCCCGACGGCGCCTGCCCCGTAGACCACGAGCGACTCCCCCGCCCGCGGCCGGGCGGTGTTCAGGACGGCCCCGGCACCAGTGGTGATGCCGCAGGCCAGCACCCCGACCAGGTCCAGCGGCACGTCCTTGTCCACCGTCACCAGGGCGTTGGCGTTGGCCAGTGAGTAGGTGGCGAAGGAGGACTGGCCGAAGAAGTGACCGGAGAGCGAGGAGCCGTCCGCGCGGGTGTAGGCGGAGGTGCCGGCCTGGGGCCCGACGAACCGCCGGCCGCTGACCACGGCCGGGCCGAGCAGCTCGCAATAGCGGTGCTCGCCGCGGCGGCAGTTGCGGCACTGCCCGCAGTAGGGCCAGCCCATGATGACGTGGTCACCCACCGCCACGGAGGTGACGCCCTCGCCCACAGCCTCCACCACGCCGGATCCCTCGTGGCCGAGGACGCCCGGCAGTGGCAGCGGCATGTCACCGGCCTGGGTGATCGCGTCCGTGTGGCAGACGCCCGAGGCCACCACCCGCACCAGGGCCTCGCCCGGACCGGGCTGCTGCAGCTCCAGTTCCTCCTTGGTGAAGGGGGCATTGGTCTCCTCGACGACGAGGGCTTCGATCTTCATGGGGAACTCCTGTGTTCTCGTGGGTCGCAGGGCGCCGCAGCCGAGAGCTGCGGGGTCATGGGGCCGGGACCGTCCGCGTCCGGGATGGACGTCTCCGCTCCGTACCGTAGGCCGTTCAGGCCATGATGGGCACGGGATGGTAGCCGTCCGGACGCCGGCGGTAGACGCGGGCCGGCCGGCCCAGCCCGCTGCCGCCGGGCGGCATGGCCCGGATGTCCAGGGCCTCCAGCTGGGGTTCCATGGCCCGGCGGAAGGTGTCCTTCTGGTGCGGGGCCCCCGCGACGGCGTCGTGGACCTGACGCAGCTGGGTCATGGTGAACTCGTCGTCCAGCAGGCACCACGGGTCCGGTGTCTGGCCGTACTCCCACCGCACCATCCGCACGCCCCAGCCGATGATCTCGTCGTGGCTGAACGGCAGCCCGTGCACCTGGTCCACCGCCCGCAACTGTCCGTGGCCGTGCTCCAGGGCCAGTTCCAGGGCGGCCAGCGGCACCACGTCCAGGTGGGTGACCGTCAGGACCCAGCCCCGGTCATCGCGCTCCGGATCGTCGAAGACGTGCAACTGCCGCGGCGAGCGCCCCCGGACGTGCATCCTGGTCTCCAGGCACCTCAGCACGGCATCGCCCAGGCGTTCGCGCTCGCGCAGCATGGTGCCCGGCAGCATCCACTCCCCGGCATGGCGGCCCTCGTCCCGGCGGCGCAGGACGACCTTGAGCTCCCCGTCGGCCACCGTCAGCAGGACCACGTCCGCGGCCACCGAGGGCCGGGGGTAGGACAGCAGGTCATCACGCTCGGGCACCATGCCTCCCAATCTAGCCAGAGCGGTGGCAATTCCCGGTCCCGGTACGGGCGGCGTCGCGGGCGAAGAGAACAGCGGCATCATGGACGAACTCCTCTCCCGTGGCGAACGTGGTGTCCCAGATCCTCAGTGCGTCGGCCACCGGTTCCTGCATGAGGGACCGGCTGAACCCCTCCACCCCGAAACGCCCGGTGTAGCCCAGGGACAGGGTGTCCTCGAGCACGCGGGCCAGGTCCAGGCTGCCGGTCGAGAGCAGTCCGCGGGAGGACTGGCCGAACTCCAGGTACCCCAGGTACGGCAGGGCGTGGGCGACGGCCCCCACCAGGTCGGCCTCCTCGATGGCCATGTGGAAGGTGTCCAGGTGGATCCTCAGGTGGCGCGAACCGGACAGCTCCACGAAGCGCACGGCCTGGGCGGCGGTGTTGAGCACGGAGGTCTCGTAGCGGTTCACGACCTCGAAGGTCATCATGATCCCCGCGGCGGCGGCCTCCTCCGCCACGTCCCCGACGAGTTCGGCGACGCGCGCCACGTCGGCCCCGGAGGGCCGGGACGCCGCGTCCCCGTGCACCCCGTAGGGCACCCCGTTCAGCTGGTCCCCGCCCATCCTCGCGGTCAGGTCCACGAAGCGCCGCAACTGCTCGAAACCCCGGCGCCGGACGTGCGGGTCCTCGGACCCGACGTTCGCCTCCGGGGACTGGACGGCCATGGTGATGGGGGCCAGTCCGGCGTCGCCGATCCGCCGGGCCAGGTCCGCCACGCCCCGGCTGGACGGGTCCACCGGGCCCAGCACCACGCGCCGGTAGCCGGCGTCGCGCAGCACCGGCAGGCTGCGGGCGAACTCGGGGCTGAACGGGTCCGTGGTGAAGGCCGCACTCTGGCAGGCCAGGTCCACCGCCAGTCCCGGGCGGCCCTGGACCTCGGCCGTGGCCATGGCCGACACCTCAGAACACCGGGAGTTCGAAGCGGTGCTTGAACACGGAGTAGCCGTCGTCCACGTGCACCACGGTGCCGTTCATGGCGTTGGAGTCCTCCGAGAACAGGAACGCCACCACGTTGGCGATCTCCTCCGGTTCCGTCATCGTGTCCCGGAGCTGCTCCGAGGCGAACAGCTCCCGCAGGTGCTGCGGGAACTGCTGGATGATGGCGGTGTTGGCACGCCCGGGGGTGATGGCCAGGACGCGGGTGCCGTGCTCGGCCAGCTCGTAGGCGGCGGAGCGGGTGAAGGAGATGACCGCCGCCTTGGCCGCGCTGTAGGAGAAGGAGAGCTCGGCGGCCTGCTCACCGTAGATGGAGGACGTGTTGACGATGACCCCGCCGCCGCCCTGTCTCACGAACTGGCGGGCCGCGGCGAGGATCCCGTAGTAGACCCCGTCCTGGTCGATCCGGATCATCGGGTGGTAGTCCCGTTCCGGGTCATGGTCCAGCAGCGGCCTACCGCCGGCGATGCCCGCGTTGTTGAAGATCCCGTCCAGGCGGCCGAAGGCGTCCACCGCGGACTGGACCGCCTGCTCGACGGCGGCGAAGTCCGAGACGTCCACCGCCACGGCGCGGGCCCGGCCGCCCTTGGCCGTGACCTCGTCGGCCACCTGCTGGGCACCCTCCAGGTTCAGGTCGGCCACGATCACGCTGGCGCCCTTCTCGGCGCAGCGGAGGACGGTGGCCCGCCCGATGCCGCTGGCGCCGCCGGTGATCAGCAGGACTTTGTCGTGCAGGGTGGTCATGGGTTCTCCTTGGATGGCGAGGGGTGGATGCGTTGGGTCCGGTGGGAGTGCCGCCGTGGCAGGGCACCCCCACCGGTGTCAGGGGTCGCGCCGGGCGCGATCAGAACATGGTGTGGGACAGGGCCAGCGCCCCGCCGTCCACGGCCAGGACGGCGCCGGTGACGAAGGAGTTGCCGGGGGCCACGAGGAACAGCATCGGGGCCTGGATCTCCCCCATGGTGCCCATGCGGGCCAGCGGGATGGTCTCCTCCCACATCCGCTCCCCGGCCTCGTCCAGGACGGCGTCCCCGCCGATCCGGGTCCCCTTGAAGGGGCCGGGGGCGATCACGTTCACGCGGATGCCCCGCGGGGCCAGTTCCAGTGCCGCCTGACGGGCCAGGTTGATGATCCCGGCCTTCGTGGCCCCGTAGGCGTAGGAGACCATGGGGTCCGTCCGCAGTCCCGCGGTGGAGGACGTCACCAGGATCCGGCCGCCCTCGGGCAGCACGCGGGCCGCGGCCCGGACGGTCTCGAACGTGCCGTGGAGGTTGGTGGCCACCACGTTGCGCCACTCCTCGTCCGTGTACCGGCCGATGGCTCCCTCCTCGGTCCGGTAGCTGCCGCCCCCGGCGATGCCGGCATTGGCCACCACCACGGTCGGCCGGCCCACCTCGGCCACGACCCGCTCCAGGACCTGTTCGAAGGCCCCGGCCTCGGCCAGGTCGGCCGCGTAGGCGTGGGCGGTCCCCCCGGTGGCGGTGATCGCCTCCCGGACCTCGTCCAGCCGGGACTGGTCCCGGCCCAGCACGACCACCGTGGCGCCCGCGTCCGCGTAGATCTCGGCGGCCGCCCGCCCGATGCCGCTCGAGGCTCCGGTGACCACGACGACGTCGTCGTGCATCGAGAACAGCTCGAGGATCCGGTCGGTCCCGGTGGCGGGGCGTGAACCCTGGTCAGTGGTGGTCATGAGAGGCCTTTCTCGTCGGAGGTGGTGGTTGGCGGGGTTCACATGGACGGGGTGAAGTCGTCCGCGTTGCCACGGTCGATCAGCTCGCCCTCGACCTCCACGAAGTTCTCCTGCGGCAGGGTGCCGTCGGCGCGGTAGGCCTCGATGTCCTCCACCACGCGGTCCACCACGGAGAACCAGTCCTGGTGCACGGAGGCGTAGAACGGCCCGTCCTTCTTGATCTCCTCGACGGCCACGCCGAGGGCGTCCACCCCGGTGACGTAGATGTCGTCCCGGCCGGCCTCGCTGATGGCCTGCGCGGCGCCGAGGGCGGCGTGGTCCCAGCCGACCCAGACGCCGTCCAGGCCCTCCGGGTTGGCCTGGAGGAAGTCGGTGACGAACTTCAGGGCCTCCTCCTGGGAGGTGGCCGGGTTCAGTGCCTGCTTCATCTCGCCGCCGGCGATGTTGGCGCCGGCCTCCTCGAGCATGTCCATGGCCAGGTTGCTGCGGGTCATGATCCCGATGTGCGGGTCATGGCCGATGACCATGACGTCCTTGCCCTGCAGACCGCCCATGGCCTCGTCCAGGGCGCCCACCGTGAGTTCGGCGAGCTGGTCCTGGTCGAAGGTCACGTCCTCCACGAAGTCCTCGTTGGGCTCCACGCCGCCGTCGATCGAGAAGATCGGGATCTCGGCGCCCTCGGCGGCGTTGACGAGCGGGGCGATCTGCCGGGGGTCGGGGAACCCGGCCAGGATGACGTCCGCCCCCTGGGTGATGGCGGACTGCATGTCCGAGTTGATCTTGTCGTAGTCGAAATCGCTGGTGTACAGGGTGACGTCCCAGCCCTTGGCCTTGCCCTCCTCGACGAACTTGTCGAGGGTCAGCTTGCCGCCCGGGGTGCCGTAGCCGGCGGTGAAGGCGGCGACCTTGAAGACGCCGTCGTCAGCGGCGCCGCCGGTGCCGGCAGCGGCGTTGGGGTCGTCGGAGCATCCGGTCAGCGCCAGCAGGCCGGCGGCGAGGAGTCCTGCAGTGATCGTCAGTCGGGTACGCATGGTGTTCTCCGTGGGGATGGGGCCGCGCGGGAGCGGCCGGTGGGGGGTGGGGATGGGGAGGGGCCCGGTCAGGCGTTCTTGGACTTCAGCGAGGACGTGAGCACCGCGGCGATGATGATGATGCCGGTGAGGACCTGCTGGATGTAGGTGTTGACGCCCACGATGTTCAGGCCGTTCTGCAGGACGCCGATGATCCCGACACCCACGAGGGTGCCGCCGATGTTGGCCTGCCCGGACTTGAGCAGGGTCATGCCGAGGAAGGCCGCCGCGACCGCGAGCATCATGTAGTCGTTGGCGCTGGTGGAGCTGGCGCTGGAGAGCCGGCTCACCAGGATGATGCCACCCAGGGCCGAGGCGAAACCGGCGACGGTGAAGGCCAGCAGGACGTTGAGGCGGACGTTCACGCCGGACAGCCTGGCCACCTCGGAGTTGCCGCCCACGGCGTACCAGCGCCGGCCCACCGTGGTGTACCGGAGGATGACCCAGATGACGGCGGCCACGATCAGGGCGAAGAACACGGGCATCGGGATGCCGGCGAGACGGGTCTGGCCGATCCAGTTGAAGGACTCGGGCATGCCGTACAGCGTGGTGCCGTCCGTGACGATGAACGCCAGCCCGCCCACCGTGGTCATCGTGGCCAGCGTGGCCACGATCGCCGAGATCCCCAGGTAGGCGACGAGGATGCCGTTGACGATGCCGACCAGGGTCCCGACGAGGACGCCCACGACGATCGCCATGGAGACGGGCATCCCGTTGATCATCAGTGCGGACGCCGTGGCGCCCGCGAGCGTGGCCGTGGTGCCCACGGACAGGTCGAAGTGGCCGGTGACCATCACGACCGTCTGGGCCGCGGCGATGATCGTCAGGATGGCCACCTGGGCGAGGATGTTCGTCATGTTCCCGAAGCTCAGGAACGCGGCGGGGCGCAGGATGCCGAAGACGACGATGAGCGCGACCAGGGCGATGATCGTCCCGCCCTGCCACAGCATCTGGGACATCTGCGTCTTGTCCTGCGGGACCTCGACGGCGGGGACGGTGTCAGTGGTCTGGGCCATCTCAGGCCTTCCTTCCATAGCAATAGGAGAGGAGGAGTTCCTCGTCGGCGCCCGCTGCGGGCACCTCTCCGGAGACCCGCCCCTCGTGCATGATGAGGATCCGGTCGGACAGCCCGATGAGTTCGGGCAGTTCGGAGCTCACCGCGATGATGGTGGTGCCGGCCGCCGCGAGGGCGCGGATGAGCCGGTAGATCTCCGCCTTGGTCCCCACGTCGATGCCTCGCGTGGGTTCGTCCAGGAGCAGGACCCTCGGATGGCGGGCCAGCATCTTGGCCAGGACGACCTTCTGCTGGTTCCCGCCGGAGAGCAGGCCGACCTGCTGGCGCGGACCGCGGGTCTTGATGCGCAGGTCGGCGATGCCCTCGCGGGCCAGCCTGGCGATGCCGCTGGCGGAGACCCAGCCGGCGTTGCTGACCCGGGAGAGGTTCGCGATGGCGATGTTGTCCTGGATCGTGGCCCCCAGCGAGACGCCCTGGCTGCGCCGTTCCTCCGGCACCAGGGCGATGCCGTGCTCCAGGGCCCGGCCCACGCCCCGCGAACCGGCAAGCTCCCGGCCCTCCACGGCGATGGTTCCTTCCGTGCGCCTCTGGTCTCCGGCGAGCAACCGCATCAGCTCGCTGCGGCCGGAGCCGGCCAGCCCGCCGATGCCGAGCACCTCACCCGCGTGGGCCGAGAAGGACAGGTCCTTCACCTTGTTCCCGTGCAGCCCGGTCACCTCGAGGACCACGCGGTCCGTGGCCGTGCCCCGCTCGGGGAACAGGTCCTCGGCCGAGCGGCCGACCATGGTGGAGATGACCTCGTCGATCGTCATCTCCGCCACGTCCCTGGTCACGATGGTCTGACCGTTGCGCATGATGGTCACGCGGTCGCAGAGCTCGAAGACCTCCTCGAGGCGGTGGGAGACGTAGACGATCCCCACGCCGTCCGCGCGCAGGGCGCGGAGTACGGCGAAGAGGTCCCTGATCTCGGTGTCCGTCAGGGCGGCGGTCGGCTCGTCGAGGATCAGCACGCGGGCGTCCGCGGCCAGGGCCCGGGCCACCGAGACCATGGTCTGCTGCACCGGGGAGAGCCGCCCGGCCAGCCGGCGCAACGGGATGTGCCCCTGGTTGAGGCGGTCCAACTGCCGGCGGGCCTCCCGGTAGAGCCGGTTCCAGCTGATGAGGCCGCCGGAGCTCGGGGTCCGTTCGCCCAGCAGGATGTTCTCGGCCACGCTGATGGTCGGCACGATCGAGGTCTCCTGGTACAGGGCGACCACGCCGGAGTGGTGAGCGTCCCGGACCCCGGAGAACCGGACCTCCTCACCGGCGGACTCGATCCGGCCGTCATCGGGCTGGTGCACCCCGGTCAGGACCTTGATCAGCGTGGACTTGCCGGCCCCGTTCTCGCCCAGCAGGGCGTGGATCTCCCCGGGCCGAACCTCCAGGCGGGCCTCCGTGAGCGCGGCGACGCCCTCGAAGTGCTTGGAGATCCCCTCCGCGCGCAGGGCCAGTCGCTCCGCCTGGGGGACGACGGGGTCTGCCGTGGCGGTGCTCATCGGCCCTCCACCTGGTCGTCGGAGGGATCGGCGAGGTCGTTGCAGCGGATGACGACCTTCGGATACCGGCCGCTCAGGTGCACCTGGAAGGCCTCGGCGGCCTGCTCGAGATCGATCACGGACTCCAGGAAGGGGTCCAGGTCCAGTTCGTCCAGCAGGCGCACGGCCCGGGGGAACGTGTACGGGGAGACGAACACCCCGGTCAGGGTGAGCTCCTTGCGGTACAGGTGGTCGGAGAGGTTCAGGGGCAGCTCGTAGTCCTCGGGGTACATGGCCCCGTAGACCACCGTCCCGCCCGGTGCGGCGATGTCCAGGAGCCCGGCCACCGCGTGGCGGGAGCCCGAGGCGTCGATCACGACGTCGAACCCCGCCCCCGCGGTGATCTCCCGGGCGCGCTCGGGGAGGGACTCGGCGGTCGGGTCGACCACGTGGCGCGCCCCGAAGCGCCCGGCGAGCTCGCGCCGCTCGGCGATCGGCTCGATCATCGTCAGCGAGGTGGCCCCGTAGCGGTGCATCAGCTGCAGGGCCAGCTGGCCGATCGGCCCGCCCCCGCAGATCGCCACGCGGTCCCCCGGGCGGATCCGGGTCTTGTCCGCGATCCGCACGGCCACCGACGTCGGCTCCAGCAGGCAGCCCTTCAGCAGCGAGACCCCGTCCGGCAGCCGGTAGACCTGGGACTCGTGCCAGACGACCGATCGGGCCATGCCCGGGCGGTTGTACTCGCCGAGGTTCTCGCAGAACTGCTGGCGTCCGTCCTGGCAGGGCGGGCAGGTCCCGCAGAACCGGATGAAGTTGCCGGACACCCGGTCCCCCACGGCCAGGTCCGTGCGGCGCACCGCAGAACCGATCTCGGCGATGACGCCGGAGATCTCGTGGCCCAGTCCGATCGGCACCTCGGTGCCGAAGAACCCCTCGGCCAGGTGGGGGTCCGAACCGCAGATCGCCGCGTAGGCGACGGTGATGCGCACGTCCTCCGGGCCGACCTCGTCCGCGGGGAAGGCGACGACGCCGATCTCCCCGCGCCGGCCGGCGTCGGGATCCCGCAGGCTGCCGATCCTCGTGACGGCGACCGTCTCCACCTCCCGCGGCGCGGTGGCCGCCCCGGCGGCGCCGGTCATGCTCGAGGTGGTGGTCATGACGCCCCGCCCTTCGCACCGGCGACCGCGAGGGCCGCGTCCACCGTGGCCGTCAGGCCGTAGCCGTGCTTGTCCCGCAGCTCGGTGTCCTCACCGAAGCCGGCGAACACCTGCGGGATGCCGAGCCGCCGGAAGCCCTCGAGCCGGACGCCGCGGTCCACGAGGACGTCGGAGATCCGCGAGGCCAGGCCGCCGTAGGCCAGGTGGTCCTCGACCACCACGAACCGGCCAGTCTCCTCTGCGCAGCGCAGGACGAGGTCCTCGTCGATCGGCTTGAGGGTGAACATGTCCACCACGCGGGCGTCGAGCCCGTGCTCGGCGGCGAGGACCTCGGCCGCCTCCAGGGCCTGGGACACGGTCTCACCGTGGGCGAAGATCGTCAGGTCGCCACCCTCCCGGGCCGTGATGCCCTTGCCGATCTCGATCCGCACGCTGCCGGGCTCGTAGACCACCTTGTCCTTCTTGCCGACGGCGAGGCGGATGTACAGGGGGCCGGTCATGTCCATGGACTGGCGCAGCACCTCGCCGACCATGAGCGGGTCGCCGATGGAGGTGACGGTCATGTTCACCAGGGAGGTCATCAGGCCCAGGTCCTCCACGGCGTAGTGCGTGGAGCCGCCGTTGCCGACGAGGCCGCCGTGCGTGCCGACGATCTTCACCGGCAGGTTGGGATAGCAGATGTCCGAGCGCACCTGTTCGAGGGCGCGCATGCTCAGGAACGGGAGCATGCCGGAGACCACGGGGATGTTGCCCTCCGCGGCCAGGCCCGCCGCGATGCCGACGCAGGCCTGCTCGGACAGCCCGACGTCCACGAACCGGTCCGGGTAGGTGTCCCGGAACTCCACGAGGGTGGCCCCGATGTCCGGGGTGAGCACCCACAGGTTGTCATGGTCCTGCCCGAGCTCCTTGAGCGTCTGGCCGATGACCGTGCGCGAGGAGAGCAGGTCCCCGAAGGTGAACGAGGTTATCTGTTCGGTGGTGGCCGCCATGGTCATGCCGCCTTTCGTCCGTCGGCCAGCGAGGCCAGGGCCCGCTGCAGGTCCTTGTCGTTGAGCGAGCCGGCATGCCAGGCCAGGTTCCGCTCCATGAAGTCCACGCCCTTGCCCTTGACGGTCTCGCAGATGACCACCGTGGGGGTGTCCGAGTCCGGGTCCGGGAGGGCGTCGAAGGCCTCGACCAGTGCGCCCATGTCATGCCCGTCGACCTCGATCACGTTCCAGCCGAAGGCCCGCCACTTGTCCGGGTACGGCTCGAGCCTCACGCGCTCCTCGGAGAAGCTGGTCATCAGCTGGCGGTTGCGGTCGATGAAGGCCACGAGGTTGCCCAGGTCGTTGCTGCGCGCGGCCAGGGCGGCCTCCCACACGGACCCCTCCCCGGTCTCGCCGTCCCCCATCAGGGTGAAGACCCGGTGCGCCATGGCGTTGCGCCGCCCGTGCAGGGCCATCCCGGTGGCCAGCGGCAGGCCGTGGCCCAGGGAGCCGGTGGAGACCTCCACCCCCGGCAACTGCACCTTGCAGGGGTGCATGCCGTAGGCGGAGTCGAGCCGGCCGTAGGTCCGGACGATCTCCTCGTAGTCGAAGAAGCCGCGGATGGCCATGGCGATGTACATGCAGACGGCGGCATGGCCCTTGCTCAGCACGAACCGGTCGCGCTCCGGGTTCCGCAGGTCCTGCGGGTCGACGTGCATGCCGTACTGGAACAACAACGTGAATATGTCCGCCGAGGAAAGGTCTCCTCCGATGTGGACGGCACCGTCGTATTCTCCGCAGAGAAGAAGCAATTTCTCCCGCAGCTCATACGCCTTGTCTTCGAGTTCGGTGACGCTGAGAGCAGGACGAGTGATCGTCTGTGGCATTTGATCCCCCAAGGGAATTCGATATTCCAGCGACATCGCTGAAACGTGATCTATGTCACCGAGGAGACTACGGGCCGCGCACTCCTGAGACAAGAGGCAATTCACTCAATTCTGCGCAATCTCTCTGACCGCCGTCCGACCAGCGAATTCACGCGCTTCGTCGTGAGCACCCCCGCAGCACGCCGGCCTCCCGCCCTCCCGCCCTTGACGTGACCCAGCTCACCTTGGTTCACTATCGAGAGAGTGATTTAGCCGCTGCCTGCGCGCACCGCTCCGCCGGGACGTTGTCTCATGAGGAATCCCGGTTCTGATCAGTAACTATTCGTTTATCGCCAGTCCCCCTGCCTATTCCTGTCCCGAAAGAGGCGCCATGACCGACACCAGCACCAGCCCTCATCCCGCGGCATCGACCGAGGCCCCGGTCCGCACCCCGCTGTTCTACGGCGGCCGGGAGCATCCGGCGGAGCGCACGCTGACGATCACCAACCCGGCCCGTCCGTCCGAGGTGGTCGGCGAGGCCGCCGCCGCCACCCGGGAGCAGGCCCTGGAGGCCGTGGCCGCGGCGAAGGCCGCCTTCCCGGCCTGGGCCGGTCTCTCCGCCGAAGAACGCGCGGCACACCTGGCCGGGGCCGCGGACGCGATCATGCAGGACTCCGAGACCGAGGCCGCGATCCTGTCCGCCGAGAACGGCAAGGTCGTCGGCGAGTCCACCTTCGACCTGATGGGACTGGTCCAGCGCACCGAGCTCGCCTGCGGCCTGGTCGAGGAGGTCGACGCCGTCGAGACCCTGCCCGGCCCGCCCACCGAGGTGCTCGTCTCCCACAAGCCCATGGGCGTGGTGACCATCATCGTCCCGTTCAACTGGCCCATCGCCATCCTCGGCGCCTCGCTGCCTTACGCCCTGATGGCCGGGAACACCGTGGTGGTCAAGCCGCCGCCCTCCTGCCCGCTGGCCACCACCCGCGCCGTGCAGCGCATGGCCGAGCGGTTGCCGGCCGGGGTGCTCAACGTGGTCACCGGCGAGGACGCCGAGATCGGCGAGGCCCTGGTCTCCAACGAGGACGTGGCCAAGGTCTGCTTCACCGGCTCCGTGCGCGGCGGCAAGCGCATCATGGCCATGGCCGCCGAGTCCCTGACCAATGTCACCCTGGAGCTGGGCGGCAACGACGCGGTGCTGATCCTGCCCGACGCCGAGTTCACCGAGCAGGGCCTGGACCTGCTGTTCATGGGGATCTTCGGCACCACGGGCCAGGTGTGCATGAACGCCAAGCGCATCTACGTCCACTCCTCCAAGCGGGACGAGTTGGTCGCCGAGCTCACCCGGCGCCTGGAGCAGGTGCAGATCGGGCCGGCCTCGGACCCGGCCACCACCATGGGCCCGTTCCACCAGAGGGCCCAGCTGCAGTTCGTCACCGAGCTGGTCCAGGAGGCCAAGGACGCCGGCGCCGACGTCCGCGAGTTCGGGCAGCTGCCCGGGGGCGACTGGGCGGAGGGCAACTTCATGCGCCCCTCGCTCGTCCTGGACCCGGACCCGTCCCTGCGCGTGGTCACCGAGGAGCAGTTCGGCCCGACCATCCCGATCATCACCTTCGAGGACGTGGAGGAGGGCATCCGGATGGTCAACGACACGCAGTACGGCCTGTGCAACTCCGTGTGGACCTCCAACGAGGACACCGCCCGCGAGGTCGGCGCCCGGCTGCAGGCCGGCTACGTCTTCCACAACACCCACGGGCCGGCCCTGCTGGACCAGCGCGCCCCCTTCGGCGGCATCAAGCAGTCCGGCATCGGCCGCGAGATGGGCACCATCGGACTCCGCAACTTCCAGGAACCGCACGCCCTCGGGCTCCTCAAGGCCGGCGGCCCTGCCCCGGACGCGGACGAGGCCCCGCCGGCCGCCTGAGGCCAGAGGCCCTACGGCACACACGTGCGGCGCCGGTCATCGCCCCTCGCCGGGGGCAGTGGCCGGCGCCGCCGTGTGTGCCAGAGCAGCGAAACGTACCCGGAGCGTTCTCTCGGCTTCCCGATGAAGCCTCTGTCATCGCTGAGAGGACATCGCACCTTGCGCACCCGCCCGGACCAGTCCTCTCAGTGATGACGGATGGGTACACGATGCCGTACCGCGTCCGGGCCTCGGGGTGCTCATGACCAGGTGCCCGCATCCGGGGCTCAGGCGGGAACCGGTGCGGTGGCGTGTTCCTTCCAGGCGGCCCGGAGGCTGAATCCCTCGGCCAGGGCCTGCTCACGGGTGATCGTGATGCCCCGGGCGAGGATCTTGCGGGCCGCGAGGTGGTCGCCGGGCATGTTCACCGACTCCACCGCGGCCAGGATCCCGTCCCGGAAACAGAACACCGAGAACGTCGCGGCCTCGGGGTCCCCGACCACCACGGTCTCGTCTTCCGGGCGGACGATGTTGGCCATCTGCAACCGGAACGGCCCCTGGGTGGACCAGAACCACGGCAGTTCGGTGTACGGGCTCTCCTCGCCGAGGATGACCCGGGCCACGTGCCGGGCCTGGTCGGTGGCGTTCTGCACCGACTCCAGCCTGAACGGGCTCCCGGCCTGCACGCAGGGGAAGTTCGCACAGTCCCCGATCGCGTACACATCCCGGTCCCGGGTGCGCAGGTGTGCATCGACCACGATCCCGTTGTCGGTCTCCAGCCCGGCCGCCGCCGCCAGCCCGTCGTTGGGCTGGACCCCGACGCCGGCCACCACCAGGTCGGCCGGGTACCGGTCCCCCGTGGTCGAGACGGCGACGGCCACCCGGCCATCGCCCCCGGCCTCGAAGGACTCGATGCCCTCCCCCAGACGCAGGTCGATACCCAGGCCCCGGTGCGCGCCGGCGAACCAGTCCCCGAGCACGGGGGTGAGCGCCCGGCCCATCGGACGCGGGGCGAACTCCAGGACGGTGACGTGACAGCCGCGCTCCAGGGCCGCCGTCGCGAACTCCAGGCCGATGAACCCGGCGCCGATCACCACGACGTCCCGCGCGGCGCCCAGGGCTGCCCCCAGGGCCTGGGCATCGGCCACGGTGCGCAGCCCGTGAATCCCCGGCAGCTCAACACCCGGCGTGGTCAACTGACGATTGCGGGCACCAGTGGCGAACACCAGGGACTGGTAGCGCAGCTCGGTGCCGTCCGCCATGTGCACGGTCTTGGTCACCCGGTCCACGGCCGTGGCGGTGACCCCGGCGAGCAGGGTGATCCCCCGCTCCGCGCAGAACCCCGGGCCACGCAGCGGCAACGGCTCCGCCGGCGTACCCTCCGGGCGGGGCCTGAGGTAGTCCTTGGACAGCGGCGGCCGCTGATAGGGCAGTCCCGGCTCCTCCGCCACGATCGTCACCGAGCCTTCGAACCCCTCGTCCCGCAGCGACGCCGCGGCCTGCAGGCCGGCCTGGCCACCGCCGATGATGACCACACCGGGGGTGTCCGCAGCGGTGCCGACCCGGGGGGCGGCCGAGGAGGTCTCGTTCACGTGTCCGTTCAGCGTCTCGGTCACGGCTCAGACCTGCTCGTCCGGAACGTCGACCTCAATACACTCCAGGCCAGGGGTGCCGACCTCGATCTGGCACCCCAGCCGGCTACGCCGGGCATCGCGCTCGGCGGCCGTGACCTCGAGCATCTCCTCCTCGTCCTCCCCGATCTCCGGGAGCGCGTCCACGTAGTCCTCGTGGACGTAGACGTGACAGGTGGCGCACATCGCCTGGCCGCCGCACTCCCCCACGATCCCGGGCACATCGTTCCTCAAGGCCGCCTGCATGATGCGGGCCGGCTTCTCCAGCTCGACGACCTGGGTCTGGCCGTCGGCCTGGTGATACGTGATGGTGGGCATGCCGCCTCCTGGAGGGCGCGGACCCGTCCGGGCAGTGCACGGGCGGCCGCGGGGATTGATGGGCCTTTCGCTCCATCGTCCGCTGGACAGCACATCGCGACAACAGGAAAGATCAGGGAATCATCATCGGTTGAGTCGATAAAGGATGACCGTGCCCCTCCCCTTCACCCTGCGACAGCTCGAGGTCTTCGACGCCGTCGTCCGCGCCGGTTCGCTGTCCGCGGCCGCACGGGAGCTGACGACGGCCCAGTCGTCGGTGTCCGCCGCCGTCGACGAGCTCGAGCGGCAGATCGGCCAGCACCTGCTGGTCCGCCGCAGGGCCCACGGCGTGTGGCCGACGGCGGCCGGGCGTCAACTGCATCGTGAGGCCCGCGCCATCCTGCGGGCGGCAGACGAGGCCGGCCGCGTCCTGCAGGAGAGGGACGGCCACCTGCGCGGTCCCCTCACCGTGGGCATCTACCAGACCCTGGCGCCCTACATCCTGCCGACGATCCTGGGGGACTTCGCGGCGGAACATCCCGGTGTGGAGCTGTCCTTCGAGGAGGTGCGACACGCAGACCTCCTGGCGGGCCTGACGGCGGGGACCATCGACGTGGGTTTCACCTACCTTCTGGAGACACCCGAGGGCATCAGCCACCAACCGGTGCTCACCCGACCCACCCATGTCCTGCTCCCGGCAGGGCACCGGTTGGCGGGCCGGCAGGAACTGACGAAGGCCGACATCGCCGAGGAACCGCTGATCCTGCTCGGCGATGCCCCGAGCATGCTCAACACCCGGCGCGTCCTGGAACTGACGGAGAACGACCCGAGGATCGCCTGGGTGACCTCGTCCCTGCCGCTGACCCGGGCACTGGTCGGCAAGGGGCTCGGTATCTCCGTCCTCGTCCAACCCGACGCCTCACCGTGGACCGTGGACGGTCACGAGGTCGTGGAGATCCCCCTCGTCGACGCGGAACGGGTCACGGTGTACATGACCTGGCTCGCCCCGGCGGAACGCCGCCGCCCGCCACGCCGCGTCACCGAACTGGTGAACTTCCTGCACGCCTCCCTCGAGCCCCGCATCCAGGCGATCGCCACCCGGCGTGAGGCCGCGACGACGCTCCTGCGAGCGGACGCGGCTCCCACGGAGCCCGAAGACGTTGCCTGACGGAGTGAGCCGTGCAACACTGAGTTGCAATTGCAACTTGAAGTGATCGCCCGGCTGAAAGAGAAGACCCATGACCGCCATCGCGGGAGGCACCCCGACCCTGGACGTGGACCCGTTCTCCGTCGCCTCGCTGAAGGACCCCTTCCCCGTGGAGGACGTCATTCGGGAGGCCGGCCCCCTGGTGTGGCTGGAGTCCCACGGCGTCTGGGCCACGGGACGGGCCGAACTGGTGCAGGAGATCTTCGAGAACCACGAGGTCTTCATCTCCTCCCACGGCACCGGGCTGACCAATACCGCGCGGGAACAGAACTGGCGTACCGCGAGCGCGATCCTGGAACAGGACCGGCCCCAGCACACCGTGACCCGCAAGGTCATGAACTCCGTGCTGTCCCTGAAGGTGGTGAAGCAGCTCCAGGAGGAGTTCCAGGCCGCCGCCTTCGACGTGGTGGACGAGGTCTGCAGCCGCGGTGAGTTCGATGCCGTCACGGACCTGGCAGAGGCGTACCCCCTCCGGGTGCTGCCGGACGCCGTCGGGCTGGCACCGGAGGGGCGGCAGCACCTGCTGACGTACGCCAACCTCAACTTCCAGGCCATGGGACCGAAGGATGCCCTGTACGAGGAGGCCGTGGCCCAGGCCAGCGAGGCGAAGGAGTACGTCGACTGGCAGATGCGCCGGGAGAACATCGACGAGTCCAGGCTCGCCGGCAGGATCTTCGCCGCCGCCGACGCGGGCACGATCACCGAGGAGTCGGCCGGGCTGCTGGTCCGCACCTTCCTGTCCGCGGGGCTGGACACCACGATGCTCGGGATCGGCAACGCCCTGCTGGCCCTGTCCCGCACCCCGGCGGCGTGGGAGGCCTTCTCGGCGGACCCGTCGAAGGCTCGCGCAGTCTTCGAGGAGACCCTGCGCTATCACGCCCCCAGCCCCTACATCGGTCGCACGGTGGGCATCCGCACGGAGCTCGGCGGCGTGGTGCTCGAGCCGGAGCAGAAGGTCATCAACTGCGTCAGCGCGGCCAACCGGGATCCCCGCGCGTGGGACCGGCCCACCGAGTTCGACATCACCCGGGACGTCCGGGGCCACGCGGCCTTCGGATACGGGATCCACGCGTGCGTGGGCCAGATGATGGCCCGGATGGAGGCCGAGAGCCTGCTGAGGGCCTTCGCCACACGAGTCCGGTCCTTCGAGCTCACCGGTGAACCGGTGCCGAAGGTCAACCACTGGCTGCGCGGTTACACCTCTCTCCCGATGCGCGCGACGCTGAGGTGACCCGCACCCACCGGACTCCATAGACGGGTCCGGTGGGCGGTCATGAGGGACGCGCGGAGGGCTCCACGTCCACCGTCGCGTCCACCGTCGCGGCGGCCTGCGCCGCGGCCGCCAGCCAGAGGTGCACGGCCCAGGCGCCCGGGTCCACGTGTCCCCTGACCCGGTCCCCCGCATAACTGGACCGACCCATCCGCGGCGCCATGTCCGCCGTCGCCTCGGCCCCGGACCGGGCAGCCTCCGCGGACGCCCGGAGCGCCGTCGCCAGCGGCTGGTCGGCGGCATCGGCCAGGGCCCCGGCCGCCGGCGCCAGGGCATCCAGCATGGTCCGGTCCCCGGGCCTCGCCCCACCGAGGTCCTGGATCCCCTCCAGCCCCCGGGTCAGCGCCCGGGCCCAGTCCCCGGCCTGCGGTTCCTCGATGCCGTGCAGCGCCTCGGAGGCTTTGAGCAGGAAGACCGCGTACAGGGGTCCCGACGTGCCCCCGATGCTCCTACGGGCCAGTGCTGAGATCCGGCGCAACAATCGGTCCGGACGGGCCGGCAGGGCCGCGCCCTCCTCACGCACCGTCCGGGCGCCACGCTCGAGGCTATGGCCGAGGTCGCCGTCGCCCACCTGCTGGTCCATGGCGGTCAGTTCGGGTTCCGCACGCTCGAGCGCCTCCAGGACCGCCTCCAGGATGAAGCGCCCCGGACCGGACAGCTCCGACCCCTCGCGGGCAGCGGACTCCGCCACCGGTGCCGCGAGGCTCGGGGACTGGTTGATCTCGCCCGATCCCGTGGGCCAGGCAGCGGTCCGGACGGGTGCGTCCAGGTACCCCAGCAGGTCCTCGTCCACGGCCACCACGGACAGTGAGACCCCGGGCATCTCCATGGCAGTGAGGAACGCCCCGGACCAGGCCCTGGCCACGGTGACACCCCGGGCCTGGAGCCAGGACAGCGCGGCGTCGGTGACCACGGACACCTCCATGGCCGAGCTGCCGCCCAGGTTGTTGACCAGCAGGGCCACGGGCTGCCCCTCGGCCGCCCGCCCGGCGGCCAGGCAGGCCGTCAGCAGGCGGTCCACGGTTTCCGAGGCGGAGGACACCCCGGACCGCTCCACGCCCTGCTCACCGTGGATGCCGAGGCCCCACTCGACCTCCTCCCCGCCGAGCTCGAAACTGGGCGTGCCGGCGGCCGGGACCGTACACGAGCCGAGGGCCACGCCCATGGTGGCGAGGCCCCCAGAGGCCCTCTGCGCGGCGTCGGCCACGGCGTCCAGGCCCAGTCCCGCCGCGGCGGCCGCCCCGGCGACCTTGTGCACGAGGACCGTGCCGGCGATCCCGCGGTGACCCGCATGGTCCACCGACTCGCCCAGTGCCACGTCGTCGGCCACGACCACCATCCGGACGTCGATGCCGTCGGCCCGGGCGATCTCCGCCGCCAGACCGAAGTTCAACCGGTCCCCGGTGTAGTTCTTGACCACGAGCAGGACCCCGGCGCCGGAATCCACGGCGCGGATTCCCACGAGGACGTCGTCCACCGAAGGTGACGTGAACACCTCGCCGGACACGGCCCCGGTGAGCATGCCGGGACCCACGAACCCGGCGTGGGCCGGTTCGTGGCCCGCCCCGCCGCCGGAGAGGACCGCCACGGTCCCACGCCCGGCAGCCCCCGCGTCCACCACGGTCCGGGTGCCCTCCAGGAGGCGCAGGTGCGGGTTCAACCGCACCAGCCCGGACAGCGACTCGACGACGACGGAGCGCGGATTGTTGATGAGCTTCTTCATGGTGCCCTTCGGTCTGGAACGGTTCTCACTGGTGGTTGGATGGGCCACATGCCCTCCGAACCGATTCGCACCCCTCTCGATCACACGATCGACCGGGAGACGTTCACCCCGGCCTACCTGTCCCTGGTGGACAACGCCCACGTCTGGGGTGGATCCCGCATCTACAACGAGCGCTTCGGTGTCACCTCCCCGGACTTCGCCATCCTGTCCACCCTGTCCAACCGCCCGGGGTGCCAGGCAGTGGACGTCTCGGAACAGGTCGCCCTGGACAAGTCGGTGGTCAGCCGTCGGCTCCAGCGACTGAGGGACAAGGACCTCATCTGCTGGGAGCAGGATGGCCCCCGCCGCCGCCTGTACCTGACCGCCAAGGGCGCGGAGGTCCATGACGCGGTCCTGCCCGTCGCCCTCGAGCGGGCCGACCTGATGGTCCACGGGTTCACCACCGAGGAACGGGCACAACTGCAGTCGTTCCTGCGCCGGATGTACGAGAACATCCCGCTCATGAACAACCCGCCGTCGCTGCACGGTTCCTGAACTGCGCCTCCTTCCCTGAACAGGCTTCCTCCTCGCCCCCGCAGCCAAGGCCCGCGGAGCCGACGTCACGGTGAGGGGTACTTGTCGAATCGTATGTGAGGTGCGACACTCGTTGCAATTGCAACTCAAGTTGTGACGCCCCTTGCTGTGACCCTGAAGGCAGGTAGCCATGAAGAGAACCCACGTCGCGCTCGCCACGGTGGCCGCGTCCATGCTGTTGCTCACCGGTTGCGGTTCCGGCAGCCCCTCCGGGGCAGCGACGTCCTCCAGCGCCGCGGCCGGGGCGGACGCTCCTACCGCCTCCCAGGCCGGTTCATCGGACACCCCCGACGGCGACCTGCAGACCGTCCACGTGGCCGCCGTCCCCGTGGTCGACGTGGCGGCCATCTATTTGGGCGAGGAGAAGGGCTTCTTCGCCGAGAAGGGGATGACGATCGACATCCAGTTCACCCCGGGCAGCTCGGTCTCCATCCCGGCCCTGCTGCAGGATCAGTACGACGTCGTCTACACCGGCAGCGTCAATGCCTTCCAGGCCCGGGAGAAGGGCCTGCCCGTCATCGCCGTCGCCGAGGGCGGGCGGACCACGGGTGAGCCCGGAGCAGACCACGGGGGCATCGTCGTCCCCGAGGACTCCACGATCGAGGACGCCGGGGACCTGGAGGGCAGGTCCGTGGCCGTGAACGCCGTGAAGGGCCTGCACGAGGCGGCCATCAGGCAGTCCGTCAAGAAGGCCGGTGGCGACCCGGACACGGTGAACTTCCTGGAGCTCCCGCTGCCGGACATGCAACCGGCCATGGAACGCGGCGACGTGGACGCCATCTCGACCTCGGAGCCCTTCCTCGGCAACGCCAAGGATGCCGGCCACCGATTGATCGCCGACCCGTACATCGACGTGGACCCCGAGTTCGTGACGGCGGTCTACCTCACCTCGGAGCAGAAGTGGGCGGAGGACCCCCAGTTCGTCAAGGATTTCGTTGAGGTCGTCAAGAGATCCCAGGAGTACGCCACCGAGAACCCGGAGGAGTTCCGCACCGAGCTGTCCAACTTCACGGAGATCGATCCGGCCACGGCGAAGACGATGATCCTGACGAAGTTCGGCTGGGGTTTCCCGGACCAGGCCATGGAACGCGGCGCCCAGGCCACCGAGGAGGCCGGGATCATCGCCGATGCGGACAAGGGCCTGGAGGGACTCGTGGTGGACGTGCAGGAGTAGGCCCCACCTGGTCGAAGCCATGGAACTGCACGAGCTCATCGAAGGAGAACCAGCCCTGTTGGTAGAGCGTGGTCCACGCCGGGACGAGATCCTGCGAGGTGCCCGAACGGCCATCGCGTACCTTGGCCTGTTGTGACCCCTCCCCTTCCGCGCTCCGCACCGCAGCCCGGCCCGGCGGACCACGACGCCGGCCCCCGCCCCATCCGGCCGCCGGCCGGCGTCGCCCTGGCCTCCTTCACCTCCAGCTTCGACCGCTTCGCGGTCTCCCCGCTGCTGGTGGTGCTCGCCACGGACCTGGGCGCCTCCCTCGCCCAGGCCCTGGCGGTGGCCGGCGTCTACTTCCTGGCCTACGGGTTCACGCAACCGGTGTGGGGCACCCTGTCCGACCGGTTCGGCCGGATGCGGCTGATGCGCGTGGCGCTGCTCGGCGCCGCGGTCACCGGGATCCTCTCGGCCCTGGCGCCGAACCTCGCCCTGCTGATCATGGCCCGCGCCCTGACCGGGGTCTTCTTCGGCGGGATCATCCCCACCGCCATCACGTACATCGGGGACACCGTCCCCGGCCCGCACCGGCACGGCGCGCTGGCGGACAACATGTCCGCGGTCGCCGTCGGCACCGCGCTGGCCACCGCCGCGGCCGGCTTCATCGGCGAGACCGTGGGCTGGCGGCTGATGTTCGCGATCCCGCCCGTGCTCGCGCTGTTCTGCCTGCTCGCGCTGCGCGGCCGGCCCGACCCCGGCCTCGCGGAACCCACCGGGCTGTGGCGCGCGATCACCACGGCGCTGTCCGACCGGTGGATGCTGCTGATCATGGTCCTGGTGTTCACCGAGGGCGCCGTGGTGCTCGGCATCCTCACCCTGCTCGCCCCCGCCCTGCAGGACCAGGGCCTGGACGCGACCACCGCCGGACTGGCCGTGGCCAGCTACGGCCTGTCCACCCTGGTCTCGAGCCGGCTCGTCCGCCCGTTGGCCCGGCGCCTGTCCCGGCCGGTGATCATGGCCCTCGGCGGGGCGGGGCTGGTGGCCGGGTACGCCGCCGTCGCCGTCCACGTCTCGGTGGGCACCGTGGTGACCGCCGCCCTGCTGCTCGGCTGGACGTGGGCGCTGCTGCACACCTCCCTGCAGGCCTGGGCCACCGAGGTGCTGCCCGCCCTGCGCGGCACCGCCGTCGCGTTGTTCGCCGCCTCCCTGTTCGCCGGCAGCGCCGTGGGCACCCTGGCCGCCGGTCCCTTCGCGGACGCGGGCCAGTGGTCCGGGCTGTTCGGCGTCACCGCTTCCGTCGCCGCGGTGCTCGTGGTGGCCGCCGTGACCGGGCGGCGAGCACACCTGCGCTCGCCCTGAGGCCTTCCGGCCCGTCCGCGGCGGTCGGTACGCTCCTCGGACGCGGAGCGCACGTCAAAAGCGCGCGGGGACGGAGGAGACCATAACCGGGACCACCGACACGGCCGGGACCGCCGCACCCCTCGAGGAGTTCCTGCAACGGCTCGTCGAGGACGGAACGGTGCCCGGGGCCCTCCTCGTCGTCAGCGGCGCCGGCACATCCTGGGAGGGCTCCACGGTGGTGTGCGCCGGATCCATGGCCGAGGACGGCCCACCCATGCGCCCGGATGCGCTCATGCGCATCCAGTCCATGACCAAGCCCCTCACCGCCGCGGCGACCCTCATCGCGGTGCAGGAGGGCGAGCTCTCCCTGGAGGACCCCGTCCTGCGGTGGCTGCCCGAACTGGCCGAGCGCACGGTGCTGCGGGCCCACGATGCCGAGCTGTCCGACGTCGTGCCCGCGGACCGCGAGATCACCGTGCGGGACCTGCTGGTCAACGGCGGCGGTTACGGCATGGAGATGACGGACTCTCCCCTGGCCCGGCGCATGGTGGACCTGGGGGTCTCCGCCAGCCCGGACCAGACGGTGGACGTGGGCGCCGACGAATGGCTGCGGTGCCTGGCCACCCTGCCGCTGGCGCACCAGCCCGGGGAGGGCTTCCGCTACCACCACGGCTTCAGCGTGCTCGGCATCCTGCTGCAGCGGATGGCCGGCGTGGCACTCCAGGACCACCTGGACCGCGTGCTCTTCTCACCCCTGGGGATGGAGGACACCTCCCTGTGGGTGCCGCCGGAGAAGGCCTCCCGCCTGCCGGCCGCCTTCCGCCGCGTGGACGGGGAGCTGCGGGAGACCGAACCGCTCGGCGGGGGTTTCTACGTGGGCGAGCCGGCCTTCGACACCGCCCACGGCGAGCTCGTCTCCACGGCCCGGGACTACCTGCGGTTCGCGCGCATGCTCGCCGACGGTGGACGGCATGCGGGACACCGGTTCCTGGACGCCGCGCTCGTGGCCGAGATGACCCGCGACCAGGTGGCCCCGCAGGCCAAGACCCCCGAGAGCATGATCACCGGGTTCTGGGACACGACCGGGTGGGGATACGGCATCTCCGTGGAGACCTCCGGGGACCATCCCGGGCGCCTGGGCTGGTCCGGCGGCCAGGGCACGACCTTCCTCATCGATCCGGACGGCACGATCGTCATCTTCCTCAGCCAGGTCGAGGCAGACGCGAGGATGGGCGCCGTGTTCCAGGCGGTGCACGGACTGGCGGCGGGTCCGGGACTGCCACACTGAGCGCATGAACACCGCCACGATCGTCGGCGCGGGCATCGCCGGACTGGCCACCGCCACCGCCCTGCACCACGCCGGGTGGCACGTCACCGTCCTGGAACGCGAACGGTCCCTCTCCACGGCCGGGACCCAGCTGGGCATCTGGCCCGGCGCCTGGCGCACCCTGGTCTCCCTCGGCGTCGCCGAGCGGCTGGCCCCGGCGGCCGGCAGCGGCCCGGCGGGCCCCGGCGTCGGGACCTCCGGCGAGGCGACCGACGGGATCTCCAGCGGCGTCTCCGGCGGCCGGATCCTGCGTCCCGACGGCACCGTCCTGGCCCAGGTCAGTCTCCGCGGCCGGGGCCCCGGCCTGCACCTGGTCCCGCGGATGACCCTCCTCGAGGCACTGCTCGCCGGGCTGCCCAAGGGCACCGTGCGCTTCTCCACCCCCGTGGGCCCTGACGCCCCCGCCCCGCCGGCGGACGTCGTCGTGGGCGCGGACGGGATCAACAGCGCCGTGCGCGCCGCGGCGTTCCCGGCAGCCCGCGTGTCCGACGCCGGCCTGGTCGCCTTCCGCGGCGTGGCTCCGGTGCCCAGCGGGGGCGCCGACGAGACGTGGGGTGCGGAACTGCTGTTCGGGACCAGCCCGTTCCCCGGCGGCGGCACCAACTGGTACGCGTGCCTGCCGCTGGAGCGGGCCGGCTCCCGGGCCCAGGACCCGCTGACCGTGCTGCGCCGGGAGTTCGCCGGCTGGCACGCCGGCGTGCAACGGGTGCTCGACGCCGTCTCCCCCGCGTCGATCGACCGCCGCCGGCTGAAGTGGTCGCAACCGATGCCCTCCTACGTCTCGGCCGGCACGGTGCTGGTGGGCGACGCCGCGCACGCGATGCTGCCGCACCTGGGCCGCGGGGGTGGGGAGGCGCTGACCGACGGACTGGTGCTGGCCGAGTCCCTGGTGGACGCCCAGACCGTCGCCGAGGGCCTGCGCCGCTATGACACCGCCCGGCGCGCACCGACCCAGCGGATCGTGCGGGCCTCGGCACTGATGGCCCGGGTCAGCAACCGGACCCGCCACACCGGGGCCCGGGACCTGGCCGTGCGGGCGTTGGGCACCCTGGTGACGCTGCGCGGCTGAGCCCTGTCCCGCGTGGCGTGCGTCCCTGGGTTCGGTGACGCCTCCCCTGTTGCGAGAGCGCCCGGAGCGGGACACTGGAGGCGTCCCTGTGCCCTGCGGACGAAAGAGGCCGATGTTTCCCGCGCTCGTGGTCCTTCTGCTGATCCTGTTCGTCGCCGTGGGCGCCTCGCTGCTGACGTGGTCGAGCATGCGCGACGTCCGGGAGGAGAGGGCCGCGATCGAGCGGCGCGGCCAGCTGGACCGGCGTGAACGCACCCTGGCCGCCGTCGCCCTCTACGAGCAGGCCGATCGCATGGAGGCGGAGGCCAGGGCCCTGGAGGAGGCCGGGTTCAGCGCGGCCCGGCAGGCCCTGGACAGCGCCGCCGAGATGCGGGCCCTGGCCCGGCGCCTGGAACCGGGTCCCGAGGACTGACGGCCGAACGCCCCCGGGGGCGTCCCGGGGGCGTTCGGTCTCCGCCGGCCGTCGCGGGCCGTCGTGCGGGCTCAGCGCATCGGGGTGGGTTCCCGCGTGGCCTGCTCCTTCAGGAAGGCCTCCCGGTGCTCCTTCTCCAGCATGACCTTGGCGTCGTGCTCGGCGCGCAGCTCGCCGTGCTTGGGGTTGCGGCGCAGGACGAGGTACCCGATGCCCAGGGCGATGAACCATATAGGCGTGAAGAGCAGCGCGGCCAGGGTGTCCGGCTGGGTGGTCAGGGCCCAGATCACGAAGCCGAAGAACGCCAGCACCACGAAGGGCATGAACGATGCCCCCGGCATCTTGAACGAGCTCGCCTGGTGCAGGTGGGGGCGGCGGAACCGGTACACGATGTAGCTGACCATGATGATGGACCACACGAACATGAAGCACAGCGCGGAGATCGTCGTGACCAGGGTGAAGGCCTCCGACACGCCGGCTCCGGCATAGAGCAGGACCACGCCCCCGAGCAGGAACACGCAGGAGAACAGCAGGGCGTTGCGCGGCACGTGCCGCTTGGAGAGCCGGCCGAACTGCCGGGGTGCCTCGCCGGTCTGCGCCAGGCCGTAGACCATGCGGGACGTGGAGTAGATGCCGGCGTTGGCCGAGGAGGCGGCGGAGGTCAGCACGATGAAGTTCACCACGCCGGCGGCACCGGCCAGTCCGGCCAGGGCGAACATGGCCACGAAGGGAGACTCGTCGGCGCTGTAGGTGGTCCAGGGCCGGACGGCCATGAAGATGATCAGCGCGCCGACGTAGAACAGCAGGATGCGGATCGGGATGGAGTTGATCGCCCGGGGCAGGTTCTTCTCCGGGTCCTTGGTCTCGGCGGCCGCGGTCCCCACGAGCTCGATGCCGACGAAGGCGAAGACGGCGATCTGGAACCCGGCGACGAAGCCCATGAAGCCGGTGGGGAACATGCCGCCGTGCGTCCAGATGTTGTCGAAGCTGGCCTGGACGCCATCGTTCTCGAACCCGGTGATGATCATGACCAGGCCGATGACGATCAGGGCCACGATCGCCACGATCTTGATCAGGGCGAACCAGAACTCGGTCTCGCCGAAGGCCTTCACCGTGGGCAGGTTCAGGCCCAGCAGCAACGCGATGCAGGCGATCGCGGGGATCCACAGGGGCAGGTCGGGCCACCAGAAGGAGACGTAGTAGGCGATGGCGACGACGTCCGCGATCCCGGTGACGACCCAGCAGAACCAGTAGGTCCACCCGGTGAAGAACGCGGCCCAGGGCCCGAGAAGGTCACCGGCGAAGTCGGCGAAGTTCTTGTAGTCCGTGTTGCTCAGCAGCAGCTCGCCCATGGCGCGCATGACGAAGAACAGCATGAAGCCGATGATCATGTAGACGAAGATCACCGAGGGCCCGGCCACCGAGATGGTCTTCCCCGAGCCCATGAACAGGCCGGTGCCGATGGCTCCGCCGATGGCGATCAGCTGGATGTGCCGGTTGGACAGTGCCCGTTCGAGATGGGGCGACTGAGGGGTTTCGCTCATGATGGAGCCTCTTCCCAGGTGTGATCTGCGGGTGGGGTTGGGATGGCTCCGGGTCGGTGATCCGGAGTCGTGACCGGCGCGCGAGGCCCCGGACGTGTGACGCGTCAGCAGGCGACGACGTTGACGGCCAGTCCTCCGAGGGCCGTCTCCTTGTACTTGTGACTCATGTCCTTACCAGTCTCGCGCATGGTGACGATGACCTCGTCCAGGCTGACCCGGTGGGTGCCGTCACCCCACATCGCCATCTTGGCCGCGTTGATCGCCTTGGCCGCGGCGATCGCGTTGCGCTCGATGCAGGGGATCTGCACGAGTCCGCCGATGGGGTCACAGGTCAGGCCCAGGTTGTGCTCCATGGCGATCTCCGCGGCGTTCTCCACGTGGGCGGGCGAACCGCCGAGGACCTCCGCCAGGCCGGCGGCCGCCATGGAGGAGGCCGAACCGACCTCACCCTGGCAGCCCACCTCGGCGCCCGAGATGGAGGCCTGCTCCTTGTACAGCACGCCCACCGCCGCGGCGGCCAGGAGGAACCGGGTGACGATCTGCTCCCGCGCGACGCGGAGCGCCTCGGGCCCCTGGGCGGCCGCGTCGAGGGCCGCCGGGGAGTAGTGGGTGGCGTAGAACAGCACCGCCGGGATGATGCCGGCGGCCCCGTTGGTGGGGGCGGTGACGACCCGGCCGCCCGAGGCGTTCTCCTCGTTGACCGCCAGCGCGACCAGGTTGACCCACTCCTGCCAGAACTTCGGGTCCCGGTCCGGGTCCTCTTCACGCAGGCGACGGTGCCACTCCGGGGCCCGGCGTGCGACGTTCAGTCCGCCCGGCAGCAGGCCGGTGCGCCGCAGGCTCGAGTCCTTGCACTCCTCCATCACGGTCCAGATGTGCAGCAGCCCGGCGCGGATCTCGTCCTCGGTGCGCCGGGTCCGCTCGTTGGCCAGCATCACCTCGCTGATGTCCATCCCGGTGGCGTGGCAGTGCTCGAGCAGTTGCTGGGCGGTGCTGAACGGGTGGGGCACCGTGGCCCCGGACCCATCCTGCTGGTCCCCGCCGGCGTCCTCCTCACCCTCCTGGACGATGAAGCCGCCACCCACGGAGAACCAGGTCTCGTCCGCCAGGACGGAGCCCTCGGCGTCCAGCGCCTGGAACCGCATGCCGTTGGTGTGCCGGTCGAGCACGGTCAGCGGGTGCTGCACCATGTCCTTCACCCCGTAGGGCAGGTCCTTGCCCGCCCCGAGGGCGGAGCACAGGCGCAGGGTGCCGGTGGAGTCGATGTCGGCCAGACGCTCCTCAACCTGGTCGGGCAGGATGAGCTCCGGGTCGTAGCCCTCCAGCCCGAGCAGGATCGCGGTGAAGGTGCCGTGTCCGCGACCGGTGGCCGCGAGGGATCCGTAGATGTCCAACCGCAGGTCGGCGGTGCGTTCCAGGAGATCCCCGGCGACCAGGGTCTCGGCGAACCGGCGCGCGGCCCGCATGGGGCCGACGGTGTGCGAACTGGAGGGACCGATGCCGACGGTGAACAGGTCGAAGACGCTGATGCTCATGGTGTTGTCCCGGGCCTCAGCGCCCGGCTCCGATCGGGTCGAGGTCCGGGTGGGCGGCAGTCACGGCCGCGTACCGGCCCGGACCGACCGCACGGTCGGTGAGGGTGGCGTCGGGCAGGTCGAGGGCATCCGGAAGAACGGGGGTGATCGGCATGAGGGAACTCCAGGCTTCTGCGCGGTGTCCCCGCGCGGTCCGTGTGTTCCTCCCCGATCTGTAGCTCGGCCTGAGAGTTTCCATCCCACCCGGGCGGGACTTGCTCCTTCGGCGAACGCGGAGGATGCCGCGCTACTTTCCAGATGTGCCTCGATGCGGCGGTACGGGGGCCTGAGAGTTTCCTGGGGAGGATTTGCTCCTACGGCGCCCGACCGGTGCTGCTGGACGGGACTCTCCCGCCGCACTCAACGGCTCTTCGGTTGTGACTGCGCTCACACCTTAGCGGTGTGCCGCGTTCCTGGCAACACGGCCGTGACGTTCACCCACGACGTCACCGTACCGCGATCCGGCATCCGGGCCCTGATCTGGCCGTATGCTCCCTCCATGACATCGCCGCGGCGTGGGCCGCTTCCGTGGCCCGGCCTGGCCGCCCTCGCCGCCGGACTGGCTGCTGCATCACTGGCCCTCACCGGCTGTACCGCCGTTCCCGACGAGGTGGACGAGTTCGCCCGCGGGTTCGGCGTGGAGATCAACCCGGATCGCACCGACATCACCGGCCTGGCCGTCGGGGACTGCTTCAACGGGTTCGAGGACGTGGGCAACGCCGTGACCACCGTGGACTGCGCCGAGGAACACGACTCCGAGTTGCTCCACGTGGTCACCGTGCCCGAGTCCGTGGCCGAGTTCCCCGGCGAGGACCGGGAACACCTCTGGCTCGAGCCCGAGGATGAGTGCCTGGGGACGGTGTTCGAGGACTACGTCGGGGAGCCGTACGAGTCCTCAGGCTGGGACGTGTACACGTTCCGGCCCACGGAGCGGGCCTGGGCCGAGGGTGACCGCACCGTCCAGTGCGTGGTCTACAGCCTGGAGGGCGGGTCCTGGACGGGCAGCCCCTCCACGGGTGACGCCGAGGTCATCCCCTTCGTGGGGCCGGACGATGCGCCCTTCGAGGCACCGGACGCCACGCCCCCGGACGCCGACCCCGTCGAGGGCTGACCCGCTCACCGCACGGCGACCGGAGCCGGCCCACCGACCGCGCGAGCGGTCGACGGTTGCGCGGCCGGCGGACGACGTCGCGGGCGGTCGCCGACGGCGGTACTACCGGGACCGCAGGGCGGGCGCGTGGCTCCGTTCGGGCGCGGAGTCGCCCGCGGGCTCATGGCTCGAGCCGGGCATGACGATCGAGAGGCTGCCCGTGGCCAGCGGTTCGGACTCCACCGTCCGCTCGATCCGGGTGGCCAGCGGCTTCTCCGTGACGAACACCAGCAGGACGGCGGCGATCAGGCCCAGCGGCGCGATCCACAGGAAGATCGGGGTCAGGGCGTCCGAGTATGCGGTGATCACCAGGTCGTGCAGCGGATCCGGCAGCGCGGACACCGCGGCCGGGGTCAATGACTCCGCACTGCCCATCTGGCCCGCGCCCGCCGAGGGCAGCCGCTCGACCAGCAGTCCGGCCAGCCGCGAGGCGAACAGGCTGCCGACCAGGGAGGAGCCCAGGGTGGCGCCGATCTGGCGGAAGTAGTTGTTGGAGGCCGTGGCGGTGCCCACCATGGTGACCGGGAAGGTGTTCTGCACGATCAGCACGAGGTTCTGCATGGACAGGCCGAGGCCCATCCCCAGCAGTGCCATGTAACCGCACGCCATCCAGAGGGGCTGGTGCGGGTCCATCAGGGACAGCAGGACCAGGGCGACGGCGATGACCAGCGCACCCACCACGGGGTACCACTTGTACTTGCCGTACCGGGAGATCAGCGCCCCGGACGCCGTCGAGGTGAGCAGCATGGCGCCCATCATGGGGATCATCGCCAGGCCGGCGACGGAGGCGTCCAGGCCGAAGGACATCTGCAGGTACGTGGGCATGTACCCGAGGGCGCCGAACATGGCCACGCCGATGAACAGGCCGGCCACGGTGGTCAGCACGAAGTTGGTCTCGCGGAACAGGGACATCGGGATCAGGGGCTCGGCGGTGCGCCGTTCGACCAGCACGAAGACGACACCGGCCACGACCGTCACGGCGATCAGGCCCAGGATGACCGGGTCGGACCACGCGTAGGTGCCGCCGCCCCAGGTGGTGACCAGCACAAGGGCGGTGGTGGCGACGGCGATCAGAGACATCCCGTACCAGTCCAGGGTCGGGCGACCGTGCCGGTGGCGGGGCAGCTTGAGGAAGAAGATCGCGGCCAGCAGGGCCAGCACGCCGATCGGGATGTTGATCCAGAAGGCCCAGCGCCAGCCGGGTCCGTCCGTGAACCACCCGCCGAGCAGGGGTCCCACCACGGAGGCCAGGGCGAACACCCCGCCCATGACGCCCATGTACTTGCCGCGTTCCCGGGCGGGGACCACGTCGGCGATGGCCGCCTGGGCCAGGATCATCAGTCCACCGCCGCCGATGCCCTGGATGACGCGGGACAGGATCAGCATGCCCATGTCCCCGGCCAGGCCGCCGACCACGGAGCCGAGCATGAACAGGCTGATCGCGGCGATGAGCAGCGGCCTGCGGCCGATCTGGTCACCGACCTTGCCGTAGATGGGCATGACGATGGTGGTGGCCAGGATGTAGGCGGTGATGACCCACACCATCTGGCTCACCCCGTTGAGCTCGCCCACGATCGTGGGCAGGGCCGTGGCGAAGACCGTCTGGTTCAGGGCGGCCAGCAGCATCGCCAGCATGAGGCCGACGAAGAGCGGGACGAGCGTCCCCGGGGGGATCGTCGAACCGGCCTCGGCCCGGTTCGGGGCCGCACCGGAGGCGCTGGCCTCCGTCGGAGCGGTGGCGGTGGGACTTCGACGGCGGTCGCGGGGGGTCTGGGTCATGAAAGCTTCCTGTAGAGGTCTTGGAACAGTTCGATCGCGTCGAGGACGGCCTCCGGCTCCAGCTGTCCGGTGGGCAGCGGGCCCTGGGCCATGATCGCGTAGCGCAACGGGGTGCCCGCCGCGGTGGTCAGCATCCGGGCGGTGTCCTCGACCCCGTGCCCGTGCAGTCCCTGCGACCACTCGGGATGGCCGGCCATCGCCGCGGCGAGCGCGCGCTGGACGAGGTCCTCACACTCCAGGGACAGCTCCCGGCGCCGGATGAGCAGGTGCGGGAACTTGGCGAACAACCGGCCCCGGCGCTCGACGTCCCCCTCGGCGTAGGCGCTGCGGCTGACGCCGAGCATCAGCTCCGTGGTGCGGCGCAACAGGCCGTCCCCGTCCAGGAATCCCTCGGGCAGTTCCGGGGGCTGGGGGCTGCGGACGCCGAGGATGGCGTCCTCCTTGGTGGGGAAGTAGTTGAAGAAGGTCCGCTGGGACACTCCGGCCTCGCTGGCGATGGCCTCGACGGTCACGCAGGGGATGTCCTCGTCCAGGGCCAGTCCGGCGGCCGCGTCGTGGATGAGATTCCACGTCTCGAGCTTTTTGCGCTCGCGCAGGGAGAGGGTATCCGCAGGGGTCATGGATCATATTTTTGCACGACTGCATGTTGTGCACAACTGCAGTGACCTGGCCCACGCTGCCCGCCACGGTGCGCACGCGGACCCCTCCGACGGCCGAACGCCAAAGGATGACCCGGAACACCCCGCATCGGGGCGTTCCGGGTCATCCTTTGACCTCTGGACACTCGGGGTGAGGGTCAGCCGACCAGCAGCGGCACCATCAGCGAAGTGACGAACAGCACCAGGGTGCCGCCGATGCGGTTGGTGATGGCCGCGAACGGCATGAGGTGCATGCGCTCGGAGGCGCTGAGGACGGAGACGTCGCCGGATCCGCCGGTGTCCGCCATGACCAGGCCGGGCACGATCGCCGACTCCACGAAGTTGAACTTCACCAGCCAGCCGATGACGCCGGCGGAGAGCCCGGCCACGAGCACGCACAGGAACGTCAGGACGATGAAGGACGGGTCGGCCAGGGAGACGAGGACCTCGTCGATCTTGATGTAGGTCAGGGAGACGCCCACGAGCAGGGCCGGGACCAGGACAGCGTTGATCAGCTCTCCCCAGTCGGTGGCGGAGGCCTCGAGGTCCTTCGGCAGCCACCCGGTCAGCTTCAGGACCACCATGATGATGATCGCCCAGGCGTAGGGATGCAGGAACTCCAGGTACGCGCCCAGCAATTCACCGACCACGAAGATCACGGCGGCGAACAGCAGGCCCTTGCCGAGCGCGATGTACGTGGAGGTATCGGCCTTCTTCGGCATCGTCAGCTCGCCGCGCGGGCCCTGGACGCGCATCAGGTCACCGTTGCCGGTGAAGCCGACGAAGAGGGTGGGCCGGTTCTTGCCGATGCCGTTGAGCAGCCCTGCGATGATGATGCAGAAGACATTGGCCAGCACGACGGCGGACATCAGGTCGCCCATGAACGCGGAGGCGTCCTGGCCGGTGCGGGAGGCGTACATCTCGGACATGGGCAGGGCGCCCAGGCCCAGGCCGCCGGCCATGATCGGCGCGGCCACCAGCAGGATGCCCTCGATGAACCCCTTGCCGAACAGCAGGGACACCAGCCCGATCACCACGAACGTGGCCACCATAGTGCCCACCACGGGCACGGCGAACCGCGGGCCGGCCTTGACCAGCAGTGCGCGCGGCATGCCGAGGATGGAACCGGCGATGATCGCCATGACGAAGAAGTCCAGGAAACCCTGCTCGTCGATGAAGGTGCTGGCCACGGTGATGATCGGTTCCGGGATGGCGCCGAGGTAGGCCAGCGTGGCGGGGGCGAAGGTGCAGAGGATGGTCGGCAGGCCGTAGTCCCGGATCAGGGGGACCCGGTTGCCGAGCCAGATGAACAGCCCGCCCAGCAGGATGGTCACCGCGAAGCCGGAGAGCATGGACGGTGCCAGTACCCCGGTGGTGGCGGCCGTGAGCACGACGCCGGCCATCACCAGGTAGACCGCGATCGGCACGCTGGCGATCCGCTTCCACCCGGCGCCCGTGTAGTGGACGCCCGGGCGGCCGTCGACGTCCTTGGCGACAGGGTGGCCCAGGCCGCCCTCGGACGCGGGATCGGTCCCGGCAGTGAGCTCCTGCTCGATCGCCTCGCGATCGCCGTGAGACCCCGTGGTCTCGTCGGTGGAGGTGGTGGACATGGCAGTCCCTTTCGTCAGGTGGGGGTGAGAATAGCGGGCCCCTGAGAGCCCGGGGGCCCGGGATGCCCGGGGTGAAGGTCAGGCGTGGGAGGGCTCGGCGAGCCGGGGGGCCGTGGCGAGAAGGTTCCGGGCCAGGGCGGTCGCCTCGGCCAGCGCGGCCTCGTCGATCCCGGTCAGGTGCCCGGCGGCGTGCAGGTGGCGGACCAGCTCCCCCGTGGAGAGGTTGCCGGCCGCGCCCGGGGCGAAGGGGCAGCCGCCGTACCCTCCGAGGGCGGCGTCGAAGCGGGTGATCCCGCGCTCGATCGCGGCGTCCACGGTGGCCAGGGCCTGGCCGTGGGCGTTGTGCAGGTGCAGGTAGTAGGTCAGTTCGGGCTCGGCCGCCAGCACGTGGTCGAGGCTGGCGATCAGCTCATCCGTGGGCGTGGTGCCCAGGGTGTCCGCCAGGCCGATGTCCGTCACGCCCATGGCCTTGAAGGACCGGACCATCCACAGCAGGTGCTCCGGATCGATCGCCCCCTCGAACGGGCAGGTGAACGCGGTCGAGATGCCGGCGAAGAAGTCGACGCCCGGGTGGGCCGCCACCTGTTCCCCCAGTCCCGCCAGGGCCTCCTCGATGCCCTGCCCGGCGTTGGCCGAGGAATGCGCCTGGCTGGCGGAGGTGACGATCTGCACGTGCCGCGCGCCGGCCGCCACCGCCCGCTCCACGCCCCGGCCGTTGAGCGCCAGGACGGTGAGCTCCGCCGTCGTGCCCTCCTGCAGGGACTGCAGGACCCCCTCGGCGCCGGCCATCTGCGGGACGCGCCGGGGGTTGACGAAGGAGGCGACCTCCATCCGCCGCACGCCGGCGGCCGCGATGGCCTCGCCGATCTCGACGCGCCGTGCGGGAGTCAGGGTGACGGGCTCGTCCTGGAGGCCGTCGCGCAGGAAGACGTCCGTGACCTGGATGGCGGTCATCAGCGCACCGCCTCGGCACCGGAGGCGGACACGGCGGCGATCTGGTCGTCGTCGAACCCTGCGACCTCGCGCAGCACCTGCTCGGTGTGCTCACCCAGGTCCGGGCCGATCCAGGCCACCCGCCCGTCGTGACCCGGGATCTTGGGGACCACGCCGGGGAAGCGGATCAGCTCGGGCTCGTCCTCAATGACGACTTCGTGCGTCTCGATCATCCCGCGGGCGATGTAGTGCTCGTCCTGGGCGATGGACGGGGCGTCGTAGACCGGGCCGGCCGGCACGCCCTGCTCGCTCAGCACGTCCAGGACCTCCTTGAGCGGGCGGGCGCCGGTCCACTCGGAGATGACGCCGTTGAGCTCCTCCTCGCGGTCGCCGCGGGCCTCGGTGGTCGTCAGGGACGCGTCCTCGGCCAGGTCCTCGCGGCCCACGGCACGCATGAGGCGCTTGAACACGGAGTTGGAGTTGCCGCCGATGACCACCTCGAGACCGTCCCCGGTCGGGTAGGAACCGGTCGGCACCACACCGGGGAGGCGCCCGCCGGTGCGCTGGCGGACCATGCCGTAGGCGTCGTAGTCCGGAACGAGGGATTCCAGCAGGCTGAACACGCCCTCATACAGGGCCACGTCCACGACCTGCCGGCCACGGGTGTCCCCACCGCGGGCCTTCTGGAGCATGAGCATCAGGGCGCCGATGACACCGTAGAGTCCGGCGACGGTGTCCCCCATGGAGGCGGCGGCACGGCCGGCCGGGCGGTCCGGCTCCCCGGTGATGTAGCGCAGGCCGGCGAAGGACTCGGCCGAGCTGCCGAAGCCGGCCCGGTCCTTGTAGGGACCGGTCTGGCCGTAGCCGGAGATCCGGACCATCACCAGGTCCGGGTTCCTGGCCATCAGCTCGTCCGGGCCCAGCCCCCACTTCTCCAGGGTGCCCGGGCGGAAGTTCTCGATCACGACATCGGCGCTCGCCGCCATCCTCAGCACGGCCTCGCGGCCGAGCTCGCTGCGCAGGTCCAGGGCGACGGACTTCTTGTTGCGGCCCATGGTGCGGAACAGCATGGACGTCTGCCCGCGGGTCTTGCGCCAGTCGCGCAGCTCGTCGCCGCCGGCGGGGCGCTCGATCTTGATGACCTCGGCCCCGAAGTCGCCGAAGAGGCGGGCGGCGAACGGGGCGGCGATGAAGCTGCCGAGTTCGAGGACGCGCACGCCCTCCAGGGGCAGGGTGTTCGTCCCGGTGTTGATGGCTTCGCTCACGCGATATCCTCCCGCTGAATTTCCCATCAGATGGGAAATGTTTGCTGTTTAGTGGGAAGACAGTAGCAATGAGTGATCGGGCTCACAACACCCCGTGTCCATGTTCTTCGGCGCCGCAGGTCAGGCCCGGCCTCCGGGCGTGGGGACCCGGGACGTCCACGGTCCGGGGCCGGTGCTCCGCGGCACCGTCCACGAGCGCGGGGCCACGCAGGACGGGCGCCACCGGGGGCGGGCGTCGCGGGGGGCGCCATCGGGGGTGGGCGCCCCCGGCCTCAGCTGAGACGCAGGGTCTCCATGACCTCCGCGAGATGATCCGCCGCCTCGACGGTCAGGGGCCCGAAGTCCTCTCCGGGGCTGCCCACCACCCGGGCCAGCGGCACGGCGACGCAGACGGCCCCGAGCAGTTCGCCCCGGACGGTCACCGGCGCGCTGACGGAGCCCAGTCCCGGGGTGCGCATCCCCACGGACTCCACCCAGCCCCGCGCCCGGACCGAGGCCAGGGCCTCGTCCTCGGCGGCGAGCAACCGCCCCGCCGATCCCGCGGGCAGGGGTTGACGGGTCCCCGGGGGCAGGGTGGCCCGCAGCGTGTGCGTGCTGTCCACGCTGGCCAGGCACAACCGGTCCCCGCCCCGCCGCACCCATAACTGGGAGGTCTCACCGGTCCGGTCACGGAGCGCGGTGAGGATGGGCAGTGCGGCGTTCTCGAGTGCGGACCGGACGAAGCGGCCACCGCGGCGGAACCGGCCGTCCGGATCACGGCGCAGGAACTCCAGTTCGGCCATCGACAGGGCGAGCCGGTGCACCGTGGACACGGACAGCTCCGTGCGGCGGGCGATGTCGCTCGCGGAGGCCGGGCCGGCCTCCACCGCGTCGAGGATGGCGGCCACCCTCTCCAGCATGCGGTTGCCACCGCCCTCGTTCGCCGTCATAGCGCCCATCCTGCCACCCCGGGGGCAGCGGACCGGCTCAGTCCACGGGCAGCGGCCGCGGTGCGGGCTGGGCACCGGCCATGGACTCCACCATGTACTCGGCCACCACGTTGCGCGAGATCGGCAGGTCCAGCACGAACACGCCCTCGGCACCCCGGGCCACCCAGTCCTTCAGGGCATCCAGGTCGGCCAGGCTGCGGGCCTTGACGCCCTCGGCCCCGAAGGCGCGCCCGACGGCGGCGAAGTCCACCTCCTCGATGAGCATCGCCTCCTCGTCCAGGCCCCGGACGGCGTACTGGTGCAGTTCGGCCCCGTAGGCGGCGTCGTTGAACACGACCACCACGCCGGAGCGGGCCTGGCGCACGAAGCTCTCGAGATCGGCCAGGGCCATCAGCCCGCCACCGTCACCGGTGACGAGCACCGTGGTGCGCTCCGGCCGGGCCGCGGCGGCGCCCACGGCGGACGGGAAGCCCAGCCCGATCGACTGGAACGCGGTGCCGACGAACGTGTGGGAGCGCGCGTCCGGCACCGAGCACATCAGGGGCACCCAGCCGATGAAGTGGCCGCCGTCCTGCACGAAGGTCCGCTCGGCCGGCAGGATCTCCTCCAGCGCGAGGGCCATGGACCGCGGGTTCAGCCGGCCGTCCTCGGCGAGCCCGTCCTCCACGGACCCGTCGGCCCTCACCGTCTCCAGCCGCGGGGCCGCCGGGATGGCCTGCCGGGCGCGCCAGCCGCCGTCGGGACGGCCGTTCTCGTCCGGCGTAGCACCCAGCGCCGCCGCCAGGGCTCCCAGGGCGGCCCCGGCGTCGGACACCAGGAAGTGATCGGTGCGCTCGTGGCGCTTCCAGTCCCGCGTGTCGACCTGCAGCACGGTCGCCCCGGCTCCGAGGAGGGTGCCGTAACGCAACTGGAACGGGTTCATCCCGGCACCGACGACGAGCACGACGTCGGCCTGGCGCATGATCTCCGCGCGGTCCAGCCGGGCGAAGCCGCCGGCGATGCCCAGGTCGCCCTCGAGCCCGGCCACGTTGCGGGCCATCACGGAGGTCGCGATGAAGGCGCCCAGTCCGTCGGCCAGCCGGCGCAGGGCCTCCGGCGCCCCGGGGGAGTCCACGACGCCGCGGCCGGCGATGATCAAGGGGCGCTTGGCGCCGCGCAGGGCGGCCAGGAAGGGGGCGATCCCGGCACCGGTCGGGGCCGGCAGGGACCCGTGGAGGGGTGCCTCGCCCGTCAGCCCGTCCGCCCCGGTGGAGCCGCGCACCGGCGCCTCGACCAGGTCGTAGGGGATGGCGACCACGACGGGCCGGGACTCGGCACGGGCGCGGGCGTAGGCATCGCGCACCTGGGCGGCGGGGTCGTGGTCGTTCAGCCGGACGGTCTCGACGCCGGCCGCGGCGGCCATGCCGACCTGGTCCACGTCGAAGAAGCGCGGACCGGTGGTGGGGGCGTCCCCGATGATCAGCACCAGCGGGATGCGCGCCAGGGCGGCCTCGGCCAGGGCGGTCAGGGTGTTCGTGAAGCCGGCGCCATAGGTGACCGTGGCGGTGGCGAGCCGTCCCGACGCGCGGAAGGCGGCGTCCGCGGCCGCGACGGCGCCCGCCTCGTGCCGGACGGTGACGAAGGGGAAGCCCGTGCTGGTCAGCTCGCTGATCAGGTGGGCGTTGCCGTTGCCCATCAGCCCGAACAGGAGGGTGTCCTGCTCGCGCACGACCCGCGCGACGGCCTGGGGGACGGTGGGGACGCGGGTCTCACCGGCGGCGCCGGACTCCTGCACGGCGTGGGCGGTGGTCGGGCGGGCATCGGCGACTGCGGTCATGGCGGCGTTCCTCGTCTCGGGGCATCAGGACTCTCGAGAAGGAGTGTGACCGGCCCTTCGACGTTGTGCAATCAGCCGGCGAACGGCTGGCCAGTCTGTGCAATCTGACCGGTATCGCGCGGCCGCGGGTGGACAGTCTGACCAGTCATTCGCCGGAAGCCGCCACCGCGTGCAGCAGCGGCAGCGTCCGGCCCTGCTCGTGGGTGCGCAACGCCAGCGCGGAGGAGGTCCGCGCGACACCGGGGACCTGCGAGATCCGGTCCAGCACGTCCTGCAGGTCCTGGCCGTTGCGGGCCACCACGCGCAGGTGCAGGTCATGGTCGCCGGTGACCGTGTAGAGGTCGGTGACCTCGGGGATGGCGGAGAGGATCGCCTCGGTGACCGGTTCGTGGCCGACATGCTGGTTGATGTCCACGGAGCAGAACGCCACCAGGTCGTAGCCGAAACCCGCCGGGTCCACCTGGGGGACGATCGCGCTGATCACGCCGGCCGCCTGCAACCGCGCCAACCGGCTGGTGACCGTCCCCCGGGCCACGCCGAGGCGCCGCGCGCACTCGAGCACGGGCAGCTGCGGCGAGTCGGTCAGCAGCTGGATGAGACGGGCGTCGAGGTCATCGGGGCGCATGCCCTCATCCTGCCACCGTCCCCGGGCGAAACGGCCGCCGGGTCAGCGGCCGTGCAGCGCGTTGAGCTGGTCCGCGGCGGACTGGACGGCCTCCTGGGCGGAGGGCTCGTCGTCGTGCTGGCCACCCTGACCATCGCCCTGCTCACCGGCCTGCTCCTCGGCCAGCCGCCGCACCTCGGCGATGTCCAGGCCCTTGACCTGGTCCAGCAGCTGGTCGAGCGCGGAACCGGGCAGGGCACCGGCCTGGGAGAACACCAGCACGCCGCCGCGGAAGGCCATCAGCGTGGGGATGGAGGTGATGCCGGCCATGGCGGCCAGCTGCTGCTCCGCCTCGGTGTCCACCTTGGCGAAGACGACGTCCGGGTGCTGCTCCGAGGCGGCGTCGAACACGGGGGCGAACTGGCGGCAGGGGCCGCACCAGGCGGCCCAGAAGTCCACGAGGACGGTGTCATTCTCGGCAACGGTGGTGCCGAAGCTGTCGACGGTGAGGTCTACGGTGGCCATGGGGGTCCTTCCGGATCGAATCGGGGCTCCCAGTCTCAGCGGCTCGCGCACCCCGGATATTCCCCCACGCCGCCTCACTCATCCCGGGATGGACATCTCCCCGGTCCCTGCCGGGATGATGCGTCCATCCTGATAGGAGAAACCGGCAACCAGCCGCTCCAGCCATGACAAACGCCGTCGGATCGCTCCCGACGCCGGTCGGCCGCCTCAGGGGTGCGAGCGCACCAGCTCGGAGAGGATGCGCGCCAGCTCGGCCCGGTCCCCCTCGGACAGCACGGAGAAGTAGTCCCCGGCCTGCCGGCGCCGTTCCTCACGGACCTGCTCGCGCACCCGGGCGCCGTCCCCGGTGAGCACGATGCGCGTGGCCCGCCGGTCGGCGGGGTCGGGCCGCCGCTCGACGAGCCCCCGGTCCTGCAACTGGTCGACCACCTCGGTGGCCGAGCGCGGGGCGATCCGCAGCCTCTCGGCCAGGTCCTTCAGGCGCAGCCCCTCGGCGGCGGCGTCCGCGGTGGCCACTCCCCCGGCCGCTCCCCCGGCCACGGCCTGCAGCGCCCGGAACTGGTACGGCGTCAGGCCGAACGGCGCCAGCTGCTCGCCCCAGCCGCGGCGCAGTCGCCGGAAGGCCACGTGCATGAGGTCACCGAGCTCGGGCGGAGAGGCGGGGGAATCAGCGGGGACCGGCATGCGTTGCATCCTACGCGAGATTGACCTGCAACCTCTTAGTGAGGTAACCTCACTACATTCCCACCCCCGACCTCGCCACGGAGGCCCCTCACGAAGGAGCGCCCACCCATGAGTTCCCCCACCACGCTCACGGCCCCCGCCACCCCGGGCACAGCCCCCGGTCGCGGCGGCGGCCGGGGTCCGGCCCGGCCCGACCCGGCGGACCGGGCCCAGCTGCAGCGCCACCCCGTCTCCCTGCGCCGCATCGCGGCCCTCTTCGTCCCGCACCGGGCGACCATCGCCGTCGTGGTCCTGCTGATCACCGTCTCCTCCGTCGTCAACCTGGCCCAGCCGTTCCTGGTGCGCGGCGTCATCGACGACGCCCTGCCGCACCAGGACGTCCCCCTGCTCTCGGCCCTCACCGCCGCCATGGTGCTGGTCGCCGCCCTCACCGCGGCCATCGGCGTGGTCCAGACCTGGATGGCCACGAGGATGGGCCAGCGGGTCATGCACACCCTGCGCGTGGACCTCTTCACCCACCTGCAGAGGCAGTCGCTGTCCTTCTTCACCCGGACCCGTGGCGGTGAGGTCCAGTCCCGGCTCACCAACGACATCGCGGGCATGCAGTCCGTGGTCACCTCCACGGCCACCGGCATCGCCACCAACGTCACCACCACCGTCGCCACCGCGGTCGCCATGGTCGCCCTGTCCCCGCAGTTGTCCCTGATCTCGCTGCTGGTGCTGCCCCCGGCCATCTGGCTCTCCCGCAAGGTCGCGCTGATCCGCCGCAAGGTCACCGACGAACGCCAGCAGACCCTGGCCGCCCTGCACACCCAGGTCGAGGAGGGCCTGTCCGTCTCCGGCGTGCGGCTGGCGAAGACCCTGGGCACCACCGCCCGCGACGCCGCCCGCTTCACCGACCGCTCCGCGGCCCTGATCGACCTGGAGATGCGCTCGCAGCTGGCCGGCCGCTGGCGCATGGCGACCATGCAGGTCGTCTTCGCCGCGATCCCCGCGGTCATCTACCTCGCGGCCGGCTTCCCCGCGACCTCCGGGGGGATGACCATCGGCACGCTCGTGGCGTTCACGGCACTGCAGGGCACCGTGTTCCGCCCCGTGATGGGCCTGCTGAACATCGGCGTCCAGTGGGTCACCGCCCTGGCCTTCTTCTCCCGCATCTTCGAGTACCTGGACCTGGACCCGCAGGTCAGGCCACCGGCCGATCCGGTCCCGCTGGAACCGGAGCGGGTGCGCGGCGAGGTCCGCTTCGAACAGGCCTCCTTCACCTACGACGACGGCGCCGCCCCCGCCGCGGGTGCCTCACCCACCGGGGGGCGCCCGGTGCTGGACCGCATCGACCTGGTGATGCCCGCGGGGACCACGACCGCCGTCGTCGGCCCGACCGGTTCCGGCAAGTCCACCCTGGCCTCCCTGCTGCCCCGGTTGCACGACGCCACCGCGGGGCGGGTCACGATCGACGGGGTCGACGTGCGCGAGATCGATCCGGAGGTGCTGGCGAGGATCGTCGGGGTGGTCTCCCAGGAGACGTACCTGATCCACGCCACCGTGCGGGAGAACCTGCTGCTGGCCGACCCGGACGCCACCGACGCCAGGCTCTGGGAGGTGCTCGGCGCCGCGTCCCTCGCGGACACCGTCGCCGCCCTGCCCGAAGGACTGGACACGGTGGTGGGTGCCCGCGGCCACCGCTTCTCCGGGGGTGAGCAGCAACGGCTGGCGATCGCCCGGACCATCCTGCGCAATCCGCCGGTGCTGGTGCTGGACGAGGCCACCTCCGCCCTGGACAACACCACCGAGGCCCGCGTGCAGGCCGCACTGGACCGGCTGGCGGTGGGACGGACCACGCTGATGATCGCCCACCGGCTGTCCACCGTGACCGGGGCCGGCCAGGTGGTGGTGCTGGAGGGCGGACGGATCGTGGAACAGGGCGGCCCCGCCGAACTGCTGGCCGCCGGCGGGCCGTTCGCCACCCTGGCCGCCCACCGCGAGGACGGGCGCACTCCCGGCACGAGCGCCGGTCCCGCCCACGGCCGGGACCGGGTCGAGGCCCTGGCCTGAGTCCATCCGCAGTCGCGCGGAGGCCGGCCGGACGGCGCGCTCCCCCATTCCCCGGTGCGGAATCCTGCCTCCTGACGTTGCCGGATCCCGGCGTCCGGCGTAGATCTGGTCCCAGAACATCCACCGCACATCCACCGTGAGGACCTCCGGGGGGCCAGCTCCCTCCAGGACCTGGTCCCCGGAGCCGGCCTCCGCCGTGAACGAGGAGATCCCCATGTCCCAGCGCGTACTCGTCACCGCCGGCGCCTCCGGCATCGGACTGGCCATCGCCCGGGCCTTCGTCGCCAACGGTGACCGCGTCCACATCGCGGACATCGACCCGGACGCCGTCCAGGCCGCCCTGGCCGAGCACCCGGGCCTCACCGCCTCCGTGGGCGACGTGTCCCGGGCCGCCGACGTCGACGCCATGATGGCCGACGTCCGCGCGGAGCTCGGCGGGCTGGACGTACTGGTCTCCAACGCCGGCATCGCCGGACCCACCGCGCCCGTGGAGGACTACGACCCGGACGCCTGGGCCGCCGTCGTGGACGTCAACCTCAACGGCACCTTCGAGGTGGCCCGCAAGGCCGTTCCGCTGCTGAAGGAGAACGGGCGCGGTTCGATCATCGTCATGTCCTCCCTGGCCGGGCGTTTCGGCTACCCGAACCGGATCGCCTACGCCACCACCAAGTGGGGCCTGGTCGGGTTCACCAAGACCCTGTCACTGGAGCTCGGCCCCCACGGGATCACGGTGAACTCCATCCACCCCGGCGGCGTCAACGGACCCCGCCTGGAGAGGGTGTTCGAGGGCCGCGCCCAGGTCTCCGGGCGCAGCATCGAGGAGGAGCGGGAGGCGGCCCTGGAGAACCAGGCCATCAAGTCCTTCACCGACCCGGCCGACATCGCCGCCCTGGCCGTGTTCCTGGCCAGCCCGGCCGCCCGGACCATCTCCGGCCAGCAGCTGAACATCGACGGGGACTCCAAGGCAGCGCAGTGACCACCCTCCGGGCGGGGGCGGCTTGACGGCCACGACGCGTGCTTGACGGCCCGGTCAACCCCGGGTTGACTTGGGTGATCCGCGTCACACGCCCCCCGGTGGCCGGCCTCCGTCCTCATGGTGGTTCCCCGTAGAACCCGCCGCGCCCCGGCCCCCTCCCGGCCGGGTCCGTCCCGAGAGGATGCCATGACCCGCTCATCACACTCCGCACCGCGCCCCTCCGCGCCACACTCCTCCGGCTCGCAGCGTTCCCCGCGCCCCCGGGGCCGCCGGCTGGCCGCCCTCACCCTCGCCGCCGGCCTGGCGCTGGGGTCCGGACTGGCGGCCCCACCGGCCTTCGCCGTGGGCAAGGGACCGAACTACGGCGGCAACGAGACCATCAACACCTCGATCCTCACCACCTACGACGAGCTGGTGGCGGAGCTGCACACGCAGGAGGCCAAGCAGCCGGCCATGGAGCTGGAGGTCATCGGGCAGACCGTGAAGGGCCGGGACATCCACCTGGTCAAGTACCTCTCCGACCCGCAGAACCCGACGATCCTCTACCTGACCCAGCAGCACGGCAACGAGCAGCTCACCACGGAGGGCGCGCTGTCCTTCATCAGGTCGCTCGGCACCGGCAAGAACCAGGGCGTGCTGGACGGGGTCAACATCCTCGTGGTGCCGATGCTCAACGCGGATGGTGCCATGGGTGACGTGGACTTCTCCCTGGAGGACTACATCGCGTCCGGGGACCGTCACCTGACCCGGTACAACGCCCACGAGGTGGACCTGAACCGGGACCACATCGCCAAGGTCGAGCCGGAGACCCGGGCCCTGCACGAGAACGTGCTGCAGGCCTACGACATCGACTACATGATCGACCTGCACCACCAGGGTTCCCGGTCCCAGGCCGACGGTGAACTGGTCTCCGGGTCGATCCTGCATCCGACCACCCCGAATGTGGACGCCGAGGTCCTGGGCGGGTCCAAGCGACTCGGAGCGATCGTCCACGGCGCCATCGAGCCGACCGGCTGGGGCCACCTGGGCAAGTACGTGGGCGGCGCCACCGAGAACATCGCGCGCAACGGCATCGCCGTGGAGTACGGCATCTCCACGCTGCTGTTCGAGATGCGTGGGATGTCCGACCACTCCAACCCCGGTTCCGTCCTGGGCCAGAAGTCGAACGGTTACCTGATCAAGCAGACCGTGACCACGCTGGAGTCCACGGCGCGCGCGATCGCTGACGGGTCGATCGAGGCCGCGGACACCACCTTCTGGGACACCCTGACGGCGCAGTCGAACGCGGGGTGGCCCGCCGAGTAGCCTGGCCGTCCTCACCGGCTGCCGGTCGATGGATGGCGCGGAGCCCCGGGGTCCGGGTGCTCCGCCTCATCCATCGACCACCGGCCCCGCTGGGCTCGCCGTCAGGCCCGACGGGGGTCAGGCAGGGCGGATCGTCAGGCGCGGCGCACCCGGAAGGCGCTGATGATGGTGGTCAGCCCGAACACCACGCCGTAGATCCCGACGACGAGCACCAGGGCACCCAGCGCGACGAGCGGGTTCACGAACATGACGACCGCCAGCACGATCGCGACGACCACGTTGATCAGGCCCAGGAAACTGCCCCACCTCCCGGATCGGCGGTCGGTGATCTCGAGCAGGCCGCGCACCGCCAGGCCGATGGCCAGGATCCACAGCACGGCCACCCCGCCCACCACGGCCAGGGCATAGGGGAAGACCACCAGGGCCAGGCCGGCCAGGATCGCCACCACCCCGCCGAGCAGGGGCATCCCCCACCGGCGGCCCGTACTCTTGCGCCGGCCCGCGATCGCGCAGCCGGTGACCCCGTCCAGGACGAGCCAGATCCCGATGACGATGCTCAGCGCCGCGGCTGCGGCTCCCGGCATGAAGACCATGACGAGGCCGAAGACCAGGGCGAGGACACCGCGGACGAGCAGCCACCAGAAGACGGCGTTCCTGAACTCCTCCTCCAGGCCCTCGAAGGTGCCCCAGTCATCAGTCCGACGCCGATCGGTCTCCCTGGTCATGACGGACCTCCCTCACCCCTGCAGATCCGGCCCCGTTCCGGCTCGACCCCGCCCGGCCCCGGAACCCCGTGGTTGCGTCGTGCCCATCGTCCCACTCTCCCGGCCTCACGCGCAGGACCCCGTCCGCGAGGTCTTGCCCGCAGGGCTCCACCTGCCGCACACTCCGCGCCGGTCGCTTCTGGCCAAGACCCCCCGCCCCCTGTCTACGGTGGTCGGAGCCCTTACCTACGGCGAAAGGCAACACCATGTCCGAGAACCCCCAGATCCCCGGCACCCCGGGCCCGGTCCCGCCCCCGCTGGAGGAGCCCACGACTCCGGCCGGCCCGTTGCCGCCGAAGCCTGACCAGACCGGGCCCGCCACGGTCTCCCCCACCGGGCAGGAAACCGGTGCCCCGCAGGAGAAGATGGCCCAGGGCGGGGAGTTCCTCACCACCGCCCACGGCGCCCGGCTGAAGGACTCGGACCACGCGCTGCGCGCCGGACCCCGGGGACCTCTGCTGCTGCAGGACCACCACTTCCGCGAGAAGATCAGCCACTTCGACCACGAGCGCATCCCCGAGCGGGTGGTGCACGCCCGCGGCGCCGGCGCCCACGGCGTGTTCCGCGGCTACGGCACGGCCGCGAAGATCTGCCGGGCGGGGGTCTTCGAGAAGGACAAGGAGACCGAGGTCTTCGTCCGTTTCTCCACCGTGGTCGGTTCGCGCGGCTCCATGGACGTGGCCCGTGACACCCGCGGCTTCGCCACCAAGTTCTACACGGACGAGGGCACCTGGGACCTGGTCGGCAACAACATGCCGGTGTTCTTCATCCAGGACGCCATCAAGTTCCCGGACGTGGTGCACGCGGTCAAGCCGCACCCGGACCGGGAGATCCCGCAGGCCCAGTCCGCCCATGACACGTTCTGGGACTTCGTCTCCCTGCACACCGAGGCCCAGCACCACACGATCTGGAACATGTCCGATCGCGGCATCCCGCGGTCCTACCGGATGATGGAGGGCTTCGGCGTCCACACCTTCCGGCTGATCGCCCAGGACGGGTCCACGGTGCTGGTGAAGTTCCACTGGAAGCCGAAGCTGGGCGTGCACTCGGTCACGTGGGAGGAGGCGCAGATCATCAACGGCGCCGATCCGGACTACCACCGCCGGGACCTGGCGGACGCGATCGAGGCGGGCGCCTTCCCGGAGTGGGAGCTGGGCGTGCAGGTCTTCGAGGACAACGAGGACCAGATGTTCGCCGGGATCGACCTGCTGGATCCCACGAAGATCGTCCCGGAGGAACTGGCGCCCGTCGAGCCGATCGGGCTGCTGACCCTGAACCGCAACACCTCGAACTTCTTCGCCGAGACCGAGCAGGTGGCGTTCAACCCGAACAACCTCATCCCCGGCATCGACGTCACCAACGATCCGCTGCTGCAGGGCCGGCTCTTCTCCTACCTGGACACCCAGATCACCCGCCTCGGCGGCCCCAACTGGAACCAGCTGCCCATCAACCGCCCGCACGCGGAGGTCAATGACATGCTGCGGGACGGCATGCACCAGACCGCCGTGCACACCGGAGTGGCCCCCTACCGCCCGAACACCCTGGACGGGAACAACCCGTTCGAGACCCCCGACGGCGAGCGGCCCTTCATCGACCACCCCGCCCCGGTGGCCGCCTCGGTGAAGGAACGGGCACTGCCCGCCACCTTCGACGACCACTTCAGCCAGGCCCGGTTGTTCTTCCGGTCCCTGACCGAGGTGGAGCGCGAGCACGTGGCCCAGGCCTACACCTTCGAGCTCGGCAAGTGCTACGAGCAGGCCATCCGCGAGCGCCAGTTGCGCGCCCTGGCCAACATCGACGCCACGCTGGCCCAGGTCGTCGCCGAGGGGCTGGGCCTTCCGGCACCGAAGCCGTCCGAGGCCCCGGCCGACGTCGAGCCCTCACCGGCCCTGGCCCAGGTCGGCGGTGAGTGGCCGCTGGCCGGCCGTCAGGTGGGGATCATCGTCGGCGAGGACGTGGACACCGGCGAGCTCGCCGACGCGGTCGCCGCGGTGGACAAGGCCGGGATGGTGCCCCTGGTGGTCGCCCCGTCCGGCGGCGAGGCCGCCACCCGGCTGCTGGGCAAGGACGTGGTCGCGCAGCGCACCTACCTGACGGCGGCGTCCGTGGAGTTCGACGCCGTCCTGCTCGCCTCGGCCACGCCGCCCGCCCCGGACGCGGCGCACGGCCTGGACGCCAAGGCCGCCGCTCCCGGGCCGGAGGGCGTGGACCCGCGGGTGGCCAAGCTGCTCGGCGAGGCGTGGCGCCATGCCAAGGCGATCGCCGCCTTCGGCACGGGCCAGGAGGTGCTGCGTGCCACGGCGATGCAGGACACCGCGGGTGTGGTGACCGCCAAGGGTGGCGCCGCGGCCGTCCAGGAGCTGCTCGCGCTGATGCCGGCCCACCGGGCCTGGCACCGCTTCCCCACCACGGGCCGGTTCGCCGACTGAGCCGGGGTAGCCGGCCGCTGACTGAGCCGGGGTAGCCGGCCGCCGGGTGGGTGGCACCGATTGTCAGGCGATACCCAGCCGGCACCCGGCCGGTCCCCACGACCGTTGCCTACGGTGGGAAGCACCTCATCAAGGTGCGAGTGACGACAGAGGGCCCCGGGCCCGGCAGAATGCGTTCCCCTCACGCAGCCGGACTACCCGGGGCCCTGCTCGTGCCCGGCGCCTCGGGGCAGCCCCTCCCTCCGCGCCCTTCCTCCCCCTACGGTGGAGAACGGACACCCTTGGACGACCCGGGAGGACCCATGCTCACCCAGGACATCGCCCCCGGCGTACACCTGATCGACCACGCGCACGTCAACTGCTACCTGGTCGAGGACGACGACGGCGTCACGCTGGTCGACGCCGGACTGCCCGGCGTCTGGACCGAGCTCGGCCGCTCGATCCGCACGATCGGCCGCCGGCCCGAGGACGTGAAGGCCCTCGTGCTCACGCATGCGCACTTCGACCACGTGGGCGTCGCCCGGCGCCTCGTGCACCGCCTGGGAGTGCCGGTGTACGCGCACCGCGCCGAGCGCACCCTGGCCGCGCACCCCTACCGGTACGCCCACGAGAACCCCCGCGCCGCCTATCCGCTGAAGCACCCCCGCGCCGTGCCGATCCTCTCGGCCATGCTGGCCGGCGGCGCACTGGCCGTGAGGGGCACCCGGGTCACGGACCACATCGAGGACGGGGACACCCTGCCGGTGCCCGGACGGCCGCGCGTCGTCGCCAGCCCGGGCCACACCCACGGGCACTGCGCGCTGCACCTGCCCGACCGCGATGCCCTGTTGACCGGGGACGCCCTCGTGACCCTGGATCCCTACACCGGTGAGACCGGGCCGCGGATCGTGGCGGGCGCGGCCACCGCGGACAGCGCCCAGGCCCTGCGCTCGCTGGACGCCCTCCTGGCCACCGGGGCTACGCTCGTCCTGCCCGGGCACGGCCGGCCCTGGGAGCGGGGAATCCAGCCCGCCGTGGTCGAGGCCCGGCGTCACGGTCCTTCCTGACCCGCCCCGCTGACCGCCAGGCGGCCAGCCAACCGGCCTCCACGGCGGCGTCCGCCAGGTAGATCCGCCGGATCCGGCCGCTCGTGCCGTAGACCGCGTCGATGGCCCCGAAGGTGAGCGCGGAGCCCACACCGAGCCGGGCCGCCGTCGGGTGTGCCTCCGGGGCGGAGCCGGACCGGAGCATGGACCAGCCGATCGTCACGGCCAGGCCGGCCACGGTCTGCACCAGCCAGCGGTCGGCCTTGGGTCCGGTCACGCGTTCGAAACTGCGGTAGTGCACCAGCGGCCAGGCCCCGGTCACCAGCACGTACAGGCCCTGGGCGCGGGCCAGCCGGGACGTCGTGAGCTCCCCGGTGCGGTCTGCGGCGGCTGGCGGACGTGCCATCGCACTCTCCTCTCCGTGAGGGCCGGTGCCCGTAGCCTACGGACCCGGCCGGCGGCGGACGAGGCCGGACCGGCGGCACCTCACTCCCGGGTCCGGCCCGTGACTACGCTGGACGCATGAGCCACACCACCCCCGCCCTCGCCCTGCAGGCTCGATTCGCCACCGACCTGCCGGAGCTGGCCATCCCGTGGCGCGCCGAGGACACCCCGGCGCCGCAATTGCTGGTGCTCAACGAGCCGCTGGCAGCCGGGCTCGGCCTGGACGCCGAGTGGCTGCGCACCCCCGAGGGGCTGCGGTTCCTCACCGGCACCGGCGTGGGTCCCGACGCCGGCGCTGCCGCGGGTGCGGAGGGCACCTCCCCCGTCGCGCTCGGCACCCCCGTCGCCCAGGCCTACGCCGGGCACCAGTTCGGGGTGTACGTCCCGCGCCTCGGAGACGGGCGCGCCCTGCTGCTCGGTGAACTGGGCGCCGGGAACGGCGATCACGGTCAGCTGCGGGACCTGCACCTCAAGGGGTCCGGGCCCACGCCCTTCGCCCGCGGCGGGGACGGCCGGGCCGCCGTCGGGCCCATGCTGCGCGAGTACGTCGTCAGCGAGGCGATGCACGCCCTGGGCATCCCGAGCACCCGCTCCCTGGCGGTGGTCGGCACCGGGCGGAGCGTGCTGCGCGAGGACGGACCCTTGCCGGGGGCGCTGCTCGCCCGGGTGGCGGCCAGCCACCTGCGGGTGGGCAGCTTCCAGTACGCCCGCAGCCTCGAGGACCCCACCGTGCTGCGCCGCCTGGCCGAGCACGCGATCGCCCGGCACCACCCGCAGGCCGCGGACGCGGACAACCCACCCCTGGCCCTGTTCCGCGAGGTGGTCTCGGCCCAGGCCTCGCTCGTGGCACAGTGGCTGCTGGTGGGCTTCGTCCACGGGGTGATGAACACGGACAACATGACCATCTCGGGCGAGACCATCGACTACGGGCCGTGCGCCTTCATGGACGCCTTCGACCGCGCCGCCGTCTACAGCTCGATCGACACGGCCGGACGCTACGCCTACGGGAACCAACCCGCGATCGCCCAGTGGAACCTGGCCCGTTTCGCCGAGGCCCTGCTGCCGGAACTCCACGAGGACCCGAACGTGGCGGTCGAGCTCGTCACGGATGCGCTGCAGGACTTCACCCGCCAGTTCAGCGACGCCTTCGCGGTCGGAGTCCGCCGCAAGCTCGGGTTGTCCACGGACATCGCGCAGGAGACGGCGGGACCGCTGGCCGACGAACTGCTCGCCCTGCTGCAGCAGGACCACATCGACTTCACCGGGTTCTTCCGCCGATTGGGCCAGGCCGCCCGCGGGGACACCGGGCCGGTCCAGGCGGTGTTCACCGACCGGCCGGCCCTCGACGACTGGCTGGAGCGCTGGGGGGCCCTGAGCCCCGACCCGGAGTTGATGGACCGCGCCAACCCCCTCTATATCCCGCGCAACCACCTCGTGGAGGAGGCGCTCGCCGCCGCGCAGGCGGACGACGTCGGGCCCCTGGAAAAGCTGCTGGAGGCGGTGACCCAGCCGTTCGAGGAGCGGCCCGGGCTGGAACGCTACGCCGAGGGCCCGCCCGAGGACTTCGGACGGTACCGCACCTTCTGCGGCACCTGAGGCCCTGGACAGCTGCGGTCAGGGGGTGCGGTCCACCGGGCGCACGTGGACCTGGGTCAGCTGGCCGTCCTGGACGACCGCCGTCATCATCGTGCACTCGGGCTGGCGCCGCCGGTCCGTGGGCGAGCCCGGGTTGAGCAGTCTCAGTCCGGGGTTCGCGGTGTCCTCCCCCGCCACGGTGTCCCACGGGATGTGACTGTGCCCGAAGACGAGGACGTCCACTTCGGGGAACACCTGCGCCATCCGGCGTTCCCGGCCGCGCGCCGCGCCCGTCTCGTGGGTCATCGCGAACCCGACCCCGCCGATCTCCACGCGCGCCACCTCAGGCAGGCGCCGGCGTAACTCGGCGCCGTCGTTGTTGCCCCACACGCCCACCAGGCGGCGGGCCCGGGACTCCAGTTCATCCAGGAGTTCCGGGACCTGCCAGTCCCCCGCGTGGAAGACGACGTCCGCCTCGTCGACTGCCCGCCACACCTGGGCCGGCAGGGCGCGTGCCCGGTTCGGGACGTGGGTGTCTGCCAGGAGCAGGAGGCGGACCGGGGCGGAGGACATGGGGCAAGGTTAGCGCCGGCCGCACGGACGTCCGGTGGCAGACGGCGCTCAGCACTGCAAGGATGAGTCCTGACTGCGCGCAACACTGCAGGGCGTGGTCACGTGACCCTCGTGACATGGAAGGAGACCGGGTGCCCACTCCCGAGACCGATTCCCAGGGTGACGGGGGCGTCCCCGCGGACATCCCCGTGCCCACCGCCGACGTGGACACCCCCGCGGACGTCAACTACGACGAGGTCTTCTATCCGGCCCGGCCCCGTGCCGCCCGTCCGAAGGCGCGCCGCAACCAGCAGTTCGGGGCGGCCAAGCCCCCCTTCGAGCCGGTGGGGACGAACCCGGCCTACGTCCAGTGGCTGCGCGGTCAGTCCATGCTGGGAGACGCCAAGACGCTGGGCCGCCAGCTGTCCGGCCAGGCCAGCATGTGGCAGCACGCCTACGCCCGCCCCGATCCGCGGCGCGCCGTGGAGGCCGCCAGCGTGTGGGTGACCTCGTATCCGTTGGCCGTCATCACGGAACCCGGGCAGTCCTTCCTCGGCGCCCTCGGCAAGCCGGCCCTGTGGGACGCCTTCGCGCAGATCGGCATCACCGCGATCCACACCGGGCCCCTGAAACGGGCCGGAGGACTGGACGGCTGGAATTACACCCCCAGCGTGGACGGCCACTTCGACCGCATCAGCATGGCCATCGATCCCCTGTTCGGCACCGAGGACGAGTTCCGCGCGATGTGCGCCGTGGCCAGGGACCGTGGCGGGACGGTCATCGATGACATCGTGCCCGGTCACACCGGCAAGGGCGCGGATTTCCGGCTGGCCGAGATGAACTACCGGGACTATCCCGGCCTGTTCCACATGATCGACATCCCGGAGTCGGACTGGCACCTGCTGCCCGAGGTCCCCGCCGGGAAGGACTCGGCCAACCTGGACCGGGAGTCCGAACGCGCCCTGCAGGACGCGGGGTACATCATCGGGGAGCTGCAGCGGGTGATCTTCTACGAGCCCGGGGTCAAGGAGACCAACTGGAGCGCGACCCGGCCCGTGCTGGACACCGAGGGCACGCTGCACCGCTGGGTCTACCTGCACTACTTCAAGGACGGGCAGCCGTCCCTGAACTGGCTCGACCCGACGTTCTCGGGCATGCGCATGGTGATGGGTGACGCGCTGCACTCCCTGCTGGACCTGGGCGCCGGTGCGCTGCGCCTGGACGCCAACGGTTTCCTGGGCGTGGAGAAGGGGGCGGACCAGGGGGCCGGTTGGTCCGAGGGCCATCCCCTGTCCGAGGCGGCGAACCAGCTCCTGGGGTCCATGGTGCGCAAGGTCGGCGGCTTCACCTTCCAGGAGCTGAACCTCTCCATCGACGACATCAAGACGACGTCCATGACCGGCCCGGACCTGTCCTACGACTTCGTCACGCGGCCGGCCTACCACCATGCCCTCGTCACGCAGGACACGGAGTTCCTGCGGCTGACCCTGCGCGAGGCCCTGGCCATCGGCGTGGACGCCGCCAGCCTGGTCCATGCCCTGCAGAACCACGACGAGCTCACCTACGAGCTCATCCACTTCGCCGTGCGGCACCGGGACCGGGAGTTCGAGCTCGGCGGGCGGGCCCTCACCGGCGGTGAACTCGCGGAGCACATCCAGTCGACCCTGCGCGAGCGGATCACCGGCCCGGCGGCTCCCTACAACCTGACCTTCACGACCAACGGGATCGCGTGCACCACGGCCAGCGTGGTCACCGCGGCCCTGGGGATCACCGACCTGGACCAGATCAGCGACGACCAACTCGAGCAGGTCCGCCGAGGACACCTGTTGCTGGCGATGTACAACTCCCTGCAGCCCGGGGTCTTCGCCCTGTCCGGGTGGGACCTGCGGGGCGTGCTCCCGCTGCCCCGGGAGCAGGTCGCCGAGCTGATCGCCCAGGGAGACACCCGGTGGATCAACCGCGGTGCGCACAACCTCATGGGCATGGCCCCCGAATCCCGGTCCTCCGGGTCCGGCCTCCCCCGTGCCCGGAGCCTGTACGCGCCGATCCCGGACCAGCTGGCCGACGAGGACTCCTTTGCCCGCCGGCTCGCGCGCGTCCTCGAGGTCCGGAAGGAACACGGCATCGCGGCCGGGGAGCTCCTCGACGTCGCGACCGCGTCCCACCCCGCACTGCTGGCCCTGGTGCAGCGCACCGCGACCGGGCAGTTGGCGGTCACCGTGCTGAATTTCTCCACGGACACCGTCACGGCCGCGGTCCGGTCGGATCACCTCGCCCAGGACAGCGTGGTGGTCGATGCCTTCACCGAGGAGGTCTGCGGGACCGTCGGCGGGGAACAGGGCCTCGAGATCACCCTTCCGGCGCACGAGGGGACGCTCCTGATCCTCGAGACGCCGTGATGCGCGCCTGACGCCGTCTTCACGACCCGCCGGTATCGCCCCGGCTCCCTGGGGGGAGCCGGGGCGATTCCGGGTCGAGGACCGGGTCAGTCGCGGGACGCGTGCCGCCTGCCAGGGGTGCGCTGCGCCGGCCGCGGGGCCAGGACCGACGAGTCCCCGGCGTTGAGCTCCTCCCAGAAGTCGGCGTGCTTGATGCCCAGCTTGACCGGGTCGAAGACCGGGTCAAGACCGGCGGCACGCTGCTGGTCGTAGTCCTTGAGCGTCTTGAGGGCGATTCCGGAGGTGAAGATCAAGATGGTGAAGTTCAGGATGCCCAGCGCGCCGTATCCGATGTCGGCGGTGGCCCACACCAGGCTGGCGTCCTGGATGGTGCTGTAGAAGGTCATCGCCAGGAGGGCAACCTCCATGATTCGCACGAGGACGCGGTTCCGGTGCCCGACGAGGTAAGCGAGGTTGGCCTCGGCAATGAAGTAGAAGGCCACGATCGTGGTGAGTGCGAACATGGCGATCGCGATGGCGATGAAGGGTCCGGCCAGCGGTTCCCAGACTGTGGCGATGGCTTCCTGGGTGAAGTTCGGGCCGGCGGCGACCCCGGGCAGGTTGGTCTGGATCGTGGTGCCGTCGGTGGTGATGACGTTGTAGGCCCCCGTGACCACGAGCATCAGCCCGGTGGCCATGCACACGCCCAGGGTATCGATGTAGATGGAGAAGGACTGCACCAGGCCCTGCTTGGCCGGGTGCGAGACGTCGGCGGCACCGGCGGCGTAGGTGCCCTCGCCGACGCCCGCGACGTTGGAGAACAGGGCCCGGCGCACGCCCCAGGCGATCGCTGCTCCGATGATGCCGCCGAAGACGGAGTCCACGCCGAAGGCGCTGGTGAAGATCAGGCCGATGGCCGCCGGGACCTGGGTGAAGTTGACGGCCAGCACCACCACTGCCATCAGCAGGTAGCCGACGGCCATGATCGGGACGACGATGTTGACGAACTTGAGCACGCGCTGGCGTCCGCCCCAGATGATGATGCCGAGGATGGCGGTGACGATCAGTCCCACGACCCAGGTCGGCGCTCCGAGGCCGAATTCCGCGGCGACGCCGATGTTGGTGGCCTGTACGCCCGGTGCCAGCAGGGTGTAGAGGAGTAGTGCGATCGCGGCCGCGACCATCCCGAGCCAGCGCTTCTGGGTGATCTTCTCCAGGTAGTAGGGGACGCCGCCCTGCAGTTCACCGTCGATGCGCTGCTTGTAGATCTGCGCCAGGGTCGACTCCACGAAGGCCGTCGCGGCGCCGAAGAACGCCATCAGGCCCATCCAGAACAGCGCCCCGGGCCCGCCGAAGCCGATGGCGGTGGCGACCCCGGCGATGTTGCCGACCCCGACGCGGTTGCCGATCGTCAGCATCAGCGCCTGGAACGGGGTCAGGCCTCCTTCGCGCTCCTTCCCGTCGCCTTTGAGCTGGCGGATCATGTCCACGAACAACCGGACCTGCAGGAAACGGCTGCGCACGGTCAGGTACACCCCGAGCGGCATGGCCAGGAAGAGCATGACCAGCCACATCGTGTCGCCGATCGCGTAAATGCTGTCAACCATCGTTGACTCCTCACAAGGTCGATAGGTGCACGACGACGGACAGGTCAGGGAGTGTGTCGTACATCACTGCGGCAACTGTAGTTTGTGATCACATATCAAACAAGAGGGAAAGTGGATCTGTGATCACCGCCCGAGTGAGAGCCCTATACTTCGGCACATGCCCCTCCCTCAGCTCGAGCCGCAGGCCCGCATCGCAGACCAGGTGTTCGAGGCGATCCACGGGGCCATCATGCGCGGGAGCTACCCCGCCGGTCACCGGTTGCGCATCCGGGACGTGGCCGCGGAGCTGGGCACCAGCGTCATGCCCGTCCGCGAGGCCATCCGGCGACTGGAGGAGGTCGGGCTCGTCGAGACGCTGCCGAACCGCGGCGCCCGGGTGAAGGGCTTCACCCCCGCCGAGCTGCTCCACGTCTACGCCGTCCGGCGCCTGCTGGAGATCGAGGCCTCCGGCCTGGGGGCCGCCGCGGTGTCCGACGACGGCATCGCCCGGCTCCGCGAGGCCTATGCGGCGATGGAGTCGCACCTGGAGGCCGGCGAGGTCGTCCCGTACCTGGACGCGGACGAACGCTTCCTCGACGTCCTGTACGAGGCCGCGGGCAATCCCGTCCTGGTGGAGACCATCCACGTGCTCTGGCAGCGCTGCCGGTCCTACAAGATCGTCGGGGCCAGCAGTGAGCTGGAGAGCGGCAACCCGGGGATCCTCCTGGAGTTCCAGGCCCTGCTGCTCCAGGCGGCGATCGACCGCGACGCCCTGCGGGCGAGGGAACTGGCCGCGGCCTCGATCGACGCCGCGACCGGTCGCATCCGTCAGGCCCTCCCCGAGGGCTGAGCCCCTCCGTCCGCCCGGAAGCCTGGGGCCCGAGTCCCCCTCCCATGACTTCCCCAGACTTCGCACCACCTCTTGTGTGATCACAAATCACAGATTACTGTACTGAGAGATGGATCACATCGAGTCGCAGTGGAAGGCAACCTCATGAAAGACGCAATCATCATCGGCGGCGGGCTCGCCGGCCTGTCCGCGGCCTGGCGCCTGCGCCACTGGGACACCGTGGTCCTGGAGGCGGACCAGCGGGTCGGCGGCCGGATCCGTTCGGAGCGCCGGGGGGACTACTGGATGAACTGGGGCGGGCACGTCTTCGCCGGACCCGGTTCCTCCACCGACGCCCTGCTCACCGAGGTCGGCGTGACCGCCGTGGAGATCCCCGGCTCCCTGCAGGGGCTGTCCATGAACGGGAAGTTCATCAAGAAGGGGCACATCGCCACCTACCCGTTCCGCATCCCGATGCCGCTGGCCTCCCGGGTCGACACGCTGCGGGCCGGGATGAAGGTCGTGGCCGGCGTGGCGAAGTACACGGGGGTCGTGCGCAAGCGCGCCGGGGAGTCCGACGCGATGCGCCAGCAGCGCATCTACGACTTCCAGAACGAGAACTCCTTCCTGGACCTCATCGGGAACACCTCCGAGGATGCCGCGGCCCTGTTCAAGACGACCGTCACGCGCTCCGCCGGGGACATGGACCAGATCTCCGCCGGGGCCGGCATCGGCTACTTCAGCCTGGTGCTGGGCTTCGGGCAGGGGCTGAACCGCGGCATCGTGGGCGGCCCGTCCACCCTGACCGAATCGATCGCGGTGGCCCTCGGCGACCGTGTCCGCCTGGGCGCCACCGTGCACGAGGTGGTGCACCGGAAGAACTCGGTCCTCGTCCGCTACAGCCAGGACGGCCGGGACCACGAGGTCGAGGCGCGCTCCGTCGTCCTGGCGACCACCGCCGACGTGTCCCACCGGATCGGCGTGGACCTGCCCGAGGACCTGCGCGGTGCGCTCGGGCAGATCAAGTACGGTCCGCACGTCAGCTCGGCCTTCCTGACCGATGAGACCTCCGCCCGGCCCTGGGACGACATCTACGCCATCGCCGCCCCGAAGCGCTCGTTCGCGATCGCTCTGAACCAGGCGAGCATCGTCCGCGGCACCGAGTCCGTCCGCAAGCCCGGCGGCAGCTTCATGACCTTCTCCCCGGCCAGCCTGGGCGCCGCCCTGCTGGACAAGAGCGACGAGGAGGTCGTCCAGACCCACCTGGCGGACCTCGACCAGGTGCTCGGCCACGGCTTCGCCGACAGCGTCGTGGAGGCCAAGGCGGCCCGGTGGAAGGTGGCCTCGCCCTACAGCTTCCCCGGCCGCGCCAAGCTCCAGTCCACGCTCATGCGCGGCACCGATCGCGTGTTCCTGGCCGGTGACTACCTCGGCACCCTCTACACCGAGAGCTCCATCATGTCCGGGTTCTCGGCCGCCCAGGAGATCGCCAGCCGACTGGCCACCGAGCGCCAGACCCGGTCCGCGCTCGAAGCCGTACCCGCCCTCGACGACGCCCTGGTCAGCTGACCACCCCACACCACCGAAAGGCAACCATCATGACGAACGAACTGCGCGGTGTCCTGACCGCCCTGGCCATCCCCTTCGACGCCGATGAGCAGATCGACGTCCCCGTCCTGCGGCAGGTGGTGGACCGTTCCATCGCCGGCGGCGTCCACGGCGTGGTGGCCGGGGGTTCCACGGGCGAGTTCGCCACCATGACCCCGGACGAGCGCATCCGCATGGTCGAGGAGGTCACCGCTCACGTGGCCGGCCGGGTCCCGGTGATCGCCCAGACCGGTGCCCTCACCACGGCCGAGGCCGTCCGCCAGAGCCGGGCCGCCCAGCAGGCCGGTGCGGACGTGCTGATGCTCGTCACCCCGTACTACGAGGCGCTGTCGCTCCAGGAGACCACCACCTACCTGCGGGACGTGGCCGAGCAGGTCGAGCTGCCGATCATGCTCTACAACATCCCCGGGGCCACCGGCGTGAACCTCGACCCGGACACCATCGGCACCCTGGCCGAGGAGTTCGAGCACATCCGCTACGTGAAGGACTCCGGGGCGAACTGGGAACAGGGCCTGCAGCTGATCCACCACCACGGGGACCGGATCGGCACGTTCATCGGCTGGGACGTCTACCTCTACTCGGCCCTCGTCGAGGGCGCCGCAGGCGTCATGGCCGGTGCCGCGAACGTGGTGCCGACCGAGATCGTCGCGATCTACGACGCCATCACCGCCGGGGACCTGAGCGGGGCCCTGGCGCAGTGGAAGCGGCTCTACCCGGTGATCGACACCATGATCTCCGGCCAGTTCATCCCCGCGGTCAAGGCCGGCCTGGAACTGCAGGGCGTTCCCGCCGGGGCGCCCCGCCGGCCGATGGCACCGCTGTCCGCCCAGGGACGCGCAGAGCTCCGCGACGCCCTCGAGCTGCTGCAGGGCGCCTTCGCCTCCTGAGCCGCCGGTCCCGACGCCGGCCCGCACCGGCCGGCGTCGGGCCTGGCGGACTGCTGCGCCACCGCCACCCACGCCCCCACCCTTCCCCACTCTTCCTGGAGGTCCCGATGACCGAGCAGAACACCCTGTCCGCGGCCGTAACCGTGCTGCGCGCCGAGCAGCCCCTCACCGTGGAGATGCCCCGGTGCGACCACTACATCGACGGCCGGCACCTCGAGTCCGCCACCGGTGAGACCTCCGAGGTCGTGGACCCGGCCCGCGGCACCGTCCTGGCCACCGTGCCCCGGGGCGGGGCCGCCGAGGTCGACGCGGCCGTGGCGGCCGCGCGCGCCGCGGCTCCCGGCTGGGCGGCGCGCACGCCGAAGGACCGGGCCGAGGTGCTGCTGGCCCTGGCCGAGGCCCTGCGGGACGACCGCGACCGCCTGCGCACCCTCGAGGCCCTGAACTGCGGCAAGCCGCCGGCGGTCACCGCCGACGACGTCGACTCGGCGATCGACACCTTCCGCTTCATGGCCGGCGCCGGGCGCAGCACCACCACCGTCGCCGCCGGGGACTACGTGGAGGACATCACCTCGATGATCCTGCGCGAACCGCTGGGCGTCATCGGGATGATCACCCCGTGGAACTACCCGTTGCTGATGGTCGCGTGGAAGCTCGCCCCGGCGCTGATGGTCGGCAACACCATCGTGCTCAAGCCCAGCGAGGTCACCCCGCTGACCACCCTGCGCCTGGCCGAACTGGCCGACGGCATCCTCCCGCCCGGGGTCCTGAACATCGTCAACGGATCCGGGTCCACCGTGGGGGCCGCCCTGAGCGCCCATCCCGGGATCGACATGATCGCCCTGACCGGCAGCGTGGGGGCCGGCCGGTCCGTGGCCGGCGCCGCGGCCGCCAACGTGGTCCCCGCCCACCTGGAGCTCGGCGGCAAGGCCCCCGTGCTGGTCTGCCCGGACGCCGACCTGGACCAGGTGGCCGCGACCGTGGCCGAGGCCGGATTCTGGAACACCGGCCAGGAATGCGGAGCCGCGTGCCGCGTCCTGGCCCACGACTCCATCGCCGAGGCCCTCACCGAGAAGATCGTCACCGCCGTCGCCGCCTACCGGCTGGCCGCCCCCGAGATCGACCAGGACGACACCCTGGGCCCGATCATCTACCGCGGCCACTACGAACGGGTGATGACCGCCATCGACGCCGCCGTGGACCGCGGCGCCGAGGTGCTCCTCGGGGCACGCGGGGACGACTCCGAGGGCTACTGGATCGAACCGACCGTCCTGAAGGTCGCCACCGGGGACCCGATCAGCCTCGAGGAGGTCTTCGGCCCCGTCGTCACCATCGAGACCTACCGTGAGGAGTCCGAGGGCGTCGCCCGCGCCAACGAGACCGACTACGGCCTCACGGCCTCGGTCTTCACCCGCGACGTCGCCACCGCCCTCTCCCTGGCCAAGGCCCTGGACTTCGGCAGCGTCAACGTCAACACGCACCTGGCCCTGCCCACCGAGATGCCCTGGTCCGGGTTCAAGCACAGCGGCTACGGACGGGACCTCTCCGCCTACGCCCTGGACGACTACTCCCGCACCAAGCACCTCGCCCTCAACCACGCCCGCACCTGAGGGTCCGGGCCACCGGGGACCCCACCCGGTGGCCCGGACCCCCGGGGTCATCTTTCGTCCTCCAGTTGCCCGGATCGGGCCGGCGTCGGGAACAATGGGACGAAACGGGACCGGGACGCGGTCAGCACCGCGCGGCCGACCGGCCCCCACCCCCTGCTGGAAGGACCCCCGTGGCAGAACACCAGTTCGGCTTCCGTACCCGCGCCCTGCACGCCGGCGCCGTCCCCGACGCCGTGCACGGATCCCGCGCCGTGCCCATCCACCAGACCACCTCCTACGTCTTCGAGTCCGCCCAGGACGCCGCGAACCTGTTCGCGCTGCAGAAGTACGGCAACATCTACTCCCGCATCGGCAACCCCACGGTCGCCGCGTTCGAGGAGCGGATGGCCTCGCTGGAGGGCGGCATCGGGGCGGTCGCGACGGCGTCCGGCATGGCCGCGGAGTTCGTCACCTTCGCTGCCCTCTGCCAGGCCGGGGACCACATCGTGGCCTCCTCCAAGCTCTACGGCGGCACCATCACCCAGCTCGACGTCTCGCTGCGCCGGTTCGGGATCGAGACCACGTTCGTGAACTCGATGGAGGCCGAGGACTTCGCCGCGGCGATCCGGCCGAACACCAAGGCCGTCTACACCGAGGTCGTGGCCAACCCCTCCGGGGACATCGTGGACCTGCCCGGCCTGGCCCGGGTGGCCCACGCCGCCGGCGTCCCGCTCGTGGTGGACTCCACGCTGACCCCGCCGTACCTGATCCGCCCGTTCGAGCACGGGGCGGACATCATCATCCACTCGGCCACCAAGTTCCTCGGCGGGCACGGCACCACCCTGGGCGGCGTCGTCGTCGAGTCCGGGCTCTTCCCGTGGGACAACGGCAGGTTCCCGTCCATGACCGAGCCGGTCCCCTCCTACGGGGACGTGTCCTGGTGGGGCAACTTCGGCGAGTACGGCTTCCTGACCAAGCTGCGCTCGGAGCAGCTGCGTGACTTCGGCCCGGCCCTGGCACCGGCCTCGGCCCAGCAGCTGATGATTGGCATCGAGACCCTGGCCCAGCGCATGGACGCCCACCTGGCCAATGCCCAGCGGGTGGCCGAGTGGCTCGAGGCCGACGAGCGGGTCAACTGGGTCAACTACGCGGGCCTGCCGTCCCACCCCCACTACGAGCGGGGCAGGGAGCTGCTGCCGCTGGGCGTGGGCTCCGTGTTCAGCTTCGGTGTGAAGGGCGGGCGCGACGCCGGGGCCGAGTTCATCTCGAACCTGCAGCTGGCCAGCCACCTGGCCAACATCGGCGACGCCAAGACCCTCGTGCTGCACCCGGCCTCCACCACGCACCAGCAGCTGACCGCCGAGCAGCTCGTGGCCGGCGGCATCCCGGAGGACCTGATCCGCATCTCCGTGGGCATCGAGGACGTCGAGGACATCCTCTGGGACCTGGACCAGGCCCTGGAGGCCGCCGTGAACGCCGCCCTGAAGGAGGCCGCCAAGTGAGCACCGTACTGCCCGACCGCACCTGGACCGGACCGTCCGCGCCGGAGCGCCTGGCGCTGCTGCGCCAGACCGAGTCGATCGCCATCGTCGGCGCCTCGGACAAGCCCGCCCGCGCGTCGTACTTCGTGGCGACCTACCTGCTGTCCTCGACCACCTTCCGGGTCTACTTCGTCAACCCGATCCTGGCCGAGCAGGGCAAGCAGATCCTCGGCCACCCGGTGTACGCCTCGCTGAAGGACCTGCCGGAGGTCCCGGACCTCGTGGAGGTCTTCCGCAAGTCCGAGGACACCCCGGGCATCGTGGAGGAGTCCCGCGAGGCCGGCGCGAAGGCCGTCTGGCTGCAGCTGGGCATCTGGAACGAGGAGGCCGCCCACCTGGCGGAGTCCCACGGGATGGACATCGTGATGGACCGCTGCGTGAAGATCGAGCACGCCCGCTTCCACGGCGGCCTGAACCTCGCCGGCTTCAACACCGGCGTGATCTCCTCCCGGCGCCAGGAGCTGGACCGCTGATCCGGCCGGCGGCGGCCGCGCCTCGTCTCGGGGCGGCCGCCGCCGACGGGCCCCTCATGGGCCCGGTCAGGACGTGAGCAGCGACTTGACCACTCCGGCGGGCCCCTTCATCGGGACGAGACGGGCCACGGCCTTGACGTTGTCCAGTCGCTTGGGCCGGAGGTTTCGCGCCCTCTGCAGTTCGCCGTGCTGGGCGCCCAGCACGATCACGGCCCCGGCGAAGGCGGGGATGGTCCACTGCAGCAGCCGAAGTTGCTCCTGGGCCTCCTGCAGCTCCGGGGAGGCGGTGGGCGAGGGTTCGGTGGCGCCCTGGGCGCCCTGCTGGGACAGTTCGTCCACCTTCCTGCCCAGCATCCCGGAGTACAGCGTCACGGCAGCACCGGCCACGGTCACGCCGGCCTTGACCCACGTCCAGCGCATGACCCCCTGCTGGGTCACGTAGCGACCTTTGTTCTCCCAGAGGATCGGTGCCCAGGTGCCCAGGTGCGCGGCGAAGGCCGCTGTCTGCACGGGTGCCCAGCGCTTCCAGCCCAGGCTGGACAGTCGCGTGCGCTCGGTGGGGTCCTTCGCCTGGGCGGTGGCGCCGTTCAGGCCCACCGCGCCCATCAACGAACCACCGAACCAGGCGGCGGCGGTCAGGTCGTGGATGGAACGGGCCAGAAGGTTTCCTGACATGGGTGGATCCTGCCTTTCGTCGTGGAGTCCAGGACCGGTCGCGGACGACCGGACAGTCCCCACCCTTCCGTGCCCGGCTCCGCCCGTAAAGGGGGGTGCTCTTCCCGTCACCCCTCCGGAACACTGCCGGTGGCCGTGCAGATCGGCCCTCCCCCGGGACGAAGGGCCCTGGTCACCCTCCTCTGGCCCCGGACGATGTCTCATCCGGGGCGTGAGGGGGCCTGACCAGGAGTCGGCCGCTACCGGATGTCCGCCAGCTCGCGACGGTGACCCTCGGGAGCGAAGATCACGGCCAGGGCGCACACGCCGAGGACGGCCATCCACAGTCCGCCGAGCACGGCAATGCCGGAGGTCGCGGCGAGAATTCCGGCGGCCAGCATGGGGGTGAAACCGGCGCCGATGGTGGATGAGGCCTGGTAGGCGATCGAGGAACCGGTGTAACGCACGCGGGTGGGGAACATCTCCGCGATGAAGGCACCCAGGGGGCCGAACATGAAGCCCTGGATGACCTGGCCGAGGATCACGGCGGTGGCGTAACCGGCGACGGTGCCGGTCTGGACCAGCATCAGGATGGGGTAGGCAGCGATGATGCCGGCGCTGATACCGAAGAGCATGATCCGTCGGCGTCCGAAGCGGTCACACAGGCGGGCGCTGACGATCGTGGCGATCAACATGCCGGCGGCCGCGATTGCCTTGGCGTTGAGCACACCGGTCTTGTCTGCACCGAGGGCCACGGCCTCGCTGACGGCCCAGACGGTGACCATGCCGGCCATGGTGAACTGCGCGATGCCGGCCAGCACGCCGAGGCCCAGCTGCCTGGGGTACTGGGTGAAGACATCCAGGATCGGCATGCGCCGACGGTCTGCTTCATGCTCGAACTGCTGGAACAGCGGGCTCTCGGAGATCTTCAGCCGAATGACCAGGGCGATGACCACCAGCACGGCGCTGATCAGGAACGGAATGCGCCAGCCCCAGGAGAGGAACTGATCTTCCGGCAGCAGCGTGGCCGCGGACATCGCCAAGGTGGCCAGGGTGGCACCGGCCGGGGCGCCCATGTTGGCGAAGCTGGCGGCGAAGCCCCGTTTGCCGCCCGGAGCCTGCTCGAGGGCGATGAGCATGGCCCCGCCCCATTCACCGCCCACGGCGATGCCCTGGATCACCCGCAGGGTGATGAGCAGAGCGGGGGCGGCCATGCCGATGGCGGCTGTGGTCGGCAACAGTCCCATGGCGGTGGTGGCGAAACCCATCAGCAGCATGGACAGCACCAGCATCTTCTTGCGTCCGAGCCGATCGCCGTAGTGCCCGAAGATTGCTCCTCCCACCGGGCGGGCCAGGTAACCGGCGGCCAGGGTGCCGAAGGAGGCGAAGGTGGCCCACACCGGATCCAGGTTGACGAAGAAGACCTTGTTGAACACCAGGGCCGCGGCCGTGGCGTAGAGCAGGAAGTCGTAGTACTCGATGGCGCTGCCGACGAAGCTCGAGGTGAGGATGCGCCGCATGTGCGGCGTGTTGAGCGACTCCGATGCCGGGGGCGCCGAGGGGCTGGTGGAAGAGGGAGTGGGGGGCATGGTCTGCGTCATGATGATCCTAGAGAGAGGTGGCGGCCAGCGCAGGGCGGGGGCGGCGGGCGACGGTGATGGACTGCAGGTCCTCGGGTACGACGACGGGTCCGGAAAAGGTCTCGGTGGCCTCGTGCCAGACGGAGGCGTCGGCATGGCCCGGTACCAGGTGATGCAGGGCCAGGGTGCCGACGCCGGCGGCGGCGGCGACCTGGCCGGCCTGGCGCGGCGTGGTGTGGGACTTGCGGTGGTGGTCCAGCGTGGCCTCACGGGTGGCGGCGTCCACGTCCCGGTAGGAGGCTTCGGCCCAGCCCATGTCGATGGCCTCGTGCAGGAGCAGGTCAGTGCCGGTGGCCAGTCGCACCAGGTTCTCGCTGGGAGCGGTGTCCCCGGAGATCGTCACTGACCCGTGCTCGGTGTCGAAGCGGAACGCGAAGGCCGGGGCCACCGGCGGGTGCACCACCAGGGTGGCCGTGACCCGGACGAACTCGTCCTCGAACACGGTGAATGGCTCCAGCCCGGCCGGACTCGGGTTCAGGTTGGGGTGATATCCGCTGTGCTCGGGCAGAGTCACATCCTGCGGGGCGAAGAGTGTGTACGGGGAGGGGCGCAATGAGTCGAGCATGCGGTCGGTGACATCGGCGGAGTAGGCGGTCAGCAGGTGCTCCACCAACTGCACGGTCCCGGACGTGGGGGCCTGCGGAGTCAGCGGGGCAACCTCACCGATGGCGCGCGGGTTCACGGCGGGCAGCATTCCGCGGTCACCGGGGCCGATCACCGGGATCGGTCCGTCCGGCCGCGGTCCGGACATCATCCAGCCGAACAGCAGCATCCCGGCGAGGTCCACGGTGTGGTCTGAGTGCAGGTGGGTGAGGAACACCCCGCGCAGCCGGTCCATACTGAGGCCGGCTTCGGCGAACTGGGTGCTGGCGCCTCGGCCACAGTCCACCACGTACACCGCGGGGCCGACCACGACGGCCGTGGCAATCCCGTTCCTGCGGCGCCCGACCGGGTCGGTTCCCCACCAGCGGGGCCCGCCGGCAGTGCCGAGGGTGATCACCCGAGGGGCGAGGTCTGCGGATTCGAATGTCATCTGGGTCACACCTCGACTATGGCGCAGTCCATAGTATGGGTAAATCGAATGTAAACGCAGATCAAGTTTGATGGAGACAAAGATGCTTGCGGTGACGATCCGTCAGCTGGAGTACTTCGTGGCCATCGCCGAGGAGGGCACTCTCGCGGCGGCCGCCCAGCGTCTCCACGTGACCGCCGGGACCCTGTCGGCCTCCCTCAGCGCCTTGGAGAAGACGATGGGCGTCCAGCTGTTGATGCGGCGTCGTGCCACCGGATCGGTACTCACCGCGGCCGGCCGGGACCTGGAAGCTCAGGCACGGGCCGTGCTGTCCGCGGCGGAGGCCATGGAGAGTTCGGCCAGTGCCATCCGCGGCGAGCTGGCCGGCACCCTGTCCATCGGTTGCTTCGACACCCTCACCCCGTGGCTGCTGCCCCCGGTACTGGGCCACTTCGCCGACCACCACCCCCGGGTGCAGGTCGAGGTGCACGAAGGCTCCTCGGACGAACTGCAACAGATGCTCCTGGCAGGCCGGCTCGACGCCGCCTTCATGTACCAGTTACACGTGGACACCGACGTGGAACGAACCACGGTGGCGCCGGTCCGGTTACAGCTGGTCCTGCCGCAAGACCACCGCCTGGCGGGTCGCGCACAGGTACGGTTCGCCGAACTGGGGGATGAACCGGCGGTGCTGCTTGGACTGAAACCGGCCCCCGACCTGATCATGTCCATGATGGCCAGCGTCGGCTTCACCCCGCGGGTGCACTGGCGATTGCGCAATGTGGAAGCCATCCGCTCCCTGGTGGGCCGGGGCCTCGGTTACTCGGTGATCATGGGACGTCCCCGAGGAGACGTCACGTATGAGGGCCGACGTCTCGTCTACACGCAGATCGCCGACGAGCTGCCGGAGAACTCGGTCCAGCTGATCTACCCGCCCGGCGCCCTGCGCAATGCGAAGGTGCGCGAGCTTCACCAGTTCGCCATGACCGAGCTGGGACAGATCGGCGCACCCATGCAGCACTGGACCTGAACCACTGGTCCCGGACTTCGGGTGGTGCCCGGTCTCCTAGAGTGAGGGGATGACGACGACTCCGACGGACGTCCACCGGCTCGCCCACGAGGTCTTCGGCTGGGAGGAATTGCGCCCCAGCCAGGCCGAGGCGGTGGAGGCCGCGGTGTCCGGCCGGGACGTGCTCGCCGTGATGCCGACCGGCTACGGGAAGTCGGCCGTCTACCAGCTGGCCGCGCTGATGGTGGACGGGCCCTGCGTGGTCGTCTCCCCGTTGATCGCCCTGCAGGCGGACCAGCGCGACGGCCTCAACGAGCTGGCCGAGAGCGCCCCGACGCACGCGGTGGCCATCAACTCCTCCGTCCCCGCCCGCGAGCAGGAGGGTGCCTGGCAGGCCCTGGAGGACGGGGCGGCGAAGTTCGTGTTCCTGACGCCCGAACAGCTGGCCAAGGACGTGGTCCTGGAGCGGCTGCGGGCCATCGGCCCGGCCTTCCTCGTGGTGGACGAGGCGCACTGCGTCTCCTCCTGGGGCCACGACTTCCGGCCGGACTACCTGCGCCTCGGCGCCTCCCGGGACCGGATGGGCTCACCGGTCATCATCGCGCTCACCGCCACCGCATCGACCCCGGTACGGGAGGAGATCGTGGAGGGGCTGGTCCTGTCCGATCCGTTCGTCATCGCCCTGGGCTTCGACCGGCCCAACCTGCACCTTGCCGTGCACCGGCACCACGAGGACCACCACAAGCACGAGGCCGTCCTGGAGCAGGTGGCCGGCCTGCCGCGCCCGGGACTGCTCTACACGGCCACGCGGCGCGCGGCCGAGGACTACGCCGAGCGCCTCGCCGAGCGGGGCCTGACGGCCCGGGCCTACCACGCCGGCCAGAAGACCGCGCTGCGGGACGAGACCCTGGAGCTGTTCCTGGGGGGCGGCCTGGACGTGGTGGTGGCGACCAGCGCGTTCGGCATGGGCATCGACAAGGCGGACGTGCGGTTCGTGGTGCACGCCGACATCACCGACTCCCTGGACACCTACTACCAGGAGGCCGGCCGCGCCGGACGGGACGGTGAGGACGCCCAGGTGGTGCTGCACTACCGCAGCGAGGACCTCGGCCTGCGCAGCTTCTTCAGCTCCCAGCAGGCGGACCAGGAGGTGGTGAGCGCCGTCGTCAAGGAGCTGCAGCGCGCGGACGGCCCGGTGCGGCTGACCCACCTGAAGGAGGCCGTGGACGTGAGCGCCCGGCGCGTCACCGGCACGGTCAACCTGCTGCAGGCCGCGGGCGCCGTGGCCTCCACCCGGGAGGGACTGCTGCTGATGGACAGGGTGGGTCCGAAGACGGCCGCGCGGCTGGCCGAGGAGACGGCCGAGAGGCTGGAGCGGATCGACCGCTCACGCATCGAGATGATGCGCGGGTACGCCGAGACGGACGGGTGCCGTCGCCAGTACCTGCTGGGATACTTCGGCGAGGAACTCGCGGACCCCTGCGGCAACTGCGACAACTGCGATGACGGCACCGCCGTGGACCTGACGCACGACGACGACCGGTTCCCCCTGCAGAGCGCGGTGACGCACCGGGAGTGGGGGCCGGGGATCGTGATGAGCGTGGACGAGGACCGCCTCACCGTGCTGTTCGAGGAGCAGGGCTACCGGACCCTGTCCCGGGATGCCGTGGAGGAACAGGACCTGCTCCACCCGGCGTGAGCCCGTGCCCCCGGCATCAGACGCGAACGCGTGCCGGGGGCACGGGAGACGGCGGGGTTCAGGGCCGGCGGGTCGTGCCCGAGGGACCGCCGCGGCCGAGGAAGCGCTCGGCCATGCCGAGGAGCCCGCTCGATCCCGACCGACGGCGCCCGCCCTGGGCGCCCCGGTTCTTCGTGCCGTACTGGCGCAGGGCGTCCGTGCCCTGGCCGATGAGCCGACGCCCCTCGGGGCTGTTGGCGTAGTTGCGAGCCCGGTTGAACAGGTTCTTCAATGCCATGGTGTCCTCCTGGATGGTCGGTGGCTGGACGGTAGTCCCCGAGTATTGCCTCTATGGGACCGATGCGCCAAGGAGGCCGGACCGGGGCTCCGCTCCGACCGGGGGCACGAGCAGGGCCCCGGGTATCCGGCTGCGGAGGGGAATCGCATACGCCGGGCCCGGGGCCCCTGTCATCACTCGCACCTTCATCACTCGCACCTTGATGAGGCTCCTTCAGCGTAGGGGCCGTACTTGTGGGGAAACCGGGTGGAGACTGTGAGATCGCTGGCAGTCCTGGCCGGACGGACCCCTCAGGCGACCAGGGGCAGTCCCACGATCCTCCGGTAGCGCTCCATCCTGGCCTCTGGACGGCCCCCGGCGGTCCCGGTGACCCCCGGCCGGACGGGCACCGCGCCCGGTTCCGCTGCCGGGGTCCCCACCGGGCCCCGTTCTGCCGGAGTGACCTGCGCCAGGTGGTCGCCGATGCGCTCCCGCAGGCCCGCCAGGAACTCCTCATTGCCCGCCGCACCCCCGGCCGGGTAGGCCACGACCTCGTCGACGATCCCGAGGCGGAGCAGTCCCCCGAGACCAATCCCCTGGTGACGGGCGACCCGGGGTGCCAGGTCCGGGGTACGGTGGACGATCGCGCTCGCCCCCTCGGGAGGCAGGGGCGAGATCCATGCGTGGCTCGAGGCCACCGTCCGGTCCGCCGGCAACAGCGCCAGCGCCGCCCCGCCGCATCCCTGCCCGAGCAGGACCGAGACCGTGGGCACCTGGAGCGCCGTCAGGTCGCCCAGCGTCCGGGCGATCTGCCCGGCCAGCCCGCCCTCCTCGGCGGCCGCGGAGAGGGTCGCGCCCGGGGTGTCGATCACCGTCACCACGGCAAGCCCCAGTTCCCCGGCCAGTCGTATCCCCCGGCGCGCGATGCGCAGGGAGTCCGGCCCCAGGGGCCGACCGGGATCTCCCGTCTGGCCGACGACCACCGCATTGAGGCGACCGAACCGCGCGAGCACGACGCCCACACCGGATTCTGCCGCCCCCTCGGCCGTACCGCTCAACGGCAGCACGTCGCCCAGGGAGCGCACCAGGTCCTGGAAGCGCGGATACCGTGCGTCCCGGGTGGCCAGGACGGCGTCCCAGGGGTTCGTCGGGACCGCGGCCCGCACCGCGACCTGGGAGGCGGGCGGGGATCCCGTGACGTCCCCGGCCGGGCTCCCGCCGTCGGGTGCGGACATCAGGCCTAGGGCCCGGTCGAGCACGGACCGGATCTGCGACGGGGAGACGACCGCATCGACCAGCCCGACGTCCGCGAGGTTCTCCGCCCGCTGGACGCCCTCGGGAATCGCCTCCCCGGTGATGGCCTCCACCGCCCGCGGTCCCAGGAACCCCACCAGGGCCCCGGGTTCCGCGAACGTCACGTGGCCGAGTGACCCCCAGGACGCCATGACGCCTCCGGTGGTGGGATGACGCAGGTAGACGAGGTAGGCACGTCCGGTCTCACGGAACACCCGCAGGGCCTCGGCGATGTCCAGCATCGCCAGGAACGCGTGAGTACCCTCCTGCATGCGGGTCCCACCCGACGACGGCGCCGCCACCACGGGCAGTCCCTCACGGGCCGCCCGCCGGAAGGCGGCGGCGATCCTGCGCGCGGTCAGGACGCCGATCGTCCCGCCCAGGAACCGGAAGTCGCTGGCGATCACACCCACCGGGCGACCCCCGATCGTGGCGCGACCGGTGACGACGGCCTCGTCCAGTCCCGTCACCTCGCGCGCCCGGCCGAGGTCCCGGGCATAGTCCTCCTCGAGGTGCCCGTGGTCCACCGGGTCGTCCCAGGACTGGAAGGTTCCCGGGTCCACGAGGATGTCCAGGACCTCGGCGGCCCCCTGCAGGGCCCGGTCCGGGGCGGCGATCACCGGCCCGCCTCGCCGTCGAGCCATTCCCGCACACTCATGCCGTGGTCATCGAGCCCCGGTGGCGCCGAGTGCTGCGTCCGGGTGGTCTCCCGCGTTCCGTCCCCGGAGAAGAAGCGCAGCGCCGGTCCCGGGAGGTTGATCGTACCGAGCCGTGGGTGCTCGACGTCGAGGACCAGTCCCTGTGAGCGGACCTGGTCCCACGAGTAGACCTCCTGCAGGTCCCGCACCTTGCCGGCGGGGATGCCGAGCCCGTCGAGCTTCTCCAGCAGGGCCTCGGGGTCGTACTCCGCGAAGGCCCGCTCCACCTCCGCGATGAGCTGGTCGCGATGGGCCACCCGGTCTGCGTTGGCGGCCAGGTCCGCGCGGTCCGGATCGAGCCCGAAGCCCTCCGCGAAGGCACGCCACAGCCGCTGGCTGCCCACGCTGATCTGGACCCGCCCGCCCCGGCACCGGAACAGCCCGTAGGGGGCGATCGAGGGATGATGGTTGCCCTGCGCCCGGGGCAGCTCGCCTGCCACCGTGGCCCGGGTGCCCTGGAAGGCGTGCACGCCGACCACGGAGGAGAGCAGGGAGGTGCGGACCACGGACCCCCGGTCCGTCCGGTGCCGCTCGTTCAGCGCCGAGACGACGCCGAAGGCCCCGTTCATGCCGGCCAGCAGGTCGGCGATGGGCACGCCGACCCGTTGCGGGTCATCGGGCGAGGAGCCCGTCAGCGACATCAACCCGGCCTCCCCCTGCACGATCTGGTCGTAACCGCTGCGGGACGCCTCCGGCCCGTCATGGCCGAACCCCGATATGGACAGGACGACCAGGCGCGGGTTCAGCTCGTGCAGCCGGTCGACGGGGAAGCCGAGCCGGTCCAGCACTCCCGGGCGGAAGTTCTCGATCAGCACGTCGGCCCGTACCACGAGCCGTTCCAGCACCTCTCGGCCGTCCTCGGACTTCAGGTCGAGGGCGACGGACTCTTTGTTGCGATTGCAGCAGAGGTAGTACGTGGAGATGGGATCGTCCTCCGGGCCCACGAACGGAGGCCCCCAGCCACGGGTGTCGTCCCCGGTCCCCGGGGTCTCGATCTTGATCACCCGCGCGCCCAGGTCCCCCAGCATCATGGCCGCGTGGGGTCCCGCGAGGGCGCGGGAGAGGTCGACGACAAGGGTTCCGGCCAGCGGGCCGGTGGTCTCAGTGGTCTCAGTGGTCTCAGTGGTCATGGTCGCCTCACAGCCATCCCGGCAGCACCATGGCCGCCCAGGCGAGCAGGGGGCCCACCACCACGACGATCGCCGCGTAGACCAGGATCTTCTTGTAGAACGCCTCCCGGTCCACGTCCTCCGGGGCATTGGCCAGCACGAGCGCACCGTTCGTGGAGAACGGGGAGACGTCCACGATCGTGGAGGCCACGGCCAGTGCGCAGATCAGTCCGGTGGCACCGATCTCCCCGGCCTGCAGGAACGGCACGGCCAGCGGGATCAGGGCCGCCAGGATGGCGGTGGAGGAGGCGAACGCGGAGACGACGGCGCCGATGTAGCAGATCAGCAGGGCCGCGAGCAGCGGGACGCCCAGGCTCCCGACGGCGTTGGAGACGTACTCGATGGTGCCGGCCTCCTGCAGCACGCCCACGAAGGTGAGCATGCCGCCCAGCAGCAGGACCGTCGACCAGTCGATCTTGTTGACCGCGCCCTTCTGGGCCTGGGGCGAGATGAGCGCCAACAGGACGGCGACGGTGATGGCGACGAATCCGACGTCGATCCCGAAGCCGAGGGCGACCACGGCCAGGACCGCCAGGCCCACGAGGGTGGCGACCTGCGGGAAGCTGATCCGCACCTTCTCCACGGTCGGCGCCGCGGTGGAACCCGCCGGATCGGACGGGCCGTACATGCCGGAGCCGAAGCCCTTGAAGTCGACGTCCCGGTTCTCCGCGTTCGCCTTGACCATCGCACTGCGGGACAACCGGGCCTCGGCGGCGCGCTCGACGAAGTCCTCCGCGCGGGATGACAGCAGCCCCCGGCCGCCCAGCGCGAGGAAGAGGACCACGGCGATGAGGAAGTTGAAGATCAGGCTCGACAGGAAGACGGCCAGGGGGCTGACCTCCAGGCCGGCCGCGTCCACGATGCCGTTGACGGTGACGCCGTACACCGCGATCGGTGAGAATCCGCCGCCCTGGGCACCGTGGATCACCATCATGCCCATCATCAGCGGGGAGATCCGGTACTTGTTGGCGAAGTTCAGGGCGACCGGGGCGATGATGGCCACGGCCGCGGGAGACAGCGCGCCGACCGCGGTGATCACGGCGGTGATGCCGAACATGATCCACGGGATGAGGGCCACCTTGCTGCCCACCACCCGGACCGCGGCATTGACGAGCACGTCCACGGTGCCGTTCTTCTGGGCGATCGCGAACAGGTAGGTGACCCCGACGATGGTGAGGAACAGCCCGCCCGGGAACGAGGCCAGGATGTCACTGGTCTCCATCCCCAGGATGATGAATCCCAGGACGAACGCGCCCACGAAGGCGAGGGCGCCCATGTTGACCGGGAGAACCGTGGCGATGATGAACATCGCCACCAGGATGAGGATGGATAGCATTTCTGGGCCCATGACTGGTCCTTCGGTGGATGGTCCGGAAGTTCGACGAGAGGTACTGTGATACCGCTCACAGTGGACTAGCCAATAGGACACTGTGCCACTATGTCAACCACTGAATACGATGAGGGCACAGCACGCCCCGCCACCCGACCCCCGTACGGGCCTGCCTGAGAGGTGTTCCATGACCGGACCGTCCCGCATCGACCGCAGTGACAGGCCCCGCCTGTACCAGCAGGTCGTCGAACGGATCGTCGCCCATGTCCTCGACTCCGGCATGGAGGCCGGAAGCCGGTTGCCCCCGGAGCGAGACCTCGCGGAGCAGCTGGGCGTCTCCCGGGCCACCGTGGCGCAGGCCCTGGTGGCCCTGGAGGTCCTCGGCGTCATCGGCGTCCACCACGGCTCCGGGGCCACCCTCCTGGTCCGGCCGACAACCGCGGAGATCCTGCACGACGTCCAGGAGCACGAGGCCCGCCTGCCGGACATCGTGGATGCCCGGCTGGCGATCGAGCCACGGCTCGCGGCCCTGGCCGCCGAGCGGCGGACGGACGAGGACGTGGAGCGGATCGCGGCCTCCATCGACCGCATGCGCCGGGACATCGACAGCGGGGACCGGGGACTGTCCGGGGACGAGATGTTCCACGAGGCCGTCACCCGGGCCGCGCGCTCGAACCTGCTGGCCCGCATGATGCAACAGCTCGCCGACCAGATCCGCGAGACGAGGCTCGAGTCGCTGAGCCAGTCCGGGAGGCCCGAGAGGTCCCTGGCCGGCCACGTCCAGATCTTCGAGGCCATCCGGGACGGCAGGCCCGACGAGGCGGAGCGCGCGATGGTCGCCCACCTCAAGCTGGTGTCCGACCTGCCCGTACTGGACGAGCACCACTGAATCTCGCCGGCGGCGCCTCAGGGCATGGCAGGGCCCCGGGTAGTCCGGCTGCGTGAGGGGAACGCATTCTGCCGGGCCCGGGGCCCTCTGTCATCACTCGCACCTTGATGAGGTGGCTCCAGCCTAGGAAGCGGACGTGGGAATGGGCCGGGCACCAGCTGGGAGGTTGCTGGGACCGGTGTGGTCGGTCGCGTCCGCCTCAGACGGCCGCCTCCTCCGGGGCGGGAACGGGGTGGGGAGGTCTCGGCTCGCGGAGCGTGCGCAGGAAGAGCCAGCCGACGGCGGGCAGCACGATCAGTGGCATCAGCGCGGTCTGCAGGGTGGTGGCATCCGCCAGGGCGCCGATGAACGGAGCGGCGATGCCGCCGACGCTGACCGTGAGCCCGAGGGTCACCCCGCTCGCCGTGCCGGTGCGCCGCGGGAGGTAGTCCTGTCCCAGCGTGATGTGCAGGGAGAAGGGCACGTAGAGGCCCGCAGAGGTCAACACGATGAAGGCGTACATGGCCGGCCCCGGCACGAGGACCGTCCCGGCCACGGCGAGAACGGTGAGGGCGTAGGACCAGCGCACGATCCGCACGCGCGCCCAGCGGTTGGCGAGGTGACCGCCGATGACGGTGCCGAACGCACCGCCCAGGTAGAGCAGGAAGAGGGCGAGGGTCCCGGCGAACGGGGTGCCGTCGCCGCGCTCGGCCGCGTAGAGCGAGATGAAGGCGGACAGGCCGATGAACACGATCGAGCGGCAGACGATGGCCCCGGTCAGCCGGAGGAACGACCCCCAGTCGTTCTCCGGCCCGGCCCCGGCCTGGCCCCGGCCCGGCGCGACCGGTGCGGGGATCCCGCGCAGCGCCGCAAGGCACAGGACCACGCCCGCGAGCGCCGGGACCACCAGCAGCGGGGACGCCCCGAGGCCGCCGATCGCGATGACGCCGGCCACGAGCAGGGGTGCCGCGGCGAAGCCGACGTTGCCGCCCAGGGAGAACCAGCCCATCCGCGAGTGGGTGCCCCCGCTGGCGGCCCGCGCCACCTGCGCGGCCGGAGGGTGGTACGCGGCCACGCCGATCCCGGAGACGGCGACCACGATCAGGGTGACCGGGTAGTTGTCGCTCACGCCCACCAGCGCGATGCCCGCCCCCGCCGTCAGGGTCGAGACCGGCAGGAGCCAGCGCATCGGACGCTTGTCGACCAGCACCCCGAACAGGGGCTGGACCACCGAGGAGAGCAGGGACGCGGCGAGGACGATGGCCGAGGCGGCCGCGTAGGAGTACTCGCGTTCCGCCACGAAGAACGGCACCAGGGCGGCGACGGCACCCTGGTAGATGTCGACGAACGAGTGGCCGAACGCCAGGAGCGTGATCGGGCCCCGACCGGCGGTGGGACGACTGGGCGGCATGGCTCCATGATGACTCATCCCGGAAGGCGCCGTCGTGGCGGACCCTGCGGACGGGTCCGCGGACCGTCAGCCGAGGATGTCGGTCCGGCGGTTGGCCAGCACGGGCAGGAAGGACCGGACCTCGTCGATGCGCTCCCGGGTGACGTCGGCGGTGGCGATCGCCTCACCCTCCTCGGCCAGGGACGCCACGGGGATGGCCAGCGGGTCCACGATCGCCGAGTGCCCGATGGTGGTGTCGCTGCGGGTGTCGGCGGCCACCACCCAGACGGTGTTCTCCACCGCGCGGGCCTTGAGCAGGGTCTGCCAGTGATCGACCTTGTGGTCGCCCGCGAACCAGGCGGCCGGCACCAGCAGCACGTCGGCCCCGCCCACGGCCAGGGCCCGGGCCACCTCGGGGAAGCGCAGGTCGTAGCAGGTCATCATGCCGAAACGCAGACCGCCGATCTCCACGACGGACAGGTCCCGCACGCCCGGGGTGATCCGGTCGGACTCCTTGTGCTTGAAGGCGTCGTAGAGGTGCATCTTGCGGTAGGTGTCCACGATCCTGCCGGTGGCGTCCACCGCGATGAGGGTGTTGAACGGACGGTCGGTGCCCGAGGGCTCGTACCCGCCGGCGACGATGGCGATCTGCAGGTCCGCGGCGATCCGGGTGAGGTCGCGCACGAAGCTGGACCAACCGGCGTCGACGGCCTCGGCGAACGAGCCGGCCACGTGCCGGACCGTGAACATGGACTCCTCGGGGAACAGGATGAGCCCGGCCCCGTCATCCCGGGCCTGGCGGGCCAGCCGTTCCATGGTGGCGACGTTCTCTGCGGCCACTCCGGTGGGGCGGAATTGTCCGACGCTGATCCTCATGGGCCCGTGCTCCTCGACTTCTCCGGCGGTGTCCTCCCACCCTAGTCCCCGGCCGGCCGCACCAACCGGCGCAGGGGCCATCGCGTGAACGGCGCGTAGGGCGCCACCAGCGCCGCAGGCCCGTCCAGGTCGACGCCGGCCCGGGTCCCGGTGCCCTCGGCCGCCAGGTCGTGAAACAGGATGAGCCGGCTGCCCGGCACCCACACGGTCCAGGACCAGGTGCACCGCGCCGGGTCGACGGAATCGATCCGGAAGGGCACCCTCAGGCCCGCGGGCCCGTGGACGGTCCCCCGGGCCCCGGGGTGGATCACCTCGCCGTCCGCCTCGACCCGGCGGATGTGCGGCGCCCACCCCGGCCAGGCGTCGAACCGCTCGTACCGCGTCCATGCCACCTCCGGTGACACGGCCCCGTGGACCTCGACGCGACGATGCATGCGGCCATCGTGCCAGTGCCCGGGCCGGCACGGAAGGTCCGGGCCCGCAGCGGGTCCCGCCGGGGCCGGAGGAGCACCCTGCGGGGCTGGCGCCCCCCGCCCATGGAACGGTGACGGGCCCCGCCCTACCCTGAGGTCATGCCTGCTGCCGGCACCCCGGGTCCCCCCGCATCCTCCCCGCGCGTCTCCCCGCCCCTGCGCGCCGTGGCCACGGACGTGCTCGTCGTGGGCGCCGGGCCCACCGGGCTGATGGCGGGGGCCTGGTGCGCCCGGCTCGGGCTGCGGGCCGTCGTCGTGGACGCCAAGGCCGGGCCGACCCGCGAGTCCCGCGCCCTGGGCCTGCAGTCCCGCTCGCTGGAGGTGTACCGGCAGCTCGGGCTGGCGGACGCCGTGGAGCGGGCGGCCGTCCCGGCCCGTGACATCAGTCCCGGCATCGGCCGCAGGCTGCTCGGCACCGTGCACCTGGACCAGGTCGGCCACCGGATCACGCCGTTCCCGGGACTGCACATCCTCGAGCAGAGCGCGAACGAACGGATCCTCGCCGGGCACCTGGCCGCACTGGGGCGACCGGTCGCCTGGGGGTACTCCTTCCGGTCCCTGGACACGACGCCGGAGGGCCGGGCCGTGGTCGATCTCGACTCCTCCACCGGTCCGGTGAGGGTCCGTGCCCGGTACGTCATCGGCGCCGACGGTGCCTCCTCCCCCGTCCGGCACGCGCTGGGGACGGACTTCGAGGGGACCACCAGCCCGTTCGAGTTCTACGTGCTGGACGCGCTCGGCGTGCAAGGCACCGGTGACGGCATCGAGGTCCACTTCTCGGCGGAGCACTTCGCGCTCTGCTTCCCGATGGGCCGGGACGGGCAGGGACGGCGCCGTGCCCGACTGCTGGGCATCCTGCGCGCGCCCGGGGCCGGTTCGGAGGCGCCCGACGCCGGCCCCCGCGCGATCGAGGCCCGGGCCCGGTCCATCCTGTCCGGCAGGTTCGGCATCACCTACGCGGACACCGCGTGGGCCAGCCGGTACCGGGTGCACCACCGGGTGGCCGCCGCCTTCCGCACCGGCGCCGTGTTCCTGGCCGGCGACGCCGCCCACATCCACTCCCCCGTGGGGGCCCAGGGGATGAACACCGGCCTGCAGGACGCACAGAACCTGGTGTGCCTGCTCGCCGACGTCATCGCCGGCCGTGCGGACGAGACGGCGCTGGACCGCTACGAGGCCGAACGCCGGCCCGTGGCGCTGACCCTGACGCGCACCACCGACCGGGTGTTCGCGGCGGTGACCTCCCTGAGTCCGGTGGCCAGGATCGTGCGCTCGGTGGTGGTCCCGGTGGTGCTGCCCGTGGTGCTGCGCCTGATACCCCGGTCACCAGCGGGCGGCAGGTTCTTCGGCTACCTCTCCCAGGTCAGGATCCACTACTGGACGGGGCCGGGTGGCAGGCCCGCTCCGGGGCAGCGGCGCGGGCGGGTGCTGGGCCGTCGCCTGCCCTGGGTGCCCGACGCCGGCCACGCCGGTCCGGTGCCCGGCGGCGACGGGCGCGGGGACAACCACGAGGCCCTCAACCGTCCGGTGTGGCAGGTGCACGTCTACGGACCGGCCGCCGTGCGGGGCGCCCGCGAGCTGGCCGAACGGCACCGGGACAAGGCCGCCGGCGTGGCCCGGCCGGCGTCGGGAGGACGGCCTTCCCGCGCGGCCCCGGAGGGGGGTGACGGGGAACCGGAGGCGCCGGAGCTGCCGGTGTACGCGTTCCGGGCGGCACCGGAGCAGGGGCTGCCCGACGGGACCGCCGTGCTCGTCCGTCCGGACGGCTTCGTCGCGGAGGTCCTGAGCGCGGCCGCACCGGAATCCGTGTCTTCCCGCCCCGTGGCGAGTACCTTACGGACGTGACGGCGAAGCCACGGACCCGGGAGGTCGTCATGGGACGGCATGTGCAGGCGCGCGATGTGCGGGTCTGGACCGAGCAGGTCGGTGACGGGCCCGACGTGCTGCTGATCGGCGGGCTCGGGGACACGGTGGAGTCGTGGCAGTTCCAGCTGGACGGGCTGGCGGACCGCTACCGGATCACCGCGTTCGACAACCGCGGTGCCGGGCGGACGGCGAGGCCGCCCGGAGAACTGACCCTCGCGGCGATCGCCGACGATGCGGCCGCGGTGTTGAGTTCACTGGACATCGACTCGGCCCACGTGGCCGGGTTCTCCGGCGGGAGCCTCATCGCCCAGGAGCTGGCACTGCGGCACCCCCACCGGGTGCGCAGCCTGGTGCTGCAGAGCACCTTCGCCACCGCCGACGAGTACATGCGGACCCAGTTCCGGGCCCTTCACTGGCAGGCCGAGCTGGCTCCGGGCCCGCGGGAATTCCTGGAGGGCTTCTTCACCTGGGTGTACACCCCCAGGGCCCACAACGACGGGACGGTGGCCCGCTTCATCGACGAGGTCATGGTGTTCCCCCACCCACAGGGCACCGAGGACTTCCGCGCGTTCGCCGACGCCTGCCTCGCCCATGACGCGCGGGGCCGGCTGGGCGGGATCTCCGTCCCGACGCTCGTGCTGGCCGGGGGTGCGGACGCGCTGACCCGCCCGGACCTGGGCCGGGCGGTCGCGGCGGAGATCCCCGGGGCCCTGTTCGAGGTGATGGCCGGCGAGGCGCACCAGCCGTTCCAGGAGGTCCCGGGGGCCTGGAACGACCGGGTGCATGCCTTCTGGCAGGACACCGGGCGGCAGTCTGCGGACCCGGGACGGGGCTGACCCCGGGGGTCAGTCCTCGATGAGGTCGCGGACCTGAACCACCTGGTCGCGGCCGGGGCCCACGCCGATCGCGGAGATCCGGGTGCCGGACATCTTCTCCAGGGCCAGGACGTAGTCACGCGCGTTGGCCGGCAGGTCCTCCATCGTGCGGGCGCCGGAGATGTCCTCGGTCCAGCCGTCGAAGTACTCGTAGACCGGCTGGGCGTGGTGGAACTCGGTCTGGGTCATCGGCATGTCGTCGTGCCGCACCCCGTCCACCTCATAGGCCACGCACACCGGGATCTGCTCGATGCCGGTGAGCACGTCCAGCTTGGTCACGAAGTAGTCGGTGAAGCCGTTGATCCGGGTGGCGTGGCGGGCCATGACGGCGTCGTACCAGCCGGTGCGGCGGGGCCGGCCGGTGTTCACGCCGAACTCTCCGCCCACGGTGCGCAACCGGGTGCCCATGCCGTCCTCGTCGAACAGCTCGGTGGGGAACGGTCCGGAGCCCACGCGGGTGGTGTAGGCCTTGACGATCCCGATGGTGCGGGTGAAGCGCGTGGGGCCGATGCCGGCGCCCACGGAGGCCCCGCCCGCCGTCGGGTTGGAGCTGGTGACGAACGGGTAGGTGCCGTGGTCCACGTCCAGGTAGGTGGCCTGGCCGCCCTCCATGAGCACGACCTTGCCCTCGTCCAGGGCGTCGTTGAGCAGGATCGTCGAGTCCACGACCATCGGGCGCAACCGCTCGGCGAAGGACAGGAAGTACTCGGCGATCTCGTCCACCGTGATGGCCCGGCGGTTGTAGAGCTTGACCAGCAGCTCGTTCTTCTGCCGCAGGGCGCCCTCGATCTTCTGCCGCAGGATCGACTCGTCGAACACGTCCTGGACGCGGATGCCCAGGCGCCCGACCTTGTCCATGTAGGTGGGGCCGATGCCGCGGCCGGTGGTGCCGATGGCGCGCTTGCCGAGGAAGCGCTCGGTGACCTTGTCCATGGTCTGGTGGTACGGGGCCACCAGGTGGGCATTGGCGGAGATGCGCAGGTGGTCACAGCGCTGGCCCCGGGACTCGAGGCCGTCGATCTCCTCGAACAGTGCCTCGAGGTTCACCACCACGCCGTTGCCGATCACGGGCACGGCGTTCGGGGACAGGATGCCGGCCGGAAGCAGCTTCAGCTCGAACTTCTCGCCGCCCACGACCACGGTGTGCCCGGCGTTGTTGCCGCCGTTGGGCTTGACCACGTAGTCGACCCGGCCGCCGAGCAGATCGGTGGCCTTGCCCTTGCCTTCGTCGCCCCACTGGGCGCCGACGATCGCGATTGCTGGCATGAGTGCATCTCTCCTGAGCAGGCCGGAGGGAGTTCCCGCCCGGCCCTCGACATGGAAAACGCCCCCGGCGAGCGGTCCGACGGGGTCATCCCGGGACTCGACCGTGTGGTACATCACCTGAGGGCCTTACATCGGGAGTTTACCAGCCGTCACCGGGGCCCTCCCGACGACGGCCACGTACCGTCACGCTGCGCGGCACCGTGGGACCGCCGCCGGACTAGGGGGCCTTCTCCGCGTAGGCGCGGAACTCCTCCAGCTGGGCGGCCTCGGCGTCGGCGAGCGCGGTGGCCAGGTCCTCGGCCTCGTCGTGCAGGTCCTGGACGGAGCGGACGGCCACCCGCAGCTGCACCCGGGTCCAGTCACCGTCCGGGAGCAACAGGTAGCCGTACTCCACGCGCAGGTCCGAGTCGTCCGTGCCGTTGACCATGGTCAGGCCGTGGCCCGGGTCGAACGTGGACAGGGTGTACTGGCGTTCGTGCCCGCCGGCCACGTAGGTGAGCTCCTGGCCCGGGCCCACCGGTCCGTTGACGTGCATCTCGTCCACTCCGGGCAGCCAGACGGGCGCGGCCGCCCAGTCCGTGAGCAGCTCCCAGACCCGCCCGGCGGGCAGGTGGACCACGATCTCGTCCTCGAGGGCGGTGAACGTCTCCATGCCTGAATCCTGACGGGCCGCGCCGGGTGACGGAAGGGCGCATGGGCGGGCGATCCTGGGTGACCGGGGAGGGGCGGATTGACCGGGGCATGGTCCCTCCATACCGTGAGAGGCGTCACGCTCGAGGCTGCAGGATCCCCTGCACGCCCCACCTGCCCGCCGCCGGGATACGGCGGCAGATGAGGAGACCGCATCATGTCCAGCGCGCCCGGTAGCACCGAGACCCGCCCCCGCAAGGAGGGGACGCCCCTGTCCCGGGCCATGCGCCCCATCAACAACGTGGTGGAGCGGTTCATCCCCTCCGCCCTCGTGTTCTCGATCGCCCTGACGTTCATCGTCGCGATCCTGGCCCTGATCCTCACCGACACCGGGCCGGCCGACCTGATCCTGTACTGGGGTGACGGCCTGGCCGGGCTGCTGTCGTTCATCACGCAGATGGCGCTGATCCTGCTCCTCGGACACATCCTGGCCAACACGGGACCGGTCCGCCGGCTGCTCGCCTTCCTGGGGAGCATCCCGAGCTCGCCGTTGATGGCGTACGTCTTCGTCTTCGTGGTGGCCGCCGTCGCCAGCCTCATCACGTGGGGCCTGGGGCTGGTGGTCGGCGGGCTGCTCGCCCGGGAGGTCGCCTACCAGGGCCGCGAGCGCGGGATGAAGCTGCACTTCCCCATGCTGGTGGCCTCGGGCTTCGCCGGGTTCGTGGTCTGGCACATGGGCTACTCGGCCTCCGGTCCCCTGACGGCCGCGACGGAGGGCTCGTTCCTCATCGAACCGCTGGGCGGGGAGACGCTGCCGATCACCGAGACCGTCTTCTCCTCGTGGAACATGATCGCCGCCGTCGCGACCATCCTGGTGGTGGGCCTGGCCCTGTTCCTGGTGGCCCCGCGCCCCGGGGACAGGATCAAGGAGCTGGAGATCGACGCCCGGGAGCAGGCCGACGACGGCCAGGAGGAGATCGTCACCCCGGCCGACCGGCTGGACGCCAGCCGGGTGGTGACCCTGCTGCTGGGCCTGATGCTCACGGCCTACCTGGTCCTGCACTTCGCCCAGGGCGGCACGCTGACCCTCGACACCGTGAACTGGTCCTTCCTGGCCCTGATCCTGCTCCTGGTGCGCAACCCCTTCGAGCTGATCGCCCTGACGAAGAACGCCGCCTCCAACGTGGGCGAGATCCTGCTGCAGTTCCCCCTCTACGCGGGCATCCTGGGCATGATGACCGGTTCCGGACTGATCCAGGTGTTCTCGGACGCCTTCGTGGCGATCTCCACCCCGGTCACCTTCGGGCTGCTGGCCTTCCTGTCCGCGGGCCTGGTGAACTTCTTCGTCCCCTCGGGCGGGGGGCAGTTCGCGGTGCAGGGCCCGATCATGCTCTCGGCCGGTGCCGAACTCGGGGTGGACCCGGCGATCACGGTCATGGCGGTGTCCTACGGCGACCAGTGGACCAACATGGTCCAGCCGTTCTGGGCCATTCCACTGCTGGCGATCGCCGGGCTGAAGATGCGGGACATCCTGGGGTACACCACGGTGGTGCTGATCGCCTCCGGCCTGGTCTTCGGCGGGACGCTGTTGCTCGTCTCCCTGTAGGGGCCCGGGGGCGAGCCCCGGGGTGGACACGGTCGGCGGCCCGCGGGCTTGAAAAAGTTAGCAGTACGTTGCTAACTTTGTTAACCGGCAGGCACCACCGCTGCCAGGGACATCAACGCGAGGAGACACCATGGCTGCAACCACCACCGCCGACCAGGCCCAGGCCACCGCCGACCAGGCCCAGGCCACCGCCGACCAGGCCACCCAGACCACCACCACCATGCTGGAGGAGACCCTCGAACGCTTCGAGGAGAACTCCGAGCGCCTCACCCGGATGGTCGAGGACGCCGCCAAGCGCTTCGAGGAGAACTCCGAGCGCGTCAAGGCGTTCAACACCGAGATGATGGAGTCGGCCAAGGCCAACAGCCGCGTCGTCGTCGACAACTACGCCAAGGCCGCCAAGATGGCCGAGGAGACCACCAAGCGCCTCCAGGAGAACTCCGAGCACGTCGCCAAGATGACCCAGGAGGCCGCCAAGAGCTTCCAGGAGAACTCCGTGCGGGTGCACGAGGTCAACTCGGCGATGATGGACTCCTCCAAGTCCGGCAGCCGCCTCGTCGTGGACAACTACGCCCAGGCCGCCCGCAGCGTGTTCGCCGCGCAGCGCCAGATGGTCGACGCCGCCCAGGTCCAGTGGGTCCAGGACGCCGCCGTCACCCAGATCCGGTTCGCCGAGGACGTCACCGCCGCGTGGACCCGGGCCGCCCGCGCACTGCTGAAGTGAACCGAGCGGCACTGACCTGACGTCAGCGCCGGAGGGGCCCTGCCGATCGCGGTAGGGCCCCTCTTTCGTCGTGCTTTCGTCGTGCCGGCAACGGCCGGTTCCCCCGAGGGACGGTACGACGGTGCGGTCAACGGCCCGGACGCGGCGGCAGCCTCACCGGCAGCACCCCGGCGAGCGCCGCGGCCAGCGCGGTGGCCGCCCGGGAGACGGCCTGCTCCGGGGCGGAGGACAGGCCCTCCGGCAGCGCTCCACCCCAGGCATAACCGTGGTCCCGGGCCGTGGCGCGCAACCGGCCCAGGTTGGCGCGGTGCACCGCGGTCGGTTCCACTGGCCAGCTGCCCACGATCAGCGTCCCCGGCCGCACGCCCCGGCGCGCGGCGGCCTCGAGCGTCAACCCGGTGTGGTTCAGCGTCCCCAGGTCGGGGCGCGTGATCACGGCCAGTGGCGCACCCGCACCGAGGGCGATGTCGGCAATGGTCGCCCCGCCAGGGGTCAGATCCACGAGCAGTCCCCCGGCGCCCTCGACCAGGACGATGTCCTGGTCGAGGGCCAGTGCCTCGATGCGCTCCAGGTGCCAGTCCAGTCCCGGCAGCGCCTCCACCGCGGCCTCTCCCCCGGCCTCGAGCGCGGCGTCCACCGGTGCCATCGCCGGGCCCAGCCTCACGCCCTCCGCCACGGTCAGCCGGTCCGGGTGCCCCAGCAGCCGCGCCACGGTCTCGACGTCCCCGGCCCCGACCGGGCCGACACCCGTCTGCGCCGGCTTGTACACGGCCACCCGGTCGCCCCGCGCCAGCGCCGCGGCGACCAGGCATGCCGTGGCCACGGTCTTGCCGACGTCCGTGTCCGTGCCGGTGACGCACAGGACCGCCGCGCTCACGGGTCGACCCCGACGGCGGCGGACCGGACCGGGACCGTCCGCGGGGCCTGGAAGGAGAGCAGGTGCTCCCATTCCGGTTCGACGGCGAGCTTCAGCCCCGGGAGGGCGCGGGCGGCCTCCTCGAGGATGAGCGCCGCCTCCAGCTCGGCCAGCCCGGCGCCCAGGCACCGGTGCACCCCGAACCCGAAGGCCAGGGAAGGATCTCCCGTCTCGCCCAGCGCCCCACCGGACAACCGCAGCACGAGGTGCTCGCCAGCGGCGAAGCGCTCAGGACCCACCTGCGTGTCCTTCACGACCAGCCGCCGCCAGGTCGGCACGGAAGAGGCTCTCGCCAGAGAGCGGCGGACCACCTCCCGGCTGGCCGCGGCGCCGCCGTCGGGATCCGCGCACTGTGCCCAGCGGCCCTCGGCCAGCGCCGTGACCAGCACGGTCTGGGCGAGCATCGCGGTGGTCTCCTGCCCGGCGATGACCAGGAAGTAGCCAAGCGATCGGATCCTCTCGCGGTCGACGCCTCCCGCGTGCAGTGCCGCGAACAGGTTCGGCCCGGGCGCTCCCGGGCCGGGGCCCGCCCCGGACCCTACGGTCGCGGTGGAGCGATCGACCTCGTCCCGCAGCCAGGCGTGGAAGTCGATCGCGCTGTCCGACAGGTCCAGTTGCCGCTCGGCATCGGGCCAGCCCCAGAACAATTCGAGCGAGTCCCGGCTCCAGCGCTTCAGGTCCGCCGGCGGCGGGGTGGCCACGCCGGTGAGAGCGGCCATGATCCTCGGTGGGACCACGGCGGCCAGGTCGGCGGCGAGGTCTACGGTACCTCCGGCGTCGAGCTCGGCCCGGAGCCCGTCGCAGGCCCGTTGCACCAGCGCCCGGATGGGCTCCGACTGGGCTGCGACCTTGGCGGGGCTGAAGAAGCGAGCGACGATGCGGCGCACCTCGCGGTGCGGCTCGCCGGAGGCGCTGGCCAGGACAGGCGGGAGGCTGAAGCGCCGAGCGGCAAGCCGGCGGAGCGTGGCCGGGGCCAGGGGCATGGCCGTCGTCAGGGCGTTGTCCGCAGCGAAGTACTCGGGGCGCCGGAGGATCTCCCGGACGGTCGCCGGGTCCTCGACGCACCGGTGCTGAGCGAGGACCTGCTCCGGGTACACCGTGACCAGCGGATCGGACAGGGGCGCCCGCGCAGTGGGGGCGGTGCCGGTCGGGGCCGCCGTGGCGGTGGACGCGTAGGGGCAGCTCACGGGTCCTCCCGTCCGATCGCTGCGGCCACCGTCTCCAGGGCCCGCACCAGGCGGCGCGGTGCCAAGTCGGCGTGCACGGTGATCCGCAGCCGGGCGATCCCGTCCGGGACGCTGGGCGGGCGGAAGCAACCGACCGCGATGCCGTTCCGGCGCAGCGCCTCGGCCGTGCGCACAGCGGCGGCGGGGCTGCCCATCCGCACCGAGTGGACGGCCCCCTCCCCGCGCTCGACCCGGTTCGCGGTGACCGGGTGGGCGGCCAGCACCCGGTGCGCCAGGGCCGCATTGCGGACCAGCCGGCCGATACGTCGGTCGTCGGCCAGGGCGAGCGCACGCCGGGCGGCGCCGGCGGTCGGCGGGGCGAGGGCGGTGTCGAAGATGAAGGTCCGCGCGGTGTTGAGCAGGTGCGAGCGCCACCGTGCCGCGTCGTCACCACCGAGCAGGATCGCCCCGCCCTGGGCACCGAGGGCCTTGGACAGGGTGGCGGTCACGATCACGTGCCCGGTGTCCGCCAGGCCCGCGGCGCGCACGGCGGAACCCCCCGGCACGGCGGCCAGGGTGTGCGCCTCGTCCACGATGAGCAGGGCACCGTACCTCGCGCACAGTGCCGCGGCCTCGGCCAGGGGCGCGGTGTCCCCCAGCACGGAGTACAGGGACTCCATCACGACGGCGGCCCGGGCACCGGTCCCGGCCGTGGTGCGGTGGGCGAACAGCGCCTCCTCGACCGCCCCCAGGTCCCCGTGGCCGACGACGCGCACCTCGGCCTTGGCGAGCCGGGCGCCGTCGATCAGGCTGGCGTGGGCGTGGGCGTCGGAGACCAGCAGCGTCCCGGGCCCGCCGAGGGCCCCGAGCAGCCCCTGGTTCGCGGCGTAGCCGCTGGAGAAGACGAGGGCCTCCCGGCGGCCGGCGTAGCGGGCGAGGTCACGCTCCAGGGCGGGCAGCAGCGCGTGGGTGCCGGTGACCACGCGGCTGGCCCCGGCACCGGTGCCGTACCGGTGCGCGGCCCGGGCGGCCGCGCGGGCCACCGAGGCGTCCCGGGACAGGCCGAGGTAGTCGTTGGAGGCCAGGTCGATGTCACCCCGCGGCCGAGGGTGGTCGTGGCGTTCGCCGTCGCGGGTCCGCCGCACGCGGGCGCGGGTCTCGACCCAGTCCGTCCAGGGACCGGCCGCGGCACCGGTCGCACCCGTGCGTGCGGCGTGCTGTGACTCAACCGTGGACACGGTCCACCCCCTCAACGATCGCCGCACCCAGCGCCCGGACGTCCCCGGCGGTGCAGACGTAGGGCGGCATGACGTAGACCAGGTCCCGGAAGGGCCGCACCCAGGCGCCCCGGGCGACGACCTCACGGGTCACGGCGGTCACGTCCACGGGGCCACGCAACTGGACGACGCCGACCCCGCCGAGGACCCGCACGTCCCGGACGCAGGCCAGTTCCCCGGCCGGGGCCAGCGCCTGCCGCAGCCCCGAGTCCAGGGCGTGCACCTGGGCCCGCCACGGCTGGGACCCGTCCGGGCCGGTCAGCACGTCCAGGGAGGCGTTGGCGACCGCACAGGCCAGCGGGTTTCCCATGAACGTCGGCCCGTGCAGCAGCGCGCCGCCGTTCGGGCCGGAACCGAGGTCGGCGGCCACCTCGGCGGTGCACAGCATGGCCGCCAGCGTCAGGTACCCACCGGTCAGGGCCTTGCCCACGCAGAGGATGTCCGGGACGACCTCACCCCCGCCACGCGGCAGGGACTCCTCGCTCGCCCATTCCGCGGCGAAGAACCGGCCGGTCCGGCCAAAGCCCGTGGCGATCTCGTCGAGGATCAGCAGCAGGCCGTGCTCGTCCGCGATCTGGCGGAGGATCCCGACGGCGGCCGGCGGGTAAGCGTGCATCCCGCCGGCCCCCTGCAGCACCGGCTCGCAGATGATGCCCGCCAGCTCCGGGGCGAGTCCGGCCGCGATCTCCCGGGCCGTCTCCTCCCACGAGGCCAGGGCACCGTCGTCGTACGACCAGGTGCCGTCCACCCCCAGGCGGGCGGCCGGGGGACGGGGCAGGAAGACCTGTTGCGGGACGAGTCCCGTGAACTCGGCGTGCATCCCGTCCTCGGGATCACACACGCCCATGGTGGCGAAGGTGTCCCCGTGGTACCCGCCGCGCAGGGCCAGGAAACGACGCCGACGGCGCTCGCCGCGGGAGGCCTGGACCTGCAGGGCCAGCTTCAGGGCGACCTCGACGCTGATCGAGCCGGAGTCGGCCAGGAAGACGTGCCGCAGTCCGTCCGGGGCCGCGTCCACGAGCCGTTCGGCCAGGGCCACGGCGGGCTCGTGGGTGAGCCCGCCGAACATGACGTGGCTGAACGAGTCGAGCTGCGTGCGGGCCGCGGCGTCCAGTGCGGGGTGGCGGTACCCGTGCACGGCGGCCCACCACGAGGACATGCCGTCGATGACCTCGTGGGTGCCGCCGTCGGGTCCTTCCAGGCGCAGGCGCACGCCCTCGGCCCCGCGGACGGCGTAGAGCGCACCGGCGTCCACCGGGGCGTAGGGATGCCAGACCAGGCCGGCATCGCGCTGCAGCAGAGAGGGCGCGGCGGACGACACGGTGGTCGACGAGGTAGTGGTGGACGAGGCGGTGCCGGGCCGGGCCTGGTCGAGGGTGGGACTCGTCATGCGTTCGGCGCCTCGGCGGTGCCGGCCCCGCGCCGACGGATGCGGGGTTCTACGCCGGCCGCCTCCATGCCGGCCGCCTGCTCGGCGGGGTGGCCGCAGCCGCAGCCCGGCCCGGTCTCGGCGTGCGAACCGCAGGGCGAGGACGCCGGGCCGCCGGCACCGGCGGGACCTCCGCAGGGCCCCGGAATTGACGCCCCGGCCTGCGAGAGGGAGGCCTGCGGGGTGGAGTCCTGGGGGGAGGAGGTCTGGGTCGGGACCGCCGCCCAGGGCGCGGCCTGCCCGGTCGCCGCCTCCGCGCCGGGCCTCTCCCCGGTGCCGAGGACGCGGAAGCCGGAGTCGGCGATCATGGCCAGGTCCTGCTCGGCGGTCTGGCCCTCACTCGTGAGGTAGTCGCCCAGGAACAGGGAGTTGGCGACCTCCAGGGCGGTGGCCTGCAGGCCGCGCAGGTGCATCTCGCGGCCTCCGGCCAGGCGCAGTTCCGTGGCCGGGGCCGCCAGGCGGACCAGTGCGAGGATGCGCAGGCAGCGCAGCGGGGTGAGCTCCCACGTCCCGGCCAGCGGGGTGCCCTCGAAGGGCATCAGGAAGTTCACGGGGATGGAGTCGCTGTCCAGGTCCCGCAGGGCCAGCACGGCCTCGACGACCTGCTCGTCCGACTCCCCCATCCCCACGATCAGCCCGGAGCACGGCGACAGCCCGGCACCCTTGGCGCGCTCGACCGTCTCCACGCGGTCGGCGTAGGTGTGGGTGGTGGAGATGTCCGCGTACTTGGACTCGGCCGTGTTGAGGTTGTGGTTGTAGGCGTCCACCCCGGCCTCGCGGAGGCGGTCCGCCTGGCCGTCCTTGAGCAGGCCCAGGCAGGCGCAGACCTCGACCTCGGGATGTTCGGCCTTGAGCTGGTCCGTCATGGTGGCCACGCGCTCCACGTCCCGGTTGGACGGGCCGCGGCCGCTGGCGACGAGGCACACGCGGGAGGCGCCGCCGCCGATGCCCAGCTTGGCCTGCTCGACGGCCTCCTCCGGCTTCAGCCAGCTGTACTTGAGGATCTCCGCGGTCGAGCCGAGGCGCTGGGAGCAGTAGGTGCAGTCCTCCGGGCACAGTCCGGACTTCAGGTTGACGAGGTAGTTCACCTTGACGGTGTTGCCGAAGTGCCGCCGGCGCAGGCGCCCGGCCTCGGTGACGAGCCGGAGGGTGTCCGTGTCCGGGGTGGACAGGATCGCCAGCCCGTCCTCCGCGGTGAGCCGGTGACCCGTGGCGACGGCCGCGGCGATCGCGAACGGGTCGGCGGACACGGGGCGGGTCGAGACGGGGGGCTGGGTCGCCTCAGGGGTGTCGGCGGGGGCGTCGGCGGTGGTCTCGGGAGCGGTCTGGACCATGGGGGGCCTTCCGGTTCGGCCGCAGGCCCCAGGGGCCTTGAACGGCGTTCAAGTCTGTGTGCTCGGAAGTACAGCACAGTCCTGAACGGTGTTCAAGATCATGACGGGGCGCGGTCCGACGGCCAGGGGCGCGACGGAGCTGGCCCGGACCGAGTCGGGGTGCGGCCGGGGGCGCGGACGCAGGACCGGACTCGGAGCGGGGGCCGGACCCTACACTGGAGCGCATGACGCTGACCCGGGACCAGGTGGAGGACACGGCCCTGGCCATCCTCACCCGCTTCGGCCTGGCGGACCTGTCCATGCGCAGGCTCGCCCGGGAACTCGACGTCCAGGTCGGTGCGCTCTACTGGCACGTGAAGAGCAAGCAGGAGTTGTTGGTGGGCGTGGCCGCCCGCCTGCTCAGCGGGCTCGACGGTCCCGATGGCCTCGCCGGCCCCGATGACGCGGGCCGGCCGGGACCGTCGGCACCGCAGGACGCCTCTCCGGCGGGGGGCCGCAGGGCGGAGCGGCGGGATCACGCCGCCGGACGCGCCGGCGTCGCCGGCCTGGCGACGGGGATCCGCTCAGCGCTCGTGAACGTGCCGGACAGCGCCGAGGTCGTGCAGGTGGCCCAGTCGTTGCAGCCGGACGCGCTGAAGCCGCTGAACCGCCTGCGCTCCCTGCTGGAATCGGCGGGCGTCGCGCACCCTGCGTGGGCGCAGCACCTGGTCATGAACCACGTCCTGGGCTCCATCGCGGCGGCCCAGGAGGCCGCCCGGCTGGCCGCCGTGGACCCCACCGCCTCCGCGACGCCCCTGGGTGAGGACGCGTTCCAGTGGGGGCTGCAGGTCATCCTGGACGGGCTCTTCGGGACGGCGCCCGTGGCGGCGCGCCCCTGAGCGCGGTCCGGGCCGGTCAGCCGAGGTCGACGACCTCGAACTCCAGCAGCTCCGCCCCCGTGGCCACGGGCTGCCGGGCCGGTCCGCCGTCGTCATGACCGTTGTTGCGGGCGCTCCGCCAGGCCTCGAAGTCCTCCTCGGTGGCCCAGTGGGTGATCACGAAGTACCGCGACTCCCCCTTCACCGGGCGCAGGAGCTGGAATCCCTCGAAGCCGGGGGACTGGTCCACGGCGTGCTTGCGCGCGGCGAACCGGGCCTCGAGCTCGGGCCCCTGGCCCTCGGGAACGGTGATGGCGTTGATCTTCACGACGGTCATGCTCGGTCTCCTGGTCCTCCGACGGGTGTGGACTGGTGCGCCACGCCGTGCGGTCAGGGCACGGGCGGCGGCTAGGGGCAACCTACCCCAGCCTGCCGCCGGATTCCTCCAGGTAGCAGACGCCGCACAGGGACTCGTAGGTGACCTCGACGCCGTCGATCGCCACCTGGTCGCCCTCGAAGATGAACCGCTCCACGGCCTCGTCCCCGCCCACCTCGACGACCTTGCGGGTGTTGAAGATGGCCTTGCGCCCGCACCGGCAGATGGTCTTGAGCTCCTCGAGGGAGTGCGCCAGTTCCAGGAGCCGCGCCGAGCCGGGGAACGAGTCGGTACGGAAGTCGGTCCGGATGCCGTAGGCCATCACGGGAACACCCTGCAGCACGGCGATGCGCAGCAGGTCGTCCACCTGCACCGGCTCCAGGAACTGCGCCTCGTCCACGAGCAGGCAGGCCACCGGCTTGACCACGGCGTCCACGTGCTCGATCAGCGCGGCCGGGTCATCCCCGGTGGCGTGGCGACGGAAGAGTTCCAGCAGGTCGGCCCCGTGGGGGATCAGGAAGTCGACCGCCCGGGTGACGCCGAGCCGGGACACGATCTCGTCGTCTCCCTTAGAGTCCACCTGCGGCTTGGCCAACAGGACCCGCTGGCCCCGTTCCTCGTAGTTGAAGGCGGCCTGGAGCAGTCCGGTGGACTTGCCCGAGTTCATCGCCCCGTAGCGGAAGTAGAGTTTGGCCACGGTCGACGAGTCTAGTTCGCCGCCGGGCCGGTCCCCCGCCCCGTGCTCACCGGATGGAGTTGGGGTGCTTCGCCAGCGGGGTGACCTTGATCTTCATGTACGGGTACATCGGGAAACCGGACAGGACGGCGTGGAGCTCGTCGTTGTCCGCCACGTCGTAGACGGAGTAGTTGGCGTACTCCCCGACGACCCGCCAGATGGACTGCATCTTCCCCTGCCGCTGCAGGTTGCCCGAGTACTCCTTCTCCTGGGCCACGAAGTCGGCCTTGACCTCATCCGTCATCGACTCGGGAAAAGTGACGTCCATGCGCGCCAGGAACAGCATCGTGCAGCCTCCAAAGGGTCTGGGATCGGGTCGAGGCCACCCTACCGGCCCCCGGGAGCCCTCCCGGGGCAGATGAACCCGGCTCAGTCCAGCGGCAGCACGAACCCGGGGCGCCGGACCGCGGTCCGTCCGGTGACGCCCCGCGGGATGCTCTCGGCATCGAACGGCAGGTGCACCACGGCGTCGCCCCGTTCCAGCGCGACGAGCAGTCCCTGCCCCCCGGGCGGCCCGGCCAGGGCGATGTGGCGGGGCCAGTCCCCGCCGCACGGCACCTCGGCGACCAGCTCGGGCGCCTCGCCGCGGCGGATCACCCCGATGGTGTTCCGCCCGCGGTTGGCCACGTAGACCAGGGCGCCGTCCGCCGAGACCACCAGGTGTGAGGGCAGGTTGTCCCGGGCCGACTCCGGATCCGCGTCCTGGGCGTGGGTCGGGACGATGCCGATCTCCGGGAAGCCCTCCGGCCCGGCCTCGAGGCCCAGGATGTGCAGTCGCGAGTCCAGTTCGCCCACGACCGCGAGGTGCGGCCCGGGCCGGTCGGACCCCGGGAGCGGGGGCAGCACCGCGAGGTGACGCGGTCCGGTGCCACCGGGCAGGCGGTGCACGGCGGTCGGTTCGGTCTCCACGCGCACGACGTCGGTCGCGTCGCCGTCCGCGGAGCTCCCGCCGTCGCGGTCGTCCAGTCCCTCCCCGACGACCCCGCTGGTCTCGCGGTAGGCCTGGCCGTCGGCCGCGCCGGGGGTCTCCTCCGTGGCGTCGCCCCCGGCGGCCCGGGCCGAGGCCTCGAGGGCGGCCACCGAGTACTCCAGGATCCGGTCGCCGCCGAGGTCCGTGACGAGCAGGCGGTCGTCGTCGAGGAACAGCACGAAGTGCAGGTGCGGGGCCTCCTGACGGGAGGGCACCGGCCCGGAGCCCTCCGGGGCCTGGACCGCGATCGGCCGGCCCAGCCGGCCGTCGCCGAGGACCCTGGCGACGGTCAGGGTGCCCGAGTCATAGGAGGCCGCAGCCAGCCACGTCCCGGCGGGGTTCAGGTCGGCGTGGCAGGTGTTCTCGCCCCCGCTGGGGATCCGCTGGGTGGTGATCCAGCCGACGTCCTCCGTCCCGGCGTCCGGCTCCGACGGTGACAGGACCGCCAGCGCTCCCTCGGGCACGTGCTGGGCGGCGTACAGCAGGCCCTCCGACGGGGTGCCCGGGCGCCCCGCGACCAGCCAGGACGGGGCGTCCGGACCGGAACCGGCCACCGCCTCCGGGCCCTCCGGCCAGCCGGTCGTGCGCACGATGCCCCCCGAGGTGGGCAGGGCGGGGACGTGCTCACCGGGTTCGTTGAAGGTGCCGACCAGGACGGAGGCGGTCACGGCTCAGCCCCGGGCGATCTCGTCTTTGGCGCGGGGGTCGGCGTCGGCCAGGAAGGCGTCGATCCGGTGGACCTCCTCGCCCTCGCCGATGGCCGCGGCGGCCTGGCCGAGCAGGTAGAGCGAGCGCAGGAAACCGCGGTTGGGCTCGTGGCTGTACGGCACGGGGCCGGCCCCGCGCCAACCGGCGCCGCGCAGGGCGTCCAGTCCGCGGTGGTAGCCGACGCGGGCATAGGCGTAGGCATCGATGGTGCGGCCCTCGCCCCAGGCGTCCTGCGCCATGAGGGCCCAGGCCAGCGAGGACTTCGGGAACCGGGTGGCGAGGTCCTCCGGCAGGTCACCGGCCTCGATCCGCGCGAGGACCTCGTGCTCCTCGGGCAGGTAGGTGGGTTCGGGCTGCATCAGGTTCCTGCCGACCAGGGACGCGTCAGACATGGTGCTCCTTCCGGGGCGGTCGTGGGCGGGGCGGGTTCACCCCCGACTCTAGCCGTGCCCCGGCTCCCCGCCCTCGTCCCATCCGAGCTCGCGGGCCTGCCGGGCCCACCGGTCGTGCTCCACGTCGCGCGCCTCCCGGCGGTCCTGCCGGGCCTCCAGACGGTCGACCCGCTGCTCCAGCTCCGGCCGGGCCGTGCCCTTCTCGAGCGCCTCGACCCGCTTGCGCAGTGCGTCCAGTTCCTGCGGATCGGCGCCCTCGGACCACGGCAGCGGCCTGCCCGTGGCCATGCTGAACACGGTGATCCCACCCCAGACGAGGATGGCGATGATGGCGATCCACGCGTACCACGGCATGGGCGTTCCTTCCGGTGGGCAGCCCGGGCCGGCCGGCCCGGGCTGTCGGTGGGGTTACTTGATGGACTTGCCTGCGGAGCCCAGTTCCTGACAGGCCTGGACGATGCGCTCGGCCATGGACGTCTCGGCCAGGGCACCCCAGACGCGCGGGTCGTACGCCTTCTTGTTGCCGACGTCGCCGTCCACCTTCAGCACGCCGTCGTAGTTGGTGAACATGTGCCCGGCCACCGGCCGGGTGAAGGCGTACTGGGTGTCCGTGTCCACGTTCATCTTGATGACGCCGTAGGAGACGGCATCGGAGATCTCCTGCTGGGAGGAGCCGGAGCCGCCGTGGAAGACCAGGTCGAAGGGGCGCTCCCTGCCGATCTTCGCCCCGACCTCGCGCTGGATCCCGTCCAGGATCTCCGGGCGCAGCTTCACGCCGCCCGGCTTGTAGACGCCGTGGACGTTGCCGAAGGTCAGCGCGGTGATGTACCGGCCGTTCTCCCCGGTGCCGAGGGCCTCGATGGTGGCGAGCCCGTCCTCGACGGTGGTGTAGAGCTTGTCGTTGATCTCGTGGGCCACGCCGTCCTCCTCCCCGCCGACGACGCCGATCTCCACCTCGAGGATCTGCCGGTTGGCGTGGGTCCGGGCCAGCAGCTCGCGGCCGATGCGCAGGTTCTCCTCCAGGGTCTCGGCGGAGCCGTCCCACATGTGGGAGTTGAAGAGCGGGTCCCGGCCGGCCTTCACCTCGGCCTCGGAGGCGTCCAGCAGCGGCATGACGAAGCCGTCCAGCTTGTCCTTCGGGCAGTGGTCGGTGTGCAGGGCGATGTTGACGTCGTACTTCTTCGCCACCTCACGGGCGAAGGCCACCATGGCCAGGGAACCGGTGACCATGTCCTTGACGGAGGAGCCGGAGAAGTATGCCGCGCCGCCGGTGGACGCCTGGATGATGCCGTCCGAACCGGCCTCGGCGAAACCGCGGATGGCCGCGTTCAGCGTCTGGGAACTGGTGACGTTGATCGCCGGGTAGGCGTAGCCGCCCTCCTTGGCGGAGTCGATCATCTCGGCGTACTTGTCCGGGGAAGCGATGGGCATTGCGGCTCCTTGGCATCTGGTGACCGTGAGCGCCGGCGAACATGCCGGCGTCGGGAAGTCCGGCCTGCGGGCGGGGCGGGCAGGCAGCCCCGGTGCAGACCCTGTCCGCAAGCCATCCTAGCGACCGGACGGGCACGGGGGCCGCGCCCGCACCAGGGTGACCTGGTCGCGGGCCCGGCGCCCGCCGGTTCAGCCCTGGGGCCCCCGGTCCGCGGTGGCGGCGTCGACGTCATCGCCCTCGGGTGGCGCCTGGGCGGGCCCGTGGGATCCGGCCGCCGCCGGGGTCACGCTCCTGCGGCGTTGGCGGCGCATGCGCTGGTAGCGCAGGCGCTGGGCCGGGGTGGCCTTGGCGGAGGCCCGGTCCTTCGGGTCGAGGGGGTCCTGGCCCAGCACCGGGTCGGGGCCGGTCTGGTAGCGATCGGACCAGACCTGGATCAGGGTCCACGCCACGGCGGTGTAGGGCACGGCCAGGATGGCACCGAAGATCCCGCCCACGATGGTGCCGACCGTCAGGGCCAGCAGCACGATCAGGGCGTGCAGGCTCAGGGTGCGGCCCATGACGACGGGCTGGAGCAGGTTGCCCTCGAGCTGGTTGACGGCGACCACGATCGCGACCACGATCAGGGCCTCGACCGGCCCGGTGGTGACCAGGGCGACCAGGGCGGCCAGGATCCCGGCGACCGTGGCCCCCACGATGGGCACGAACGCACCGATGAACACGATCACCGCCAGGGGCAGGGCCAGCGGGACGCCGATGATGAACAGGCCGAGCCCGATCAGCACGGCGTCCACCAGGGCCACGGTGGCGGTGCCGCGGACGTAGCCGCCGAGCACCTGCGAGGACCGGTCCACGGACTCGGCGAGTTTGGCGCGGGTCCCGTCCCGGAACCAGCGGAGGGTGAAGCTGGTGATCTTCCAGCCGTCCTTGAGCAGGAAGAACAGCACCACGACCATCAGCACCACGCCGGTGAGGAACTCGGTGGCCGCGGACAGGCCGGTCAGGGTGTTGCTGGCCAGGCCCCGGGCGAACTCACCACCGGTGAGGAAGTCCGTGACCTGACCGGTGACGTCCTGCAGGGCCCCGGCGTCCACCGGCAGCGGGCCGGAGGTGATCCAGTCCTGCAGTTGCTGCCAGCCGGCGATCGCCGAGGCGGTGAGGGCGTCCCACTCGTTCCGGACGGCGACGACCACTCCGGTGACCACGCCACCGACGAGGACCAGGATGCCCAGGAAGGCCGCGAGGGTGGCCCAGAGGTGGGACCAGCCCCTGGCCACCAGCCACCGCACCAGCGGGGCCACGGCGGCCGCCAGGATGAACGCGACCAGCACCGCGACCAGCACGACGCTCACGCGCAGCAGGAGCCACAGGACCCCGACGACGACCGCGGCGATCAGCAGCGTCTGCCCGGCCCGGGCCCCGGCCCGGCCCATCCCGTCCGACCACGGTCCCGGTGGCCGTGCGGCCGGGGACCCGGTGGCGGGCTCGGCGTCACCGTCCGGGGTGGCGCCGGGGCCGGCCCGGTGCGGACCGGTGCCGGCCAAGGGATCCTGCGGGTGCTGCGGGGCATGCGGTGTGGTCACGGGCTGGCTCCTGAGGCCTGGAGGACGCGGTGCTGTGGTCCAGCCTACGAGCCCGCGCGGCCGGTGGACTCCCGTGAGGGTGTCCGGCGGATGCCGCGGCGGCGGTCAGGTACCGAACACGTGGCGGCGGACCCAGGCGTGCATGGCGATCCCCGCCGCCACGCCGGCGTTGATGGACCGGGTGGAGCCGAACTGGGCGATGGACAGCGTCGCCTCCGCCGCGCGGTGCACCTCCTCGGACAGTCCCGGCCCCTCCTGGCCGAAGACCAGCACGCACCGCTCGGGCAGCCGGTAGGTCTCCAGCGGCACCGAGTCCGGGAAGATGTCGATGCCCAGCACCGTCAGTCCCTCGGACCGTGCCCAGTCGATGAAGTCCTCCACCGTCGGGTGGTGGTGCACGTGCAGGTAGCGGTCCGTGACCATGGCCCCGCGCCGGTTCCAGCGGCGCCGGCCGATGATGTGCACGCCGGCGGCGTTGAACGCGTTGGCGGTGCGCACCACGGTGCCGATGTTCAGGTCGTGCTGCCAGTTCTCGATGGCCACGTGGAAGGAGTGCCGGCGGGTGTCCAGGTCGGCGACGATCGCCTCCAGCGACCAGTAGCGGTAGTGGTCGGCCACGTTGCGCCGGTCCCCGTGCCGCAGCAGGTCCGGGTCCCAGTGCTCCCCCGTCGGCCAGTCACCCTCCCAGGGGCCCACGCCCACCTCGCGCGGGTGCCCCTCACCGGGCACGACGCCGGCGTCCGCCTCGGCCGGCACGTCCGGGTCCAGTGCGGCCGGCACCGGGGCACCCGGGGTGCCGGGTCCGGCGTCGGGCGTCACCCCTTGCGGTCCACCAGCGCCCACGAGGCCAGCGCCGAGGCGGCCGCCACGGTGAGCACCGAGGGCCAGGCGCCGATCTTCTTGGCCAGCGGGTGCGAGGCGCCGAACCCGCCCAGGTACACGGCGGACAGCGCGGCGGTGGTGCCCGCGCCGGCCTTCGCCGCCCAGGTGCGGCCCGCGTAGGCGCCGACCGCGGCCAGGACGACCCCGCCGAGGGGACGGGTCCCGGTCTCGCGGGCGGTCAGGTAGCCGCCGATCAGCCCGAGTGCCGCCAGCGGGGCGGTGGTGACGGACTCGGCGGGCTTGAAGACTCCACGTTCACTCATGGCCCCTACGCTAGCCGCCCCAGCGGTGGGTATTGACGTGCTGACGCGCGCCGGAGGACAGTGGTCATGCACCCGCCGCGCCAGCCTCCGGGACGAGGCCCCCCGCACCACGCGGCACCGTGAGATGAGGGATGAGATGACCGAGAGTTCCGCGCCCACCACCGGATTGCCACCGACCGCCGTCGACCCCGAGGTAGCGGAGCAGGAGGACCGGAAGTGGACTCCGGGCAAGATCATCCTCTGGGCGGTCATCGCCCTGGTCGGCGGCATCGCGTGGGCCATCCTGGCCATCTCCCGCGGCGAGACGATCAACGCCATCTGGTTCGTGTTCGCCGCCGTGTGCACCTACCTCATCGCCTACCGGTTCTACTCGAAGTTCATCGAGCGGAAGATCACGCGGCCGGATGACACCCGGGCCACGCCGGCCGAGTACAACAACAACGGGCGGGACTTCATGCCGACGGACCGGCGGGTCCTGTTCGGCCACCACTTCGCGGCGATCGCGGGCGCCGGCCCCCTCGTCGGCCCCGTCCTGGCGGCCCAGATGGGCTACCTGCCCGGGACCGTGTGGATCATCATCGGCGTGGTGCTGGCCGGCGCGGTCCAGGACTACCTCGTCATGTTCTTCTCGATGCGCCGCGGGGGCCGCTCCCTGGGTCAGATGGCCCGGGAGGAACTGGGGATCATCGGTGGCACCGCCGCCCTGTTGGCGACCCTGATGATCATGATCATCATCGTGGCGATCCTGGCGCTGGTCGTCGTCAACGCCCTGGGCGAGTCCGCCTGGGGTGTCTACTCGGTCGCCCTGACCATTCCCATCGCCCTCTTCATGGGCGTCTACCTGCGCTTCCTACGCCCGGGCCGGGTCATGGAGGTTTCCGTGATCGGTTTCGCGCTGCTGATGTTCGCGATCATCTCGGGCCGCTGGGTCGCCGAGTCCGCGTGGGGCGCCGAGCTGTTCCACCTGGACCGGACCACCATCGCCTGGGCGATCATCATCTACGGTTTCGTGGCCGCCGTCCTGCCCGTGTGGCTGCTCCTGGCCCCCCGCGACTACCTCTCCACGTTCATGAAGATCGGCGTCATCGGCCTGCTGGCCATCGCGATCGTCGTGGTGCGCCCCGAGATCACCGTGCCGGCCATCTCAGAGTTCGCCGGACGCGAGGACGGTCCGGTCGTCCCCGGGTCACTGTTCCCCTTCCTCTTCGTCACCATCGCCTGCGGCGCGTTGTCGGGATTCCATGCCCTGATTTCCTCCGGGACCACGCCGAAGCTCGTGGAGAAGGAGAGGCAGACCCGCTTCCTGGGCTACGGCGGCATGCTCATGGAGTCCTTCGTGGCGATCATGGCGCTCGTCGCCGCGATCTCGATCGACCGCGGCGTCTACTTCGCGATGAACTCCTCGGGGGCCGTGACCGGGGGCACCGTGGAGGGCGCCGTCCAGTTCGTCAACTCGCTGGGGCTGATGGGCGTGAACCTGGCGCCCGAGACACTCACGGACCTTGCGGCCAATGTCGGCGAGGAGTCCGTGGTGTCCCGCACCGGTGGCGCCCCGACGCTCGCCGTGGGCATCGCGACGATCATGAACCAGTGGTTCGGCGGGCCCGCGATGATGGGCTTCTGGTACCACTTCGCGATCATGTTCGAGGCCCTGTTCATCCTCACCGCCGTGGACGCGGGTACCCGCGTGGCCCGGTTCATGCTGCAGGACACGATCGGCAACTTCATCCCCCGGTTCAAGGACACGTCCTGGCGCCCGGGCGCCTGGTTGTGTACGGCGATCATGGTCGCCGGCTGGGGATACATCCTCATCCTCGGCGTCACCGACCCCCTGGGGGGCATCAACACGTTCTTCCCGCTCTTCGGCATCGCCAACCAATTGCTCGCCGCGATCGCACTGGCCGTGGTCATGGCGATCGTGGCGAAGCGGGGCACCTTCAAGTACCTGTGGGTGGTGGTGCTCCCACTGGCGTTCGCCGCCGTGGTCACCATCACCGCCTCGCTGTACAAGATCTTCTCCCCGGTTCCGGCGGTCGGTTACTGGGCCCAGCACAACGCGTTCCGCCAGGCGCTCGAGGACGGGCAGACCAGCTTCGGCACGGCCAAATCGGTCGAGGCCATGGAGGCGGTCGTGCGCAACACCTTCGTGCAGGGGACGCTGTCGGTGGTGTTCATGGTGCTGACGATCATCGTCATCACCATGGCCGTCGTGGCGACCGTGAAGTCCTACCGGACGCGCGGCGTGCCGGAGAACGAGGATCCCCGGGTCGAGTCCCGCATCTACGCGCCCTCCGGGCTCATCTCCACCCCGGCCGAGAAGGCCCTCGAGGCGCAGTGGAAGGCCCTGCCGCCCGAGCGCCAGCCGGTCCGCGGGAGGCACTGACCGTGGCGGCGCAGGCACTGCGCACACTGGCCGCCTCGCTCACCACGGCCTGGCGGAGCACCGTGTGGTTCCTTCGCGGCGTGCTCGGGGCGGACGCCTACCAGCACTACCTGGCCCACCAGGCCCGGGTGCACCCGGGTGTCGAGCCGATGTCCGAGCGGGCCTTCTGGAAGGACAGGATGGACTGGCAGGACCGGAACCCGCAGGGACGCTGCTGCTAGCACACTGACTGGACGTCCGGCGCAGCACAGCCCGGAACGGGCGGCTCCCGGGGCATCGGGAGCGCTGGCTGCGCTGATCCGAGCGCTCCGCGCATCCAGGGGTCAGCGGAAGGGCGCCATGCCGTGTGGATCTCTGGGCCGAGAACCCTGAGTACGCCGAGAGGCCGCATGTGCCCGGCTGGGAGGAGGGCCCTAGGCGCCTGGAGTGAGGTGTTCCCGGATGGCGTGCGCGACGTCGAGGGGAGAGTCCTCGGTGGGGATGTGCTTGCCGTGTACCTCGACCAGGTCCGAACCGGGGATCTCGGTGACGTAGCGGCGGGCGTAGTGGAGCTTCTGGAAATCATCCTCCCGGCCCCACACCAGCCGGGTCGGAATGGCCGCCTCCTGCAAGGCGGGAATCAGGGCCAGGGTGTATTCGGGGGCGGCGGCCGCGGCCATCGCCGTCCAGGACCGCACCCTGGCCGGATCGCGCCAGGGACTGAGGTAGTCGGCCAGTTCGGCATCGCCCAGGGTGCGGTGGACGCTGCCCCGGGTGGAGGTGGTGCGCGCCTCGAGGAGGTCCTCGACGGTGGTGGCTGCCCGTACCTGGGGGTCGCGGTATCGTTCGACGGCCGGTACCGGCCAGGAGTCGAACATGACCGCGTTCATCAGCACCATCCTGTGGATCCGGCCGGTGGTCGCGGCCAGGTGTTGGGCGATGCCTCCGCCGATGTCATGGCCGGCCACGTCGAAAGTGCCCAGTCCTAGGGCATCGGCGGCCGCCAGGACGGTCCGCGCCAGAGCCGGGACGGTGGCCTGCTCGACGGGGAGTTCTCCGGCGCTGGCCCCGAAGCCCGGCAGGTCCAGGGCGATGCACCGGGCGGTGTGCCCCAGTTCGGGCAGGATCGGCGCCCACACCCGGCTCCAGAAGGTGCCGTGCACCAGGACCAGGGGCGGGGCGTCTTCATCTCCGCTGGTGAGGTAGGACAGGTCGGCGCCATCGACCGTGATGGTGCGGCGGGCCACCGGCTGGTGTTCCATGGTTCTCCTCTTCTGGCCAGCGTGGGTGTCGGCGGTGCCGGCCTGGATCGGGGGTTGCGTTCAGGATGCCGTGGTGAGGGCCGGAGCCAGATCCGTCAGGGCGGCCACTGTGAGGTCAGGGTGTGCGCAGGAGGAGGGGTAGACAGCTCCGTTTCGGTTCACCCAGGTGGTGCATGGCCGACATGTCCGAGAGGGGCTCGTTGACATCGAAGACGATGACCGTCGGTGTTCCGGTCATGGTGAGATTCCTTCCAGTGGTCCTGGGAGCGGCCGCCGCGTGCCGCCGCGGCACGGTGACCGTGTCCACCCTGCCATCTCATCGGCCGCCGCACCACGGCCCCCGGTGATGGGCGGTGTCCCGGACGCCGGCCACGGGGCGGGCCCAGGCTGAGCGGACGGAGGCCTTCAGCGTGACGTCCGCTCAGCTGCGCGACACCCTGGGGATCGAACTGTGGCGCATCCCCGTGGTGGTCGTCACGGCGATCGCGATCCACCTGGTCTTCCTGCTGCCGATCCGCCTGTCCGGTCCTCGGCATGATGGCTTCTCTCCGGGTTGCGGTATCAGGCTCCTCTGGTCTGTCGTCACCCCGGGCGGAAGGGGCCACGCAGGCCAGCCGCCAGTCCGGGTCATGCCGATCAGGCTCTCACCGCACCGGACGGCGCGGCCAGTGGCTGTGCCCGCGGGCCCGGTCCGCAGGGCGCACAATGGAGCCGTGACCATCGTCGACAACGCCATCTACAAGGACGGCAAGCGCATCCTGGCCCCCACCAGCCTCCAGGAGACCTTCGAGGAGTGTGAACGGCTGGGTGGCATGGCCTGGGTCGGGCTGTACCGGCCGGACGAGGCGGAGCTGCAGGAGGTCGCCGAGGAGCTGAACCTGCACGAGCTGGCGGTCGAGGACGCGCTGGCCGGCGGGCAGCGGGCCAAGCTCGAGCACTACGACGACGACCGGTTCTTCGTGCTGATCCCAGCCCGCTACATCGACGAGACCGAGACGGTCGAGTTCGGCGAGCTCAACGTGTTCGTCGGGGCGAACTTCGTGGTCACGGTGCGCCACTCCGAGGTGCCGGACCTCTCCCGCGTGCGGTTGCACCTGGAGCGGGACCGGCCCGAACGGCTCGCCGCGGGGACCTCCGCCGTGGTGCACGGGATCCTGGACACGGTGGTGGACGACTACTTCCCGGTCGCGGACGGCCTGGACAACGACATCGCGGAGATCGAGGACCAGATCTTCGCGGGGGACGGCAACGTCTCCCGGCGCATCTACCAGCTCTCCCGGGAGGTGGTGAACTTCCAGCGGGCGATCCGGTCCCTGCCGTACATGCTCGACAACATGATCGAGAACCTGGAGACGGACCCGTCCAAGGTCGAGGTGGTCCGCAAGCTGCGGGACGTCCAGGACCACACGGAGCAGCTCAACGACCGCGTCATGGCCATGCGGACCATGCTCGAGCACGCCCTGGAGCTGGACTCGACCCTGACCTCCAAGAAGCTCGCCGAGGAGTCCGTGCGGCAGAACGACCAGGTGAAGAAGATCTCGTCCTGGGCGGCCATCATCTTCGCCCCGCAGTTGATCGGCTCCATCTACGGCATGAACTTCGACCGCATGCCGGAACTCCACTGGGCCTGGGGCTACCCCTTCGCCCTCGGGCTCATGCTGGCGATCGCCGTGGTGCTCTACGTCCTGTTCAGGCGCAACGACTGGCTGTAAGCGCGCTCCGGCGCCCCGCCGTCAGTCGAGGCCCAGGTCGTCCTTGCCGAAGGCGAAGAGGTAGGGCACGCCGGCCTCGGACTCGATCCGTTCGGCGGCACCGGTGGAACGGTCCACGATCACGGCCACGGCCCGCACGGTGCCACCGGCGGCGCGGACGCCCTCCACGGCGGTCAGGGCGGAGCCACCGGTGGTCGAGGTGTCCTCGAGCACGACGACGTCCCGGCCCTCGACGGCGGGACCCTCGACCTGGCGGCCCATCCCGTAGGACTTCTGGGCCTTGCGCACCACGAACGCGTCGACGCCCCGGCCCTGCCGGCCGGCCTCGTGCAGGATCGCGGTGCCGACCGGATCGGCCCCCATGGTCAGCCCGCCCGCGGCGCTGAACCCGATGCCGGCCCCATCCAGCAGGTCGAGCATGACGCGGCCGACCAACGGTGCGGCCTCATGGTGCAGGGTGACCCGGCGCAGGTCGATGTAGTAGTCGGCCTCCTGCCCGGAGGACAGCGTGACCCGGCCCCGGACGACGGCCAGTTCCTGGATGAGCTCGAGCAACCGGGCACGGTCCCGCGCCTTCTGGTCCGCCGAGCGGGCGGCGGGGGAATCCGGGGTCTGAGTAGTCATGCCGTCCATCCTAGATTCTCGGGCGGACCCCTCCTAGGGTGGTGACATGAGCGATCCCCAGCCTCCCCAGGAACCCCTGTCGGACCGTCCCACCGAACAGCTGCTCAGCTACTGGCTCAACATGGTGGACACGCTGCTCACCCAGCGCGTCAACGAGTCCCTGGCCGAACACGGCCTGACCCGGGCCCAGTGGCAGCTGATGAACGCCCTGACCTCCCGCCCGCAGTCCGCCGAGGAGCTCGGGCACGTGCTGCCGCCGCCCGTGGCCGGGTCGGACGAGGGCCCGCGCACGGTGAAGGAGAACCTGGACGAACTGGTGGAGTCCGGCTGGCTCGTGGTGGAGGGCGATCTCTACACCCTCACGAGCACCGGACGCACCAGCGGCGAGCGCGTGGCCGCCGTGGTCGAGGAGATGCGGGCCGACATCACCGAGGGCCTGGACGAGGAGCAGTACGAGACCGTGATGACCGCGTTGCAGACCATGGCGCGGAACCTCGGCTGGTCGCGCACCTAAAACCGCCCCTAGGCTGGGCCCATGCGCGAAATGCAGAAGGCCATCATTGCCGAGTTCGGTGTCAAGCCGGAGATCGATCCAGCCGCCGAGGCGGCCGCACGTGTCCAGTTCCTCCAGGACTACTTGCGAGCCAGCGGCGCGAGGGGATTCGTCCTGGGCATCTCGGGCGGACTCGACTCCACGCTGGCCGGCCGGCTCGCCCAGCTGGCCGTCGAGGGGTTGCGCGCCGAGGGCATCCAGGCCGAGTTCGTCCCCGTCCGGCTGCCCTACAACGTCCAGCATGACGAGGACGACGCCCAGGCCGCCCTGGACTTCATCGACGGTGACGCGGAGACCACGTTCGACATCGCGGCCGCCGTGGATGGCTTCGAGGCTGAGTTCACCGCCGCCACCGGGGAGCCGATCACCGATTTCAACAAGGGCAACGTCAAGGCCCGGGTGCGCATGGTGGCCCAGTACGCCATCGCCGGTGCGCACGGGCTGCTGGTGATCGGCACCGATCACAGCGCGGAGTCCGTGACCGGCTTCTTCACCAAGTTCGGGGACGGAGCGGCCGACGTGCTGCCGCTGTTCGGCCTGAACAAGCGGCAGAACCGGCAGCTGCTGAAGCACCTGGGCGCCGAGGAGCGGCTCTGGGCGAAGGTCCCCACCGCGGACCTGCTGGACGACAAGCCCGGTCAGACCGATGAGGCCGAGCTCGGGCTGAGCTACGACGTGATCGACGACTACCTCGAGGGCAGGGTGGTTCCCACCGACGCGGCGGAGAAGCTCGAGCAGGTCTACCTGCGGTCCCGCCACAAGCGGACCACCCCGGTCAGCATCCTCGACTCGTGGTGGCGCCAGGACTGAGCCCGGCCCGAAGCGCCCCTGGCGGAAGGTCTTGGCTAGGCTGGCCGGGTGAAGATCGCGACCTGGAATGTGAACTCCCTCCGTGCCCGTGCCGACCGCGTGGAGTCCTGGCTCGAGCGCACGGACGTGGACGTCCTGGCGATCCAGGAGACCAAGTGCAAGGACGAGAACTTCCCGTGGGAGCTCTTCGAGCGCATGGACTACGAGGTGGCGCACTTCGGTTTCTCGCAGTGGAACGGGGTGGCCATCGCCTCGCGCGTGGGCCTGGCGGACGTGGAGCGGACCTTCGTGGGCCAGCCGGAGTTCGGCAAGGGCGGCGTGGATGCCGTCCAGGAGGCCCGGGCGATCGCCGCCACCGTCGGCCAGGGCGAGGACTCTCTGCGGATCTGGTCCCTCTACGTCCCCAACGGCCGTGCCCTCGAGGACGAGCACATGGCCTACAAGCTGCACTGGCTGGACGTGCTCCGTGAGCACGCGGTGGATGCGGTCGCCGGGGACCCCTCGCTCCGCCTGGCCCTCACCGGGGACTGGAACATCGCCCCGCGGGACGAGGACGTCTGGGACATGCAGTTCTTCCTGGACGAGGGGCTGACCCACGTCTCACCCGCCGAGCGCGCCGCTTTCCACGCCTTCGAGGAGGCGGGCTTCCAGGACGTGGTCCGTCCCCGCCACCCCGGCCCGGGGGTCTACACGTACTGGGACTACAAGCAGCTGCGGTTCCCCAAGAAGGAGGGCATGCGCATCGACTTCGTGCTTGCCTCTCCCGCCCTGGCCACCTCCGTCACGGACGCCTGGATCGACCGTGACGAGCGCAAGGGCAAGGGCGCCTCGGACCACGCCCCCGTGGTCGTGGAGCTCGGCCCGGCCGCGGGGGCCTGAACCGGGCCCATGGAATACCAGTCCGAGCTGCGCGTCTACCAGCCCCTCGCCGCGTTTCCCGACGCCGTCCAGGCCGGGTTCCTGCGCGTCCGTCACCGCACGCGTGCGGCGGCGGAGGAGGAGGCGTCCCGACGGGCGTGGCGCCGGCTGCTGCGCGACGTCACCGACCCGTTCCCCCACGGGTCGGACCTGGTCCGCGTGCTGCAGGTGCCCGGGCCGGCGGACGGCCCCGTCTCGGAGTACTTCTGCCCGGACGAGATGGCGCTGCGCTGTGAACTGTCCGCGGAGCAGCTCGCGGAGTCGATGCGTCCGCAGACCTTCAACCTGGTGGTCCCGGAGGCGGCCCGGCGGGCCAACCTGGAACGCCTCGCCGAGCACCTGGAGGCGGACGGCCCCGAGGAGCTGCGGCACGTCCACACCCGGACCGCGGTCTGGGGCGTGCCGGCGTCCTGGTTCGCCCTCGTCCACGAGGACGACACCATCGAGGTCGAGACGGACCCCGGTTCCGCACCGGCCGGGGGCGCCTTCGACGCGGGCGCCGTCCGGACCGTGCGGGTCACCGTCCCGCTCGCCCTCGCCCTCGAGCGGGCCCGGCGGGCGGCCGTGGTGCTCTCCCTGCACGCGCCGGACATGGACCTGCTGAGCGACCTCACCGTCCTCGTGGCCTGGCTGGAGTCCTTCCACCCGGACTCCATGGTGGAACTGGACTACGGCGGCCTGGCCCGGCTGGTCTGGCCGGACGACTCCCCCTTCGACGTCCGCACCGCGCTCGAGGCGCTGGAGGACGGCGACCAGGAGGCGGCGGTGGTGGCGAACCACCGCATGGTGCGGCGGTGGCTGCCCGTGCGGCAGCTCGGCCGCGCCAGCTGAGCCCCCGCGAGCCCCGTCCAGGGGCGGGGGCCGTGCGAAGGACCGCCCGCGGTGCCCGGCGCGGCGGACGAGGGGTGGCGGATCCGCCCCCTGCCCCGGAAACCGTGGACCACTAGGCTGGGCCCATGACCACGGGACCCCTGAGCACTCCTCCGTCCGAAGCCCGCAACCGTCCGCAGAACCCCTGGTGGGTGGACGCCGTGATCTACCAGGTCTATCCCCGCTCCTTCGCAGACGCGGACGGCAACGGCATGGGTGACCTGGCCGGGGTGACGGCGAGACTGCCCTACCTGCAGCAGCTCGGGGTGGACGCCGTCTGGCTGTCCCCGTTCTATGTCTCCCCGCAGAAGGACGGCGGCTACGACGTCGCCGACTACCGGGACGTGGACCCGCTCTTCGGCACCCTGGCGGACGCCGACGCCCTGATCGACGCCGCCCATGAGGCCGGATTGCGCATCATCGTGGACTTGGTCCCCAACCACACCTCCTCGGCCCACCCCTGGTTCACCGAGGCACTGGCCGCCGACCCGGACACGGAGGAGGGCCGGGCGGCCCGGGACCGGTACATGTTCCGTCCCGGGGCCGGGGCCGACGGTTCGGAGCCGCCGAACAACTGGCAGTCCACCTTCGGCGGGCAGGCCTGGACGCGCACCACGAACCCGGACGGCACGCCCGGGGACTGGTACCTGCACCTGTTCGACTCCTCCCAGCCGGACCTGAACTGGGAGAACCCGGAGGTCAGGGACGAGTTCGAGGACATCCTGCGGTTCTGGCTGGACCGGGGGGTGGACGGGTTCCGGGTGGACGTGGCCCACGGGCTGGTCAAGGCCGAGGGCCTGCCGGACCACGCCGAGCGCCCCGGCATGGTCTCGGACGCCGGCCTGGCGCCGGCGGCGTTGAGCACCGATGACGGGATGGACGTCTCCGGCCACGCCGAGGAGAACCCGCAGGACCACTCCCACCCGGTCCCGTACCACGACCAGGAGGGCGTCCACGAGATCTACCGCTCGTGGAACGCGGTGCTCTCGGAGTACGACCACGACCCGGTGCTGGTGGCGGAGGCCTGGGTGGCCCCGCTGGAGCGGCTCTTCCGCTATGTCCGCCCGGGCGAGATGCACCAGGCGTTCAACTTCACCTTCCTGATGGCCGGCTGGGACGCCGTCCGGCTCTCGGATGCCATCACGGTCTCCGTGGAGGAGGCGGACAAGGTGGGCGCTCCGAACACCTGGGTGCTGTCCAACCATGACACGGTCCGCCACGCCTCCCGCTTCGGACTGACCGACCCCACCCGCTACCCCTCGGGAATCGGTGCCGAGGACGAGCAGCCGGACGAGGCGCTCGGGTGGAAGCGCGCCCGCGCGGCCGCCCTGATCGAGCTGGGGCTGCCCGGCTCCGCCTACGTCTACCAGGGAGACGAGCTGGGCCTGCCCGAGCACACCGAGCTGGACGACTCCCTGCGGCAGGACCCCACCTTCTTCCGCACCGAGGGCGCCGAGAAGGGCCGGGACGGCTGCCGGATCCCCATGCCCTGGCGCGCCGGGGCGCCCGGGCTCGGCTTCGCCGTCGGGAACCCCGCGGACGACGACGGCGCCGCCCCGGGCGCGGACGCGCGGCCGGCCGCCCCCTGGCTCCCCCAGCCGGAGTCCTACGCCCGGTACGCCGCCGACCAGCAGGTCGGCGTGAAGGGCTCGACCTTCGAGCTGTACCGCCAGTTGATCGCCGTGCGCGGCGAACTGGACCTGGGCACCGGGGCGTTCGCCTGGTCACGGTTCCACGCCCCGGACCACGGGGTGCTCGCCTTCACCGTGACCACCGGTGGCGGCCGGCACCTGGGTTCCGGGGAGCCGATCCCCGAGAAGGTGGTGCTCGTGCTGGCCAACCTGGGCGAGACCGCCGTGGACGTCCCCGAGCACTACGCCGCGGCCATCTTCAGCCAGGACGAGGCCCTGCAGGACGGGCAGCTGATGCCGGACTCGGCGGCCTGGTTCCTCAGGCACTGAGGCCCGGCCGGATCAGCGTCGGCCCGGATCAGCGGCGGTCCGGATCAGCGTGGGTCCGGCCGGCTTCCCCGCCGTGTGGCGCACGTCATGTTCGCGCCCGGCCGGGTAACCTGCCGAGCATGGACCTGAAGAACACCTCTGCCCTCGTCACCGGTGCCGCCTCCGGGCTCGGCGCCGCCACCGCCGCGCTGCTCGCCGGTCGCGGCGCCCACGTCATCGGCGTGGACCTGCCCTCCTCGATCGAGAACGCGTCCGCGGTGGACGGCGTCTCCTACGTCGCCGCCGACGTGACGGACCCGGACCAGGTGCGCGCCGCCGTCGCGGCCGCGACCGAGGCCGGCCCCCTGCGCACGGTGGTGAACTGTGCCGGCATCGCCCCCTCCGCCCGCATCCTCGGCAAGTCCGGTCCCCACGACCTCCGCCTGTTCGAGACGGTGGTGCGGGTGAACCTGATCGGGACCTTCACGGTGCTGTCCCTGGCCGCGGAGGCGATGGCGGCCACGGAACCCGTGGACGAGGACGGCCAGCGGGGCGTCGTGGTCAACACCGCCTCCGTGGCGGCGTTCGAGGGGCAGATCGGCCAGGCCGCCTATTCCGCCTCCAAGGGCGGGGTGCACAGCCTGACCATCACCGCGGCCCGGGACCTGGCCAGCAAGGGCATCCGGGTGAACACCATCGCCCCGGGCGTGGTGGAGACGCCCATGCTGGCGACGATCAGCGAGGAGTACCGGGCGGGTCTGGCCGAGGGCGTGCCGTTCCCGCACCGGCTGGGCCGGCCGGCGGAGTTCGCCCAGCTGGTGGAGACGTTCGTGGACCACCACTACCTCAACGGGACCACCATCCGGATGGACGGCGCCCTGCGCATGGCCCCGCGCTGACCCCACGCTCTCCAGGACGGGCACGGCCCGGGAACGGCGAAGGCCCCCGCTGGAAGCGGGGGCCTTCGGTCGTGCTGGTGGCTCCGACCGGCGTCGATCCGGTGACCTTTCGATTTTCAGTCGAACGCTCTACCAACTGAGCTACAGAGCCTGGCACCATCCGGTGGCTAGACCGGTGATCACCAAGATCCTCCGTGCCGGTGTTATCCGGCAATCGGAACATCCGAGCGACCCTGACGGGACTCGAACCCGCGACCTCCGCCGTGACAGGGCGGCGCGCTAACCAACTGCGCTACAGGGCCAGTGTGCGAGAAACCACTCTACCAGACGTTTTGCAGTGGTTTGACCACTTCGTCCGGCGGCCCGGCCTGACGGCTGGACCAGCGTTTCCTGCGTACCCCCAACGGGATTCGAACCCGTGTCGCCGCCGTGAAAGGGCGGTGTCCTAGGCCTCTAGACGATGGGGGCCTGAACACTTCGGGTTCCCGAAGTGGACCTGCAAGAGTCTAGAGGCTTCCCATGCCGAACCGCAAACCGGGGCGATGCCCGAAGACCCCCCCCCGGGAACGGGCACGATGGACGGGTGGACCCATCCGATCACCACCCCGACCCTCCCGAGCCCGCCGAGATGTCCGAGGAGGACTTCGACCGTGCCGTCTCCGACGCCCTCGAGGCGATCCCGCCGGCCCTGACCGAGCGCCTGTCCAACGTGGCGGTCTTCGTCGAGGAGGAGTATGAGCCGGAGCCCTGGGAGGACCCCGGCACGGAACTGCTCGGGCTCTACGACGGCATCCCGCTGACCGAACGCGCGGAGATGCCCTGGCAGCTCCCCGATCGCATCGTGATCTTCCGGGGTCCGCTGCTGCGGATGTGCCGGGACCGGGAGGAACTGGTGGAGGAGATCACGGTGACGGTCGTCCACGAGGTGGCGCACTTCTTCGGGATCGACGACGCCACGCTGCACGATCTCGGCTGGGGATGAGGTGCCCCCTCAGGCTGCGCGGGTCAGGAGTACATCGGGCCGAAGCTCGCCCGCGTCGCCAGGCGGCTGTCCTTGAGGTAGGGCACCACCATGACGGGACCGTGGGCGTGCGAGATGATGCCCTGGCTCGTGGACCCCAGCAGGGCGCCGGTGAATCCGCCGTGGCCGCGGGTGCCGACGACGGTCAGCCGGGCGGTCTTCGACTCCCCGACCAGGACGTCCACCGGCACGCCGTCGATGATCTCGGAGCTGACCTCCAGCCCCGGGAACTCGGAACGCAGCCACTCGACCCCAGCCTCGAGCTTCTCCTGCATCTCCTCGATCATGGCCTGCTCGTCCACGGTGGCCGGCAGCCAGGCGACCGCACCGGAGATCGGCGGCATGGCGATGACCACCCGCAGCGGGGACCGGCGGACGTCGGCCTCCAGGGCCGCGGCCAGCGCCGCCACGCGGCCCTGTTCGGATCCGTCCACGCCGACCACCACGGGGATCCCCTCGGCGGCCCGGCTGGCGTGTTCACCCTTGGGCACGATCACCACGGGGCACTTCGCGTGGGCCGGGAGCGCTCCCGCCACCGAGCCCAGCAGTCGTCCGAGGAACCCGCCGCGGCCGCGCGTTCCGGCCACCAGCAGGTTGGCATTGGCCGAGTAGTCCACCAGCACCCCGGCGGCGTCGCCCATCTCCACCCGGTGCACCAGCGGCACGTTGAGGTTGCCCAGTTGGTTCACCACGCCCTGCAGCACCTGCATGGCGCCGTCGCGGATCATGGTGTCGTCCGGGATGCCGTACCCGGCCTCCAGCGCGGAGGCCGCGAACACGGGCATCGTGTAGGCGGTGACCAGGGTCAGGGGCAGGCCGCGCAGTTCCGCCTCCCGGGCTCCCCACTTCGCCGCCGAGACGGACTGTTCGGAGCCGTCCACGCCCACCACGATGCCGTGGGTGGTGGCCTGTTCGGGAGTGATCGGGCTGTTGTCGTGGTCCTGTGAACCGGTCATGACGGCCTCCTGTCGTTCTCGCCGGTGTCGTCGTTGACACGGGCGGATGATGATCCCAGTTTAGTTCCCGGGAGCGGTTCGGCTAAGGGCCGGGCCCCTGCCGCGAAGTCCGTGACGGGGTCCACGAGGCGGGCCGGGAGCGGGTCGGCGAGCAGGTGCCGCACCAGGCCGTCCCGGCTGAGGGCCCCTCCCCCGTCCCGGGCCGTGAGCCGGCCGTCCGTGGCGGCGAAGACGATGTTGCCGCGACGCCGGCCCTTGAGCATCTGCGGGTCGGCGATCGCCACCACGGTGCCGAAGACGGCGCGGAGCGTGGCCGCCTCCCGCCGTGCGGCGGTCAGGTCCGGGCCCCCGCCGTGGTTCACCAGGTAGACCCCGTCCGCGCCCAGCACCCGCCGGGCGTGGCGGGCCGCGTCCAGGCCGACCAGGTGATCCGGGGTGACCTGGTCCTCGGGCGTGGTCCCGGCGAAGACGTCCCGGACGATCACGTCCCGGCTGTGCTCATGGGCACCGCCCAGTACCTCTCCGGCCTCACCCACGCGGATCCGCAGCCGCGGGGCGCGGGGCAGGGCGAAGCGGTCGCGGGCCAGCGCGGCCAGGCCGGCGTCGAGCTCCACGGCCGTCTGCCGGGAGTCCGGGTACCAGGCCGCCGCCCAGCGGGCCAGCGTGCACCCGGCGGCGCCCAGGTGCAGGATCCGCAGTGGCTCCTCCGGTGCCCAGCGGTGCATGATGACCGCCGCGATCCAGCGCATGTACTCGAAGCCCAGGTCCAGCGGGTCCTCCGGGTTGAGCTGGGAGGACTCCGCGCCGTTGAGCTTGAGCAGCCAGGCCCCGTCGGTGAAGGGATCGCGCAGGATCTCCGCGGTGCCCGAGTCGATGGTGAAGACGCCGGGTTCGATCCCCGGAACCTCCCCGCCGCGCGAGGCCGGGCGGCCCCCGGCACCGCCCTTCCTGCCCGCGGACTTCCGGCCGGAACGCTCACGCGCCACGGCGCACCATGAGCTGCTCGTCCAGCCCGGCCCAGGGGCCGGTCATCGGGACGGGGGCGCCGACCTCGGCGAAACCGTGCCGGCGGTAGAAGGCGCGGGCGCACTCGTCGGCCGAGACGATCCGGACCCGGCAGGGTGAACTGCCGACGGCCCGGGCCAGGAGGGCGTCGGCCACGCCGGACCCCTGGGCCTCGGCCAGCACGTAGAGCGCGCGGAGCTCGAGTGGGGGCAACCCGGCATCGACCGACCCAACGACCCCCGCCTCCCAGGACCCGGTGGCCCCGGGCCCGGCTGCCGGGTCCGGGGCATCCGCGGTGACGAGGGGACCGGCCGAGGCCAGGCCCACGCAGCGGCCGCGGGCGTCCTCGGCCAGCCACAGCTCGGTGCCCCGCGCCAGTTCCCGGCGCCAGTGCTCGACCTGTTGCGGCAGGGTCGCCTCGGCGGCGGTGAAGAACGGTTCGTCCCTCAGGTGGCCGTAGGCCTCGCGCCAGGCGACGGCCTTCATGGCCAGCACGGCCTCGAGGTCGGCCTGGGCGGCGTCGCGGACGTAGAAGCGGGCCTGGTTCCCGGACCCGCTCACCGGTTCTTCAGGGCCGCTTCCAGGCGCTCGACCTTGCCGTCGAGCTCACCGGTGTGCCCGGGCCGGATGTCCGCCTTGAGCACCAGCGAGATCCGTGAGCCGAACGGGGCCACGGCGTCCACGGCGTCCTTGACGACCGCCATGACCTCGTCCCACTCCCCCTCGATCTCGGTGAACATCGAGGAGGTGCGGTTGGGCAGCCCGGAGTCCCGGACCACCTGCACGGCGGCGGCCACGGCGTCGTGCACCGAACCGTCCTCGGCCTGGTGCTGCGTACCGGGATCCCCGGGGCGGGGCGTTCCGGAGGGGGCGACGGAGAAGGCGACGATCATGCATCCAGTCTGCCCCACCGCCGCCGGGGGCCCAAGGGGTGGGCTATGCGCCGCCGCCGAAGAGCGGCGCCACCGCCTTGATGAGCTCGTAACCGCCGAGGACCACGAAGACGAGGGCGGTGAGGCCCAGCAGGGCGTTGTGGAACCAGCGGTTGCGGAACTTCGCCGGGACGAGCTTGCGCTGGTTGTTCAGGAACAGCAGCGTGACGGCCAGGAACGGCATGAACAGCGCCCCGAGCGTGCCGTAGAGCAGGATCAGGAAGATCGGCCGCTCCAGGAACAGCAGGGACATCGGCAGGATGGTCAGCCAGATCAGGTAGAACCGGGCCGGCTTCGACTCCAGCGAGGGGGCGTCGTCCTGGTCCAGGCTGTCGGCCGGCTTGCGGAAGTTCGTCCAGAAGTCGGCGAACATCAGCGAGACGCCGTGCCACACGCCCAGCAGGGAGGAGAAGGAGGCGGCGAAGAAGCCGATCAGGAAGATGATGGAGAACGCCTGGCCGTAGCGGTCGGCCAGCACGTTGCCCACGTCCAGCAGCCCGCGGTCACCGGCGGAGATGGCCAGCCCGGCCGAGTGCAGCAGCTCCACGCCCATGATCATGGTGGCGATCACGAAGATGCCGGTGAGGACGTAGGCCGTGGCGTTGTCGTAGCGCATGACCTTCATCCACTTGGGCGTGTTCCAGCCCTTCTCGCGCAGCCAGTAGCCGTAGGCGGCCAGGGTGATGGTGCCGCCGACGCCGCCGGCCAGTCCGAGGACGTAGAACATGGCGCCCTCCTCCCCGGGGATCATGGGGATCAGCCCGGTGAGGATCTCCCCGAGGTTCGGCGCGGTCAGGGCCGCCGAGACCAGCACGGCGAAGAACATGATGCCGATGAGCACGGTCATGAGCTTCTCGATGAGCCCGTACTTGTTGATCCACACCAGGCCCAGGCCGATCAGCCCGGAGACGATCGCGAAGATCTTGGAGTCGACCTCCGGGAACAGCGCCGAGAGGGGCAGCGCCACCGAGCTCATGGCGGTGGCCCCGTAGACGAAGCCCCAGATCATGATGTAGATGCCGAAGTACCAGCTGGTCCAGACGCCCAGGGTGCGCCAGCCCTGGAAGATGGTCTTGCCGGTGGACAGGTAGTACCGGCCGGTGCCCTCCACGAGCACGATCTTGAAGATGACGCCCAGCACCACGGCCCACATGAGCCCGTAGCCGTAGCGCGAGCCCGCCGTCAGGGTGGCGACGAGGTCCGCGGCGCCCACGCCGGTGGCGGCGGCGACGATGCCGGGACCCAGCGAGTTCCACTTGACCTTGACCGGCGTCTCGTCGATCTCGGCCTGCGTGAACCCGACGATCTCGGGGTTGTGGACCGGATGATGGCGGTCCACGGGGTCGTGACGTGACATGGTGTCCCCTAGGTGAGGTGCGATGGGATGACAGGAGAATGGCGTAGGACACGGTAGCCGGTGATCAGGGCCGCTCCCAAAGCGCCCACGTGGCCGGAGCCCGCGGAGCGCGCGCCTAGAGTGGGATCCGAGGCACACCGTCCACGGGAAGGCTTGGAACGCGACATGACCCAGGGCATCTTCGTCACCACCACCACCAACGGGGCCGGCAAGTCCCTCGTGACGCTCGGGCTGGCGGACTCGCTGTACAAGCGCACCGGTTCGATCGGCTTCTTCCGCCCGGTGGTCCCGGGTGACTCGGTGGAGGCCGACCCCATGGTCCAGCTGATGCGGGAGAGCTACGGGCTCGACGCCGGCCGGTCCCGGGGCGGGGTGACGGCCGCCGAGGCGCGGGGCATGCTGGCCGAGGGCCGTTCCGACGAACTGCACGAGCGCTGCGTGGCCCAGTTCGACGAGATGGCTGCGGCCTGCGCGATCATCGTGGTCGAGGGCACGGACCTGACCGGGGCAGACCCGGCGATCGAGCTCGACCTCAACGCCTCGCTGGCCCGCCACCTGGGCACGCCCGTGGTGGGCGTGGTCTCCGCTGCCGGGCTGGACGGGACCGGCGTCGCCGATGCCGTGGACCTGGCCCGGCGCACCCTGGACGAGTCCGGCGTCGAGCTGCTGGCGATGATGGTCAACCGGGCCGACCCGGCACGCCTGGACACGGTCACCGAGGCCATCCGCCCCGGCCGCCACGCCTGGCCGGTGTACGTCCTGCCCGAGCTGCCCGAGCTGGCGCTGCCCTCGGTGGCGGAGATCGCCGCCGCCCTCGGCCTGACCCAGGTGGCCGGCAACACGAACCTGGACCGTGACGTCTCCGAGGTCAGGGCCGTGTCCATGGAGGGCGGGAACTTCCTGCAGATCCTGCGTGAGGGCGCCCTCGTGCTGGTCTCCGGGGACCGCTCGGACGCCGTGCTCGCCACCGTCGCCTCGTCCCTGGCCCCGGAGTTCCCCGTGGCCTCCGGGATGATCCTGACCAACGGGATCGAGCCCAACGAGCAGATCCGCCGGCTCTACGCCGGGGCGACCTTCCCGATCTTCAGCACTTTCGCCGACACCTTCAGCACGGCCCGGTCCGTCGCCACGGTGCGCAGCGAGCTCTCCAGCGCCCAGCCCCGCAAGACCGCCGCAGCCCTGGGCGCCTGGCACCAGCGCGTGGACGGCAACGAGTTGTTCGAGCGCATCCAGCTGCCGCGCGCCGAGCGGACCACCCCGCTGCGCTTCCTGCACGGGCTGATCGAGCGGGCCCGGGCCGACCGGAAGCGGATCGTGCTCCCGGAGGGCGAGGACCCCCGCATCCTGCGCGCCGCCGAGATCCTGCGCCGCCGGGACGTGTGCGACCTCGTGGTGCTCGGCGACGAGGCCCTGGTGCGCGACGTGGCGGCCCGCGAGGGCGTGGACCTGACCGGCCTGGAACTGCTGGACCCCGCCACCGCGCCGGCCCGTGAGCGCTACGCCGAGGAGTACGCCCGGCTGCGCTCCCACAAGGGGGTGGACATCGACCGGGCGCGCGAGGTGATGACCGAGGGCGCGTACTTCGGCACGATGATGGTCCACCTGGGAGACGTGGACGGCATGGTCTCCGGGGCGGCACACACCACCGCCAACACCATCCGCCCGGCACTGGAGTTCGTGAAGACCCGTCCCGGGGTCTCGATCGTCTCCTCCGTGTTCTTCATGCTGCTGCCGGACCGCGCCCTGGTCTACGGCGACTGCGCCGTGAACCCGGACCCGGACGCCGACCAGCTGGCCGACATCGCCTACGCCTCGTCCGTGACCGCCCACCAGTTCGGCGTGGACCCGCGGGTGGCCATGCTGTCCTACTCCACCGGCGGCTCCGGCTCCGGGGAGGCGGTGGACAAGGTCCGCACCGCCACCGAACTGGTCCGGGCGGCCCACCCGGAGCTGAAGGTGGACGGCCCGCTGCAGTACGACGCGGCGGTGAACGCCTCCGTGGCCGCCTCGAAGATGCCGGACTCCGAGGTGGCCGGCCAGGCGACCGTGTTCATCTTCCCGGACCTGAACACGGGCAACAACACGTACAAGGCGGTCCAGCAGTCCTCCGGGGCCGTGGCCGTCGGGCCGGTGCTGCAGGGACTGAACAAGCCGGTCAACGACCTCTCCCGCGGGTGCACGGTGGACGACATCGTCAACACCGTGGCCATCACCGCCATCCAGGCCCAGGGCGACTGACCACCGGCTCCGGCCCCCGCCTCCCCAGAAAGGCTCTCCCAGACATGCTCATCCTCGTCATCAACTCCGGCTCCTCCTCACTGAAGTACCAGGTTCGTGAGGTCAATGCCGACGGCACGGAGCCGGCGGACCCGGTGGTGGCGAAGGGCCTGGTGGAGCGCATCGGGGTGCCCGGCTCCGGGATCGACAACCACGTCGAGGCGCTGGAACGGGTCAACGAGGAACTGGAGGAGATTCTCGGGGACCGTCAGATCGCCGCCGCCGGCCACCGCGTGGTGCACGGCGGCGAGCGCTTCAAGGCCCCGGCCCTGGTGACCATGGAGGTCATCCGGGCGATCGAGCGGCTGGCCCCGCTGGCCCCGCTGCACAACCCGGCGGCCGCCCAGGGCCTGCGGGCCATCGCGGACCGGTGGCCGGACATGCCCCAGGTGGTCGTCTTCGACACCTCCTTCCACCAGACCATGCCGGAGGAGGCCTGGCGCTACGCCCTGCCGGACGCGCTCTACACCGAGAACGGCATCCGCCGCTACGGCTTCCACGGCACCAGCCACGACCTGGTCACCGGGATCGCGGCCGAGACCCTCGGCATCGACCGGGACGACTTCAACGCGGTGATCCTGCACCTGGGCAACGGCGCCTCGGCCACCGCCATCCGCGGCGGGAGGTCCGTGGACACCTCCATGGGTTACACCCCGCTGGCCGGTCTCGTCATGGGCACGCGCTCCGGGGACGTGGACCCGTCGATCATCACGCACCTGATCCGGAACCACCACTACGACGCCGAGCAGATGGACCGGCTGCTGAACAACGAGTCGGGGCTGCTGGGGATGTCCGGCAACGCGGACATGCGCCAGGTGCTGGACTCCGCCCACGCCGGCCACCGCCGCGCCCGGACCGCCATCAAGGTCGCCTCCTACCGGCTGGCCAAGTACGTGGGCGGCTACCACGTGGCCGTCGGCGGGGCGCAGGCGATCGTGTTCACCGCGGGGATCGGGGAGAACTCCGCCCCGTTCCGCGCCACCGTGCTG
>NZ_JACHNW010000003.1:0-168312 GCF_014199555.1 Micrococcus sp. TA1
AGCAGACGACCATTCGGCCCTCTCCTACGAAGGAGCTCTCATGGCAGCACCCAGCCCCGGTTATTCCATCACCCTGCAGGTCAAGGCCCCCGCGTCCTTCACCGCGACCTCCGACCTGACCGCAGAGGTGGCCGCCTCCGGTGCTGCCATCACCGGCCTGGACGTGGTGGAGTCCCACCACGAGTACATGATCGTCGCCGTCAGCTGCAACACCATCGACGCCGGTCACGCCGAGCGCGTGCGCCAGGCCCTGGACGCCCTGGACGGGACCGAGGTCCTGGAACTCTCGGACCAGACGTTCCAGCTGCACGAGGGCGGGAAGATCGAGACCACCCTGCGGGTGCCGCTGCGCACCCGCGACGACCTCTCCCGGGCCTACACCCCGGGCGTGGCCCGGGTCTGCCAGGCCATCGCGAAGGACAAGGACCTGGCCCGTCAGTACACCGTCAAGAAGAACACGGTCGCCGTGGTCACCGACGGCACCGCGGTGCTGGGCCTGGGGGACATCGGCCCCGAGGCCGCGATGCCCGTGATGGAGGGCAAGGCCGCCCTGTTCAAGCAGTTCGCCGGCGTCGACGCCTGGCCGGTGGCCCTGGACACCAAGGACACCGAGGAGATCATCTCCATCGTCAAGGCCATCGCCCCGGCCTACGGCGGCATCAACCTCGAGGACATCTCCGCCCCGCGCTGCTTCGAGATCGAGGCCCGCCTGCGCGAGGAACTGGACATCCCGGTGTTCCACGACGACCAGCACGGCACCGCCATCGTGGTACAGGCCGCGCTGACCAACGCCCTGAAGCTGACCGGCAAGAAGATCGAGGACGTGCGCATCGTCGTCTCCGGCGTCGGCGCCGCCGGCACCGCGATCATCCGCCTGCTGATGGCCTCGGGCGCCCGCCACATCGTGGCCGCCGGCCGGGCCGGGGTGATCGAGCGCGGCTCCACGCACACGGACTCCAACCGCCAGTGGCTGGCCGACAACACCAACGCCGGCTCCTTCTCGGGCACGCTCAAGGAGGCCGTGGTCGGGGCCGACGTGTTCATCGGCGTCTCCGCCCCGAACCTGCTGGACGAGGCGGACATCGCCGCCATGAACGACGGGGCCATGGTCTTCGCCATGTCCAACCCGGACCCCGAGGTCGACCCCGCCGCGGCCTCCAAGCACGCCGCCGTGGTGGCCACCGGCCGGTCGGACTTCCCGAACCAGATCAACAACGTGCTGGCCTTCCCCGGGTTCTTCCGCGGGCTGCTGGACGCCGGAGCCTCCGATATCACCGACGAGATGCTGGTCGTGGCCGCCGAGGCCATCGCCTCCTGCATCTCCGACGAGGAGCTCAACCCCGGCTTCATCATCCCCTCGGTCTTCGACCCCGAGGTCTCCGAGCGCGTGGCCCAGGCCGTGGCGGCTGCCGCCACACCGCGTAGCTGATCCCTTTCCCGGGACCGCTGGGATCCCCGGATCCCCCGGCCCGGGTCCTGGCGGCCGGCGCCACCGATCCTGGTCGGGGCGCCGGCCGCCGGCGTCTGCGGGCACCGGAGTCTGGGAACTGGCTGGGAAGTGTTTGACCGTCCGGCGGCGCGGGTGAAGACTCGAGGCATCACCCAACCGGCGGGACCCGCCACGAAGGAGACACGATGAAGCGATTGATCACCCTGGGCGTCGGCGCGGCGATCGGCTATCTGCTGGGGAGCCGCGAAGGCCGCCAGAACCTCGACAAGTTCGCGAAGAACGCGCAGAAGCTCTGGAACGACCCCAAGACCCAGGAGCAGGTCCACAAGGCTGCCTCCACCGTGAAGGACAAGGCCCCGGGCGTGGCGGACAAGGCCACCGGACTGGCCGACAAGGCCGCTGACTCGATCCGGGACCGCGCTCCCGGCGTGGCGGACAAGGCCAGTGCCGCGGCCCACGCCGTCGCGGACAAGGCGACCGCCGCCACCCAGGGCCTGGCCGACAGGGCGGGCACCACCTCCCAGGACTCCGGCGGCAAGCACGCCTCGCCCGGCACGTCCTACGACACCGCGGTCAAGGAGTCCGAGGGGTCATCCGGCACCGGCCAGCAGGGCGGTACTCCCACCCCCGGCCCGTCCCAGACCTCCGGAGGCAGCGGACCGGACCGCTACTGAGCGTCCCGCCTCCCGCATGACAGGAGAAGACCCCGGTTCCCGCCCAGGGAACCGGGGTCTTCTCGTCGTCGGGCCCTGGATGATCCGGGGGCCCGGTGGTCAGGCCTGCACGCGGTTGCGCAGTGCGAAGGAGGCCCCGTAGTGGTTCTGGGGCAGGTGGTCACCCCGGCCGAACAGCTTGTGGCGCATGGTGCCCTCGGTGTACTCGGTCTTGTAGCGGCCCAGCTTCTGCAGTTCCGGGACCACGTACTGCACGATGTCCTCGAAGGTGCCCGGGGTGATGTGGTAGGCGAGGTTGAACCCGTCCACGTCGGTCTCGTCCTGGATGCGGACCAGTTCCCTCGCCACGGTCTCGCCGGAGCCGATGATGACCGGGCCGAACCCGCCCACGCCGCACCACTCGGCGATGCGCCGCACCGTCCACGGGTTGCCGTCGTCCCCCGAGGCCTTCTTGAAGGTCTCGATGGTGGACTGGATGGCGTTGGACTCCACGTCGCCCAGCGGCTCGTCGAGGTCGAACTGGGACAGGTCGATGCCCATCCAGCCGCTCATCAGCACGAGGCCGCCCTCGACGTCGATGTACTTCGTGAGCTCCTCGTACTTGGCCTGTGCCTCCTCGTCGGTGGCACCCGTGACGATGGTCTGCATGGACATGATGCGGAGGTCGTACGGATCGCGGCCGGCCTCGACGGCGGCCCGGCGGAGCTTCGCCGCGGTGCCCTTGATCAGTTCGGCCGTGGGCGAGTTGATGAACACGGCCTCGGCGTGCTTGCCGGCGAAGGCCCGGCCGCGCGTGGAGGCGCCGGCCTGGTAGATCACGGGGGTGCGCTGCTTGGACGGCTCGGTGAAGGCGATGCCGGGGGTCTTGAAATACGTGCCCTCGTGCTCGATGCGGTGGACCTTGGACGGGTCGATGAAGACGCCCGACTCCTTGTCGTTGACGACCGCGTCGTCCTCCCACGAGCCCTCGAGCAGCTTGTAGACCACGTCGAGGTACTCGTCGGCGTGGTTGTAGCGCTCGTCGTGCTCCATCTGGTCCTCGTGCCCGAAGTTCCGGGCGGCCGAGGGCAGGTAGCCCGTCACGACGTTCCAGCCCACGCGGCCCTCGGTGAGGTGGTCCAGCGTGGCCAGGCGGCGTGCGAAGGCGTACGGGTGCTCGTAGGCGGTGCCCGCGGTGACGCCGAAGGTGAGGTGCTTGGTCACGGCGGCCATCGGCGGGACCACAAGGATCGGGTCGTTGGTGGGCACCTGGGTGCCGGCCTTCAGGGTGGCCTCGTCCGAGCTGCCGTAGACGTCGTAGGGACCCAGGACGTCGGCGATGAAGATGCCGTCGAACAGGCCCTTCTCCAGCGTCTGGGCCAGCCCCGTCCAGTAGCCCAGGGTGTTGTAGTCGCGGGCGTGGTCGTCCGGGTGGCGCCACAGGCCGGGGGACTGGTGGGCCACGCAGTTCATGTCGAAGGCGTTGAAGAGGATCTCGCGCCGGCCGGCGGGGGTGGTCGGCACCCCTGCGGGCAGTCCGGCGGTGGTGTTCTGGGCATTCGATGACGTCATGGTGATGCTCCTTCCATCGGTCCTGGCGGTAGCACCGGTCCCGCGCCCCGGGGGCGCGTGGTGGTTGCTGCGGCGTCGACGAGCCAGGTCTCTCGGCCGCTCTGGATGGTTACCGGGCAATTGGAGCACACCGTCCGGGGCCGGGACGAATCCGGTGTCCTCCGGTGACGTCAGCCCGCGGCCACCACCACGACAGGATCCGTGGTGGGGGCCGGCGATCCCCCGGCGGGCTCGAGGGTGAGGGCCAGCGCCGCCCTGGCCGGCACCTCGGGCAGCCGGACGAGGGCCAGACCGTCGTCGAGTTCCAGGAGCCCCGCGGACCGGGGCGACTGATCGCCCTCGAGGGTCCACAACTGGTAGACGCGGTCACCCTCCGGGGCAGCAAGGCCCCGGGCGGCCACCACGGTCTCGCCCGAGGGGGCCCGCGCGACCTCGACTGTGCCGCCGCCCGCCACGGGTGCCGTCTCCTGACGGGCTCCGTCCTGTCCGAGTACCTGTTCGATGGCCACCACCTGGTCCTGCTGCGTCAGGCCCCCGTCCTGCCACGGCTGGGCGAGGAGCAGCACTGCGGCGGTCGCGGCCGCCGCCGCAGTGGCGGCCACCGCGGTCCAGGCCCGACGGCGGCCGGGCCAGCGTCGTTCCCGCTGGTCCCGCAGGCTGGTGGGCGCGTCCGGATCCTGCGATCCCGCGGTGGCGGCACCGGCGGACGTCGCCTCGGGACGCACCCCGGTGTGTGCGGACCGGAGGGACCTGGCCTCGGCGTCGACGGCGCCCAGGACGCGGTCCCTCAGCCCGGCAGGCGGCGCCGCGTTCTCGCGGGTGCCCAGACCGTCCGTGGCCCGCAGCAGGGCGTCGGCCTCGGCCCGCAGGACGGGGTCGACGCGCAATCGCTCCTCGATCCGGCGCCGCTCGGCCTCGTCCACGGCATTAAGGGCCCAGGCGGCGAGCAGTTCCCGTTCGTCGGCCATCACTCCACCCCCAGGCAGTCCAGTAGTCGGTGCAGGCCGGTGCGCATCCGTGATTTCACGGTGGCGAGCTTGGCCCCGAGCCGGTCGGCGACCTCTCGGTACGAGAGCCCGCCGTAGTATGCGGCCGTGACGGCCTCGTGTTCCAGGGCCGTCAGCGCACCCAGGCAGTCGGCCACCCGGCCCCGGTCCTCGGCGTCGGTCACCGCCTCGGAGACGTCGTCGTGGTCCCGGCCAAAGGATGCCGCGCCTGCCCGGAGCTCCCGGTCGCGTCGGGACTGGGTGGATCGCACCAGGTCCACGGCCCGCCGGTGGGTGATCGAGCAGACCCAGCCGATCACCGATCCCCGCTCGCGGCGGTACCCCCCGGCGCCACGCCAGGCGTCCAGCAGGGCCTCCTGGGTGACGTCAGCCGCCAGGTCCCGGTCCCGCACCACGCGCAGGGCCAGGCCATACGCACGCGGGGCGACGGCGTCGTAGAAGGCGGCGAAGGCCTGCTGATCCCCCTGGGCGCTGCGCCGGAGGTGGTCCACCAACTGGTCCTCACCGGCCCCGGTCCGCGGGCGCGGGCCTGGGGGCGTGGTCCCCGGTCCGGCGTCGCGCGTCATCCGGCCAGCGTATCCGCGCCCTGCTCCCCCGTGCGAGGCGAGGCCAGGATCGGCGTGGCGCTGGTTCGACCGCGGCGTCCCGGGATGCCCCTGGGGGCAACCGGGACGCCGTGCGCCGGTCACCGGCCCGGACCGGTCACGGGACGAGGGCCTCCGCCATCGAGTCGATGGCCCCGGAGAGCGTCTCCACGTGCATGCCCAGCCCCTCGGCGATGTCCGCGGCCGGCAGTTCTCCACCGCTGATCTCCTCGAAGAACTCCCCGGCCTGCGGGCGGTATCCGTCCAGGTCCATCAGGGCCTGCTCGGCGGCCTCGGTGTCCCCACCGGCCCGGGCCTGCGCATAGTCCACGAAGAACCCGATGTGCTCACGCCACAGTTCCAGGAACGCCGTGCCCTGCTCCTCGCCGGCCAGCGAGCCGATCTTCTCGGCGAGGGCCTTCGAATTGGTGTCCAGGGTGGCGGCCGCCGCGGTGAAGGCCTCCGAGTCGGTGCCACCCTGTGCGGTGTAGGCGGTGAACACGGCGATCCCGGCGAGGTAGACGTGCTCCTGCAGGTCGTAGGTGAGCTGAGCCCGCAGCGTGGCGGCGTCGTCCATCGGGTCGCCTTCCATCCCGGTGGCCGTGACGACGCCACCGGAGATGGTGGCCGCCGCCTCGCCGACGTGGTGCGCGGCCATCCGCAGGTCGTCGTAGGCGGCCGGGTCGCCGGCTGCGAGGCCGTCGATGGCCATGGTGAGGGTGTCCACATGGCCGTGCAGGGACTCCGTGACGGCCCCGGCCGGCAGCTCGCCGCCCGTGAGTTCCTCGAAGAACGAGCCGGCTTCCTGCGTGTACCCCTCGAGGTCCGCCATCGCCTGCTCCTTGGCGGCCGCGTCCCCACCCTTGGCGGCCGCGGCGTAGTCCACGAAGTAGCCGATGTGCTCGCGCCACAGCTGCAGGAACGCCTCCGAGGTCTCCGCGTCCGAGGCGGCCTCGATGGTGGCTGCCAGCTCCTGGGAGTTCTCGTCCAGGGCGGCGGAGGCCAGTTCGGTCTCCGGGCTGTCGAGTTCGGTGGCGTAGGCCGTGGCCACCGTCATCCCGGCCAGGTAGACGTGCTCCTGCAGTTGTGCCGTCAAGGTGGCTCGCACGGTCGCCGCGTCGGAGGAGGGGTCTCCCCCCACGTCTGCCGCGGTGGCGAATCCGGTGGCCAGGGTCTCGGCGGTCTTGGGCATGTGGGCCGCGGCGGTCCGGGCGTCGGCGAACGGGTCACCGGTGGAGGCCGGCATCGGCATGTCCTCCGACGCACCGCCCTCCATGCCCCCGGACGTGTTCGCGGAGGCCGAGGGCGAGGCGGACATCGACGCCGAGGCGGTGGACTGGTCCGGTTGCGCGCCTGCGTCCCCTCCGGCGCCGCAGGCGGCGAGGGACAGGGCGAGGGCAATGGTGCCGAGGACGGCCGCGGACTTCTTCGTGGTGTTCGTGGTCATGACTGCTCCTTGGTCGATCCAGCGTTGACGTCTGGTGTTCGGAGCAGGTGCCGGGCCGGATGGGTCCGGCGTGGAAATTCTCGTCGCGAGGTCCGGAAAGCCCCCTCAGGCCGTGCCTGTGGACAGGTAGGGCACCGGCGCGGTGCCGTTGACCTCCCAGTCGCCCACCATGCGGGCCATGAAGACCGCCGGGTCGTGGCTGGCCAGGGTCCGTGCGTTGCGCCAGTGCCGGTCCAGCTGCAGCTCGGTGCTCGTGGCGGAGGCGCCGAGGGTGTCGAAGATGCGCGTGCAGGTGTCCAGGACGAGCCGGGGCACCATCACGTGCGCCCGATGGGCCGTCAGGGCGGCGCGTTGCAGGGCCTCGGCGGCAGCACCGTCGTCGCCGCCGTCATCGCCCGCGTCCGCCCCGACGGCGGCTCGCCCGCCCTGGGTGTCGCGCCCCGCGGCCGCGAGCGCCAGTGCCGCGTCCAGGTCACGTCCGGCGGCACGGACCAGTTCCTCGGCGGTGGCCTGCTGGGCGGACAGCTCGCCGATGATCCCCAGGAGCTGGTCGTCCTCCCGCGGGGTGAGCCCGCCCGCGGTGTTCGGTGACCGGCGCCGGCGCTTCGTCTGGTCGACCCCGTCCCTCAGCGCGGCCCGCCCGACCCCGGCGAGCAGGGCCATCAGGGTGGCCTCGTGGTGCAGCGGCACGTGCCCGTCGGCCGGTGGCAGCGCCAGCAGCTCCTCGACGCCGGCCCGGTCGAACTCGACCGTGCCGGTACCGGTCAGCCGCTGGCCGAACCCGTCCCAGTCGTCCTTGACGAGCGTCCGCGGTTGACGGACCCTCACGACGGCGAGCGCCAGCCGCGCGGAGCCCGGGGAGCCTCCGGAGGCGCCGGACGCCAGGTTCTGCCGGGAACCGCCGCGACGGCGCCCGGGCAGGGGAACGGCGTCGTCGAGGCGGGCCGTCGCCAGGGTCCACGTGGCGAAGATGCTGCCGGTGGTGTAGTACTTGCGGCCGCTGATCCGCAGCTGGCCGCCCTCGTCCCGGGAGACGGTCGTGTCCATCTCGCCCAGCGCCGGCCCGCGGGCCTCGGACAGCGCGCTGCCGGCCAGTTCGCCGTCCGCCACCCGTTCCAGCCACCTCGTGCGCAGGGCCTCGTCCGGCTGGGCGAGGACGTGCTCGACGAAGCTGAGGTGGCTGCGGACCAGGTGCGCCGTGTTCGCGTCCACCGCGGCGAGGTCCATCAGCAGGCGCAGCATGTCCTCCTGCCCGGCACCGGGGCCCCCGGCCTCCACCGGGACGGTGAGCGTGCCGATCCCCACCGCACGGAGCTGCTCGAGAGCGGCGAAGGGCAGGTGACGGCCGGCCTCCCGGGCCGGTTCCCCGCGGGCGATGTCCTGGAGGGCGGGGGCGAACCGCCCGGCCAGGTCCTGGTAGGTGGTGACGTGCACGGTCGAGGTCATGGAATCTCCCATCGGTCCCGGCGGTAGCACCCGGTCCCCTGTCAAGGGCGGGTTGCTGCGGCGTCGTCGATCCGGGTCTCTCGGCCGCTCTGGATGGTTGCGTCTCCATCAGACCACTGGCGTGCCTTGGTGGCCAAGTCGGACACCTCCCTCAGGCGTCACCTGTGGCTGTGGCCCGGGCCCGGGAACGTGTTGTCGCGGCGGCGGAATGCTCGCGGAAGGCACCGCGGTAACGAGCGGCCGGGTGGCGCTCGGGCAGGCGGTCTCCCTGGCCGTAGAGCTTCTGGCGCAGCGTGCCGGGCGTGTACTCCCCCTGCGTCAGCCCCCGGCGCCGAAGCTCGGGCAACACGCCCTCGATGAACTCCACGTAGCTGCCGGGAATGGTGTGGTTGACCAGGTTGATGCCGTCGACGCCGGCGTCCTGCCAGTCCTCCAGGGCATCCGCGATCTGCTCCGGTGTGCCCGCCAGAAGGTTGGCCCGCGTCCGGAACAGCGCGAAGTCGCGGACGGTCGGCGTGTCCGTATCGGCGAATCGCCGAACGGCTTCCAGCTGTCCACGACCGCCCTCGGTCACCAGGCCCGCCAGCGGTTCGTCCGGGTCTCGCCCCCCGAAGTCGATGCCGAGCCCGCCTCCGGTGTGCGCCAGCAAGGCGTCCACGTCCATCGTGGAATCGAGGTCCGCCAGCCTGCGCGCGACTTCTCCCTCGGTACTCCCCGTCACCACGTGGAACCCCTGGATGAACACGACGTCCCGTTCCTTGCGCCCCTGGCTCACGGCCTGTCTCCGCACGTGGGCGGTGTACTCCCCTGCAGCCCTGGGGTGGGGCAGCAGGGTGAACGTGGCCTCGGCATGACGGGCGCAGAACTGCTGGCCGCGGGGTGAGGCGCCAGCCTGGAAGAGCACTGGCGTCCGCTGGCTCGAGGGCGCACTCAGGTGCGGCCCCTCGATGGAGTATCGCTCGCCGCGGTGATGGATCTTGTGAACACCCTCGGGGTCCGCCAGCATCCCTTGGTCCTTGTCCGCCAGGAACGCCCCCTCGTCCCAGGAACCCTCCCAGAGCTTGTAGACGGCCTCGAGGTATTCCTCAGCCCAGTCGTACCGCTCGTCATGACGGGCGAGCTCGGTGGCGCCGAAGTTGCGATGAGAGTTCTCGAGCACGCTGGTGACGATGTTCCACCCGGCGCGGCCATCGGACAGGTGATCCAGCGTGGAGAGTTGACGGGCGAATTGGAACGGATGGGACTGGATGATGGATGAGGTCGCGGCCAGGCCGATATCACTCGTCGCCCCCGCCAGCGCGGACAGCAGGACCAGCGGGTCGTTCGACGGCACTTGCAGGCCTCGTCGGACATGGCCGTCCCATCCCCCGTCGTAGTCCCCGTACAGACCCACGACATCCGCGAAGAACAGGGCGTCGAAACGCGCGTCCTCCAACCGGCGGGCAAGGTCGGTCCACAGTGACAGCTCGTTGAAACGGTGCTGTTCCGCCTCCGGTCGACGCCACTGCCCACCCATGATGTGGCTGGTGGTGTTCATCAGGAAGGCGTTGACGATCAGTCGGGGCCGGCCGCCTCGGCGTCCTGGGGAGGCCCCGGAAGGCTGGGTCATCGTGTGCTCCTCAGTGGGCGGGACGGAACGGGACACCTGCGGGGAAGCGACGGTTCACTGCGTCGTTCACTGCGTGGCGAATTCCGACCAGATCTGCTGTGAGTTGTCCACGGTGATCTCGTCGGTGTACTCCACGACTCCGCCCTGGTAGTCCTGGTACCACTGCTCGACCTCGTCCGACTGGTACGCCTCCTGGAGGACGCGTGCCGCCTCCGTGTCACGGAACTCGGGCTTGGCGGCGACGACCACGGAGAACGGCAGCTCCACCTCGGGGTCGTCCTCGAGGATCAGCCCGGTCTCGTCCACGTCGTGGCCGGCCTCGGCGATCAGGCGGATGAAGCCGAAGCCCGCGTCGACGTCGGGAAGCGTCTGCGCCAGCGACTGCTGGTCCACCTCGATGAATTCGAGGTTCTTCGGGTTGGCCGTGATGTCACGCTGGGACAGCTGCGTCACCGGCTTCGAGGCATCCAGCTCGATCAGGCCGGCTTCCTCGATCAGCTTGAGCGCACGGCCGTTGTTGCTGGTGTCCACCGGGATGGAGACCTTGGCACCGTCCGGGAGGTCGTCGAAGGAGTCGTGCTTGAGCGAGAAGACGCCGCTGCGCCCGTAGTAGACGGAGAACACCGGTTCCACGGCGGTGTTGTTGTCCCGGTTGAACTGTTCGAGGTAGGCCAGGTGCTGGAAGAAGTTCACGTCGTACTCCCCCTGCTCCACCGTCTGGTTCGGCTGGATGATGTCCGTGACGTACGTGGTCTCCAACGTCCATCCGTCCTCGGCGAGCCTCTCCTTTACCAGCTCCGTGGGCTCCTGGTACGGAGCCGACTCCGTGACGATCATCGAGATGGTCCGGTCCTCGTCGGGACCGCCGGCTGCCTGGGACAGTCCGCACGATGTCAGGGCGAGGCCCGCCACGGAGGCGAGGGCGAGCAATCGGACGGCCCGGGTTCCCGCAACCCGGCATGCGGCGCCGAAGCGGGTGAGGGGTGAGGCGTGGATGGTCATGGGAGTTCCTTTCAACAGCGGGGGGCGGGCACGGCGGAGCAGCGTCGCGCGACGAGCGCGACGGGGCCGGGCCACGGCAGGGGAGGTCCGTCACCGGCGACGGAGAGGGTTAGGGAGAGGGAGAGGGAAGCGGAGAGGCGAACGGCACAGACCGCTGCGGCTGGACCGGGGTGAGTCGGACGCGGACGGTCAGGTGATGCGTTTGTCGGTCGCGTGCACCAGGCGTGCTCCGCTGAACTGCACCAGGGACACGAGCGCCAGCATGATGACGATGGCCGCCATCATCACCTCGGTCTCGTACCGGTAGTAGCCGTAACGGATGGCGAAGTCGCCGATGCCACCGCCGCCGACGAGCCCGACCATGGCGGAGTACGAGATGAAGCTGACCGTGGTGATGGTGATCGATCCGATGATCGCCGGCCGGGCGTCGACCAGCAGGATGTTGCGGATGATCTGCCCGCGCGTGGCCCCCATGGCACGGGCAGCCTCGATGGCACCCCCGCCGAGCTGGGTCATGTTCTGCTCCACGAGCCGGGCGAAGTACGGAATGGCGTTGACGGTGAGGGGGACGATCGCCGCTGCCGTCCCCACCGTGGTGCCGACGAGCAACCGGGTGAGGGGGATGATGGCGATCAGCAGGATCAGGAACGGGAACGAACGCACGGCGTTGACCAGTCCCGAGACGATCCGGTGCGCCCGGGGCGACGGCGCGATGCCTGCCGGTGCCCGGGTGAAGAGCCAGATGCCCAGCGGCGTTCCGAGGACGACGGCCACGGGGATCGCCACGGCGATCATGACGAAGGTCTGGCCGAGGGCGAACGTGAGTTCCGGCAGGAGTTCGGTGACGCGCTCCACGTCAGTTCACCGCCCCTGCGGTGACAGCGTGAACGGAGTGCTGACGCCGTTCCCGGGAGGGCTCGCGGAGCTCCAGGGCCTCGGGCACCTCCGCCGACCGGTGGCGGTCCACGCTGATCCCCTCCGACACCAGGTAGCGCCCGATCGACGTGGTCGGGACGAAACGGCCCGAGGTCAGGTCGGGGACGGTGAAACGTTCCACGATCCGGCCGTCCTCCATCACGGAGACGTCGTCGGCGAGGGCCTTGATGACCTCCATCTCATGGGTCACGATGACCACCGTGATGCCGAGCCGGTGATTGATGTCCGCCAGGTACTGAAGCACGGTGGCAGTGGTGAAGGGGTCAAGCGCGGAGGTCGGCTCGTCGCACAGCAGGAGGTTCGGTTCGGTCGCCAGGGCTCGCGCGATGGCGACCCGCTGCTTCTGGCCTCCGGAGAGCTGTGCCGGATAGGAATCCGCCTTGTCGGCCAGGTCGACCAGGTCGAGCGCTTCCACCGCCCGGCGCCGGCGTTGCCGCCCGTCGGACAGTCCGGCGAACTTCAGGCTCAGTTCGACGTTGCCCAGCGCCGTGTGGTTGTTGACCAGGTTGAAGCCCTGGAAGATCATGCCGATCTGATGGCGGCGCTCGCGCAGGGCCTCGGCCGACAGCGCGGTCAGTTCGTCACCGTCCACCCAGACCTCGCCCGCGCTCGGACGTTCCAGGAGGTTGATGTTCCGCAGCAGGGTCGACTTCCCGGCACCCGAGAACCCGATGATGCCGTGGATGGAGCCGCGCTCGACCTCGAGGCTGACGTCGTCCACCGCCGTGAGGGACCGGCGCCGGGGCACCGACCCGGGTTCCGCAGCCGGACGATGCCGGGGCCACCAGGAACGCGGCCGGCCCGGGACGGACGTGTCGCGGCCCACCGGGAACGTGGTGGTGACATGGCGCAGGGAAATCACGAGGAATACCTCCATCGGTCCTGGCAGTAGCACCCTGTCCCCTGTCGGGCGGGTTGCTGCGGCGTCGTCGAGCCAGATCTCTCGGCCGCTCTGGATGGTTACGGATCCACTGTGGGGGTGGCTGGACGAGGCACGCCAACCGGACGTCATAAACCGACGCCTGCCCGTCCAGGAATGCGGTCGGCGACCGTCTGCGCCTCACGAAGCGCTTGTGTGACACCGCATGACGTCATCTCACGTCACGGGAGCCCGCAGCAGGTCACGCCGGAACCCATCCGCTGACCACCGTGTTTGCGGCAGGGCACCGGTGGCTGATTGACTGGACGCGCAACCATCCAGAGCGGCCGAGAGATCTGGCTCCGTGACGCCGCAGCAACCCTCCGCTTCACCGGGCAAGGGTGCTCATGCCAGAAGCGATGGAGAGTGATCACCATGACTGCCCTTGCCGAACTGAGCCCTGCCGGCCGCGCCCCCGCGCGGGCCCGGGGCGCCGCCACCGCCCCGGACGCACCGGAGAGCCTTGCGGTGGAGTTCCGCGGCGTCGGCCGCGCGTTCCCCACCGCCGAGGGCCCCCGGGCCGTGTTGCGGGACATCACCCTGACCGTGGAACCCGGCGAGGTGCTGGCCATCCTCGGCGCCTCCGGTTGCGGCAAGTCCACCCTGCTGCGGGCCGCCGGCGGACTGGACACCGGCAACTCCGGGGACATCCTCATCGGCGGCGAGCCGGTCACCGCCCATGACCCACGCACCGCCGTCGGCTTCCAGGAACCGCGCCTGATGCCCTGGCGCACCCTGCACCAGAACGTGGCCCTGGGCCTGCCGCACGGCACGGGCCGCAGCGAGGGCCGGAAGCGCGTGGACGAGCTGCTCGATCTCGTCGGGCTGGGCGCCCACGCCGATCACCGGCCCCGCGAGGTCTCCGGCGGCATGGCCCAGCGGACCTCGCTGGCCCGGGCACTGGCCCGGCGCCCCGGCGTGCTGCTGCTGGACGAACCGTTCGGCGCCCTCGACGCGCTGACCCGGCTGAAGATGCAGGACCTGCTCCTGGACATCCATGCCCGCACGGCCACCACCATCCTGCTGGTCACCCACGACGTGGACGAGGCACTGCAGCTGGCCGACCGCATCCTGCTGCTCGGCAAGGATCCCGGCGCCGCTGCCGGGGCCACCGCCCGCAAGGTCCTCACCGTGCCCGGGACACGTCCGCGCCCCCGCGGCTCAGCCGAGCTGGCCGCGCTGCGCTCGGAGCTGCTCGACGGCCTCGGCGTCGATGCCCACCGGCACTGACCGCTCCGGTGCCGCACCGGCGGCACCGCCCCGCCGACTCTGACCGGCACCCACGGTCCCCGGACCGCCCCCTGCTCGACCCTTCCGCCCCTCTTGTTCCACCCTCCCCGCCCCCGTGCGATCCCCTGTCCTGAAAGGCACCACCATGCGCTCCCGACTCACGCTCTCCGCCGCGGTCCTCGCCGTCTCCGCCCTCGCCCTCACCGGGTGCGTGGCCGGGGAGGGTTCGGGCGGTGACGCCGCCGAGGCCGGTGCCCCGGCTGGCGGTGCCGACACCCTGGACATCGACTTCGCCACCTACAACCCGCTCTCCCTGGTCATCAAGGAGAAGGGCTGGCTGGAGGAGGAGCTCTCCGACGAGGGCGTCACCGTCAACTGGGTCCAGTCCGCGGGGTCCAACAAGGCCAACGAGGCGCTGCGCGCAGAGGCCGTCGACGTCGGCTCCACCGCCGGCTCCGCGGCCCTGCTGGCCCGCGCCAACGGCACCGAGATCAAGACGATCGGCCTCTACTCCCAGCCGGAGTGGGCGGCCCTGGTCACCACCGCCGACTCGGGCATCACGGAGGTCACCGACCTGGTGGGCAAGAACGTGGCCGCCACCAAGGGCACGGACCCGTACTTCTTCCTCATCCAGGCCCTCGAGGAGGCCGGAGTGGACCCGTCCGAGGTCACCGTGCAGAACCTGCAGCACGCCGACGGCAACTCCGCCCTGGCCAACGGCTCCGTGGACGCCTGGTCCGGACTGGACCCGATCATGGCCGGCGCCGAGGCCGAGGGCGCCGAGCTGTTCTACCGCAACGTGGACTTCAACACGTACGGCTTCCTCAACGCCACCGAGTCCTTCCTCGAGGAGTCCCCCGAGCTGGCCCAGGCCGTGCTGGACGTCTACGAGAAGGCGCGCGCCTGGGCGCTGGAGAACCCCGAGGAGACCGCCGCGATCCTCGCCGAGGTCGCCGGCCTCGAGGAGGACGTGGCCACCACCGTCATCCAGGAGCGCTCCAACCTGGACGTGGACCCGGTCCCCGGGCAGGCCCAGCTCGACGTGCTCGAGAGGGTCGGCCCCATCCTGGTGGAGACCGGTGACGTCGCCAGCCAGGAGAACGTGGACGCCGCGCTGGCCGAGCTGCTCGAGCCCTCCTACGCCGAGAAGGCCACGCAGTGAGTACCCCCGCGTCCCCGAACACCGTCACCCCGGCCTCGGCCCCGGCGGACCTGGCCGCGGGCGAACGGAACCGGCGTGCGGCACCGGCCGGTTCCGGCCCCGGGACGCCGCGCGCCCGCGGAGCCCTGGGCACCGCGGCCGGCCGCGCCGCCGTCGGCCTCCTGGTGCCGGTACTGCTCGTGGCGTTGTGGTGGGCGGTGACCGAGGCCGGACTGTTCTCCCCGGTGCAGCTGCCCTCGCCGGCCTCCGTGGTGCAGGCGGGCGTCCAGCTGGCGGCGGACGGCCCCCTGTGGCACCACATCGCCATCTCCGTGCAGCGGGTGCTGATCGGCTTCGCGATCGGCGGCGTGCTGGGCCTGCTCGTCGGTTCCGTGCTGGGACTGTCCCGGTGGGCGGATGCCCTGTTCTCCCCGCTCACCGGGGCCATCCGCGCCGTGCCGTCCCTGGCGTGGGTGCCGCTGCTGATCCTGTGGATGGGGATCGGCGAGGACTCGAAGATCACGCTCATCGCGATCGGGGCGTTCTTCCCCATCTTCACGAACGTCTACTCGGCACTGAAGCACGTGGACCCGCACCTGGTGGAGGCCGGCCGGGCCTTCGGCTATCACGGCCTGCGCCTGCTGCGCACCGTCCAGCTGCCGGCCGTGATCCCCTCGGTGTTCTCGGGACTGCGCCTGGCCCTGGCCCAGGCATGGCTGTTCCTGGTGGCCGCCGAGCTCATCGCCTCCTCCATGGGCCTGGGCTTCCTGCTCACCGACTCGCAGAACAACGGGCGCACCGACCGGCTGATCCTGGCGATCGTGCTGCTGGCCGTGATCGGCAAGGTCACGGACGCCGTCCTGGGCCTGGTGGAGAAGTGGGCGGTGCGGCGCTGGTCCTAGGCCGGCCCGGGGCGTCCGGGGTCACCGGCCCGCCTGACTGGTCACCGGGCTGGTCCCTCAACCGGTCACCTGGCGTTCGCCCGCGGGCCCTAGGATGCCCCCCGTGCATCCCGTTTCCCTGAAGAACCCCTGGTGAACAAGGTGCGGTTCATCCATCCGTACGGGCCGTCCCCCTCGGCGGTCAGCCGGGGTACACAGCGGAAGTAGATGCCGGCCGGACCGACGGCTTCTCCGGCCACCAACCTCCGCAGGTCTTCAGGGTCGCCGGTGGGGTACTACTGGAAATCGGCTCCCGCATTGAGCACGCTGCCGGTGATATGGGGACCGTGGGCGCGTCCGCCCCGGATGGGGACGACGCGGCGCACACCGTCCACGGTCCTTCTGATGCCGATGGGCGGATCAACGTCCACGTCGGTGCTGAGAACGTGCTTCAGGGGTGATGGCGCCGGCGCCCCAGCCGCGGTTGCGGCGGGGTCTCGAGGCGGATGAGTCGTCGTGATGGTCCATTCAGCGTTGTGGTTCGGTGGTCTTGAGGGCGTTGATGGCGACCTTGACCCGCCGGGGTAGTTTCTGCCCGGCTGGCACCACGGCCATGATGGCGTTGGCGGGGGTCTTGTCGGCGACCGGCTTGTAGACGACCTTGTGTCCGTCGAAGGTGGCACCGGTGGCGGGGATGCTGTTGGCGAAGGAATACCCCAGGCCTCGGCCCACAATGGTGCGGATGGTGTCCATGTTCGCGCTGCGCCATCCCACTTTGATGGCCAGTCCTGCCGATTCCACGGTGGTGATCATCCGTTCTGCGGTGGGTGGGACGTCCAGCAACACGGCCGGCTCGTCCACAATGTCACGCAGCCACACCGAGTCCTGGTCCGCGAGGCGATGGCCCGCCGGCAACATCACATGCAGACGTACCGAGGCGATCTGGATTTGTTCCAGGTCCGGGTCCGTCTGCCAGGAGTAGAGCAGGGCCAGGTCCAGGCGGCCAGCCCGCAACTGTTCCTGCAGCGCGTCCGGCGCGCCTTCGACGAAGCTCAGCTCCACGAGGGGATGTTCCGTGGTGAAGTGCTCGATCAGCGGGGGCACCACACGCGGCGACATGGTCAGGCTCACCCCCACCCGCAACAGGCCCCGGATGGCGCCGCCCTGGTCGCGCACGGCTTCCTGGGCCTCCTCGACCTGTTCCAGGACGGTTCGTGCGTGGGCGGCGAACTCCACCCCTGCCGCAGTGGGGGCCACTTTTCTGGAACGGCTGCGCACCAACAGGGTGACCCCGACGGCCTTTTCCAGATCCGCCACGGCCATAGACGCGGCCCCCTGGGAGACATGGCAGGCGGCCGCGGCCGCCGTGACTGAACCCAGGTCGACGATGGCCACGAAGTACCGCATCTGCCGCAGTGTGACTTCAGGCATCAGTTCTCCTAATCAATGGCATCTGATCTATTGACTATTCACATCCTGTAACCCGGATCACACTAGTGGGTACCCCGGTTATCCACCATCAAACTTCTGGAGAACACTCGTGAGCCTCTCTGCCCCTCCCAGCCTTCGCCCGCGGATCGTCACCCTGGGAACCGCCGGTGGCCCGCGATGGTGGCGCGCCGAGCAGGCGAGCCGACGCACCGGTATCGCCACGGCCGTGGTGGTCGGCGACGCGGTCTACCTGGTCGACTGCGGTCACGGTGTCGGGCGGCGGATGTCCGAGGCCGGCCTGGAGATCAGCGACCTGCGCGCGGTCTTCCTCACCCACCTGCACTCCGATCACACCGTGGATCTGGCCAGCCTGGCCATCTTCGGCCTGTTCGAGCTGATTGGCCGCGAACACGACCCCGTGCGGATCATCGGGCCGGGCAACCGCGGGGTACTCCCCCCGGCCTCTCCGCGGGCCACGGTGCCGCCGGTTCCGCTGGCCCCGGACTGCCCCACCCCCGGCACCCGCGAGATGTTCCAGACGCTGATGCGCGCCCATGCGACTGACCTCAATGACCGCATCATCGACTCCCTGCGGCCCTCGCCCCTGGATTTGTTCGACGCCCGGGACATCGAGATCCCGGCCGGTATCGGTTACCACCCCAACGACAACCCCACCCCGGGGATGGAGCCATTCGAGATCTACCGCGACGACCTAGTCACCGTCACCGCGATCCTCGTCGAACACCCCCCGGTCGCCCCGGCCTTCGGACTGCGCTTCGACACCGCAGAGGGGTCGGTGACCTTCTCGGGCGACACGGCCTACACGCCGAACATGGTCCGCCTGGCCCGCGACACGGACCTGCTGCTGCACGAGGCCATAGACTTCACCGGCTTCGTGGAGGCAACCTACGCCGGCAAGACCGACGCGGGTTCGCGCGCGGCCCGCGACCACCACTACAAGTCCCACACCTCCGTCTCGGACGCCGCACGCGTGGCCCAGCAGGCCGGGGCACGCCAGCTGGCGTTGCACCACCTCGTCCCCGGTACCGCGCCGGACTCGGTGTGGCGTGAGGCCGGACAGCACTTCGAGGGGATCTTCCACGTCCCCGATGACCTCGACGTGATCGAACTGCAGCCCGCCCTCGACCGTCTCGCCCTCTGACCCTCAAACGCCAGCGAGGAACCATCATGCACAACACACCCACCATCCAGTCCGACCTGCCGCCGGAGGCCCCGCAGGTGCAGGAATCGATGAACACCAAGGACATGCGTCGCATCCTGTCCTCGAGCTTCATCGGCAGCGCCATCGAGTACTACGACTTCATCCTCTACGCCACGGCAGCGTCCCTGGTGTTCAACCACGTGTTCTTCGCCGACCTCGGGCCGAGTTTCGCGCTGTTCGCCTCTTTCGCCACACTCGCGGCGGGTTACTTCGCCCGCCCCCTGGGCGGCATCGTCTTCGGCCACTACGGCGACCGGATCGGCAGGAAGAAGATGCTGGTGCTGTCCATGCTGATGATGGGCGGGGCCACCATGCTCATGGGCGTGCTACCCACGACCGCACAGATCGGCATCGCCGCCCCGATCATCCTGGTGCTGCTGCGTCTGGTCCAGGGCGTCGCCGTCGGCGGAGAATGGGGAGGGGCCGCGCTGATGGCCATGGAGCATGCACCGCAGCGCCGGCGCGGCTTCGCGACCGCCTTCGCCAACGGCGGCGGCCCGGCCGGCGGCATCCTCGCCACCCTGGTCGTCTCCGCCACCTCCGCCCTGACGGGAGACGCCTTCCTGGAATGGGGTTGGCGCATCCCCTTCCTGCTCTCCGCCGCACTGATCGCCGTCGGCATGGTCATCCGCCTGAAGGTCACCGAGACGCCGATGTTCGCCCAACTGGCCGAGGCCGGGGACAAGCGGCGCCTACCGCTGATGGAGGTGTTGCGCAACCACCCGCGCGCCGTCGTGCTCAGTCTCGTGGCCGCCGTGAGCTTCTACTGCTGCCAGGGACTGCTCACCGTCTGGGGCGTCTCCATCGCCGCCTCCGAAGGCGTCGACCGCGAGGCGGTGTTGAACTGGAAGGCCACCGGGGCGGTCCTCACCCTCGTGGTGACCTTCTGGGCCGCCCGCATGAGTGACCGCATCGGGCGCCGACGGATGCTCGCCATCGGCGGCGTCGCCGGGATCGTTGCCGCCTACCCGCTGATGCTGTTGCTCAACAACGGAACGATCTGGGGCTTCGCCGTGGCTATCGTCGTGGGCAACGGGGTCATCCAGGGCCTGCTGTACGGACCGATCGGCGCCTTCATCGCCGAGCAGTTCCCCACCCACGTCCGCTACACCGGGGCGTCGCTGTCCTACCAGGGTGCCTCCGTGCTGGGCGCCGGGCTCAGCCCAATGATCGCCACCGGCCTGATGGTCGCCGGCGGCACCGGCCTCGTCGCCGGCTTCTGGATCGCCGTCCTGGCCGCAGGACTCATCGCCGTCCTGCTCACCAAAGAAGGATCCCGCCTCACACTCACCTGACCGGGATCATATTCACCGGTGGTCGCTCCCAGTGCGTATCCGAGAGCGACCACCGACCCGTGCCTTGATCCACGCGGCGCATAGGGTGTCCGAGCAGACACACCCGGTAGGACACGGGTCCCGTGCTTCGAGGCGGCTTCCACGTTTCGTATCTGAGTCAGTTCACATTCCGGCGCTGGTGTAGAGCGCCAATTGGTCACGAGGAGATCATCCATGCGCACGAGCTATGAACGAGATCAGGGAGACACCGGCCTTCGGGGCCATGTGCAGGCGGCCTCACCGCAGGCCCTCCACGAACTGATGCAGGAGCTCGGGGACACGGTGAGCGTTGAGCCTGCCGTGCTGGCCGAGCACAGTCGGGACGCCTCCCGGGCCGAACCGGTGGGTCTGCCCGCGGCGGTGGTCCAAGCCCGTTCGGCCGAAGACGTCCGGGCGGCACTGCGCTGGGCAAATGCCCATCGGGTGCCCGTGTCCGTGCGCGGAGCCGGCACTGGCGTCAGCGGCGGCGCCCTGGCCTACGCCGGGGGGCTGGTCATCTCCCTGCGGACCTTGAACCGGCTGCTGGAGATCGATGCCGCCAATCGGATCGCCGTGGCAGATCCGGGCGTCGTCGTAGAGAAGTTGGACCAGGCGGCCGCCGAACACGGGCTGATGTACGCCCCGGACCCCGTCAGCTACCAGACCGCGACCATCGGTGGCACGGTGGCCACCAACGCAGGCGGCTTGCGCTGCCTGGCCCACGGTGTCACCCGCGACGCCATCGCCGGGCTCGAGGTCGTCCTGCCCGACGGCCGGTTGCTCCACACCGGCTCCCGGACCCGGAAGAACAGCACAGGCTATGACCTGACGGGGTTGTTCATCGGCTCCGAGGGGACCCTCGGCGTGGTCACCAAGGTCCTCGCCCGTCTCAAGCCCCGCCCCACCGGCACCCCGGTCACGTTCCAGGCGCATTTCCCGACCATGACTGCCGCAGGAGAGGCGGTCGCGGCGATCATGGCCTCCTCGACGACCCCGGAGATCCTGGAACTGATGGACCGGAACTGCATCGACATCGTCCAGCGGCACTTCCCCTCCACCATCACGACCGATGGGCAAGCCCTGCTGGTGGGCCAGACCGTGGGCACCGATGCCCACCGGCAGGCAGAGGAGATCGTCTCAGCATGCCGGGCCGCCGGGGCCGTTCTGGCCGAGGCGGGCGACGGCGACGATGTGCTCCGGACCCGACGGATGGTGAACCCCGCGCTCAGCGCCGCGGGTTTGGCCCTGTCCTGCGACGTTGCCGTTCCGCCCAGCCGATTGGCGCAGATGTTCGGGCGCATCGAGAGCATCTCCGCCCACACCGGTTACTCGGTAAACACCTGCGCCCATGCCGGCGACGGCAACATGCACCCCGCCGTGCTGGCCCCCAGCGATTCCCCGAGGACGTGGCCGCGGCCGAGCACGTGCTGACCCTCATCACCGAGGCCGCCTTGGAGATGGGCGGCGTGATCTCTGGGGAGCACGGCATCGGTTCGCTCAAGACTGGGATGCTCACCCAGCAGTTCGACCCGGACACCCTGGCCCTGCAGCACGAGCTGAAAGCCTTCTTCGATCCTCATGGCATCCTGAACCCCGGGCGAGCCATCTGACCGGCATCACTCCGACATCCCGGGGAAGCAGGCACCGGTCAGCCTGAGCTTCGGGGAGTGGCTGCGACGTTATCTGAAGCCCCAGTTGGCGTTCCAGTCAGCCTGCAGTGAGGGTGCTGTAGAGATGACCGCCAGGCCGTTGGCGGCGTACACGTAGCTGCCAGGATCCACTGATTGCCCCACTCGCCCGCCAGGGCTCGGCCGAGGGGCCCGTCGTGCCAATACCCGACTTGAAGAGTGCGGGCCTCTGATTAGAACTCGATTCCCGGAACGCGGAGGGTCACGACCAGGGCGTGTCTCCTCGTGGGTGGCTGGTTGCGTTGACATGTGCGGCGCGGGGTCATGTGCCCAGCGCTTCAGTCTCAGACGAGAGACATGAGGAGACACGCCCTAACCCGGGCGGGTGGCCTCCGTGTCGATGAAGTGCTGCGCGCGTTGCAGGGTGTGCGAGGAGTACGTGCCCCCGGAGCGGGCGTCCAGCAGCGCGGCCTGTTCCACCTCGACCAGCTGCCGGCGCAGCTCCCGGTACTGTTGCCGCTGGCTGTCCGGGTCCACCTCGGCCACCATCGCCGCCAGTGCCTGCGTGGCCGCCCGGCCCTCCCGTCGGGCCCGCTCCACCACGGCGGGGTCGAAGGGACTGCCGTCCTCACGGAGCAGCGTCCTGTTCTGCAGGTAGGCCTGGCGCGCGGCGATGATCTCATCGGCCAGGCGGCCGATCTCCCGGCGCTGCGCCTCCTCGTCGGTCCCCTTGATGCCGAGCACCCGGATCAGCAGCGGAAGGGTGCCACCCTGGACCACGAGCGTGAGGATGGCCACGGAGAAGGCGATCAGGATCAGTTCGGGACGGTACGGGATGTCAGCCGGGAGGGACTGGGCCGCGGCCAGGGTGATGACGCCGCGCATCCCGGACCACGCCAGCACGGCCCCGCCCCGCCAGCCGAGGCCCTGCGTGGCCAGGAAGTGCGCATCGGCACGCCACCGCCGCAACCGGGCCACCGTCCGCGGGTGGGGCGGCTCCCCGGACGCCGTGGACTCGAGCGCGGCATCGAGGTGCCGCGCGAGCTGGGGGACCCGCCTCTGCCGCGCCCGGAGCACGGCGATGAGCGGCACCACGAAGGCGATGCGCACCACGACGAGGACCGCGGTGCACAGCACGGCGATCCCGACGGCGAACCACAGCCCCCGCCCCGAGGCCTCCGCGTCCGCGACGATCGAGGTGATCTCGAAGCCCATAAGCAGGAACACGCCGTTCTCCAGGAGCAGCTGGATGGTGCGCCAGTTGGTGCGGTCGGTGAGCCGGTCCGCCGCGCTGAGGCGCTGGGGCGCCTGGTGACCGGTGAGGAGGCCGGCAGTGACCACGGCGATGACGCCCGAGGCGTGCAGGTTCTCCGCGGGCATGTACGCCAGGAACGGCACGGTCAGGGAGATCGCCGTGGTGAGGACGGGCTGCTGCCGGATCCTGGACCGGAACCAGACGGTCCCGGCGCCCACGAGGAGACCGAGGACGATCCCGGCGCTGACGGCGTAGGCGAAGTCACCGATGGCACCCCAGAAGGTCACGGCGCCGGCGGTGGCCGCGATGGCGGTGCGGAGCATGACCAGCGCGGTGGCGTCGTTGACCAGGCCCTCCCCCTCCAGGATCATCACCAGCCGGGGCGGCAGGCCCAGTCTCTTGCCGATCGAGGTGGCCGCGACGGCATCCGGCGGGCTGATGACCGCCCCCAGGGCCACTGCGGCCGCGAGATCGATGTCCGGCAGCAGCCACCAGATCAGCCACCCCGTGGCGAAGGCGGAGGCGATCACCAGGAACACGGACAGGGCGCTGATGGTGCCGAGGTCCCGGCGGAAGTCCGTGATGGGGACGTTGACCGCCGCCGAGTAGAGGATCGGCGGCAGCGCGATCATGAGGATCCATTCCGGGTCCAGCAGGATCTGGGGCGCCCCGGGGATCATGCTGCAGCCGATGCCCACCAGGACGAGCAGGATCGGCGCCGCGACGCCTAACCGGGGCGCGAACAGCGAGACCAGCACGATGATCAGGACACCGGCCACGGCCAGCAGTGCGATGTCCTCCATGTGCAGTCCCTGTCCGTCGGCGTCGGTGCACGTCAAAACTAGGGCATCAGGCCGGTGCGTAGCACTGCTTCACCCGTTTCGCTCCGCGGACAGGACCGGTCGTAGAGTGGAGGCGACCATCCCGAGCGGCTGAGAGATCTGGCTCCGTGACGCCGCAGCAACCCGTCCATGGTCCTGGGGTGCCCTCCCGGCACTGCAAGGACCGGACCAGGTGCTACTGCCAGATTCGATGGAAAGAAGGTTCTGTCTTGTCTGTTGCCCCGCACGCCGCTCCCACCGCCACCGCGCGCGACACCCCCGCCCACGCCCCCGGTGCCCTGCCCGGCCCGCTGCCGGCCGACGTCGTGGACGCCGCCGATCCTTCCGTCCACCCGGGCCGGCCCGCGGGCCTGTTGCACGGCGGGCTCGGGGACGGCCGGCCCGTGCGCGAGGAGGACCGGCTCGCGTTCTGGGATGCCGCCGCGCGGCGCCTCGAGTGGGAGACGCCCTGGCACACCACCCACTCCTGGACCCCTGCCGACCCGGCCGCCGAGCGCGGCCCGGAGATCCGCTGGTTCGAGGGCGGCCGGTTGAACGTCGCGGTGAACTGCGTGGACCGGCATGTGGCCGCCGGCCGCGGGGAGAAGGTGGCCCTGTACTTCGAGGGCGAACCCGGTGACCGCCGCGCCGTGACCTACGCCCAGCTCCAGCGCAAGGTCAGCCAGGCCGCCAACGCCCTGCTCGAACTGGGCATCGGCAAGGGCGACCGCGTGGTGGTCTACCTGCCGGTGCTCGTGGAGACGATCGTCATCACCCTGGCCTGCGCGCGGATCGGCGCGGTGCACTCGCTGGTGTTCGGCGGCTTCTCCGCCGAGGCGCTGCGCTTCCGCGTGGAGGACACCGGCGCGAAGCTGCTGGTCACCTCAGAGGGCCAGTACCGCCGCGGCCAGGCCGTGCCCGTCAAGGACAACGCGGACGAGGCCGTCTCCGGCCAGAACCAGATCGAGCACGTGCTGGTGCTCAACCGCACCGGCCACACCGAGGTCGGGGACGGCCCGGGCCAGATCAGCTGGACCGAGGGCCGGGACGTGTGGTGGCACGAGATCGTGGACCGCCAGCCGGAGACCCACACCCCGGAGTACTTCGACGCCGAGACCCCGCTGTTCATCATGTACACCTCGGGCACCACCGGACAGCCCAAGGGCCTCGTGCACACCTCGGGCGGCTACCTCACCCAGGCCTCCTGGTCCTACGACTACCTGTTCTCCCATCCGGACGTGTCCGAGCGGGAGAAGGACGTGCACTGGTGCACCGCCGATCTCGCCTGGGTCACCGCGCACACCTACGAGATCTACGGACCGCTGTCCAACGGCGTCACCGAGGTCATCTACGAGGGCGTGCCGAACGCCCCGCACCCGGGCCGGCACTTCGAGGTCATCGAGCGCTACGGCGTCACCTCCTACTACACCGCTCCCACCCTGGTCCGGTCGCTGATGGGCTGGTTCCCCGAGGGCATCCCCGCGGGGCACGACCTCTCCTCGATCCGCCTGGTGGGCACCGTGGGAGAGGCCGTCAACCCGGAGGCATGGACCTGGGCCCGCACCCAGATCGGCCGCTCGCACCTGGACGCGCTGGACGCCCGGCTCCAGGCCGAGACCGGCGACGACGACGCGCGGGTCCCCCGCGACGGTTCCGTGGGCGTGCCGATGGTGGACACCTGGTGGCAGTCCGAGACCGGCGCCACCGTGCTCTCCCCGCGCCAGGCGGACGAGCGGTTCAAGCCCGGGTGCGGCTCCCGCCCGCTGCCCGGGGTGGACGTGGCCGTGGTGGACGACGCCGGGGCGCCCGTGGCCGCCGGGCTGCAGGGCAAGGTCGTGGTCACCCGCACCGGCCCGGCCATGGCCCGCACCGTGTGGGGCAACCCGAGGCGCTACTTCACCTCGTACTGGAAGGACTACGCCGGGCAGGGCTGGTTCCTGGCCGGCGACGGTGCCAAGGTCGACGAGGACGGGGACACCTGGATCCTCGGCCGCATCGACGACGTCATCAACATCTCCGGACACCGCCTGTCCACCATCGAGATCGAGTCAGCGCTCGTGTCCCACCCCGAAGTGGTCGAGGCCGGGGTCTGCCCCGTTCCGGACGCGAAGACCGGGCACGCCGCCGTGGCCTTCGTGGTGGCCCGGGCGGGCTTCGGGGACGCCCCCGCGCCGGCCGGCACCGGGGCCGGGCCCGCCGCCGACGCCGCCGAGGAGCTGCGCCGGCACGTCGGCCGGGTCATCGGGCCGGTGGCCAAGCCACGCGAGGTCGTCTTCGTGCCCGACGTCCCCAAGACCCGCTCCGGTAAGATCATGCGCCGCCTGCTGACCCAGCTCTACGAGGGCACCGCCCTGGGCGACACCACCTCCCTGCAGAACGAGCCCTGCGTCGGCCAGATCGCCGAGGTCATGGGCCGTCGGCCATCGCACCGCCCGGCCGCCGCGCAGGACGGCTGACCCCGGACCGTCGAGATGGTCACGGCTCAGGACGATGCGGCCCCGTGCCGGTCACAGGCCGGGTCCACCACGGCCACCTGGACGGGGTTCACGATGAGCCGGATGCACCCGCAGGGGTCCGTCGACGTGGTCTCCAGGTTGCCCTCGGCGCCGTAGGGGCGGAGCGGGGCGAGGGTCTTGCACAGGCAGAAGTAGTCCCGGTGCGGGGTGCTCGTCCGGCACTTCATGGTGATGGTCTTGGCATCAAGCATGGCAGCGGCTCCAGGGTGTGCAGTCAATGGGCTGGGTGAGACCGGTGCTGTCATCGACCGTGGCGGCCCGGGGGTCCTCACAGACTAGAAATCGGGGCACCCCGCTGGTAGTGGACGATCGTCCACTACTTTCCGGTAGAGGGCCTTCCGGGCGGCACCATCGGACAGGTCCGGGCGCGGGCCGCGGCGCCCGGGCAGCCACGGGCAGCCACGGGCCCAGAGTTTCAGTCCCCCGACGAGCCCCGGCTCCAGTACGAGGACAGCGAGAGCATCCGTCGGTCCACGCCCCGGTCCTCCAGCAGGTGCCGCCGCAGGGACTTCACCGCGGCCTTCTCCCCGTGCACGAAGGCCTGTACCCGTCCCGGAGGCCACTCCATGGACTGGACGGCGCCCGGCAACGGTGACGGGACGCGCTCTGCCAGTCCCCGGTGCAACCAGCTCACCGTCACCCCCGGGGGCGCCTCGAGCTCCCACTCGTCGGCCGGGCCGGGGACCTCGATGAAGGCCGCCCCGACGGCATCGGCCGGCAGGGCGGCTAGGGCCGCGGAGATCGCCGGCAGGGCCGCGGCGTCCCCCACGAGGAGGTGCCAGTCGGCCCGCGGGTCCGGGGCGTACTTGCCGCCCGGGCCCGAGAACGCGACCCTGTCCCCCACCCGGGCCGCCGCGGCCCAGGGCCCGGCGACGCCCGCGTCCCCGTGGACCACGAAGTCGATGACGAGGGTCCGGGCGTCGGGGTCCACGGAGTGCACCGTGTAGGTCCGCCGGACCGGGCGCTGGTGTTTCGGCAGGGTCTTGCGCAGGGCCTGGATGTCATAGGGCGGTTGAAGGCCGAGCGCGGGGTCCACGAACAGGATCTTGACGTACTTGTCCGTGTAGGCGTTGTCCCGGAACTCCTCGAAGCCGTCACCACCCAGGGTCAGGCGCTGGATGTGCTCGCTAATCCGCTCCGTGGCCACCACCTCCAGGACGACCTGCCGGCGGCCTCGCCGTTCCCGGCCGTGGTCCACCCCGTCCGCAAGCGGTTCACCCTCGCGCCGCGACCTGGTCTCCGGGAGGCGGTCGTCATACCGGTGGCGGCCGTACGTCCCATGGTGTTCGCGATGCCCGTGGTGATGGCCGTGCGCACGGCGCCCCTGGGGGTCCTGGCCCGCCCGGAGGCGTGCCGCCTTCAGCGCGTACTTGGCCGCCTTGTACTCGTACTTGGCCACGGAGTACCGCTCCGCTGCGACGCGGTGGCGTTCCACCGCAGACGCGAGGTCCGCCTCCGCGGCACCAGGGGTGCCGGTTCCGTCACCGGCACCGGTGCCGGTAGCGGCGTCCGCGGGCACCCGGCCGCCGTCGTGCCCGTGCGGCGTGCCGTGGTCGCTGCCCATGCCATGTCTCCTCGACTGCGTTCTGTCCTGCGTCGCACCAGGCTGACTCGTGCGGACTCGTACGGACTCGTGCTGTGCCGATCAGCGTACGGCGCGCGCGGGGACAGCGAAACCGGCCGGCCCACGGTCCGTGTGGAGGACCTCGGGGCCGGGCGGCCCCTCACAGCGGCAGGCCGACGGGCCCGGCCGTCTGGGCCGGGACGCTCAGGCCTCCGGGAAGATCTGCCCGATCGGTTCGCGCTTCTCCGCCTGGAAGGCCTCCTCGGCCCGGCCATAGGCCCAGTAGGCGGACAGTGACATCTGCCGGCGGTCCACCCCGCGCACGTCGGCCAGGTACCGGCGCAGGTCCTTGATCATCTCCCGTTCCCCGTGGGCGAACACCTGCACGGCGCCCTCCCTCCACTCGGCATCGATGACCGCCTGGGCCAGCTTCGTGGTCTCGGGCGTGAACTCCGTCCCGCGGTGCAGCCAGGTGACGGTGATCCCCTGGGGCACGGACAGCCCGATCTCGTCCTCGGGGCCGTTCACCTCGATGATGGCCTGCCCGGCGGCGTCGGCCGGCATGGCCTCGAGGGCCGCGCCGATCGCGGGCAGGGCGGACTCGTCCCCGGCCAGCAGGTGCCAGTCCGCCGCGGGGTCGGGCAGGTACATCCCCCCGGGGCCGGTGAGGCACACCCGGTCCCCGGGCCGGGCGGAGTCGGCCCAGGGGCCGGCCAGGCCGTCGCTGCCGTGGACCACGAAGTCGATGGTGAGGGTGCCGGCCCCGGGGTCCACCGAGCGCACCGTGTAGGTACGGCGCACGGGCATCTGCTCGGGGGCCAGGCGCTCGCGCAGGACCTCCAGGTCGTACGGCATCTCCAGGCCCAGCGCCGGATCGGCGAACATCAGCTTGACGTACTTGTCCGTGGCGTCCTTGTCCTGGTAGACGCCGAAGCCCGGTCCGCCCAGGGTCAGCCGGACCATGTGGGGGCCCAGTCGTTCGGTGGCCGTCACCTCCAGGACCACGGGGGGCTTGGGCTGGCGCCGCGGCCGGGCGGCCGGGGGCTGCGGCACGGACTTCTGCTCGGTCATGGGGACACCTCTTCGTCGGGTCACCGGCTGGCGGCCGGCGGGCACGGGGCGGGTCGACACACCGCCCACTCATCCGACATTACGTCATTAACCCGTGACCCAATAATGCCCCGTCCGGGATCTTCACACCGGGCCGCACGGAACGTGTGACACACCTCACCGGAATCCTCTATGATCTTCGAAGTAACCGAACGGTCGGTCACTAATCCGTAACCTCATCCCCGCGAAGCATCCGCACCATCACCTGGAGCACACCATGGCACATCACGACGCCGCAGTGGCCTCTCCCCGGGGTCGCACCCCCGAAGAGAAGAGAGTCCTGGCCGGAACCCTCGTCGGCACCACCATCGAGTGGTACGACTTCTTCATCTACGCCCAGGCCGCCGCCTTCGTGCTGGCCCCGCTGTTCTTCGCCCCGCTGTCCGCCGACAATCCCGGCCTCGCGCAGGTCGTCACGTGGGCGACCCTGGGCATCAGCTTCCTGTTCCGCCCGCTCGGCGCCGTGGTCGCCGGACACCTCGGTGACAAGCACGGCCGCAAGCTCGTGCTGGTGATCACCCTGATCGGCATGGGCGGCGCCACCGCGCTGATCGGCGTCCTGCCGACGTACGCCCAGATCGGCATCTGGGCCCCGATCCTCCTGCTGCTGATGCGCATCATCCAGGGCTTCTCCGCCGGTGGTGAGTGGGGTGGCGCCGCCCTGATGTCCGTGGAGCACGCCCCGAAGAACAAGCGCAGCGCCTTCGGCTCCTACCCGCAGATCGGCGTGCCGCTGGGCATGCTGCTGGCCACCGCCTTCATGTGGATCCTGACCAGCTCGATGTCGCCCGAGGACTTCCAGGCCTGGGGCTGGCGCATCCCGTTCCTGTCCTCCGTGGTGCTGATCGTGGTCGGCTACCTCATCCGCAAGGCCGTGGACGAGTCCCCGGTGTTCAAGGAGATGCAGCTCCGTAAGAAGGAGTCCGCCGCCCCCCTGGGCGTGCTGCTGAAGTCCCACAAGAAGAACGTCACCCTGGCGGCCCTGATCTTCATGGCCAACAACGCCGCCGGCTACCTGGTGATCGCCTTCTTCGCCTCCTATGGGGCCAACGTGCTCGGCATGAGCCGTGAGGCCACCCTGATCGCCACCTTCGTCGGCGGCCTGGGCTGGCTGGTGTTCACGATGTTCGGCGGGTACATCGGGGACAAGATCGGCAAGATCCGCACCTTCCAGATCGGCTACGCCATCATCATCGTGTGGGCGATCCCCATGTGGTTCATGCTGGACACGGCGTCCCTGCCGCTGTTCGCCCTGGCGATCGTGATCCTCACCATGGGCCTCGGCCCGTCCTACGGCCCGCAGTCCGCCCTGTACGCCGAGATGTTCCCCGCCCACGTGCGCTACTCGGGCGTCTCGATCGGCTACGCCTTCGGCTCCATCATCGGCGGTGCGTTCGCCCCCATGATCGCCCAGCTGCTGCTGAACCAGACCGGTATGGGCTGGACCATCGGCGTGTACATCGCCGTGCTGGCCATCATCTCCTTCATCGCGGTGTCCATGGTGCCCAAGTCCATCGAGGGCACGGACCTGCACGTCGACGAGGTGCACGAGCAGTACCTCTCCGAGCACCCGGAGGACGCCGCCATCGTGCAGCAGGCCGCCCAGGCCCACGGTGAGGCGGGCACGCCGACCGACCGGGGTGGCCGGCACTGACCCTGCCCCCTCACGGAACCGGGCCCCGTCGCACCACTGGTGCGGCGGGGCCCGGTCTCGTTCCGTCTCGTTCCGTCTCATCCCGTCGTGTTCCGCGGGACTGCCCGGCTTCCGCGGGACTGCCCGGGGCCGTCCCGACGGGCCCGGTTCAGCGCCGGGCGGCCCCCACCGCACGCCGGTACGCAGCGCCCTGGTGGTCCGCGGCCAGGCGCGGTCCGGCACCGGTCAGGGCCTCGCGCAGGGTGCCCCCGGTCCCCTCCGCGAGGATGCCCCGGCGCCGCAGTTCCGGGGAGACCAGGGCGGTGAACCGCTCCAGGTCCGCGGGACGGACCGCCGCGGAGATGTTGAAACCGTCGACGCCGGCCGCCTCCTGCCAGCGTTCGAGTTCGTCCGCCACGGTGGCCGGGGAGCCGGCGATGACCGGTCCGCGGCCCCCGATCGCGATGAACTCGGCCAGGTCCCGCACCGTCCACGTCCTGTCCGGTGACAGCGAGGTGAAGGACGCCAGGGCGGACTGGTTGGCCTCGGTGGCGACGTACTCGAGCGGGGAGTCCGGATCGGCCCCGGCCAGGTCCACGCCGGTCCAGCCCCCGAACAGGGCCAGTGCGCCCTCGACGTCCACGTGCCGGCGGTAACCCTCCAGCCGGGCCCGGGCCTCCTCGTCCGAGTCGGCCACGACCACCGTGGCCATGGTGAACACCTTGACGGCATCCTCCGCGCGGCCGCGTCCGGCCAGCCCGGCCCGCACGCCGTCCGTCCAGCGCCGGACCAGCTCCGGGGTGTTGCCGATGAAGAAGATCGCCTCGGCGTGGTCCAGGGCGAACTCCTGGCCGCGGGTGGACGCCCCGGCCTGGAACAGGAACGGGGTGCCCTGCGGCCCGGGGTGTGTCAGCGCCTGGCCCGGCACGGAGAAGTACGTCCCGTGGTGGCCGATCGGGTGCACCCGGTCCGGGTCCACGAACACGCCCGTCTGGGCGTCGGCGCGCACCGCGCCGGGATCGAACGATCCCTCGAAGAGCTTGTACATGACCTCCATGTACTCGTCGGCCCGGTCATACCGCTCGTCGTGCGGCAGCTGCCGGTCCATGCCCAGGTTGCGCGCGGCAGAGTCCTGGTAGGAGGTGACCACGTTCCAGGCCACCCGCCCGCCGGTGACGTGGTCCAGCGTGGCGAGGGTGCGGGCCAGCAGGTAGGGCGCCTCGTAGGTGACCGAGGCGGTGACGCCGAAGCCGAGCCGCTCGGTCACGGCGGCCATCGCGGGCACCATCACCAGCGGGTCGAGCACCGGGTACTGCACCCCGCCGCGTGCCGTGGCCCCGGTCCCTGCGCCGTAGACGTCGTAGACACCGGGGATGTCCGCCAGGAACAGGGAGGCGAACCCGCCCTCCTCCAGCGTCCGGGCCAGCGAGGTCCAGTACGCCAGGGTGTCGAAGCGGGACACCCCGGACTCCGGGTGCCGCCAGAGCCCCGGGGACTGGTGCACCGGGACCATCATGTCGAAGGCGTTCAGCAGCATGGGGCGGGTCATACGATCGTCCTCTCGGGGGCGCCCTCAATGGCGTTCTCAGCGGTGTCCTCGGTGGTGCGCGGGGTGCCGGAGCCGGGCGCGGGACCGGCAGGGCCGGCGTCGGGCACCGGATCCTGCCCGGGACCGTGCAGCTCGGTGAGCTCCGTGCCGTGCTGGTCCCGGGCAGGATCCTTCGCGGCCAGCCCGGTGACGACGGACAGCACGGCCAGCCCGGAGAGGTAGCCGGCGATCAGCCACGGGGTGTCACCGCCGGCGGCGAAGAGTAGCGCCGCGATCAGGGGCATCAGTCCCCCGCCCAGCACCGTGCCGACCTGGTAGCCCAGGCTCACGCCCGAGTAGCGCACGTGCACCGGGAACTGCTCGGCGAACCAGGCGGCCTGCGGTCCGTAGACCGCGTCGTGGATGAGGTTGATGCCCAGGATGATGACGAGGGGCAGCAGGGCCAGCGGCCCGGCCCCCAGGTAAGCGAACAGCACCCAGCCGAACACGCCGATCGCCGCATAGGCCGTCACGGAGACCACCCTGCGTCCCACCCGGTCGGACAGCCAGCCCCAGAACGGGGTCGAGACCAGGCCGACGGCCGAGGCGATCATCACCGCCGTGACACCCGAGGAGGAGTCCCCCCGCTCGTCGCGCAGGTAGGTCAGCATGTATACCGTGACCAGGTAGTACACGGCGTTCTGGGCCAGCCGCAGACCGATCGTCACCAGCAGCGGGCGGCGGTGGTGCGTCAGCAGCACCTTCAGCGGCGCCTTCTCGACCCTCCCGGAGGCCTGGTGCTCGAGGAACTCCGGGGCATCGGAGACGCCGAGCCGGATCCACAGTCCCAGGGCCACCAGCAGCGCGGAGAGCAGGAACGGGATCCGCCACCCGAAGGCGGCGAACTGCTCGGCGCTCAGCACGTTCTGCACGATGAAGAACGCGCCGGTGGCCAGCAGCATCCCCGCGGACGAGCCGATCTGCGTGAAGGACCCGAAGAAGCCGCGGTGCCGGGCCGGGGCGTGCTCCACGCTCAGCAGAGCCGAACCGCCCCATTCCGCACCGGCGGACAGGCCCTGCAGGACGCGCAGCACCACCAGCCCGACGACGGCCCACCAGCCGATCGCCTCGAAGGTGGGCAGCAGCCCGATCAGGGTCGAGGCCACGCCCATCAGCAGCAGCGAGGCCACCAGCAGGGCCTTGCGGCCGATCCGGTCCCCCAGGTGTCCGGCCACGATGCCGCCCAGCGGCCGGGCGATCACGCCGACGGCGAGCGTGGCGAACGAGGCGACGATGCCGCCGAGCTCGGTGGCCATCGGGAAGAACTGGACGTTGAAGACCAGCGCCGCGGCCGTGCCGTAGAGGTAGAAGTCGTACCACTCGATGGTGGTTCCGGCGAAGGCCGAGGCGAGGACGCGCTTCTTGCCGTCGAAGACCCGCGCGGGTCCCTGCCGGGGTTCGCCGGTGGAGGTGGTGGTCATGATGGTCGGGGCGCTCATGCGGCAGGCCCCGCCGTCTTCGCGTCGCCGATGGCGTTCAGGCCCTCCGGCAGGATGCCGTTGATGTGGTAGTCGCCGAGGGCGCGGGCCCGGAAGGCGATCGGGTTGTGGGTGGCCACGGTCTGGGCGTTGCGCCAGTGCCGGTCCAGCCCCTTGGACGTGGAGGTCGCGGAGGCACCCACGGTCAGGAACAGGTCCTGGGCGGCGCCCAGTGCCAGTTCGGGCACCGTGACCTGGGCGTGCTCGACGGCGATCTCGGACTCGTACAGGGCTCCCGGCAGGGTGCCGGTGAACTCCGGGACATTCGCCCCGGCATCGATGGCGGCCTGGATGCCGGCGTCGAGGGCCCGCGCGGCGTGCAGCACGGTGGCCTCGGCGGTGAAGGCCTGGGCGGAGATCCGCCCGGTGGCCTCCTGGATCAGCGGGTCCTCGCGGAACGGCAGGCCCAGCCCGGTGTTGAAGGTGCGCTTGCGGGTGGCGATGGTGGCGACGGTGTCCCGGCGGGCGGCCCGGGCGATGCCGGCCAGCACGGCCAGCAGCACGAGCTGGAAGAAGGCGGCCTCGTGGACGGCCTCGGCGCTGCCCGCGGTACGGTCCAGCACGGCGTCCTCGGGGACGGTGACGTCCTCGAAGAGGGCCGTGCCGGTGCCGGTGAGCTTCTGCCCGAAACCGTCCCAGTCGTCCTCCAGCGTGACACCGGGGGCGTCCGTGGCCACCACCGCGAAGCGCCGTCCGTCCTCGCCGTCCAGGGAGGCGGAGACCCGCGTGTAGTCCGAGAAGATCGATCCGGTCGCGTAGAACTTCCGGCCGTTGAGCACCCAGCCCTCCCCGCTCCGGGTCAGCACGGTGTTCAGGGTGCCCAGGGCGTTGCCGCCCTTCTCGGTGGACGCGTTGCCCACCGTCGCCCCCGCCAGCACCCGGGGGTACCAGGCGTCCTGGAGGCGGCCGGGCAGGAAACGCAGGGATTCCACGAAGCCGTAGTGGGACCGGTACAGGTGGGCGATGTTCGAGTCGGCCTCGGCCAGGTCGATGAGCAGCCGGGTGAAGTCCTCGATGCTCACCCCCGGCCCTCCGTGGGCGGCCGGGACCCGCAGGGTGCCGAACCCGGCACGATCCAGCGTGCGGACCTCCTCCCGGGGCAGCCGGCGCTCCAGGTCCCGTTCCAGGGCACCGGCCGCGATCGAGGCGAAGACCGGGGCGAAGTGCTCGCGCAACCCCGCGTAGGAGGCGGGCAGGCCGTCGGCGAGGTTCGCGGCCCCGGCCTCCGGTCCCGGCCGGGAGAGGTGTTCGGTGGTGGCGGCCTTCTCGGCCGTGCTCTGCGACATTCGGCGGTCCTTCCGGTCACACCGAGGATTACCGGCAGTCACGCCAACGGCTGGTCCGGCGCAGGCAGCGGACGCCGACGCACAGACCGACTGCAGATCCGGGATCTCCATCGGTCCTGGCCTTAGCACCCGTCGTTGGGGAGATGATCCCCTCGGGTTGCTGCGGCGTCGTCGAGCCAGGTCTCTCAGCCGCTCTGGATGGTTACGGGTTCACCCTAGCAATGGATCCCCGGGGCGTGGATGTCGCCCACGTCACGTCAGGACACACAGTCACCCCGCGGTGGCGTCCCCGGACCGGGTCATGGCCCCCGCCGCCAGCGTCACGCCGCTGTGCGAGGGGTCGCCGTCGAATTCCTCCTGGGAGACGTCCACCACCGGGAACCGGTCGAGGTCGACGCCGTCCGGCACCGGCAGCGTGGTGGTCTGGCCGGACACCGTGCCCAGCGAGATCAGCCGGCTGGCCTGTTCGTCGCGCAGCCACACCTCGTAGTACCCCTCCTGGGGCCCCTCGGAGACGTCGACGGTCAGGCGCAGGGCGCCGTCGGGCTCGGCGACCATCTCGGCGCGCCCCTCCACGTCCCGCTCCGTCACCGGCGCGAGGACCGCCTCGCCGACGGCGACCGGCTGGGGCGGCGTGTCCTGCCCGCTGTCCCCCTGGCCCACCAGGCCGGCCACGACGGCGGCACCGACGGCGCCGACGACCAGCCCGGCGGCCGCGGCGGCCGTGATGACGGGCCACCGGCGTCGCTGGGTCCGGGGCAGGAAGCTCACCGTGCCGGCGTCGTCGGCACCGAGCGTCCCCCCGCCACCGTGCCCTCCGGGCGCGGTCTCCGCAGACGTGCCGGACGTGCCGGCCGGCTCCGGGGCGCCCGGGACCGCGGCGAGACCGGGTCCGGCGTGGGGATCCTGCCGGAGGCCCAACTCCCGTTCGATGCCCGCCCACACGTCGGCGGACGGCTCGTGGAGGCTGACCGGTGCCGCGAGCGCGGACACCACGCGCTCGGTCCGGTCGAGGTCCAGGCGGCAGTCGGGGCAGGAGCGCAGGTGGGCGGCGGCCCCGGGGCCGGGCGCCTGGCCGGCGGCGATCGAGGCCAGGTCCTCCTCGGTCAGGTGCCGTTCAGCGGTCTCAGCCATCGTTCACCTCCAGTGCTGCTCGAAGCCGGGCCAGTCCCCGGTGGACATGCGACTTGACCGTTCCCAGGGGCATTCCCAGCCGTTCGGCGATCTGCCCCTGCGGGAGGTCCTGGACGAAGGCCATCCTCAGGATCTCATCCTGGGGCGGACCGAGCCTCTCCAGGGCCTCATGGACCAGCACCCGGTCCACGACCTGCTCGGACAGTTGCCGGTCCTCCCGCTGATGCTGGCCGGACGTCGCGTCCACGAGCTGCCGCTGGCGGTCCCGGGCCGCGAACGTGTCCGCCACGACCCGACGGGTGATCCCGGTCAGCCAGCCGCCCAGCGGACGGGTGGGGTCGTAGGTCTCCCGCGAGCGCCAGGCCCGCGTGAACACCTGCTGCGTGGCGTCCTCCGCGTCCTGCCGGTTGGACAGCGCCGCCATGCACAGGGAGAAGACGAGACGGCCATGCTGGTCATAGGCCTCACGCATGGCGTCCGCGCTCCCCGCGGCGAAGCGTCGGGAGAGGTCGTCGCTGTCCAGCGTCCCTCCTCGGTCGTGGCCCCGGCGGGCGGCGGTGGTCCATCACGTCACCCCGGGGCGTACCCGTGGCACGGACGTCCTCCGAGGATACGGGTCAGTCCAGTGACTCTGCCACCACGATGATGTTGTCCGCATAGCTCTGCCTCTCCGGCAACCACTGTCCACCACAGGTCACGAGGACCAGCCGTTCCGGTCCGGAGCGGGTGAAGTAGGGGGTGAAGTCCAGCCCGTCCTTGCCCAGGCGCTCCACCTGGGTGACCCGGTAGGCGTGCCACCGCCCGGACTCGTCCCCGACCCGGACCGTGTCCCCCGTCCGCGCCGTGCGCAGCGCGTACAGCGGCCCCTCGGGCGTGTGCTCCGAACCGGCGTGGGCGGCGATCACCGTGTTGCCCTCGCCGTCTGCCGGTGCCGGGCCGAACCGGTACCAGGCGGCGATGGACGCGTCCTCGGGGATCTCCATCTGCCCGTCCTCGGCCACCCCCGTGGGCACCACCGTCATCTCCGCCCCGATGGCCTCGTAGTCCAGCCGCACCGGTGCGGGCACCGGGGCCGCGGGCCGCAGGGCCGCGGAGGCCACCGGGACCTCCGCGGCTCCCGCACGGGAGGCGGGGACGCCGGCACCGGTGCCACCCGGGTCCCCGGGCGCCGGGGACGAGGCCGCCGGTGCCCGGGAGACGGAGGAGGATGGTGCGGCCGCAGCCGGGTCGGAGGAAGGGGGCTCCACCACGCCGGCAGGTGCGCAACCGGTGCCCGCGAGGGCGACTGCGACCGCCAGGGCGGCGAGGACCGGCCCCGCCGCCCTGGACCCGCGGGGCGAGGACTTGCCCCGGCGGGTCGTCTCAGGCACGGACGGAGGACCGGCGCCGCAACGCCGTCACCGCACCGGCCGCTGCCAGGAGCAGCGCGCCGCCGCCCGCGGCCCACCACAGGCCCTGACCCTCGGCGGGCACCTGGGTGTTGCCCGTGGGGACGCCGCCGGGGGCGGAGTGCATCCCCTCCACCGTCTGGGTGGCCAGGGCGAGCGAACCGTCCTCCGCCGAGCCCCAGGCGTAGACGATCGTCGCGGCGCCCTCGGTGACCTCCACGTCCGCGGGGCCGAGCACCGGGTCGGACTCACCCGCCACGGAGACCGCGGCCTCCAGGGTGCCGGCCGGCAGGTCCAGGGACTGCTCGTCCGGGTTGGCCAGGCCGGGGACGGCCACCTCACCGTTCGCCCAGACGTCCACGGCCGGGGCCGCGGCGACGTGTCGGACCACGAGGCGCCCGTTCCCGGCCTCCAGGGCGGAGGTGTCGTTCACGAAGGCGGTGGCGGTGGGCTGGCCCTCGGCATCGAGGTGGGCCGCCGCGGTGTAGTCGACCCCGCCGTCCAGGGTGACGTTCACCGGGCCGATGACGGGCTCCGAGTCGTCCTGCGCGTCCGCGGCGGTCACCGCGATCTCGTAGTCACCGGCGGGAAGTTCCAGGGGGCCGGCCAGGTCACCCGGTGCGAAGTCGTCCAGGGTGCGCTCGCCGTTGACGAACACGTCCACGGTGGTGTCCGGGACGCCGTGGAGCACGGAGAGCATCGCGGTGTCACCGCCGGATCCCTCCGTCTCGCCGGCCGTGGCCGGCAGTGCCGTGCCGAGCATCGCCACGCCGCATGCTGCGGTGACTGCCAGGGGAAGTGCCTTACGCATGGTGTCGTCCTTTCACGGGACCCACAGTCGGGGCCGTCCACATGAGCACGTTTGTCCTCACACCGCCTACTACCGGAGGAGGCGCCGAAAGGTTGCACGAGGGACGACGTTGGTCCGGATGATGTTCCGGCCGGGGGAATCCGGGGAATAGCAAGGGCGGATCCACCGTTGGACCACCGGAGTCATCCCGGCTCCCCACGCATCCCGAGGAGAACCCACAGTGTCGCCTGCCCCCGCCGAAGGCCCCCAGCGGGGCACCGTCACCGCCACCGCACCGCCGGCCGGGACATCCACCGCGTCCGGGGTCCCCGAGGGCGCGATGCGCGTCATCTGGTTGCTGGTGGTCTCGGCCTTCGTGGTGATCCTCAACGAGACGATCATGAGCGTCGCGCTGCCGGAACTGATGCGGGAGTTCAGCGTGGGGGCCGCCACCGCACAGTGGATGACCACCGCGTTCATGCTCACCATGGCGGTGGTCATCCCCGTCACCGGGTACCTGCTGACCCGGTTGCCGCTGCGGACGGTCTTCACGATCGCCATGGTCAGTTTCCTGCTCGGCACCCTGCTGGCCGCCCTGGCCCCCACGTTCCTCGTCCTGGTGCTGGGACGCGTGGTCCAGGCGGTGGGCACGGCCATCATGATGCCGCTGCTGTTCACCACGGTGCTCAACGTGGTCCCGGCCAGCCGCCGCGGCCGCACCATGGGGGTCATCTCCATCGTCATCGCGGTGGCCCCGGCCACCGGGCCGACCATCGGCGGGATCATCCTGGACCTGCTGGAGTGGCGCTGGATGTTCCTGCTGATGCTGCCGATCGCCACGCTGGCCCTGGCCCTGGGCGTGGCCATGATCCGCAACGTCACCGACACCCAGCGGATCCCGCTGGACGTGCTCTCCGTGGCACTGTCCGGTATCGGCTTCGCCGGCCTGGTGTTCGGGCTCAGCAGCATCGGGGCCGCGGCCGAGGGGGACGCCCTGATGCCGCCGTGGATCCCGCTCGTGGTCGGTGTCCTCGCCCTCGCCGTCTTCACGTGGCGCCAGCTCGGACTGCGCGACCACGCCCTGCTGGACGTGCGTGCCTTCACGGCCCCGGCCTTCACCATCTCGCTGGGCATGATGATCATCGGCATGATGGCGATGTTCGGCACCCTGATCGTGCTGCCCATCTACCTGCAGAACGTCCTGGGCGAGTCCACGATGGACACCGGCCTGGCGCTGCTGCCGGGTGGACTGGTGATGGGCGTGCTCGGGTTGATCGTCGGCCGCCTGTTCGACCGCGTGGGCGCCCGTCCGCTCGTGATCCCCGGGACCGCGGTCGTCTCCGGGGCCCTGTGGGGCCTGACCACGTTGACCGCCGAGACGTCCCTGGGCACGGTCATCGCCTGGCACATGCTCCTCAACGCGGGGCTGTCCCTGATGTTCGGCCCGCTGATGACCTCGGCCCTGGGCGCCCTGCCGCGCCGCCTGTACTCGCACGGCAGCGCCATCCTGTCCACCCTCCAGCAGGTGGCCGGGGCCGCGGGCACCGCCGTGTTCATCACCGTCATGACGACGGCGACCATCGCCGGGGCCGCCAGCGGCACCGAGCCGACGGTCGCCCTGATGAACGGCATCCACAACGCGATGGTCTGGGGCGCGGTCATCTCGCTGGTGGCCCTCGCGGGCTCCTTCGCCGTCCGTTCCACCCCCGCCGAGGAGGAGGTCCGGCCGGCGCCCGCCCCGGTCCGGGCCGGCGTCGACGCCTGATCCCCTGACCGCACCTGGCGGTCAGGGGGTGACGTCAGACCCCCGGGTCCCGGGCGGGGACGTCATCCGTCGACCGCCGGAGCCCGGGGGCTCAACCGCGCAGGTCGATGGACGCCGAGGTCCCGGCGCGCCCGGCGGCGGGCGGGGTGACGGGGCCGTCGGCCTCCTCGTCGCCCTCCGCGGCGAGCTGCCCGCAGGCGCCGTCGATCTCCTTGCCGCGGGTGTCGCGCAGGGTGGTGGGGATGCCGGCGTCGTTCAGGCGGTCGATGAACTCCTGCGTGACGTCCGGCTCGGAGGAGGTCCAGATCGAGCCCGGGGTCGGGTTCAGCGGGATGGGGTTGACGTGCACCCAGCCCCGGCCGCGGGCGTTGAGCTTCTTCGCCAGCAGGTCGGCCCGCCAGGCGTGGTCGTTCATGTCCTTGATCAGCGCGTACTCGATCGACACGCGCCGCCCGGTCTTCACGAAGTAGTTGTAGGCGGCGTCGATCGCCTCATCGGCCTTCCACCGGGAGTTCACGGGGATCAGCTCATCACGCAGCTCGTCGTCCGGGGCGTGCAGGGACAGGGCGAAGGTGACCGGGATGCCCTCGTCCGCGAGCCGGTTGATGGCCGGGACCAGCCCCACGGTGGAGACCGTGATGTGGCGGGCGGACATGCCCAGGCCCTCGGGGGCGGGGTCCACCATCCGCCGGACCGCGGCGATGACGCGCTTGTAGTTGGCCAGCGGTTCGCCCATGCCCATGAACACGATGTTCGTGACGCGCTCGGCGTCGTGGCCGCCGTCGCGCCGCAGTCCCCCCAGCCCGCCCTCGGCGATCACCTGGTTGGCCCGGACCACCTGTTCCACGATCTCCGCGGTGGACATGTTCCGTGTCAGCCCGTTCTGGCCGGTGGCGCAGAACGGACAGTTCATCCCGCAGCCGGCCTGGCTGGACACGCACAGCGTCACCCGGCCCGGATAGCGCATCAGCACCGACTCCACCAGGGCGCCGTCGAACAGGCGCCACAGGAACTTGACGGTGTCCCCGTTGTCCGTGGTCAGCCGGCGGACCTCGGTGAGCAGCGGCGGGAACATCTCGGCCACGAGCGTCTCGCGCTGGGCCGCGGGCAGGTCCGTCATGCGCTCGGGGTCCGAGGTGTGGTGCACGAAGTAGTGGGTGGAGAGCTGCTTGGCGCGGAAGGCCGGCAGCCCCAGTGCCTTGACCCTCTCCTGGCGTTCGGCCAGGGTCAGGTCGGCCAGGTGCATCTTCGGCTGGGCCACGCGCGGCTGCTTGAACTGCAGCAGCGGCCGCCCGTCCTCCGTGGTCTGCTGCGTCCAGCCCTCCGCCTGCGGCCGGACCTGGGGGCGGTTGGCGTCAGGGCCCGTGGCCGCGGCGGCCGGGTTGGAGAGCATCCGCCCGTCCAGGGGTCCGCCGATGCCCTGGCGCTGGAGCCGCTCGCGGTCCTCGGAGAGCTGCCGGGCCTCGGTCTCGTCGATGAGTCCGCGCTGGGGACGGTTCAGCTTGAGCTTGCCGTCCCGGGCGTGCTCGAGGTGCGCGTCCGCGGGGTCGGCGGCGCGGTGGGACTGCCGGCCCTGCTGCACCGGTGCGGTGCGGGACGGGCGGTCCGGGGTGCGGGAACGGTTCTGGTCAGCCATCGCCCCCATTCTCCCACGGTTGTCCAGCCCCGGCAGGGGGGCCGACGCCGGCCAGGGTCAGGGGGGCACCACGGCCCCTCGCCATCAGGAACGGGCTTCGTCGCCATCCCGGGGCAGGGATGGCGTCATTCCCCACACCTGATGCGGTGGCTGCGGACCTGATGCGGATACGGCGGACGGATGCCCCTCGGTCACTCCTCGACGGCCCGGTCCCGCCCGGCCAGCCAGCCGAACACGGCCGCACCGAGCCCGGAGGCCGCGAACAGCCAGGCCGCGGGACCGAAGGAGCCCGTGACGGCGAAGACCTGCCCCGTGATGAACGTCCCCGAGGACCCCAGCCCGTACCCGAGGCCCTGCATCATGCCGGAGACCCGGATCGCCATGTGGGCGGATTCACTGCGCAGGGTGATCATGGTCAGGGCCAACGCCGTCAGCGCCCCCTGGCCCACGCCGAGCACGCCGGTCCACACCCAGATCCCGGCCATGGGGCCGTGGATGGACAGGATGAACCCGGCGGCGGTCAGCACGGCCGCGGCCACGTTCAGTGCCGACTGACTGCGCATCCGGGCCGCCAGCACGGGGGCGGCCAGGGAACCGGCCATCTGCAGCACGATCGACACCGCCACGATCAGCCCGGCCAGCCCGCCGTCGAGGCCGCGCTCGCGCAGGATCGGGGCCAGCCAGGCGAAGGCGGTGAAGGACGTCATCGCCTGGAAGACCATCATCAGGGTGATGTGCCAGGCCACCGGGGACGTCAGCGGGCTCCGCCCCGTGGTGGACGTGACCGGCCGGGCACCGGACCGGTGCCTCCGGAGCACGGGCACGAGCAGGCCGGCGGTCACCAGTACGGGCACCGCCCAGATCCCCAGGGCCAGCCGCCAGTCCCCCACCGCCTCGTACACGGGGAACGTGAGCCCCGCGCCGAGGGCTGCCGACCCGCAGATCGCGGTGGTGTACAGCCCGCTCATCAGCCCCAGGTGGTTGACGAAGTCCTGCTTGACGATGCTGGGCAGCACCACGTTGGCCAGCGCGATCGCCGCCCCGGAGAACACGGTGCCGACCAGCAGCGTGACCATCGCGCCGCCGTCGGGAACGGGGACCGAGCGCACCACCAGGCCGAGCGTGAGCAGCAGCAGGGCGCCGAAGAGCACCCGCCAGGACCCGAAGCGGCGCGCGAGGACGGGGGCCAGCGGGGCGAAGACGCCCAGCAGGGTGGCCGGCACGGTGGTCAGCACGGTGGCTCCCCACCCCGGCAGTCCGGTGGCCGCGGTGATCTCCGGCAGGATCGCGGAGAACGAGGAGAACAGGGTCCGCAGGTTCAGCGAGACCAGCACCACGCACACCGCCAGGTACAGCCAGGAGACCGGTGACGGCGACGGGGGTGTTCTCGATCTCACAAGGGGCATCATGCCACCCGTTCAGGACAGGGTGCGCAGCACGAGGGCGGACGGCAGCTGGCGCAGGCGCCGGGGCAGCCTCGGATAGACGCCGCGTACCACCCGCCACATCCGGTCCTCGCGCACCGAGTCCGCACCGTCCCAGTCCAGCCCCAGACCGGTGCGGACCGGGTGCGGCAGCATCCCGGCGGCGGTGAAGCGCACCAGCGGCATGAGGCGGCGCAGCCACCAGGGGGCGGACTCGACGGCGAACAGGTCCCGGCAGATCACCCGGGCCTCCTCGGTCACCTCCAGGGTCCCGACGGCAGTGCTCCAGTACCGCTCGAAACCCTCGCGGTCCCGCGGCCAGAGGCCCGCGGGCATGCCGAGCAGGGTGCCCAGGACGGCGTAGTCGCGGTAGATCTCCTCGGACCGGGCGTCGTCGAGCGTGCCCCACAGCCGCCAGCGCGCCTCCTCGGCGGCACGGTAGAGGGTGGCCGTGACCCACAGCTGGGCCTGCGGGTCGGCCGCCGAGTACGACCGGCCGCCACCGTCGGTCCCGCTCACCGGACCATGGGCCGCCCGCACCCAGCCGGTGACCGCGTCCCGCATGCCGGAGGCCTCCGGCAGGACCGCGGCGTAGACGTACTGCAGGGTGTGCCGCAGCCGCCTCAGCGGGTCCGCGGCGAAGTCCGAGTGACGGGCGACGCCGGCTCCGACCGGCCGGTGGGCGACCTGGAGGAGGATCGCCGCCCCGGCACCAGCCAGCACGATCGCCTCCCGGGCCAGGCCGACCGTGGTCAGCGGCGCGTCCCGGTGGCCGCGCGGGGCGGGATCTGCGGGGGCCACCGGTCCGGTCACCGCCACTCCCCCGGGTCCACCCGCCAGCCGCGGTACGGCGGGGGGAACGCGGCCGGCGCCGCGGCGGGGACCGGTTCCGGGGTCCCGGTCCTCACCGGTTCCGCCTGGGCCTCCCGCGCGGTCTCGAGTGCCTCCATCTGCTCGTCGCGCTCGGCGTCGCCGAGGCCGGCCACGGTGAGGACGGCGTCGAGGTTGCGGATGAAGACCACCAGCCAGGCGTAGACGATCCCGGCCATCGCCAGCTCGAACCCGGTGAGGTTGTAGTAGCGCAACGGGAACCACAGCAGGGTGGCGACCATCCCCAGGGCGACCATCAGGTAACTGGCCACGTACACCGCGGCCGGGAAACCGGGCAGCCACCACTGGATGGAGGCCAGCATGAGCATGAACACCGCCCCGAGGACGCGGATGAACGTGGAGTGGACGGGGTCCGAGAGGTTGATCGGCACGATCCCGGCACCCACCATGCACAGCCCGATGACCACCAGGCCCCCGCGCAGCACGGTGATCCTGGCCCGTCGCCCGCCCGCCGACTCGCGGGCCCGGGCCCAGGCGTAGAGGTCCTGGGTGATGAAGGAGGCCAGCGTGGTCAGGACCAACCCGGAGACGGTCAGGGTGGTGTTGAAGGTCCAGAAGGACAGGATCCCGGCCTGGCCGGTGCCCAGCTCGGAGAAGAACGCGTGCCACCAGAACGGGTTCTCGGCCAGCAGCATGGACACGATCATCCCGGACGCCATGAACACCGCCAGCAGCGAGGACAGCGAGCGCGTGGAGATCCGGGCCGCGGAGTTGAACCCCAGGTACCCGGCCACCGCACTGATGACGGTCATCATCACCGTGGCCGCCACCCGGTCCACGGTCAGCCCCGTGAACGCCTCCTGGAAGAGGCGGAACAGGGCCAGGCAGGCCATGACGGCGATCGCGGCATGGACCACCAGCAGCCCGACCGCGTCGGCCACGAACCAGCCCCAGTGTCGGCGGGTCATCCACTGGTGGGTGGTGCGGGTGGACCGGGCGAGACCCACCAGGCAGGCCACGCCGGCGCAGGCCCCGGCCGTGACGGCCGCGATCAGGCCCACGGACCCGTCCCCGGACAACGGCCGCCGGTCCTGGAACAACACCAGCCCGACGGCGGCTCCCCCCGCCGCGGAGGCGATGGCCACCCAGATGGCCAGCGACTCCCGCACCACCGGGTTCGTCACCCGGCGGGCGGCAGGGCGTCGCTCCACCGTCGGCTCGTGGTGGCTTCGGGGGCCGCCCGGGCCGGCGGTGGCGGGTGCAGGGGGTGGGCTCACGTCCGTCACGGTGGCCGATTCTGGCACGACCGGGTGAACCGTCGTCCACCGGGACCCGCCGCCGGCCGTCCGATGGGGGGAAGAGTGTTGCGTTCCTCACAGGATGTCTTATAGTGATTCATGTTCTGTTCACCTGGTGTTCACTTTGAGCGGGGTGACGGAGGGCGACGAGGACGTCGCCGAGAGAAGCAAGGAGATGCCATGACCACCCACGTCATGACCGATGACCGGCCGATCGGCCGTCATCTCACCACCACCGTTGCCGCGCGCAACGGGATGGGCGGCGGACTTCCCACCGGCGCCAACGACATCGTCCACTCCCGCGTGCTGGACCGGGCGGTACAGCGCCTGACCGTCACGTACGGAAGTGACCTGGAGCCCGGCCTCATCCGCCGGACCGTCCAGAGGACCTACCGGGAGCTGGAGGCGTCTGCCCGGGTGAAGACGTTCCTCCCCGCCACCGCAGTCCATCTCGCCGAGAACCGCCTGCGGGAGCTGGCCAGGACAGCCCGGGACGGACGCGCCGACGCCACCCCTGCGCCGCGCGTGCTCGCCGGGGGCAGCCCCGCGGGCATCACGCGGTCCCGGGAGCGCGCCGCCGCCTGACCATCCGAGGCCCCGGGCGCTCAGGCGCGGGGCGTCAGCACGGGAGTGATGACCATGCACCAGGATCCAGACACCCGGGTCCTGGCCGGACGGGCCGGTCAGGACTACCGCGAGCGCGACCAGCAGGTGCTGGCCCGCCTGGCGGCACACCTGTACGAGCGGTACGCCCCGGCCGTGGACCGGGCCACGGTGGACCGCCTGGTGGCGGAGACCTATGCGGAGTTCGACCGTCGGGCGACCGTCAAGTCCTTCCTCGCCACCACCGCCGGACGGTTCGCGGAGAGCCGGATCCGCGCACTGGCGGTGGCCCGCGGAGCCATCGAGTCGCCGTTGCCGCGCGTGCTCTTCATCGACGACGCCAACGCCGGCCGCTCGCAGATGGCCGCGTCCCTGACGCTCAAGCACTCGGACGGCCGGATCACCGCCCGATCGGCGGGACTGGAGCCTGCCGGCTCGATCTACGAGGACGCCCTGACCGCGATGGACGAGGTCGGCATCGCGTTGCACTACGCCTTCCCGAAGCCGTTGACGGCCGACGTCCTCGAGGCGGCCCAGGTGGTCATCACCTTCGACTGCGCGGACCGGGTCGACCGGCTGGAGGGGAAGGACTATCGCGACTGGGGCATCCCCAACCTCGTCGGCCGCCCCCTGGAGGACGTGCGCCGGGCCCGCGCGGAGATCGAGTCCCGCGTCCTGGACCTGGTCCGGGAGCTGGGGCCGGAGTCCCGGTGGGCAGCGTCCGGGCCGGCGCCGTCAGCGTCCACGACGGCCTGAGTGCTGACACCCCTGCCGACGGCCCAGCGACCGCTCGCGCCTCCACCCGGCGTCGACCACCGGGCGGGCCCGGACAGGGTCTTGACCGGCACCCTCCCGCTGGCCAGCATGGTGCCCGGCGGCCCCGGACAGGGCCGTCCGGTCCCGGGCCCCGTCCGTGGCCGTCACCGGCCCTGCACGGGGCCGCCACCGTTGGAGTGATGATGGACCGGAACGCCACGCCCCAGGACACCGCCCACGACGACAGCCACGCCTCTCGCGCGCTCGACCGCAACGTCCTGGCGCGAACCGCCGCCCACCTCTACGAGCGGTACGCCCATGTGGTGGACCGGGAGACGGTGGAGCGGGTGGTCCAGGAGTCCTACGAGGAGCTGGAGCGCACCGCCGCCGTGAGGACCTACCTGACCGCCTCGGCCGGCAATTTCGCGGACAGCAGGCTGCGCGCCCTGTCCATCGCCCGGGGTGCCATCGAGGCGAGGAACCCGCGCGTGCTGTTCGTGGACGACGAGAACGCCGGCCGGTCCCAGATGGCGGCCTCCCTGGTCCTCAAGCACACCGAGGGCAGGATCGCCGCCCGCTCCGCCGGGCTGGCACCGGCCGGGTCGGTCCACGGCGCGGCCGTCCAGGTCATGGCGGAGGCCGGTGTCCACCTCGAGCACGCCTACCCCAAGCCGCTGGCCGACGACATCCACCGGGCCGCCCAGCTGGTCGTCACCCTCGCCTGCGCCGATCGCGTCGAGAGGGTCGACGGCGTCGAGTACCGCGACTGGGACATCCCCACGCTGGAGGGCAGCGACATCGAGGACGTGCGGCGGGTACGGGATGACATCGACGCGCGGGTGCGGGAGCTGATCGCCGAGCTGGGCCACGACGCGGGGTCCTGAGGCCGGGCCCCGGGGGGCCTGGGCCTATGATCGCCGCATGACGGTTGACCGAGGCGCCCCCGGCCACCGGCACGGCGCCACCGCGGCTCGCGGGCGACTCGCGATCGCCTTCGGCATCACCTCCGCGATCCTCGTCGTCGAGGTGGTCGGCGCGGTGCTGACCGACAGCCTGGCCCTGCTGGTCGACGCCGGGCACATGCTCACGGACGCCGGCGGCCTGCTCGTGGCGCTGGTCGCGGCGCAGCTGGTGCTCCGGCCGCCCTCACGCCGCCGCACCTGGGGCCTGCTCCGGCTGGAGGTGCTGGCCGCCGGCGCCCAGGCCACCATCCTGCTCCTGGTGGGGGCGTTCGCCCTGGTCAACGGCGCGTTCCGGCTGGCGGACCCGCCCGAGGTCCACGCGCAGGGTCTGCTGGTCTTCGGCGCGGTGGGACTGCTGGGGAACGTCGCCTCCCTGGTGGTCCTCGTCGGCGGCAGGAAGCACTCCCTGAACCTGCGGGCGGCGTTCCTGGAGGTGGTCAACGACGCCCTGGGCTCGGTGGCGGTCATCGTCAGCGCGGTGGTGGTGGCGACCACCGGCTGGATGCGCGCCGACGCCGTGGCCGGCATGCTCATCAGCCTGCTCATCATCCCCCGGGCGGTGGTGATCATGCGCGAGGCCGGCAGCGTGCTGCTGGAGTCGGTGCCCGCCGAGCTGGACCTGACGGACATCCGGCGTCACCTGCTCAGCATGCCCCACGTCCTGGAGGTCCACGACCTGCACGTGTCCCGGATCGACACGGGCACACCCGTCCTGACCGCCCACGTGGTGGTGGAGCGCGGTTGCTTCGACGACGGCCATGCCACCCAGATCCTGCAGGAGCTGCAGGACTGCGTCACGGAGCACTTCCCCCTGCCCGTGGAGCACAGCACCTTCCAGCTGGAACCGCCCGGACACCGGGACGGGGAGGGCCACGTCCACTCGTGAGCGCCCCGGAGGCCCCGGAGGGAGTGGAGCCCCGCCGCACCCGTGGACACATACCCCCTGGGGGTACTTGCGATGATACCCCTAGGGGGTATATGGTCGGGGCATGAGCAGCGAAGCGCACCTCACTGCCGGCCCCATCGCCCCCACGGCGGGCCGGGAGGCCCGGCCGGCCGACGCGGCCGACGGCGCCCCGGGCCACGGATACAGCCCGCGCAAGGACGAGTACCTGAAGCGCCTGCGCCGGGTCGAGGGACAGGTCCGCGGCATCAGCCGCATGGTGGACGAGGACCAGTACTGCATCGACGTGCTGACCCAGGTGGCCGCCGCGACCAAGGCACTGCACGCCGTGAGCCTGGGCCTGCTGGAGGACCATCTCGGGCACTGCGTCGCCGAGGCGGCGCGCCAGTCCCGGGACGCCGGGGACGACACCCTCGTGCAGGAGAAGATCGCCGAGGCCACCGCGGCGATCGCCCGGCTCGTCCGCTGACCACCACCGACATCATTCCGACGTCCAGGAGGACTCCCATGACCACCACCGACATCAAGATCACCGGCATGACCTGCGGCCACTGCGTCCGCAGCGTCACCGAGGAACTCTCCGTGCTGCCCGGGGTGACGGGCGTCGAGGTGGACCTGGTGTCCGGGGGCACCTCGGTGGCGACCGTGACCAGCGAGGGGCGGCCGCCGGCACCCGAGGACCTGCAGGCCGCGGTCGAGGAGGCCGGGTACGCCGTGGCCACCCCGGGGCTGGAGTCGGCCTGAGATGAGCGCTGACCACGCCACGACCGCCCCGGACCAGGACACGGGAACCCGCAGGGTGGACCTGGACATCAGCGGGATGTCCTGTGCCTCCTGCGTCCAGCGCGTCGAACGGAAGCTGGGCAAGCTGGAGGGCGTGAGCGCCTCGGTCAACCTCCCCCTGGAGACGGCCGCCGTCACGGCACCGGCCTCCGTCACCGACGCGGAGCTCGTCGCCGCCGTGGACCGCGCCGGGTACTCGGCCACCGTCCGCCATCCCGCCGGCGTCCGGGGCGCCCGTCCGGCGGATCACGCGGGCGGGGACGTCCGGCGCCACGACATCCGGCCCGGGGCCGAGGGGCCCGAGCAGGGTGAGCACCCGGATCACGCCGAGCACGGGGACCACATGGACCACGGGCCCTCCGGTGAGGTGATCCGGCCCCGGCTGATCGGGGCGGCCGCCCTCACGGTGCCGCTGTTCCTGATCTCCATGGTCCCCGCCCTGCAGTTCCCGCACTGGGGCTGGGTCGCCCTCGCCCTGGCCACCCCCGTGACCTTCTGGTCCGCCTGGCCGTTCCACGCCGCCGCGTTCAAGGCCGCCCGCCACGGTTCCTCCACCATGGACACCCTGGTCTCGATCGGCGTGCTCGCCGCCTGGGCCTTCTCCACGGTCGAGCTACTCCTGGACCCGGGCATGACAGCGCTGGCGGGGACCGAACACGCCGGCATGGCGGGCATGACCTCCATGGCGGACCACCAGCTCTACTTCGAGACCGCCGGCGTGGTGACCACCTTCCTGCTGCTGGGCCGCTGGCTCGAGGCCCGGGCCAAGCGCCGGGCGGGCGAGGCCCTGAGGTCCCTGCTGGACCTGGGCGCCAAGACCGCCACCGTGCTGCGGGACGGCGTGGAGACCACCATCCCCGCGGCCGCACTGGTGCCCGGCGACGAGTTCGTGGTGCGCCCGGGCGAGAAGGTCGCCACGGACGGCTTCGTGGTCAGCGGCCACTCCGCCGTGGACACCTCCCTGATCACCGGTGAGTCCGTCCCCGAGGAGGTCGGCCCGCAGGACACCGTCACGGGTGCCACCGTCAACACCTCCGGCCGGCTGCTGGTGCGCGCCACCCGCGTGGGCAGCGACACCACCCTGGCCCAGATGGGCCGCCTGGTGTCCGAGGCCCAGACCGGCAAGGCACCGATCGCCCGGCTGGCCGACCGCATCTCCGCGGTGTTCGTCCCGATCGTGCTCGTCATCGCCGTGGTGACGTTCCTGGCGTGGCTGGCCCTGTCCGGTGACCCGCACTCCGCCTTCCGCGCCGCCGTCGCCGTGCTGGTGATCGCCTGCCCCTGCGCCCTCGGCCTGGCCACCCCGGTGGGACTGCTGGCCGGCACGGGACGCGCCTCGCAACTGGGCATCCTCATCCGCGGCCCCGAGGCCCTCGAGGACACCCGCACCGTGGACACGATCGTGCTGGACAAGACCGGCACGGTCACCGAGGGCACCCTCGCCGTCACCGGTGTCACCCCCCTGAACGGCTTCGAGGCGGACACCGTGTTGCGGCTGGCCGGCGCGGTGGAGTCGCACTCCGAGCACCCGATCGCCCGGGCCATCGTGGACGCCGCCCGCGAGGCCGGCGGCATCCCCGAGGTGACCGGCTTCGCCTCCTCCGCCGGCGGCGGGGTGCGCGGCCTCGTGCACGACGTCGGCTCACCGGCCGCCCCGGGCGCCGTCACCACCACCAGTGCCACCGGGGGTGACACCGCACAGCCCGGCCGTGCGCAGCCGCGCACCGTCGCGGCGGGCCGGTCCGGGTACATCAGCACCCTGCTGGACTCCGGCACGCTCACCGAGGCGGAGACCGCCGCCCTCGACGCGGCCGAGGGAGCCGGCGCCACCGCGATCTGGGTGACCGTCGACGGTGGCGTCGCCGGGATCGTCTCGCTGCAGGACACCCTCAAGGAGTCCTCGGCGCAGGCCATCGCCGAGCTCACGGAACTGGGACTGCGGCCGATCCTGCTCACCGGGGACAACGCGCAGGTCGCCGCCCGGGTGGCGGTCGCCGTCGGGATCCCGGCCCGGGACGTGTTCGCCGGGGTGCGCCCCGAGGACAAGGTCGCCCGGGTGCGGCAGCTGCAGGAGGCCGGCCGGGTGGTCGCCATGGTCGGCGACGGCGTCAACGACGCCCCCGCCCTGGCGCAGGCCGACCTGGGGATCGCCATGGGCTCCGGCACCGACGTGGCCCGGGAGGCGGCGGACATCACCGTGATGGGCTCGTCCCTGCACCAGGTGGTGCAGTCGGTCCAGCTCAGCCGCAGGACCCTGGGCATCATCAAGTCGAACCTGTTCTGGGCGTTCGCCTACAACACCCTGGGCATCCCGGTGGCGGCGTTCGGGCTGCTCAACCCGATGCTCGCCGGGGCGGCGATGGCCGCCAGCTCCGTGCTGGTGGTGGCGAACTCGCTGCGCCTGACCCGCTTCGCCCGGTAGGGGCCTGCCGCGCCCCGCGGGCGAGGACGACCGGTGCCGTGCGGGCGGTGACGACCGGTCGTCACCGCCCGCACGGCACCAGGGGGGCGGTCAGACGCCGTAGATGCCCTCGAAGAACGCCGCCAGCTCCTCCGTGGCGGACAGCGGGAGCACCTGGGCGACGTACTGGTCCGGGCGGACGACCACGACGACGCCGTCACGGCTCAGGCCGCGGGCCTCGAAGATGTCGTCCTCCGGGTCCACGCCGAACACCTTGTTGAGGTTGGAGACCTGGAACGTGCCTACCTTGGGGCGGAAGATCCCCGGGGCCTGCATCAGGTCCACCTCCTGGTGCGGCTGCTGGTAGACGGCGTAGACGTCGAACAGCGCGTCGAGGTCCTTGCCCGCCGGGGTGAACCGGTGCACCGGGGACTCGGCGGACTCCAGCCACTCGGCGAAGGCGCGCAGCGCCGAGTCCTGGGCCGAGGACACGGCGGCGTCGGCGAAGGCGTAGATCCGCCACCGGCCGTCCGCCACGTGCTGGTGCCCCAGGAACGTGGGGTTGGTGTCGCACACGCGCTTGACCGGATGGGCCTTGAAGCGCTTGCCCAGCGTGTAGCCGGTGGCCAGGTCCTGGTGGGTGGCGGCACCGGTGATCAGGCCCTGCGGGTACTCCGTCATGAACCCGGCCGGGAACTCGAAGGTCTTCTGGTAGAACTCCTCCAGGGCGTTGGGGTTCTCCAGTTCCTCCGGCTTGGCCGCCATCATCGAGGACCACTCGCGGTCGAAGTCGATGAGGTTCTGGGCGATCTGCTGCCGCTCCGCCGTGTAGGTGGTCAGCAGCTTCTCCGGCGCGATCCCGGAGACGACCTGGCCCAGCTTCCAGCCCAGGTTGAAGGCGTCCTGGATGGAGACGTTCATCCCCTGGCCGGCCTTGGCCGAGTGGGTGTGGCAGGCGTCCCCGGCGATGAAGACCCGCGGGGTGCGCGTGCCGGCCTCCTCGGTCGGCACGTCGTCGAAACGGTCGGTCACCCGGTGCCCGACCTCGTAGACGCTCCACCAGGCCACGTCCTTCACGTCCACGGTGTACGGCGTGACGATCTCGTTGGCGCGGCGGATGATCTCGTCCAGCGGGGTCTTGCGCACCGCGCCGGCGTCGCTCTGGTCCACCTCGCCCAGGTCCACGTACATGCGGAACAGGAAACCGCCCTCGCGCGGGATGTGCAGGATCGAGCCGTGCTTGGACTGGATGGCGCACTTGGTGCGGATGTCCGGGAAGTCCGTCTCAGCCAGCACGTCCATGACGCCCCAGGCGTGGTAGGACACCGCCCCGACGTGCTGGGCACCGATGTCCCGGCGGACCTTGGAGTGGGCCCCGTCGGCGCCGAGGACGTACTTGGCGCGCACCACGCGCTCCTCGCCCGGGGCCACCCCGGCCTCGGGGGTCTCACCGGTGCGCTTCAGGGTCGCCGTCACGGGGTACTCACCCTCGCCGACCTCCAGCTTCACGAACTCCCAGCCGAAGTACGGCTCGGTGCGGGAGGGGGCGTGCCTGGCGAAGCGCGCGAAGTAGTCCAGCACGCGGGCCTGGTTGACGATCAGGTGGGGGAACTCGCTGACGCCGGCCGGGTCGTCGAGCTCGCGGGCCGTCCGGATGATGTTCTCCGGGTTGGCCGGGTCCGGCTTCCAGAAGTTCATCTCGGTGAGGTGGTAGGCCTCCGCGACGATCTCGTCGGCGAAGCCGAAGGCCTGGAAGGTCTCGACGCTGCGGGCCTGGATGCCGTCCGCCTGGCCGATCTCGAGGCGGTTGGGGCGGCGGTCGATGAGACAGGTCATGACCTCGGGGAAGCTGGCGAGCTGTGCGGTGGCGGTCATGCCGGCCGGGCCGGAACCGACCACGAGGACGTCCATGGTCTCGGGCAGTTCGGGTGAGCGTTCGATGCCCACGCCGGCGGCGGGCTGCACGCGCGGATCGGTGGAGACGTATCCGTGGTGGTGGAACAGCATGGTGACTCCTGCGGTCGTGAATGCGGGGAGAGAAGGGGTGTTCTATAATCGAACATACAGTTCTTATAGCGAACAACTATGCGAGATCATATACGGTAGGTGACACCCCTCACAAGGCGGCGTGACCTGCTCCTCAGGACTCACCATGAAAGGGCCCCCGGTGACCGCAGCTGCCCACGGATCCCCCGACACCCCGTCCGCGACGCGTCCGAGAAAGGGCGAGGACGCGTCCGGCGGCGCCCCGCACTCCCAGACCCTGTCCCGTGGGCTGCGCATGCTGGAACTGGTGGTCTCCGCCCCGGAACCGCCCACGATCGCCGAGGTCTCCGCCCAGCTCGGTGTCCACCGCTCGATCGCCTACCGGATCCTGCGCACGCTGGAGGACCACGGGCTGATCACGCGGGATGCCTCCGGACGGCTGATCGGCGCACCGGGGCTCGCCGTCCTGGCGCGCGGGGTGCAGCAGGACCTGCAGTCCGCCGCGCTGCCGGAGCTGACCACGCTGGCCAACGAACTGCAGATGAGCGCCTTCGTGGCGGTCTGGGGACAGGGCGAGTGCATCACCCTGGTGACGGTGGAGCCCTCCCACGGTCACGCCGTCACCCAGCGCCCCGGCACCCGCCACCCCCTCGACCGAGGAGCCCCGGGTCTGGCCGTGCAGGCGGGCATGGGGCCCGAGGAGCTCGCCGGACTGACCGGGGGCCTGCCCCCGCGCGTGGAGGTGGAGCAGGCCCGGCAGCGCGGTTATGCCGTCAGCAACGACGAGGTCCTGGACGGCGTCTCCTCCGTCGCCGTCCCCCTGCGCGTGGACGGGCACCTGCCGGCCGCCGTCGCGGTGGTGTACGCGACCCGCCAGCTGGACGTCGAGGCCCTGGGCAGGAAGCTCGCGCTCAGCGCGGAGCGGGTCGCCGGCCGGCTCGGACAGCGCCTGGCCACCGGCCACTGAATCCTGCGGCCACCGCGGTCCTCGCCGGGGACGACCGCGGTGCCCGGCACGGGTGAGGGGAGCCCAGCCGGACGGCCCACCGGGCCCGCCGGACGGCCCACCGGGCCCGGCGCACGGCCACCGGCCCGCCCGGGGTACCGGTCGGGCCGGGCGAGCCGATGAGGGCCTGTCAGTAGGATCCGCGCGGCGTCGAGGCCCTCGGCCCGGCCGCAGCGCCGCCCGGACCGGACTCCTGGCCCGGGTCCGGGCACCACGTGTCCGCGAGGGCCTCGGAGCCGCGGGCCAGGAGCGCGACGTCGGCGCCGACGTTCACGAAGTCGGCCCCGGCCTCCACGTAGTCCCGGGCGTGGGCCTCGACGAAGGCGTTGACGCCCACGATCTTCCCCGCGGCCTTCACCTCCGCGATGACCGTCTTGACGGCCGCCACGACGTCGGGATGCGCCTGCTGCCCGATCAGTCCCATGGTGGCGGACAGGTCGGAGGGGCCGATGAAGACCCCGTCGACGCCGTCCACGGCGGCGATCTCCGCCGCGTTCTCCACGGCGGTGGCCGACTCGACCTGGACGAGGAGGGTCACCTGCGCCCCGGCGTCCTGGAGGTATCCGGTGGTCCGGTTCCACCGGCCGGACCGGGCCAGGGCCGAACCGACCCCGCGCACCCCGCGCGGCGGGTAGTGCATGGCCCGCACGGCCGCCTGCGCGTCCTGGACCGTGTGGACCATGGGCACCAGCACGTTCTGGGCGCCCAGGTCCAGGACCTGCTTGATGACCACCTCGTCCAGGGCGGGGACCCGCACCAGCGCGAGCGTGCCCGTGCCGGCGATCACCCGCAGCTGGGACTGGATGGACTCCAGGGACAGCGGGGCGTGCTCGGCGTCGATGAGGAGGTAGTCCAGCCCGGCGCCCGCGCAGATCTCGGCGGCGGTGGCATCCCCCGAGGACAGGAACATCCCGGCCACGGGGCGCCCGCCGCGGTCCCGGACAGCCTCGGCGGTGAACAGGTCCCTCAGGCTCGGTTCAGTGGTCACGCGAATCGGCATGTCACCGTTCCCAGCGGTCCGTAGTCTGCGTACACGGTGTCCCCGGCGTAGACCCACATGGGCCGGGTGAAGGACCCGGCCAGGATGATCTCCCCGGCCTCGAGCACGTCCCCGTGCCCGGCGATCCGGTTGGCCAGCCAGTGCACCCCGTTGGCCGGGTGGTTCAGCACCCCGGCGGCCACGCCGGTCTCGATGATCTCCTCGTTGCGGGACAGGATGCCGGCGACCCAGCGCAGGTCCACGTCCCCCACGCCGACCGGGCGCCCGCCGAGCACCATGGAACCCAGGGCGGCGTTGTCCGAGATGGTGTCCGTGATGGTGCGGCCCTTCATCTCGATGCGGGAGTCCAGCACCTCCAGGGCGGGCACCACGTACTCGGTGGCGCGCAGCACGTCCATCAGGTTCAGCCCGGGGCCGCGCAGCTCGTCCTTGAGCACGAAGGCCAGCTCCATCTCGATGCGCGGGTGGGTGTACCTCGCCCACTCGTACACGTGGCCGGACTCGACCACCTGGTCATCGAAGATGACCCCGTAGTCCGGCTCGTCGATGCCGGTGGCCTCCTGCATGGCCTTGGAGGTCAGGCCGATCTTGTGGCCCACCTTGGTGCGGCCGGCCTCGGCCTGCCGCTCGGCCCAGATGCGCTGGACGGCGTACGAGTCCTCGATCTGCATCTCGGGGTAGCGCGCGGTGAGCAGCGGGACGGGCTGGCGGTCGATGCCGGCCCGGTGCAGTTCGTCGGCGATCTTCACATGGGTCTCATGGTCGAGCAAGCTGGCTCCTCCCAGGGGGGCCCGTGGCGTGCCGCCACGGGGTGGGCGTTGTGCCTCGATCGTATACGATAACGGCGCGATCTGCGTCACAGGTCGCGGCCCCTTCCGGGACCAGGCCGGGACGAGGCCGGGGTGGCGCCGGCAGGCTCAGGGCAGGATGCGCAACCGGCGCGCGGTGGCGACCGCCTCCACCCGGTTGTTGCAGTGCAGCTTCATCATCACCGAGCGCATGTAGCTCTTGACGGTCACCGGGCTGAGGGAGAGCCGCTCCCCGATCTCGGCGTAGCTGCAGCCGAGGGCCACCTGGGACATCACGTCCATCTCCCGGCGGGTCAGCGCGGGCACCTCGGCGGGCACCGTCCCCCGGCGCTCGAGGCGCTCCGCCACCGCGCGCACGGCGGCGACCAGGGTGGGATCGTGGCTGGAGTGGGCGATCGCGATGAGCTCGGAGTGCGCGGTGCGCACGGCCTCCTCGAGGTCCCGGGCGTCACCGGCCCCGGCGCTGTCCGCCAGCCCGATCATGGACACCCTGCGGTCGACCTCGTCCCGCACGCGCAGTTCCTGGGCGATCGCGCGGCCGGTGGACACCATGCCGTGGATCACCCGGTCCCCCACGGTGCCCGCCTGCCGCGTGGCGGCGTACAGCACGGCGCGCGGCCGCTGGCCCACCACCACGGGGATGGCCGCCATGGACGAGAGCCCCTCGGCGCTGACCACCTCGTCGAACTGGTGCGTGATGGACGGGGCGGTGACGTAGTCCTCGACGGTCAGCGGCCGGTCCCGGGCCATCGCCTCGCCACCCAGCCCCTGGCCCACGGGCACCTGCTGCCCGGCCAGGACCCTGGTCCTGGCGCCCCGCAGCTCGGAGATCTCCAGGCGGCCGTCGTGCACGATCCCGCCGAAGCACACGTCCGTGAGCGTCTCCTGGCGCATCCTGCGCAGCCACGCCCGGATGAGCTCCCGGTCATCAGGGCGCAGCAGTTCGACGGACGGGCTCAACACAGGCGGCTCTCCCCTCGTGTGTGATCCACAACACTTTAGCAAAACAAGGAAGCCACGGCCCGTGCTGCCGGGCCGTGGCTTCCTGGGGCTGACGCGGATCAGGCGGCGTTCACCGGCTCCGCGGTCGCCTCCTGGGCGCCGAGGTCGGACCCCTTGGTCTCGCGCAGCATGGCCAGGACCACCACGCTGATCACCGCGATGCCGGAGAGCATCAGGCCCACGGCCCCACCCCCGAAGGTCGCCATCAGGGTGGCCGCGGCCAGCGGCGGCAGGGCCCCGCCGAAGATCCCCGCCAGGCTGTAGGCCAGCCCGGCACCGGTGTAGCGGTACTCGGTCTGGAACAGCTCGGGCAGGAAGGACCCGGCGGCGCCGAAGCTCAGCCCGGCCACGACGAGCGTTCCGATCACGCCGAGGGTGAAGAACAGGAAGCTGCCCCCCTCCTCGGTCATCCCCGTGTTCAGTATCGGGAACATCACGAAGGACCAGACCAGGCCGGCCACGCCCGCCAGCAGCAGGGTGCCCCGGCGTCCGATGCGGTCGGAGAGGATTCCCGAGCCCACGGTGGCGATCGCGAAGAACACGGAGGTGATGACGCCGGTGGTCAGCACCTCGTTGCGCTCCAGCTGCAGCACGGTCGTGCCGTAGCTGGTGAGGAACGAGGTCCCGATGTAGAAGAAGGCGAACAGGGAGCTGAAGGCCAGCCCGCCCAACAGCATCTCCTTCCACTGCCGGCGCACGGACTCCCAGATCGGCAGGGTGCGGGGGGACGCGGGCGCCGCGTCCGGGCCGCCGGTCCGCACGTCCTCCGCCCGGGCCCTGGCCTCCGCAACGGCCTTGGCCTTGGCCGCCAGGAACACCGGGGTCTCCTCGATGCTCAGGCGGATCCACAGGCCGACGATCACCAGGGCGGCGCTGAGGACGAACGGCACGCGCCAGCCGATCTCCATGAACGCCCCGGAGGAGTCCCCGAGGGTGATGTTGGTGACGAGGAAGGTGCCACTGGCCAGGCCGAACGCGATCGCCGGGCCGAGCATCGGCAGGGAGGCGAAGTAGCCGCGCAGCTTCGGCGGGGCGTACTCGGCGGCCATCAGCGCGGCACCGGCCCACTCGCCGCCCACGGCGAACCCCTGCAGGAAGCGCAGGGTCACCAGCAGGATGGGGGCGACGACCGCGAAGGCCCCGAGGCTCGCCGGCGTCGGCAGCAGGCCGATCAGCACGGTGGCCACGCCCATGATCAGCAGGGTGGCCACGAGGGCCTTCTTGCGGCCGATCCGGTCCCCGAAGTGCCCGAAGATGACCGCGCCCACGGGCCGCGCGAAGAAGGCGACCGCGAAGGTGGCGAAGGAGGCCACCAGGCCGCCGGCCTCGCCCAGGGTGCCGAAGAAGAGGGTGGGGAACACCAGCGCCGCCGCGGTGCCGTAGATGAAGAAGTCGTAGTACTCGATGGTGGTGCCCACCGTGGTGGCGACGGCTACACGGCCCATCGGCGGCTTCTTGGCCGGCGCGGCGGCCTCGGTCAACGGCTGCTGCCGGTCATGGCTCATCAGGGTCATGGCCTCTCCTCAGTGCGGACGATCAATGTGATGCGCGCCACACTATGAGCCGAAAGGACCGCCCGTTACCTCCCGAAGGAGGTAACGGGCCCAGGCCACGACGCCGGCCGGTCCCCCACCGCGTGAGGTGCCGGCCGGCGTCGGGAGACGACGGGTCAGAGCTGGTTGCCGAGCTTGAAGCCCTTGGCGGCCTCGCCCTTCCAGGTGCCGGACTCGTCACCCTCGCGGGTGTAGGAGAACCCGTCCGCGCCGATGGTCACGTCCATCTCGGAGTCGTCGGTGCGGGCCACGACCTCCTTCGGGTTCCCGTCCAGGTCGAGCACGAGGGAGGCGTTGGTGTACCAGGACGGCACGACCGGGTTGCCCCAGAAGTCGCGGCGCTGGTTGTCGTGCACGTCCCAGGTGACGACCGGGTTGTCCGGGTCGCCGGTGTAGTAGTCCTGGGTGTAGATCTCGATCCGGTGGCCGTCCGGGTCCAGGATGTAGAGGTAGAAGGCGTTGGAGACGCCGTGGCGGCCGGGGCCGCGCTCGATCCGGTCGGAGATGCGCAGGGCGCCCATCTTGTCGCAGATCGCCAGGATGTTGTGCTTCTCATGGGTTGAGAACGCCACGTGGTGCATGCGCGGGCCGTCGCCGCCGGTCATGGCGGTGTCATGGACGGTGGGCTTGCGCCGCATCCAGGCCGCGTACACGGTGCCGGCCTCGTCCTGGATGTCCTCGGTGACGCGGAAGCCCAGGTCCTGCATGAACTTCGTGGCGCGCGGCACGTCCGGGGTGACCTGGTTGAAGTGGTCCAGGCGCACCAGCGCCCCCGGGGTGTAGAGGTCGTAGCGCCAGGCCAGGCGCTCGACGTGCTCGACGTCGTAGAAGAACTCGTACGGGAAGCCCAGCGGGTCCTCCACGCGCACCGAGTCGCCGATGCCCTTGGTGAAGCCCTCCGGGCGGCGCTCCACGCGGCAGCCGAGCTCCTCGTAGAAGGCCACGGCCTTGTCCAGCTCCTCGGGGCTGCGCACCCGGTAGGAGAAGGCGGCGACGGCGGCCACCGGGCCCTTGCGCAGCACCAGGTTGTGGTGGATGAACTCCTCGAGGGAGCGCAGGTAGATGGTCTCCTCGTCCTCCTCGGTCACGGTCAACCCGAGCACGTCCACGTAGAACTCACGGGACCTGGCCAGGTCGGTGACCACCAGCTCCATGTAGGCGCAGCGCAGGATGTCCGGCGCCGGGGCCTTCGGGGTGGGGATCGGGTTGTCGGAGTGGATGGGGGCCTCCTGGGAGACGTAGAAGCCCGAGGACGTCATCGTCCGGTCGTCGAGGTGGGTCATGACTGGTCCTTGCTGTGGAAGGGAATGCTGGAAGGAATGCGGGAGGGGGGTGGGGGCGGTCAGGCCTGGAGGTCCTCGGCGGCCTCTTCCTGGCGGCCGAAGACGGGGTTGTGGACCTCACCGAGGTTGATGTGCACGGCCTGCTGGTCCGTGTAGAAGTCGATGGACCGGTAACCGCCCTCATGGCCCAGACCGGAGGCCTTGACGCCGCCGAAGGGGGTGCGCAGGTCACGCACGTTGTTGGAGTTCAGCCACACCATCCCGGCCTCCACGTCCTGGGCGAAGTTGTGGGCGCGCTTGAGGTCGTTGGTCCAGATGTAGGCGGCCAGCCCGTACCTGGTGTTGTTGGCCAGGGCCAGGGCCTCCTCGTCCGTGTCGAACGGGGTGATGGCCACGACCGGGCCGAAGATCTCCTCCTGGAAGATCCGGGCGTCCGGGGCCACGTCCGCGAACACCGTGGGCTGGATGAAGTTGCCTTCGGGGAACGCCTCCGGACGCCCGCCACCGGCCGTCAGCCGGGCCTCGGACTTGCCGATCTCCACGTAGGACATGACCTTCTCGAAGTGCTCCGGGTGCACCAGGGCGCCCACCTCGGTGTACTCGTCGTGCGGCAGGCCGACCTTCACGCGCCGGGCCTGGGCGGAGTAGCGCTCGACGAACTCGTCGTAGATGCTCCGCTCGACCAGGATGCGGGAGCCGGCGGTGCAGCGCTCACCGTTGAGGGAGAAGACGCCGAAGATGGTCGCGTCGATGGCGGCGTCCAGGTCCGCGTCCGCGAAGACGACGGCCGGGGACTTGCCGCCGAGCTCCATGGAGAGCGCCTTGAGGTGGGGGGCGGCGTTGCCGAAGATGATCTGCCCGGTGCGGGACTCGCCGGTGAAGGAGATCAGCGGCACGTCCGGGTGCTTGACCAGGGAGTCACCGGCGAAGCCCTCCTCGCCGTAGCCGTGGACGATGTTGAACACGCCGGCCGGGACCCCGGCCTCCTCGAAGATGCCCGGCCACAGGGAGGCGGACAGCGGGGTGAACTCGGCGGGCTTGAGCACCACGGTGTTGCCGGTGGCCAGGGCCGGGCCCAGCTTCCAGGACTCGAGCATGAACGGGGTGTTCCACGGGGTGATGAGCCCGGCCACGCCGATCGGCTTGCGGTTGACGTAGTTGGCCTGGCGGCCCGGGACCTTGAAGGCGTCGTCGTGCTGGGCGACGATCAGGTCCGCGAAGAACCGGAAGTTCTCGGCCGCGCGCCGGGCCTGGCCCAGGGCCTGCTTGATCGGCAGGCCGGTGTCGAAGCACTCCATCTCGGCCAGGTCCTGGCCGCGGGACTCCACGATGTCCGCGACCTTGTGGAGGATGCGGGAGCGCTCGCGCGGCAGCATCGTGGGCCACGGGCCGTTCTCGAAGGCCTCCTTGGCGGCGGCGACGGCGGCGTCCACGTCCGCGACCTTGCCCGAGGCGGCCTTCAGGTAGGGCTGGTTGGTGACGGGGTTGAGCACCTCGAAGGTGTCGCCGTCGATCGAGTCGACGTGCTTGCCGTTGATGTAGTGCTGGATCTTCTCCGGCAGGTTCGCCGGGGCGAAGTCGGTGTTCGGGATGGCCTGGGTCGTCATCGTGGGGTCCTCTCGGTCGGACAGGTGGACGGCTGGGGTGGGTTCAGTGCTGGCCGGCGGACGCCATGGTGTCCATGTACGCCGCCAGGGTGTTGGCGCGGTGTTGCCGGGCGGCCGTCTCGATGTCCTGGAACGGGGCACCGGCGGCGATGAGGTCGAGCAGCTGGTCGTGCTCGGCCACGGACTGGGGTGCCCTGCCGGGCACGTGGGCGAAGGTCGAGGAGCGCAACGCGGTCAGGCGGTTCCAGCCGCGGTGCACGAGGTCGAGGATGTGCGGGTTCTGGTGGTGCTCGAACAGGGTGGAGTGGAACTCCTTGTTCAGGGCGGTGAACTCGACCGGGTCGAAGTCGTCCAGCAGGGCGCGCATCCGGGCGTTGATGTCCCGGGCCCGCTCCAGTTCCCCGGCGGTGACCAGCGGGGCGCACTGGGCCGTGGAGAAGCCCTCCACCAGCGCCAGCGTCTCCATGGTGTACCTGTACTCCTCGGGGTCGACGCCGACGACGGTCGCGCCCACGTTGCGCTCGTAGGAGACGAGGTCGTCGTGCTGGAGACGGCGGATCGCCTCCCGCACCGGCACCACGGACATCCCGAGCTCCTCGGCCAGTTGGGCCAGCACGAGCCGGCTGCCCGGGGCGAAGCGGCCCTGCTGGATGCCCTCGATCAGCGCCTGGTAGGCCCGGTCCGCCTTGGAGTGGCTCTCCGCGGGGGGCACGGTGTCCGGCGCCCCCGCCGGCGCGGCGCCCCGGAGGGTGCTCACCGGGACCGCTCCGCGTCCTGCGCGGCCCGGTACTCGGCGTAGCGCTGCTTCCACTCGGCGTTCGGCGGGAACAGCCCGTCCACCGGGTGGCCCTCGGCCACGCGGTCGAACACCCAGGCGTCCTGCAGCTCCTGCGCGTAGGCGTCCTCGACGACCTCATGCAGAAGTGCCGGCGGGATGACCACCACGCCGTCGTCGTCGCCGACGATGATGTCCCCGGACTGCACGGTGGTGCCGCCGCAGGCGATGGTGCCGCCCACCTCCCAGGGCACGTGCCGGCGGCCGAGCACGGCCGGGTGGACGCCACTGGAGTAGACCGGGATGTCCACCTCGGCGACGGCCGCGCTGTCCCGCACGCCGCCGTCGGTGATCACGGCGTTGGCGCCGCGCACCTTGGCGCGCAGGGCCAGCACGTCCCCGAGGGTGCCGGTGCCGGTCTCCCCGCGGGCCTCCATGACGACGACGTCGTCCTGCTCCACGGTGTCCATGGCCCGCTTCTGGGCGTTGAAGCCGCCGCCGAAGGCCTTGAACAGGTCCTCGCGGTTGGGGACGTAGCGCAGGGTCTTGGCGTAGCCCAGGATGCGCTGCCCGGGGTGCATGGGGCGCACGCCGTCGATCGTGGCGTTGTCGATGCCGCGCTTGCGCAACTGGGCGGTGATGGTGGCCACCGCGGTGGCGTTGATCGTGGCCTTCAGCTCCTCGGTGAGCAGTGAGCGGTCCGCCGTGGGCGCGGAGGGCACGTAGTGGAAGCCCTCCGATCCGGCCCCGGTGGCGCCCTCCGCCGCCGGGACCGGTGGCAGGCCGGCGGCCTCGCGGGAGCCCCAGGCCTCCTCCCGCTGGGTGTCGTCGACCTTCGGTCCGTGTCCGTAGGGCGCCATCGGGTGTTCCCCGGCCACCACGCGGGAGACGAGCCGTCCGGTGGAGGGCGCACCGGGCGCACCGGGGGCGTCCACCTCCACCTCGACGACGTCACCCGGCTGGGCGACCGAGGAACCGGCCGGGGTGCCGGTCAGGATGACGTCCCCGGCCTCCAGGGTCATCAGCTGGGACAGGTCCGCCACCAGCTGGCCGAAGGGGAAGACCAGGTCGGCGGTGGTGTCGTCCTGCACCAGCTCGCCGTTGACCCACGTGCGCACGCGCAGCCCGGCCGGATCGACGGCGGCGGCGGGGATGACCTCCGGGCCCAACGGGGTGTAGCCGTCTCCGGACTTGTTCTTGATGTTGGAGCCCTTGTCCGCGTGGCGCAGGTCGTACAGTCCCCAGTCGTTCGCGGCGGTGATCCCGGAGACCTTGGACCAGCCCTCCTCCGGGGAGACCCGGCGGCAGTCCTCGCCGATGACCAGGGCGATCTCGCCCTCGTAGGCCAGCAGCTCGGTGCCGGCGGGGCGTTCGATCTCGGCACCCGTGGTGGCGATGGAGGTGCCGGCCTTGAGGAAGTAACCGGGGAACTGCGGCGAGCGCCCGCGCTGGGCGATGCGCGAGGGGTAGTTCAGGTGCAGTGCGATGACCTTGCCCGGGCGGTGCCCACGGGTGGTGAAGTCCACGGGGCCGGTGGTCGGCACCGCCGTGCCCTCTGCGTTGTCTGCCATGGTGTGTTGCGCCTCCGCGGTCAGGGGGTGGTCTGCGTCGTGTGATCTGCGTCGCTCACCACAGATCGTATACGATTTTGCGCGGAGTGCAACCCTCGGGCCGGGCCGGGGCCCGGACCGGTGGGTCCTGCCGGGCGGTCAGGCCTCCGGCTGGAGGTACCAGGCCGCCGCGGCGCCGATCGCGCGGCCCAGGAGCAGCGAGAGCACGATCGCCACGAGGACGGTGAATTCCGTGGAGAGCCCGGGCAGCAGTCCGGACAGCGCGCCGATGCCCACGGAGTAGGCGGACCAGAGGATGCCCGCCCCCAGCGAGTAGAGCATGAAGGCACCCCAGGGGATGGGGGTGATGGCGCAGGCCACGTTCATGGTCAGCCGGCCCAGGGGGATGAAGCGCGAGGTCAGCACCCAGGAGACCGCGCCGTGGTCGAGGCGGTTCCGGGAGGCGTCCAGCGCCTTCCGTGCCCGGTCCCCGCGGAGCATGCGCCAGTTCGCCACGTCCCGTTGCCGCACCAGCCCGTAGGTCGCCGCGTCCCCGATCAGGGCGCCGGCCAGCATGGACACCACCAGCAGGAAGCCGTTGGGCACGTTCTCCGTGGCCGACAGCGCCCCGAGCGCGACGAAGACGGAGGTGCTCGGGACGGGCGGGAACAGCGCCGAGACGGCGACCAGCATCATCCCGAGCGGATAGACCCAGGCGGAGTCCGCAGCTCCGAGCACCTCCCGCACCGCGTCCATCGGTCCACCGGCCTCCGTCGTCGCTCGGGTGCCTGACGGCACGCCGGTCCCGACCGGGTGGCCCGGGCCACCCGGTCACCACCAGCATGCCGCCGGCCACCGGTGCGGACCAAGACCCGGAGGGAAGGAATCTGGCCGGCGGGTCAGTCCCCGGCGGCCAGCCGACCGCGCAGGCGTTCGCGCATGGCCGCGCTCGCCCGGTTCAGCCCGTTGACCTCCACGGCCTTGCCGTACCGCGCGTACTTGTCCGTGATCGCGTCCAGGCTGGCCACGGTGGAGGCGTCCCAGATGTGGGAGCGGGACAGGTCGATCACGACCCGCTCCGGGTCCTCGAGATACTCGAACTGGGTGTAGAGGTCGTTCGAGGAGGCCCAGAACAAGGCCCCGTCGACCGTGTAGGTGGCGGTCGCGCCGCCGTCGGGACCGTCCTGGACCGCCCGGTGCACGGTGACCACGTGGGCCACCCGGCGGGCGAAGAGCACCATGGCCGCCAGTACCCCCAGGCCCACCCCGACGGCCAGGTTCCCCGTGGCCACGGTCGAGACCACGGTGACGAGCATGACCGTGGTCTCGGACTTCGGCATGGCCCGCAGGGTGGAGGGCCGGATCGAGTGCCAGTCGAAGGCCGACCAGGCCACGAAGACCATCACGGCCACGAGCGCGGCCATGGGCACCACCGCCACGGCCTCCTCCAGCAGCACCGACAGCACCAGGACCATCACGCCGGCCGTGAGGGTGGACAACCGCGTCCGCGCCCCGGCGACCTTGACGTTCATCATCGTCTGCCCGATCACCGCGCAGCCGCCCATGCCCCCGAAGAGCCCGGCGAGGACGTTGGCCCCGCCCTGCCCCAGGGCCTCGCGGGTCTTGTCCGAGCGGGTGTCCGTGATGTCGTCCACCAGCTTGGCGGTCATGAGCGACTCGAGCAGCCCCACGACGGCCATGGCCAGCGCGTAGGGGGCGATCACCTCGAGCGTCTCCAGGGTGAGGGGGACGTCCGGGATGACCAGGGAGGGCAGGGCGTCCGGGAGTTCGCCCTTGTCCCCAACGGTCGGCACCGCCAGCTGCGTGGCGATCACCAGCACGGTCACGACGACGATCGAGACCAGCGGGGCCGGGACGGCGGTGGTGAGCCGGGGCAGGACGAAGATGAGGGCCAGCCCGATCGCCACCAGCACGTAGACGACCCACGGCACCCCGATCAGGTCCGGCAGCTGGGAGATGAAGACGAGGATGGCCAGGGCGTTCACGAAACCGGTCATCACGCTGCGCGGGATGAACCGCATCAGCCGCGCGACGCCGAGCAGGCCCAGCAGGACCTGGATGACCCCGGCCAGGACGGCCGTGGCCAGCAGGTACTGGACACCGTGGCTGGCCACCACCGGGGCGATCACGAGGGCCGTGGCCGCCGTGGCGGCGGAGATCATCGCCGGGCGCCCGCCGAGGAAGGCGATGGAGATGGCCATGACGGCGGTGGCGTACAGCCCTACCGTCGGGTCGACGCCGGCGATGAGCGAGAACGCGATGGCCTCCGGGATGAGGGCGAGCGCGACCACCAGCCCGGCGAGCACCTCGGTCTTCAGCCATCCCGGCCGCCGCAGCGTGGCCCACACCGACATCCGGTCCCCCGGGCGGGCCCCGGAGGGCCCCAGCGCCAGGTTCTGCCGGACCTCCGGATGGTTCGGTGCGGCGGGCTGTCCGGGGGACGTGGGCTTCTTGGATGACATGGCGGTGCCTCGGGGACGGTGCGGCGGTGGAGGTGACGGCCCCACCCTAGCCGGGGTGGTCCCGTCACCGGCGGCGTGCGCGCGCCGTCGGCGGGTGAGGGCGGCGTGCGAACACCGCGGGTGACGACAGCTCGGCCGTCCCTAGACTGGGGCCATGAGCGATCAGCCCGAGAGTGCATCAGGACGGACCAACCCGGAGACCGGCCTTCCGGTGTCCGCGCCCCAGGCCGCCTGGCCGGAACGGGTGGGCACCGGTCCCCGTCAGGTCAGCTACCGGATCACCGTGAACGCCCCCGCCACCGAGCTGTGGGCCCTGCTGGCCAATCCCCACCGGCACCACGAGGTGGACGGCTCGGAGTCGGTGCAGTACACCAGGACCGGGCCGACCCGGCTGGCGGTGGGTGACGAGTTCACGATGGCGATGCGCAAGTTCGGCCTGCCCTACACGATGAGGCTGGTGACCACCGCGTCGGACCAGGACCGCGTGGTGGAGTGGCAGCACCCGGGCGGTCACCGCTGGCGCTGGCAGTTCGAGGACCGGGGCGACGGCACCACCCTGGTCACCGAGACCTTCGACTACTCCTGGACGAGGCCGCTCGTGGCCAGGGCCTACGAACTGAGCCGGCGGCCGGCGGACAACGCGAACGGCATCCGGTCCTCGCTGACCCGGCTGGCCGGCCTGTACCTGTAGGGACGCCGGCCGTGGAGTCCACGCAGACCGGTTCCCTGATCTCCGCCGTCGCCGACGACGGCACTCCCCTCGCCGTCCAGGTCCTGGGCGCCGGTTCCGGCCCACCGGTCCTCGTCCTGCCGGGCGGGCCGTGCCGCTCGCCGGAGTACCTCGAGGACCTGGCCGGCCTGGCCGGGACCCGGACGCTGGCCGTCCTGCACCCGCGCGGGACGCCGGCCACCGGAAGCCTGTCCCGGGGCTGGTGGACGGACGCGGCCGACGTGGTGTCCGCGCTCGACGCCCTGGGCCTGGACCGGGCCGACCTGATCGCCCACTCCGCGGGGGCGCAGCTCGCGCTGGCCGCGGCCACCCGGTACCCGGGCCGCGTGCGTTCCCTCCTGCTCGTCACCCCGTCGCTGACCTGGCTCACCGACACCGAGCACGACGGCGCCGCGATCGCGGCCCGGCGCACGGAACCGGTGATCGGCCGGGCGATGGCCTCGCTGGCCGGACCCGCCCCGCGGGACGAGGCGCGGTTCCAGGCGGACTCACCGGTCCAGCGCCCCGCCGGCTACGCGCGGTGGACCCTGCGGGAGCAGGAGCATTCACCCCTCGGGTCGACCTCGCTCGCGGCCTCCGGTGCCTGGTCCCGGGACATCCCGGAGGACGCCGCGGACCGCGTCCGGCAGGCTGACCTGCCTCCCACGCTCGTCATCGGCGGCACGGAGGACATCCTCGTCGGCGATGCCCCGGTCCGTGCCGGCGCCCGCGTCCTGGGTGCCCGGCTGGAGATGATCGGGGACTGCGGCCACTATCCCTGGGTGGAGCAACCCGAGGCGTTCCGCGGGCTCGTGGACCCCTGGGTGGCGCAGGGCGTCCCCGGCCCACGCGTCGATCGACTCACGGACCGGCCCCGCCTGAGGCGGAGCCCCGCCGCCAGTCCTGACGGCCCGCACCGGGACGGGCCCCGGCGATAGCGCCGGGGCCCGTCCGGGTCAGGTGCGGGTCAACGGGACGGCTCAGTCCTCCGTGTAGTCGATGACGACGCGGCCGGCGATCTTGCCGTGGTGCATCTCGTCCAGCACCGCGTTCACCTCGGACAGCGGACGCCGCGTGTAGGTGGGGTGGATCAGCCCGCGCGCGTAGAAGTCCAGCGCCTCGACCATGTCCTGGCGGGTCCCGACGATCGAGCCGCGGATCGTCAGGCCCTTCAGGACGATGTCGAAGATCGGCGCCGGGAAGTCTCCCGGCGGCAGCCCGTTGAACACGATCGTGCCGCCGCGGCGGGCCATGGCGATCGCCTGGCCGAAGGCCTTCGGGTGGACCGCGGTCACGAGCACGCCGTGGGCCCCTCCGGTCCTCTTCAGGATCTCCTCGGCCGGTTCGGCCACGTTGGCGTTGACCAGGACCTCCGCACCGTGCTCCTGGGCCAGCGCCAGCTTGTCGTCGGCGACGTCCACGGCGACCACGCGCATCCCCATGGCCACGGCGTACTGGACGGCGATGTGCCCCAGCCCGCCGATGCCGGAGATGACCACCCACTGGCCGGGACGGACCTCGGTCTGCTTCAGGCCCTTGTAGACGGTCACCCCGGCGCACAGTACGGGACCGACCTCGTACGGATCCGCACCCTCAGGGATGATCGCCGCGAACCTCGCGTCCACCAGCATGTACTCCCCGAAGGAGCCGTCGACGGAGTAGCCGCCGTTGGTCTGGCTCTCGCACAGGGTCTCCCAGCCGGTCCGGCAGTACTCACAACTGCCGCACGCACTCGACAGCCAGGCGTTGCCGACCATCTGTCCCACGGACACGTCGGTCACCCCCTCGCCGACCTTCTCGACGATGCCGACGCCCTCGTGCCCCGGGACGAAGGGCGGGGTGGGCTGCACGGGCCAGTCACCGTCCCGGGCATGCAGGTCGGTGTGGCACACGCCGGTGGAGATCAGCTTCACCAGCGCCTGGCCGGGCCCGGGTTCCGGGATGGGCAGGTCCTTGACGGTGAGGTCCTTGCCGAACGACTCGACGACGGCGGCCTTCATCATGTTCATGGCATCCTCCTAGATGCGGGAAAAGCGGGGTGTTCCTCTGAGGGGGGTCGGGGGCCGGGCCGGGTCTAGAAGAAGCCCTGCTTGCCCTCGGCGTACGACACCAGCAGGTTCTTGGTCTGCTGGTAGTGGTCCAGCATCATCAGGTGGTTCTCCCGGCCGATGCCGGAGGACTTGTACCCGCCGAAGGCGGAGTGCGCCGGATACGCGTGGTAGTTGTTCACCCAGACCCGGCCGGCCTGGATGGCCCGCCCGGCCCGGTAGGCGGTGTTCCCGTTGCGGGACCAGACCCCGGCGCCCAGGCCGTAGAGGGTGTCGTTGGCGATGGCCATGGCGTCGTCGAAGTCCCGGAAGGTGGTCAGCGAGACCACCGGGCCGAAGATCTCCTCCTGGAAGATGCGCATGTCGTTGGTGCCGCGGAAGATGGTCGGCTGCACGTAGTAGCCGCCCGCCAGGTCCCCGTCGAGCTCGGCCGGCGACCCGCCGATCAGCACCTCGGCGCCCTCCTGGCGGCCGATGTCCAGGTAGGACTTGATCTTCTCGAGCTGGTCGTTGGAGGCCTGGGCGCCCATCATGGTCTCCGGGTCCAGCGGGTTGCCCTGCTTGATGCGCCTCGTGCGCTCGACCACGGCGTCCAGGAAGCGGTCGGCGATGGACTCCTGGACCAGCGCGCGGGACGGGCAGGTGCAGACCTCGCCCTGGTTGAGGGCGAACATGGTGAAGCCCTCCTGGGCCTTGTCCCAGTAGGCGTCGTCGGCGGACATGACGTCCTCGAAGAAGACGTTGGGGGACTTGCCGCCCAGCTCGAGGGTCACCGGGATGAGGTTCTCGGAGGCGTACTGCATGATGAGCCGGCCCGTGGTGGTCTCACCCGTGAACGCGATCTTGCGGATGCGCTTGCTGGCGGCCAGCGGCTTGCCGGCCTCCAGGCCGAACCCGTTGACGATGTTCAGCACGCCGGGAGGCAGCAGGTCCCCGATCAGCTCGGCGAGCACGAGGATGGAGGCCGGGGTCTGCTCGGCCGGCTTGAGCACCACCGCGTTGCCCGCGGCCAGCGCCGGTGCGAGCTTCCAGACGGCCATGAGGATCGGGAAGTTCCACGGGATGATCTGCCCGACCACCCCGAGCGGCTCGTGGTAGTGGTAGGCGGTGGTGTTCTCGTCCAGCTGGGACAGGCTGCCCTCCTGCGTGCGGATGGCGCTGGCGAAGTAGCGGAAGTGGTCGATCGCCAAGGGCAGGTCGGCGTTGAGCGTCTCGCGGACGGCCTTGCCGTTGTCCCAGGTCTCGGCCACCGCGAGCATCTCCAGGTTCTGCTCCATGCGGTCCGCGATCCGGTTCAGGATCAGCGCCCGTTCGGCCGGCGATGTCCGGCCCCAGGCCGGCGCGGCGGCGTGGGCGGCGTCCAGTGCCGCCTCGATGTCCTCGGGCGTGCCCCGGCCGACCTCCGTGAACACCTGTCCGGTCACCGGGGTGGGGTTCTCGAAGTACTGGCCCTTCACGGGCGGGACCCACTCGCCGCCGATGTAGTGGTCGTAGCGGGGCCTGAAGCTGACCTTGGCACCCTCGGTGCCGGGGTTCGCGTAGACGGTGGTCTCGGGATCTGCGTAGACGGTCATGTCGACTCCTCGGGGATGGAACGGGCGCTACCCTGCGCTGACTGTGACGGTACTCACAGTGAGGTTGCATCCACGTTGCATCCGCGGGGGCGCGCCCCCCGGCCGGTCAGCCGCCTGCGGTGATCCGCTCGATCGTGCTCACGGCGAGCGCACGGCGCGGTGAGTCGGCCGGCAGCATGCGCAACGCCGTCGACCACAGGTCCAGGTCCCCGGCGGCCTCCGGACGCCCCAGGTACGCCCACAACTGCTCGAGGCCGGCGTCCTGCAGCACGGCCTCGCGCAGGTCCGCGTGCAGTTCCCGCCGGATCTCCACGATGCCGGGGGCCTCGGAGCGCGGCAGCACCATCCCGACGGCGCAGCGCAGGGCCGCGTCCAGGTCGCCGCGGCGCAGCGCGTCCCGGGCCAGGCCGGCGTCCGTGCGCAACGGCCCGCTGATGCGGTACGGGCGCGAGTCGAGCCCGATGCGACCGGCGTCCGGTGCATCCCCGGCCGGACCGGTCCCGGGGGCCGGGCCCGGGGTGGACGGGCCCGTGCCGCCCTCCGCGCATCCGGCCAGCATCCGGCGCAACCGGTGCAGCTCGGCCCGCAGGGTCACGTCCTGGCCGCGCCGGCCGTAGAGCATGTCCTCGAGCGCGGCCCCGTCCAGCCCGGGGGCGTGCCAGTCCAGCAGGGTGAGGATCTCCGCGTGCCGGCCGGACACCTCACGCAGGGCGGCGCCGTCCCGCCCCAACCGGGCCGGCAGCACCCCGGTGACCCGCAGCAGCAGGTCCCGGCCCGCGTCCCCGTGCGCGGGAGCACCCGGACCGGGGTCCACGCCGCCGGTGGAGGCAGTCCCGCCGGACGCGGCGGTTCGCGCCGTCGGGCCCGCTTCGCGCGCCGCACGGCCGGGCACGACGACGGTGGATCCGGCCGCCCGGCCGGCTCCCGTCCGCTGCCACGTCAGTTCGACCGCTGAGGCCGCGGCGGCCAGCAGCGGCAGGGCCAGCGGGGAGACGGCCTCGTCCCCGCCGGTCAGGTCCAGCACGCCGAGGATCGACCCGTCCGAGGGGTCCCGCAACGGCACCGCCGAGCAGCTCCAGGGGTGGACCACCGGGTGGAAGTGCTCGGCGCGGCTGACCTGCATGGGACGCCCGGTGGCCAGGGCGGCCCCGGGGGCGGAGGTGCCCACGGACGTCTCGGACCAGTCCGCTCCCGGCACGAAGCCCATCACCTCGGCGCGCCGGGCCGCGGCCGGGTCACCCTCCACCCAGAGCAGCTGGCCCGCGGCGTTGCCCAGGGCCACGATCAGTCCGGCGTCCGTCGCCGGCTGCACCAGCAGGCGGCGCACGACGGCCAGGACCCCCGCCAGGGGGTGCTCGCTGCGGGCGTGGCGCAGGTCGTCGTCGGCGAGCACCGCGGGCGCCGCCGAGGCGTCGATCCGGGCCCGGACGGCCAGGGACCGCCTCCAGGACTGGACCACGTCCTCCCGCAGCGGTCCGCCGTCCGGCAGCGGCAGGGCGGGGAGCCCGGGCGCGGACCCGGCGCCCACCGCCGTGGCACCGGCGGCCAGGGCCGCGAGCTCGTGGTGCGCCCGCTCCACGTGCCGCTGGTAGGAGGGCGCCGCGAGCCTGGGGATCACCGAGGATCCATCAGTCGCGAGCGGATGAGGAAGCGCTTGCCCTCGGGGGCCTCCACCGAGAACCCGGACCCCCGGCCGTCGACCACGTCCAGGGTCAGGTGGGTGTGCTTCCAGTACTCGAACTGCTCGCGGCTCATCCAGAAGGGCAGTTCGGTGCCGTCGGGCAGGTCGAAGGTGCCCAGCAGGATGTCGGCGTCACCGGTGCGGAAGTCACCGTCCGGGAAGCACATCGGCGAGGAGCCGTCGCAACACCCGCCGGACTGGTGGAACATCAACGGCCCGTGGACCCGCTGGAGGGCCTGCACCAGCTCCAGCGCGGCCCGGGTCATCCCGACGCGCGAGACCTGCTCACCGGGCACCTGGGGGCGGGCGTCGAGCACGGAGGGATGGCCGGCTCCACTCGGAGCCTCCGGGGACGCGGACGTCATCGCGGTCTCCTGGGGGTAGGGGATCCCCTCACCGTATCCTTAAACGTGACCCGCGTCACGATCAGTAGCCCGCGGGTGCGCACGGGGCCACCACCGGAGGACCGGCGGGACGGCCGCGACCCACCGCGTCCCCGCACCGGTATCCCGGGCCTGACCCGGGACGACCGGGACGGGGCCGCTCAGGCGGTCCGGGCCCGGGCGCGGCGCTCGGCCGCGGCGGCGATGTCCGCCAGGTCCTGGCGCATCGCCGTCCGGGAGACGGCCACCCCCAGGGGCGCCGTGAGGGCGCCCAGCAGCTTCCGCGCACGACCGCCGTGCGCGTGCTCGCCCTGGAAGCGCATCACGAGCTGGGTCCTCGGGGAGGCATCGGCGCCTCCGGTGACCGGCCGCAGTTCGAACTCGGTGCGGTAGCGCATGCCGTGGGACTCGGCCCGCAGCTCGGTCCGCCGACCGGGCTCGACGGCCGTGACGGTCATGTCCTCGGTGGCCTCCTGGCCGAACATCACCCGGGTCTCCCGCCAGCGGGTGCCGACCTGGTAACCGGTGTCCCCGGAGAGCCGTTCCACCCCGCGTACCCCGCCGAGCACCTGCGCGGTGCCCTCGAGGTCGGTCAGCACCTCCCAGACGGCGGCGGCGGGGGCGTTGACGTGGACGACGACGGACAGTGGCTTCATGGGGACGGACCTCGGTGGACGACAGGCGGAGCGGATGGGATCACCGTACCGCTCCGCCTGCCGTGCGCTGAACCGTTCCGGCCCAGGACTGAACCGTTCGGGTTCAGTACGCCTTGACGCGCTGCTCGACGATCAGGTGGATGAGGGCGAACCGGCCCTCGTCGTCGATGGCCTTGAGCGCGGCCTCCAGGGCGCCGGGCACCTCGGAGTCCTGCTCCACCCGCACGCCGAAACCGCCGAAGGCCTCCGCGGCCTTGGCGAAATCGGGGTTCTTCAGCTGGGTGCCGGAGACGCGGCCCGGGTAGTCCCGCTCCTGGTGGGTGCGGATCGTGCCGTACTCCTGGTTGTCCATGACGATGATCAGCGGGGTGGCACCGTACTGGGCGGCGGTGGCCATCTCCTGGCCGTTCATCAGGAACTCGCCGTCCCCGGCGATGGTCACCACTCGGCGGCCCGGGTAGTTCAGGGACGCCGCCACGGCGGACGGCACCGAGTAGCCCATCGAGCCGTTGCGGGCCGAGATCATGGCCGCGTAGGAGTTGGTCGGGAAGTAGCGGTGCGCCCAGTTGGTGTGCTCACCGGCGCCCAGGGTGATCATGGCGTCCTCGGGCAGGGACTGCACCAGGTTGGCCATGAGGGTGTCCATGCGGGCCTGGCCCTCGGAGGGCTCGGCCGGCGGCAGTGCGGCGAACGCCTCCTGCTCGCAGCGCATCCGGGCGGTCCACTCCTTCCAGGAGTCCTTCACCTTGAGGTCCATGCGGACCAGGTCGCGCACGAACACGTCCGGCTTGGCCACGATCTGGTGGGAGACGGGGCCGGAGCGGCCGCGCAGGGACGGGTCGATGGTGACCAGGAAGTTCTTCTTGTCCCAGTGCTGGCGGATGGTGAAGCCGTCGGTGACGACGTCGCCCGGGACGGTGCCGACGAAGACGATGAGGTCGGTCTCCTCGAGCAGGTCATAGGTGGGCTTCGGGCGGCCGTAGCCGATCGGGCCCACGTAGGACGGCGAGTTGAAGGGCACGGTGCCCTCGGTGCGCCACTCGGCGGCGGCCGGGATGTGGTGCTCCTCCAGCCACGTGGTGAGCATCTCCGCGCCCTCGGTGGTCCAGTCGTTGCCGCCGGTGATGAACAGCGGCTTGTCCGCCTCCTGCAGCGCGTCGTGGAGCGACTTCCAGTCCTCGACGGTCATGCCGCCGGGGGCCACCGGGATGCAGGGGTGCAGCGTGGCGTCGACCTGCTCCTTGATGACGTCCTCGTGCAGGCCGACGATGACCGGGCCGGGACGGCCGGAGCTGGCGGCGAACATGGCCTCGGCGACGATCTCGGAGGCGCGGCTGGCGTGGTCGAGGGTCATCACGCGCTTGGCGCCGGACTCGAACCACATCTGCGGGTCGAACTCCTGGAACGCCTCCTTGCCGCGGTGCTCGAAGGGGATCAGGCCCACGAACAGCACCATCGCGGTGGAGTCCTGCCAGGCGGTGTGCAGGCCCACGTGGGCGTTCGCGGCACCGGGGCCGCGGGTGACCATGGCGATGCCCGGGACCGGGTTCATCTTGCCGTCGGCCTCGGCCATGTAGGCGGCCCCGCCCTCGTGGCGGCAGATCACGTTCTCGATGGAGGAGTTGTGCAGGCCGTCCAGCACGTCCAGGTAACTCTCCCCGGGCACCGAATAGACGCGCTTCACGCCGTGGGCCTCCAGCGTGTCCACGATGACGTGGCCGGCGGACTTGGTCTCGGACGTGTTCTGCTCAGTGCTCATCAAGGCTCCTTGGACTGTGTGCGGCGGCGGCACTGCCGCACCGCGACCCGGGTGTTCCCACGGGCGGGCCGGGGTGGACTCCGAGCAAAGATACCCCAGCGCACCGTACCGCCCGTCACCTGTGGCGGGATATGTCGTCAGTGGGCTGATGATCTCCCGGACCCGGCCCCGACCCGCCCCGACAGCCCCTCCGGACGGTCCCGGGCGGGCACCCTCCGCACCCCGCCGGCCACCGGCGGGGACGAATTCTGTCCTACAGGATCAACCGAAAGTACAGTGCTGAAATGTTCTCCCCCAACACCACGCGCCGTCTCACTCAGGCCGCAGCCCTTGCCAATACCGCCGCCGGTGACCACGGCGGCCAGACCCTTCCCGAACGACTCGACGAACAGCACCTGGCCGACATCCTCGCCGACGTGTCCCCCCACGCCGGCGAGGCCCGCCCCGCCGGCGCCGAGCCCTCCTCCAGCGCCACCCTGCGCTCGGTGCGCAAATTGCGGGCCGCCATCGCCGGCATCTGGCACGATGCCGCCGCCGAGGACGCCGGGGCCGCCCTGGCGGGCATCAACCACCTGCTCTCCGCCGCCGGCCCCGTGCAGCTGATCCTGCCCGGAGGGCCCGACGGCGAGAGGCCGGGCACCGCGGCCACGGCGCCGCACGCGGCGGGCGGGCCGGCGGCGGGTTCCCCGGCCCGGACCCCGGCGGTCCTGGACGCCGGACGCGAGGGCGATCCCGCGGAGAAGGAGCTGTCCACCGCCTTCGCACTGGCGCTGACCGACGTGGCGCTGGCCGGGGAGCTCACCCGGCTGCGGACCTGTTCCGGGGAGGCGTGCGACAACGCCTTCGTGGACCTGACCCGCAATCGCTCCAAGCAGTTCTGCGATGAGGCCAACTGCGCCAACCGGGCCCATGTCCGTGCCTACCGGGCGCGCCGGGCGGCCGAGGCGGGGGACGAGGAGACCGGTGCGGTGTCCGCGGACCGGGCCGTGCAGCAGGACGCGGTCCGCGACAGGGCCCCGGACGGGGAGGGGACGAAGCCCGGCAAGAAGGCGAAGAAGGACAAGGGCAAGAAGAAGTCCAAGAAGCACAAGAAGTAGTGCGGGGACGCCGCGGGCACACCGCCGGGTGATGTCCGCGGCGTCGACGCCGGCCGGCGTCGGTCTCGGCGCGCAGGCGCGGAGGGCCTAACCGGCCCCGGGGCCCTCGTCGGAGGCGGCGCGACCGGCCGCCTCCTCGCGCCTGCGGCGCGCCTCGGCCTTGCGCCGGGCCACGGCCTGCTGGTGCAGTTCCTCCGAGGATCGGTGCACCCCGGAACCCTGGGACAGGTGCTCCGGGTTGTCCTTGGCGGCCAGCTGCAGCATGGCCACCACCACGAGGGACACGATGAAGAAGACGCCGAAGGCGATCAACCCGATGTCCACGCGCACCGGGTTGTCCGAGCCCCCGGAGGCGGTGAACATGGCGACCGCGCCGCCGATGACGGCCAGGGCGAAGGAGAAGACGAGCGGTCCCTTGATCGAGGCCAGGAACCCGGGCTTGCCCTCGTCCTTCCGGGCCCCGGACTGACGGGGGTCCCGGGACTGCGGGCCGGTGCTGGGCGTGCTCACGAACTGTTCTCCTGGTCTACGGGTTCCGGTACGGCGGCCGTGCGGGGCCGCGGCGCACCCGTCCATTCTACGGGGTGTAGAGAAACCTCTCGACCCAGGACCGGGAAACCGGCCCCTACCTGCGCGGGGCCCGGGGCTCGGCGGCCTCGCGGGCGGCCGGGCCGGCGTCGTGCCGGAAGCCGAAGCCGGAGATGGCCAGGAGCACGGCGATGACGATGGCCCCGCCGCCGACGATGCCGAGCATCCCGTGCGGGTCCAGGTGCAGGAAGATCAGCAGGCCGATGCCGGACAGGATGCCGACGCCGCCCGTGTAGAGCTGGTCGCGCGCGGGCACGAACTCCCTGCGGTACCGCGCCCAGGCCACCACCTCGGCGAGGCCGGACCCGATGAGCGCGACCGCGGCGATCAGGCCGGCGACGAACGCCGTGCCGGCGAAGAGCAGGGCGATCGCGCCGACCATGAACACGGCCGCGGCGATGGACAGCGGACCGCGCATGCCCTCGGGTACGGGCTCGCGGCGCAGGTACTCCCACAGCCCCGAGCCGGAGAACACGAAGTACGCGGCCAGGCCGTACTTCAGTACGCCCAGCCCCGGCTCCTGCAGGAAGATGGTGGTCAGGCCGAAGATCGCGGCGATGAGGGCGCGCACGAGGATCGGCTTCCACATGATCGCGGCGGTCTCGACGGGGGCTTTTGCGGCAGGCACCCGTCCATTCTAGGCCGGGTGCCGGAACGGGCCGGCCGTGGCCGGTCCGCCCTCAGTGCTCGCCGGTGCGCATCCACGCGTCGGAACGCGCCCGCAGCCCGAGCGTCACGGCGCGGGCTCCCATGAAGACCCCCGCGAAACCGGCCCACAGCAGCGCGAGCTGGACGCCGGCACCGGGGGCCTGGCCACCCTGCGCCGCACCCGAGGCGAGCCACGCCAGTCCGGCGAGCGCGGGCAGGTACACCACCAGGTTCACGACGCCGGCCAGGGCCAGGTAGCGGGCGTCGCCGGCCCCGATGAGCACGCCGTCCAGGACGAACACGAACCCGCTGACCGGCTGCGACGCCGCGAGCACCAGCAGGCCCGCGGTGGCCGCGGCCCGCACCGCCGGATCCGGCGTGAACAACGGCGGCAGCGCCCAGGCCAGCACCGCCAGCAGCAGGCCGGTGACCAGCCCGAACCACAGGCTCCACCGGACCATGGTGCCGGTCAGGGCGCGCGCCTCGTCCCTGCGGCCGGCGCCCAGCTCCCGGCCGATGAGCGCCTGGGCGGCGATCGCCAGGGCGTCGAGGGCGAAGGCCAGGGTGGAGTAGACGGTGAACACGAGCTGGTGCGCGGCCAGCGTGGCCACGCCCAGTCCCGTGGCGGCCATGACGGTGGCCAGGATGGCCACCCGCAGGCTCGCGGTGCGCAACAGCAGCCAGGAGCCCACCTGCGCGGTCGCCCGCATGCCCGCCCACGACGGCGCCAGGCCGGTCCCGGCGGCACGGAACCTGGGCAGCAGGACGGCCAGGTAGACGGCGAACATCCCCCACTGCACGATCGAGGTGCCCGCCGCGGACCCCGCCACGCCCAGTCCGAGGCCGTAGACCATGAGGAAGTTCAGCCCGATGTTGAGGCCGAAGCCCACCCCGGCCACGATCAGGGGCGTCCGGGTGTCCAGCAGTCCGCGCAGGATGCCGGTGGCGGCGAGCACGCCGAGCATGGCCGGGATGCCCGGCATGGACCACTGCAGGTAGGCCACCGCGTGCTCCTGGACCGCCCCGTCCGCGCCGATCAGCCCGGCCAGCGGCGCGGCGGTGACCCAGCCGGCCACCGCCAGGGCGAGGCCGAGCAGCAGGGCCAGCCAGACGCCGTCGCGCCCGCGGTCCATGGCCGCTCGCCGGTTGCCCGCGCCCATGAAGCGGGACACCGCCGGGGTGGTCGAGTAGGCCAGGAAGATCATCAGCCCGGTCACGGTGTGCAGGATGGTGGTCCCCACCCCCACGCCGGCCAGTTGCGCCACGCCGAGGTGGCCGATGATCGCGGTGTCGGCGAGCAGGAACAGCGGCTCGGCCAGCAGGGCCCCGAAGGCAGGGACGGCCAGGGCGAGGATCTGCCGGGAGACCGGACGGGGGTCGCGCGGGGCCGCCCGGAGTCCGGGGCGCTCGGTGTCCCGGGTGGTCATGGGCCCTCGGCGGTGGTCATGGTCGCTCAGCTGACGAGCGGCAGCAGCGTGTAGGCCACCACGATCGAGACGAGGTTGTTGAACACGTGAAGGATCACCACGAAGGCCAGTGACCTGCCCGTGAGGACGTAGGTCACGCAGATGGCCGCCGCCAGGGTCAGGTAGGGGATGACCTCCACGGGGTTGAACTGGAAGCCCGTGCTGATGAAGTGGATCATCGCGAACAGCACCATGGAGATCGCCACGCAGACCCAGACGTTGATGTACCGGGAGAGCTTGCCGATCATCAGGTGCCGGAAGATGTACTCCTCCACGAGGGGTGCCATCAGCACGGTCACCAGGAGCATGGGCAGGAAGTCGACCTGGGTGGTCATCTCCTCGATGGCCAGCTGGTTGGCGCTCTTGATCGGCTCGCCGGCCGCGAACACCACGAGGGCGTTGACCATGATGCACGCGAGCCAGACGCCCGGGATGAGGCCCGCCTTCAGCCAGCCCCGGTCCCGGAAGGTCTGGAAGGACCGCACGAACGGCCGCCAGCAGGCGATGAGCACCAGCGCGGAGAGCACCGCGTAGGAGATGAGGTTCACGGCGAAGGTGAACGAGGCCGTGTTGACGGTGCCGTCCGCGTCCGTGAACCGGTCCATGAACCCCGGGACCAGGGCCACGACCGCCGCGCCGCCCAGGATGAAGATCAGCACGTACGCCAGGACCGTGGCCAGGTCCATCCACGTGAAGGGTCCCGGGTCCAGCACGATCCGCTCGCGCCGCGCCCGTCCCGGCCAGCCCGGGGGGATGCCGCCCGGTCCGCCGTGGGCCGGCTGGACACCGGACGGGGCACCCGGGACGGAGAGGGCACCGGGGGCGGACGGAGCGCCCGGCATCCCGGCGGTGCGGGGGCCGGATCCGGGGTGACCGTACCGTTGTCCCCGCTTCGGCCACCCGGGCGGGATGTCCTGCGCGGCGGACTGCGGGCCCGGCGGCGGGGCGGAATGCTGGTACTGCGGTGCCTGCCGCGGGTCCTGGGTCATGAGGCCATGCTATCGGCGGGCCCCGGGAGGTCAGGCGCTGCCGCGGGTGAAGATCGCGGCACGGACGTCGTCGTCCTCCTCGAGCCCGGCCCCGAGCGCCGAGCCGATCGTGGCCAGCCCGCCCACGAACCAGGCGAGCTTGAGGTACTGGGGGAAGTGCGCGGGGTCTCCCGTGACCTCCGCGAACACGTCGGGGTCCACCAGCAGCAGGGCGCCGGCCAGGGCCGCCGCGAACAGACCCACGTGCAGCACCACCACCCCGATCAGCACGGAGGAGACCGTGGCGATGTTGAACACGGCGACCTGCTCACGTTCGGCGCGGCGCCGCGGCCTCTCCCACAGGTTCGCGCCCACCACGAGGGACACCGTCACGGACAGGACGGCCACGGCGCCCACGAGCGCCATCTGCAGCCCGTCGTACTCCGCCGAGAGCAGCCACAGGTCGGTGGTGATGAGGGTCAGCGCGCCGGTCGCCAGGGCCGCGGACAGCGAGCGGGACAGGCTCGCGGCGAGCAGCCACGGCCGGTTGGCCCGGATGGTGCCGAGGAGCAGCCGGGCGTTCGAGGACCCCACCCGCCAGGCGAACAGTCCACCGTTCTCGGCGCCGCGGTCCTCGACGTCCGTGGCCAGCTGGCGCGCCGCGTCCACGGCGGACCGCAGCTGCTGCGGCGAGGGACCACCCTCGTCCGGGTCCAGGCCGAGGATCCGTGCGACGACGTCACGCACGGCGTCCGCGACACCCACCCCCGCCAGGTCCAGGGACACGACCCCGGCTGAGTGTGCGGGGGAGACCTGCGCGGTCAGCGAGTGCCGGCCCTGCCGCAACGGCTCCTGGCACACGCCGACCGCCAGGTCCCAGTCCCGGTCGAGCATGCGGTCCCGCGTGGACTCGAGAAGGTCCAGCGAGTCCTCGTCCTCGGAATCCCCGAGGTGTCCCCGCTCCACCTGGACCTGCCACGACAACCCCGGGTAGGCGGCTGCCAGCCCGTCCTCGAGTTCCGCGGCCAGGGTTCCCTCCTGCGCCGGAGCGGACACGTCCGCCCGGATCAGCACGCCCAACCGGACGGTGGTCCCGGGACGGGCCGAGTCCGCGTCCGGGGCGCCCGGGGCGTCCGGGGCCCGGTCCGCCGAGGCCGCTTCCCCGTCCGGTGCCCTCACCGGTCGCGGATCCCGGACTCGTCCGGCTCGGGGTCCGTCACCACGGGAACCGGACCGGTCACCACGGGAACCGGCCCGGTGCCGGCCGGGACCGTCCCCTCGCCGCTGACCGGGAGGGCGCCGGTGCCCGGCGAGAGCGCCTCCGTCTCGGCATCGAGGTCCACGCCCGCGGTGAACTGGGACATGTACAGCCGGTGGTAGGCGCCCCCGGCGGCGAGCAGCTGATCGTGGGAGCCCTGCTCCACGATGTCCCCGTGCTCCATCACCAGGATCACGTCCGCGTCGCGGATGGTGGACAGCCGGTGGGCGATGACGAACGAGGTCCGGTCGGTACGCAGCGCCGCCATGGCCTCCTGGACCAGTACCTCGGTCCGGGTGTCCACGGACGAGGTGGCCTCGTCCAGGATCAGCAGGGCGGGATCGGCCAGGAAGGCGCGGGCGATCGTGATGAGCTGGCGCTCCCCGGCGGAGACGTTGGCGCCCTCGTCCTCGATGACCGTGTCGTAGCCGTCCGGCAGGGTGTGCACGAAGCGGTCCACGAACGTGGCCCGCGCCGCGGCCACGACCTCCTCGTCCGTGGCGTCCAGCCGCCCGTACCGGATGTTCTCCCGGATGGTCCCGCCGAACAGGACGGCATCCTGCAGCACCATGCCCACCTGGCCGCGCAGCACGCTCCGCTGCAGGGAGCGGATGTCCACGCCGTCGAGGCGGATCGCGCCGGCGTCGATCTCGTAGAACCGCATGATGAGGTTCACCAGCGTGGTCTTCCCGGCACCGGTGGGCCCGACGATGGCGATGGTGTGGCCGGGCTCGGCGGTCAGGGACAGGTCCGTGATGAGCGGCTTCTCCGGGGTGTAGGAGAAGGCCACGTGGTCGAACTCGATCCGCCCGAGCACCGGCCGGGCCAGGTCCGCCGGCCGGCGCCCGGCCGGGTCCAGGGTGCCCGCGCGTTCCTGGTCGGCCAGGTCCGGGTCCTGTTCCTCGGCGTCGAGCAGCTCGAAGATCCGCTCGGCGGAGGCCACGCCGGAGATGAGCATGTTGGACATGCCCGCCACCTGGCCCAGCGGCTGGTTGAACTCCCGCGAGTACTGGATGAACGCCGTGACGGCGCCGAGGGTCATCTGGCCCGTGGCCACCCGCAGACCGCCCACCACGGCGATGCCCACGTAGCCGAGGTAGTTCACCCACTGCATGATCGGCATGATCATCCCGGAGTAGAACTGCGCCCGGAACGAGGCCTCGTAGAGCTCCTCGTTGCGCTCGTCGAAGCGGGCGCCCATGTCCTGCTGGCGGCCGAACGCCGTCACCAGCTCGTGCCCCGTGAAGGACTCCTCGATGTGGCCGTTGAGCCGGCCGGTGTTCTTCCACTGCGCGGTGAACAGCTTCTGCGACTTCGACCCGATGATCCCCACCACCACGCCGGACAACGGGAGCGCGATCAACGCGATGAGCGCCAGCTGCCAGGACAGCCAGAACATCATGATGACGATGCCGATGATCGTCAGCGCCGAGTAGACCAGGGTGGCGAACGCCTGCTGCATGGCCTGCTGGACATTGTCCACGTCATTGGTCGTCCGGGACAGCAGGTCACCGCGCTGCCGGGTGTCGAAGTAGCTCAGCGGCAGGCGGTTGACCTTGGCCTCGATGTCCTGGCGCAACCGGTAGACCACGCGCATGACGATGTCGTTCAGAACCCGCCCCTGCAGCCACATGAACAGCTGGGCCACCACGTACATGCCGAGCACGATGAGGATGAGCCGGGCCAGTTCCGCGAAGTCGATGCCCTGGCCGGGCACGAAGTCCATCCCGGACAGCATGTCCGCCGCCTGGGCCTGGCCAGTGGCGCGCAGCCCGTCGATGACCTGCTCGGCGGTCATGCCGGCCGGCATCTGGGCTGAGACCAGGCCACCGAAGATCACGTTCATCGCGTCGCCGAGGATGGCGGGGGCCCAGACGTTGAAGACCACGGCCACGACGACCAGCACCACGACCAGCGTCATGCCGGTCCGCTCGGGCCCGAAGGTGGCGAACAGGCGCTTGGCCGAGGGCCAGAACGCCTTGGCCCTGCGGGGAGCCGAGGTGCCGCCCCACTCGTCGGGTCCCACGCTGTCCTGCAGCTCGGCGATCTCCTCGTCCGTGATCGCGCCGGCGTCGCCGGCACCCTGCCCCCGGCGGTCCGTCGCGCGCAGGGCCCTCCGGCCCCTCTTCCGGTTCGCTCGGTCCGCGCTCATGCCACTTCCTCCGCACTGATCTGGGAGTCCACGATCTCCCGGTAGGTCTCCGACGTCGCGAGCAGTTCCTCATGGGTGCCGCGGCCGACGATCCGGCCCTCGTCCAGGACCAGGATCTGGTCGGCATCGGTGATGGTGGAGACGCGCTGGGCCACGATGATCGTGGTGGCCCCCCGGGTGTACCCGGTCAGGGCCTGGCGCAGCCGGGCGTCGGTCGTGACGTCGAGCGCCGAGAACGAGTCGTCGAACACGTAGACCCGGGGCCGGGCCACGAGCGCCCGGGCGATGCACAGGCGCTGGCGCTGGCCCCCGGAGACGTTGGTGCCGCCCTGGGAGATGGCGGAGTCCAGTCCGGTGCGGGCCGCCTCCCCCTCCCCCGTCGTGCGTTCCCGGACGAATTCCGTGGCCTGGGCCGTGTCCAGGGCCGCCCACAGCTCGGCGTCCGTGGCGTCTGGGTTGCCGAACCGGAGGTTGTCCGCCACGGACCCGGAGAACAGGAACGGCTTCTGGGGGACCAGCCCCACGGCCGCGGTGAGCGAGGCCCTGGCCTGCTCGGTCACCGGCACCCCGTCGATGAGGACCTCTCCACCGGTGGCGTCGTAGAGCCGGGGGATGAGGTTCACCAGCGTCGACTTGCCCGAGCCGGTGGAGCCGATGATCGCGGTCGTGCGGCCCGGCTCGGCGGTGAAGGAGATGCCGTCCAGCACGGGAGACTCCGCACCCGGGTAGGCGAAGCGGACATCGCGCAGTTCCACCCGGCCCTCCTGGCGCTCGGGCACCCTGGGGGCGACCGGTTCCCGGAGCGAGCCGGAGGTGGACAGCACCTCACCGATGCGCCGGGCACAGACGACGGCCCGCGGGAGCATCATGAACATGAAGGTGCCCATCATGACGGCCATGAGGATCTGCAGGAGGTACTGCATGAACGCGGTCAGGGCGCCGACCTCCACGAGTCCCTGGTCCACGCGCAGGCCGCCGAACCAGAGCACGGCGGCGGTGGCCAGGTGCAGGACCATGGTGATGACCGGGCCCATCAGGACGAACAGCCGGCCGATCCGGACCGAGGTGTCCGTCAGCGCGGCGTTGGCGTCCGTGAACCGCTGGGCCTCGTGGCGTTCCCGGACGAAGGCGCGGACCACGCGGATGCCCATGATCTGTTCGCGCATCACGCCGTTCACGCCGTCGATGTTGTCCTGCATCCGCTCGAACAAGGGCATGAGGGTGCGCACGAGCAGGCCGACGATGACCAGCAGCAGGGGAACCGAGACCCACACGAGCCAGGACAGGCCGGGATCCTCCTGGATCGCCATGATGATGCCGCCGATGGACATGATCGGGACCATGACCATGAAGTTCAGCGCCATGAGCACGACCATCTGCACCTGCTGGACGTCGTTCGTGCCGCGGGTGATGAGGGTGGGCGCGCCGAAGCGTCCGACCTCTTCGGCGGAGAACCCGTCCACCTGGGAGTACACGGCCTTGCGGACGTCCCGGCCGAGGGCCATCGCCACGCGGGCGCCGAACCAGACGGCGGCGATCGCCGTGGCCACCTGGACGATGGCGACGCCGAGCATCACCGCCCCGGTCCGCCAGATGTAGCCGGTATCGCCCCGGGCGATGCCGTCGTCGATGATGTCGGCGTTCAGGCTCGGCAGGTACAGCGTGGCCAGGGTGGCGGCCAGTTGCAGCACCAGGACCGCTACGACGGAGCGCCAGTAGGGCCTGCCGTAGTGCCGGACGAGTTTCCAGAGCACGGTTCACTCCCGGGTCATAGTGGGGTCCGCGAAGGATCCGCTTCGACGGACGAGGGTGGCGGGGACCGTGACGGGACCCCGTGACCGCGCGCCAGGGCCGTGACGGGGTGGCGGGAGGTCGGGGACCGGAATGGTCCGTGGTCCATCATGCCCTACCCGGTTCGCCGCCGGGGCCGTTGCGGGCCCGGCGGGAGGGATCCCGCAGGATCGGAATCACCTGGCCGCAGGGGCCCGGGGGTGCGCGCCGCGGCCCCGGGCGGGGAGGGGATCAGGTCAGGTGGTCGCAGCGGCCCTCGGCCCAGTCCGCGTGGCGCTGCGCGGAGCGGTGCACCACCGCGCGGGCCTCCGCGGTGATGCAGCCGGTGAAGTTGTCGTAGAGCCGGTCGTAGTCGTACCGGTCCAGGTGGTCCGCGATCCGCAGCGCCACCCGCCCGGACAGGGGCAGGTAGTTCGGGAAGGACCGCATGAACGTGGTCCAGGCCCGGTCCCGCGCCACGCCCACGGTGTCCCCGGCCAGCAGCACCCCCCGCCCGTCCTCGGCGGTGTAGTGCACCACCACGCTGCCCGGGAAGTGCCCGCCGGGCTGGGAGGCCGTGACCCCGGGCAGGGGCTCGATCGTCCCGGACCACAGCGCGAGGTTCCCCGGCCGCCGGGCCAGCCACGCGGCGTCGGGCGCGGAGACGTAGACCGGCACGCCGTCGAACGCCTCGGACCAGTCCGACTGGACCCCGTACATGTGCGGGTGGGAGGCGATGATCCCGGCCAGCCCGCCGAGGCCGGCCACCGCCTCCACGGCCGCCCGGTCGATGTGGGCGGGGACGTCCACCAGGAGGTTCCCGGCCGGCGTCGTCAGCAGCTTGGCATGCTGGCCGATCCCGGCCCCGCCGCTCACCGGCAGCGCCCAGAGGCCCGGCTCCAGCGGGGCCGGCTGCACGCGGGCACCGCCGGCGCGCAGGGCGCCCACGGTCGTCCAGCGCTGGCCGTCGGCCGGGACCCACTGGCGGTCGTCGGCGCAGATCGCGCACGTCCCGGGCAGGGCGTCCGGGTCGTGTTCCACCCCGCAGGTGGTGCACAGGACGGTCCGGTCCCACGGCTGGTCAGGTGTCGGCTGGGTGTCCATGGTCAGTGCAGTGTAGGCAGCGCGCCGCGGGACGGGACAGGCCCCGGGGCGTCAGCCCCCGGCCCACTCGTGGGAGGCCTTGTTGCGCAGGCCGACCAGTTCCAGCGCCCTGCGCTCCAGGGACTGGTCCTGTTCGGTCACCGCGCGCCACTGCTTGACCGGCACGGCCTTGCCGTTGGTCCCGGTCGAGACCATCACGGTGAGCCCGTGGGCGATCAGCTTGGGCTCGCGCTCGCGGCGGTCCCCGGCCCGGGCACGGATGGAGACGTGCATGGAGCGTGCCGAGGTGTGCACCAGGCGGGCCTCGATCTCCACCAGGTCCCCCACCCGCACCGGCTGGTAGAAGCGGACGCCGCCGGCGAAGACCGCCACGACCGGCAGTCCGGACCAGCGGGAGGCGCAGACGTTGGCGGCCTCGTCGATCCAGCGCATCACGGCACCGGCCTGGACCTTCTCCCCGGGGTAGACCTCCCGGGTGTTGGCCACGAAGCGCAACACCACGGTCTCGGCGGTCAGCTCCCCCTCCGGGGGCGGGGCGGAGACCATGGCCTCCTCCACCTCACGGCGGATGGTGCCGCGGACCCTGGCCAGCCGCGCGCGCTCCAGCTCCTCCGGGGTGCTCGGTTCCCACGGACGGACGGGCACCGGCCCACCGGCGTCGTCCACGGCCACGTAGACCATGACGCACTCGGTGCACACCACGGCCTTGCCGTGCTGGTCCCGGGTGTCCGGCAGGACCACACGGGTCTGCACGTGCACCGAGGTCCGGCCCGTGTACACCACGCGGGCCTCGACGATCACGCGGGTCTCCACGGGCACCGGGTTGGCGAAGTGCATGTTCCCCACGTAGGAGCCCACCACGTCACCGCCGGACCAGCTGGCGGCCGCGGCGTAGGCCGTCTTGTCGATCCAGGTCATCACGGTTCCGGCGTCGACCGAGCCGTCCGGGTGGTCATAGGCCTCGGCACGGAACTGGAGGGCGACGGAACTTCGGGGCATGACACGAAACTAGCACCCGTGACATACGCCACGTTGCCGCCATTCTCACCCAGCGGAACCGGAGGCAGGTGCGCGGGGCGGGCCGGCGGGCGTTCACGTTCGGCCGGACACGGCGCTCCACGGCAGAATAGAGGTCATGGAGACCGCCCCGCATCCGGCCGCACCCGTCGGCGAGCGCCGGCACGAGATGACCCTGCGCTTCCTGGCCGCCCCCACGGACCGGGGCCACGCCGGGACGGTGGACGCCGGACGGGTCCTGGAGTGGATCGACAAGGCCGCGTTCGCCGCGGCCACCGCGTGGTCCGGTTCCTACTGCGTGACGGCCTACGTGGGGAACATCCATTTCCACGATCCGGTGCAGGTCGGCGAGATGGTCGAGATCACCGCCACCGTGCTCTACACCGGCCGCAGCTCGATGCACATCAACACCATGGTCCGCTCCGGTGACCCGAAGACCGGACACCTCGAGGAACGCGCCCGCTGCCTGGTGATCTTCGTGGCGGTGGACGGCGCCGGACACTCCACCCCGGTCCCGGAGTTCGTGCCCCGCACGCTGGAACAGCAGCTCGCCCGGGACTACGCCGTCTCCCGCATCCCGGTCCGGGACGAGATCGGCGCCGAGCTGAAGAAGCAGACGTACACGGACGCCGGGACGGCCGAGAAGGTGGTCCTGCGCTTCCTGGCCGTGCCCACGGACGTCAACTGGGGCGGCAAGGTCCACGGCGGGATCGTCATGGAGTGGATCGACCAGGCCGCCTACCTGTGTTCCTCCCGGTACTGCGGGCGGGACACCGTGGCCGTGTTCTCCGGGGGCATCCGCTTCCTGCAGCCCCTGCACATCGGGGACCTCGTGGAGGTGGAGGCCCGCCTGATCTACACGGGCAACAAGGGCATGCACATCGCCGTGGAGGTCCGCTCCGGGGATCCCAAGGGCACCGAACTGCACCTGACCACCAATTGCATCACCGTGATGGTGGCCCGTGACGACGAGGGCACCTCCGTGCCCGTGACCCCCTGGGTGCCCGTCACCGAGGAGGACCGTCGCCTGTGGCAGCACGCCCGCGACCTGCTGGCCATCCGCGGCCGGGCCCCGGGCAACCGGCTGCCCAACCATCTCCTGGAGGAGGACTGATGGACACCCGAGACTGGGACGTGAACCTGCCGGGTGCACGGGACCTGCCCGCGCGCGCCCCGGCCCGGCCCGCCGCCGTGCTGGCGGGACTGGACAGCGACGACCGGCAGGTCCGTGAGGCGAGCTGCCGGGTGGCCGCCGCGCAGGGCATCACCGAGGCCGCCGGCCCGCTCGAGCGGCTGCTCGCCGACCCGGACCCGCGCGTGCGCAGCGCCGCCGCCCAGGCCCTCGGGGCGGTGGGCCGGGAGAGCGCCGCCCGGGCCCTGAACGGGCTGCTCATGGACCCGGACTCCGTGCTGGCCTCCGCCGCGGAGGACGCCCTGGTGCAGATCGCGGACCGCCTGGACCGTCCCGACCTGCGCCCGCGCACCGAGTACTGAGGCCTCCCACCCCGGTACCCTTGGGGGCACCATGCAATGCCCCCACTTCGACGCCGGCGAGTGCCGGTCCTGCCCGCTGATGGGCGTTCCCTACCCCCGGCAACTGGCGGACAAGCAGGCCGGGGTGCGGGCCCTGCTGGACCCGGTGGCCGGGACCACGGCCCCGGACGGCACGGACCTCTGGCTGGACCCGGTCGCCTCGGCCGAGTCGGGTTTCCGCAACAAGGCCAAGATGGTCGTCACGGGCACCGCCGCCCGCCCACGGCTGGGCATCCTGGACCCCCGCCAGCACCCGAAGCACCACGACGGCCGGGGGGTGGACCTGCGCGACTGCGGGCTCTACGAACCCGCCCTCGGCGCCGCCTTCCCGCACCTGGCCGCCGTCATCACCGCCGCCGGGCTCACCCCCTACGACGTGGGGTCCCGCAGCGGCGAGCTCAAGCACGTCATCACCACCCTCTCCCCGGACGGCGGGCTGATGATCCGCTTCGTGCTGCGCTCCACGGACCAGCTCCCGGCCCTGCGCCACGCCGTCCCCGCACTGCTCAGGGCCCTGCCGCACGCCGAGGTGGTCACCGCCAACATCCTCCCGCAGCACCAGGCGCTGCTCGAGGGCGAGGAGGAGATCCACCTGGCCGGGGACCAGACCCTGACCATGCGCCTGAACGGCGTCCCGCTGCACCTGCGCCCACAGGGCTTCTTCCAGACCAACACGGCCGTGGCCGCCCGCCTCTACGCCGAGGCCTCCGCCTGGCTGGACACCACGGACGCCGCCAGCGTGTGGGACCTGTACTGCGGCGTGGGCGGTTTCGGCTTCCAGCTCGCCGAGGTCCGGCACGGCGACGGCCCGCTGCCCGTAGGCGCCCCGCGGCAGGTGTGGGGCCTGGAGACCAGCGCGGACGCCGTCGCCGCCGCCCGGATGACCGCCGGGGAACTGGGGGTCCAGGACCGGGTGCGCTTCGCCGTCGGGGACGCCACGGACCCGGCGCACCGGCCGGACGGGCTGCCGGACGCCGTGGTGGTCAATCCGCCGCGGCGCGGCATCGGCGAGGACCTGGCCGGCTGGCTGGAGACCTCGGGCGTCCCCCACGTGCTGTACTCCAGCTGCAACGCGACCACGCTCGCGCGGGACCTGGCGCGGATGCCCGGACACGTCCCGGTCCGGGCCCGGTTGCTGGACATGTTCCCGCAGACCGGACACTACGAGGTGCTCGTGCAGTTGCGGCGGCGGGACTGACCCGCCGCGCCGCCCGCCCGGCCGCCCCCCGGATCCGGTGATCGCACCCACCGGCCCCGGTGATTCCGGCCACCCTTTCACCGGCAGCCCACCGCGCCGCAAGGTCCCGTCGCTAGCATGACCCGCAAGGCTCCCCCGCGGGCCATCCGTCCACACGACCGTCCGAGGACCATCCGAGGAACAGGAAGACCGCATGCACCCCCTGACCAAGCCCGTCACCCTGACCGGGCCGGCCCGACGTCACACGCTCCGCCACTTCCGGGCCGTGATCTTCGACATGGACGGCGTGGTCACGGACACCGCCGGGGTGCATGCCCAGGCGTGGAAGGACCTGTTCGACTCCTCGATCAGTGCGGTCGGGGCGCTGCCGCAGAACATCGCCGCGGTGCAGGCCGACCCGGCCTGCCTGCGTCCCTTCGACGCCGCGAGCGACTACCTCGCCCACGTGGACGGCAGGCCCCGCGAGGACGGGGTCCGCTCGTTCTTCGCCTCGCGCGGCCTGGTCGTCCCGGAGGCCGCCGGGCTCCTCGGCCCGGACGGTGAGCCGGTCCCCGTGGCACCGGCGGCGGGCCCGACGGCGGCGCCCGGCCGGGACGGGCACCTCACCGTCCAGGCCCTCGCGGCGAAGAAGCAGGGCTTCTTCGAGGCCGTGCTGGCCCGGGACGGTGTCCGGGTCTTCCCCGAGGCCCTCGAGCTGCTCACGCGACTGCGCTACGAGGCGGTGCCCACCGCGCTGGTGACCTCCTCCCGGAACTCGACGCCGGTGCTCAGCGCCGGACACGTCCAGCGGCTGTTCGACGTGGTGGTGGACGGCAACACGGCGCTCGAGCTGGGACTGCCCGGCAAGCCGGACCCGGCCATGTTCCACCTCGCGGCCCAGGAGCTCGGGGTCGAGCCCGCTGACGCGATCGTGCTCGAGGACGCCGCCTCCGGGGTCCAGGCGGCACGTGACGGTGGCTTCGGGCTGGTGGTCGGCGTGGACCGGGCGCAGGATCCCGGGCGCCTCAAGCAGGCCGGGGCCGACGTCGTGGTGGAAGACTTCACCGAGCTGCAGCTGGACCAGCGCACCACCCGCCCGTTCGACCCGGCCTGGGTGCTCGCCTACGACGACTACGACCCGGCCGAGGAGGGCACCCGGGAGGCGCTGTGCACCCTGGCCAACGGCTACTGGGGCACCCGCGGGTCCGTCCCCGGCACCACCGCCGACGCCCTCCACTACCCCGGCACCTACCTGGCCGGGATCTTCAACCGGCTGGAGTCCACGGTCCAGGGCCGCACGGTGGAGACCGAGCACATGGTCAACAGCCCGGACTGGACCTACATGCGGGTGACCCTGCCCGGCGGGGACGAGCTGCTGCCGGGCAACCCGGACATGATCTCCTACCGCCAGGAGCTGGACCTGCGCCGGGGCCTGCTGTCCCGCACCTCCCGGTTCCGGGACCGGCACGGACGCACCACGCGCGTGACCACCCGGCAGTTCCAGTCCTTCGCCGGTCACCACCTGGCGGCCCTGGAGCTGACGGTGGAGGCGGAGGACTGGTCCGGCCACGCCACGGTCCGGTCGATGGTCGACGGCCGGGTGGCCAACCAGAACGTGCCCGACGACCGCGGGCTGTCCGCCCACCACTGGGAGCCGGTGCAGTCCCGCGAGCTGGACGGCGAGACCGTGCTGCTCGAGACCGTGACCACCCAGTCCCGCGTGCACGTGGCCATGGCCGCCCGCACCCGCTTCCAGTCCCCCGCGGACGCCGCGGAGCCCCTCCGGACCCCTGTCGAGCTCGGCCCGATGGTGGCCGGCCACGACATCGAGATCGAACTGGCCGAGGGCGTGCCGGTGATGTTCGACAAGATCGTGGCCGCGTCCAACACGCATGACCACGCCGTCTCCACCGTGTGGCACAACGCGGCCAAGCGGATCGAGCGGACCGGCTCGTTCCGCCAGCTGCTGACCTACCACGAGGAGATGTGGGGCATCAACTGGAACCGCTTCGCCGTGAAGCTGGAACCGATCCAGGAGCAGCCCGAGATCATGCCCGAGGCCTTCAGCGGCCTGTACGGGTTCCTGGGCGCCAACCAGCGCCACCAGCTGGCCCTGAACCTGCACACCTTCCACGTGCTGCAGACCTCCTTCGGCTCCCGCCGGGACCTGGACGCCGGGCTCGGCGCCCGGGGCCTGCACGGCGAGGGCTACCGGGGCCACGTCTTCTGGGACGAGATCTTCGTCTACCCGATGCTCACCCTGCGCCGTCCCGAGCTGACGCGCGGACTGCTGATGTACCGCTACCGGCGCCTGGGCGAGGCCCGGGCCAACGCCCGCGCGGAGGGTTTCCAGGGCGCCATGTTCCCCTGGCAGTCCGGTTCGGACGGGCGGGAGGAGACGCCCACCGAGCTGTGGAACCCGCGGTCCAGGATGTGGATGCCGGACAACTCGCACAACCAGCGCCACGTCTCCCTCGCGGTGGCGTACTCGGTCCTGCGCTACATCGAGGCCACGCGGGACCACACCTTCATCTCCGACTACGGGGCGGAGATGCTGGTGGAGATCAGCCGCTTCTTCGTCTCCATGACCCACTACAACGAGGAACGGGGGCAGTACGAGCTCCACGGGGTGATGGGCCCGGACGAGTACCACGACGGCTACCCGGGCACCCCCGGCTCGGGACTGCGGAACAACGCCTACACGAACGTGCTGCTGTCCTGGGTACTCTCCGAGACGGTGCGCCTGGTGCGGTGGTTGGACGGTCTGGACGACCCGCTGACCGAGTGGCTGGACGTGTTCCAGGACGAGCTGGACCTGTGGGAGCAGATCAGCCTGAGACTGCGGGTGCCCTTCCAGGAGGGCGGGGTGATGAGCCAGTTCGACGGCTACGAGGACCTCGAGGAGTTCGACTGGGACCACTACCGGGACACGTACGGCAACATCGGCCGGCTGGACCTGATCCTGCAGGCCGAGGGTGACTCGACCAACCGGTACAAGCTCTCCAAGCAGGCGGACGTGCTCATGCTCGCCTACCTGTTCTCCTCCGAGGAGCTCCAGGACATCCTGCACCGGATGGGCTACCACTTCACCTCGGAGGAGTTCTCCGCCACGGTCGAGTACTACCTGGCCCGCACCTCGCACGGTTCCACGCTCTCCCGCCTGGTGCACGGCTGGGTGGCCGCCCGCACCGACCGCTCCAGTTCCTGGCGGTTGTTCGCGGAGGCCCTCGAGGCGGACCTGTCCGACACGCAGGGCGGCACCACCCGGGAGGGCATCCACCTGGGCGCGATGGCCGGCACCGTTGACATGGTGATCCGGTGCTACGCCGGGGTGGAGACCCGTTCGGACACCCTCTGGCTGCATCCCCTGCTGCCGCTGGAGGCCTCGGGCGTGCAGTTCACCATCCGCTACCGCAAGCAGCCGTTGAGCGTGCGCATCACGCAGTACTGCATCACGCTGGAGCTGCTGGAGGGGTCGGCGCGGCCGATCAACCTCAACGTGGAGGGCCGGGAGAAGACCATGCACCCGGGCGAGAAGTGGACCGTGCCGCTGCTGAACCGGCACCCGTCCCTGACCGCCTCGGTGGACCCGATGGCCTGCGTCTCCCCGGACGCCAACCGGCTCGGGATCCTCTGATGAGCGGTGCCGGCTCCCTGGTGGGCGACCGGGCCGTCGTCGCCGCGCCCATGGCCGGCGGCCCGTCCACGTGGCAGCTCGCCGCCGCCGTGACCCGGGCGGGCGGGATCGGTTTCCTCGCGGCGGGGATGCGTCCGGTCGATCGGCTCGTGCAGGACGTGGCCAGCACCCGTGGCGCCCTGGAGGGCACGGAGCACGCGGTCTTCGGGGTCAACCTCTTCGTCCCCGAACCGGCGAACACGGCGGTCCCCGGGGACCGGAGGGCACCCGGTTCTCCGGCCCGGCGCCGGCGCGCGGAGTCGGTGCGCCGGTACCGTTCCGGCCTGCTCGCCGAGGCCCGGCGCCTGGGCGTGGAGCTGCCGGGCCCGGAGGTCCTCGACCCGGACGCGATGGACGGCTGGGAGGCCAAGCTCGAGGCGGCCGAGGCCGGTGCCTGGCCGCTGGTGACCTTCACCTTCGGCCTGCCCGCGGCGTCCGTGTTCGACCGCCTGCACGCCGCCGGATCGGTGCTGGGGGTGACCGTGACCAGTGCCGCCGAGGCGGTCCGCGCCCTCGACCACGGGGCGGACGTGCTCTGCGTCCAGGGCCCGGAGGCCGGCGGTCACCGTTCGGTGCACGACCCCGCCGCCACCCCCGGCACCACGCCCCTGATGACCCTGCTCGCCGAGGTGCGGGCCGCCGTCGGGACCGGGACCGCACGGGACGTCCCGCTGTGGGCGGCCGGCGGGATCATGGATGCCGCCGGCGTGGGCGGGGTCCTGGACGCGGGCGCGACGGCGGCGCAGTGCGGCACCGCGTTCCTGCTCGCCCAGGAGGCGGGGACCTCCCCGCTGCAGCGCACCGCCCTGGAGCGGACGGCGTCCGGAACGGGCTTCGCGCACCCGGACGGCTCGGCGCGGACCGCGCTGACCCGCGCCTATTCCGGGCGCTGGGCCCGGGGACTGGACAACCGGTTCATGCGCGAGCACACGGACGCCCCGGCCGCCTACCCGGAGGTCAACGTCCTCACCGGGCCGCTGCGCCAGGCGGCCACCGCGGCCGGGGACGCGGAGTCGGTGAGCCTGTGGGCCGGCGTCGGGGCCGCGGCCGTGCGCGCCGCCCCGGCCGCGGAGATCGTCCGGCACCTGACGCCCTGACCCGGGGTTCACGCCCCCAGGACGCACGGGCACCGGACCCGGGTCCCGGCCTGAGGACCAGACCCGGGGATGACGCGGCGGCCGCCCGGACCGGCCTAGGGTGGGACACCGTGAATCCCCTGCGCCGCCTCGACACCTGGTTCCGCAGCCACCCGATCCTCATGGACGTGCTGGTGGCGTGCCTGCTGGTGCTGTTCATCCCCCCACTGGCCGTCGGGGCGGTGGCCCCGGTCTCCGGGGGCATGGACCGCTTCTGGCCGTGGCAGCTCTTCGCCTTCCTCTGTGCCGTGGGCCAGTTGGCCCCGTGGGCGATCCGGCGGTGGAGGCCGGTGCTGTCCGCCGGGATCGTGGTGTTCTTCTGCGTGCTGCAGCTGGTGCTCGGGGCGGACCTGCTGCCCTCGCTCATCGCCGTCCCGATGACCGTGCACAACCTCGCCGCCCACGGGCCGCGCTGGGCCTCCTTCGCCGGTCTCGGCACGGCCCTGACCGGGGCGGTCCTCAACGGCATCAAGGTCGCCTACGCGCCGGCTCCGCCCTACAGCCCCGATGCGGCGGCCGTCATGGACAACGGTTCCGGTTTCGAGGGACAGCCCGCCGGTGAACTGGCCGTCATCGCCTCGGCCATCGCGATCGCCTGCGCGGCGATCGTGCTGGCGGCCTGGGCGTTCGGGGACCTGGCCCGGACCCGGCGACTGGCCATGGAGCAGTTGCGGGACCGGGCCCGTCAGCTCGAGGTCGAGGCCGCCCAGGAGCGGGCCCTGGCCGCCGCCGACGAACGCAACCACATCGCGCGCGAGATGCATGACATCGTCGCCCACTCGCTCCAGGTGATCATCACCCAGGCCGACGGCGGCCGGTACGCGGGGGCGCAGGACCCGGCGGTCGCCGTCGGGACCCTGCAGACCATCTCGGACACCGGACGCCGCGCCCTGGGCGAGATGCGCCGGTTGCTGGGGGTGCTCCGGGGGCCGGAGGCGGTGGAGCTCCACCCGCAACCGGGACTGGCGGACGTGGACGACCTGGTCGACACGATCCGCCTGACCGGGCTGGAGGTGGACTTCGCGGTCGAGGGATCCCCGCGCCGCGAGCTGCCGGCTGGCGGGGAGCTCGCGGCGTACCGCGCGCTCCAGGAGGCGCTGACCAACACGGTCCGCCACGGGGGTCCGAGCGCCCGGGCGATGGCCCGGCTGGGCTGGACGGCCCGGGGACTGGAGATCAGCGTGGACGACGACGGCCGGGGCGCCGCCGCGTCCGTGCAGACCCGCGGCTCGGGCCAGGGGCTGACCGGACTGCGCGAGCGGATCGGCCTGTTCGGCGGTTCCGTGACGGCGGCACCGCGCCAGGGCGGTGGCTTCAGCGTGCAGGCCACGGTGCCGTACCAGGAGATCTGAGCCCGTCAGGCACGGCGGTCGACCGACCGTCATCGCCGGGAGGACATGTCCGTGCGGGCTCCCGGGGGGACACGTCCTCCCGGGCATGACGGATGCCCGATGATGGAGGGGTGATCCCAGACCCCGCCCCGATCCGCGTCGCCCTCGTGGACGACCAGCAGCTGGTCCGCTCCGGACTGGGCATGCTCGTCAACTCCCAGCCGGACCTGGAGGTCGTCGGCGAGGCCTCGACGGGCCGGGAGGCCGTGGCCTCGCCCTCCGTCCGCGGCGCGGACGTCATCCTGATGGACGTCCGCATGCCCCAGCTGGATGGCATCGCCGCCACCCGCGCCCTGCTCGGTGAGGGGGACGACGGCGGCCGCGCACCCGGCGGGGTGGGTGCGGTGGACGGCCCGCGCGTGGTGGTGCTGACGACCTTCGACCTGGACGAGTACGCCCTGGAGGCGATCGAGGCCGGCGCCTCGGGGTTCCTGCTCAAGGACGCCCCGCCCGAGGAGCTGCTGGCGGCCATCCGCACCGTGCACCGCGGGGATGCGGTCATCGCCCCCTCGACGACCCGCCGGCTGCTCGACCACATGGCCCCCACGCTGCGGCGGGACCACGCGGCCGACCGGCAACGGCAGCGGGAGTCCGCCGCGGTGGACTCCCTGACCCCGCGCGAGCGCGAGGTGCTGGAGCTCATGTCCCGCGGGGACTCGAACCAGGAGATCGCCACCGGGCTGTTCCTGTCCGAGGCCACGGTGAAGACCCACGTGGGGCGGGTCCTGGCCAAGCTCGGGGCCCGGGACCGGGTGCAGGCCGTGGTCACCGCCTACCGCACCGGCGTGGCGCATCCCTGACCGGCGTGCCGGGTCTCGGCCCCCGGGCCCACGACCTGTCATGGTGTGCAGATCAGCATCATTGGGGAAGAGAGAAGAGAAGAGAAGAGGAGAGGAGACCAGGCCATGACCGACCAGGCGACGAGGCTGCACGAGTTGCTCCTGGGCGCGGAGGACATCAGCGGCTTCCTGGACGAGCTCGTCGCGGCCACCGCGCGGTCCCTGACCGGGCTGGCCGGCGAGGTGTGGTGCGCGATCCTGCTGGTCCGCCCGAAGCGGCCCGCCACCGTGGCCTCCTCCGACCCGCGCGCCCGGGCCCTGGACGAGGTGCAGTACGACTTCGGCGAGGGCCCCTGCCTCACCGCCGCCCGCGAGGACCGGCTGGTGTACCTGACGGACACCCTCGAGGAGTCGCGCTGGCCCAGGTACCGCGCGGCGGCCGCCGAGGCCGGCGTGCGGTCCGCCCTGGGTGTTCCCCTGGACCTGGGCGGTGAGGCCGTAGCCGCCCTGGACGTCTACTCGGACCGTCCCCGCGCCTTCGACGCGGACAGCATGGAGATCGTGCAGAGGCAGGCGGTGGCCCTGTCCACCACGATGCGCCTGGCGGTCCGCATGGCCCGGCACCGGGACGTCGAGACCGACCTGCGGGCGGCGCTGACGTCGCGGACCTCGATCGACCTGGCCGTGGGGATCCTGATGGGCCGGAACCACTGCTCCCAGCAGGAGGCGGTGGAGATGCTCCGGCACGCCTCGAACCGGCGGAACACCAAGCTGCGGGACCTGGCGGACGAGCTCGTCCGCTCCGTGGGCAACGGCCGGGCGGCGGCCACGCACTTCGTGGACTGACCTCCCCCGGGGCCTCTTCCCCCGCAACCGGGATCGTCCGGTCCCACGTCACGGGGGACTTCACTGTGACCCGCCCCACGGGGATGCCTATAATGGCCCGAGGTCGAGCCATGGCCGTGAAGATCTTTGACGACCCTCGAGGACGACGCCATGGCCCCTTTCATTGCCCCCTGGGCTGCCCCGCAACCACCCGCTGACGGGACCCCCCACTCCTCCCGCACCCCGGTGACCGATAGCGCCGCCGTGCCCGACGGTGCCGCGACCGGCAGTGCCGCTGCGCCCGAGGGTGCCGCTGGGGCTGACGGGGCCGCGTCCGCCGGCGCCCCCGCGGACGGTGCACCCGGCAGTGCGCCGTCCACGACGGAACCATCCTCCGGGCCGCAGGCGCCGAGCCGGCAGGGGGCCTGACCGTGGCGGGAATTGTCGGGGAGATCGCCTTCCACGGGGACCAGGCCGACCTGGCCACGGTGTGCAGCATGGCCGAGGCCCAGACCCATGCCCCGTACGGATTCGGGACGAGCAGCTGGGGGTGGGTCGCCCTGGGACATCAGCGCCACGGGGCCTCGCCCGCACCCCACGGTGCGGCCCAGCCCCTCGCGGATGACCGCCTCGGCCTCGGACTCGTGCTCGCCGGGGAGGTCGCCAATCGCGAGTCGCTGCGGGAGGAACTGGACGGGGACTTCCCCTTCCGCGGCACAGGGGGGCCCGAGGTCGCCCTGGCCGCCTATCACCGGTGGGGGGAACGCTTCGCGGCGCGGCTCGAGGGGTCGTTCGCCCTGGCGGTCGTGGACGCGTTCAGGGAGAAGGTCCTGCTCACCCGGGACGCGGACGGGACCATGCCCCTCTACCTCGCGCGGGGCCCGGGCCTCGTGCGCTTCGCCTCCGCCACCGAGTCCCTGCACGCCGTCAGCGGGCCGTACCCCTCGAACGGGGTCCACCCGGTCCCGCCGGCCACCGTCCTCCTGTTCGAGCCCTCGGGGCGTTCCGTCACGAGGGTGCTCGGGGATCAGGACGCGCAGGGAGTGGATGCCTGACGGCCGGCCCGCCCGTGCTGGCGGCGGTCAGCCGGCGGCCGGCACCCAGAGCATGGTGGCGACGGCCCAGAGCAGGATGCACGCCAGCACGTAGGGCATGGTGACGCGCAGCATGTTGCCCCGCGTCACGGTCGGCCCCGGCGTGTCCGCGCGCTGGTGCGAGAGGGCCAGCAGGTACGCCAGCTCGATGCGCGCCGGGCTCGTCAGCGTCCCGAGTCCGGCCGCCGCGTTCTGAGAGGCCATCACCCACAGCGGGTCCACGCCGAGCGCGTGCGCGGAGGCCGTCTGGGTACCGCCGAACATCGAGTTGGCGCCCGTGTTGGAGGCGGTGATGTACCCGCCCAGCCCGCCGATCCAGGGCACCAGGAACAGGTAGCCCGCGCCCAGGACGGTCAGCGCCCCGGCCAGGGACTGTGCCAGCCCGCCGCCGGAGACCGCATAACCCAGCAGCAGGTACAGCCCGGTGGGCACGGCGGTGCCCCGCCACATCCGCCAGGTCTCCCGGGGAAGCCCCGCCCGGTGGTCGCGGTCGAGGGACAGCACCACGATGCCGCTGAGGGCCCCGACCGTGGACCACAGGGCCGGTGAGCCGATGACGGCGCCCAGGGCGCCCGGCAGGAGGAACCGCTCCACCATCTGGCCGGCGATGGTCCCGACCAGCAGCACCAGGTAGGGCGTCAGGGCGCGCCACGGCGTGGGTCCCAGTCGTCCCCGGTTGATCACCAGGGCCCAGAGGGCGGACATCAGCAGGGACCCGACGGCACCGGCCACGGCGGTGCCCAGCAGCAGGTTCGCGCCGAGCACGAGGCCGGCCAGGGCCAGTCCGGAGACCAGGCCGGTGGCGATCCACACGGCATAGGCGGCGCGGGGCGGGCCGGCGCTGCCGCTCCGGGCCGGACCGCTCTCTCCTGCCCCGCTCGCGGACTCCCTGCGGGCCAGCTCGGCAGCACCACGACCGGCCACCACGGCGGCCACCGCCCCGGATCCGGCGAAGGCCAGGACGTTGAACGCCCCGGAGGCCAGGCCGAGGTCCAGCAACGACACCCCGGCGATCCCCGACCCGAGCAGGGTGCCCGGCGCCATGGAGCCCCAGGGGGCCACGGCCAGTCCGAGCAGGGCCAGTGTCGCGGCGCGCACGGGAGTGAAGCCGAGGGAGAGCAACAGGGGCAGGCCGATCATGACGGACACCCCGAAACCGGTCACCGACTCCAGGAACGGCACCACCCCGGACACCATCAGCAGGGCCGAGGCCACCGTGGGACCGCCGCCGGCCGAGAGCCAGCCGGCGATGCGCTGCTGCGCGCCGCCGCGGTCCATGACCCGGGAGAGCAGGATGCCACCGGCGATGATGCCCAGCACCTCCACCAGCGTGCCCATCCCCGCGGCGAACGCTCCGGCCAGCTCGGTCGGGGCCGTGTGGAACCACAACAACCCGGCCAGTAGGGCGGTCACCAGGCCGGTCCCCGGGGCCACCCAGGCCGGGGCCGGCACCACGAGCAGGGCCAGGGTCAGCACGATGGGAAGCGCGGCCATGAACACGTCCACCGCAGCCTCCGTCCCCTCCTGCCGTCCCTGCAGGTCCGTCCATGTCGCGGGCGGGCCGAGCGCCGCCCCCGCGAATGCTACCGGTCCACCCGGGCTCCGGGTGCCCCGTAGTCCTCCCGGAGTCCGGGACACCCCCGAGTCATCCCGGAGGATGACCCGGATCCACCCCGGAACGGCACCCCAGAACGATCCGCCTACCCCGTCCAGCGGCCAGAGTGGATGGCATGAACCCCACGACTGACCTCACCGCGAGCGTGCCCGCCCCCTCCGGATCCCCCACCACCGCCTCCTCCGCCACCGCCCCCGGCCGGTCCGCCGGTGCCACTGCACCGTCGGAGGGGGCCGCCGCCCCGGCGGTGTCGGCCCGGGGGCTGGTGAAGACCTATGGGCGGGGCGAGGCCGCCGTGCGCGCGCTGGCCGGTGTGGACGTCGACTTCGCCGCCGGGGCCTTCACCGCGATCATGGGCCCGTCCGGCTCGGGCAAGTCGACCCTGATGCACTGCCTGGCCGGACTGGACACCGCCGACGCCGGCCGGATCGAACTGGGCGGCCAGCAGATCACCGGACTGAACGACACCGCCCTGACCCGGTTGCGCCGGGACCGGATCGGGTTCGTCTTCCAGGCCTTCAACCTCGTCCCCACCCTGACCGCCGAGCAGAACATCGTGCTGCCCCTGGATTTGGCCGGCACGCCGGTGGACCGGGCCTGGCTCGCCGAGGTCGTGGGGATCCTGGGCCTGGGCGACCGGCTCGGGCACAAGCCGCACGAGCTCTCCGGCGGCCAGCAGCAGCGCGTGGCCGTGGCCCGGGCCCTGCTCACCCGCCCGGACGTGGTGTTCGGCGACGAACCCACCGGCAACCTGGACTCCACCACCGGGGCCGAGGTGCTCTCCCTGCTGCGCCGCTCGGCCCGGGAGATGGGCCAGACCGTCATCATGGTCACCCACGACCCGGTCGCCGCCTCCTACGCCGACCGCGTGGTGCTGCTGGAGGACGGGCGGCTGGCCGGGCAGATCAGCGATCCGACCCCCGAGAACGTGCTGGCCGCCCTGGCGAAGCTGGGGGTGGCCTGAGCCATGCTCACCCTCGCACTCTCGCAACTCAGGCACCAGCCCCGCCGGTACGTCTCGGTACTGCTGGCCATCGTCATCGGCGTCACCTTCCTGGCCTCGGCCCTGCTGGTCGGCTCCTCCTCCACCGCCAGCCTGCGCAACTCCCTGGGCGCCACCTACTCCCGCGCCGACCTCGTCATCGCCCCCACCCCCGACGCCGGTTTCGAGACCCGGGAGGAGCTGGCCGGCGCGGCCGGCACGTCCGCGGAGCCGGGCCCGCTGCAGGACGTGGAGGGCGTCCAGGAGGCCTACGCGCACGTCGTCACGTCCGTGGGCGTCAAGCGCCCGGCGGATCGGCAGGGCGCGGGCACGTGGGGTCCGACCACGGACTACGCACAGGTGGCCAGCGTCCCGCAGGACCCGTCCCTGATCCCCGAGGACCTCGTGGCGGGCCGCTACCCGGCCGCCGGGTCGGCCTCCGAGGTCGTCCTGGACGAGCGCACCGCCCGGGACTTCGGGCTCGACGTGGGCTCCGGCACCTTCCTGATGTCCGGGACGGCGGCCGACGCCGCCGGTCGCAAGGTCACCGTTGTCGGGCTCTCCGAGGTCTCCCAGGACCCGAACGCCATCGGTGCCATCCAGGTCCGCGGCGACGAGGCCCTGACCGTTCAGCTCACGGCCGACTCCCTGGCCGCAGCCCTGCCCGATGACGCTGCCGGCGGGCTCAGCGCCGAGGAGCAGGCCGCTCAGGCGGAGATCGCCGAGGCCATGACCGCGCGGTACGCCGAGCACATGCTGGTCCGCCTCGAGCCCGGGGCCGACCGTGACGCGGTCGCGGCCGCCCTGCAGGACGCCGCCGACACCGAGGGGCTGGCCGTCACCGTGGCCACCCCGGACGTGCAGGCGCAGCGGCAGATGGCGCAGATGACGGGCTCCGACGTCTTCGTCTGGGTACTGGGGGCATTCGCCGCCATCGCCCTGCTGGTCACCGCGCTGGTCATCGCCAACACCTTCTCGGTGCTCGTGGCCCAGCGGTCCCGGGACCTGGCCCTGCAACGCGCCCTCGGCGCCTCCCGGCGCCAGGTCCGCGGCTCCGTGCTGGCCGAGGCCGGGATCGTGGGCCTGGCCGGGGGCGTGCTCGGCGTCGCCGTGGCCTGCGGCCTGGTCGCCGTGCTCGTCGCCTGGGGTGCCACCAACGAGGGCTTCGGCTTCCTGACCTTCGAGGCCACCTCCCGGGACCTCATCGTCTCGATCGCCGTGGGCGTGCTGCTGACCGTGATCGCCTCCTCCTCCGCCGCCGTCGCCGCCACCCGGGTCTCCCCGCTCGAGGCGATGCGCCCGAGGGAGGACGCCGCCCTGGGCAACCGGGCCGGCGTCGTGCGCCTGGTGGCCGGTGCCCTGCTGCTCGTGGCCGGCGCCGCGGGGCTGGTCTGGGGTGCCGCGAACGTCAACCTGGGGGTCGCCGTCGCCGGTGGGGCCGTGTCCTTCGTGGGCGTGCTGATGCTGGCGGTGCTGTTCGTCCCCGCCGTCGTGTCCGTGATGGGCCGGGCGGCCCGCCCGGCCGGGGTGCCCGGACGGATGGCCCGGCTCAACGCGGTGCGCAATCCCGGGCGGACCGCGGCCACCGCCTCCGCGCTGCTGATCGGCACCACCCTGGTCGCGATGATGCTGACCGGCGGCCGTACCGCGCAGGTGCAGATGGACACCATCTTCCGGGCCGAGTTCCCGGTCGACATGCAGGTCGGGCTGGCCGCCGACGGCGGTGCCGCCGAACGCGATCGGGTCGCCGCCCTGGACGGCGTGGACGCCGCGGCGCTGCTCGTGCCGACCGGCACCGCAGAGGTCGAGGGCGGCTCCACTGCCGTGTACGCCGCCGACTCCGCGCAGCTGCGCGAGGTCGTGGCCGGGCTGCCGGTCGGCGAGGCCGAGCGCCTGGGCGAGCCCGGCACCGTCCTGGTGCCGAACACCGTGGAGTCCGAGACCCTGACGGTCACCGGGCCGGAGGGCTCCCGGCAGTTCGACACCGTCCTGAGCGCCTCCTCCGCCCTGGTGCCGGTGATCTCCCTCGAGGACGCCCGGGCCCTGGGCCTGGACCCGGGGGCCGGTGCGGGGGCCGGTGCGGGGGCCGGTGCGGGGACGACCGCCACGGGCTCCGGGGAGGCGGAGACCGCCCCGCAGCTGTGGCTCCAGGCCGGGGAGGGCATCGCCCTCGACGGGTTGCAGGAGCTGAACACGGCGGTGGCCCAGGCCGCCGGGGTATCCCAGGAACAGGTCAGCGGCGAACTGGCCATGCGGCTGCTGTTCACCGTGATCATCGACGGCATGCTCATGGTCGTCACGGCCCTGCTGGCCGTCTCGGTGCTCATCGCCCTGATCGGCGTGGCGAACACGCTGTCCCTGTCCGCCATCGAGCGCACCCGGGAGAACTCCCTGATGCGGGCCCTCGGCCTGACCCGCGGCGGGTTGCGCGGCATGCTCGCCCTGGAGGCGGTGCTGATCTCCGGGGTCGCGGCCCTCATCGGCAGCGCACTGGGCACCGTCTACGGCGGCTTCGGCGCCCACACGGTGTTCGGGGAGATGGCCGCCGGCATCGGCCAGTCGGTCGTCTGGCCGGCCGTGCCGTGGCCCGAGCTCGGACTGATCGTGCTGGTCTCGGTGGCCGCCGGGCTGCTGGCCTCCGTGGCACCCTCGCGGCGGGCCACCCGGCTCTCCCCGGTGCAGGGGCTGGCCACGGCCTGATCCCGGCCACTGCGCACGATCGGAGTCGGCCCTGGGACCCGCGCGGTCCTAGGGTCGGCTCCATGAGCACCGGACCCGCAGGCCGACGCGATGTCCTCCGGGCTGGGCGGCCGGGCCCGCCGCGGGGTGACAGGAGATACGGCGCGGCCCACACTGGAGCGGTGAGGGACCAACGCCTCGAGCACGATGCCGCCGCCCGGCGTGCCATCAGCTTCATCACGGCACGGGCCGCGGAGCCGATCACGGTGGCGGACATGGCCGACGCCGCCGGTTACAGCCCGTTCCACTTCACCCGCCTGTTCGCGGACCGCGTCCGCGTCACCCCGAACCGGTTCCTGGCCGGGGTCCGGTTCCACCGCGCCAAGCAGCTGCTGCTGGCCGGGGACGACCCGGTCATCGACATCTGCCACGAGGTCGGCTTCTCCTCCCCCGGCACGTTCACCCGCCGGTTCCGCGAGGAGGTGGGCGTGGCACCGTCCGCCCTGCGCCAGCTGGCCGAGGACCTGTCCGTCTCGACACCGGCCCCGTTCACCCTCTACCCGGACGGCGTCACCGAGGCGGACCTCGCCGGGGGCCTGCCGGACCCGGCCACCGGCCTGCTCGGCACGGTGGACGGCACCGTCCACCTCCCGGCCGGGCTGCGCGGCGGCCCCGGACTGGCCGCCCTGGTCTGGATCGGCTTCTATCCCGCGCCCTCGCCCACCGGACTGCCCGTGACCGGCGTCCTGCGCCTCGGCGAGGGCTCGTTCCGGCTGCCCCTGCTGGCCTCGGCTCCCTGGCTGCTGGCCACGGCCGTGCCGGCCACTGCGGAGCCCCGGGACCACCTGGCCAGCCCTCGTCCCGCCGTGGGGATCCATCCCCGCCCGCTCGGCCGCACCGCCACCGTCCAGATCACCCTGGCCCCCGCCGCCCCGTGGCAGTTCCCCGTGCTCTCCGCCCTGCCGGCGCTCGTGCCCGCGCACCACCACTTCCTCAGGAGGACGTCATGACCGACCACGTGCCCACCGCCAACACCGACTCGATCGGCATCAGCCACGGTTCACCCGTCTGGGTGGACCTCACCGTCCCCGACCTCGCCGAGGTCAAGCCCTTCTACGAGATCATCTTCGGGTGGCGCTTCGATGACTACGGTGAGGAGTTCGGCCACTATCACATGATCACCAACGGTGGCGCCCACGTGGGCGGGGCGATGTCCCAGTCCGGGGACGGCTCGGGGCAGCCGGCCGCCTGGTCCGTCTACCTCAAGAGCGACGACATCACCCGGTCCCTGGCAGACACCGCGGCGGCCGGCGGGAACGTGCTGGTGCCGGCCATGCCGGTGGGTGACCTCGGCCAGATGGGCGTGGTCACCACGCCTGGGGGCGAGGTCCTGGGCATCTGGCAGAACGGGACGTTCGGGGGCTTCACGATGACCCGGACCGTGGGCTCGCCCGTGTGGTTCGAGGTGATGAGCCTCGACTTCGACGCGGACGCCGAGTACTACCGCTCCGTCTGGGGCTGGGAGCCGACGCTGCTGGCCATGGACGGGGCGGAGTCCGGGGCCCAGCGCACCCGCTACGCGAACAACCGTCCCGGGGAGGCGGCCACGGCCGGGTTGTGCGAGGCCGATCCGTCCTGGTTCCCCGAGGGGACGCCGTCCTACTGGCGGGCGTACTTCATCGTGGAGAACGCGGACGAGGCCGCCCGGACGATCACCAGCCTCGGCGGCTCGGTCCTCGACGGTCCCATGGACACCCCGTTCGGCCGTCTCGCCACGGTGGCCGACCCCGCCGGGGCGACCTTCCAGATCGCCCAGATGACCGAGGAGGACCAGGCCCGCCGGTAGGGCCTCAACCGGCCTGGACGGTGGCGTCGTCCGCCACGGCTCAGAACGGCCGGCGGCGCAGGATCTCGGGGAACACGGCGGACAACAGGGGCGCCACCCCGCAGCCGTCGGGGGCGGCGGGTGCCTTCGGGTCCATCCAGGCCAGTTGCTCGATCTCCGCGTTGGGCTCGGGCACCTCGTTGCGGGCCAGCGGCCGCAGCAGCGCGAAGACCTCGGAGTGCAGGAGGCGCCCGTTCTCGTTGGCCGCGGGGGTGTCGAACCCGCCGAGGTACTCGAGGTCCTCGGCCGGCACGGTCAGGCCGGTCTCCTCGGCGAGTTCCCGGACGGCGGTCTGGAGCGGGGACTCCTCGTCGCGGTGCTTCCCGCCGGGGAACATGAACATCGTGGTGCCGGTCTTGCGGACGGTCAGGACCTGCCCGTCCGGCCGGTACAGGACCACGGCGGACACCAGGATCCGGTTCTCGGCCTCGACACCGCCCAGGGGATTGCTCACGGGACCATCTTCTCCCGTTCGCGGGGGAAACGGCGCAGATGACGGACCCTGGCGTGTTGGCGGTCCGGGCCGCTGCGGACCACGCGTCCGGGCATGGCGGCCGGGCGCGGGCCGGTCCTAGGGTGGGGACCGTGACCGACATCTGGCCCCTGATCCACGCCGAGCGCGCAGCCCTGGCCGATGACCTCGCCACCCTGACCGACGAGCAGTGGAAGCGGACCACGCTGGCCACGGAGTGGACGGTGGAGGAGGTCGTCGCGCACCTGTCCGCCGCGGCCACCACCGGCCGGTGGGCGTGGCTGAAGAGCATCATCGGGGCCGGCCTGAACCCTGCGGTGCACAACAACCGCAGCCTGGCCGAGCATCTGGGCGCCACCCCGGCCGGGACGCTGGAGAACTTCCGCCAGGTCATCGGTTCCACCACGGTCCCGACGAACAACCTGGCCGCCTGGCTGGGAGAGGTGGTCGTCCACGGCGAGGACATCCGGGAGCCGCTGGGCCTGCAGCGGGCCTATCCGCGGGAGGTGCTCGTGGTGCTGCTCGAGTTCTTCGAGTCCTCGAACTTCACGGTGCCCTCCAAGGCGCGCGCCCGGGGATTGACCCTGGTCGCCACGGACCTGGGACGCTGGGTCGGGTCCGGCCCCGAGGTCCAGGGCACCGCCAGGGACCTGATCATGGCCATGGCCGGACGAGCGGTGCCGCTCGAGCGGTTCTCCGGGCCGGGCGCCCTCGACTTCGACGCCCGGGGCCAGCGCCCGTCCCAGAAACGCTGAGCGTCCCCTCCCTCAGCCCAGGGCCAGCTTCGCGGCGATGGCCACCATCACCACGCCGACCACGAGGTCCACGATCCGCCAGGTGCGGGGGGTGTCCAGCACGGGGGCCAGGGCCCGCACGCCCAGTCCCAGGGTGAGGAACCAGAGGGCGGAACCGGTCACGGCGCCGGCGGCGAAGACCCACTTGTCCGCCCCGTAGGAGTTGGCCAGCGTGCCCAGCATGACCACCGTGTCCAGGATGGCGTGCGGGTTGAGCATCGAGACGGACAGTGCCGTGAGGACCACGACGTGCACGGGGGTCGAGGCCCGCGCCCGAGCACGGAGCCGGACCGCGAGCGCGGGCCTCGTGGCCACCGCGACGCCGCCCGCGCCGCCCTCGTCCCGGGGCCGGACCGCTGTTGCCCCCTCGCCCTCCGGTTCCTCGTCGACCCCTGCCGGGCCGGCGCCGGGCAGGGGCGGTTCCGTCCGGCGGGAGGCGAACGCCGAGCGGAACGAGCCGAAGGCGAACCAGAGCAGGTACGCCACCCCGGACCAGGTCAGCACCTGCAGCACCCAGGGGGCGCGCTCGGCGACCACGCCGACCCCGGCGGTGCCGGCGAAGATCAGCACCAGGTCCCCGGCCAGGCAGACGGCCAGGGTGAGCATCAGCCGGTCGCGGCGGATCGCCTGGCGCATGATGAACAGGCTCTGGGCACCGATGGCCACGATGAGGGCGAGGCAGGTCAGCAGACCGGTCAGGAAGATCGTCACCCGGCCACGCTAGGGTGGCCGGCATCTTCCGTTCCACATGCATATCCTTCAGGGTATTAAGCTTTCTTTCATGAACACCGAGCACCTGCGGGCCCTGGCCGCCGCCGTGGACGAGGGTACCTTCGACGCGGCCGCGGCGTCCCTGCGGATCTCCGGCTCGGCCTTCTCCCAGCGGATCCGCTCCCTGGAGAAGGACGTCGGACAGGTGCTGCTGACGCGCACCGTCCCGGTCGGCACGACGGCGGCCGGTGACCGGATGCTGCGCCTGGCCCGCCAGGTCGCGGTCCTGGAGGAGGAGGCCCGGCGCTCGCTCGGGCAGGGCACCGGAGGCCGGGCCGTGCTGTCCGTGGCGGTCAACGCGGATTCACTGGCCACGTGGTTCGTGGAGGTGCTGCAGCAGGCGGCGACCTGGGACGACGCCGTGCTGCAGCTGCACCTGGAGGACCAGGAGCACACGCACGAACTGCTGCGCCAGGGCACCGTGATCGCCGCGGTCACCGAGAGCCCGGCGCCGGTCTCCGGGTGCGTGACCATGGAACTGGGCACGATGGTCTACCACCCGGTGGCGGCGTCGTCCCTGCTGGACCGGTACCGCCGCCCGGACGGCTCGGTGGACTTCACGGCCGTACCGGTGCAGGATTTCGGCAGCCGGGACAACCTGCAGCGATCCCGGCTGGCGGCCTGGCGCGAGGACCGCCCCGGGACCGGCGCCCTGCCGCCCCGGCACCAGGTCCCCACGGTCCACGGGTTCAACGCGGCGGTGGCGGCCGGCCTGGGCTGGGGCATGATCCCGGCCGGCCAGTTGCCCGAGGGCGTGCTGGAGGGCAGCCACCCGGACCTGGTGGTGATCCCCGAGCTCGAACAGGCCCGGGTGCCGTTGCACTGGCAGCGATGGTCCGCCGGGACCCCGGCGCTGGACCGGCTCACGGCCGCCGTCCAGCTGGCCGCGCGCAACATGACCTGATTCCCGCGGCCGGTGGTGTGGACTGGTGGTCCCGGCGACCGCCCCACCCGAAGGACCCGCATGACCTCGACAGCCCGCCCCGCCCCCGCCCACGTGCTCCTGCTGGGCTTCGGCGCCATCGGCCGGCAGGTGGCCCTGCAGCTGGCCCCGGAACGTGAGGCCGGCACCGTCCGGATGTGGGCAGCCGAGCGGGACGTGGCCGCCAGCCGGCACCGCGCCCTGCCCGGGGTCGAGCTCGTCACCACCGGAGCGGACCTGGACTGCCTGAACTGGTCCGACGTCCTCACCCGGGCGGACCTGGTGGTGGAGTGCGCCGGGGTCGCACCGGCCGGTGAGTACGGGCCGGACGTCATCGCCGCGGGGACCGACCTGGTCCTGACCAGCGTGGGCGCCCTCGCCGATTCGGACATCGCGCGGCGGTTGCTGGCCGGCCCCGGCCGGCTCTGGGTGACGTCCGGGGCGATCGGTGGTTTCGACGTCCTGGGGGCCGCCGCGGACGCCGGCGGGCTCGACAGGGTGCGCATCCGCACCACCAAGCTCCCCACCTCCCTGCTGCGCCCCTGGATGTCCCCGGCCGCCCGGGACGCGTTGTCCGCCCTGCGCCCCGGTGACGAACCGGTGACCGTGTTCTCCGGCGGCCCGGCGCAGGCCATCGATCGGTTCCCGGCCAACGTCAACGTCGCGGTCGGCCTGGCCTGGGCCACGCGGGGCCGGCCGGCCGCCGGCGGGACCGAGACGGGCGGGACCGAGACGGGTGGGGCCGAGACGGGTGGGAGCGTGACAGGTGGGACGGTGCGGGGCGCGGAGGACGCGGCGTTGCTGCGGCGCTCCCTGGACCGGGTGCGGGTGGAGCTGGTCGCCGATCCCGCCGTCGAGCGCAGCCGGCACGAGATCCTGGCCGAGGGACCGGCCGGCCGCTTCGAGCTCTCCTTCGAGTCCGCACCCAGTCCGGAGAACCCGAAGACCTCCGGTCTGACCGCGCTCTCCGTCGCCCGGACGATCCGCGAGGTCCTCGAGCGCCGCCTCCGGTGACCAGAAAGGGCAGGCAGGCCGGAGAGAGCGGTCAGGAGCCGGCGAGCATGTCCAGCACGAGGGGCTTGACCCTCGAGCCGTAGAGCTCGATCGAGCCCATCATGTACTCGTGCGGCAGCGAACCGTTGCCGTACTTCATGCCGAAGCGGCTCGCTCCGAGCGCCGTCACGCTGCGCGCGATCTTCCGCGCCACGGTCTCCGGGGAGCCCAGGTGCAGGGCCCCGTGCTCGATCTCCTGGCGGAACTGGATGGGGCTGGGGGCCGGCCAGCCCCGTTCGGCGCCGAGCTTGCGGATGGCGGCCTCCCAGTGGGGGTAGTACATCTCGGCGGCCCGTTCGTCCGTCTCGGCCACGAAACCGTGGGAGTGGACGGCCACGCGGCGGGCCTCGTGGCCGAACTCGTCGATCGAGCGGCGGTAGAGCTGGGCGAACGGGGCGAAGCGCTCGGGTGCACCGCCGATGATCGCCAGTTCCAGGCCCATCCCGTGCTTCGCCGCGCGCACCACCGAGGCCGGGGTGCCGCCCACCGCCACCCAGGTCGGCAGCCCGTGCTCGTGCGCCGTCGTCGGGAACACGGACTGGCGCTGCAGCGCGGCCCGGGTGGTGCCCTGCCACGTGACCGGACCCTCCGTGCGCAACTGCGCGAACAGGTCCAGCTTCTCCTCGAAGAGCCGCTCGTAGTCCTGCAGGTCGTAGCCGAACAGCGGGAAGGACTCGATGAAGGAGCCCCGGCCCAGCGAGACCTCGGCGCGACCGTCCGAGACGGCGTCGAGGGTGGCGAAGCGCTGGTAGACGCGCACCGGGTCGTCCGAGGAGAGCACGGTCACGGCGGAGATCAGCTTGAGGTGCCCGGTCTTCGACGCGATCGCGGACAGCACCGTCTCGGGCGAGGAGACGGAGTAGTCCGGACGATGGTGCTCGCCGATGCCCAGCACGTCCACGCCGGACTGGTCCGCCAGGACGCCCTCGGCCACGAGGTTGCGCAACACCTCGGGGTGGTCCAGCGGCCGGCCGTCCAGGGAGTGTGTCACGTCCCCGAAGGTGTGCAGGCCGAACTCCAGCGTGCCCTCCGGCAGGGACCCGGCCCGTTCGGTGCCCGGGTTCGGGTGCGGGGCCGCGTGGGCGATGGGACCCGCGGCGGGTGCGGGGCCGTCGTCGGGCCGGGCGGCGCGCGCCTGGGCGGGGTGGTTCGGCTCGGTCTCAGGGTGGGGATTCTCGGTCACGTCAGGCACAACGTGCGCGGCGACCGGATCATTCCTTCAGTTTTGAATCACTCGGTCCGGGTGTGGCCGGGAACCCACGGCCGCGGCGCCAGCGCGCACCTGCGGATCAGAAGAACCCGGCGAAGCGTCCGACGATCGCCAGGATCACGAAGACCGCCACCAGGACGAGGACCAGGACGAGCCAGGCCTTGCCCTTGGCACCCTCGCCCGGCTTCTCGACGTCCATGTCCGGGTTCGTGGGGCCCACCCCGGTGCCCTCGGCCGGCGGGGTGTCCCCCTCGATGCTGTGCCCCGTGCTCTCCCGCGTGGCCTTGGCGGCCTCGTCGCGGTCGTGCCGGGCGTCTTCGGAGCTGAGGTCTGCCATGCTGGCCTGCCTTCCACGGTGGGGTGTACGCATCCCGCGCACGCCCTCAGGCTAACAAGCCCTCGGCCCGCCGCGGACCGGGATCAGGCCGGACCGGTGGTGATCCCGTTGCTCAACCGGCGGTCGGCCGACTGGAGCAGTTCGAAGGCCAGTCGGGCCGCCTCCCGCGCCGGATCCTGGGCCCACTGCGGGACCTGGGTCGCCGGGTCCAGACGGTCGAACGCCACGGTGCCGCCGACGCCCACGACGAATCCGAACCGGGCCGAGTGGGTCTCCACCGGCCCGTCGCCGAACAGGCAGACCAGCCCGGCGCCGCCCGTCGACGCGTCCACGAACACCTGGGTCGGGGTGAACCTCAACTGCGGGGTCAGCCCGGACTGCACCGCCCCGGCACCGCCGCTGCTCCAGCGCTGCCGGACCGTGACGTCCCAGCGTCCGCCGGGATCCGGGATGGTGTGGGGCTCACCGGCCGCGCGCAGCCGCAACTGGGCCAGGGCGAACCGTACCCGATCGGTCCAGGCCTCGGGAAGCTCCGGTGGACCGGTCAGCTCCCAGTCCCGAATGAGCAGCCGGTGATGGAACACCGTGGGCCGGTACACCGTGCCGCGGACCGTGCTGCCGAGCCTGCTGCCGAGACTGGCGCTGAGGGACAACCGGGTCCCGAAACCGTCCGGGCTGTCATCCACCTCCTCCCAGTCGTGGCGGGTCACCGTCTCGGTGAGTTCGAGAATCGTGTCCATCTCCGTGCCCTGTCTCATGTCCGTACCCCGCTCCATCTCCATGCCCCGTTCCATCTCCGCGCCCGGTCGTCTCGTCTCACCCGCGCACAACCGGTCCGCGCCGGCCCCGAACCGCGGGGCGGTAGACGGGGCGGGGAGAGCCCGCCCGGGAAGCTGATGCGCGTGGTCGGAGCCTGGATTCGTCATCGGGTCTCCCTCTCTCCTGATCGGTCACCTGAGGTCCTGTGAACAGGACACCACCCCACCCTCGGTGCGCCCTATGCCGGTCCTGTGCCGAACCTGTGTCTGCGGAGCCGGCGTCCGGGGGCCCCGTTTCCGGATCTCCGCGCCCCGTGAGCGCGGACCATCGGTCCTCACAGGGGGAGTGCCGTGGACGCCATCCCTGCGTCACGCCCAGACTATGCCGCGACCCCGGCAGGGCACCACCCTGATTTCCGAAAACGGCGAGGTCAGGCGGCCTCCGGGCCCTCCGGCGACCCCGAGGCGGGCAGCGCCACGGTGAACACGGTCCGGCCGGGCGCGGAGTCCACGGTGGCCTCCCCGCCGTGCGCGTGGGCCACCGAGCGCACGATCGACAGTCCCAGGCCCGTGGAACCCTCCCGCGCGGCGCGGGCGGTATCCCCCCGCACGAAGCGGTCGAACAGCCCGGGCATCAGGTGCGGATCGATCCCGGGCCCGTCGTCCTGCACGGTCAGGCGCACGGTCCCGACGCCGTCCGCGGCCTCCTGCTGGAGACGCACCAGCACGGTGGTCCCCTCCGGCGTGTGCTTCCGGGCGTTGCCCAGCAGGTTGGCCACCAGCTGGGCGAGCTGCTGCCGGTCGCCCAGCACCGTCACGGGGTCCTCGGGGACGTCCACGGTCCAGTGGTGGTCCCGGCCGGCGGCCGAGGCGTCCATGACGGCGTCCATCACCAGTTCGCCCAGGTCGACCTCGCCGCGCCGGACCTCGCGCCCGGCGTCGAGCCGGGCCAGCAGCAGCAGGTCCTCGACGAGGGACCCCATCCGGTCCGACTGCTGCAGCACCCGTCCCAGCGCGTCCTGGCCGCGCTCGGTCAGGGGCTCGGTCAGCCGGATCATCTCGGCGTATCCGCGCACGGCGGCCAGCGGTGTGCGCAGCTCGTGCGAGGCGTCGGCCACGAAGGTGCGCAGACGCTGCTCGGAGCGGTTGCGCTGCTCGATGGCCACGTCCACGGAGCCGATCAACTGGTTCAGGGCGAACCCCACGTCCCCCACCTCGTTCCCGGGTTCGGCCAGCTCCCGGCGCACGCGGTAGGGCGCCAGCGAGACCTCCCCGGACCCCATCGGCACGTGGGCCACCTCCGCCGCGGCCTGGGACACCTCGCCGAGCGGGCGCAGCGATCGGCGGATCCACCACCAGCACAGCAGCCCGGCCAGCAGCAGGGCGGCCAGGGACCCGAGCACCTGCACCCGCGCCAGGTTCGCCTTCGTCTTGTCGATCGCCGCCGTGGGCACTCCGAGGACCGCGAAACCGTCGTCCCCGACACTCTCCGCGTGCAGCAGGAACCGGCCGCGGTCCAGGTCCAGGATGCGGTTCACGCGGGGGTCCGGCACCCCGTCGGTCTGGCCGCCCAGTCTGGCCTCGTGCCTCTCCTGCTCCACCCTGGCCTCCTCGGTCAGTGCGGCCAGGGCCTCCACGTCACCCGCGGAGAGTTCCACCTCGTCCCAGTTGTCGTTCTCTGCCGAGGCCTGGACCACCCTGCCGTGGACGGTGACCACTGCGACCATCCCCGCCGCCGTGCCCGAGGCATCCAGCGGGTCGCGGCGGAAGTCCGGGGTCTCGTCGCTCGATCCGCGCGTGATGTAGGTGTAGGAGCGGTACCAGATCTGCGCCAGGTTCTGTTCCAGCTGGTTGTCCACGGCCTTGCCCGTCAGCGCCAGGGAGGCCACGGTGAAGGCGCTGAGGACCACGGCCAGCAGGGCCACCACGCCGGCCGCGGTCCTGACGGCCAGGCTCGTCCGCCGCGGGGGCCGGGCACCCGCACGGTTCCGGACGCGATCGCCGGCCGAGGGGGGTGAGGCGCCCGGAGCCGGGGACGCCGGCGGCGCCGCCGGCTCCGGATCGGGGGACGGGCCGGGAGGCCCGCCGGACGACGAGGTCACCGCGGCGGCCTCAGACGGCCGGGCGAATGACATACCCGGCGCCCCGGACGGTGTGGATCATCGGTTCGCGGCCGGCGTCGATCTTCTTGCGCAGGTACGAGATGTAGAGCTCGACGATGTTGGCCTGCCCGCCGAAGTCGTACTGCCAGACCCGGTCCAGGATCTGCGCCTTGGACAGCACGGCCCGGGGATTCTCCATGAGGTACCGCAGCAGGTTGAACTGGGTGGCGGTCAGGTCCACCGGATCCCCGCCGCGCGTGACCTCATGGGTGCGGACGTTGAGCACCAGGTCCCCCACCACCAGCTCGTCCGAGTCCTGGGCGGCCACCCCGGAGCGCTGGACCAGCCGGTGGAGGCGGATCAACACCTCCTCCAGCGAGAACGGCTTGGTGACGTAGTCGTCCCCACCGGCGGCCAGGCCGCGGATGCGGTCGTCCACCGAGTCCCGGGCGGTGAGGAACAGCGCCGGCACGTCGGGACGGAAGGAGCGGATCCGGTCCAGCACCTGCAGACCGTCCAGCTCGGGCAGCATCCAGTCCAGGACCAGCACGTCCGGCTGGGCGTTGCGGGCGGTCTCGACGGCGGCGTGTCCGGCATGCGCGACGTGCACCTCCCAGCCACACAGGGTCAGGCCCATGGACACCAGGTCCGCCAGCATCGGCTCGTCGTCCACGACGAGGGCCCGCAGGGCGCTGCCGTCCGGATGGGAGAGCTTCGGCAGGATCTCGTGCAGGGCCGCGAGGGAGGTCGGCGAACCGGTGGCGGCTGACGGGCCTGAGGCCGGGGAGCCGGAGGACAGGCCAGGAAGTGACGAGTTCATGGTGCGCTCCTAGAGGCGGACGGGTGGAAGGACGGGGGTGCCCACGTCCTAGTCCAAACCCCTATCCTGTCAGGGGATTCTGTCCTACCTGTGCCCAGACTGTGAAGGGGTGACGCAGCCCCCGTCGCCGTCGGACCAGGCATCCGGCTGCCCCGGTGTCCGTGACCGCGGCGGCCGGGGTCAACGATGCGGGGCGCGGGTCCTGGAGAGCACCCACACGTTGGTGCCGTCGCGGCGTTCGTAGACCACGGTGTCGAGCAGGGTGCGCATCAGTGCCAGCCCCCGGCCGGAATCGGCCAGGGTGTCCATGCGCCGGCTCTCCTCCAGGTCGATGCGGGCCGGCTCGGCGTTGATCTCGTAGATCTCCGCCGTCAACCGGTCCGGACTGATCGTGAGCTCCACGGACAGGTGCACACCCGCCGGACTGCTGGGCACCGCGTGGTCCACCACGTTGCTGGCGGCCTCCACCACGGCCAGGGTGAACGCCATGCGCTCCCGCTCGGCCACGTGGCAGGCGTCGTCCCACAGTGCCTCCAGGTCATCCTGGAGGGCCTCCACGGTCTGGCTCGTGGCCGGGCCCCGCCGGGAGCGCGTGACGACGGGGTCAGTCATCCCGGAAGGCGGACGCGGCGTCGGCATAGGGCGTGAGCACCGTGTCCAGGCCGGTCAGCTCCAGGACCATCCGCACCTGGGCACCGAGCGCGGCGATCCGCAGGTCGCCACCGGCGCTCCGGGCGGTCTTCAGGGAGGCCACGAGGGCACCGAGACCGGATGAGTCGATGAAGTCGACACCACCCAGGTCGACCACCACGCGGTGGTGCCCCTGGGCGACGTGGTCGGCCACCACCTGGCGCAGCCTGGGGGCGGCGACCATGTTGAGCCGGCCGGTCGGGCTGATCACCGTGTGGGTGGGGCCCTGTTCAGCGGTGTACTGCATCGATTGTCCCTTCGTTCGCCTCGTGCCCGCGATATCGCGCGGCCCTGACGAGCACGCTCATCACGACCAGGTCGAACACTACCCACACCACGTTGACCAGTGTGCCCACGGGTTCGTTGAGTCCTGTCGCCAGACGGACCGCCCCGACCACGAGCGCGATGGCCAGCAGCGCCATGGCGACCAGCTGGGGACGGATCAGGTGCCAGGCGGGCCCGCCGTCCTGACGCACCTTGGGTGTCACGGCGAACCCCAGTGGACGGCCGAACCACACGTTGCGGGCGGCGGTCGTGCACGCCTTGATCCAGGTGGGGAACAGCGCCAGGCTGTACTGCTGCCCCCGCCACGTTGGCACGCCCCGGGCCACCACGAGGAACAGCAACTGGTTGACCACGATGAACGGGATGAAGCGCAGGAAGAAGTCCGCGCTGAAGGCGGTGACCGGAAGGACCCCGAGTACCAGGAAGATGATCGGCGCGGCGAGGTAGACGACCGTGGCGAAGCCGGAGAGGTAGGTCCACATCGTCCCGAGGTACATCAGGCGCTGCCCCCAGGAGAGATTGCGCTGCACCAGGGGATTCTCGCGGAGCATGACCTGGATGGTTCCCTGCGCCCAGCGCAGGCGCTGGGTCAGCATGGTCTTCAGGTCCTCGGGCGCCAGCCCGTGGGCGAGGATCTCGTGGTGGTAGACGCTCCGCCAGCCCAGCCCGTGCAGCCGCATGGCGGTGGCCATGTCCTCGGTCACGGAGATCGTGGCCAGCGGCATGATCGGCTGCGCCTCGTCGGGCCGGTCCACGGCCACGGCGCCGAGTACCTCGTCCACGGACTCCAGGGCGCCCAAGGGTGACCACTCACGACCGGCAAGCTGGTCCAGGGCGGACTCGAGCTTCTCATGGTGCTCCGGCCCGCCATCGCCGCGCAGGCCCATCGCGGAGATCTCCTCGAGGTCGGCCCGGATCGCCCGGACGTCCCGATCCACCAGCGAGCGGGTCGCCGACTGGACCTCCCGTTGCAGCCGGTAAGTCACCTCGCCGAGGGGGACACCGGCCTTCTGCTCGGCCCGGGCCCGGGTCGTGGCCGCCAGCACCTCATCGAGGACCCCCGCCACCACGGGGTCGGCCGCCTCGGGCGAGCGGCGGGCCCTGCGCATGGCCGACCGCACCGAGTCCAGCGCCCGGCGGACGACGCGCTGGACCTCCTGGACATACCGGACCAGGCCGAGCTGCATCAGTGCCTCGCGGCGCAACACGGCGTTGGAGCCGCAGAAGAAGGCCGCGTTCCAGCCGTCCTTGCCGCTCATGATGGGGCCGTAGAACAGGGGTGCCTGGCTGCCCAGGGGGTCGTCGGCGGGAACGTTGACGAAGTACTGCGGGGTCTGCACCAGGGCGACCCGGCGGTCGTTGAAGTAGCCCAGCGTCCGGTCCAGGATCTCGGGCGCGGGGACCTGGTCGGCGTCGAGGATGAGCAGGAACTCGCCCTCCGTGGCCATCAGGGCGTTGTTGAGGTTGCCCGCCTTGGCGTGGCGGGGCCGGTCCTGCCAGTCGATACTGCGCGTCAGGTAACCGATGCCCTCCCGTTCGGCGGCCGTCCGCATGTCGGGACGGGCGCCGTCGTCGAGGATCCAGGTCTGGTGGGGATACCGGATCTCGCGCGCCGCCCGGGCCGTCTCCACCACCATCTCGACCGGCTCGTTGTAGGTGGTGATGAAGACATCCACCGTCAGGCCCGGCGCGGGGTCCGGGGGAATGCGGTTCCGGACGCGCCACACCGTCAGGCCGAAGAGCGTGACGTCGATCAGGCTGTAGGTCTCGGCCAGGACCAGCGGCACGGCGATCCACCAGGCCGACCAGTTCAGGGACTCCAGCCACCGCCACGCCACGTAGTTGACACCCAGGATCAGCGTGAGTATCACCAGCAGCCGGACCGTGAAGTGCCGGAATGTCATCGAGTGTCCCCCTCCTCGTTCATCCCGGGTGCTCAGCCGTGCTCGTCACGGCTGACGGCCAGGATGGTCAGGTCGTCATCATGGCCCCGGCCCCGGGCGTAGGCCGTCATGCGTTCCACCAACTCGGCGGCCCCGAGGCGATGGAGTCCCGAGCGGTAGGCGAAGTCCACCGATTCCTCGAGGGTCGGGAAGAAGTCGAGATAGCCGTCCGAGATCACCACCAGGGTCTCCCCGGGCTCCAGCGTGGTGGTCTGCACCGTCCACCGGGTTCCCGGCAGGGCTCCCATGGGCGGACCGGACAGCGCCAGCCGGCGATACCCGCCCTGGCCCAGGATGAAGGCCAGCCCGTGGCCGGCGTCCACGAATTCGAGGACCCCGGTGGCCGGATCGAGCCGGGCCGAGAAGACAGTGACGAACGCCCGAGCGTCCTCCAGCATCTGTTCGGCCGCCAGCGACGCCCGGTGAACGGTGCCGTCCTGGTCGTTGAACTGGGCGGCACCCATCAGCATGGCCCGCACCGAGGCGGCCAGCAACGCGGCGGCGATGCCCTTGCCCATCACGTCCGCCAGGTGGACCTGGAGGCGGCCGTCGTCCAGCTCCTGCCAGGTGAAGAAGTCCCCGCCGATGTCCCGCGTCGGCACGCACCGGCCCGCCACCTCCCAGCCGGGCAGGTCCGGGCGGGTGTGCGGCATGAGGATCTGCTGCACCTCGGCCGCCTCGTCCAGTTCGACCTGCCGGGCCAGTTCGCTCTCCACCCAGCCGGCCATCTCGGCCAGCAGCTGGCGGTCACGGTCCGTCATCTCACGCGGCCTGTCGTCGACCAGGCAGAGGGCCCCGACGGGTTCGCCCCCGGGGGCGTGCAACGGGTGCCCGGCGTAGAACCGCCAGCCCTCCTCCCCCGTGGCGAAGGAGTGGTCCCGGTAGCGGCCGTCCCGGGTGGCGTCCTCGACGATCAGCTCGTCATCGGCCTGGACGGTGAAGACGCACATGGCGTCCTCGCACGCCGTCTCGACCGCACCCCCGAGGCCGACCCCGGCCTTGGTGAATTGCCGGTCGGCGTCGACGAGGTTGACCGCGGCAGCCTTGACCCCGAAGATGTCCCGGGCCATACGGACCACCCGGTCGAAGCGTTCCTCCTGGGGGGTGTCCAGTATTCGAAGCTCATGCAGCGCCCGTACCCGGGCGGCCTCCCCGCGATCCACCGTCTTCACCGTCACATCCACGATGGTAACCATCCCGGCGGCCGAATCGGAGGTCAGACCCGGATTGACGTGGACGGACCCGGTGGTGTCCCACTGCAGAGGCGGGCCCCCGCAACACGGGTCCGCCGCCTCTCGGGCCGAACGCCGGCCCACCGCCCGTCCCCGGCCGGTCAGGAGGTAGGCATGGAACGGCCCACGGGCCCCGGCTGATCAACGGTTGCGGGAGAACAGCATCACCGCACAGCCGGCGGCCAGGGCGGTGAGCAGGATCAGGGCGGCCGGCACGAGCGCCCAGAGGTCGCCCACGATGCCCAGGCCCACGGAGAACCCGCCCATGCACAGGTAGGCGATCGCGAAGTACCGGCTCATCAGGGAACCGGCCCGTGCGGGGTGGTGGCGCACCAGTTCGCCCATCTCCTGCGTGGCGCTCAGGTAGGTGAACCCGTGCCCGACGCCGGCCCCCACCGAGGCGACCAGCGCCAGCCACACCTGCCCGGTCACCAGCATCGCGGCGAAGCCGGCGATCCCCAGGATCACGAAGACGTGACCGAGACGCCGGGCCGCGGGGTAGGCGATGTCCCTGGACAGGACCTGCACGAGGCCGGCCACCCCGAGGACGATGGCCACGATCCCGCCCAGGGCGGTCAGGCTGTCCACCTGAAGCGCCGCTCCGATCAGTCCCGGTCCGACGGACTGGTACAGCCCGATCATTGACCAGCTGGTCGCGGCCGTCAGGCTGATCATCAGGTGGCTGCGCGGCTGCGGGTCGGCGTTCCCCGGTTCGGCAGGCACCCTCCCGGACGCCGCCCCACCGGCCGTCGGCGTCCCCGTCCGGGCGGACGGATCGATGGCCGACTCGGCCACGCCGTCGGTCACCGGGGCCCGGTCGGCGGCCGTCGCGTTCCGGCCGGGGTCCTCGGCGCCGGGACCCTGCGACGCCACCGGCGTGGCCCCGTACGCCCTCAGCAGCACCAGCACGGCCACCAGGGCGATCGCCGCTCCGGCCATGGGGGCGGCCGTCCCACCGGTGGCGTCTGCCAGCAGACCTGCGGCCAGGGGACCCAGGCAGGCACCGAGGATCGCGCTCAGGGTGACGAGCAGGGCGGTGAAGGGGCGGGGCCGGGGCGGAGCGGCCTGGTACAGGGCGGCGCTGCTGGCGGTCATGATCACGCCGAGGGCGAGTCCCTGGACGGCACGCCCCGCGATCAGCGCCCCCGGCCCCGCGGCCAGCGCGAGCGCCAGGGAGGCCGGCACGGAGACGGCCACGGCCCAGGTCATGAGCGTCCGCGGGGGCCATCGTCGCAACCATCGCCCCGCCAGGACCAGTCCCGGGATGAGCCCGGCGACGTAGACGGCGTAGACGAGGGTCTGGACCGTGGCGGGGAACCCCATCTGCTCACGCCAGGTGGCATACAGCACGGTGGGGGCGTTGACGGCGGAGAAGGCGAGGAGTGCGGTGAGGAAACCGGTGACCCGGGGCACGGGGCGCGTCTCGGTCACCCCCGCCCCTCTCTCCCGGCCGGCGGCCGGTCAGTCCCCGTTCAGTCGATCAGCCCACCATGGTGATGTCATGGCGATCCACGCCGGCGCGAAGCGCGGCCGGCGCTCTCCTGATCGTACTGCGGCCGCTCAGGTGCCCTTGGCCGGATTGTCCGGATCGGCCGTCTGGTCCTCGTCGACCATGACGTACCGGTATCCCTCCTGGAAGGGCTTGGGCGGCGTCGTATGGCGCTGGATGGCGTCCGGGTCGCCGTCCACGTCCTCGCCGGCCGCCCGGCGGACGTTGGGCGGGGGCTCCTTGCCCTGCATCCGGTACGCCGTGGCGACACGCTGGGCCCGTTCCACCCTGAGCTGCTCGCGGGGGTTCAGTCCTGGCTGGCGGCTGGCCGGACCGTAGACGTCGTTCGCCGCGTGCCGGATCCGCCACAGGATCCGGTACCCCAAGGACAGGCCGGTGTTGTCCTTGACCAGGGGATGGATCTTCTCGTACTCATGCATGGCATGCCTCCCAGAGGTCAGCCGTTACGACGCAACGGCCGCGCCTCCAGTCTAGGTTGGGCCTACGGGAAGGAAAACGGCTGGCGACCCTGCGCCCGGCGAGCCCGCATCCACGGACGGTGGCGCTCCAGGGGGATGACGCCCCCCGTCCTCACGCCAGCGACAGCGCGAAGGACAGGGCGAAGCCGGCCGTGGTGCTCACCGCCACCGCCGGGCCGCCGTGCTCGTAGGCCTCCGGCATCAGGGTGTCCGCGAGCGAGGCGATGACGGCCCCGGCGGCGAAGGCCAGGGGCAGGGAGATCGTCTCCGGGTCAGTGTTGGCCAGCGGTCCCGCACCGATCACGACGGCCACGACCAGCAGTGCGGCGCAGACCGTCCAGAGCAGGACGGCCCTGCCCCGGGGCATGCCCCGCTCCCGCATCGAGGCCGCCCCCACCAGGGACTCCGGGAGGTTGGACACGAAGATGGCCGCGAGCAGGGCCATGCCGCCCGTGCCCTCCGAGAGCGAGACGCCCAGCGCCACGTTCTCCGGGACACCGTCGAGGGTCACGGCCGCCAGGAGGGCGAGCCCCGCCGCTCCGCTGGCGGAGGCCGCCGTGGGCGGTCTGTCCTGCGCCGCGGCATCCGTGTCCAGCTTGGCGCTGCCCTGCCGCAGCTCTGCGTCCTCGGACGAGGGACCGGGTTGCGCCCAGCGGTCGAGCAGCGCGCTCAGGACCGTGAACACCACCGCACCGACGAACAGGCCGATGACCGCTCGCCAGATGCCCCCGCGCTCGTAGGCATCCTCGAACAGCTCAAAGGTCAGTGCGGTGATCAGGGCGCCGGCGGCGAAGGAGAGCAGGATGGCCAGGACGCGCTTGGGCAGGTCGAAGCGCACGCCGATCAGCGCGCCGATGATGAGCGCGCTGGAGGCGATGACGCCGAAGATTAGGGACTCGGCCACGGCTCGACCGGACTCAGGTGCCCTGGACGGGAGGGGTGCCGAGGGCGTACCGGTCCACCCTGCGGTGGTAGCGCATCCCGACGAGTCCGCCCAGGACCGCTCCGACCAGGGCGAGCACGGCGGCGACGACCACGGCGATGATGCCGCCGGCGGTCAGGCTTGCCGGGTCGACGGGCACACCCGCCAGGCCGCTGAACTGGCCGAACATGTCGAACTGGCTGCCGGCCACCAGGCCCACGAGCGCCAGGATGACGGCGATGACGATCGCCCACAGCCACACGGCCAGGCCCTGCTTGGCCCCGTCGAAACGGGCCATCCTCCCGGCCACGTAGCCGCCGCAGAAGTACGAGATGAACACGATCAGCGCCAGCACGATCGCACTCACGAGACCCACCGTCGTCGCGGTCTCCGTGGCCTGCTCTGCGACCTGGTTGGGATCGGTCTCGGCGGTCAGCCCGACCCCGATCCCGAGGGCCGACAACAGCGCGGTGAGCAACACCGCCATACCGGTGGCCGCCAGCCATCCGAAGAAGGCCACGCCGAACTTGATGCCCCCGAACTTCTGCTTCTCCGTGGGGACGGCCTCATCGTGGCGGTCAGGGGGCGTGGTGGATCCGGACGGTGTCTGCTCGCTCATGACGGTCTGCTCCTCAGGTGTCGTATGAACCAGTCTCGGGCCAGCCGGGCGGCCTGCTCGAGCGTGCCGCGCTCCGGGAACAGGTGGGTGGCGCCCTCCACCACCTCCAGCCGGTTCTCACAGTGCAGTTGCGTCTGGGCACGGGCATTGAGCTCCAGCACCTGGTGGTCCAGGCTGCCCACGATCAGCAGCGTGGGCGCCGTGACCTGCTCGAGCCGCGGCGCCGCCAGGTCCGGCCGCCCGCCCCGCGAGACGACGGCGCCCACCCGCGTCCCGGGTTCGGCCGCCGCCCACAGCGCGGCACCGGCGCCGGTGCTGGCCCCGAAGAACCCGACCGGGGAGGATCTGGCCTCCGGGTGCTGGTGCACCCAGGCCTCGGCCAGGGTCAGGCGCTGGGCGAGCAGGGGGATGTCGAAGACGTTCTGGCGGTCCCCTGCCTCCTCCTCCGTGAGCAGGTCCGGCAGAAGGGTTCCCAGGCCGGCCTCCTGCAGCACGGAGGCGACGTACCGGTTGCGCGTGCTGTGCCGGCTGCTGCCGCTGCCGTGGGCGAAGATGACCACGGGGGCGTTCGGGGCCGTCAGGTGCAGGCGACCTGCTAGCCCGGCGTGCGCGGCCGGGATCAGCACGTCCCGGCCCGCGTCCATCCTGTCCGGGGTTTCCGTCATCGCTGCCGACCCTTCCCGTGGGGGCGCCGGGCGGCCGGGTCCCCGAGGGACCGGCGGCTCTCCGCCCGGTGACTGTCCACGGTCAGCGTAGGACTCCCGGCCCGGCACCGGGTAGGGGCGGGCAGCGGCCCGTCAGGCCGGCGGCGCGGTTCAGGCCGGCTTGGTCGCCCAGTGGATCGCGATCGTTCCGAACAGGTGGGTCTCGTGGCCCACGTCCACGAAGCCGGCGTCCTCGAGCAGGTCCTGGATCTGGGCCGGGGTCTTGAAGCCGCGGGTGGTGGCAGAGAGGTACTCGTAGGCGGAGGAGTCACCGGTGATCAGCCGGGACAACCGGGGCACCACGTGCTTGATGTACGCGGTGGAGAAGGGCCTGATGATGTTCTCCGGTGCCGGGGAGGTCTCCAGGGCCACCATCCTCCCGCCGGGCCGCAGCACCCGGAACTGCTCCGCCAGCGTGGTGGGGATGTCGGCCACGTTGCGCAGCAGGTACCCGTGGGTGACGGCATCGAAGGACGCATCCTCGAACGGCAGGTCCATGGCGTCCGCCTCGACCCAGGTGATCTGGTCACCACCGGGCCGGGCCTTGCCGACCTCCATCATCTCGGGGGCGAAGTCCGCCCCGGTGATCCGGGCCCCGTAGTGGGAGCGCAGCACCTCCAGGGCGATGTCCCCGGTGCCGGTGGCCAGGTCCAGCACGACGGGCGCCTCCGGCAGCTCGGCCCGTTCCACGGTGCGGCGCACGAACCGCGGCTCCTGACCCCAGGTCATGACGAGGTTCATCAGGTCGTAGCGGCCGGCGATGCCGTCGAACATGGAGGAGACCTGGGCGCCGTGGTCATCGCGGGCGGGATGCTGGGTGTTCACCCGCTCCACGCTAGTCGCTCCGGCCCGCGCGCACCGCACGCACGCCGGCCCCGGTCCCTCGAGGCGCGGGTGTGGCCAGTGACCACGCCGGCCCCGAAGAGGAATGCGACCGGCGCGGTCACTGGGCACGTCCACCATGGACCCGACCACGTGGGCGAAGCCCCGCACGGCTTCTTGCACCACGTGGTTAGGCTAGGCTAACCTCCGGGAAATAGGCAATAGCGATGTTGGCAAATGACCTGACCTGGTCTGCGGCACCGTCCTCGCCCGCCGGTTCCACACCGTTGCCGGTCCGTCCGCAGGCCCTCCTGTGACTCTCGAAAGGCCACCCGACGTGCCCTCTTCCCCCACCTCGCCCGTCTCCCCGCGCGCCGGAACCACCCGGCGCCGCGCCCTGGTCCTCGGTTCCCTCGCCCTCGGCGCCACCCTGCTCGCCGGCTGCTCCACCGGCCCGGCGGGGGGTTCGTCCGAGCCGACCTCGCCCGCCGCCACGGCCGCCGATGCCGGCAGCGCCGACGCGGCCTTCCCCCGCACCATCGAGCACGCCTTCGGTGAGACCGAGATCCCGGCCCAGCCCGAGCGCGTGGCCACCGTCTCCTGGGTGAACCAGGACATCTCGCTGGCCCTGGGCGTGGTGCCGGTGGGCGTGGCCGCCACGGAGTACGGCGGCAACGAGAACAAGTCCACGGACTGGTTCGACGCCAAGCTGGAGGAGCTCGGCGCCGAGGCTCCCGAGCAGTACTCGGAGTCGGACGGGATCGACTACGAGGCGATCGCGGCCACCGAACCGGACGTGATCCTGGCGACCTACTCCGGCATCGACCAGGAGCAGTACGACAAGCTCTCCGAGATCGCCCCGGTCGTGGCCTATCCCGAGGGCACCGCGGCCTTCGGCACACCCTGGCAGGACTCCACCCGGATCATCGGCGAGGCCCTGGGCAAGGACGCCGAGGCCGAGCAGGTCGTGACCGACGTGGAGGGACAGCTGGCCGCCGCCGCCGAGGACCACCCGGAACTGGCCGGCACCACCTTCCTCTACGGCACCGTGGACCCGGCCGCCGCGGACCAGGTCTACCTGTTCACCGCCACGGACAACCGCCCGAAGTTCCTCTCCGCGCTCGGGATGGACCTGGCACCGGTGGTCGCCGAGGACGAGGCCGCCCAGGAGGCGTTCTACATCACCTGGTCCCCGGAGCGGGCGGACGAACTCGACTCGGACATCTTCGTATCCTCCGCCGCGGACGAGTCCGTGGGCCAGGCCATCGCCAACGACCCGCTGCTGGGTTCGATCCCGGCGGTCCAGGACGGGACCCTGGTCCTGCAGACCGACGAGCAGGAGGTCCTGTCCATCTCGGCGTCCTCCCCGCTGTCCATCCCGTGGGCACTGGAGAACGCCCTGCCGAAGATCACCGAGGCCGCGCAGAAGGCGGGCGGCTCCCCTGAGTAGCCACCCCCCGTCCCGTCGGGGCGCGGCATGAGCGCCGGCCGGCCCTCCCCCGCCCCGGCCGGGGTGTCGCGACCCCCGGCACCCCGCCCGGCACGACGGCGGCCGGTCACCTTCCTGGTGGCCCCCGCCGTCGTGCTGGTGCTGGCGTGCCTGGCCGCCCTGGCCCTCGGGGCCCGCTCCGTGGTTCCCTCCACCACGGTGGACACCCTGGCCGGCCTCCTGACGGGGACCGGCACCGCCCCCGGGGACATCGACGCGGCCGCCGTGCTCTCCCGCATCCCGCGCACCGTGACCGCGATCCTGGTCGGCGCCGCCCTGGCCGTCTCCGGGGTGGCCCTGCAGGGAGCCACCCGCAACCCGCTGGGCGACCCGGGCCTGCTGGGCCTGACGGCCGGCGCCTCACTGGCCGTGGCCCTCGGGCTCGGGGCGGGGTTGCCGTCCGGGCTGGGGACCGCCGTGGTCCTGGCGATCCTCGGGACGGTGCTGGCCGCCGTCGTGGTCTACGCCGTGGCCTCCGCGGCCTCCCGGCTGGGCGCCGGCACCGGTGCCGCCCCCGGCCCGCTGTCCCTGGTGCTGGCCGGGGCGGCCGTCACGGCCGGCTGCACCGCGGCCACGAGCGCCCTGCTGATCCTCTCCCCCGCCGTCCTGGAGCGCTTCCGGTTCTGGACGGTCGGCTCGGTGGCGCGGACCTCCCTGGAGGACGCGGCGTGGCTGGCCCCGGTCGTCGTGGTCGGCATCCTCATGGTCCTCGTGGCCGCTCCCGGTCTCGACGCCCTGGCCCTCGGCGACGAGCTCGCCCACGGGCTGGGCTCCCGTCCCGAGCGGCTGCGGATGACGCTGCTGGGCGCGACCGTCCTGCTGACCGCCGCGGCCACCTCCCTGGCCGGGCCCGTGGTGTTCGTGGGCCTGCTCGTCCCGCACGCCCTGCGCCGGTTCCGCCCGGCCTCCACCCGCGTGCTCGTGGTCGGCTGTGGCCTGTGGGGCGCCGTCCTGCTCGTGACGGCCGACCTGGCCGGCCGGGTGGTCATCGCCCCACAGGAGATCCACGTGGGCGTGACCACCGTGCTGATCGGGGTGCCCGTGCTCCTGGTGCTGCTGCGCCGCAGGGCGGTGTCCCTGTGAGCGCCCTGACGGGTGAGGCCACCCGGGCCGCGGCCGGGCGGCCGGGCTCCTCCGCGGCCCCGGACGCGCTGGCCGCCGTGCGCGCCCTGCAGTCCGGGTCCCGGCGCCGGCTCGTGACCGTCACGCTGGCCCTGGCAGTCGCGCTGGTGCTGGGGATGGGCGTGCGCGTGCTGCTCGGCGGGTACACCGTCACCATCCCCGACTTCCTCGCGATCCTGGGCGGTGAGACCATTCCCGGGGCCTCGTTCATCGTGCTGCAGGAGAAGCTGCCGCGGGCCGTGGCCGGCGCCCTGGCCGGGGCCGGGTTCGGCGCCGCCGGCGCCCTGTTCCGCCGGACCCTGCGCAACCCGCTGGCGAGCCCGGACATCCTGGGGGTGACCCAGGGGGCCGCCGTGGCCGCCGTCGGGATGCTGGCGTTCGGCGCGGAGGCCGGCAGCGGGGCCGGCATGGCGGTGGCAGCCCTGATCGGCGGGCTGGCCGCGACCGCGGTGGTGCTGGGCTTCTCGACCGCCGGGCGCTCCGGCGGGCGCCTGGGCGGGGGCCCCTCCGCCGGGTCCGGTGGACTCGCCGGGGCGCTGGGCGGGACGACGTTCATCGTGGCCGGCATCGCCGTGGCCACGCTGTGCCAGGCCGTGCTGTCCGGGGTGATGCTGTCCCTGAACCAGCACGACCTGCAGTCCGCGGCCATCTGGACGGCGGGGTCGCTGAACGCCGTGACGTGGGAGCGGATCGTGGTGCTGGCCGTGCTGCTGGCCGTCCTGCTGCCGGCCGGGGGGATGCTGCACGCCCGGCTGGCCCCGGCGGACCTGGGCGGGGAACTGGCCCACGGGCTCGGGTCCCGGCCCGGGCGGACCGGACTGGGGGCGCTGACGGTGGGCGCGCTGCTGGCCGCGGCGGCCACCGCCGCCACGGGCCCGCTGGCGTTCGTGGCCCTGCTGTCCACCCCCGTGGCCCGCGGGCTGACCGGCGGGCGCCCGTCCCTGCCGGCCGCCGCCCTGTGCGGCGCGGTGATCGTGATGGCCGCGGACTTCCTGGCCGCCGAGGCCTTCGGCGGGGCCCGGCTGCCGACGGGCGTGCTGACCGGAGCGGCCGGTGCGCCGCTGATGCTGTGGCTGCTGGTGCGGTCCGGACGGAGGAGCTGAATGGACACGGACTCAGGAGCGCGTGCGGTGCCGGAGGCCACGGACGGGACCACGGCGGGCCCGTCGTCACCGGGAGGCCCCCCACCCGCGATCCGCCTGCGCGGGGTGACCCTGGGCTACGGCGACCGCGTGGTGGTCGGCCCCGGGCAGCCCCTGGACCTGGACCTGCCGAGCGGGCAGACCACGGCCATCATCGGCGCCAACGGTTGCGGCAAGTCGACCCTGCTGCGCGGGCTGACCCGCCAGCTGCCCCTGCTGACCGGCACCCTCGAGGTGCTCGGCCGGTCCGCGGAGCACTGGCCCGCGCGCAGCTACGCGCGCACCGTGGCCCTGCTGCCACAGTCCCCGGTGGCCCCGGACGGGATGACCGTCGAACAGCTGGTGGACCGCGGACGGCACCCGCACCGCGGCTGGTTCGGTGCCCGGACGGCCACCGACACCGAGGCGATCGCCCGGGCCCTGGAGCTGGCCGACCTCGTGGAGCTGGCCGGCGCGGACGTCTCCGAGCTCTCCGGCGGGCAGCGGCAGCGCGCCTGGCTGGCCCTGGTCCTGGCCCAGCAGACCCCCGTGGTGCTGCTGGACGAGCCGACGAGCTACCTGGACCTGTCCCACCAGGTCGAGCTGATGGACCTCGTCCGCTCCCTGCCGGACCCCACGGTGGCCGGGCAGCGGGCCACCGTGGTCGCGGTGCTGCACGAACTGAACGTGGCCTCCCGCAGCGCCGACCACGTCGTGGCGATGGCCCACGGCCAGGTCGTGGCGGCGGGCCCACCGGGGCAGGTCCTGACCCCCGCCCTGCTGGAGGAGGTCTACGGACTGGACGCCGACGTCGTGCCCGATCCGCTGCTGGGCCACCCCGTGGTGCTGCCGCGCACCCCGGCCGACCGACTGGGGGCCTGACCCCCGGCCGGGACCAGGAGGCCGAGGAGGGCGATTCCCGACGCCGCCCAGAAGGCCGCCGGCAGACCGGCCTGGTCGGCCAGGACCCCGAGCAGCGGGGCGGCACCGCCCTGCCCGAGGGCGAGGAACAGGAACGCCAGCCCGACGCCCCGCGCCGGTTCGCGCCCGAAGACCTGGGCGCCCCACAGGAGCAGGACACCCGTCAGGACGATGTAGACGCCGCCGAAGGCCCCGTGGGCGAGGAGGGCGACGACCGGGTCCTGCGGGGCGGCGGCGAGGACGGCCGTGGCGGCGCCCAGGGCCACCAGGGAGCACGCCCAGACGGTGCGCAGTCCGAAGCGCTGCGTGGCATCACCCGTGACCGCCCCCAGCAGCCCGCAGGCCCCGAGGACGATCCACGCGAGCGTGGCGAACGACTGGCCGTGGCCGCCGTCGCTCGTCAACAGGTCCGGCCCGAAGGTCCAGGTGGCGGCACTCGAACCGCCCACCACCGCAGCCGCCAGGAGAAGGTGTGCGGCGCCCGCGGGTGGTCGCCCGCCTCCCGGGAGCGCCCGCCGCGGCACCGGGACCCCCGCGGCGGCCCGCCGGGGGCCGGACGGGACCGCCACGGCGGCCCATGCGGTGACCAGGGCCGCCGCCCCCGCGAAGACCCACCAGGCGAACCGCCAGTGCTCGCCCGCCAGCAGGGCGACCGGGCCGGAGACGAGCACGCCCAGTCCCGTGCCGGCGTTTACGACCGTCTGCAGGCGACTGCGCGCCCCGGGGTGGACCCGCCGGGCGATGGCGTGGGCCAGCGGAGGCGAGGCGAGACCGGTACTGGCTCCGGCGAGCATCACGCCCGCGACGAGGAGCACGACCCCCGGCGTCAGGGCGATCAGGGCGGTGCCGAGCGTGGCCAGCACGCCGGCGAGGACGGCCGTTCGCCGGGCACCCCACCACGGGGTGGCCAGTGTGGCGGCGAGGATGCCCGCGCAGTAGGCGACGTAACTGCCCGAGGCGATCACCCCCGTTGCGGAGGCGTCCAGGGCGAAGCTCTCCCGGAAGGCCGGCACGAACAGCCCGTAGGCGAACCGGGCCAGACCGTAACAGACGGCGATGAGGCTCATCCCGGCCGCGGCCAGTGCCAGGGCACGGGTGGGCGAGAGCAGGGTGGGGCCGACGCCGGACCGGGGCTTCAGGGTGTGGGAGCTCATGTGGAGTCCTCGCCTGGTCGGAGGGGTGAGGGACCGTGGGGGCAAGCCCCCGTGTTGTTCACAGATCGGTGAAGGTGTCACGACACTAGGTATACTGATCGGTGAAGTCAAGGTTCGGTGAAGTCAAGGGAGGGACCGTGGGCACAGCCGAACATCCGCAGGTGCGGCTCACGCCGGGCGCCCTCCGCATCCTCGACACCGCGTCCGAGCTCTTCTACCGGCACGGGATCCACGCGGTGGGCGTGGACACGATCGCCGCCGCATCAGGCGTGACCAAGCGCACCCTCTATGACCGCTTCGGTTCCAAGGACACGCTCGTGGCCGCCTACCTGGAGCGCAGGCACGACCAGTGGTGGTCGCTGTGGGCGCAGCGCATCGAGGCGGCTCCCCGGCCGAGGGCCCTCACGGTGTTCGACTCCTATCTCGACGACGCCCCGACGTCCGACCGGGGCTGCGCGTTCCTGAACGCGGCCGCCGAGCTGCCGGGATCCCACCCGGCCTACGAGGTCGTGCGCCGCCACAAGTGGCTGGTCCGAGAGCGGCTCGAGGAGCTCGTCGCCGAGGACCCGGGCGTCTCCCAGCCGGGCCAGCTGGCCGAGCACCTGTTCCTGCTGCTGGAGGGGGCGGTGGCGCATCGCGGGCTCGACGGTTCACAGGACCGGCTCACCCGTGCCCGCAGCCTGGCGGCACAGCTCCTCGGTGGCCCCGGGCCGGGGTGAACGGGTCCCGGGAACGGCGGCGGCAGCGTTCCGGCGCCGCACCTGGGCGGTGGCCTGCTCCCGGTCGTCACGCGCTGCCACGGCCTGAGTCGCGGTCCGGCAGGTGCTCAGGCGAACAGCGCCACCGCCATGACCAGGGGCAGGGAGACGACCGAGGCGATCGAGGTGACCATCGTCAGCGTCTTGAAGGTGCCCTGCGTGGACAGCCCGAGCAGCGCCTTGAACATCCAGAAGAAGTTGCTGTTGACCTGGAGGGCGAACATGGAACCCGAGGCGATGGCGAGGCCGATGACGATCGGTGAGACGTCGATCGAGCCGAGGACCGGGCCGATGATCCCGGCGGCGGTGATCGCGGCGACCGAGACGGAACCGATCGCCAGGTGAAGCGCCGCGGCGATGCACCAGGCCAGCAGGATGCTGAGGATGGCCGGCGCCCCGGCCTCGGCGGTGAAGAGCCCCGCCATGATCGTGTCCAGTCCGGTCTCCCCGATGACCGCACCCAGGGATCCACCGATGCCGGTGATGAGCAGGATCTCACCGGTGGTGTGGAATCCCTCGCTCATCGCCGCCCCCGTCCCGTCCGCCCCGAGGACGCGCCGGCAGAGCAGGTACGCACCGAGCAGGCCGATGAAGAGCGCCAGGTTGGCGTTGCCGAGGAAGGCGATGACGTCGTTCGAGAACCCGAACAGCTCGGCGAAGGCGCCGAAGGCGATCAGCAGCAGCGGCACGAGGATGGGCAGCAGGCTGACGAACAGCGGGGGCGTCCGGCTGTCCTCCGTGACGAGTTCGGTGGTCTCCAGCTCGACCATGGCCGCGTCGACCCTCTCGTCCCTGGGCTGCTTCCAGTACCCTCCGCGCAGCAGCTGCCGGAAGACCAGGGTCGTCGCGATCGCGGTCAGCGGGCCGAGCACGAAGCCGTAGAGGAGCCAGGTGCCGAGCGGGATACCCATCAGTCCGGCGATGGAGACGGCCGCCAGGCCGGGGACCACGAAGACGTACCCGGCGAAGATCCCGGTTCCCAGCGCACCGGCCATGAGCGGCAGTCCGATCGGGCCGATGTAGGGGCCGGTCGACCGCGCCACGGGCGCGGCCAGGACCACCTGCACGTCCACGTAGATGGACGGGAAGATCGTCGACATCGCCGCGGTCAACGCGTACGGGAGCCGCCGCGCCCCGACGCCGTTGACCAGCAGGGTCACCATCTTCTGGAAGGCACCCATCGCATGGAGCAGCGCGCCGATGAGCACGCCGAAGCCGATCAGCAGGCCGACCTCCGCCATGATCTCGCCGAAACCGCTGGCGATCGCCTCGATCGTGGCGGTGAAACCCACGCCGGTCGCCAGGCCGAGGTACAGCGAGCCGATGACCAGGGAGATCACCGGGTCGACCTTCAGCCAGATGATCAGCACGACGATCACGACGATCGCGATCACGGTATGCAGGATGACCATGACGTGCTCCAATCAAAAGGCAGAGCGACGGAGTCCTCCGTCGTCACCCGCACGAGGAGCACACCTTCTGCCTGCGGCGGCGTCAGTGTCAAGGCGTGGACCACGGCGTCGTCGGGCTGCCTCCCCCGGAGAGGGTGACAGGACCGTGGCCGTTCCACCGCGGAGCGCACACTGTCCCCCAGGAACCGAGCGGCACAGGGAATGCGTGACGGGCCGGCGTGCCGCCCATGACGATCCGGGGAGGGGCGATGAGCACCGAGCAGTCGGCGTCCGACCGTGAGGAGTTGATCCGGCTCCGCGCCGAGGTCGCGGCGCTGCGGGCCGCCCAGGAGTCCAGCACCGGGACGGCCACCCGGCCGGGTGCCGGCTGGACGTCCCGGCTCCGCACGATCGGTGCCACGATCCTCATCATCCTGGGCTCCATCCTCGCGCCGCTGTCGGTCGTGGCGACCTGGCTCGACACCCAGGTCACCGACACGGACGCCTACGTCGAGACCGTCGGACCCCTCATCGAGGACCCGGCCCTGCAACAGGCACTGTCCCGGACGATCACCGCGCGGGTCTTCGAGGAACTCGATGTCCCAGGCGTGACCCAGACCGCGCTGGAGTCCCTGACCGCTCGCACCGACCTGCCGCCCCGGGTTGAAGACCGCATCACCGGACTGGCCGTGCCGATGACCGAGGGCGTCCAGACCTTCCTGCAGGACCAGGTCCTGCGGGTCGTCTCCTCTGACCGGTTCGCCACCGTGTGGGCGGAGGCGAACCGGGCCGTGCACGCCCAGCTCGTCGCCACCCTCACCGGCCAGACCCGTGAGGGTGTGGAGATCACCGACGGCCAGGTGGCGCTCGACATCGCACCGTTCGTCGAGGTCGTCAAGGAGCGCCTGGTCGACCGCGGCATCGGGGTGGCCGCACGGATCCCGGAGGTCCACACGTCCTTCGTCCTCTTGGAACTGCCCAACCTCCCCGCCGCCCAGCGCGTCTTCGCGGTGCTGAACGCGCTGGGCGCGGCCCTGCCCTTCGTCGCCCTCGCCGTGCTCGCGAGCGGCATCCTGCTCGCCCGCGGCCGCCGCCGCGCGGCGATCGGCGCGGGACTGGGGGTCGCGGCGGGGATGCTCCTGCTGGGGACGGCGGTGCTGATCGCCCGGGAGGTGTACCTGGGATCCATCCCCCCGGACCTGCTGCCCCGGGAGACTGCGGCGGCGGCGTTCGACACCGTCGTCCGGTTCCTGCGGACGAGCATGCGCGCCGTGTTCGTGCTAGCACTCATCCTCGCTACGGCGGCCTACCTGACCGGCCCGTCCGTCGCCGCCACCACCCTGCGCAGGGGCATCGCCTCCGGGTTCGACGGCCTGCGCGCCGCGACCGGCCGCCCGGGAGGCCTGGCCGGGGAGCGCGTGGGCCACGCGCTGGCCTCCTACCGTCGCCCGCTGCGGATCGGTGTCATCGCCCTGGGCGCGTTCATCGTCATCGTCATGGACCGGCCGAGCCCCGCCGTCATCGTGACCGTCCTGCTCCTCGTGCTGCTCGCGCTGGTGGCCCTCGAGGTGCTTGCCGCACCGGCGCCCGCCACGGCCGATCGAGACGAGGCTCCGGCCACCGCCACCCGGTCCGGGGGTGGACGGGACCCCGACGCAGTGCCGGCGCCGAGCACGCCCACCCGGGACTCCGGCGCGGCAGGCCCTCCGACGTGACCCACCGGCAGGACAACCCCGGTGATGACAGGTGATGACATGGGCACCTTCGGCCCCTGGAGCATACCCACGTGCCAGTCGGGTACCCCGCACGCGTGTGACCGTGCGGGCACCTCCATACCGTGGTGATCGGCGCGCCATGGTGGCGCGACGGGCCGTCCTTGCCCAGGTCAGGGCGGCGTCTGCGCATGTCTTCAGTCGTGCCCCGCTGCCCATTCGCCCATCGGCGCCGCGATGGACGGAACCATTATGCGACCGGCGCGCCAGGCACCCAACTGTCCGAGAGGAAACCGCGTTCGTGAAGTCCAGCAACCGCACCGTGATGGTCCTCGTCCTGGCATCCGCCGTGCTGGCCGCTTCCGGGTGTGCCACGGGCAGCGCGACGGCCCAGCCGCATCCCACGGTCACCGTGACCGCCGCCGCCCCCGCCCCGGAATGGACCCGGACCGTGAATCCCGACTGGGAGTTCCTGACCGTGGTCCGGGACAGCGGCATGATGTTCACCCAGGACTGGGAGGCAGACCTGGAGGCCGCGGGCCTGGACCTGACGCAGACCGATACCTTCCAGCTGCGCAGCCAGGTGTGCGGGAGCGCGATGAACGACGGCACGGGGGACTACAACCCGGCGAGCCAGACCCACAGGTTCTGGCTGTCCTCGTTCTATGACGAGGTACGCCGGGCCGGCCGGGGCGATGCCTGGGACGTCCCCCGCACGGTCGCCTACCACCACTGTCCGTCGCGGTTCGCCGCCGTCAACGCCGTGGAGGAACTGGAGTCCCGGTCGCGCTGAGTGCCGCGGCGGGTGAGCGGGGCCGCTCAGCCCTCGCAGTCGGTGCAGTAGAGCATGCCGTTCTTCTCCTTGGCGACCTGGGACCGGTGGCGGACCAGGAAGCAGGAGGCACAGGTGAACTCATCGGCCTGGGCGGGGACCACCCGGACCATCAGTTCCTCGCCGGACAGGTCGGCGCCGGGCAGCTCGAAGCCCTCGGCGGCCTCCGTCTCGTCGACGTCGACGGCCGCGGACTGGGTGTCCGTGCGGGTGCTCTTCAGTTCCTCGATCGAGCTCTCGGACAGCTCGTCCTCGTTCTTGCGTGGCGCGTCGTAATCGGTGGCCATCGGGGTCTCCTCACATGCGGCAGGGGGTGGCCAGGAGAGCTGGCTCTAACACCGCCCGCCTGAAACACCCGGAGGGGCCCACATATTCCGCGAGCGGACCGGCTGCTTCACCCAGGCGTCCGCCATCGCCCGTCCCCGGACGCACGGAGATCGACGGACCGGACCCGGACGTCGGGTCCGGCCTGTCGTCCAGGCCCGGGGAACAGGTGTCCGACCCCGCCCGCGGCAGGCTCAGCCGGCCAGGGGATCGGACACCCGGATGAGCTTCCTGTTGGCGAATTCCTCGATGCCCAGGGGGCCGAGCTCACGACCGTAGCCCGAGCGCTTGACTCCCCCGAAGGGCAGGTGCGGTTCTGACTCGGTGTTGCTGTTGATGAAGACCATGCCGACGTCGAGGCGCCGGGCGACGTCCTGGGCCTGCACCGGATCGGCACCGAAGACCGCCGCGCCCAGCCCATAGGGGGAGTCATTGGCCAATTCGACCGCAGCGTCGGCGTCGGCGACCTTGTACACGGACGCCACCGGCCCGAAGGCCTCCTCGTGCCACAACCGGCTCTGCCGCGGGATGTCGGTGAGCAGGGCCGGTGTCAGGAAGAACCCCTCCCCGCGTGCCTCGCCGCCCACGTGGAGTGTGGCCCCCTGGGCGACCGCGTCCTCGATCTGTTCCACGAGTTCATCCCGGGCCGCCGAGGATGACACCGGGCCGAGGCCCGTGTCACGCTGCGCCGGGTGCCCCACGCGGACATCGGTGAAGCGCTCCTTGAGCCCGGTGACGAACCGGTCGTAGACCTCCTCGACGACGATGAACCGCTTGGGCGAGGTGCAGGCCTGACCCGCGTTCGCCAACCGCCGGCTCGCCGCCGCCTCGATCGTGTCCTCCAGGCGGACGTCGTCGAGGACGATGAAGGGGTCGGACCCGCCGAGCTCCAGGACGACCTTCTTCAGGTGGCGGCCCGCCTGCTCCGCCACGATGGCTCCCGCCCTCTCGCTGCCCGTCAGTGAGATCCCCTGGACCCGGGGGTCCGCGATCACGGTGGAGAGCTGGTCATGCGTGGCGAAGAGGTTGATGTAGCACTCGCGGGGCAGCCCCGCATCGCGGAGGATGTCCTGGATGATGAGCGCGGACTGCGGACAGTTGGCCGCGTGCTTGAGCAGCACGGTGTTGCCCAGCGCCAGGTTGGGAGCGGCGAAGCGGGCGACCTGGTAGTGCGGGTAGTTCCAGGGCATGATCCCCAGCAGCACGCCCGTCGGCTGCAGGTGGACCTCAGCCGTGCCCGTGTCCACCGGAAGGCGGCGTGGTGCGAGGAACTGTTCGGCGTTGGCGGCGTAGTAGTCGAAGATGTCCGCGGACACCGCGATCTCTCCCAGCGCCTGGTCGATCTGCTTCCCCATCTCCAGGGTGATCAGCTCGGCCAGCTCCTGGGCGCGCTCGCGATAGATCCCGGCCACGCGATGCAGGATGGCCACACGCTCGCCCAACGGGGTCTCGCGCCACCGCAGGTAACCCCCGTGGGCTGCCTCGAGCGCCGCCTGCACCTCGTCATCGGCCGCGGCGTCGAAGCGCGCGACGACCGTGTTAGATGACGGGTCGAGGGTTTCATAGGTGGTCGACATGGAGGGGCTCCGTTTCATCGAAGGCTGGGGCGCTGCATACGGGAATGCCGCGCGTGACGGGCATCACAGGCGACGTGCGCCCAACATAACATCTGTTCGTGATGTTTAGATAGGGCCCGGATTGACGGCCTCCTGGGGAGCCCGACCGCCGTGACCGTCGACCCGTGATGCGCCAGCTGCACGGGCTGTGACCCCGGGGGTCGCTCCGGCCGTTCGCTCGACCCTCGACGGATCATATCCTCTACAAGTATTCTTTTGCTCGGATCTTCTGCCACGCCCAGAGGCGTCCCGCCCACCGCGCGCGCACGGCCGGTCACGGCAGGCGGGCTCCGCCCATGACCTATCCTCGGTGGTACCCACCCGTCGCCCTCGGACTCCCGCGGCGGACCGCACCCCCGTCGACATGTCTACCGAGAGGAACAGGTTGGCTTCCGAGTCGAGTGGCCTGGACCCGGCCCACGCGCCGACCGCTCCGGTACGCGTGATCGCCGACCGCACTGCCTTGAGGGACCACATCTACCGCGCCCTGCCTGAGGTCGACCGTGCCGAGGCGATCGCCAACCGGCTCCGGGACTCCATGTCCGTGGGACTGCTGACGGAGGGTGATCGCCTCCCCAGCGAGCTCGAGATGGCCGAGTCCTTCGGCGTCTCACCCACCACGGTGCGCGACGCGCTGGCCACCCTGCGCGCCGAGGGCCTGGTGGACACCCGCCGGGGCAGGCATGGGGGCACGTTCGTGGTGTCGCTGCCCGAGGTCTCCACCGGCGCGATGAGGGAGCGGCTCTCCGCCCTGTCCGTCGTGGAGCTCCGTGACATCGGCGATCATCGGGCGGCCGTCTCGACCGCGAGCGCCCGGCTGGCGGCGTCGCGGGCCGTGGAGAGCGACCTGGAGCGGTTCCGCAGGCTGGTCAGCGCGCTGGCCGCAGCACAGGACCCTGCGGCCAGGGCTCGCGCGGACAGCCGCATCTGGCTGGAGCTGGCCGTGATGGCGCAGTCCCGGCGCCTGCTCGGACTGGAGCTGCAACTGCAGCTGGAGATCGGTGAGCTGCTGTGGGCGCCCGTCGGTTCCCCGCGCGACCACCGCACGGCCCTGGAACCCCTGCAACAGCTCGCGGACGCCCTCGAACGCAGGGACGCGGAGGCGGCGGCGCTGGTGACCGGCCGGCGGATCGCGGCGGACACCTTCCACATGATCGACCAGAAGCTGACGCTTGCCCTGCGCGGAGCCCAGGAGGACGGATCCCATGACCGAGCTTGACGATGTCAGGTCCCTGCGTGAATCCCTGGCCACCGAGTTCGACGACCTGTACGCCGACCTGGAGCACATGGCGGAGGCCGTCCGGGCCGCGGTGGCCTCCCCCGGCCCCGTCGGGGGCACGGACCGGGTGGGCCCGTTCGACGACGATCAGCTGCGGGCCATGCGGGACCAGGCCATCGGCCTGCTGTCCCGGCGGAGGATGGCCGATGGTGCAGGCTTCATCTTCGACCCGGACCGGATCGCCATCGCCGAGCAGCTCATCCAGTGGCAGGTGCGCAGCCAGGCGGGCGGGTTCGAGCCGTACGGATTCGTCTACGACACCGACTCGACCGAGTACTACGACTTCATGCGACTGCCCTGGTTCGAGACCCCGCGCAGAACGGGTGGCCCCACGCTGGCAGGGCCCTACCTGGACTACCTGGGCGTGGACGACTACGTGCTCACCGCCACGGTGCCCATCGCCGGCGGCGGGGTGTTCGTGGGGGTCGCCGGCGCGGACATCCCGGTCAGTACCCTCGAGCGCATCGTGCTGTCCCGCTGCCGGGGACTGGACGTCGCGGTGGCCCTGGTGACCGCCGAGGACAGGATCGTCTGCTCGAACTCCGCGCACTACCTGCCCGGCGACCGGCTCCCGCAGGGCCCGGAGACCGGCACCCGGATGAGCCTGCCCACCCGGGTGCCGACGCTGGCCGTGCAGTGGGGCGCGGAGCGGTCCGCCTGAGGGCGCGGCGGGATCAGACCCGAGAACGGGACCGGGCCCGCGCCTGATCCAGGAAGGCGTTGAAGAGCAGCAACCGGTCGTCTCCGGCGCCATCGCTGTCCTCGGGGTGCCACTGCACGCCGACGATCCACGTGTTGTCCACGCGCTCCGTCGCCTCCACGACACCGTCCAGGGCCCGGGCCGCGACCCGCAGCCCGTCCCCGACGCGGTCGACGGCCTGGTGGTGGCCGCTGCGCACCGTGAGCCGCTCACGCCCGTAGGCCTGATGCAGTCGGGTGTCCCGCGCCAGCTCGACCTGCTCGTCGAGGAACATGGGCGCGCCCTCGGTACCGTGGTGGAGCGTCCCCGGCTGCAGGTCCCGGACCAGCGTCCCCCCGCACGCCACGTTCAGCAGCTGGGAGCCGCGGCAGACCGCCAGCAGGGCCGCGTCGTCCTCGATGGCGCCCTGGATCATCCTCAGCTGCCGCTCGTCCGAGCGGGGATCACGGCCGAACTCGTTCGGGATCGGTTCGTGGACGCCGTAGAACGCGGGATCCACATCGCCACCGCCCAGGACGATGACCCCGTGCGCCCGGCGGATGAGCTCGTAGTCCGGCTCCTCCTCGGCACTGACGTCGACCAGCACGGGCCGGGCCCCCGCGTCGCGCAGTTCCTCGAGCGTGAGCCGGGTGAACCGCTGGAGCAGCCCGTACGTCTCCTCCGTCTGGCCCGGGAGGTTCAGCTGGGCCACCACCGCGATGTCCACGTCCGCGTGCGGCAGTTCCAGGGGCGAGGGCAGGACGTCCTGCGGCCTCAGTACCAGGTCGTCGGTGGCGGTCATGCGACCGGGTCCTCCTGTCGTCGGGGCCGGAGCGGCCGGGTCGATTGATGCTGACGGTACGGCGTCGGCGCGGCCCCCCGGGCGTGGCCGGGAATTGCCCTGGCATCGCGGCGGTTGCGGGCGGCCTCCACCACCCAGTCGAACAGCGCCTGGTCGGTGTGCACCGTCTGCGCGCGGTCCTCGGGATGCCACTGGACCGCGACGATCTCGAGGCTGCGGTCCTCGAGCGCCTCCACGCATCCGTCGGGGGCACGCGCGACGACCTCCAGCCCGTCCCCGATGCGGTCCACCGCCTGGTGGTGGTAGCTCGACACGTCCACCCCGGAGGCTCCGCCCAGGGCCGTTCCCAGGCGGCTGGCCGGGTCGGCCACGATGTCGTGTACGGTGCCGGTGTGCTGCAGAGCCTCGGCGGGCCAGTGCTGCACCAGGGTGCCTCCGCGCTCCACGTTCCACAGCTGCATGCCCCGGCAGATGAGCAGGCTGGGCACCCCGGACTGCTCGGCCCAGGCGATCGCCCGGGCGTCGGCGTCGTCCTGTCCGCGGAAGTCGGTCAGGGTCAGCCCCTCGGCGGCCGGCTGACCGTAGCGCCCCGGCTGGATGTCCGAGCCGCCCGGCAGCACCAGGCCGTCGATGAGGTCCCACCGGCTGAAGGCACGGCCGGGGAAGACCAGCACGGGCTCGCCACCGGCCCGGACGATGGCCTCCAGCACGGCATTGGCCACCACGGAACCGGAGAAGCGCAGTCCCCGGATCTGGTCGGACCACATGGCCGGCACCGCGATGAGCGGAGGCCGCGCCTCGTCGGGGTGGACCTGCCCGCTCATGACGGCCTGCCCTCGTGCAGCGACTGGGGGAAGGGCAGGTGCGGCATCCACCGGTCCCAGGCCGCCTCGAGGCGGCCCGAGGCGATGACCCGCGCGAGCGCCTCGTCCAGCAACCGCAGCAGGTCCGGCCGGTCCTTGGCCACGCCCACCCCCCAGGGGTTGCGGGTGGGTGCGGTGAAGGCGATCCGGAAGTCCGGGTCCTCACCCAGGGGCACGGTCACGACGTCGTCGTCCACCATCGCGTCCACGCTCCCGTCCCGGACGGCACGGATCATGTCACCGAACACGTCGTCCGTGGAGGCGAACGGCACCAGGACCGCTCCGGGGAAGGTCTCCGCGAGCCGCATGTTGGCGCTGCCCTCGATCGCCGCGACCCGGCGCCCGGAGAAGTCCCCCGGGCCCTGCGCCGGGTCGTCTGCACGCACCAGCACCGACTCGTTGAAGATGGCGTACGGTCGCGTGAAGTCCACCTGCTCCTGGCGGGAGGGGATGATCCCCTGGCCGCACCAGACGGCGTCGGCACGCCCGTCCCGTACGGCCGTGAGCATCTGGTCCCACGGCAGCACCGTCCACTCGATCGATGCCCCGGCCTCCTGGGCGACCAGGGCCGCCGCGTCCGGTTCGTAACCGGTCCTCGTCCGCCCTCCGTCCGGTGAGAGGTCGAACAACGGGTGCGCCTCCGAGTCGATGCAGGCCAGGCGGAGCACTCCCCGCTCCAGGGTGCCCGCCGACGCCACCGCCACGGCGTCCTGGTGAGTCGCCCGGCTCACGGGATCGCCTGCCAGTACTGCTGGTACTCCCACTCGGTGACCGCGCCGCAATAGCGGGCCCACTCGTCGGACTTGGTGTCCAGGAGCAACTGGACCAGGTCCTGCGGCAGGCTGCGCTGGATGTACTCATCGGCGCGGAACGCCTCGATGGCCTCACCGAGGGACAACGGCAGGGCCTCGCCCCGCACGCCCGGCGCCGGCGGCTCGATCCGGTTGCCGATGCCGTCCGCGATCGAGGCGACCAGCAGGGCATGGGACAGGTAGGGGTTGACGGCCGCGTCCGGCACGCGGACCTCGGCGCGGCCGTTGGCCGAGATGCGCACGAGGCTGGCACGGTCGTCCAGGCCCCAGTCGGCCCGCGCCGGGGCGAACTGGCCCGGGTCCCAGAAGCGCTTGTAGGAGTTGACCGTGCTGGCCATCACGAGCATCATGCCCGGGGCGTGCTTCAGGATGCCCCCGATGGCCCACCGCCCCAACTGGGACATGTGCAGTTCCTGGACGCCGTCGATGATGAAGGTGTTCTCGCCCTCCTGGTTCCACAGGCTGATGTTGTGGTGGCAGCCGTTGCCCATGGAGCCCAGGTACGGCTTGGGCATGAAGCTGGCCTCGACGTCGAATTCGCGCGCCACCTGGGAGCAGATCTGCCGGTAGGTCACCAGCCGGTCGGCGGTCAGCTCGATGTCGTCGAAGTTCCAGTTGAGCTCGATCTGTCCCTGGTCCTCGTAGTCGCCCTCGATCATGTCGAAGCCGAGCGCATCGGCGTACTCCTCGATCCGCTTGTAGATCGGACGCATGGTCTCCAGGTTCTCGACCTGGTAGGCGGGGCTGTGGCCGGGGACCAGCACGGGCTTGATGGTGTCCCCGCGCCAGGTCATCTCCGGTTCGGTGCCGGACTTCATGGTCAGCCCGAAGGTGTCCTTCAGCAGCTGGTGGGTGCGGTGCATGTTCGCCCGCGCGTCCACGGCGAGCGGGCGCCCCCCCACGACCGGCAGGTGCGGCGGCTCGTAGGCCGCGCAGAAGATCCGGCCGATCTCGGGGTCCCAGGGCAGTTGCTGGAAGGTCTCGGCCTGGGGCAGGGCGACGAACTCCTTGGCCTCGACCCCACCGCCGATCAGGTTGCCGAAGATGTCGGTCTGCAGGTCGGACAACGCCGTGCGATGGAAGCTGATGCCCTTCTCCAGGTTGCGCACGATGTGCTTGGCCGGGACCATCTTGGCCACCGTCCGGGAGTGCAGGGTGGGGAGCATGTAGTAGAGGTACTTCACCCCGGACCGTTCGATCTGCTCGGTGATCCGGGCCACCGTCTCCTCGGCCAGGTTCGCCTGCTGGTGCCGGGCGAAGGCGTCGTTGTCCTGGAGCAGGGTGCCCACGCGCTCCTGGTAGAGCTCGGTGAGGTTGCAGCCGTTGGTCCTGGCGGTGTGGTCCAGCAGGTCCAGGTGGGGCTCGACGCCCACGGTGCGGTCGATGGTGTCAGTCATGGTCTTTCCGATCTGTTCAGCGGAGCCCGGACGGGCACCGCAGGGGTCAGGAGGCGACGCCGACGGTCTCGGCCGTCCGGTCGGATATCGGGGTGGGCTGCCCGAGCAGCTTGCGGAAGTGCACGAGACGCCCGGCCGGCAGGCCGATCGTCACGACACCCACCGCGAGGCCGTCACGGTCGTAGCGGATGACCACGCCGTCCTCGACGGCGTCGAGTGATCCCTCGAGCACCGCCAGGCCCGTGGCCCGGTGGGGTGCGCCGATGCCCTGGATGCGGATGCCGAACTGGTCGCTCCAGAAGCTGGGGACGGCCGCGTAGGCTGCCGGCGGTTCGGAACCGGTGAGGTCCGCGACGAGCGTCCTGGCCGCCGTCTTGGCCATGTCGATGGCACCCTGCCAGTGCTCGACCCGGCGCATCTCGCCCTCGGCCCACGGGTCCTGGTACCGGGCGATGTCCCCGAGTGCGACGGTGTGCCCCGCCCCGGCCACGCGCAGGCGATCGTCCACGACGACGCCGTCGGTCAGGTCCAGTCCGTTGCCCTCCAGCCACTCGGTGTTCGGCACCGAGCCCACGGCCTCGACCACGACGTCCCCCTGGATCTCGGTCCCGTCCGCCAGGCGCACCCCGGCCGCGAGGGCCGGGCCACCGTCGTCCTGGATGCCCTCGGCGGTGAGGTATTCCTCCACCGAGTGCCCGGTGACGATCTGGATCCCCCGGCCGACCAGCCAGTCGCGCATGATGACGGAGACCTCTTCGCCGAGGACCCGGTGCATCGGGCCACGGGATCCCTCCACGAGGTGGACCTCGCATCCCAGCTCGCGGGCCGTGGCCGCGACCTCGCAGCCGATGAACCCGCAGCCGACGACCACGACGCGGGCTCCGGGGCGCATCTGCCGGTGGAGGCCGAGGGCGTCCTCGAGGGTCCGCACCACGTGGCGACCGACCGTGGGTCCGGGGACGTGCAGCCGGCGGGGCCGGATGCCGCTGGCGATCACGAGGCCGTCATAGGCCAGCTGCTCCCCCGAGGCCAGGGTCACCGTCTGGCCCTGGAGGTCACTGGCCACCACCCGGACGCCCAGCCGCCAGTCCACCGTCTCCATGGTCGGACGCTGGCGCAGTGCTACCGTCGCCAGTGCGTCCTCGGGCGAGCCGGGATGCGCCAGCAGCTCCTTGGAGAGGGGTGGCCGGTTGTAGGGAGGGTGGACCTCCTCGCCGACCACGGTGATGGCCCCGTCCCAACCGGCGGCGCGGAGCTGCTCGGCGGCCCGGAGCCCTCCCATGGAGGCCCCGACGACGACGATGCGCGGTTCCTGGTGCTCACTCACGGCTCACTGGTCCCCTTTGAGGAAGATCGCCTGGACCGGGCAGACGTCCATGGCGTCCTCGATGTACTCCAGTTCGCCCGCGGGAAAGCCCTCGGTGTACTGGAGGATGCCCTCCTCGTCCATCTCGAACGTGTTCGGTGCGGCGATGGCGCACTGCCCGTGGTTCTCGCACAGGGTGCGGTCGACCCAGACCTTCATGCTCTGCTCCTCGTCTCGGGGGGCGCGTGCCGCCTCGCGGCTGCTGTCAACGTGTGTCGTGCTCATGGATCTGTTCCTCTGGGGGTGTCCGGTGCGTCGGGCTCAGGCCGTCTGCTGCCCGTCGGCCGTGGTGGCACGGCGGTCGAAGGCGATGGTCAGGCGGACGGGACCGGTGTTGCCGGAGTCCGGCATCCACTCGTCCCCGCCCGGCACCACGCTCAGGTTGGTCAGCCGGGTGGCCAGTGCCGGCAGGGCGGCCTGCATGTCGGAGCGGGCGACGAAGTGGCCCAGGCAGTGGTGCACGCCCCCACCGAACGCGTAGTGGGGCGCGTGTTCGGCCTCCAGGTCGATGCGCTCGGGGTTGGCGAACTTCTCCGGGTCGGTGCCCGAGGCGTAGGTGAACATGTGCACCGTGGTGCCCTGTTCGAAGACCAGCCCCTTGTGCTCGAAGGCCTCGGCCACCTCACGGGTCACCCAGCGGGTGGTGGGGTTGACGCGCAGGGACTCCTCGACGGCGGCCTTGGCCAGTTCCCGGGGCCGCTCGGCGAGCAGTTCCCACTGGTGCGGCTGACGGATGAAGGACTGCATCGCCAGCCCGAGCTGGTTCCGGGTCGTGTCCATGCCGCCGAAGATCAGCAGCACCAGCAGGTTGCGCAGTTCCGGGTCGGTCAGCCGGTCGCCCTCGCGGTTGGCCTCCACGAGCCGGGTGACGAAGTCGTCCTTCGGGTTCTGCTGGCGGTCCGAGATCAGGCGTTCCGCGTACTCCTGCAGCTCGACCAGGGCGGCATCGACCTCGTCGATCTCCTCCTTGATCGTCACGCCGAGGGCGGCCCCCACGGTGGAGGCCAGGCGGTTGATGGTCCCCCACTCGGATTCGTCGATCCCGAGCATGATGCACAGCACCCGCGTGGCGAAGGGGGCGGCGAAGCCCTCCACGAACTCGACCTGGCCGTCCTCGATCCAGCCGTCGATCAGCTCGTTGGCCAGCGACTCGAAGCGATCCCCGAGAGCGGCGATCTTGCGCGGGGAGAAGGCCGGGTTGGCCAGCCGGCGGATGCGGTGGTGGTCCTCCCCCTCCAGGACCAGCAGGTTGCGCTTCCACCAGTCGTGGAAGACGCCGCTGTGCACGCCGTTGTGCTCCGGCCAGGCCGCCGAGCCCTGGATCAGCTTCGGGCTCTTCATCAGCGACGAGACGTCCTCGTAGGACAGGACGGCCAGGCCGTAGTTGGTCCGGGCGTACCAGTTCGCGTCCCGGGCGTCGCGGACGGCCTCCGAGGCCATGGCGAAGTGCGGGTCCGACATGTCCAGGTACGGGACGTCGTGGGCGGTGGTGAGGGTCATGGGGTGGTCCTTTCGGGTGCCGGTCTCAGGACGGGTCGGGGGTCAGCGAATCGGGTGCCAACGCCTGCGCGCCGGCGTGGAGTCCGTCCCGGGGAGAATCGCGGTGCGGATAGGGATGGGGCGTGCCGCCGTCGATGCGGACCGCCATGTCGACGATCTCCTCCGTCGGCGAGATCGGTTCGGCGTAGTCCCGGCCGTCCGCCAGGCTGGCGGGCTCGTTGAGGTAGGGCCGGGCCGAGGTCATGTAGACCAGGCCCACGACCAGGACGACGATGGCGACCAGGGCCACCAGCCAGGCCTCGTACCAGACGGCACCGGGGATCGGCTGGACGAGGGTGAACATCGCGAACAGCTGATAGGCCAGGGCGACGCAGCCGACCACGATGCCCCAGAGACCCATCCGGAAGTGACCGCTGGGCTGCCAGCCCTTGAACCGGGCACGGAGGTAGGCGGCGACCACGGAGGCGAAGGCCAGGTAGATGCCGAGGGCGGCGAAGGACACGATGGCGAGGAGGGCATCCGCACTCAGCAGTGAGATCACCACGAACGCGGCCGGAAGGAGTCCGGCGGCCGCCAGCGAGTACGGCGGGACGGCGCGGCGCTCGCTGAACCGGCGCAGCAGCGCGGAACCCGGCAGCTGCCGGTCCCGGCCCATCGAGAACAGCAGTCTCGAGGCCGCTGCCTGCAGGGAGATGGTGCAGGAGAGGTAGGAGACCAGGACGACCACGAGCACGATCTTGAATCCCTGCGCGCCGAAGACACTGAGGAACAGCTCGCCGATGGGATCCGTGGCGGTGCCGTCCATCACGGCGCGGAAGTCCGGGATGGCGAGGATGAGGCCCAGCGCGATGAACATCGAGGCGATGCCGCCGATGTAGACGGTCATGCGCATGGCCTTGGGGATGACCCGGCCCGGGTCCACGACCTCCTCGGCGACGTCCCCGTTGGCCTCGAAGCCGTAGTACAGGTAGATGCCCATGATGGCCGCGCCGATGAAGGCCATCGCGAAGGGCGCGTCCCCCTGCAGGTCGGCCGGCCGGAAGTCGGTGAACAGCACGGACAGGTCGTGCTTGCGGGCGCCGATGAGCAGCCAGGCCCCGATCACGACGGTCGCGACGATCTCGGCGACGAAACCGAAGAACGCCACCTTGGACAGCAGCTTCGTGCCGCCGTAGTTGATGAGCGTGGCGATCACCAGGATGCCCAGGGCGAGCATGACGTTGGCCAGCGGGGACATCTCCACCTCGAGCAGGCTGCCGAGGAAGGGGCCCGCGCCGTAGGCGACCGAGGCGATCGTGGCACAGATGGCGACGGCGTAGACCCAGCCGCTCATCCATCCCCACTTGCGGCCCCAGAGCTTGCGGTTCCAGGGGTAGATACCACCGGCGATCGGGTACTGGGAGACCACCTCCCCGAAGACCATGGCGACCAGGAGCTGGCCGAAGCCGGCGATGACGAGCCACCAGAAGGCCGGTGCACCGGAGATCGCGATGGCCGCACCGATCGTGGTGTAGACACCCACGACGGGAGAGAGGTAGGTGAACCCGAGGGCCAGGTTGCCCCAGAAGCCCATTTCGCGCTTGAACTCGCTGCGGTACTCCTGGGGTTCGTCGGCGACCGGCAGTGTCGGTGCGGATCCTGCGGGAGAATGATCCATGTTCAGTCCTTTGCCTGGAGCCGTTGGACGGCTGAGACGGTGAAAAGCTGCAGGGCGCGGGGATTCGCGCTTCCCCGGATGACCTCGTCGACGGCGTACCCGCCGGTGGAGGTGCGTGGATTCAATAAACCAAAGGTGTGTTTCTACTAGAGGTCTGCGTGTTTCCTCCCGGTTAAGAGGTCACCGCCCACGTGTGGCGGGCAGTGTCCAAGAGGCCGGGAATCCCAGCAACGAGGCGGGTCTGAAGGGGTGTTTCCTCACAGCCTGTCCGGTTGCCGGGCGAAATGTGATGCGAGCCACATTCCGAACCATGGGGAAATACTAACAGTCTTAGATGTTTACGCAAGGGGTGATTTTTCTCCTCGACGGGACACCCTGAGTGCTACTGCGTATCCAACCGGGGCCACCGCCCCGGGAACGCCGAGGGGGTTGTGCCCGGCGCATGATGCGCCCGGCACAACCCCCTCGGTGGAGCCCGCAGGATGCGGGTCAGTCTGCCCTCGCCCCCGTCACCCGCCGCGGTCCTCTCGGAGGCGGCGGGTGACGGGGCGACGGGAACTCAGCGGCTGGCGCCGCGGAGCGCGGCCTCCAGGACCTCGAGGCCGTCCTGCAACAGCTGCTCGTCGATGACCAGGGGCGGCAGGAGGCGGATGACGTTGCCATAGGTGCCACAGGTCAGGATCAGCACGCCCTCGGCCAGGCAGGCGGCGGCCACGGCCTTCGTGGACTCGGGATCGGGGTCGGTGGTGCCGGGCTTCACCAGTTCGATCGCGAGCATCGCCCCGCGGCCCCGGACGTCACCGATCGGGCCCTGCGCACCGCCCAGTTCCTCCGCCAGTGCACTCAGCCGGCCGACGACGATCGCCTCGATGGCCCGCGCCCGGGCGGAGAGGTCCAGTTCTCGCATGGTCTCGAGGGTCGCCAGCGCGGCGGCGCAGGCCACCGGGTTGCCGCCGTAGGTGCCGCCGAGCCCGCCGGGGTGGACGGCGTCAAACAGCTCGGCCCGGCCGGTGACCGCGGAGAGCGGCATGCCGCCGGCGATGCCCTTGGCCATGGTGATCAGGTCGGGCACCACGCCCTCGTGCTCAGAGGCGAACCAGGCCCCGGTGCGGCAGAAGCCGGCCTGGACCTCGTCGGCGATGAAGACCACGCCGTTCTCCCGGGCCCAGGCCGCCAGCGTGGGCAGGAACCCCTCGGCGGGAACGATGAAACCGCCCTCGCCCTGGATCGGTTCGATGATGATCGCCGCGGTGGACTCCGCCCCGATCTGCTTCTCGATCTGAGTGATGGCCCGACGCGCCGCCTCCGGGCCGGTCAGTCCGGGGTTCTCCTCGCGGTACGGGTAGCTCATGGGCATCCGGTAGATCTCCGGGGCGAAGGGGCCGAAGTGCGTCTTGTAGGGCATGGTCTTGGCGGTCAGGCCCATGGTGAGGTTGGTGCGCCCGTGGTAGGCGTGGTCGAAGGCGACCACGGCCTGGCGACCGGTGGCCAGGCGGGCGATCTTCACGGCGTTCTCCACGGCCTCGGCCCCGGAGTTGAACAGGGCCGTCCGCTTGGCATGGTCCCCGGGGGTCAACCGCGCCAGTTCCTCGGCCACCCTGATGTAACCCTCGTACGGGGTCACCATGAAGCAGGTGTGGGTGAAGCGGCCGGCCTGTGCCCCCACGGCCGCCGCCACCGCCGGTGAGGACGCGCCGACGCTGGTCACCGCGATGCCCGAGCCGAGGTCGATGAAGGAATTGCCGTCCACGTCCCGGATCACGCCGCCGTCCACGTCCTCGGCGAAGACCGGCAGGCTCGAGACCAGGCCACGCGGCACCACGGCATCGCGCCGCTCCTGCAGCTCGCGCGAGCGGGGGCCGGGGACCTCGGTGAGCAGTTCGCGGCGCTGGGGCAGCCGCGCGTCGAAGGTCGGGAGGGAGGGGGAAACGGTCAGGGACATGACAACCGGCCTTTCATGATGTGACGGCGCCCCGCGGTGGGCAGGGCGGACTCCTGGGGCGAGCCTAGACAGTGATCACGTGACGTAGTGCACAATCTCTCGGGCGGTGGTGTGCACGTGGCATAGTCCCACCGCCCGTCAGGCTGGACGACCCGGGCCCGGCCGGGACCGAAGGCCCGGTCCCTCGGTCACGTGCAGCGCGATCCAGAGGTCGGCACGCAACTGGGGGTCCTCCAGGGACCGCTGGAGCGCGCGCTCGGCGGACTGCAGCTGGTGCAGGAGGGTGTTCCGATGGACACCGAGCTCCTCGGCCGCCTGGCGCCGGTTGCCGTTGTGGGCCAGGAAGACGCGCAGGGTCTCCAGCAGTCGCTGCCCGGTGGGACCCTGCGCGGTGAGCGGGTCCAGGAGCTCGCGGGCCCAGGCCCGGGCGGCCTCCGCCGGCAGCAGTCCGGCGATCCCTCCCGCGGCCAGGTCGTCCCAGGAACCGACGCGGTGCTGCGCGGCGGTGCGCTCCAGCACGTGGAGCGCCTGGGTGTGACTGGTGGCGGCGGCGTCGACGGTCACGCTGCCCCCGATCCCCGCCCGCAGGCCCGCGGTGGCCACCACCTGGTGCAGCACCGACAGGTCCTCGGGGGTGTCCTCCACCAGCACGGGGGCCTCCTCCTCCGAGTCGTCGCGCGGCACCGGGGTCCCCAAGAGCATCCGGTGACCGGTCCGGTCGGTATGGCCCTCGATCCGGCGGCCTGCCTCCCGGATGAGCTCGGGAGCCCCGCGCAGGACGCAGACGCGGATCCCGCGCGCCCCTCGGCCCCAGCCCTCGTCACCGGCCACCGAGAGCAGGGCGTCGCCGGCGCGGAGGTCACCGCCAAGCAGCAGTGCGACCGCACCGGCGCGGATCCGGCGGCGGGAGAGCTGCCGTTCCGCGGTCCGCTCGGCGTGCAGGGAGAGCAGGGCCACCGTGGTCGAGATGGTGCCCGACTGCGCCTGGTCGAGGGGGTGGGGCAGGACGACGACGAGGTATCCCTGGGGATCGCCGTGGACGCCCAGCGGGTGGATGACCACGGTGCCGTCCGGACCCGTCTCCCGGAGGGCTCCCCGCAGCCCGCCGTCGCGCAGGCGACCGATGAGCTGCGCGAGGGGGCGGTCGGTCGGCAGGGGCGGGATGGCGGGTGCGGAGCGCTCCTGGACGTCCCCGTCCGCGGTGCAGACGGCCGCCCACGCCCCGGGCAGCAGCGTGGCGAGGGTCCTGAGGACCTGGGTGGAGCCGTCGACGGCCGTGGCCGCCCGGGTCAGGGCGCGCTGATGGGCCAGGCTGGTCTCCAGTGCGGCGCGCTCCTCGGCCGCGCGCAGTTCCGCCACCGCCCGGATGACCTGCAGGAAGGTCGTCTTCTCCGGCACCGCGAAGAGCGTCAGTCCCGTGCCCCGGGCCGCCTCGATGAGGTCCTCGGGCACCTCCGGCCACGTCAGCCGCTGTCCCACCCCCATCCCGAGGGCGACGACGCCCCGGTCGTCGAGCCGCCGGACGTAACTGCTCCAGGACGGGCCGTCGGTGGGACTGGTGATCCCGGTGAACAGGACGATCTCCCCGCCGCTGAGGTACGGGGTGGGGTCCGTCAGCTCGGTCGTGGCGACCCAGGCCACCGCGCGGTTCATGACCCCCTCGACCAGGGTCTCCAGGCCCAGCTCCCCGAGGCGCAGCACCTTCTCGACGGTTATCAATGCCGCTTCCTCCCTGCTCGTCCTCGATCGTCCGGGCCCCCGGAGCCACGGGGGCGGTCACCGGTCGTCACGGTGACGACGGACCGTCCTGGCCCGATGCTAGTGCCCCCTCCAGTGGTCCTCCCCGCAGGTCCGCCGGTGCGTGTCCACCGGCCTTGCCCCGGCCCGGTGGCACGGGGGACGATGACCGCAGCAGGCCGCGACCACCCGCAGGTCATCCCCCGAACCCCGGAGGCCCCATGAGCCAGACGACCACCGACCCGGCGACGCCCACGGTCATGCCCGCCGCCTTCTTCGGCCACGGCAATCCCATGAACGCCCTGGAGACCAACCGCTACACCTCCGCGTGGAAGGCCTTCGGTGAGGCCGTGCCCACCCCGCGGGCCATCCTGGTGGTCAGCGCGCACTGGTACATCAACGCCACCGCGGTCACCGCCATGCCGGACCCGCGCACCATCCACGACTTCTACGGCTTCCCGCAGGAGCTCTTCGACGTCCAGTACCCCGCCCCCGGCCTGCCGGGGCTCGTCGAGGAGATCAGTGACACCGTCCACCCCACGTGGGTCGGCGCGGACGTGGACAGCTGGGGCATCGACCACGGCACCTGGTCCGTGCTCACCCACGCCTTCCCGGACGCCTCCATCCCCGTGGTCCAGATGAGCATCAACGCGGACAAGCCCCTGGACTACCACCTGCGGCTCGGGGCCGACCTGGCCCCGCTGCGCGAACAGGGCATCCTGATCATCACCAGCGGGAACATCGTGCACAACCTGCGCAGCATGGACTGGAGGCGCACCGACGACGGCTTCGACTGGGCGCACCGGTTCAACGAGGACGCCAAGGAACGCCTGCTGACCGATCCCACCGAGATGCCCACCCTGGACGCCCACGCGGACTGGAACCACGCGGTGCCCACCCCGGACCACTTCATCCCGTCCCTGTACCTGGCCGGGCTCGCGGGCGCCGCGGGCACAGGTGGCACCAGCGGCACCGGTGACACCGCGCAACCGGGCCTGGACGTGCTGGTGGACGGCTACTCCTACGGCTCGCTGTCCATGACGGCCTACACGCTGGGGCTGAACTGCCCGCCGTCGCCGGACGGCGGCGGCTCCTCCCAGCCGCCGGCCGACCTGCCACCGGACGGCTCGAACATCTGATGGACCCCGTCCCCGACGACGGCGCAGCCCCTGCCGCGGTCACCGCGCCGCCCAGCGGTACCCGCGCTCCGGACTTCTCCGTCAAGACCGCCCTCGAGGGTGAGCTCGTGCGCCTGGTGCCAGCCGTCCGCGAGCACGCCGCCACCCTGCACGGGCTGTTGTCCGATCCCGAGGTCGGGCGGCTCACCGGTTCGGTGCATTCCTCCGCCACCGGACCCGCGGCCGCCTCGCCGTGGAGCGTGGCACAGCTCGAGGAGGTTTACGATCGCTGGTCGCACGCGCGGGACCGCATCGTCTGGGCCATCCGGGAGCGGTCCTCCGGACGGATCGTCGGGGAGTCGGTGCTCAACGAGCTCGACGAGGACAACCTCTCCTGCGGTTTCCGGATCTGGATCTCCGGGGCCCGGGACCGCGGACTCGGCACCGAGGCGGTCCGGCTGACCCTCCGGCACGCCTTCGAGGCCCAGCACCTGCACCGGGTGGGCCTGGAGGTCTACGACTTCAACCCGCGGGCCCGGCACGTCTACGAGAAGGCCGGTTTCACCCACGAGGGCACGCTGCGCGAGGCCCTGCGGTTCGACGGGCAGTGGGTCGACTGCCACGTCATGGGGATGCTGTCCAGGGAGTGGTTCAGGTGAGCCGGAGGGTGGTCAGGCAGGTCGGGTCGTCGGCGCCGGTGGCGATGTCCGCCGTCGCGGTCCCGCCCTGCGCGCGGACCTCGATGGTCCCCTCGATGTTCGCCGGCAGCCAGAGGCCGACGAAGCCGTTGGCGTAGGTGGTGCGCTCCTCGTCCACCAGGACGGTGCCGTCCGCGCCGGTGACGGTCACGTGCACGGGGGTGTCCACGAGCTCGCCCTGGCAACCGGACAGGCTGTGGTGGAAGCAGTCGTGGGTGGTGGTCTCGTACGGCGCGACCGCCAGGTAGAACCGGTCCTGCGGCACGTCCAGGGCCGCCTGGCGGTCCTCGTCGGCCAGCACCACCTGGCCGGCGGTCACCGAGGCCGCGAGGCCCTTGTCCCGGTCCGCGTGCGTGGCGTCCAGCGCCTCCACGACCTCCTCCACGCTCCCGCCGTCGATGCCGTACTCGTCCAGCAGGGCCTCGGCCCCCGCGGGGTCCGTCGCCACACCGGGCGCGGCCGGCGCGGCCGCCGGGGAGGTGGCGGACGTGGTCCCGGGGCCGGCGTCGGGAGCCGAGCAGCCCGCCAGGAGCAGCAGTGCCGCGGCGGCCGCCAGGACCCGGGAGGTGGTACGCAACGAGGGAAGGGCAGCAGGCATACCCCTATTCTGCCCCCGGCCGAATCCTTTGGAGGCCTCCGGCGGGTGATGGAACAGTGGGCACCACGGCACGCACACCCCTGAGCGAAGGAGAACACCATGGCGAAGTACCTGATCATCGGCGGACACGGCAAGGTGGCCCTGCGCACCGCTCCCCTGCTGGCCCGGGAGGGCCACGAGGTCACCTCGGTCATCCGCAACCCCGACCACGCCGCGGACATCGAGGCGGCCGGCGCCACGCCGCTGGTGCTCGACGTCGAGACCGCCTCCCAGGACGAGCTCGCCCGGGCCTTCGCCGGGCACGATGGAATCGTCTGGGCCGCCGGGGCCGGCGGTGGCGATCCGGAGCGCACCTACGCGGTGGACCGGGACGCGGCCATCCGCTCGATGGATGCCGCCCAGCAGGCCGGCGTGACGCGGTACGTCATGGTGTCCTACCTCGGCGCCCGCCCGGACCACGGCATCCCGGAGGACGACTCCTTCTACCCGTACGCCACGGCCAAGGCGGCCGCCGACGAGCACCTGCGGAACTCGGCGCTGGACTGGACCATCCTCGGCCCCGGTGCCCTCACCACGGACGAGCCGACCGGGCGCATCCGACGGGCCACCGCCTCCACCGTCGGCGAGCTGCGGGACACCTCCCGTGGAAACGTCGCGGAGACCATCCGCGTGGCCCTGTCCACCGGGAACTCGATCGGCAAGCAGCTCGAGTACGTGGACGGCGAGGAGCCCGTCACCGCGGTCTTCGCCCAGGCGTGAGGCCCGCAGGCCCTCCACCGGAGACAACGGCCGCGCGCCGGTGACATCCTGAGGGACAACTCCCGTCCACCCGCCACAGTGGACCTCCCCGATCCAGGAGCACCCCCATGCCCCAGTTCATGATCTCCGTCTGGCATGCCCCCGGCACCCAGCTGCGGCCCCTCGGCCCCTATGACTCCGAGGAGGCCATGCACGCGGCGTTCCAGGCGGTCAGCGAGTTCAACGAGTTCCTCCAGGCCGAGGGGGCGTGGGTCTTCGCCTGCGGCCTGACGGCCCCCGAGGAGTCCTTCGTGGTGGCCGGGACCGAGGGCGCCGAGCCCACCGTGACGCCGGGTCCCCTTGCCGAGGCCTCGGAGCACCTGGGCGGACTGTGGGTCGTGGAGGTCGCGGTGGCGGAACAGGTCCACGACCTCGCGGCCCGGGCCTCCGCAGCCTGCGGCCAGCGGGTCGAGGTACGCCAGCTCCAGGGCTGAGCGCGCCCCCGCGCCTTCCGGTCCCGCTACCCGCCCGGTCGGAGCCCGGCCCTCGTGCTGCCGGTGCTCAGCCCCAGCCGCCCCACCAGGCCTCCAGGTCCGGGGACTCGCCCGTCGGCTCCCAGCCCAGTCCGGCCAGGTCCACCACGGTGGTCGGGGTCGGGTCCTCGGCCCCCCATCGCCGGCGGCGCCAGCGCGCCCGCGAACTGACCAGGGTGGCCACGACGCCGGCCGGCCCGGTGACCTCGATCCGGTCCCGGCCGGCCCGCTCGGCCGCCAGCAGCCGCTCCTGCACGGCGGCGGGATCCGGGCGCCCGGTTCCCCGCGCGGGACGGACCGGGCAGGTCACGGTGAGCAGCCAGTCCGGTTCCTCCCCCGCTCCCGGCTCCATCACCTCGCGCGCCACGGACACCCGGGGGTCCTGCACCAGGACCCCCGCCCCGTCCGGCACGCCCCCGACCAGCGTCAGCGAGGCGCCCGGGAAGGCCTGCAACAGCGCATCGGCACACAGCACGACGGCGGCCGCGCCCCCGTCGCCGCCCGCCTCATCGGACCCGTCCGCCCCCACGGTGCCGCGGGCGTCCGCACCGGCCCCGACGCGGCCGCCGGGCATCACCAGCACCAGGGCGAGGCGCGTCCGGCCCCGCAGGCCGAGCGACCAGCCGCGCGCGGTCGGCGCGGAGATCCGGCCGGCCAGCACGAGCGCCTCGCGGTTCTTTACCCGGCGGGCCGCGATCGGGTCCTCGCGGCCGGCGAAGTCCGGACCGGCGTGCCAGGCCACCGCGGCGGGTTCGTGGGCCAGCAGTGCCCCGGTGCGCCACAACCGGTGGGCGAACTCCCAGTCCTCCCCGCCGTAGCCGACGAAGGACGGATCGAAGCCACCGGCCTCGTCGTGGATCCGGCGGGAGACGGTGAGCACCGCGGAGATGACGAACCGGTAGGCGGTGGAGTCGGCGTCCAGCAGGTCGCGGGAGCCCGCGTAGGCCCGCTCGAGCCACTGCGGGTCCTCCAGCACGCGGTCCTGCGGCACGGGATCCCCCGGCTGCCAGCCGGTCTGGAGCAGTGCCGGGTCCAGGTGCCGGCGGCGTCCGACGACGACGGCCTCCGGCGAGCGCGACGGCAACCGGAGCGCCCGGCGCAGGTAGTCCCGGTCCGGGATCATGTCCCCGTCCAGGAAGGCCAGCACCTCCCCCTCGGCGACCGAGGCGCCCAGCGCGCGGGCCGCGGAGGCGCGGAAGCCGGCGTCGGGCTGGCGGACCACTTGCACGTCGAGCGGGAACCGGTCCGGCAGGCGCGGGGGCTCCGGCGAACCGTCGTCGGCGATCACCACCTGCACCCGGGAGGCGGGCAGGTCCTGCCGGGCCAGGGCGGCCAGCAGCAGGTCCAGTCCGGCCTGGTCCCGGTAGTACGGCACCACGACGGACACCTCCGGGATCCCCTCGTCCCCTTGCGCCGGGTCCCCGCCGGCGTCCGGCAGCAGGTCCCAGCGGTTGCCCGGGACCGGCGTCCGCGCGGGACGGTTCACGAGTGCACCCGCTGCCAGAAGGCGGCCAGGGCCCGGGCGCAGTCCTCGGGCCCGGGGGCCAGGGTGGTCCCGGGGTCCACCCAGGTCTGCTGCGGCCGTGCCGCGGCGTCCGCGATGCCCTCCGCGAGCGCCTCCACCAGGGACGAATCCGCGGTTCCGGGGTCCACGAGGTGCAGCGTGCCCGGACGGAGCCGTTCCATCTCCCGCGTGTACCGGGAGGCCGGCACCACGGGGCGCCGCCCCACGGACATCCAGGCCGCCAGGGATCCCGAGGCGGAGACGTTGTGGTGCGCGGCCACCGGGATGCCGGCCGATCTCAGGGCGGCGTCCAGGTCCTCCTCGGGAACGAAGCCCGTGACCCGGAACCCCACGCCGGCCGCCCGCGCGCGGTCCTGCAGCTCGTCCACGAGGCCCTCGTGGCCGCTCGAGACCGCACCGAGCGCGGTGACCCGGTGCGGGGCCGGCACGCCCCGGCGGTGCAGCAGCGCCAGGGCGTCCACGGCCTCGAGGTGTCCCTTGCCCGGATAGAGGAAGCCGAGCAGGACGACGTCCTCGCCCAGGCCCTCGAGGGGCCCGTTCACCGGTTCCCGGGGGCTGCTCGCCGTCGCCGTCCCGCGGCGGTCCTCCACCGGCAGCGGGATCACCGCCGTGACACCGGGCCAGTCCTGTCCGTCACCGGCCTCCAGCGCGGCCAGCAGGGCGAGCTCGTGCCGGCTGGAGACGACGGTGCCGGACGAGAACCGCGCCAGGGCCGCGTAGGCGACCGCCCGCCGGGCGAACCTGCCGGCACCCTCGGCCGGTTGTGGCACGTCGTGGAGGGTGAACGTGGTCCGGGCCGGCAGGCTGCCGGTCAGCGCGTCCGCGGCCTCGCTCGCGGTGGCCCCGAAGAGGGCATCGGTGACGTCGAGGTGGACGGGCCCGCCGTGGTCACCCCCGTGCGCGAACCAGTCCTTCAGCGCGGCGGCATCGGGCAGGCGGACCACAGGCACGTCCACGCCGATCCCGTGCAGGGCCTCCGCCATCGACAGGGCGTGCTGCACGACCCCGTGCCGTTCCGGCCCGACCACCACGTACGTCGGGGGTCGATGCGGCCGCCCGCCGTCCCGGCCCCCGGTCCGGTCCGGTGCCTCCGGCCCGCTCATGCTCCCAGCCCCAGGTCCGCCAGCAGCCGCCGGTGGCGTTCGACGCCGGCCCGCACCGCCTCGGGATTCTCCCGGTACCAGTCCAGGTGGGCCGAGCGCACGAGCGCGTCGCTCACCTCGTCCCCGTGGATCGTCCAGCCGGACCGCGACGGTCCCGTCACCTCCAGGGCCGCCAGGACCTGTGGTTCCAGCGGAGCCAGGACGTCGCCCAGCAGGGTCCTGGCGGGCACGGTGACGGCGGGGTCGGCGCCCAGGTCCGCCCGCACCGCGGAGGCCAGCAGGGCGAGCACCTCGTTGGCGGGATGGTTGATGGTGTGGAAGGCCGGCACCGCCAGTCCCGCGATCCGGTCGGCCACCGACAGGGTCGCGTGGGCCCGTTCGCGCTCGCGCAACCGGTCGAGGGACGCCTGCGCCAGTCCTCGGATCCGTTCCGGGGCCAGGGGCAGGCGGACCGGCGCCGGCTCCTCGGGGGCACGCGAGCCGCCGTCGAGCTCGGCGGCCGCCTCGGCAAGGGTCCGCAGGTCGTGGTACGGCACCACGGGCGGGTCCTCGTCCGGCCGGTCGGGGTGCCGGATGGTGACCATCCAGGGGAAGAGGGAGCTGTCATAGAGGGCCGGGATCCGCACCGTCGTGGCCGCGTCCGGCAGGTGCTCCGCGAGCTGGCCGGTGCCCAGGGGCAGACCCCGGTAGTCCTCCCGCACGGGCTGGGCCACCAGCACGGAGGTCCTGGACAGCACGCGGTGCAGGCGCGGCAGGTCCTGTGCGGTGAGCTCGAACACCGGCGGGATCCGCACGCTCGGTGGCACCGCCGAGGACGTGGGGCCGGAGGAGATGAGCTGCCGCAGCGCCTCGGACTGGCAGTTGCCCAGGACCACGAGGACCTCCGGCCCGGGCAGTTCCCGCACGCCGTAGAACTCGGCGTAGTGTTCCGCCCGCCCGGCGTCCGCCGGGACCTGGTCTTCCCCCATGGCTTCCCCTCACCGGCCGTCCCGGCCCTCCCCGGTGCGGCACGCGGGTGCCGTCCGGTCGGCCGGCCCGTGCCGCCGTCGTCGTGATCCTCCAACAGTATGCTGGTGATCCGTGCCCTGTCGGCCCGGGCAGGACCGCGAGAGGAGACGGGTGGCACCCAGCGATCACTACACGGTGCAGATGGTGCCGTCCGACCACCCCTACTGCCGTCACGTGCTGCCGCCCGACCGCCCGCCCGTCTACGCCCTCCGTCCCGACCCGCCCGTCCCCGGAGCCCCGGCCGGCCAGTGGTGGCCGCCCCGCGCGCTGGACGCCGACTGGCTCCGCGAGAACGTGCCGGACGTCCTGCACGTGCACTTCGGCTTCGACTCCTACACCCCGGAGCAGTTGCAGCAGGTGGTCTACGTGCTGCGCGCGGCCGGCTCCGCCCTGGTGGTCACGGTGCACGACCTGCACAACCCCCACTTCACCGACCGCTCCCGGCACCTGGCCCAGCTGGACGTCCTCATCCCGGCGGCCGACGAGGTCCTCACGCTGACCCGTCCGGCGGCCGCGGAGATCCTGGCGCGCTGGGACCGGGCGGCCACCGTGGTGCCCCATCCGCACATCGTGCCCCTGGACCGGATTCCCGCCCGGGCCGCCGACCGCCCCGGACGCCGACGCGCCCGGTGGGCCGGCCCCGGGTCCGCGGCCGCGGACCGGGAGATCGTGATCGGGGTGAACGCCAAGGACCTGCGGGCCAACGTCGATCCCTTCTCGGCCCTGCCCGGTGTGGCCGGGGCCGTGCGCCGGCTGCGGGGGCGCGGGGTGGCGGCCCGCGTGCGCGTGGACGTCCGCGAGGACCCCCAGGACGCCGAGGCTCTGGGGCGGTTGCGGGCCGAGTGCGCCGCGTACGGCTTCGACCTCTGGGAGCACGGCCGGCTCGGGGACGACGCACTGCACGCCGACCTGCGCTCCCTGGACGTGACCGTGCTGCCCTACGCCTTCGGCACCCACTCGGGCTGGCTGGAGATGTGCCGGGACCTCGGCGTGCCGGTGGCCGTACCGGACCTCGGGTGCTTCGCCGGCCAGGCCACCTCCCCCGCGATCGAGACCTTCGCCCCCGGCGATGCCGCCGCCCTGGCCGATGCCGTGCTGGCCCTGCTCGACCGCCGCGACGCGATCCGGCCGGCCGACCGATCGGCGCGGCGGGCCCAGCGCGAGGCGGTGGCCGCCGAGCACGAACGCCTCTATGCCCGCGCCCTGGCCGCGGCCAGGTCACGGCAGACCGTGGGCGCCTGATGGCGGGCCCGACGACGACCACCTCCGTCCTGGTGATCACCGGCGGCCGGGACGAGCACCTGGCCCGCGTGATCGCCGGGCTGGAACGCGCCACCCCGCGCCCGGACGAGGTCGTGGTCGTGTTCATGAACCAGCCCGACGGCGTGGTGCCGGCCACGGACCTGCCGGTGGTGACCTCGCACGTGGACGCCCCCGGCACGCTCCCGCTGGCCGCGGCCCGCAACCGGGCGGCCCGGTTGGCCGGTGGTGAGGTCCTGGTGTTCCTGGACGTGGACTGCATCCCGTCCGCCGCCGCCGTCGGAACCCTGACAGAGACGGTCCGGGCCCATCCGGGAACGCTCGTCATGGGCACCCCGCGCTACCTGGTCCCCGAGTGGGTGCAGGAGTCTGGCGCCGCCACCGGGCTTCCCGACGACGACCGGTTGCGCGAGCTCTCCGTGTCCCACCCGGCACGGGCGCACCTGGGCGAGGGACCGACGGACGACTGGCACCTGGTGTGGACACTCGTCCTGGCGGTGCGCTCGGCGGACCTCGACCGGCTCGGCGGCTTCGACGAGGCCTTCAGCGGTTACGGCGCCGAGGACACCGACATCGCGTTCCGCGCCCGCGACGCCGGCCTGGCCCTGCGGTCCTCCCGGGCCACCGTGTTCCACCAGCACCACGGCGTCCACCGGCCCCCGCTGCACCACTTCGCCGACATCCTCGTCAATGCCCGCCGGTTCCTTCAGGTCCACGGCAGCTGGCCGATGGAGGGCTGGCTCGGACAGTTCCGCGACCTCGGGCTGGTCGACTGGGACCCCGAGGGCGACCGACTGGCCGTGCTGCGGACGCCCACGGACGCGGAGGTCGAGGCAACGCGGCAACCGGCCGCGGCCTTCTGACTCGGGCTCCTTGTCTTCAAGCACTTGAAGTTCCTATCGTTGACGGGGTGAGCGCACCCGGCATCAGGCACACGTACTCGATCAGGGAAGCGGCGGCGCTGACGGGACTGCCGGCCAGCACGTTGCGCTACTACGAGTCCATCGGAGTGATCTCCCCGATCGGCCGGGGTGCCAGCAGCAAGCACCGCGTCTACACCGAGGAGGACCTGGACCTGCTCACCTGGGTGTCATGCCTGAGTGCGACGGGCATGTCGGTGGCGGACATGCGCCGCTACCTGGCCAACGGCCGGCTCGGGCCGGCTGCGGCACCCGAGCAGATCGCCTTGCTGCAGGCGCAGCGGGAGCGGTTGGAGGCCGAGGCACGAGCCGTCGCCCTCCGGAGCCGGTACGTCGGAGTGAAGATCGAGTACTGGCAGGCCATCCAGGCCGGTGACCGGTCCAGGGCCGAGCGGCTCCTGGACGAGGCGCGCGCGTTGGCCGACGACCTCAAGAAGCCCGGGAGGGGCTAGACACCACGACCCTCAGTCCGCGGATCCCGGGGTCCGCTGATTCCACCTGCCCACCCGGCCGACCCGCCGAGACCATCGCCTGGCCACCCCCGGGCACCACACGAACCCCACAAGGAGAAACCCATGACCACCACCGCCCTTGCGTACGCCGCCCCCGCCGCGGCCGCGGACCTCGTCCCCATCACCATCGAACGCCGCGCCGTCGGTGCCCATGACGTGCTGATCGATATCAAGTACGCCGGGATCTGCCATTCCGACATCCACACGGTGCGCGGCGAATGGGGACCGCAGTCCTACCCCCTGGTCCCGGGCCACGAGATCGCCGGCATCGTCACGGAGGTCGGACCCGAGGTGACCAGGCACGCCGTCGGCGACCGGGTCGGGGTGGGCTGCATGGTCAATTCCTGCGGACGGTGCACGAACTGCACGGCCGGTGATGAGCAGTACTGCCTCGACGGCATGGTGGGCACCTATGGTGTCACCGACCGCGACGGGACCATCACCCAGGGTGGGTACTCCTCCCACATCGTCGTCACCGAGGACTTCGTGCTGGGGATCCCGGAGGGCATCGAGCTCGATGTCGCGGCCCCACTGCTCTGTGCCGGGATCACCACGTTCTCGCCCCTGCACCGCTGGGGCGCTGGTCCCGGCAAGAAGGTCGCCGTCGTCGGGCTCGGCGGCCTCGGGCACATGGCCGTCAAGATCGCGCACGCGATGGGCGCCGAGGTCACCGTCCTGTCCCAGTCGCTCAGGAAGCAGGAGGACGGGCTGCGCCTGGGTGCGGACCACTACCACGCGACCAGCGACGAGGAGACGTTCACGGATCTGGCCGGTTCGTTCGACCTGATCATCAACACCGTCAGCGCCCCGATCGACGTCAGTGCCCACCTGGGCCTGCTGACCGTGGGCGGGACCATGGTCAACGTCGGGGCCCCGGCCGAGCCGCTGCCGGTGAACGCGGGGGCGCTCATCGGCGGCCGGCGTTCCTTCGCCGGATCGATGATCGGGGGCATCGCCGAGACCCAGCAGATGCTCGACTTCTGCGCCGAGCACGGCATCGGCGCCGAGATCGAGGTCATCTCCGCCGACCAGGTCAACGAGGCCTACGACCGTGTCCTCGCCTCGGACGTGCGGTACCGCTTCGTCATCGACACGGCCACCCTCAGCTAGCCGCCGGTGGGGTGTGGCGGGCTCCCGGCCGCCGCACCCCCGTGGCCGCGCGTGTCAGCCGAGGACCTGCCCCACCGCGGCCTCCCAGCGGTGCCGGTACTCCCCCGGTTCCGTGAGGACCTCCGCCGCCAGCCGGTCCGCCGAGGCCGGGTCCCGCAGGGCCGTCTCCACGGCGCCGACCCAGTCCGCGGACTCGTCCCCCCACCGGCACCAGGGCACCCCGGCCGCGGCCTGGGCGGCGGCGGCGAAGTGGTCCTGCTCGTCGAAGGGGCGCTCCTCCGGGGCCAGCACCACGGGCCGGGCCGATCCCGTCGCGTCGGCCACGGCGCTGTACCCGGCTGAGACCACCGCCAGGTCCGCCGCGCGCATCCGGCCGGCGACGTCGTCGGTCCAGCCGTGCAGCACCATGTTCGGCGGCACGGCGCCGTCCGCGCCGCGCACCGGCCCGTAGACGTGCCAACGGGCGCCGGGCACCTGGCCCGCGGCACGCGCGAGGTCGGCCAGCCGGACCCCACCGCCTCCGGTGCCGGTCACCACGGCGATCTCCGGCCTCGTGGTCCGGGCGGCCGAGGGGGCACCGGCGCGCGGGCCGGCCCGCCGGCCGAGCCGGCCGGAGGTGTCCGGGGCACCGAGGAACGTGGTCTTCGCCCCGAACCGCCGGCGCCAGCCCGGCTCCTCCAGTCCGGCGCCGTAGTGCGCGATCAGGTGGTCTGACTCGGCGTAGACGAGCTCGTGGCCCGGGTCCGTCCGGTCTCCGTGCATGCGCCGGTGGATCACCGGGTAGCCGGCCAGGCGCAGGAACAGGGCGGTCTCCACGGACACGTCCACCACCGCGACGTCCGGCCGCACCGTGCGGGCCGCCTCGAGCAGGGCGGCGAACCGGTCCCGGATGACCGGACCGGTGGGGGTGTAGTGCAGCCGGGATCCGGACGGCTGGCGATGCCCGGGCACGACGTCGGAGGGCAGCATCCGCAGCCCGGTGGCGGCCGGCAGCACCTCGGCGGCGCGGGCCGCGGAGGTGGCCACGGTCAGGTCGAAGGCCCCGGTCCCGGCGGCGCGGGCGGCGTGGTGGAGGTGGCCGAGGCCGTGGTCGTGGGCGTAGTAGAGGACCCGGGGGCGGGACGGGGAGGTGCTCACGAGCAGACCGGTTTCATGCGGGGACAGGGCTCATGCGGGGACCGGGCTCACTGCACCGTCTGGACGGACTGCAGGGCCGGCGAGCCGTCGTCGTCGGGGCCGGTCGGCGGGGCATCGATCGAGTCCCGCACCTGCGCGGTCAGCTGGTCCCCGTAGGGGGTCCAGCCGGGACTGAGGGCCGGCAGGGTGCCGGCACGCTCGGCGGCCTCGTGCAGGAAGCCGAGGTAGGACGCCACCATCCGGTCGGCGCTGAACCGGCGGGACCAGCGGTGTACGAGCCCCCGGTCCCTGGTACGCGCCACCCGGGCCGCGTCCGCGAGCGCCTCCGCCGAGTGGTGCATGGCCAGGTCCCCGGCCCGGGGACCCACGATCTCCCCGAGGGCACCCGTCAGGAAGGCGGCCACCGGCGTGCCCATCGCCATGGCCTCGACCGTGGCCAGGCCGAACGGCTCGGCCCACAGGGGGCTGGCGAGGTAGACCTCCCCGGAGGCCAGCAGGTCCGGCAGCTGACCGTGGCCCAGGTGCCCGCGGTAGACGGTGTCCTCGCCCAGCAACGGCTCCACGGCGTCGCGGTAGTAGTCCCGGTCGGAGATCGGGCCGGCGAAGTGCAGCTCGAGCCCGGCGATCCGGGCCGCCTCGATGGCCAGGTGCAGGCCCTTCTCCCCCGTGATCCGCCCGGACCAGACGGCCCGTCCCGGCACGGGCCGGACGGTGCTGTGCCACCGGGAGTGCTCGATGCCGTTGGCGACCACCGCGATCCGCGGCAGCCGGTGGTTCCAGGCCAGCGCGTTGGCCGCCGAGACGGACAGCCAGCGATGGTTCGGCGGGGGTGTCCAGGCGGGGTCGTCGAGGACGGCGAGGACCTCGGTGAGCGTGGCGGGGGTGTGCAGCACGGTGACCATCGGGGCCTCGCGCAACTCGAGCAGGGGCACCGGGGACAGCGAGTTGTTCAGCACCACGTGGAAGTCTCCGTCGCGGACCTGCCGGCAGGCCTCGGACATGGCGGCGACCAGGACCGCGCGGCGGCGCACCACGTCCTGTTCCGTGCGTACCGTGGGATCGAAGTCCTCCGCGACCAGCGGCACCACGGTGCCGGCCGTGCGGGTGCCCTCCTTGGCGAAGACCGTCACCTCGTGGCCGAGCCGGACGAGGTGGTCCACGGTCAGGTCCGTGTGCATCTCCAGGCCGCCGGCGTACGGCGGCCGGATCGCGTAGTGCATGTGCGCCAGGACGGCGATCCTCACAGGGCCCTACCTCCGTTTCCCGGTGATCACCAGCCGGTCCAGTACCCACATCAGCGCCGCCACCGCGAAGAAGAACGCCAGGATGGCCGCCAGGTAGACAGACACACCAGAATATCCCATCCGGGGCACGTCCATGATGCTGTAGGGGTACCAGTCCAGCCACGGCCCACGCAGCAGCGTGAACGCCAGCCAGGCCAGCGGGATCAGCGACGCCAGGCCGATCCGCCGCCACGTCACCTGCCCCCTCCGGTCCAGCAGCAGCCAGACCAGCGGCGTGAGCAGGGGGGTGATGACGTGCTGGATGGTGTCATTGACCTGCTCCACCCGGGTCATCGGGTCGGCATCCCGCAGCAGCACGTTGAACACCACCCCGGTGATGACGATGCACACCACCCCGGCGATCCGCGCAGCGTGGAAGAGGTCCGACGTCCGGTGCGGCCGGATGGCCAGCAACAGCGAGGTGAGGCCGACCAGGAAGTTGGACAGGAAGGTGAAGTAGGTCGGCTGGTTCACCACGTGCTCCCAGCCGCCGGCGAAGCCACCCGCGAAGCCGGCATGCACCGGCAGGGCGGAGTCCTTCCAGGACCCGATGTAGAAGCTCAGCCCGTTGCCGGTGAAGGACAGCAGCGCGGCCAGCAGGAACACCACCCGCCCCGCGTCGGCCCACCACCCCGGTGCCCGTCGCGAGCTCCGCGCGGATCCGGTGCCGGAGACCACGGTCACCGCGATCAGTCCCGGTGCGGGCGGATGATGGTGCCGACCGGGTCGTCGATCAGCGCACCGGTGCCGCCCCACTGCTGCCGGATGGGTTCCATGATGTGCCTTTCGACGTCGGACGGGCCGGACCGCTCACCGGACCCACACCCCCTAGTCTGGATACTGGAACCCCCCCACCGCCAGCACATCCGCCCCAGTCACGCAGGAGGACCCGGCATGAGGATCGGCATCGTCATCGGATCGGTACGCCCAGGACGTCTCGGCGCGTCCGTGGGGGCCTGGGTGGCCGACCGCGCCCGCGCCCTGGACACCTCCTCCGTCCCGGGAGGCGTCGAGTGGACGGTCCTGGACCTGCGGGACTTCGACCTGCCGGTGATGACCGACGAGAACTGGGCGCAGGCCGAGGACGGTCCGGCCGAGGTGCACCGCTGGCGCGACGCCGTGGCCGAGTGCGACGGGTTCGTCTTCATCAGCCCCGAGTACAACCGGAACATCCCGGGTGCGTTCAAGAACGCCTACGACCTGCTCTCGAGGCAGTGGATGGACAAGACCCTGGCGATCGTGGCCTACGGCGGCCTGGGCGGCGTGCGGGCCAACGAGGCCTGGCGGATCACCACCGCTGCCTACAACATGCACGTGGTGGGCGACTCCGTGAACCTGGTCCGCCGCATGGACTTCCCCGGTGGCGAGCTGGCCCTCACCGACCACCACGACCGCTCCCTCGAGAAGGTCCTGCGCCGCCTCGTGGACCTCACCCGCGCCCTCGCCGGTGACCGGGCCGCCACCGGCCCGTGAGCACCCTCGCCCCGTGCCGCCCGGGACCGGGCACCCGGTCGCGGCCCCGCGTGAGCAGCCGGCCGTGACACCCGCGCGCCCGACGCCGGCCCCGCCGCCCCCCGTGCCGCTGCGCACCGAGCGCCTCGAGCTGCGGTACCTCCGCGACGCCGACGCCGGCGGGCTGCTGCGCTATTACGGACGGGAGGACACCACCCGCTACCTGCTGGACGGCCCGTGGGACGCGGCGAGGGCCCGCGACGAGGTCGGCCGGCGCCGGGGGCGGTTACACATCACCGCGGCCGGGTTCGCGGTCTGCCTGGTGGCCGTGGAGCGGGACACGGAAGGCGGTGACGCCGTCGTGGGGGACATCACGCTGTGGGCCGTGGACGACTCGCTGTCCCTGGGAGAGGCCAGCTGGGTGTTCGACCCGGACGCCGGTGGACGCGGGCTGGCCACCGAGGCCGCCCGCGCGGTGCTGGACCTGGCCTTCGGCCACTACGGCATGCACCGGGTGCGCGTGCGGATGGACGCCCGCAACGCCGCCTCGGCCAGGCTCTGCGAGCGCCTGGGCTTCCGCCGCGAGGGGCTGCTGCGGCAGGACTGGCTGATCAAGGACGAGTGGACGGACACCCTCGTCTACGGGATGCTCGCCCCGGAATGGCCGGGGCCCGTGACGGCCGGGGGCCCGCCCCGGTCCCAGTCCGGTCCCCGCTGACGGACGGGGTCGATCTGCCGGTCACCGCACCCTGTTCGGCCGCCGCAGGGGTGGGTAGCGTATGCGCCAGGCAGAGCAGAAGGTGGCGCGGGATGGCTGAGTCCCCGGCAGTGACGCCGCTGCACATGCGGCGAGAACAATTCGATCCGGTCGAGGACCTCGGCAGGCTCCGGGACGACGGTGCCGTGCGCAAGGTCGACACGGGGCTGGGGATCTCCGGATACCTGGTCACGCGGTACGAGGACGTCCGCGCCGTGCTGTCCGATCCCGTCCAATTCAGCAACGCCGACCAGCGTTCGTTCGAGCTGCCGGGGGGCCGCCCCCTGAGCCCCGAGGAGCAGGCCCAGATGCAGGCCGGTCAGCTGCTGGCCCACGACCCGCCGGAACACACCCGGTTGCGGCACATGCTCACTCCCGAGTTCACCGCACGCCGCATGCGCCGGCTCGAGCCACGGATCATCGAGATCGTGGGACAGCACCTCGACGCGCTGGAGGAGGCCGGAGCGCCGGCGGACCTCGTCGCCGGTTTCGCCCTGCCCATTCCGTCGCTGGTGATCTGCGAGCTCCTCGGCGTGCCCTTCGAGGACCGCGCGGAGTTCCAGCACCGCACCGAACGGGAGCTGGACATCTCCACCCCGCCCGAGGAACTCCTTGCGCTCTCCCGGGAGGGTCGCGAGTACATGGCGCAGCTGGTCGCCCGCGCCCAGGCCGCACCGGGCGAGGACCTGCTCGGCATGCTCGTGCGTGAGCACGCTGACGAGTTGAGCACGGACGAGCTGGTCGGCCTCGCCAGCCTGCTGCTGATCGCCGGCCACGAGACCACCTCCAACATGCTGGGGCTGGGGTCCCTGGCTCTGCTGCGCCACCCCGAGCAGTTGGCGCTGGTGCGCGAGGACCCCGCGATGGTCGGCCCGGCGGTGGAGGAGCTCTTGCGGTGGCTGAGCATCGTGCATGCCGGCATCCCCCGGACCACGACCACCGAGGTCGAGATCGCCGGCCACACCATCCCCGAGGGCGAACTGGTGGTGTGCGCACTGCCCGCCGCCAACCGCGATCCGGCCCTGGTCGATGACCCGGACCGGCTGGACATCACCCGGGGCGCCCCGGGGCACCTGGCCTTCGGACACGGCGTGCACCACTGCATCGGGGCACCGCTGGCCCGGATGGAGATGCGGATCGCGTTCCCGGCCCTGCTGCGTCGGTTCCCGCGGCTGGCCCTGGCCGTCCCGTTCGAGGAGGTCGAGTTCCGCTCGTCCCACGTGGTCTTCGGACTGCGCGCACTGCCGGTGACCTGGTGATCGCCGGCCGACGCGGTTCGCGGCGCTCCTCCGACGCACCGGGGGACACGCTGGAACCCGGACCGGACACCTGACCGGACACCGTGCGGGAGGGCACGCGGCCGGGAGCACACGCGACCAGGAGGACGGACGCCGCCGGGTGCGCGGTCAGAACGTCCAGAGGGCGGGCTGCAGGTCCGCGGGGGTCTGCTCCGGCGCGTCCGGCCAGTCGACCGTCCGTCCGTGCGCCTCGGCCCAGCGTTCCACCGCGGCACGGTCCCAGCCCTGCTGGGAGACCCGCGGCCCGGCCAGGGTGACGGCGG
>NZ_JACHNW010000004.1:0-148959 GCF_014199555.1 Micrococcus sp. TA1
GCCTGCGAAGTGCCGATGGCCCGCGAGCGTGATGCTTTCGCGAAAGTCTCCGGTTCGGCTTCCTCAGCAGGGGTTGGTTAAGAGTTCTGCCTGGACGTTCGCGACATTCCCCAGCCTCTCGCGGTCAGCGCCGCGACGACCACAGGGGGAGGCTGGCGGCGAGCAACAGTCCGGCGACCCCGGCGAACGTCGGCCCCGTTCCCAGGAAGGTGAAACCCAGCCCGCCGAACAGCCCGGCCAGGCCCAGGCCGCTGTCGAAGGTCATGTTCCACCCGACGCTGGCCTGGCCGCGACTGCCGGCCCGGGCGAAGGCCAGCACCAGGCTGGCGGACTGCACCGCCCCCACGCCCAGCCCCATCAGCACCAGGCAGGCCGCCAGCGCCCACCCCGGGGGCACCAGGGCCACGGTGACCAGCCCGAGCACGGTCATGACGATGCCTACGGTGTACACCGTGCCCGGGTTCCCCCGGTCGGTCAGCGCACCGGCCACCCACCGGCTCACCACCGCGGACGCCTGCATGGTGGCGATGAACAGGGCGGGATGGGCGGTGCCCCCGCCCGGGCCGAAGGCGATGACCAGCCCGTAGGCGCACATGCTCACCAGGAAGGGCAGGAGCACCGGGGCGAGCGCGGACCAGAAGGATCCCGACGCACGGTCCCTCCCCGGGGCGGGCCGCGCGGACGGCCGCGTCCCGGGCACGGAGGACCGGGAGGGGACGAACCGCAGCGCGGGCAGGGCCAGCAGCACCGCCGCGGCGGCGAACCCCCGGAACGCCTCCGGTGGCACCTGGGCGCTGAGCCACAGCCCCAACGGCGCGCCGGCAGCGGCGGCGGCAGCGGTCATGGCCCCGAACCGTCCCAGTGCCCGGCCGACCCGTTCCGGGCTCGTGACGGCGGGCACGGCAGCGGTCGCCAGGACCACGAGGACCCCGAACCCGCCGCCGACGGCCACCCCCGTGGCCAGCAGGCCCGCCGCCGGGTCCGGCACGAGGACGGCGGCACCGTGTCCGGCCGCCATCAGCAGCAATGACCCACCGATGGCCCGCTGCGGCCCCAGGCGCCGCTGCACCGCGGGAGCCGCCGGCTGGACCGCGATGACGCTGAGCATCATGACCAGCAGCAGCGCGCCACCCGTGACGGAGGACAGGCCCCGCTCCACGCTGATCGGCACCATGGTCGAGTAGCTGAGGAAGAACCCCGAGAACCCCCACAGCGCGATCCACATCAGGCCCAGCAGGGCCGGGGATCCTCGGGTCAGGGAATTCTGCGCACTCATGCCCTCACCGTAGGCAGGGCTCAGTGCAAGACTGGCCCCATGCCTGTCTTCGAGCGTCGTGTCCACCTCCCGTTCAGCCGCCGTGACGTCTTCGCCTGGTTCACCCGCCCCGGCGCCCTGGTCCGGCTCACGCCCCCGTTCGCCGGTTCGGTCCGGCGGGAGCCGGACGGGATCGACGTCGGCGCCGAGGCCCGGCTGGGCATCGGCGCCCCCGGGTCGCTGGGCCTGGGCCTGGAGTCCGCGGCCGGCCTCGCGCGCACCATCCTGCCGGTCAGCCTGCCGGCCTGGCTGGCCCCGGAGGTGCCGTGGACGGCCCGGCACACCGCCTTCGAGGACGGGACCATGTTCCGCGACGAGATGGCCTCCGGGCCCCTGCGCTCCTGGGTCCACACGCACACTTTCGAGGACGCGGCCCCCGGTGAGGCGGACACCGCCGACGGCTCTCCCGGCACCGTGATGGTGGACCACATCGAGTACGAATTGCCCGGGGCCCCCCTGTTCGGCCGCCTCGGCCAGGCCGGGCGCTCCACCGAGCACTGGACGCAGGACCACTTCGAGGCCGAGCTGGACCGCCAGTTCGCCTACCGGCACGCCCAGGTGCGTGACGACCTGGACTTCCACGCCCACCATGGCAGCGGTCAGGCCCTGACCATCGCCGTCTCGGGCGCGAGCGGACTGATCGGCACCCAGTTGACGGCCCTGTTCACCGGCGGTGGCCACCGGGTCATCCCGCTGGTGCGGCCCGGCAGCACCGCCTCCGGGAACCGGGGGCCGGCCATCTCCTGGGACCCGGCCGCCGGCAGCCTGGACCCGGACGCCCTGCGGCAGGCCGACGTCGTGGTCAACCTCTCGGGGGAGAGCATCGGCGGCCGGATGACCGAGGCCCACCGCACCGCGGTGCTGCAGTCCCGGCTGGACACCACCGGCCTGCTGGCCCGCACCCTGGCGGACCTCGCGGACGACGGCCGCACCCGGACGCTGGTCAACGGCTCCGGGGTGGGGTATTACGGGGCCGAGGCGGGCACCGGGCCGAACGGTGACGGGCTGGACGAGACCGACCCCGCCGGCACGGACTTCCTGGCCGAGGTCTGCCAGCAGTGGGAGCAGGCCACCGCCCCGGCGGCAGAGGCGGGAGTACGGACCGTGATGGTCCGCACCGGGCTGGTCCAGACCCCGGCCGGTGGCATCCTCCAGCAGGTGCTGCCGCTGTTCCTGGTCGGCGCCGGCGGCCCGATGGGCACCGGCGGGCCCTTCGGCGGCGCGGACCGGGACCCCTGGCAGAGCTGGATCTCGATCGACGACATCGTGGGGGTGTTCGCCCATGCCGCCCTGTCCGGCACCCTCACCGGTCCCGTCAACGGCGTGGCGCCGCATCCCGTGCGGGCCCGCGAGCTCGCCCAGACCCTGGGCCGGGTCCTGCACCGCCCGTCGGCGCTGCCCCTGCCGCCGGTGGCGCCGCGGATGGTGCTCGGCGAAGAGGGCAACCGCCTGCTGGTGGAGGCGGACCAGAAGGCCCGCGCGGACAAGGCCCGGGCTGACGGTTACCGGTTCCGGCACCCGGACCTGGAATCGGCCCTGCGTCACGTGCTGGGGCGGTGAGCGAGATGGGTGGCGGGAAGGACGGGAAGGAACTGGACGATGTGAAGGACCCCACGACGGGACCCGCCGTACCGCCGCCGCTGCCGGCTGTGCCCGACGCGGACTGGTCCCGGGTGCTGTGCGTCGTCGCGCACCCGGACGACATGGAGTACGGCACCTCCTCCGCCGTCGCGACCTGGACCCGGCGGGGAGTCGAGGTCTGCTACCTGCTGCTCACCGCCGGGGAGGCGGGGATGGCCGAGCCGCCGGAGGTCGTCGCGCCGCTGCGAGCCATCGAACAGCGCACGGCCTGCGCGGCGGTGGGCGTGACGGACCTGCGGATCCTGGGCCATCCAGACGGGATGCTGGAGTACGGACTGGCCCTGCGCCGGGACGTCGCCCGGGTGGTTCGCCAGGTGCGGCCCGACGCGGTGGTGACCGCGAACTTCGACGTCGAGGCCTACGGCGGGTTCAACCAGGCCGACCACCGGGCCGCCGGGCTGGCCGTGGTGGACGGCGTCCGGGACGCGGCGAACCCCTGGGTGTTCCGCGAGCTGGCCGAGGACGAGGGCCTGGCCGCCTGGCACGCCGGCGGGCTACTGGTGGCCAACCCCGCCCAGCCGACGCACGCGGTGATCGTGGACGAGGAGGCCGTGCAGGCCGCCGTCGCCTCCCTGAACAGCCACGAGGCGTACCTGCGGCACGTGGCGGACCACCCGAGGCCCGAGGAGATGATCCCGGAGATCCTGCGCGCGGGCGGTGCGGCGGCCGGCACCGAGTATGCCGCGGCCTTCCGGTACTACGGGCTCTGACGGCCGCCGGACGGCCAACCGGCAGGACGAGGACGGGGGCCGTCCGGGGCCCGGGGTGCTCGGCGCCCCGGGGATGACGGCGACGTAGGATCATGGGCATGACTTGCGGCATCCAGCACGCCGGGGACTCCCGCTGATGGCCGGAGGCAATCGCGACCCCGGCCGCACCGTCACGGACAAGGTCCTGTCCGTCCTGACCGCCTTCGAGAAGGAGCGCCGCTCCCTGGCGCTGACGGAGATCGCGGCGCTCGCGGACGTGCCCGTGAGCACTGCCCACCGCCTGGTGGGTGAGCTCACCGACTGGGGGTTCCTCTCCCGGACCCCCCAGGGCCGCTACCAGCTGGGGCTGCGCATCTGGGAACTGGCCCAGAACGTGGGGCGCCAGCTGCGAGAGACCGCCCGCCCCTTCATCCAGGACCTCTACTCGCTCACCGGGGAGACCTCCCAGCTCGCCATCCGGGACGGCAGCGAGGTGCTCTACATCGACCGCGTCTACGGCACCAAGCGCGTGCCCCGCGCCTCCCGCGTGGGCGGCCGGCTGCCGATGCACTCCACCGCGGTCGGCAAGGTCCTGCTGGCCTATGAGGAGCCCTGGGTGCTCGAGGCCTACCTCAACCTGGACCTGGAGGCCACGACCCCCCGGACCATCGTCCACCCCGGGCGCCTGGCCGCAGAGATCGCCCAGGTCCGGGAACAGGGCTTCGCCCAGACGCTGGAGGAGATCCGCGTGGGCGCCTGCTCGATCGCCGTGCCGGTCTTCCACACCGGCCGGATCGGCGCGGCCCTGGGCCTGGTCATCCCCTCGGAGCAGTCGGCCACGATGGAGAAACACCTGCCGGCCCTGCGCGCGGTCAGTGCACGGATCGAGCGGGCCACGGCCCACATCCCCCTGGAGACCCTGCTCGAGTCCCACCACCTCGCCCACCGCGACTGAGGACCCCGGACCCGCCGGCCCGCACGACCGGCCCGCTCCACCGGCCCGCACGACCGGCCCGCTCCACCGGCGCGATCCGCGGGCCCGCTCCCACCGGGCCCGCTCCCGCCCGGCCCTTTCCCCACGCCGCCTTCCCCCGCTCCGTCACGCCTCGGCCTCCCCACAGGCCGGATCCGGCGCACGCGAAGTCGTTTCCACCCAGTGGAACGACCATGACCCGCGTCACATCGCGACGCGCAACCATGGAGTCAGGCTCGTCGCGTGATGCGGATCACCCGTCACGCGGCAGCCGCCAACTCGACAGCACGCGGCCAGACCGACGGGCCACCACCGGAGGCCACGGACAGGAGATGAGATGACCACCGAGTCAACCACCGCAGCACCGGCGGGGCAGTGCCCGTTCGGTCACGGCGGACCGGGCGCGCAGGACGCCGACGCAGCGACGCCCACCGACCACCACGGTTACCAGCCGTTCCAGATGAAGGACCCCTTCCCCTCCTACGCGGCGCTGCGCTCGGAGGAGCCGGTGATGTTCGACGAGCGGATCGGCTACTGGGTGGTCTCCCGCTACGACGACATCAAGGCGGTCTTCGACGACTGGGAGACCTTCTCCTCCGAGAACGCCCAGGCCCCGGTCCGCGAGCGCGGCCCGCTGGCCACCCAGATCATGAAGGACGGCGGCTTCACGGCCTACTCCGGCCTGTCCGCCCGCGTCCCCCCGGAGCACACCCGCATCCGGGCCATCGCCCAGAAGGCGTTCACCCCGCGCCGTTACAAGGCACTGGAGCCGGACATCCGCGCCAACGTGGTCTCCCGCCTCGAGGCCGTCGCCGCCCGCCAGGACCGCACCGGTGAGATGGTGCAGGACCTGGCCTACGAGATCCCCACCATCACCATCCTGACGCTGATCGGCGCGGACGTGTCCAAGATCGACACCTACAAGCGGTGGAGCGACTCCCGGGCCGCCATGACCTGGGGGGACCTGACGGACGAGGAGCAGGTGCCGCACGCCCACAACCTGGTCGAGTACTGGCAGGAGTGCCAGCGTCTCGTGGCCGAGGCACACGCCCACGGCGGGGACAACCTCACCGCGGACCTGGTGCGGACCCAGCAGGAGGGCGGCGAGATCTCCGACCACGAGATCGCCTCGCTGCTCTACTCCATGCTCTTCGCCGGCCACGAGACCACCACGACCCTGATCTCCAACTGCTTCCGCGTGCTGCTGGCGCACCGTGAGCAGTGGGAGGCCCTCGTCGAGGACCCGAAGAAGATCCCCGCGGCCATCGACGAGGTGCTGCGCTACTCCGGCTCGATCGTCGGCTGGCGCCGCAAGGCCCTCGCCGACGCCGAGGTGGGCGGGGTGCAGGTGAAGAAGGGCGACGGCCTGCTGCTGCTGATGGGCTCGGCCAACCGGGATGAGTCCCGGTTCGAGCACGGCGAGGACTTCGACATCACGCGGTCCAACGCCCGCGAGCACCTGTCCTTCGGTTTCGGCATCCACTACTGCCTGGGCAACATGCTCGCCAAGCTGCAGGCCAAGATCTGCCTCGAGGAGGCCGTGAAGCTGCTGCCGGGCCTGCGCCTGGACGATCCCGGTGCCGCCGACGGTGCCGGCAGCCCTGACATCGAATTCCGCGAGAACCTCTCCTTCCGCGTCCCGGTGGCCGTCCCGGTCACCTGGGCCGCCTGACCGACCAGGACTCCATCATGACGCTCAACCCCTACATCCAGTCGTTCGACGACGGCCGCGAGCCCGCCCTCGAGACCCTCGGCGGCAAGGGTGCCTCGCTGGTCTCCATGACGGCGGCCGGCATGCCGGTCCCTCCCGGGTTCGTGGTCACCACGGCCTCGTTCGACGCCTTCGTCCACGAGGCCGGCATCACCGAGCACGTCCATACCCTGCTGGAGGGCCTGGACGCCGAGGACGTCGCCGAGGTCGACCGGGTCTCGGCGGCCATCCGCGAGGACCTGTGCAGCCGGCCGGTGCCCGAGTCCGCCCGTGCGGCCGTCGTCGAGGCCTACGCCACGCTGATGGAGGCCTGCGGCGGTGAGGTCCCGGTGGCCGTCCGGTCCTCCGCCACGGCCGAGGACCTGCCGGACGCCTCCTTCGCCGGCCAGCAGGACACCTACCTGTGGCTGACGGGCCGGGAGGCGGTCACGGAGCACATCCGCAAGTGCTGGGCCTCGCTGTACACCTCCCGCGCCATCATCTACCGGCTGAAGAACGACATCCCCAACGAGGGACTGTCCATGGCCGTGGTGGTGCAGAAGATGGTCAACGCTCGGGTGGCCGGGGTGGCCATCACCATGAACCCCGCCAACGGAGACCGGTCCAAGCTCACCATCGACGCCTCCTGGGGCGTCGGGGAGATGGTGGTCTCCGGCCAGGTCACCCCGGACAACATCCTCATGGACAAGATCACCCTGCAGGTCGTCGCCGAGCACGTGGGCGACAAGCACGCCGAACTGGTCCCGGACCCGGTCTCCCAGTCCCTGGTGGAGCGCGAGGTCCCCGCCGAGCGCGCGGACATCCGCTGCCTCACGGACGCCGAGCTGACCGCCGTCGCCCGGATGGCCAAGCGCGCCGAGAAGCACTACAAGTGCCCGCAGGACATCGAGTGGGCCCTGGACGCGGACCTGCCGGACGGGGAGAACCTGTTGCTGCTGCAGTCCCGCCCGGAGACCGTGCACTCCAACGGCAAGGGCACCGCCGGCCAGGCCGCGGCCCAGCCGACCCCGGCCACGCCCGCGGCCCCCGGTGGCTTCGACCTGAGCTCGATCACCTCCTCGCTCACCGGCATCGGCAAGTAACCACCCACCTGACGACCCGCCCCGGATCCTTCCGGGTATCCCACGTTGGAGAGACCCATGACTGCCAAGAAGTCCTTCCCGAAGCCCTCCGAGTTGCCGGTTCCCGCCGGCGCCGAGGGCTGGGAGAAGCTCTACCCCTATTACCTGACCTTCCAGGAGAAGCGGAAGGACGAGGACGACGCCAAGTTCTGGTTCTGCGACTCCCAGCACTGGCCCACCGTGTTCAAGCCCTTCGAGACGATCGGCGGGGAGTTCGCGGTCAAGTGCCTGGGCCAGTACAACGCCCGGCACCTGATGATCCCCAACGCCAATGGCATCGAATTCCGCGTGCACCTGGGTTACCTGTACATGTCCCCCATCCCGGTGCCGGAACAGGAGATCGCCGCGCGCGTGCCCGAGTTCCAGGCCCGCGTGGGCCACTACTTCCAGAACTGGGACACCCTGCTGGAGCAGTGGAAGAGGAAGGTCCGCGGGACCATCGACGAGATGGAGACCCTCGAGTTCAAGCCCCTGCCGGACATGGTCTCCATGGAGGACATCACCTCCGGCACGGCCAAGGACGGCACCGAGGTGCTGCTGGAGAATTACGACCGGCTGATCCAGCTGGCGTACCAGAACTGGCAGTACCACTTCGAGTTCCTGAACCTGGGCTACATCGCCTACCTGGACTTCTTCAACTACTGCAAGGAGGTCTTTCCGGACATCCCGGACCAGTCCATCGCGACCATGGTCCAGGGCGTGGACATGGAGCTGTTCCGTCCGGACGACGAGCTCAAGGCGCTGGCCACCCTGGCCGTCGAGCTCGGCCTGCAGTCCCACTTCGCCCGCCCCGACGACGTCGAGGCCACCCTCGGTGCCATCGGCGCCGCGGACGGCGGGCAGCGGTGGCTGGACCGCTGGGCCGAGGCCCAGGACCCGTGGTTCAACTTCACCGTGGGCAACGGCTTCTACGGGCACGACAAGTACTGGAACGAGCACCTGGACATCCCGCTGGGCTACATCGCGGACTACATCCGCCGCCTGGACGAGGGCCAGACGATCATGCGCCCCACCGCCGAACTCGTCGCGGAGAAGGACCGGATCGTCGAGGAGTACCGCGAGCTGCTCGACGGCGACCAGCTGGCCGCCTTCGACGCCAAGCGCTCCCTGGCCGCGACCGCCTACCCCTACGTGGAGAACCACAACTTCTACATCGAGCACTGGACCATGGGCGTGTTCTGGCGCAAGGTCCGCGAGCTCTCCCGCACCCTGCACGGCTACGGCTTCTGGGAGCACGAGGACGACCTGCTGTACCTGCGCCGCAACGAGGTCCGGGACGTGCTCTTCGACCTGGCCACCGGCTGGGGCGTCGGCGCCCCCTCCGGCCCGGTCGGCCCGGACTACTGGCCCGAGATCATCGCCGAGCGCACGGCCCTGGTCGCGGCCCTGAAGACCGCCCGCCCGGCCGCCGCCCTGAACACCCCGCCGGCCTCGATCACCGAGCCGTTCACCCGCATGCTGTGGGGCATCACCACCGAGCAGGTCGAGTCCTGGCTCGGCGCCGGGGAGGAGGGCACCGAGGGCGTGCTCAAGGGCATGGCCGCCTCCCCCGGCGTGGTGGAGGGCGTGGCCCGCGTGATCATGGACTCCGACGACCTGGCCCAGATCCAGCAGGACGAGATCCTGGTCGCCCCGGTCACGGCCCCGTCCTGGGGACCGGTCTTCGGCAAGATCAAGGCCACCGTCACGGACATCGGCGGGATGATGAGCCACGCCGCGATCGTCTGCCGCGAGTACGCCCTGCCCGCCGTCACCGGCACCGGCAGCGCCTCGACCTCCATCGTCACCGGCCAGCGGTTGCGTGTGGACGGCACCAAGGGCACCGTGACCATCCTGGACGGCCCCAACGCCGCCCCGCAGGTCGCCGGCCCCGGCGCCCACAGCCACCAGCACCCGCACGGCACCCCCGAGACGGCGGCCGAGGGAGAGCCGGCCCATGTCTGAGGTCCGTCCCGAGTCCCAGCCGAAGGCCCCGCAGTCCCCGACGCCGGCCGGCCGGCCGCGCACGGTGCTCGTCACCGGTGCCGCCGGGGGCCTGGGCCGGGCGTTCGCCGAGGGCTTCGCCGCCCGGGGTGACCGGGTCGCCGTCGCCGACATCAACCTCGACGGCGCCACCGCCACCGTGCGGTCCCTGGAGGAGTCGGGGGCCACGGCGGCCGCCTTCCAGGTGGACGTCACGGACCTGGACTCCGTGACCTCCCTGGCGCGGCAGGTGGCGCAGTTCGGGGACGGGAGCATCGACGTCGTGGTCAACAACGCGGCCATCTACGCGACCGTCACCCGCTCGCCCTTCGAGGAGATCGACCCCGCGGAGTGGGACCTGGTGATGGGGGTGAACCTCAAGGGGCCGTGGATGATGACCCGGGCCGTGAGCCCGTACCTGTCCACCGGTGCCCGCGTGGTGAACCTCTCCAGCGCCACCGTCTACTCCGGCTCCGCCCACTGGGCCCACTACGTGGCCTCCAAGGGCGGCGTGGTGGCCCTGACCCGGGTCCTCGCCAAGGAGCTCGGCGCCCGGGAGATCACCGTCAACGCCATCGCCCCCGGCTTCACCCTGACCGAGGCCAGCTACGGGCTGATGGAGGACGCCGAGACCTACGGGGTGGACCGCGGGTCCATCAAGCGGGCCTCCCGGCCCGAGGACATCGTGGGCGCCGCCCTGTTCCTGGCCTCGCCCGAGGCCGGGTACATCACCGGCCAGACCATGGTCGTCGACGGCGGCCGCCAGTTCATCTAGGAGGAATCATGCCGACCATCCACTACACCGACGCCGCAGGCTCGACCATCGACATCAACGCCAACGTGGGCGACTCCGTCATGGAGACCGCCGTGCGCAACGGCGTGCCGGGCATCGTCGCCGAGTGCGGCGGCTCCCTGTCCTGCGCGACGTGCCACGTCTTCGTCCGGGAGGACGAGCTGGAGCAGTTGCCCGGGATGAGCGAGATGGAGGACGAGATGCTCTACGGCACCACCGAGGACCGCCGGGACAACTCGCGGCTGTCCTGCCAAATCAAGGTCACCGAGGGCATGGACCTGCACGTGACCACCCCCGAGACCCAGGTCTGACCGAGCGCCCCGGCACCGCGCCGGGACCCGATCCAGGAGTTCCCATGAACACCCCCACCACCGAGCGGGCCGAGACGGGCCTGCTGATCATCGGCGCCAGCCAGGCCGGCGTCCAGCTGGCCATCTCCCTGCGCGGCACTGGCTTCGACGAGCACATCACCCTGCTGGGCGAGGAGGACCACCGCCCCTACCAGCGCCCCGCCCTGTCCAAGGAGTTCCTGCAGGACAAGGTCGACAAGGAGAACCTGATCTTCCGGTCCCAGGAGTACTGGGACGAGCACGGCATCGAGCTCGTCAAGGGCGCCCGGATCGAGCGGATCGAGAAGAACACCGCTGCAGACGGTACCCAGGACGGTTCCGGCGTGGCCGTCGCCGCCGACGGCACCCGCTATCCGTTCCGCCGCCTCGCCCTGGCCGTCGGCGCCCGGGCGCGGCGACTGGAGATCGAGGGCGCGGAGCTGGACGGCGTGGTCTACCTGCGCAGCGCCGACGACGCCCTGGAGCTCAAGGCCCGGCTGGGCGACGTCCAGGACGCCGTGGTGGTCGGTGGCGGGTTCATCGGGCTGGAGGCGGCCTGTTCCCTGCACGGCATGGGCAAGAACGTCACCGTGATGGAGTACGGCCCCCGCCTGGTCGGCCGGGCCGTGGGCGAGGACACCTCCGAGTACTTCCTGCAGGCCCACCGGGGCCGCGGCATCGACATCCGGCTAGGCGCCCGCATGACGCGTTTCGTGGAGGGCACCGGCGAGCGCGCCGGGAGGGTCGCCGGCGTGGAGCTGGAGGACGGCACCGTGGTGGACGCCCAGCTGGTGCTCGTGGGCATCGGCGTCGTCCCGAACACCGAACTGGCCGAGCAGATGGGCCTGGCGGTGGACAACGGGATCGTGGTGGACCGCCACGCGGTCGCCTCGGACGGGACCACTGTGGCCGTCGGGGACGTGGCCAACATGCCGAATCCGCTGCCCGGCGCCCCCGAAGGCGAGCGGATCCGGCTGGAGAGCGTGAACAACGCGATCGAGCACGCCAAGATCGCCGCCTACTCCCTCACCGGGCGCCGGGAGGAGTACGCGGGCATCCCGTGGTTCTGGTCCAACCAGGCCGACCTGAAGCTGCAGATCGCCGGGCTCACCCTCGGCTACGACTCCACCGTGGTGCGGCGGGACGACGCCAAGGGCAAGTTCTCGGTGCTGTACTACCGCGACGGCCAGGTCATCGCCGCGGACTGCGTCAACGCCCCGCTGGACTTCATGGCCGTGCGCAACGCCCTCGGCAAGGGACAGAACATCCCCGCCGGGGCCGCCGCGGACCCCGCCGTCCCGCTCAAGTCCCTCGTGGTGGACCGGCACGTCCAGGAGGTCTCCGCATGAACCCCACCGACCAGCAGGCGGCGCGGGCCGGCCAGTCCCGGCAGGACCACCCCGCCTGGGAGGCGGCCGATCCCGGCCAGCACGCCCGGGACCCGCGCGCCGTGGCCTTCACCGAGGCCTACCCCGAGCGCCCCATCCCCGCCATCGGCCCGGTGGACACGGCCCCCATCTCCACCTCCCCGGCCATGGGCCTGGAGGCGCTGTGGGCGGCGATCGAACCGGAGTCCCGGACCCGGTCCAACGACATCCACCTGCCGACCTCCACCGCCTACGCCCAGCGACTGTGCGACGCCTACCCGCAGGCCGACCGCGAGCTCGTGCTGGCCACGATCATCCTGCACGACACCGGCTGGGCCCACGTGGACGAGTCCCGGATCATCTCCGAGGGCTTCCAGGGGGACTGGCGCAAGGCCGCCATCCGCTACGAGCACGAGGCCAGGGGCTGTGACGTGGCCCGCCGCGTCCTGCCCGGGCTCGGCTACGGCGCGGAGTTCGTGGATCGGGTCTGCGAGATCATCGACGGCCATGACACCCGCCAGGTCGCCTTCTCCCTCGAGGACGCGCTGGTGCGCGACGCCGACCGGTTGTGGCGCTTCGACATCACCGGGGTGTGCGTGTCCTCCTCGTGGTTCGGGATGAACCCGGCCACCTACACCGACCGGCTCGACCGGGAGATCCTGCCCGAACTGATCACCGGGGCGGCCGTGCAGATGGCCAGCACCGACCTGGCCCGCACCCGCGGCCTGCTGCGCACGGAGGTGCTGCGATGAGCACGACTGCCGACGTCCCCGCCCGTCCCCGCGCCGCGACCGACGCCAAGGCCCGCCGCGCCGCCCTGGAGTTGCCGTACACGCACGTGGACGACTTCTTCATCAACGGCGCCTACGTCCCCGCCGCCGCCCCGGAGCGCACCCCGGTCACCGACCCGGCGACCGGTGAGGTCTGGGGCTCGGTCCCGGCGGCCACCGGCGCGGAGCTGGACGCCGCCGTCGGGTCCGCCCGGGCGGCGCTGTCCGGCTGGGGGGCGCTGAGCGCCGCCGAGCGCGCGCGGTACCTGGTGCGGATCGCGGAGGAGATCGAGGCCCGCGCCGAGCCGCTGGCCCTGACCAACACCCGGGAGAACGGCTCGCCGATCTCCGAGACCCGCGGCGCCGCGGCCAACGCGGCGGGCATCTTCCGCTATTTCGCCACCCTCGCGGACTGGCTGGACCACGACGACGTCCGGCCCTTCCCCGCCGGCGGCGCGGAGTCCGTGGTGGACAAGGACCCGGTGGGGGTGTGCGCGCTGATCGCCCCGTGGAACTTCCCCATCAACCTGGTGGTCATCAAGCTGGCTCCGGCCCTGCTGGCCGGCTGCACCGTGGTCATCAAGCCGGCCTCCCCCACGCCGCTTTCCCTGCGCTTCGTCATCGACGCGGTGCAGGCCGCAGGGGTGCCGGCCGGCGTCGTGAACCTGCTGACCGGTCCGGGACGGTTCGGGGACGCCCTGGTGCGCCACCCGGGCGTGGACAAGGTCGCGTTCACCGGGTCCACCCCGGTGGGCCGGAAGATCGCCGCGGCGTGCGGCGAGCTGCTCCGCCCGGTGACCCTGGAACTGGGCGGGAAGTCCTCGGCGATCGTGCTGCCGGACGCCGACCTGGACGCCATGTCCGCCGTGCTGGTGCGCTCCTGCATGCGCAACACCGGCCAGACCTGCTACATCTCCACCCGCATCATCGCCCCGGCCTCCCGGTACGAGGAGGTCGTGCGGATGGTCGGCGAGACGATCGCGGCGGGCCGTCAGGGGGATCCCCTGGACGAGGCCACGGTGTTCGGGCCGGTGGCCACCCGCTCGCAGTACGAGACGGTCATGGAGTACGTGGACTCCGCCCACGCCGAGGGTGCCCGCGCGGTGACCGGCGGTGCCGCGGTGCCGGGCGGATCGCTCGGGGCCGGGCTGGAGGAGGGCGTGTTCGTCCAGCCCACGGTGTTCGCGGACGTCACCGCGGACATGCGGATCTCGCGGGAGGAGATCTTCGGTCCCGTGATCTCGGTGCTGAGGTACGACGACGCCGGCGGTTCCGGTGACTGGTCCGCCGACGAGGCCGTCGAGCTGGCCAACAACACCGAGTTCGGCCTCGGCGGGATCGTGTTCGGCGCCGACGAGGAGCGGGCCCTGGAGGTGGCCCGCCGGGTGGACTCCGGGTCCGTGGGGATCAACTTCTTCGGGTCCAACCACTCCGCGCCGTTCGGGGGCCGGCATGACTCCGGCATGGGCGTGGAGTACGGGCTCGAGGGGCTCAGCGCCTACCTGAGCTACAAGTCCATCCACCGCCGGGCCCGCTGAGCGGCCCGCCGGCAGGAGGCCCCGGTTCCCCGTGCGAGGGGCCGGGGCCTTCCTACGCGGCGCGGCCCTGCTCGACCGGCAGTCCGGCCAGGCGCCATTCGAGCATGCCGTCCTGCAGGCGGGACGCGGTCCTGCCGGAGGCCCGCAGGAGGGCCACGGCCTCGTAGGCGAACACGCAATAGGCACCCCGGCAGTAGGCCACCACCTCGACGTCGGCCGGCAGTTCCCCGAGCCGGTCGCGGAGTTCGTCCAGGGGCATCGAGACCGCTCCGGGGATGTGCGCGGCCGAATACTCCTCGGCCGGGCGCACGTCCACCACCGTCACCTCCCCGGTCGCCCATCGGCTGAGCAGCTCCTCGCGGCCCACCGCCCGGGCGCCCTCGGGTCCCTCGCTGTCCGGGCCCAGGTACTCGACGCGGGCACGTTCCACACCGGCGGTCCGCTCCCCCGCCACGGCGCGCAACCGCTCGTACAGGGCGGCCACGTCCTGGCCTGCGAGTCCGTAGTGGATGCGGGTGCCCTCCCGCCGCGTGGTGACCAGTCCGGCCTGCCTCAGGACCTGCAGGTGGGCGGAGGCGGTGCTCAGCCCCAGCCCGGCCGCGGTCGCCAGGTGTTCCACGCTGCGCTCGCCCTGGGCCAGCAGGTCCAGCAGTTCCAGCCGCCGGCCGTTCGCCAGTGCCTTGCCCACGCGCGCCAGCTCGTCGAACAGCGCGGACTTCTTCACGCGGTCACCCATCTAGTCCTCCAATGATCTATGGAATACTGTAGTCCATCTATTCCACGTTTTGCCCGAATAGTGCCCCGGCCGGTCGGCCGCGGCCTCCCCGACCCTTCCGAGGATCCCCATGTCCCGCGCTCCCTCTCCCCCCGCCACCGTGCGGCTCGGCCTGCGAGAGAATGCCGCCCAGTTCGCCCTGCTCGTGGCGGTCAACGCCCTCGTGGGCGGCATGGTGGGCCAGCAGCAGACGGTACTGCCCCTGCTCGCTGAGGCCGAGTTCGGCCTGTCCGGCTACACGTTCATCTTCGCCTACGTGGCCGCCTTCGGCCTGAGCAAGGCCGCCGCCAACTGGTTCGCCGGCACGCTCTCGGACCGCTACGGGCGCAAGCCCGTCCTGCTGGGCGGCTGGCTCCTGGCGGTGCCCGTCCCACTGCTGCTGATCTGGGCACCGGACTGGTGGTGGATCGTCGCGGCCAACGTGCTGCTCGGCATCAGCCAGGGACTGACCTGGTCGACCACCGTGGTGATGAAGATCGATCTCGTGGGACCTGAACGGCGGGGCCTGGCGATGGGACTGAACGAGGCGGCCGGTTACGGTGCCGTGGCCGTGACCTCGCTGCTCGCCGGGTGGCTCGCCGGGACCGTCGGACTGCGCCCGGCCCCGTTCCTGCTGGGCCTGGCCTACGCGGCCCTCGCCCTGGTCCTGACGGGATTCTTCGTCCGGGAGACCCGTGGCCACGCCTACCTCGAGGCGGCGGGGCACGCCCCGCATTCCCACGGTCACCACGATCACCTGCACGGTTCGCTGACCGACCGGCAGATCGCGATGCAGACGAGCCTGCTGGACCCGGCCCTGTCCTCGGCCAGCCAGGCCGGGCTCGTCAACAATCTCAATTTCGGCCTGTCCTGGGGCGTGTTCCCCCTGCTGTTCGCCGGCTCGGGCCTGCCGCTGGCGCAGGTCGGGGTGCTGATGGCCCTGTATCCCGGGGTGTGGGGGGCGGGCCAGCTCGTCACGGGCGCCCTGTCCGACCGGATCGGGCGCAAGCACCTCATCACCGCCGGGATGGCCGTGCAGTCCATAGCCCTGGGGGTCGTCGCCCTGGGCTCCGGGTTCACCGGCTGGGCCGCGGGCTCCGTGCTGCTGGGACTGGGGACGGCGATGGTCTACCCGACCCTGCTGGCCGCCGTCGGGGACGTGGCCCACCCCGTCTGGCGGGGGCGCGCGGTGGGGGTGTACCGGGTCTGGCGGGACCTTGGCTACGCGGTGGGCGCCGTGGGAGGCGGGCTCGTGGCCGACCTGCTGGACCTGCGGGCGGCCGTGTGGGTGGCCATGGCGATCAGCGCCACCTCGGCGCTGGGCGTGGCCCTGCGCATGTACGAGACGCACCCTCGGCGCTGAGCCTGCCGACGACCGACGGGGCCCGGCCCGTCAGGCCGGACCCCGTCAAGGTCGGTATCACCGCGGCGAGAACGCCTCCCCCGGCGAACGGATCGTCAGGCCAGGGCAGGCTCCGCGTCCGCGGTGTTCTCGGCGAAGCCCAGCTCGTCCAGGGAGGCGCCGTTGGCCACGGCCTCCAGGACCTCGGTGGCCTCGTCCTCGGTGATCTCCAGGGCCAGGGCGACCTCGGCCACGAGGGGGGCCTGGGCGTTGCGGAACATGTCCTTCTCCGCCATGGACAGGCCCTTGGTGTCGCGGCGGCGGCCCAGGTCGCGCACCACCTCGGCGATCTGCTCGAGCAGGCCGGAGGCCACCTTCTCCTGGTTGGCCTTCATGCGGCGGGACCACTGCTTCTCCTCGACGCCGGTGGGCTCCTGGACGACCTCGAGCAGCCTGCGCAGGTGGGCGCGGTCGTAGACCTCGCGCACGCCGATCTCCTCCACCCTCGCCTCCGGGATGGAGACCACGAGGTTGTTGCTCCGGATCGTCAGCTCGATGTAGGTCACCTCCGCGCCCTTCACGGTGCGCTGGAAGGTGTTGGTGATGGTCGCCGGACCGTGGTGGGGATGAACAACGAGCTTGCCGGGGATCAACTGCATGTACACGTCTCTTTCCTTCAGGGCGAAGGCCACTCCTCCGGAGTCCGGTCCCACCCTCGGGCCGGACGCGTTCCGTGAGATTGGCTGTCCTCCATTTTCGCACATCTGCGAGACATGTGCGCCCAGATGCCCTAGGCTTCTCCCCTTCGCATCACGGCAGGTCACGGGGCGGACGTCGGTCACCCTTCCTGGGCACGCAGGAACTCGAAGACCTCCACCTCGTCCACTCCGGGGAACGCCCCGGAGGGCATCGCCGCGAGCAGGTGGGCGTTGGCGCGGGCGGCCGGCCAGGCGTGCCCGCCCCACTCGGCCTCCAGGTCCGGTGAGGGCAGCCGGCAGCAGGAGGGGTCCGGGCAGCGGGAGACGGAGCGGGCGGTGGTCTCCTTGCCGCGGAACCAGCGGGCCACGTCGAAGGGCACCCCGATGGACAACGAGTAGAACCCGGAGGAGTGGCCCTCCACCACGGCGGTGCACCAGTAGGTGCCGGCCGGGGTGTCCGTGTACTGGTTGAAGGCACGGAACCGGTCGCCCACGCCGAAGACCTCCCGCGAGGTCCAGTTCCGGCAGACCTGCTGGCCCTCGATCGCGCCGGTGTGATCGGCGGGGAAGGAGACGCCGTCGTTCTCGTAGGCCTTGTGGATGATCCCGGACTCGTGCACCTTCTGGAAGTGGCAGGTGATGCCCAGGTGCTCGGTGGCCAGGTTGGTGAACCGGTGGGCGGCGGACTCGTAGGAGACGCCGAAGGCATCCCGGACGTCCTCGATGGCCAGGTCCTTCTCCGCCTTGGCGTTCTTGAGGAACTTCACCGTCTCCTTCTGCGGCATCATCAGTGCCGCGGCGAAGTAGTTGGTGTAGACCCGCTGGCGCAGGTAGTCCGAGTAGTCCACGGGCTCGCCGTGGCCGAGCACGTAGGCGCCGATGGCCTGCAGGAGCACCGAGCGCTGGTCGTGGTCCGGGTTCCGCGCGCGGGAGAGGTAGAACCGCCGGTTCTTCAGGTCCGTCACCGAGCGGGTGGAGTGCGGCAGGTTGGACACGGAGCGAACGGAGAAGCCCAGGTGCTCGGCCAGGTCGGCCGCGGCATGGTGGCTCAGCGGTCCCCCGGAGTGCCCGACGGCGTCCAGCAACTGCTGCGCCTGGCGCTCCAGTTCGGGGTAGTGGTTGTTGCGCTCCTTCATCTCCTGGCGCAGCTCGGAGTTGGCCCGGCGCGCCTCCTCCGGGGTGGCGGCCTGCTCCTCCATCCGCCGGTTCAGCTCGGCCTCCAGGCCGGCGATGACCTCGAGGACCTCGGTGGGGGTGCGCGGGGAGATCTTGATCTGCGGCAGCCCCAGGCTCGCGTAGTGCTCGGTGCGCTGGGCCTTCTCGACCGCGATCTCCAGGGCCGCCCGCCGGCTCGGCGCCTCCGTGGCCAGCAGGTCCTCCACGGAGCTCCCGTGGAGGGCGGCCAGCCGGGAGAGCAGGGTCAGCCGGGGCTCGCGCTTGCCGTTCTCGATCAGGGACAGGTGCGAGCCGGTGGCCCCCACCGCCTCCGCCGCCTGGTCGAGGGTCAGCCCGGCCTCCTTGCGCAGGTGCCGCAGGCGGCGGCCGAGGACGACGGGATCGAGTTCGTCGGCCGGCAGCCCCGCGCGCGAGGTGTCATCAGTGGGGGCCGGTGTGGTGATCGCCATCACGTCATCCTAGTCAATTTCCGGGATCCTGTCGCGGAGAGGATACGGTATTCGCCCTCGGCCGGCCCAACGATGCGTTTATTGACTCTCGGGCCCCGGCCCCTCTGCGGCAAGGGCCTGGAGCTCCCGGGAGAAGAACTCCAGGGCCGTCCGGGTCTTCGTCCGCTGCTCACCGCTGAGCGGGATCCCCTTGCGCTCCAGGAAGGCGCGCGTGTCCAGCGCGACGTTGAGGGCGTCCGCGGGCGGGCACTTCGTCGACAGTTCCACGACGCGGGTCCCGTCCGGGTAGGTCCACATCTCGGCGACGAACTTCTGGGGAGTGCCCTCCGGGCGGAGGCTCAGCTTGAGCACCAGGATCGGCCCCAGGACGGACAGGTCCTCCAGTGTCACCCCCTCCGGGGCGTGCTCGAGGAAGAAGGCACGCTGGTCCTTGTCCAGGATCTTGCGCAGCGGTTTCCTGCCGGAGACCACCGCGGCCACGTCCGGCGAGGTCAGCCGCTGCTTGAGCGCGGCCGAACACACGTAGCCCCCGGGCATCGCATCCACTTCGACGACCAGGTTGGGCGAGGCGCGCAGTTCGGCGCTCAGGGCGGACGGCACGACCGGCCGGAGCTTGACCACCGAGTCGTCGCGGTCCCGGACCCGACGGGCCCGCACGACCACCCCGGCGGCGTCCAGGCGCAGATCCGGGGTGTCGAAGAAGAAGACCTGGCGGATCTGCGCGTCGAGGGGGTCGACGCCGAGGGCGGCGGCCGCGGAGCGGTACGACCGTTCGGGCACGGTCAGCTTCAGCTCGACACTGTCGGACTCCCGCGCCAGTTGCAGCACCTTGACGAGGTCGTCGCTGAGCAGGCGGGGTGCTGGTGTCGTCATGTCGGCTCCTTCGGGCTGGCACCCGGCCGCAGGCCGGCCCGCGGGGAGGCGGGGACCCCCCGCCCACGGGATGGTCGAGACCCATCCAACGCCCCCGGGCCCGCCCGGGCATCACCCCAGGGGGGTGATCATGTCAGATCCACCGCGCCAGGCGCGGATACACCCTGCGGGCGTTGCCCTCCTGGATCCGCGCCAGGGTCTGCGCGTCCAGGCCCGCGGCCTCGACGTAGCGTCGCGTGTCGTCGAAGTAGTGTCCCGTGCACGGATCGATGTCCCGCACGGCCCCGACCGTCTCCGAGGCGAACAGCACGTTCTCGGCCGGCACCACCTCCAGCAGCAGGTCGATGCCGGCCTGGTGGTACACGCACGTGTCGAAGTAGACGTTCCCCAGCAGGTGCTCCGTGAGCTCCGGCTTGCCCAACGCCATGGCCAGCCCGCGGAACCGCCCCCAGTGGAACGGCACGGCGCCGCCGCCGTGCGGGATCACCAGGCGCAGCCCGGGGAACCGGGAGAACAGGTCGCCCTGGATCAGTTGCATGACCGCCGTGGTGTCGGCGTTGAGGTAGTGCGCGCCGGTGGTGTGGAAGGCGGGGTTCACGGACGTGGAGACGTGCACCATCGCCGGCACGTCCAGTTCGATCATCCGCTCGTAGACGGGGAACCAGTACTCGTCGGTCAACGGCGGTGAGGTCCAGTGCCCACCGGAGGGGTCCGGGTTGAGGTTGACCGCCACGGCGCCGAGGTCCTCGACGGCTCGGGTCATCTCCTCCAGGACCGTCTCCGTGGGCACTCCGGGAGACTGCGGGAGCATGGCCGCGGGCGCGAAGCGACCGGGGAAGAGCCGTGCCACCCGGGCGCACAGGTCGTTGCAGATTCGCGCCCACGCCCGGGAGGTCTCGACGTCCCCCACGTGATGGGCCATGAAGGACGCGCGCGGGGAGAAGACGGTGAGGTCGATGCCGCGCTCGTCCATGAGCCGCAGCTGGTTCTTCTCGATGGTCTCGCGGATCTCGTCATCGGAGATCACCGGTCCCATCGGGTCCGGTTCCGGCCCCCCGGACAGCGCGGCGACCTGCTGGTCACGCCAGTGCTGCAGCGGTGCGGGCGCCGTCGTGTAGTGCCCGTGGACGTCGATGATCATCAGTGGGCCCGTCCTTCCAGGGCGGCGCGGTCGATCTCCTCCTGGTTCGCCACGAAGGGTGTTCCGTGGGTGTGGAAGGTGGCCACGGTCTTCATGCCCCAGGCCTGGCCCTTGGCGCGTTCGGCCTCGGACCACTCCACGACCGGCCAGTCGGGGTCCAGGATGAGGCGGGCCTGGGCGTTGGCGAACTCGATGCGGTTGCCGCCCGGTTCCCACACGTAGAGGAAGAAGGTCTGGTTGATGGCGTGCTTGTAGGGTCCGTACTCGATGTAGATGCCGTTCTCGAGGCAGATGTCCGCTGCCTTGAGGATGTCCTCGCGGCTGTCCGGAGCGAAGGCGAAGTGGTGGAAGCGGCCTCGCTCACCGGTCCAGTCGGCGGAGTACACGACGTCGTAGGACTTCTGGTGGAAGCGGAACCACCGGGCCCCGTAGCCGCCGTCGTCCAGTGCCACGCGCTCGGACTCCCGGGACATCATCACGTCACTCCAGAACTCCCCGCAGGCGGTGACGTCGCTGGCGAGGTAGTTGATGTGGTCCAGACGGCGGACGTTGATGCCGCGGCCGGGGTAGGCGGCGGCCTGGTTCTTCAGCGCCGGGCGGTCCTCGTCGTCCGGCACGTAGTGCTCGGTCTCGTGGTACAGGGCCATCAGGTGTCCGTCGGGGTCCTCGAACTCGTAGGAGGGGCCCACGCCGACCTCGGGGTCGCGCCAGCCGTGGCCCAGCCCGGCCTTCTCGATCGCGGCGACGCGCCGCTGCAGGGCGTCCTCGCTGGTCGTGCGGTAGAGCGTGCGTCCCACGCCGTTGGTGTCCGAGGCCGTCAGCTTGAGCGAGTACCGCTGGTATTCGTCCCAGCAGCGCAGGTAGGCAGAGTCACCGATGCGCTCGACCTCGCGCATCGCCAGCAGGTCGCGGAAGAAGTGGAGGCTCTCCTCGAATTTCGGGGTGAAGAGCTCCACGGCACCCATGTGGGCCAGGTCGAAGTTCTCGGGATGTGCCATGGTGGGGTCCTTTCAGAGGCGGGGCCGGGGGAAGACCCGGCCGTCGAAGATCTTGCGGGCGGTCCGGATGGAGGTGCTGGTGGCGCGCCACGTCCCCTCGTCGTCACGGGTCACGCTGACCCGGGCGGGGAACACGCCGGAGGGGTGCTCGATGAGGTCCGGGCCGTCGTCGGGCAGCAGGGCGAGTTCGGAACCGACCGCACCGGGCAGGCGGATCCCGGCGGCGACGGACGCGGCCATCAGCACGCCGATGGCCGCGTGGACCCGGTGCGGGATGAAGGCCCGGGTGGAGATGGCCCCGCCGGCGCGGGGGGCGGAGAGCAGGAACATCTTCGGGACGGTCTGCCCCGTCACGTCGCCCAGTCCCATGAGCGGTCCCGCCTGCCGGCGGATGCCCTCGAGGGCCTCCACCAGCTCGGGACGGGACTCGAGGTCCTCGGGAGTCTCCTCGCCGGTGACGCCGAATTCCGAGGCGCGGAGCAGCACGACCGGCATGCCGTTGGAGACGAGGGTGGCCTCGTGGCCGTCGATCGTGTCGGTGACGTTGCCGGTGGGCAGGAGCGAGCGCTCCGGTCCCGACCCGACGTCCAGGTCGATCCGGCCGGCGGTGCCGGGCACGCCGTCGATGCCCACGTCGCCGTCATAGTCGACCCGGCCGTCCGGGGTGGCGAACGTCGCCGTCGCGACATCGTCCGTGTTGAGCATGCGGATCCGGAGCGAGGTCGTGGACGCCTCGGCGTCGACGAGGCCTCGTTCGACCGCGAACGGGCCGACGCCGGCCAGCAGGTTCCCGCAGGTCTGCGTGGTGCCGACGACCGCCTCGTCGACGCCGAGCTGGAGGAACAGGTAGTCGACGTCGATGCCGGCCATCTCCGAGCGGGAGACGATCGCGGCCTTGCTCGTCAGCGGGTGCGCCCCGCCGATCCCGTCGACCTGGCGGGGGTCCGGGGTGCCCATGATCCGCAGCAGCAGTGCATCACGCTCACGCGGGTCGTCCGGCAGGTCCTCGGCGAGGAAGAAGGCGCCCTTGCTGGTGCCGCCGCGGATCAGCATGCACGGGACGCCGTCGAGGACGGGATCACCGGCCACGGCGGTACTCGGCCTGGGTGGTGTACTCGACGCCGAGCTCGGACAGGAGGGAACGCAGTCCCTTGCGGTCCAGGCTCAGCTCGGTGCCGGCGGCGTAGGCCGCACGGTCGGCCTCTTCCTTGGCCGCACGTGCCTCGGCGGCGGTGAGGGCCTCGGTGGCGCGGTCCTGCGGGACCACGACGACGCCGTCGTCGTCCGCGATGACCACGTCACCGGGCTCGACCCGCACCCCCTCGACGATGACCGGCACGTTCACCGACCCTCCCGTGGCCTTGACGGTGCCCTGCGAGAACACCGCTGCGGCCCAGACGGGGAAGTCCATGTCCCGCAGGTCCTGGGTGTCCCGGACGCCGGTCGTGGTGACGAGGCCGCGCACGCCGCGGGCCTTGAGCGCCGTGGCGAAGAGGTCGCCGAAGGCACCGTCGACCGAGGGCGAGGTGGTGGTGACCACCAGGACGTCACCGGGCCGCACCTGCTCGACGGCCGCGTGGATCATGAGGTTGTCACCGGGCTGGCCGACGACGGTCACGGCGGTTCCCGCGATGCGCACGCCCTGCTGGATCGGCCGCAGCGACGGCCCCGCCAGGCCGGTGCGGCCCATCGCCTCATGGACGGTGGCCACCCCGTGCCGGGCCAGGGCGTCGACCACTGCCCCCTCCGCGCGCGAGATGTCCGTGACGACGACGCCACCCATGTCTCCCCCTGTGTGTCGACTGGTCTAGAGCACCATTCGGCCTGCTGGCCGGCCTCTTTCCGCTGGAGCGGCGGCACGGCGCCCAGACCCATTAGGTCATGCGCCGGACCACATTGTCAACAATCTTTCAAACAATATTCAGACGACGGGGCACCCGGAGGGCGGGGAGGCACCAACGCATCCTCCCGCCCCCCACAAGGTCCCCCATCCTCGGCCGGCACGATCCGGCTACCCCTGGCAGTCGAAGCTGTCCGCGGACTCGGAGTCCCCGGCGGCGTAGGTCGCCACGGCCGGGTAGGCGCACAACGGCCGGGAGCGGTCCGTGGACCAGTCCGCCGGCAACTGGGTGTTCGCCGGGTTCACCCAGGCCTCCAGGCGGTCCGGTCGATCACCTTCCTCCACCCAGTCGACCAGGGCCGCCAGCGAGTCGTGCCGGTCGGTGGCCGGCCCGCCCTGGGTATGGCCCATGCCGGGCACCTGGAAGTACTGGACGAAGTCCGAGGCGTCCCCGCCGTGATGCTCGTCCAGGCCCCGGTACCAGGCCGTGGTGTCCTCCATCGAGAACACCCCGTCCGAGGCGCCGTGGAGGACCATCATCTTCCCGCCACTGGCCCGTAGCTCCTCGAACGCCAGGTCGGTCGGCGTCATGAACTCCATGGCGCTCTCCGCATAGGCCCCCTCGGTGGCGTGGATCCGCTCGTTGGCGTCATCGATGTCCAGGTCCAGGACGAAGTCCCGCAGCGCGTTCAGGGCGGGGGCGTAGGGCAGGGTGGAGAAGATGTACCCCACCGCCACGGAGTCCCGGGAGATCGGGGAGGTGAACTTCCAGTCGGCCCAGCCGGTCTGCACCAACCCCGGGTCGTAGGGGAAGGAGGAGTAGATGTCCTCTCCCCCGCTGGTGGTGGCCCCGGCGAAGACCTCGGTCACGACGGCCTTCTGCTCCGCGCTCAAGCACGTGCCGTCACAGTCGGTCTCACAGGTGGGCACGTGCTCGGCGACCGAGAAGGACTCCTGGCAGTCGTCGCTGGACTGGACCAGGCCGTCGTCGAGGCCGTCCAGGCCGTCACACTGGGCGAGGATGGCCTCGGCCACCACCTGCCGCTCGGCGACCGTCAACGCCGAGGACAGGTCCTCGGAGGTGGCGACCGTGTTCCACCGCTGAGCACCCCAGAGCTGGGCGACGGCGGCCTGGGGCAGGTTGAAGCCCGGGGCCACAGCCAGGAAGCCGTCGTACTCGTCCGTGTACCGGGAGGCGGCGACCATGGTGTGCCGGCCGCCGTTGGACGATCCGGCGACGTAGGAGTGGTGCGGCGCAGTGCCGTAGGCCTCGGTCACGAGCGCCTTGGCCATGGGGGTCAGCGTGCCGACGGCCTGGTAGCCGTAGTCCAGCCTCGCCTGCGGGTCGAGGCCGAAGGTCGGGTTCTGCGCGCCGGTGTGGCCGGCGTCGGAACTGAGGACCGCCATGCCCATCTGCAGGCCGCTGTCGCTGCCGCCGGCGCGGCCGTACGCCGTCGCCACGGACCCGTCCAGGCCGCCGTTGCCCTGGTAGAGGAACCGGCCGCTCCAGTGCATGGGCAGGCGCATCTCGAAGCCGATCGCGTAGGTCTCACCGTCGACCTCGCTGACCCGCTCGTTCATCCGCCCGGTGACGAGGCAGTGCTTGCCGATGCGCTCCCCCCGGTGGGTGAGTACACCGGGCTGGACGATCTCCGCCGAGGTGATCTGCGTGGAGGCGAAGTCGAACTCCGCAAGCGCCTCACACGTCGGCCTGGTCAGCGGAGGGGCCGACCGCTGGGGTGAGCTCGCGACCGACGGCCGCTCCTGCTGGCCGGGAATCCCCGCACCCGCGGCCGGCACCACGGCGGAGCCGAGGAGCAACCCGGTCGCGGCCAGGACGCCAAGGGCGGCCCGGAGGGCCCGCCGGGTACCCGCACCGGACCCGTCGGGCGGGAGCGTCGTCGATCGCTGCGATGGTCGCCTGAAGTAATGCATATCACCCTCCGTGCCCGCCGGGCCCGCGATCACCCCGATCGCCTGGAAGGCCCTGTTCACGGGGCCGGCGGATCGCGGCCCGTGAACTGGATCCTAAGATTAATTGTTGCGAACAACAACGATTGAGCTGCGAAAACCGAGTCCACCATGACCACCACACGCCGCGCCGCCCCCGCACTGGGCACCACCCACGGCGAACAGCAAGGGTGCCCGTCCCACGAGAGGACGGGCACCCTTGGCACCACACGGAGTGGTCGTCAGAGACTCGGCAGCGGCAGTGCCCCCGCCGGTCACATGTCCGCCAGCAGCCCCACCGGGTTCTCGAAGCAGTCGGCCACGAACCGGAGGAAGCCGCCGGCCTCTCCCCCGTCGCAGACGCGGTGGTCGAACACCAGGGACAGCTGCATCACCTTGCGCACGGCCAGCTGGCCGTCCACGACCCACGGCCGGTCGATGATCCGCCCCATCCCGAGGATCGCGACCTCGGGATAATTGATGATCGCCGCGGAACCGTCCGTGCCGAAGATGCCGTAGTTGTTGATGGTGAACGTCCCGCCGGACAGTTCCTGCGGCGTGCCCCTGCCGGAGCGGGCCAGTTCGGTCACCCGGCGCAGCTCGGCCTGCAACTGCCGTGCGCTCATGCGGTGGGCGCCGCGGATGGAGGGCACCACGAGCCCGCGGTCGGACTGCACCGCGACGCCGAGGTTGATCCCGTCGAAGGACACGATCCGGTGCCCGCCCTCGCCGTCCTCCTCGAACCGCCGGGCCAGCGCCGGGTACTTGGCCAGACCCGCGAGCGCGAACCGGGAGGCGAACGCCAGCACGCCGGGGACCTGCTCGTCCCCGTGCGCCTTCATCGCGGCGCGCAGGTCCATCAGCGGGGTGACGTCCACGTCCACCCACACGGTCGCCTCGGGGATCTCCCGGCGCGAGCGGGACATCGCCGCCGCGGTCGCCTTGCGCACCCCGGACACCTTCTCGACGCCGGACACGCCCAGTCCCGTGCGTGCGTCCAGCTCGGCGGCCGGGGCCGCGGCACCGACCGGCACCTCCGGTCCGGCGGACGCCGTCATCGCGGCCTCACCGGTCGGCGGTGCGGCGGGAACGCCCTCGCTCGCCGGGGCGGTCCCGACGGCGGCCATCACGTCCGCGCGCATCACCAGTCCACCGGGGCCCGAACCGCGCACGGCGGACAGGTCCACCGCATGGTCGCGGGCCAGCTTCCGCACCAGCGGGTTGACCACGCGCGGGGCGTGGCGCTGGCCGTCGTCGTGGCGCCCTGCCGGGGCAACCGGTGCACTTGCCCCTCGCTCACCGGCAGGGGCCTGTTCTGCGGCCTGGGCGAACACGGCGTGCGTGGACGGCCCGTCCTCCCTCGCGCCGGCCGGGCCCTGGGTCGCGTGTACGGCGGTGGCGGTCGCCGGCCCGCCGCCCGTTCCCTTCCGGCGCCGGGTCCGGCCCCTGGCCGCACCCCCGGGGGTGCCGTACCCGATCAGCACGTTGCCGGAGCCGCCATCGTCCTCGGCATCGGGGCCGCCCTCATCCGCGGCGACCACGCCGGCCTCGGCCGCCGCCTCCGGGTGCGCACCGGCCCGCTCCTCCTCGGTGTAGGACTGGGCTCCCTCCACGGGGACGGTCCCGGCCCAGTCGGCGTCAGTCGGGGCGGCCGCCGATCCGGCGGATCCGGGACCGGTGGCAGGAGCGCCCGGCCCGGTCCCGTCCTCCACGGACACCAGGGGTCTGCCCACGTCCAGCGTGGTGCCGGCCTCGGCGTGCAGCGTGGTGACGATGCCGCCGAAGGGGCTGGGCACCTCCACGAGCGACTTGGCCGTCTCCACCTCGACGATCGGCTGGTCCACGGCCACCCGGTCCCCGGCGGAGACGAGCCAGCGGATGATGTCGGCCTCGGTCAGGCCCTCTCCCAGGTCCGGGAGCAGGAACGTGCGGACAGTCATCTCAGTCCTCCCATTGCAGGTCGTCGACGGCGTCGAGGATGCGGTCCACCCCGGGCAGGAAGTGGTGCTCCAGCTTCGGCGCCGGGTAGGGGATGTCGAAGCCGGTCACCCGCAGGACGGGTGCGGCCAGTGAGTGGAAGCAGCGCTCCTGGACCCGGGCGGCGATCTCGGAGGCCACGGACGCGAAGCCGGACTCCTCGGAGATCACGATCGCCCGTCCGGTCCTGCGGACGGACTCGGACACGGTGGCGTCGTCGAACGGCACGATCGTGCGCACGTCCACCACCTCGAGCGAGCGCCCCTCCTCCGCCGCCGCGGCGGCCGCGGCCAGGGCGGTGGGCACGGAGGGACCGTAGGCGATCAGCGTGGCGTCGGTACCGGTGCGCGCGACGGCGGCCCCGCCGGACTCCACGGCCGCCCGCGGACCGGCGACGTCCGCGGCCCCGGACTCGTACTGCTCGCGCAGCGCGTCCAGGTCCACCCGGTCCTTGGAGAAGTACAGCTTCTTGGGCTCCATGAAGACGATCGGGTCATCGGAGTCGATGGCCGCGCGCAGCAGCAGGTAGGCGTCGGTCACGGTGGCCGGGGTGACGACCTTCAGCCCCGGGGTGTGCGCGTAGTACGCCTCGGAGGAGTCGCAGTGGTGCTCCACGCCGCCGATGCCCCCGGCGTACGGGATGCGGATGACGATCGGCATGGGCAGGGCCCCGCGGGTGCGGTTGGACATCTTGGCGATGTGCGAGGCGATCTGTTCGAACGCCGGGTAGGCGAAGGCGTCGAACTGCATCTCGATGACCGGGCGCATCCCGTTGATCGCCATCCCCACGCTCATCCCGGCGATCCCGGACTCGGCCAGCGGGGTGTCGAAGCAGCGGTCCGCGCCGAACCGGGCGGCCAGCCCGTCGGTGATGCGGAAGACCCCGCCGAGGGTGCCCACGTCCTCCCCGAAGACCACGACGCCGGCATCGGCCGACAGCGCATCGGCCAGGGCCGCGTTGAGGGCCTTGGCCATCGTGACCGGCCCGGCCGGGACCGGGGCGGCCGGGGACTCCGGCCGGGGCTGCGGGACGCCGGCGCCACCGGCCCGGGTGGTGGACTCCCGGGCGGCGTCCACGGCGACCGTGATCTCGCCGGTGTCCGGTCCGGTCTGGGCGCTGCCGGGCCGGGGGCCGGCGTCGGTGTTCTGGGTGGTGCTCATGATGCCTCCTCGCGGGAGAGTTCCTCGGCCAGCATCGCGGACTGCTCGGCCAGCTGGGGAGTGGGGACGGAATAGACGTGGGCGAACAGGTCCTGGGGGTCCGGGGTGCTCTCGCGGTTCATGCCCTCGCGCAGGGCGGTGGCGATGTCCTCGGCCTCCTGCTCGTAGCGGGACTGCAGCTCCTCGGTGAGCAGCCCGCGGTCGGTGAGGTAGGTGCGCATCCGCTTCACCGGATCCTTCGCCAGCCACTCCTGGACCTCGGCGTCCTCGCGGTAGCGGGTGGCGTCGTCGGCGTTGGTGTGCGCCTGGATCCGGTAGGTGTGGGCCTCCACCAGCAGCGGCCCGGCGCCGCCGCGGACCAGCCGGACACCGCGTTCGAGCACGGCCAGCAGGGCCACGAGGTCGTTGCCGTCCACCCGCTCGCCGGCCATGCCGTAACCCACCGCCTTGTGGGCCAGTGACGGGGCAACGGTCTGGCGGGCCAGCGGCACCGAGATGGCGTACTGGTTGTTCTGCACGAAGAAGATCACCGGCAGGTGGAAGACCGCGGCGAAGTTCAGCGCCTCGTGGAAGTCGCCCTCACTCGTGGCGCCATCCCCGCACAGGGCCACGACCACGGTGTCCTCCCCGCGCAACCGCGCGGCGTGCGCCACCCCGACGGCATGCAGCAGCTGGGTGGTCAGCGGCGTTGACTGGATGCCGACCTTGTGCTGCCGCGGGTCGAAGCCGCCGTGCCAGTCCCCGCGGAAGATCGTCATGGCCTCCACCGGGTCCACGCCGCGGGAGATCACGGCCACGGTGTCCCGGTAGGTGGGGAACAGCCAGTCCCCCTCCCCCAGGCAGGCGGCGGCGGCCACCTGGCAGGCCTCCTGGCCGTGGCTGGAGGGGTAGACCGCCATCCGGCCCTGGCGCACGAGCGCGGAGTTCTGGTCATTGATGCGCCGGCCGGCCACGAGGCGACGGTAGGCCTCGAGCAGGTCCTCATCGGCGGGGACCGGATAGTCATGGCCCGGCTCGGCGCCCTGCTCCTCGGTGGACAGGACCGTGCCGTCCTGGTCCACGATCCGGATCAGGTGGCGGGCCGGGAGCATGTAGTCCTCCGGCGTGATGCCGAAGCTGCGGGCAGCCTCGGCGATGTCGGTGCGGACGTCGTCGCTCATCGTTCCTCCTGGACGTTTCCCCGCCGGCGGGAGGCACATGCCTGTGCCCCAGCTCACGGCGGTAGTCACTTTGTACCCACCAGTGTGGAGGGAGTCGATGCTTCGTCGCCGCAATCCCGGCTGATCGTGGACAGATTGTCCAGACATGCATACTCTGGTGGATGCTTCGGGCTGCCGCCCGGGGTCCACGGAGCCGACGCTCCACGCTGACCGAGGAGGGACGATGGACAAGGTGCCAGCCCGGATCGACTCCGTGGACGAGCGCATCCTGGCCGAGCTGACGCGGGACGGCCGCCAGTCCGTGACCGCGCTCGCCCAGAAGGTCCACATCTCCCGAGCGCACGCCTACGCCCGGATCAACCGGCTGCAGGAGGAGGGCGTCATCACGCGCTACAGCGCCGTGGTGGACCCCGTCCGGGCCGGACTGCGCTCCTCCGCCTACGTCACGCTCAAGCTGCGCCAGCACGGCTGGCGGGAGGTGAAGGAGGCACTGTCCCGGATCCCGGAGGTGCACCACGTCAGCCTGGTCGGAGGCAACTTCGACGTCCTGCTGCTGGTCCGCGCGCGGGACAACCTGGACCTGCGCCGCGTGGTCTTCGACAACATCCAGCCGCTGCCGGCCGTGCTGGACACCACGACCTTCGTGATCTTCGAGGACATGGACACCCGCTGACCCTCAGTACCCTGTCCCCTGTATCACAGACCCGGGTGAAGTTGGCGACAAAACCCCGGGCCACCGCCGGAACAGACTGTTTGCAACTGTAATCTCGGGGTATGAAGTCGCCCGAAGCCCCTCGCCCGTCAGCAGCCCGGCGCGCCCCCCGGCGCGGCCGCCTGTCCATCAGCACCGCCCCTCCCGGGGCGCTGGGCGAGGACATCCTGCTGGCACGGCACGGAGACCGGATCGACCACTTCCGTCAGGACACCGACGGCGACCTGACCGTCGCGGTCCTGGACGACGGTGGCACGGACACCGCCCCCAACCGTCTCCACGGCGGCGCCGTGCACCTCAGCCCCGCGGACCGCACCCGGTTGCGCCTGGCCGAGCTGTCCTCGGACCGGCACGCGGCGACCCGGCGGGAGTTCAGGCTCCTGGCCAGGATCTCGATCGCGTGGCTCATCCTCTCCGTCGCCGCCTTCGCCCTCATGATGTGGGGCATGACCACGGTCCTGGAACCCGCCGACCTGGAGCTGATGATGTCCGGGTCCCTGGGGAGCACGCACGGACCCGCCGCCCCGTGACCCGGTCTCGGCTCGGGCCCTCCTGCCGTCGGCCGGGCCGGCCCCCGCTGGTGCCCGCCCCCGGTGTCACCGGCCGCGGGGAGCGTCCGGATCCGGTCCCGACTGGCGCCGGTAGTGCACCACGAGTTCCTTCGTCCTGACGATGCGCAGCGCCGTCACGAGGAGGATGCCGCCGAGCATGTTGAACACCGCGGTGTAGCCGAACCACCCCAGCCACTGCAGGACGGTGATGTCCGCCCCGGACTGCATGGCGCCGAAGATGAACATCGAGTCCAGGATCGAGTGGAAGAGCTGGAGCCCCGCCAGGAGGAAGCCACCGCCGATCGCCGCGACCACCCGGACCGCATCCGACGTGGTGCCCTTCTGCATCCGGGTCATCAGGGTGATCGTGCTGCCGCCGAGCAGGGCGAGGCAGGCGGTCTGCAGGGAGAAGGGGGCGTCGACGAAGTGGTGGGCCGCCTCCGCGATGGTGGACCTCCACTCGGGGAAGGCCTGCATCACCAGCCACATGAACACCCAGCCGCCCACGAGGTTGCTCACCAGGGTCACCGACCACAGCCTGAGCAGTTTCCAGATGCTGGCCTGGCGGGTGACCAGGGCCATGATCGGGATGTGGAAGTCCTCGGTGAACAGCTCGCTGTGTGCCAGCAGCACGGCGATCAGCCCGACGCTGAAGGCCAGCCCGGCGAGGAGGTGGCTGTCCGTCTCGTGCAGGACGGCCAGGTAGGCCATCACGCCGACGCCGACCTCCATCCCGCCGAACAGGCCGGTGATGACCACGGCACGGAACGTGCGGTGCAGGCGCTCGGCGCCCTCCTCCATCGTGCTCTCGAACGCCTCCTGCAGGTGCTCCTCGATGGCGAACTCGTTCTCGCCGAGCTCCCTACGCCTGTCCTCGCTCATGCGCCCTCACAGACGTGTCGGTGGTCATGGTCGGCCCGTCGCGACTCTACTGACCTGCGACTCTACTGACCCGCGGCACCATGACACAGCCCCCGCCCCCGGCGGCGGGGACGGGGGCGGGGGCCTGGACGACCGGGGGACAGAAGGCCCGGCCCCCCACCGGGGACCGGGCCATCGTGCGCGGTACGGCTCGGCGCGTCAGCGCGGCAGGGACGTCCCGGAGACCCCGCGGAACTCCGGCTTGCGCTTCTGCTGGAAGGCGGCGAAGCCCTCGGCGTAGTCCTCCGTGCCGCACAGGTCGGCCTGCGCCCGGTTCTCGGTCGCCATGGAGTCCCACAGGCCCAGTCGCTCGTCGCGGATCTGCGCCACGAGTCCCTTGGAGGCCACGAAGGCCCCCGTGGCCCCGCCGGCGACCTTCGCCACGATCGCCCGGGTGTCCTCGAGCAGCGACTCCGCCGGCATGGCGCGGGAGAACAGCCCGGAGGAGACCGCCTCGGCCCCGCTGATCAGCTCGGCGGTGTAGATCAGGTCCAGGGTGCGGTGGGTGCCCAGGCGCTCGGTGAACAGCCAGTGGCCGCCGGAGTCCAGGGTGGCGCCGAGGTTGGCGAACGGCGAGCCGATCTTGGCGTTCTCGGCCACGTAGACCACGTCCGTGGCGATCGCCAGGCCCAGCCCCACGCCCAGGCAGGCGCCCTGGACGGCGGCGAAGGTGGGCGCCGGGAAGGCGCTCATGGACTGCAGCAGCGGGGTGACCTTGTCCCCCAGGTAGCCCATCACGTCGTCGTCCGCGGGGGTGACCGCGGAGATGTCCCGCCCCGCGCAGAACCCGCGCCCCTCGCCGCGCAGCAGCAGGGCCCGCACCTCACCGCGGGAGGCGGCGGCAGCGGCGTCGTCGTAGGCCGCGCCCAGTTCGGCGATCGCCTCCTCGTTGAGGGCGTTCATCTTCTCGGGGGCGTTCAGGACCACTTCGGCGATCCCGTCGGCGATGGTCAGGTCGATCATGCGTGCCTCCTGGGCGGTGGGTGCGGGTATCAGGGCGGTGACGCCGGGCACGGACGACGCCGGCCCCGCCGGGATCGCGGCGGGGACGGCGTTCGGTGTCAGGCGTCGAAGCTGAGGACCAGCTTGTCCGAGGTGGGATGGGACTGGCAGGTCAGGACGTAGCCCTTCTCGACCTCGTCGGTCTCGAGGGCGTAGTTCTCGTCCATGTCCACGGAACCCTCCACGACCTTGGCGCGGCACGTGCCGCAGACGCCGCCGGCGCACGCGAACGGGACGTCCGGGCGGACGCGCAGGGCCGCGTTGAGCACGGTCTCGCGCTGGCCCTTGGGGGACTTCACCTCGCCCTGGAGCCCGTCCAGGGTGAAGGTGATGTCGAAGTTGTCGCCGGCCTCGTCCACCACGACCGGACGGCCAATGTGACCCTCCGGGCGGCCCTTCGTGGGGTCACCGGTGGTGAACAGCTCGAAACGGACCTTGTCCGAGTCCACGCCGAGCCCGGCCAGTTCGTCCCGGACCATCTGGACCAGCTCGAACGGGCCGCACAGGAACCACTCGTCCACGGTCTCCGGGCGGATGACGGTGGACAGCAGGGTGGACAGCTTCTCGTTGTCGATCCGGCCGGACAGCAGCGGAGAGATCCGCTGCTCGCGGGTCAGCACGTGGTGCAGCGCGAACCGGGACGGGTAGCGGTCCTTCAGGTCTGCCAGCTCCTCGAGGAACATGACGTCCATGGCGGCCTTGTTCGAGTAGACCAGGTCGAAGCTGACCTTCTCGTTGGCCGCCAGCACGGTCCGGGCGATCGCGATCACCGGGGTGATGCCGGAACCGGCGGCGAACGCCACGAAGGTGTGCTCGGTGTCGGTGTCGATCGACTCCGGGTCGTTGAGCCCGGTCATCTTGTGCTTGGAGATGAAGGCCCCGGCCGGGCTCATCACGTCCATCGTGTCCCCGGCGGCGAGGTTCTCGTTCGCCCACGTGGAGAAGATGCCACCCAGGTCCCTCTTGATGGCCACCCGGACCTCGCCCGGCCTCGGCTCGGCGCAGATGGAGTAGCTGCGGCGCACCTCGTGCAGGGTGCCGTCGGCGTCCGGCAGCTCCTTGCGCAGGGCCACGTACTGGCCGGGGGCGTAGTCGTACTCGTCCGCCAGCTCCTCGGGGACCGCGAAGGTCACCTCCACGGCGTCGGCCGTCAGGCGCCGGACCCCGGCCACCTCGAGCTCGTGGAAGGCCGCACGACGGCGTGCGGGGGCGGAATCGGTTTCAGTTGCAGTCATGAGAGCACCTTGAAGTAGTCGAAGGGTTCCAGGCAGTCCTTGCAGGAGTACAGCGCCTTGCAGGCCGTGGACCCGAAGCGGGAGATTTCGCGGGTGTTCAGCGAGTGGCAGCGAGGACACTTCACTGCCATGCCGAGGGTCACCGTGCCACGGTGTCCCTTGCCGGTGGGCGGGGCGATGCCGTACTCCTGGAGCTTGGCCTTGCCCTCCTCCGTGATCCAGTCCGTGGACCATGCCGGGGAGAGCACCAGGTCCACCCGCACCCTGTCGTACCCCGCCGCCTGGAACTCGGTCTTGAGGTCCTGGCCGATCACGTCCATCGCCGGGCACCCCGAGTAGGTCGGGGTGATGGTCACGACGACGGTGCCGTCGCGGTCCGCGGTGACGTCGCGCAGGATCCCGAGGTCGGCGATGGTGAGCACCGGGATCTCGGGGTCGGTCACCTTCGAGGCGATCTCGTACAGCCGGCTGGTGCCGGCGGTGGGGGTGGGGATGGTGGTCATGGTGCTTCCTCCGTCTTCACGGTTCGGCGGTGATGCGGGGACGGGCAGCGGGTTACCAGGTCGCCCCGGGGTGCTTCCGCGCCAGGACCTGCATCTCCGCCAGGATGTAGCCCAGGTGCTCGGAGTGCTCGCCGCGACGGCCGTAGGCCATCGCGAACGGGACCTCGGGCACGGAGAGCTCCGCACGCCCGAGTATGTCGGTGAGCCGGGCGGTCCACTCCTCGCGCAGCGTGGACGGGCGCGGGGCGATGCCCTCGAGCTCGTCGTACAGCGGCTCGTCCTGGAACAGCTCGTCGACGTACGGCCACAGCTTCTCCAGCGCGCGGCGCATCCGGCGGGCCGATTCCTCGGTGCCCGAGCCCAGGCGCAGGGTCCACAGCTCGGCGTGCTCGAGGTGGTAGTCGACCTCCTTGAGCGCCTTGGCCGCGATGGCGGACAGGGTCCCGTCCGAGGACTCCAGCAGGCGGGTGTACACCATGTGCTGGTAGATGCTCAGGAACAGGGCCCGGACGATCGTCTCGGCGAAGTCGCCGTTCGGCTGCTCGACGAGGTGGACGGAGGTGAACTCCTCCTCCTCGCGCCAGTAGGCCAGGTCGTCCTCGGTCTTGTCCCACTTCTTGCCGGCGTAGGTCAGGAAGGAGCGGGCGTGGCCGAGCTGGTCCAGGGTGATGTTGCCGAGGGCGATGTCCTCTTCCAGCTCCGGGGCACGCGAGACCCAGTGGGCCATGCGCTGGGAGTAGATGAGCGCGTCATCGCCCAGCCGCAGGGCGTACTGGGCGATCGCCTCGGTCGCCGGGGCGGTGTCCTGCAGCGCGATGTCCTCGGGGCGCAGGGCGTTGCCCGGGGTGACGCGCGTGGCCGAGGCGGTGGCGTCGCCGAAGCTGTCCAGGCTGTGGTCCGTGGTCTGGCCGGAGGGAGCGCTCACAGGTGCTTCACCCCTTCGCTCTTGGTGTAGTACGTGGCGTGACGGTAGTCCTTGCCCTTGGGCGACTCGAACATGGCGTCCTTGGCGTCCGGATCCGAGGTCAGGATGTCCTCGGAGCGCACGACCCACAGGGACACGCCCTCGTTGCGGCGGGTGTAGAGGTCCCGGGCGTTGCGGACGGCCATCTCGGCGTCCGGGGCGTGCAGGGAGCCGGCGTGCACGTGGGACAGGCCGCGCGAGGAACGCACGAAGACCTCCCACAGGGGCCAGCCGGCGGACGATCCGTTGTTCGACGTGTTGCTCATGGTCATGCCACCTGTTCCTTCATCTGCTGCTTACGGGCGTAGGCGGACGCGGCCTCGCGGACCCAGGCGCCCTCTTCGTGCGCCTCGCGGCGACGGGCCATGCGCTGGGAGTTGCAGGGGCCGCCGCCCTTGATGACCCGGTTGAACTCGTCCCAGTCCAGCTCCATGTGGATCCACTGGCCGGTCTCCTCGTCATAGCGGAGCTCCGGGTCCGGCAGGGTGAGGCCGAGGACCTTGACCTGCTCGGCGATCATGCCGACGAAGCGCTGGCGCAGGTCGTCGTTCGAGAAGCGCTTGACGTTCCAGGCCATGGACTGCTTCGAGTTCGGGGAGTCGTTGTCCGAGGGGCCGAACATCATCAGGGCCGGGGCGTAGAAGCGGTTGATCGCGTCCTGGGCCATCTTCTTCTGGGCCTCGGTGCCGTTGGCCAGCTCGAGCAGGATCTCGAAGCCCTGGCGCTGGTGGAAGGACTCCTCCTTGCAGATGCGCACCATGGCGCGACCGTAGGGGCCGTAGGAGGCGCGGCACAGCGGGACCTGGTTGGCGATCGCGGCGCCGTCGACGAGCCAGCCGATCGCACCCATGTCCGCCCAGGTGCGCGCCGGGTAGTTGAAGATCGAGGAGTACTTGGCGCGGCCGGACATCAGCTGATCGTTCAGGGTGTCGCGGTCCGTGCCGAGGGTCTCGGTGGAGCTGTACAGGTAGAGGCCGTGACCGGCCTCGTCCTGGACCTTGGCGATCAGGATGGACTTGCGCTTCAGGCTCGGGGCGCGGGTGATCCAGTTCGCCTCCGGCTGCATGCCGATGATCTCGGAGTGCGCGTGTTGGCTCATCTGCCGGGTCAGGGACTTCCGGTAGGCCTCCGGCATCCAGTCACGGGGCTCGATCCGGGAGTCCTGCTCGATGATCGCGTCGAAGCGCCGCTGGCCCGCCTCGTCCTCGGGGGACAGGACGGCGCTCAGGTGCCCGCCGCTCGTCGTCTGTTCGGCCATGGTGCCCACCTCATTCTCTGGAGTGTCGGCGCTGGCAGGAGAATCGCCGCGCGCCGTGGTCAGGTCAGGTCAGTCGCGCTCATATTTACTGACCGCTCGTTCAGTATATATACACCACCTGTGACCCCGTCAACAGCCCCGGGCCGGATCGGTGCTTCACAACTTGACCCACATCACATTCTAGGATTACCTAATGATCGTTCGGTAAAGAAAGTTGGGAGCGCGCATGACCACGCCTGGCACCGCCACGGAAGTAGCGTCCGAGAGTCCGTCCCCCGCGGCCCGCCCCCTGGGCGAGCACCATGCCGTCCTGGCCGGGGACCACGCCAGCGAGTGGATGGGGATCGGGGTGGAGGCCGTCACGGACGGACACGCCACCATCACCATGACCCTGCGCCCGGAGATGCTGAACGGCTTCGGGATCGCCCACGGCGGCATGATCTTCGCCTTCGCCGACTCGGCCTTCGCGATGGCCTGCAACCCGCCCGAGGGCTCGGACGAGACGATGACGGTGGCCTCCGGGGTGGACATCAACTTCCTCAAGCCCGGCATCCCGGGCCGGTTGCTGACCGCGGTGGCGAACCGCCGTCAGCAGTCGGGCCGCAGCGGGATCTACGATATCCAGGTCCTGCAGTCCCTGCCCGGGGGCGGTACCGAGGTGATCGCCGAGTTCCGCGGCCGGTCACGCACCGTGGCCGCCCGCTGAGCCCCTCCCCCACCCCTGAAGAACACCCCACACCCCAGCACGAGTAAGGCCTTCGATGACTGAGACCCTGACCACCCAAGAATCGACCGCGGGACTGGATCCCGAGGAGACCATGAGCCGCGACCAGATCGAGTCGCTGCAGCTGGAGCGCCTCCAGCACACGGTCGCCTACGCCTACGACCGCGTCCCCCTGTACAAGGAGAAGTACGACGCCGTCGGCGTGCACCCCTCCGACCTCAAGGAGCTCTCGGACCTGGCCAAGTTCCCCTTCACGGACAAGGAGGACCTGCGCAAGACCTACCCCTTCGGCATGTTCGCCGTCCCGCAGCCGGAGGTCGCCCGGATCCACGCCTCCTCGGGCACCACCGGCCGCGCCACCGTCGTCGGCTACACCAAGCAGGACCTCACCGACTGGGCCAAGCTCGGCGCCCGGTGCATGCGCCTGTCCGGGATCCAGCGGGGCTGGAAGGTCCACAACGCCTACGGCTACGGGCTGTTCACCGGCGGCATGGGCGCCCACGCCGCGGCGGAGTACCTGGGCACCACCGTGATCCCGATGTCCGGCGGCCAGACCGAGAAGCAGATCACCCTGATCAACGACTTCAAGCCGGACGCCATCCTGTGCGCCCCGACCTACCTGCTGACCATCGGCGACGCCATGCAGCGCATGGGCCTGGACCCGCGGCAGACCTCCCTGAAGGTCGGCGTCCTCGGCGCCGAGCCGTGGACCGAGGAGATGCGCCACGAGCTCGAGCAGATGTTCGACATCCACGCGTGTGACATCTACGGCCTGTCCGAGGTCATGGGCCCCGGCGTGGCCGGTGAGTCCTACCGCACCAAGGACGGCTGCCACATCTGGGAGGACCACTTCCGCCCGGAGATCCTGGACCCCTTCGACGAGACCAAGGTCCTCGGCGACGGCGAGGCCGGCGAGCTCGTGTTCACCGCGCTGACCAAGCAGGCCCTGCCGATCATCCGGTACCGCACCCACGACCTGTCCCGCCTGCTGCCGGGCACCGAGCGTCCGGGCCACCGGCGCATGGGCCGGATCACGGGCCGCTCGGACGACATGATCATCCTGCGCGGGGTGAACGTGTTCCCGAGCCAGATCGAGGAGCTGGCCCTGAAGGTCGAGGGCCTCTCGCCGCACTTCCAGCTCGAGATCACCCGCCCGGGCCGCATGGACCAGCTGGCCGTGAAGATCGAGCGCCGCGTCGACTGCACCTCCGACCGCGCCGTCGCGGCCGCGAGCGAACTGCAGAAGCTCATCAAGATCCACGTCGGCTCCTCGTGCCAGATCGACGTGGTGGACCCGGAGTCCCTGCCCCGCTCGGTGGGTAAACTGAAGCGGATCCACGACCTCCGCAACCTCTGATCACCGCGTCCCCCGGGAACCCACACGGTCCCCGGGGGACGACTGTTCCCAAGGAGCAACCAGTGCCCACCGCGCCCAAGACCACCGCCACACCCCGGCGGGGCCGGCCCGGATACGACCAGGAATCCGTCCTGCAGGTCGCCGTCCAGGTGTTCAACCGCCACGGATACGACGCCACGTCGATGGGCATGCTCGCCGACGAGCTCGGCGTCAGCAAGTCGGCGATCTACCACCACGTGCCCTCCAAGGGGGACCTGCTGCGACTGGCCCTGGACGAGGCACTGGTCCCCCTCGAGGCGATCGGCCAGCACGAGCAGGCCCTCACGGGCACCTCGATCCAGCGCCTGGAGTTCATGCTGCGCTCGACCATCCGCGTGCTGATCGAACGCCAGCCCTACGTGACCCTGCTGCTGCGCCTGCGCGGCAACACCGAGATCGAGCGCCAGGCGCTCGAGCGCCGCCGGTCGGTGGACCGCAAGGTCACCGAGCTGATGATCACCGCGCAGCAGGACGGGAAGGTGCGCGCCGACATCGAGCCCCGGACCACCACCCGGCTGATGTTCGGCATGATCAACTCCCTCGTGGAGTGGTACCGGCCCGACGGGCCGGCCACCCCCCAGGAGGTCGAGGAGAACGCGATCGCGATGATCGTGGACGGACTGCGCGCCCGCGACTGAGCGCCGTCTCGCCCACGGCAGAGGCCGCCTCCCCGGACGGGGAGGCGGCCTCTCTCATGAGCCGAGGTGGCCCGACGGGGTCAGTCGGTCCAGTTCTTGTAGGTGACGTCTTCCTTCTCCACCAGGGTCAGGACGTCGTAGGTCGCCACGATCTCATCCTTCTGGTTGTGGATGATGGCGTCCCAGGCCACCTCGCCGTACTCGTCGGTCACGCGCGGGGTGATCTTCTTGGCGGTCAGCGTGATCCGGATGGAGTCCCCGGCGGCCACCGGGGTGATGAACCGCAGGTTCTCCAGGCCGTAGTTGGCCAGCACCGGGCCCGGCGCCGGTTCCACGAAGAGCCCGGCGCCCCAGGCCACGAGCAGGTAGCCGTGCGCCACGGTGCCCGGGAAGAACGGGTTGGCCTCGGCGGCCTTCGGGTTCACGTGGGCGTAGAAGGTGTCCCCCGTGGTGTTCGCGAAGGCGGTGATGTCCTCCTGGGTGACCTGGCGCAGGTCGGAGGCCAGTGCGTCGCCGATGCGCAGCTCGGCCAGGGACTTGCGGAACGGGTGCACGTTGCCCGGTTCCGCGCCGTAGGCCTCCGAACCGGCGATCTGCCGGTCCGCACCGGTCTGCCAGACGCCGGTGACGGCGGTCAGCAGGTTCGGGGAACCCTGCAGGGCCGTGCGCTGCATGTGGTGCTTGACGGAACGGACGCCGCCGAGCTCCTCGCCACCGCCGGCGCGGCCCGGTCCGCCGTGGACCAGGTGCGGGACAGGCGAGCCGTGGCCGGTGGAGGTCTTGGCGGTCTCGCGGTTGAGCAGGTGCACACGCCCGTGGTGACCGGCGATCCCGACGGTCACCTCGCGGGCCACCTCCGGGTCGTTGGTGCAGACGGTGGCGACGAGCGAGCCGGAGCCGCGGGCGGCCAGGCGCACGGCGTCGTCCAGGTCGGTGTAGCCGATCAGGGAGGTCACTGGACCGAAGGCCTCACGGGAGTGGACCACCTCGTTCTCCGCGTCCGCCCAGGTCAGCAGCACCGGGGACATGAAGGCCCCGTCCTTCACCACGGCGTCCTCACCGCTGGCGGTGCGCACCGTGGGTGCGTCCAGGCTGCCGTAGGCGAGCTCGCCTCCGGCGGCGAGCATGTCCTCGACGGCGCCGCGCACGTCCTGGAGCTGTGCCAACGAGGCGAGCGCGCCCATGGTCACGCCCTCGGCGCGCGGGTCACCCACGACCACGCGCTGCTCGATCCGGGCCGCGATCGCCGAGGCCACGGCCTCGCGCTGGGCCTCGGGAACGATGGTGCGGCGGATCGCGGTGCACTTCTGGCCGGCCTTGACGGTCATCTCGGTGACCACGGCCTTGACGAAGGCCTCGAATTCGGGGGTGCCCTCCACGGCGTCGGGGCCGAGGATGGCCGCGTTGAGCGAGTCGGTCTCGGCGGAGAACCGGACGCCGCCGGAGATGACGTTCGGGTGGGACTTCAGGGACTGGGCGGTGGTCGCGGAGCCGGTGAAGAGCATCATGTCCCGGTAGTCCATGACGTCCAGCAGGCCCCGGGCGGAACCGGAGATCAGCTGCAGGGAACCGGCCGGCAGGATCCCCGAGTCGACCATCAACCGCACCGCGGCCTCGCTGACGTACCCGGTGGGGGTGGCGGGCTTGACCACGGTCGGCACGCCGGCGATGAACGCTGGGGCGAACTTCTCGAGCATGCCCCAGACCGGGAAGTTGAACGCGTTGACCTGCACGGCCACGCCCGGGATGCGGGTGTAGACGTGCGTGCCGATGAAGGAGCCGTCCTTGGACAGCGGCTCGATCCCGCCGTCCTGGATGACGTTGGAGTTCGGCAGTTCACGGCGGCCCTTCGAGGAGAAAGTGAACAGCACGCCGATGCCACCGTCGATGTCCACCATGTTGTCCACCTTCGTGGCACCGGTGCGGTGGGACAGCTCGTAGAGGTCCTTGCGGTGCTCGTTGAGGTAGAGGGCCAGCTCCTTGAGCTTGAGGGCGCGCTCATGGAGGGTCAGCTTCCCCAGTTCGCGCTGGCCGACGGTCCGGCCGTGCTCCAGGACGGCGCCGAGGTCGAGGCCCTCCGCGCCGTACCGGGCGAGGGTCTCACCGGTGCTGGCATCGAGGACGTCGGTGGTCCGGGAGTCGGCCCCGGGGGTCCACCACTCGTCGAGGACGTAGCTGGGGACGGTGGGCGCGGCGGTCTGCGTGGTCATCCGGGCACTACCTTTCTGAACGATCGGTCAGTATTGCGTCCACCCTAACAGGATGGTGGCGCAGCGCACAGCGATTTCTCCCCTGCCGACCCTCCCGCGCCACCCTGTCCATATGGTCAGTTGAATTAGAGCCTATCGGTGTGCGTTTAATGGTCCAGCCTTAGGTAAGGCTAACCTCACTTGGAAGGACCACCATGACCTCCACCAGTTCAGCCGTCCGCCGGGATCCGCCGTCGGGGACCGGGGCCGGTCCTTGCACCGGCCGGGATCCCGGGGCTCCGCCGCCGTCGCGGGCCAGCCCGGCAGCCGCGAGCGTGCTCCTGTCCGGGGACACCGCCGGGGACTTCCTCCGGGACCACGGCGCGGCGGCACTGCTGGCCGCGGAGGCCCTCGTCCGGGCTCCGGGCCCCACCACGGGTCCCGCCGCCGACGACCTCGAGAGCAGGCTCGACGGCGTCGACCTGAAGGTGCCGCTCGGCTCGACCGAGGCCGCCCTCGAGGAGGCGGTGGCGCTCTACCTGGACGACGCGGTGTACTTCCACCACCCGCGCTACGCGGCGCACCTCAACTGCCCGGTGGCCGTGCCCGCCGTGGCGGCCGAGGCCTGGGTCAGCAGCATCAACTCGTCCATGGACACCTGGGACCAGTCCGCCGGCGCCACGTTCATCGAACGGCGCCTCGTGAACTGGGCCGCCTCGCTGGCGGGGCTGGGCGCGGAAGCGGACGGGATCTTCGGCAGCGGGGGGACACAGTCGAACCTGCAGGCCCTGCTGATGGCCCGCAACCGTGCGGTGGCCACCCTCCCGGGCCCCCTCCCCGAACGGTTGCGGGGACTGCGGGTCTACGCCTCGCAGGAGAGCCACTTCAGCATCGTGCGCTCTGCGTCCCAGCTGGGACTCGGCGCGGAGGCGGTGGTGGGCATCCCCGTGGACGGCGACCACCGCATGGACCCGGTGGCCCTGGAACGCGCGATCGCCCGCGACCTCGCCCAGGGCCTTCGCCCCCTGGCCGTCGTCGCCACGGCCGGCACCACCGACTTCGGCGCGATCGACCCGCTGGCCGCCTCCGCCGGGGCCGCCCGGGCCGCCGGCGCCTGGTTCCACGTCGACGCGGCCTACGGCTGCGGGCTGCTGGCCTCGCCGACGCGCCGCCACCTGCTGGACGGCATCGAGCTGGCGGACTCGGTGACCGTCGACTTCCACAAGTCCTTCTTCCAGCCCATCGGGTCCAGCGCCCTGCTGGTCCGGGACGGGGCACGGTTCGCGCACATCACCCACCACGCCGACTACCTGAATCCGGGCCGGGACCCCGCCAGCCCGAACCAGGTGGACAAGTCGCTGCAGACCACCCGCCGCTTCGACGCGCTCAAGCTCTGGGTCACTCTGCGCTCCGTGGGCCACGAGGCCCTCGGCGCCATGTTCGACGCGACGCTCGACCTCGCGGCCGACGCCGGCCGGCAGGTCGAGGCGTGCCCCGGACTGGCCCTGGCCGCTCCCGTGCACCTGGGCATGGTCGTCTTCCGCTACGAGCCGGAGCTGGATCCGGGGCCGTGGGCCCCGGGAGAGGCCCCCGGGCCGGCAGCGGTCGACGAGCTCAACGACGCGATCCGCGGGGCCCTCTACCGCTCGGGCGAGGCCATGGTCGCCGCCACCACCGTCGGGGGCCGGCGTCACCTCAAGCTGACCCTGCTCAATCCCCGCACCACGTCCGCGGACGTCGCCGGGATCCTGGCCGGGATCGTCCGGCACGGCCGGGCCCTCACCCCCGCGGAGGTGACGGCATGAGCACCCATGACGTGATCGCCGTCGGCGCCGGGCCGTTCAACCTCGGCTTCGCCGCACTGGCGGTGCCCGCCGGGCTCGATGCCGTGGTCCTGGAGTCGCGGGAGGGACCGCAGTGGCATCCGGGCATGATGCTCGAGGGCACCCACCTGCAGGTCCCCTTCCTGGCCGACCTGGTGACCCTCGCCGACCCCACCCACCCGCTGTCCTTCCTGGCCTTCCTGAAGGAGTCCGGGCGCCTGTACCCCTTCTACATCCGGGAGGACTTCCACGCGCTGCGCTCGGAATACTCCCGCTACCTGGCCTGGGCCGCACACCGGCTGCCGGTGCGCTACGGCCACCGGGTCGTCGCCGTCGAGCACGACGGCGACGCCTACCGGGTCACCGCGCACACGCCCGACGGGCCCCGGACCCTGCGGGGCCGGAACCTGGTGCTGGGCACCGGCACGGATCCCCTCCTGCCCGACGCCGTCCCCGCCGCCCTGCGCGAGGACCCGCGCGTCGTGCACTCCTCCGGCTACCTCCCCGCCCGGGAGCGCCTCGCGGAGGCCGGCCGCATCGCGGTCGTGGGCAGCGGGCAGAGCGCCGCCGAGGTGTTCGCGGACCTGCTGGGCCGCCCGGGGCAGGACCGGCACGTGGAATGGCTCACCCGCTCGCCGAGGTTCTTCCCCCTGGAGTACACGAAGCCCACGCTGGAGATGACCTCCCCGGACTACGTGGACCACTTCACCTCCCTGCCCCAGCAGGTCCGGGACCGGCTGGGTGCCTCGCACGCACCGCTGTACAAGGGAGTCAACGCCGAGCTGCTCGACCGCATCTACGACATGCTCTACGAGGCCAGCGTCCACGGACCGGCTCCGGCCACCCTGCGGACCTCGACCGCCCTGGAGGACGTGCGGGAGGACGCGGGCCGGCTGCGACTGACCCTGCGCCACGCCGACGACGGCGGGGTGCACGGCACGACCGTCGACGCCCTCGTGCTGGCCACCGGGTACGGCTACCGGGAACCCCGGTTCCTGCGGGGCATCGAGGACCGCCTGTCCCGGTTGCCGGACGGCCGGTGGGACGTGGACCGCGGTTACGGCATCGGGGTGCACGGCGACGTGTTCGTCCAGAACGCCGAACTGCACACCCACGGGTTCACGGCCCCGGACCTCGGCATGGGCGCGTACCGCAATTCCGTCCTCGTCAACCGCCTGGCGGGGCGGGAGCACTACGCCGTCGAGGACCGGATCGCCTTCCAGGCGTTCGGCTCCCCCGGTGCCGAGAACCTCACCACACCCACCCGATCGACCGCCATCCTCGAGGAGGCACTGCGATGACCAGCCCGACAGCCACGGGGGACCACCGGCCCCGGTTCACGTTCCGTCCTGTCCGCCCCGACGCGGACGCCGCGCTCCTGCACTCCTGGCTGGCCACGCCGCGGGCCCGGTTCTGGGGCATGGAGTGCGCCGGCGAGGCGGAGGTCCGGGCCGAGCACGAGCGGATCGCGGCCGATCCGCATCACGCCGCGCTGCTGGCCCTGGACGGTCGACGAGACGGCCTGCCGGCCTTCCTGCTGGAGACCTACGACCCGGCCCACTCGGTGCTGGCCGGCCGCTACCCCTGGCGTCACGGTGACGCCGGGCTGCACCTGTTGCTCCCCCATCCGGCCGGCGCCGGGGGCCCCGAGGCCGGTTTCAGCGCCGCCGCGATGGACGCGGCCCTGGCACACCTCTTCGCCGACCCCGCCGTGGTGCGCGTCGTGGTGGAACCGGACGCCCGCAACACGGCGATCCAGGCGCTCAACGCCCGGTGTGGGTTCCGTCCGGCCGGGCGCGTGGAGCTGCCCGCCGCCGATGGCGCCCCGGCCAAGACGGCCCAGCTCTCGTACTGCACGCGGGTGGACTTCGCCGCGGCGACGGGGCGTCCCAGCGGTGCGGTGCCCCACCTCAACCCGGAACGCTGGGCTGCGGCGAACCGCCACGTGACCGCCAAGGCCATCGCGGAGTTCTCGCACGAGCGCCTCCTGGCCCCCGGCCCCGACCCGGCCACCGGTGACGACCCGGCCGGGCAGCGGTGGGTCCTGCACGGCCCCGGGGTGCGCTACCGCTTCCGGGCCCGTCGCCACGCGCTGGAGCACTGGGACCTCGACCCCGGGTCACTGACCTGCGAGGAACGGGTCCCGGCCGGGGCGCAGGACGGGACCGGCGCCCCGGACGGCACCGCCTGGCACCCGGCCGCGCCGGACGCCCAGCGCTTCATCACGGCGTTCCGGGAACCCCTGGGCATCTCGGACCGGCAGTTGCCCGTGTACCTGGAGGAGGTCGGCAGCACACTCGCCTCGCACTGCTACAAGCAACTGCACTCCACCGCCACGGCGGAGGAACTCGCGGCCGGCACCGGGGACCCGCTGGCGGACTTCCAGCGGATCGAGGCCGCCATGACCGAGGGGCATCCCTGCTTCGTGGCGAACAACGGCCGGCTCGGCCTGGGCGCCGAGGACTACCTGGACCTGGCGCCCGAGACGGGATCGGCGATCCGGCTCGAGTGGGTCGCGGCCCACAGCTCCCGGGCCCGGTTCTCGGCCGTGGAGGGGCTCGACCTGGACTCCCTGCTCGAGGCCGAGCTGGGACCGGAGCAGCGGGCGGTGTTCCGGCGCCGCCTCGTCGAGGCCTGCCACCGCACGGGGCTGGACCCGGACGACTTCCTCCCGCTGCCGGTGCACCCCTGGCAGTGGCGCAACCGCCTGGCCGTCACGTTCGCCGGGGATGTCGCCACGGGCCACCTCGTCCATCTCGGCCCCTCCGCGGACCTGTACCAGCCGCAGCAGTCCATCCGGACCTTCATGAACCGGACCGCTCCGGGACGTCATTACGTGAAGACGGCCCTGTCCGTGCTCAACATGGGGTTCCTGCGCGGCCTGTCCGCGGCGTACATGGACGCCACGCCGGCGATCAACGACTGGCTGGCCGGGCTGTTCGCCGACGATCCCGAGCTGGACCCGTCCCGGGTCCAGCTGTTGCGGGAGACGGCCGCCGTCGGGTACTCGAACCCGTTGTTCCACGCGGCCACGGACCGGCACTCGGCCTACCGCAAGATGCTCGCCGCCCTGTGGCGGGAGTCCCCGGCCGAGCGCATCGGGCAGGGCGAGGCCCTGGCCACCATGGCCTCGCTGCTGCACGTGGACGCCCGGGGCACACCCTTCGTGGCCGCCCTCGTCCGGCGCTCGGGGCTGGAGACGGCCGACTGGCTGGAGCGCTATCTCGAGGCCTACCTCGTGCCGATCGTGCACTGCCTGGTCCGCCACGACCTGGTGTTCATGCCCCACGGGGAGAACGTGATCCTGGTGCTGCGGGACGGTGTCCCGGTGCGGGTGCTGCTCAAGGACCTGGCCGAGGAGGTCGCCGTGCTGGGCGAGCGCACCCTGCTGCCGGAGGTCGTCCGCCGCCTGCGCGCCGAGGTGGACCCCGAGGACCACGGCCTGTCCATCCTGACGGACGTCGTGGACTGCTTCCTGCGGTTCCTGGCCCCGTTGCTCGTGCGCGAGGGGCTCATCACCGAGGAGGGCTTCTGGGCCGTGGTGGCCTCGCGGCTGACGGCGTACCGGGCCCGGCACCCCGAGTCCGCGGACCGTTTCGACTCCCTGCGCCTGCTGGAGCCCACCTTCCGGCTGTCCTGCCTGAACCGCCTGCAATTGCGCAACAACCAGCAGATGGTGGACCTGGCGGATCCGGCCGGCTCGCTCGCCTACGCCGGGGAGCTGGACAACCCCCTGGCCGCGGCGGCCGCCGTGCGTTCCTAGCGGGGCGGGAGCCGAGGACGACCGTGGCCCGGACCGTGATGGTCCGGGCCACGGTCGCGTGGGCTCCCCAGGAGCCCGGAGCGATCAGCTCCAGTCGAAGAAGCCCTTGCCGGACTTGCGCCCGAGCTCGCCGCGGGCGACCTTGTCCCGCAGGATGGCCGGCGGCTCGAAGCGCTCGCCCAGGGTCGAGGCCAGGTACTCGGCGATGCCGAGGCGGACGTCCAGGCCCACGATGTCCGTGGTGCGCAACGGGCCGGTGGGGTGCTTGTAGCCCAGGACCATGGCGTTGTCGATGTCCTCGGCGGTGGCCACGCCCTCCTCGACCATCCGCATGGCCTCCAGGGCGATGGCCACGCCGAGGCGGGAGGAGGCGAAGCCCGGGGCATCGTTGACCACCACGGCGGTCTTGCCCAGCCCCGCGGTCCAGGACCGGGCGGCGTCCACCAGTTCCGGCGCGGTCTGCTCACCGATGACGACCTCCACGAGGGTGGAGGCCGGCACCGGGTTGAAGAAGTGCAGCCCCAGGAAGCGCTGCGGACGCTCCAGCTCCCTCGCCAGGCCGGTCACGGACAGGCTGGAGGTGTTCGAGGCCAGCACCGCGCCCTCCGCGAGGTTGCGCTCCACCGCCCGCAGCGACTCCACCTTCAGGTTCCAGTCCTCCGGCACCGCCTCGACCACGAGCTCGCGGTCGGCGAAGGCCTTGCGGTCCACGGAGACGGTGAACCGCTCGAGGATCGCGTCGAGGTTGCCGTCCAGCACCCCGCGCTCGAGGGACTTGGCGGTCGAGGACTCCACGCGCTCCTGCGCGGCCTCGGCCGCGGCCTCATCGCGCTCCACGACGACGACGTCGGAGCCCTTGATGAGGAAGGCGTGGGCGATGCCCGCACCCATGCGGCCGCCGCCGAGCACGCCGACGGTGGCGGGGACGGACGGGGTGATCTCGGGCGCGGACGCCCCGGTGGTCTCGGTCATGAGGGCCTACTTCCTGTTCTTCTTGTCGAGAAACGCCTGCATGCGGTCGAACTTGGCCTGGGACTCGAAGAGCATGCCCTGGGCCAGGGTGTCGATGACGGGATGGACCTCCCGGGGGGTGTGGAACACGGACTTGGTGATGCGCACCGCCAGCGGGTCCTGGGCACCGATCCGGTCGGCCAGGGCGTGGGCGGCGTCCATCAGCTGCTCCGGGGCCACCAGCTCGGTGATGAGCCCGGCCGCCAGGCACTCCGCGCCCTTGAGCACCTTGCCGGCCAGCAGGATCTCCTTGGCCAGCGGCTCCCCCACCAGTTCCTTCAGCCGCCAGGTGGCGCCGGCCGCGGCCAGGATCCCGAGGTTCGTCTCGGGATTGCCCATGCGCAGGGCCTCGGTGCCGATCCGGAAGTCGGCGGCATAGGCCAGCTCGGCCCCGCCGCCGAGGGCGTAACCGTCCAGGGCCGCGATGACGGGCATCGGCAGCTTGGCGATCCGGTCGAAGATCGTGGAGTTGATCCCGGCCAGCGCGTCGTCCCGGCGGCGCTCACGCAACTGGGCGATGTCCGCACCGGAGGCGAAGATCCCCTTGGTCCCGGCCTCCGTGTCCGACGGTGTCCCGGTGAGGATGAGGACCTTCGGCGCGGCCTCCAGGTGGACGCAGACGGCGTGCAGCTCGTCGACCATCGTCTGGTCGATCGCGTTGCGGACCTCGGGCCGGTGCAGCCGGGCCACCAGCCGGTCCTCGCGCTCCTCGATCGCCAGCGTGGTGAACCCGCCGGCCTCCAGTGTCTGGGATCGCGTCATCAGACGGACTCCACCAGCAGGGCGGACCCCTGCCCGACGCCCACGCACATGGTCGCCAGGCCGCGGGCGCCCGCGGACGCCTCCCGCTCGAGGCGGCCCAGCAGGGTGATGACGAGGCGGGATCCCGAGGAGCCGAGCGGGTGCCCGAGGGCGATCGCGCCGCCGTCGTTGTTCACGATCCCGGCGTCCAGGCCCAGCTCGCGCATGCTGGCCAGGGACTGCGAGGCGAACGCCTCGTTGAGCTCGACGGCGGCGAGGTCACCGACCGCGGTGCCGGTGCGCTCCAGCACCTTCCGGGAGGACGGGACCGGGCCCATGCCCATGATCTCCGGGGCCAGTCCGGCGGAGGCGCCGGCCAGGATCCGGGCGCGCGGGGCCAGCCCGTACTTCTCGACGGCGGCCTCGGAGGCGACGACGATCGCGGAGGCGCCGTCGTTGAGGGTGGAGGCGTTGCCCGCGGTCACGACGGAGCCGCCCTTGACGACCGGGCGCAGTCCGGCCAGGACCTCGGCGGTGGTGCCGGGGCGCGGGCCCTCGTCCGTGTCCACGATCGTCTCGGCGCCCTTGCGGCCCTTGACGGTCACGGGCACGATCTCCTCGGCGAAGCGGCCCGCCTCGATGGCGGCCAGCGCCCGCTCGTGGGAGCGGACGGCGAAGGCGTCACAGTCCTCGCGGGAGGTGTTGTAGACGCGGGCGACCTCCTCGGCCGTCTCCGGCATGGAGTAGGTGGCCTTGCCGCCGCGGGAGTACTCACCGGAGAGGAACGCGGGGTTGGGGAAGCGCCAGCCGATCGAGGTGTCGTACACCTCGCCGGGCTTGGCGAAGGGCTTGGCCGGCTTCTCCATCACCCACGGGGCGCGGGACATGGACTCCACGCCGCCGGCGACCACGACGTCCGCGGCACCGGCCTGGATCATGTGCGAGGCCATCTGGATGGCGCTCATGCCCGAGGCGCACAGGCGGTTGACGGTGATCCCCGGGACGTGGTCCGGGAAGCCCGCGAGCAGCCAGGCCATGCGGGCGACGTTGCGGTTCTCCTCGCCGGCACCGTTGGCGTTGCCGTAGATCACCTCGTCCACCACGTCCGGGGCCAGGCCGGCGCGCTCGACGGCGGCGCGGACCGTCAGCGCGGCGAGGTCGTCCGGGCGGACGGAGGACAGGGCCCCTCCGTACCGGCCCACCGGGGTGCGGGCGCCGCCGATCAGGAATGCTGCAGTCATGGGACTCCGTTCGCGGGAACTTCAGGGGTGGAGGCCGAATTACCGACCGATCGTTCACCTACAGTATTCCGCGTCACACGGGGCGGGGCAAACAGATGACCTGACGGGCGGGGATGCACCCCCGGACGCGCCCGGCACCCCGGCGGACCCCTTAACGGGGCCTGGCGGCCGGTTCCGCCCCCGGACCCCGATGAGGGGATTGTGGGAGCGGGACCGGCCGCCAGGTCCGTGGCGGGTGCCGGGGGTCAGGCGATCAGGCCATGGCCTCGGTCTCGACGTTGGCCTTCGTCGGCACCTTGCGGTCCGAGCCCTCCTGCAGGACGAGCTGGTAGACGCCGTTGGCGTCGTGCGTCTCGCGGCCGGTGACCGGCGGGTTGAACACGCAGGCCATGCGCAGCTCGGTGGTCGCGCGGACGGTGTGCTTCTCGTGGCCGTCCAGCAGGTACATCGTGCCGTCCCGGAGCTCGTGCACCTGACCGGTCTCCTCGTTGGTGAGGGTGCCCTCGCCCTGCACGCAGTACACGGCCTCGATGTGGTTCGCGTAGTGGAACGTGGAGGTGGTGCCCGCGTAGATGACGGTGTCGTGGAAGGAGAAACCGACGCCCTCACCGGCCAGGACCATGCGGCGCGAGCGCCAGGTCTCGGACTGGATGTCGCGGTCGGTGTCGTTCAGGTCGTTCAGGTTGGTCACCAGCATGGGTGGTTCCTTTCAGTCGGGTGGACCGTTACGAGCACGGCGGAGGCAGGGACACGCCGTGTGGACCGACACTCCTCGTGCTCGTAACCGGCAGGGGTGAAGGGGTGGGTGGCTCAGGCGCTGGCCAGTTCGCGGGCACCGGGCCGGTAACCGACCTCGGTTCCGGTCACGGCGGCGACGGCGTCGGCGATGATGCCCAGGCCGCGCTCGAGCTCGGTCCGCGGGGTGGTCAGGGCCGGCATCACCTTGAGCACCTCGTCGTCGGGGCCGGAGGTCTCCACCAGCAGGCCGTTGTCGAAGGCACGAGCGGCGACCTTCCCGGCCACCTCGGCATCCTCGAAGCGCACGCCCGCCAGCAGTCCGCGGCCGCGCACCGAGGCGCCCTCCACGGAGTCGGCGATCTGCTCCAGGCCGTCATGCAGGGTCGCGATGGCCTCGGCGAGCTGGCCCAGCTGGAAGGTGTCGTCCGCCCAGAACTCCTTGAGGGTGGCCGTGGCCGTGACGAAGGCCAGGTTGTTGCCGCGGAAGGTGCCGTTGTGCTCGCCCGGGGTCCACACGTCCAGCTCGGGACGGAACAGGGTCAGCGCCATCGGCAGGCCGAAGCCGGAGATCGACTTGGAGACGCAGACGATGTCCGGGGTGAATCCGGCCTCCTCGAAGCTGAAGAAGGTGCCGGTCCGGCCGCAGCCGGCCTGGACGTCGTCGACGATCAGCAGGATCTCGTGCTTGGCGCACAGCTCGGACAGGCCGCGGAGCCATTCCAGGCGGGCGGCGCGCACGCCCCCCTCGCCCTGGACGGTCTCCACGATGACCGCGGCGGGCTTGTCCACGCCGGAACCGGAGTCCTCCAGGACCCGCTCCAGCCACAGGAAGTCGGCGGTCTCGCCGTCGAAGTAGTCGTCGTACGGGATCTTCGAGCTGTTGGTCAGGGGGATACCGGCCCCCTTGCGCTTCATCGAGTTGCCGGTCACGGACAGCGACCCGAGGGTCATGCCGTGGAAGGCGTTGGTGAAGGACAGGATGTGCTGGCGCCCGGTCACCTTGCGGGCCAGCTTCAGGGCGGCCTCCACGGTGTTGGTGCCCGTCGGGCCCGGGAACATGACCTTGTAGTCGAGACCGCGCGGATCCAGGATGACGTCCTTGAAGGTCTGCAGGAACTCCCGCTTGGCCGGGGTCATCATGTCCAGGGAGTGCACGACCGCGTCGCTGGTGAGGTACTCGGCCACGGCGGCCTGCAGCTTCGGGTGGTTGTGCCCGTAGTTCAGGGCGCCGGCACCCGAGAAGAAGTCGAGGTACTCGGTGCCGTCCTCGGCGGTCTGGATGCAGCCCTTGGCGTGGGTGAAGACGGTGGGCCAGCCGCGGCTGTAGCTGCGGACCTCGGACTCGACGGTGCTGAAGACAGTGGTATCCATGGTGTGTCCCTTTCGGATGGGGTCGATCTGCGGCCCGGAGAGGGGCGCGATCCGGTGGAGGTATTCGGTGTCATGTCCGTCCGGGTACATCCGGTCGGTGAACAGCGGCATGACCTCGCGGCTGGCGCCGTGGCGCTGGGCGAAGCGCGTGAACAGGGCGATGGAGGCCTCGTTGTCCGCGGTGATCGTGGTCTCCACGGTCTTGGCGGACGTCCGGGCGACGAGCGCGTCGAGCATCTTCGAGGCGAGCCCGCGGCCACGGGCGGCCTCGGAGACCGCGACCTGCCACACCATCAGGGTGGTGGGCGACTCGGGCCGCAGGTAGCCGGTCACGAAGCCGACCGGCTCGCCGTCGAGTTCGGCGATCACGGAGGTGTCGGCGAAGTCCCTGGCCCACAGCAGGTAGGCGTAGGAGGAGTTGAGGTCCAGGACCTGCGAGTCCTTCGTCAACTGCCAGAGCGCTGCACCATCGGCGGCCCGCAACGGGCGGAGGGTGAGGCTGTTCGGACGGGTGGTCAGTGGTGTGTCTGCATCATCTGCCATCCATTCCAACCTAACGAGCTGAGTTTCGATTTCAACCCGAGATCCGCGAAATCCGGGGGTTCTGGGCCCCGGGAGGCCGTCCTGGAAGGCGGGTTCGGAGGGCCGGACTTCCGCGAGCTGACGCGGTTGCTCGGGCAAACACTCAGTACACGGAAGGCTGCTCAGGGATCTTTACCGTTTCGTTATATTCAGGGGTCGAGGCCGAGGCTCCCGCAGCCCCACGTCCCCCTTCACGGCACCCTTCGGGCCGCTTCCCCGGGCCACTCCGCTACATTGCTGGAATGACCGCACCCCATCCGGACCGCACCCTGCCGCCCTTTCCCGGGGGAACCGACACCCTCCCGGCCCATGGCGCGGACGGCGCCCGGGACGATCGGGGCGACGCCCCCGCCGGCCGGCCGTCCCTCGTGCTGGGCCGGATGGAGCAATTGATGCGGGTGAGGCTGTTCCGCGGCCCGGAGGAGGGCGTGGCCGGGGCCCGGACGGGGACGATGACGACCGGCCCCTGGGTCCAGGACCCGGAGGACCGCCCCTTCGGCGCCGCGGCGGCGGTGATCATGGACAACACGCTGGCCACGTCCCTGCACGCCGCGGAACGCCGCCTGCAGTGGATCGTCACCACGGAACTGGTGCTGAACGTCCTGCGACCGCTGCCCGCGGACGGCACCACCCTGGAGTCGTGGACCCGCACCCTGGTGGCCGACGGCACGGGCGGGATGGCCTCGGGAACCCTGCGGGGGCCGGACGGCACGGAGTACGTCCAGGCGACCGGCTGGTTCCAGGGCGTGGACGGGAACGATCCCGCCGCCGTCGGGCACTTCATCGCCATGGCAGGCCTGCCCATGGGGCCGGACACCGAGGTTCCCCTCGGACAGGTCCTCGGCGCCCAGCCCACGACGCCGGCCCCGAGTGCCGGGCGACCAGAGGTCACCGACGCCTTCGGGGCCGGATGGGGCTTCGCGCGCAAGGACGAGCTGCGCAACCCGCACGGGGCCGTCCACGGCGGCGCCCTGAGCATGATGGCGGCGCTGGCGGCCCAGCAGGCCATGCCGGACCGCGCCGGATACGACCTTCAGTCACTGCGGGTCATGTTCCTGCGGCCGGCCGGCGGCGAGATCGCCTCGCGGGTCCGGGTCCGGCACGCCGGGAGGTCGCTGCGGATCGTGCAGGTGGAGCTGTACGGCGCCGGGAACGGGCCCGACGCCAAGCCGTTCGTGCAGGCCGAGGCGGTCTTCCACCCGGCCCGCTGAACCTCAGGTCAGGCGGCCTGCTGGGCCGCCGGCCTGGCGGCCTTGCCGCGGTCCAGCCCGAGGTCCTTGAGCGGGGTGCCGTCGATGGCCTGGGCCATGACGTCCTCCGCCTCGACCGCGGTGATGTCCAGGACGATGGCCACCTCGGCGGCGAGCACCTCGACGGCCTCGCGGTGGAGCATCCGCTCGGCCATGGACAGTTCCTTCTCGGCCTGGCGGCGGTGCAGGTCGCGGACGACCTCGGCCACGCGGGGCAGGTCACCGGTGGACAGCTTCTCCTGGAAGGCCTTGATCCGGCGGGACCACTGCTGCTCGACGTGCTCGCTCGGCTTGGCCAGCAACGACATCAGCTTCCGCACGGTGGTGTGGCTGCTGACGTCGCGGACACCGATGTCCTTGATCCCGGCCTCGGGCACGGAGATGCGCAGCCCCTTGTCCTGGATCTCCAGATCGACGTACGCCACGTCCTTGCCCTTCAATTGCCGCACCTGGCGGTCGAGCACGACCGCGGGTCCGTGGTGGGGGTGGACGACGAACTGACCGGGGACCAGACGCATGGGTGGGGTGCACCTTTCTCTCGACAAGGCCAAAGCGACACACGGCAGCGGCTCGGGGCACTACCGGGAATTTGGCCTATTCATTTTCTCATTTCCTGAACGAAAAATCAATTCCTCTCAGCGGTTCTCCCCGGCAGGCGTCGCCGGATCGTCTATCATCCCCGGCGTCCCCGGGGTCATCAGCGGGCTGGCCTCGGCGAAGTCTCCGGCGTTGTACCGCAGCCGGGCGAGGATCCCGTTCAGGGCCGTCACCTCGCCGTCGTCGATGCCCAGGTCCCCGAAGACCTCCCGGTTGAGGGCCCGGGCGGCCTGCAGGGCCAGGTCGCGTCCCTGCGGGGTGATCTCCACCAGGTTGGCCCTCCCGTCGGTGGGGTGGGGCTGGCGCTGGACCAGCCCGGCGCGGCCCAGCCGCTCGACGGTGTTCGTCACCGACGTGGGGTGGACCTGGAGCCGGCTCGAGGCCTTCGCCAGGGGCAGGGCCCCGGTCTTGGAGAACCCCAGCAGGGTGAGCATCTCGAACCGCGCGAAGGTGAGGTCCAGCGGCCGCAGGACGGCATCGATCCGGGCCAGCAGGATCTGCTGGCTCCGGAACAGCGAGGTGACCGCGGCCATCCCGTCGGCCGCGTCCCCCCACCCGCGTTCGGTCCAGTGCCGGTGCGCCTCGCCCACGGGGTCGGTCCGGAGGGTCTTGCTCATGACGCGCTGCCCGCATCCACCACCCGGGTGCCCGGCCGGCGCACGGAGTCGGGCCCGCCGTTCCAGGTGAACCGCGGGGTCTGCTTGGCCAGGAACGCCCGGGCCCCGATGGCGGGGTCCTGGCTGGCGGCCATCTGCTCCTGCCAGTGGTCGCTGACCGGCGCCAGGTCCCCGCCCGCGGCCGCCACGTCCACGATGTCCTTCATGGCCTGGATCGACAGTTGCGACCGGGAGGCCAGGCGCTGGGCGAAGTCGTCCACGTCGTCCCAGAAGGTGTCGGCCGGGTGGACGGCCTGGACCAGGCCCAGCCCGTGGGCGCGCTCGGCGTCCACGAAGTCACCGCTGAACAGCAGGTACTTGGCCGTGGACGGGCCGGCGATGCGCACCAGGCGTTCGATGCCGGCCACCGGGTAGACGATCCCGATCTTGGCCGGCGTGATGCCGAAGGTCGCGTCCGACGAGGCCAGGCGGATGTCGCAGGCCGCCGCGATCTGCCACGCCCCGCCCAGGCAGTACCCCTGGACGGCGGCGAGGGTCGGCTTGTGCAGACCGGCCAGGGCCGCCTCGCCCCGGGCGACCGCGCCGCCGTCGTGACGGCCCGATTCCTCGGTCCTCAGGATGCTGTCCAGATCGGAGATGTCCGCGCCCGCGGAGAAGTCCGTCCCGTCACCGCGCACCACGACCACCCGGACGTCCGGGTCCTCGGCGAGGTCCCGGCAGACCGGGACCAGGCCGAGCCACATCCGTTCGGTCATGGTGTTGCGCCGGCCCGGATTGGACAGGGTGATCGTGGCGATCTGTCCTGACCTGGAGACCTGCACCGACCCTCCCGGCCGGGTCGGCTCCCCCGCCGCCGGCACCGCTGCGCTCATGGACGCACCGTCTCGGTGACGATGCCCGCCTCGACGAGCCCGGCGATCTGGCCCTCGTCCAGTCCGAGCCCCTCCAGGACGGCGCGGGTGTCCTCACCGAGGGCCGGCGGGGCCTTGCGCACCCCGGCCGGCACGCCGTCCACGCTCAGCGGGCCGCGCAACAGCGGCAGCGGCGAGCCGTCGATCCGCTCCACCCGCTGCACCATCTGCAGGGCCTGCACCTGCGGGTCCTCGAAGGCCTGGGCATAGGTGTAGATCGGCCCGGTCGGGATGCCTGCGGCACGGAATTCCTCGATCCACTCGAGTCCGGGACGGTGCTGGAGGCGCTCCTCGATGAGCTCGGCGAGCTCCTGCCTGTTCTCGGAGCGGTCCCGGCCGATCGCGAATCGCGGGTCGTCCTCGAGCTCGGGGGCGCCGATGATCCGGCAGAACGTCTTCCAGTGGGCCTGGTTGCCGACGGCGATGATCGCCGGGATGTCCGCGGTGCGGAACACCCCGTACGGGGCCAGGACCGGATGGTTGTTGCCCTGCGGGACCGGAACCGTGCCGGTGGACAGGTAGTTCTGCCCCTGGAACGCCGAGATGGCCAGGCCCGCCTCCAGCAGGGAGGTGCCCACCTGGTGGCCCCGGCCACCGTTGCCGGCGCGGCCGGCCAGCGAGGCGCACACCCCGACGGCGGTGAACACGCCCGCGTAGAGGTCCATCACCGGCACCCCCACCCGGGTGGGGGAATCGGCGTCGGGCCCGGTGACGGACATCAGCCCGGACATGCCCTGGGCGACCTGGTCCAGCCCGGCGGCCTGGGCGAGCGGTCCGGTGGTGCCGAAGCCGGAGACCGAGGCGATCACCAGTCCGGGGTTCGCCTCGCGCAGCCGCTCCGGGTCCAGGCCCATGGTGGCCAGGACCCCGGGACGGAAGTTCTCCACCAGCACGTCGGCCGAGGCGGCCAGGTCCCAGAGCAGCTCCCGCCCCTGGTCGGAGTAGAAGTCGACCGCGATCGACTCCTTGTTCCGGTTGGTGGAGTCGAAGTACAGGGAGTGCTCGTCCTCGAAGGGCGGCCAGGTGCGGGTGGAGTCCCCGCCCTTGGCCGACTCCACCTTGATGATCCTCGCCCCGAGGTCCCCGAGCAGGGCCGTGCAGTACGGTCCGGCCAGGGCCCGGGAGAGGTCCATCACGGTGATGCCCTCCAGCGGCAGGCGGGTGGGCTGTCCGGTCTGCTCTCCGGTCATGGTCAGCCCCGCAGCCTGACGTTGACCTGCTTGATCTGGGTGAAGCCCTCGAGCATGCCCTCCAGCGAGGCCTCGCGGCCCATGCCGGACTGCTTGTACCCGCCGTAGGACTGGCCCACGACCTGCCCGCCGCCCTGGTTGACCTGCACCCAGCCGGACTCGATCCGGTGGGCGGTGTTCAGCGCGTTGTCCAGGTCGTGGGTCCACACGTAGGCGGCCAGACCGTAGTGGGAGTCGTTGGCCATCTTGACCACCTCGTCCACGTCCTTCCACTTGATGGCCACCAGCACCGGTCCGAAGATCTCCTCCTGGGACAGCCGGAAGTCGTTGCGGGCCCCGCCGAAGATGGTGGGCACGTGGTAGAAGCCCTCGGTCAGCGGGCCGTCCGCGGGCACGTTCCCGCCGAGCACGGTCGTCAGGTCGGGGTGGTTGCGCCCTTCCTCGAGGTAACCGCTGATCTGGTCGAACTGGGACTGGTTGATCACCGCGCCCATGTCCGAGGCCTCGTCCAGCGGGTCGCCGACGACCATCGCCCCCAGGCGGGCGGCGAGCTTGTCCAGCATCTCGTCGTAGATGTCCTCGTGCAGGAACAGCCGGGATCCCGCCGTGCAGGACTGGCCCTGCCGGGCGAAGCGCGAGGAGAGCATCAGGCCGTCCAGGATGCCCTCGTCCTCGATCGCGTCCGGGAACACGATGGAGGGGTTCTTGCCGCCCAGTTCCAGGGACAGGTGCGCCAACCGCTCGGAGGCCTTCGCGGCCACGCCGCGGCCCACCTCGGTGGAACCGGTGAAGGAGACCTTGTCCACGCCCGGGTGGGTGGACAGGGCGTTGCCGATCACCGAGCCGCGACCGGTCAGGGAGTTCACGACGCCGGCCGGCACGTGCCGCTGGCAGACCTGGGCCAGGTACTGGATCGTCAGGGGGGCGTCGTCGGCCGCCTTGAGGATCACCGTGTTGCCCGCGGCCAGGGCCGCGGGGACCTTGAAGGCCGCGATCATCAGCGGCGAGTTCCAGGGCAGGATGCACGCGACCACGCCCAGCGGCTCCCGGCGGGTGTACTGCAGCTGCTGGTCCCCGGCGGGCAGGGTGACGCCCTTGGACTCCCCCGCCACGCCCGCGAAGTAGCGGAACAGGGACACCAGCGTGGCGACCTCCGGCCGGGCCTGGGTCCGCAGGGCGTTGCCCGTGTCCAGGGCGGTCAGCCGCGCGAACTTCTCGGCCTCGGCCTCGATGTCGGCGGCGATGGCCAGCAGTGCCTTGGCCCGCTCGGTGAAGTGCACGCTGCGCCATTCGCCGAAGGCCGTGCGGGCGGCCGCCACCGCGCGGTCCACGTCCTCGGGGCCGGCGGCCGGCACCCGGGCGATGACCTCACCGCGGCGGGAGGGGTTGCGCACCTCGCGCCACTCGCCGGTCGCCGCCTCGACGGCGCGGCCGTCGATCCACAGCAGCTGCTCGACGCCGGCCAGGATGTCACTGGCCCTCGAATCCAGGGTGATCTCGGTCATGGGGTCCTTCTCTCAGGTGGTCTGGGGTGTCCGGGGAATGGCAGTGGTCAGCGGTGGGTGAACGTGGCCGGACGCTTCTCGACGAAGGCGGCCATGCCCTCGGACTGGTCCTCGGTGGCGAAGCAGGCGTGGTTCAGCCGGCGCTCCAGGAGCACGCCCTCGGCCAGGCTGGACTCGTAGGCGGCATTGACCGCCTCCTTGGCGAGCATGGCGATCGGCTTGGACATCCCGGCGATCGTGGCCGCCAGCTCCGCGGCCTCGCGCTGCAGGTCGGCCACCGGGACCACGCGGGCCACCAGCCCGGTGCGCTCGGCCTCCTCGGCGCCCATGGTCCGGCCGGTCAGGACCATCTCCATGGCCTTGGACTTGCCGATCGCTCGGGTCAGGCGCTGCGAACCACCCATCCCCGGGATGATGCCGAGCTTGATCTCCGGCTGGCCGAACTTCGCGTTGTCCGCGGCCAGGATGATGTCGGCCATCATGGCCAGTTCGCAGCCACCGCCGAGGGCGTGGCCGGCCACGGCGGCGATGACCGGCGTGCGCATCGCGGTGAACTGCTCCCAGCCGCCGAAGATGTCGGAGGTGTAGGCCTCGGAGAAGCTCAGGGTGGCCATCTCCTTGATGTCGGCCCCCGCGGCGAAGGCCTTCTCCGACCCGGTGATCACGATCGCGCCGATGTCCTCGTCGCGGTCATAGCGGACGGCGGCGTCGAGCACCTCCTGGGTCAGCTGGTTGCTGATCGCGTTGAGGGCCTTCGGCCGGTTCAGGGTGATCGTGGCGACCCGGCCCTCGACGTTCGTCAGGATGGTCTCGTAGTCGGTGGTCATGGGTGCCCTCTCACTCGTTGCTGGTACCTGCATCTGCTCGGTCATGACGGTTCTCCTGGGGTGGGACGTGGGTGGGTTCGGCTCCGGGCGGCTCCGGGCCGGCGGCATTCAGGCCCCGGCGGCTCCGGACGCCGCGCCCGAGTGCTCGCGGATCTGCTGGATGATCGCGGAGAAGTCCTTGGTGGCGCCCTCGCCCGCCCCGAAGGCCTCGTAGATCTCCGCGGCGAGCAGCCCCATGCGGCTCTCGGTGCCGGTGGACTCGATGGCGTGGCGGGCCAGGCCGAGGTCCTTGGCCATGAGCGCCCCGGTGAACCCGGGCCTGAAGTCACGGTTCGCCGGCGAGGTGGGCACGGGCCCTGGCACCGGGCAGTTGGTCGTCAGCGCCCAGCACTGGCCGGTCGCGTTGGAGGCCACGTCGAACAGGGCCTCGTTGCTCAGGCCGAGCTTCTCACCCAGCACGAACGCCTCGGACACCGCGATCATGGACACGCCCAGGATCATGTTGTTGCAGACCTTGGCGGCCTGACCGGCGCCGGCCTCTCCGCAGTGCACCACACGGCGCCCGACGACCTCCAGGACGGGCAATGCCTGCGCATAGTCCTCCGCGGACCCGCCGACCATCATGGCCAGGGTCCCGGCCTCGGCGCCCACGGTGCCACCCGAGACGGGCACGTCCAGGGACCGGTGACCGGCCGCCGTCGTGATCTCGTGCATGGTCCGGGCGTCCTCCACCGCGATGGTGGAGCAGTCGATGAACAGCGTTCCGGGCCGGGCCGCGGCCAGCAGGCCCTCGACGGGCTCGCCGCCGTCGGAACCGTCCCTGCCCTGGTAGGCGCCCAGGACATGACGCCCGGCGGGCAGCATGGTGATCACCAGGTCGGCCTCGCGCACGGCGTCGGGCCCGGAACCGGCGATCTGCACCCCGGCGGCCCGGGCCTTCTCGAGGGCCTCCGGGACCAGGTCGAAGCCGGTCACGTGGTAACCGGCCTTCACGAGGTTCGTGGCCATCGGGCCGCCCATATTCCCCAGTCCGATGAAGGCGATGTCCGGCAGGGCACCGGATGCGGCGGTGTTCTCGGTCATGACAGGGCCTCCTTGACGGCCTGGGTGCGGGTCTGATGGTCCGTGCCGGCCGGCTCGAAGACGGCGGCGACGTCCTCGTCGCGGACGTCCTCCAGGGTCGCCGGACTCCAGCGGGGGTTGCGGTCCTTGTCCACGAGCTGGGCGCGGATGCCCTCGCTCATGTCGGCACTGCGGATCAGGTGGCGGGCCACCCGGCGGTCCTGGTCCAGCACCTCGTGCACGGAGGGCATCTGCGCCGCCCGCCGCACCAGCTCAAGGGTGACCTTGACCGACGTCGGCGACTTGGCCCGGATCTGCGCGGCCGCCTCCGCGGCGGCCGGGTCACCATCGGCCTCCAGCGCCGCGACGATCTCCTCGGCCGTGCCGGCGGCATACGCGGACTGGATCCACCGGCGGTGCTGGAGCAGCGGCGCGGGCGGGGCCTCGGTCGCGACGGCGGCGATCGCCTCGTCGGCCTCCCGTGTCTCGAGCGCGCGGGCCAGGTCCGGCAGCGCCTCCGACGGCACGAAGTGGTCGGCGAAGCCCAGCTCGACGGCGTCCGCGCCCGTGACGTGCTGGGAGGTCAGGGCCATGTGGGTGCCGAAACCGGACGGGGCGTGGGCCAGCAGCCAGGACCCGCCGACGTCGGGAAAGAAGCCGATACCCGTCTCCGGCATGCCCAGCCGGGTCCGTTCGGTGACGATCCGGTGGGAGCCGTGGGCGGAGATCCCGACGCCGCCGCCCAGCACGATCCCGTCCATGAACGCCACGAAGGGCTTCGGGTAGTCCGCGATCTCCCCGTTCATCGTGTACTCGATGTCGAAGAAGTGGTCGGCGTCCTGCGGGTGGCCCTCCGTCACGGTGCGGTGCAGGTTGACGATGTCACCGCCGGCACACAGCCCCCGTTCCCCCGCCCCCGAGACCAGGACGGTCCGGACGCCGTCGTCCTGGCGCCACTCGTCCAGGGCGGCGCGGACCGTGTCCACCATGCCGGGCGTGATGGCGTTCAGGGCCTTCGGCCGGTTCAGGACGATATGGCCCAGGTGACCCGCCCGGCGGACGATCACCTCGGGTCCTGCCGGTTGTGCCGGTGACGTCGGCGACGATGCGTCGGTGCTCATGGTTTCCTTTCCTCCGGACCGGACCGGTGCCGGCCCGGTCCTCTGGGGGTGTCTCAGGCGTCGACCAGCATGCGGCCGACGATCAATCGCATGATCTCGTTGGAGCCCTCCAGGATCTGGTGGACCCGTAGGTCCCGGACGATCTTCTCCACCCCGTACTCGTGCAGGTAGCCGTACCCGCCGTGGAGCTGCAATGACTTGTTCGCCGCATCGAACCCGGTGTCCGTGGCCACCTTCTTGGCCATGGCGCACAATCGCACGGTGTCGGGGTCCTTGCGGTCGAGCGCGTCGGCCGCCCGCATCAGGAACGTGCGGGCCGCCTCCAGGTCGGTGGCCATGTCCGCCAGGTCGAACACGAGGGACTGCTTGGTGGTCAGCGGGGCGCCGAAGGCGGTGCGCTCCTTGAGGTAGGCGGTGGCCTTCTCCAGGGCGGCCTGCCCGCCGCCGAGGGAGCACGCGCCGATATTGATGCGCCCGCCGTTGAGTCCCTTCATGGCGATGTGGAACCCATCGCCCTCCTCCCCCAGGCGATGGGCCACCGGGACGCGGGCGTCCTCGAAGATCACCTGGCGGGTCGGCTGGGTGTTCCAGCCCATCTTCTTCTCGTTCGGTCCGAAGGACAGACCGGGGGTGTCCTTGTGGACCACGAGCGTGGAGATGCCCTTGGCACCGGTGTCCGCCGTCCGGCACATCACCACGTAGTACTCGGACGTGCCGGCCCCGGAGATGAACTGCTTCACGCCGTTGAGGACGTAGTCGTCACCGTCCCGCACGGCCCGGGTGGTCAGCGAGGCCGCGTCCGAGCCGGCCCCGGGCTCGGTCAGGCAGTAGCTGCCGAGGTGCTGCATGGTCACGAGGTCGGGGACCCATCGGGCGCGCTGCTCGTCCGTGCCGAAGGAGTCGATCATCCACACCACCATGTTGTGGATGGAGATGTAGGCCGACAGCGCCGGATCCGCCTTGGCGAGCTCCTCGAAGATCAGGACGGCGTCCTTGCGGTCCAGCCCGGCGCCCCCGTGCTCCTCGCCCACGTAGATGCCGCCCAGGCCGAGCTCGCCGGCCTCGGCCAGCACGTCGACCGGGAAGTGCTTCTCGGCGTCCCAGTCCAGGGCATGGGGAGCGATCCGCTCGGTGGCGAAGTCTCGCACGGCGTCGACGAGCGCGCGCTGGTCCTCGGTGATCTGGTACATGACTGCAGTCCTTTCTCCGTGCGGCCCAGGGGTGTCGGGCCGGACTATTTGGAGATCTTGCCGGTGCGGGCGGCGATCGGGGTGGTGAACATCGGTTGGGTGAGGAACCACGCGGCGGCGATCACGACCAGGGAGACCAGGAAGATCACCAGGCCCCACCAGTCCACGACGTCCCGGGAGGTGTACATGTGGTTCAGGTTGGCCAGCGCCCCGGTGAAGAACACCAGGAACACGTGCACGATCGTGAACGCCACGAAGTAGAGCATCACCGGGAAGTGCACCGCCCGCGCCCACTCCACCGGGTAGGCCTTGGTGAGCTTCTCGGCGCGCTCGGGCCACCAGGTGGAGAACCGGATCCCGGAGAGGATCGCCAGCGGGGCGGCGATGAACACGGTGGTGAAGTAGGCGACCACCTGCAGGGCGTTGTAGTGCACCCAGCCGTTCTCGGTGGGCCAGTCCAGGGAGGCGTACTGGATCGCCCCCGAGACCATGTTGGGGAACACATCCCAACTGGTGGGCACGATCCGCATCCAGTGCCCGGTGGCGAAGAGCAGGACCACGAAGATGATCCCGTTGAGGACCCAGAGCACGTCCAGGGACTGGTGCAGCCACTGGGACAGGGAGACCTTCTTGGGGGTGTTGCCCTTCGGGGAGAAGAAGGAGTCCTTCCTGGCGGTCCAGTACCCGGGGGGCTTGCGCTCGGTGCGCACCTGCAGTCCGGTGCGGATGATCAGCACGATGAGGAACATGTTGAAGAAGTGCTGCCAGCCCAGCCACCAGGGCATGCCCGCCGGCGCGGTGGCCGGCTGGGAGGCGTGCCCGTCGTAGGTGGCGATGAACTCCTGCACGCCCTCCAGGGTGCGCAGCCACCGGGCCCCGAGCACTACGGCCAGGGCCACCACCACCAGGGCCGCGGTGATCACCACCGGGCGCACCCACGGACGCCGCGGGGCCGCCGGGGTGGCCGCCCCCGCCGGACCCGGTGTCCCCGCCCGACCCGACGGGACCGAGGGGGCAGCGCCGGAGGGCTTGGAGGCCGCGGGTGCCGCGGCCGGGGTGGCGGCAGCACGGATGGGGTTCGCGGATGCAGGTTCGGGGTCACGGGCGGGGGCGCCCCCCATGCGCTGACGCGTGGGCGCTCCGTCGGTGGTGACGGCGGGAGCGCTCACCCCGTCGGCACCGGGGGCGCCACCCATCCGCCTGCGGGGCGCAACACCGGTGGCCTCGGGTCCCGGGGCGCTGGGCGCCGTCGAAGCCGACGCCGTGGTGGCCTGGGCTGCAGGAGCACCACCCATCCGGCGCTTCGGAGCGGGGGCAGCCGCAGTGGACGGCGCGTCACCCGCGGGGGCCGGGGAGCCGGGGGCCGGGGCGTCGGGGGCTGCGGACGACGTCCCCCCGTCCTGGCCCCCCGGTGGCACGGCCTCAGCAGACCGCGCCGCCGGGGCGCCGCCCATGCGGCGCCTGCGCGCCGGAGCAGGCGCGGGTTCACCGGTCCCGTGGCCACCCCCGATGGCGAGGGATGCGTCGTGCGGGGAGGAGGTCTCGGCAACCGGGGTGTCGGAAGCACTCACGCGGGCCTCAGACGCGGGCGCCGGGGCCTGCACGGCAGAGGGCGGAGGAGCGGGCGTACTGCCCATGCGGCGCTTGCGGGTGGGGCCCGCGGCCGTCGCCGTGGCAGGCTGCGCCTGGGGCTCACCCTCGGGAGGTGTCGCGGCCTCCACTACAGGGTCCCCTCCGGACCGTGCGGCCGGTTCCTGGCGAGCCGGCGTCACCCCTGTCGCCCCTGCCGCGGGTGGCGGGGACGGGGTGGCGGCCGTCATCGACACGTCGGGGGCGGTGTCCGGCTCCCCGGATCGCGGCGCCGGCGGGGTGTAACCGGCCATGCGGCGCCGGACCGTGCGCGGTCCCGGGTTCTGCTCGGTACTCATGAGGCGTCTCAGTCCTTCGCGGGGATGGTCACGGCGTGGGGGGGGTGGGGCTCCGTCCCGGGTACGCGTCCCGCACCCCGGGGCGCAGGACGCGCCAGGCGTCAGTTGCGGCGGTTGTTGATCTCCTCGATCAGCTGGGGGACGACCTTGAAGACGTCACCGACGACGCCGAAGTCGGCGACCTCGAAGATCGGGGCGTCCTCGTCCTTGTTGATCGCCACGATGGTCTTGGCCGTCTGCATCCCGGCGCGGTGCTGGATGGCACCGGAGATGCCCAGGGCCACGTACAGCTCCGGGGTCACCGTCACCCCGGTCTGGCCGACCTGGTAGGACTGCGGCACGTACCCGGCATCCACGGCCGCGCGGGAGGCGCCCACGGCGGCGCCGAGGGCGTCGGCGAGGTCCTCGACCACGCTGAAGGCCTCCTTGGACCCGACCCCGCGGCCACCGGAGACCACGGTCTTAGCCCCGCGCAGCGCCGGGCGACCGGTGGAGGCCGGGGCCTCGTCCACGGAGTCGATGCTCGCGCCCCGGGCAGTGGTCGTCGAGACGGCCGCGGTCCTGACCTCGGGGGCCGCCACGGCCTCGGCCCGGGCCTCGATCGACCCGGGACGGATGGTGGCGATCATCAACCCGCCCTCCACGGTGGACTCGGTGGTGAAGTCCCCGCCGAACACCGCGTGCGTGGCGATGACCTCCTGGCCCTCCTCGTCATAGGAGATGCCAACGGCGTCCGCGGCCACGGACCCGCCGGCCACGATCGCCAGCCGGCCGGCCACGGCCTTGGAGTCGTTCGTGGCCGAGAGCAGCACCACCGGGGCCTGGTAGGCCTGGACGGCATCGGCCAGGGCGCCGACCTGGGCGGAACCCAGCTCGGTGGCCGCCGTCTCGGACTCGGCGAGGTACACCTGGGCCGCGCCCAGTGCGCCCAGGTCCGCCGCCAGCGTGCCGGCCGCCCCCGGGACGGTCACGGCCACCGCGACCGGGACACCGATCTGCGCGGCGGCCCCGAGCAGACCCGCCGCGGTGGACTTCGGGGCGCCCTCACTGGTGGTCTCGATCAGGACTGGGACATTTCCAACGTTCGACATCTGCGTGCTTCCTTCAGCTCGTCACGTGTTCTGGTCTTCGGGGAGGACTTCGCCGGCGAACTCAGATGAGCCGGTGGGCGGCCAGGAACTCGGCCAGCTGGGATGCGGCGGTGCCGTCGTCGGCAACCTTCGGACCGGCCTGCTTCGGCGGTCGCGCCGTGGCCGAGACCATCACCGACCGCACCGAGGCGGCCTCCGGCCCGGCCTGGATGCCCAGCTCCGCCAGCGACCAGGTCTGCAGCGGCTTCTTCTTCGCGGCCATGATCCCCTTGAAGTTCGGGAACCTCGGTTCGGCCGTCTTCTCGGTCACCGACACCACGGCAGGCAGCGAGGACGAGACCTGCAACGTTCCCCCGTCCACGCCCGCCGTGCCGGAGACCCGGTCCGCGGCGATCTCGATCATGTCCAGGCCCGGCAGCACCGGCAGTCCCAGGACCTCGGCGACCATGGCCGGGATCATCCCGCCCCGGCCGTCGGTGGCCTCGTTGCCGGCCACCACCAGGTCCACACCGCCGATCTTCTCGATCGCCGCGGCCAGCACCCTGGCGGTCTGCACCATGTCCGACCCCGCCAGGGACGCGTCCGTCACCAGCACGGCCGAATCGGCGCCCATGGACAGCAGCTTCCGCAGCGTCTTCGTGGCATCCTCGGGCCCCATCACCAGGACCACGATCTCCGCGTCCGGGTGCCCGTCCTTGAACTGCAGCGCGTTCTCCAGGGCCCGCTCATTGATCTCATCCGGCACCGGCTCCGAGGCCGCCCGGTCCAGCATCCCCGACTCCAGGTCGATCTTCCGATCGGACCAGGTATCCGGAACCTGCTTGGCCAAAACCACAATCCTCATGCGTGCTCTCCTTGCCCGTCGGCGGACGGGAATCATCTCGTGTGGGTCTGCGCGCCAACTTACTAGGACTTCCAACTGAATACTAGGTCTTCCGAGTAAGGGACTGTAGTCTGGGTCACATTCCACCCACGACGGACTCCCGAACACGCGTCTGCTGACGGTGATTCGCGCTTGTCAGGCTCCGAGAGGTATCCCATGACCGCACAGTCCCCCGCCGAGCTCTTCCGCCAGTCCCGCGACCAGATCCTCGCCTGTCGCACCGATCCGGACACGGCACACCAGACCTTCGCCTGGCCCAGGTTCGAGCACTTCAACTTCGCCTCGGACTGGATCGACCACGTGGCCGCGGGGGATCGCGGCGGTCAGCCCGCCCTCGTGATCACCGGTGAGGACGGCACCAGCGAGCGCCGGACCTACCGTGACCTGGCGGAACGGTCCACGCAGGTCGCCGCCTGGCTGAGCGGGATCGGGGTGCGCCGTGGAGACCACGTCATCGTCATGCTGGGCAACCAGGTCGAGTTGTGGGAGGTAATGCTGGCCTGCATCCGGATCGGCGCACCCGTGATCCCCTCCACCGTGATGCTCGGCCCGGCCGACCTCGCCGACCGGGTCGCGCGCGGTCAGGCCTCCTGGGTGGTCACCAACGGGACGGAGGCGGCCAAGTTCGACACGGTCCCCGGTGACTTCCAGCTGGTGCAGATCGGTGCACGGCCCGACGGCGGGTCCCCCGCCCGGCCCGTGCACGACTGGCGCGACTCGTTCACCGCGCCCACCTCCTTCGGCCTCGACGAGCCCACCCGGGCCGATGAGACGATGCTGCTGTACTTCACCTCCGGCACCACCTCGAAGGCCAAGCTCGTCGAGCACACGCACACGTCCTACCCGGTGGGCCACCTGTCCACGATGTACTGGATCGGCCTCGAGCCCGGCGACGTGCACCTCAACGTGGCCTCGCCCGGCTGGGCCAAGCACGCCTGGTCCAACTTCTTCGCCCCCTTCATCGCCGAGGCCACCGTGTTCCTCTACAACTACGGCCGGTTCGACGCCAAGGCCCTGATGCACCAGATGGACCGGGAGGGCGTCACCAGCTTCTGCGCGCCGCCCACCGTCTGGCGCATGCTGATCCAGGCCGACCTGACCCAGCTGGAGAACCCGCCCACCAAGATCGTGGCGGCCGGCGAGCCCCTCAATCCCGAGGTTATCGCCCAGGTGGAGAAGGCCTGGGGCACCCAGATCCGGGATGGCTTCGGCCAGACCGAGTCCACCCTGCAGGTGGCCAACACCCCGGGCCAGCCCGTGCGGCCGGGGGCCATGGGCCGTCCGCTGCCGGGGTACGACGTCGTGCTGATCGACCCGGACACGGGCGAGGAGTCCGCCGAGGTCGGCGAGCTCTGCCTGCGCCTGGACCCCCGCCCGGTCGGGCTGACCACGGGGTACTGGGGGGATCCCGAGCGCACGGCCGAGGCGTTCCGGGACGGTGTCTACCACACCGGTGACCTGGTCTCCCGGGACGCGGACGGCATCATCACCTATGTCGGCCGCAACGACGACGTCTTCAAGGCCTCCGACTACCGGTTGTCCCCGTTCGAGCTGGAGTCGGCGATCATCGAGCACCCGGCGGTCGCCGAGGCCGCCGTGGTCCCCTCGCCGGATCCCATCCGGCTCGCCGTTCCCAAGGCCTATGTCCAGCTCGCCGAGGGCTGGGAACCCACCGAGGAGACCGCCCGGGCGATCCTGCAGCACTGCCGGGACTCGTTGGCGCCCTACAAGCGCATCCGCCGCCTGGAGTTCCACGACCTGCCCAAGACGGTCTCCGGCAAGATCCGCCGCGTCGAGCTCCGCCGGCGGGAGGCCGACGTCCACCCCGACGGCGGCTCCTCGCCTGCCGCGGTCGCCTCGGGTGGCGCGCAGACCGCCGTGGAGTACACCGACGCCCTGCTGCGCCAGGAGGCGGCGGAGTCGTGAGGGCCGTCGTCATCCCGGAGTTGAGCGGCCCGGCGGTCGCGACGCTCCGGGACGTGCCCGAGCCGTCGGGGGCCCACGACCGGGCCGGCGGCCGCAGGATCCTGGTGGACGTGCATGCCGCGGGGCTGTCCTTCATCGACCCCCTGCAGACACGGGGGAAGTACCAGCACCGTCTCGAGGCACCGTACATCGCGGGCAGCGAGGTGGCCGGCGTCGTGCTCGAGGCCCCCGCGGACTCCGCCTTCCGCCCCGGGGACCGGGTGGCGGGCTCCGTCTGGCACGGCGGGCTGGCCGAGCGCGCGCTGGCGCTGGAGGACTACCTGGTCCGGATCCCGGAGGGCATGGACTTCGTCCACGCCGCCGGGGTCCAGATGAACTACTCCACCGCCCTGTACGCCCTCGAGGGCACGGAGGTGTGTCCGGGCGGAACGGTGCTCGTGACGGGTGCCGCCGGGGGTGTCGGCACGGCCGTCCTGGACATCGCCCGGGCCCAGGGCATCTCGACGATCGCCCTGGTGTCCTCGGATGAGAAGGAACGGATCACCCGGTCCGCCGGTGCCACGCACGTCCTCCGCTCCACCGGTCCCTGGCTCGAGGAGGTCCGCTCGCTGACCGCGGGGCACGGCGTGCAGGGCTTCGTCGACATGGTCGGCGGCGAGGGGTTCCTCGACGCCGTCCGGGCACTGCGGATCGGCGGCACCGGTGTCGTCGTCGGGTTCGCGAGCGGGACCATCCCGGAGATCAGGACGAACCGCCTGCTGCTGCGCAACCTCACGCTGAGGGGCATGGCGATGGACGGGATGGAGGGCGAGCGCCCGGGGACCCTCGCGCGCGTCCAGCGGGGGGTGCAGGACCTGCTGGACGCCGGTTCCCTGCACCCGGTGGTCGACCACGTCTACCCGGTGGAACGCGCGGCGGAGGCGCTGGCCTCCATCGAGGACCGGACGGCCGTGGGCAAGGTCGTGGTCATCGTCAAGGACTGACCACGCCGCACCGCCCCGGTTCAGCCCACGATCCGCCGTGCCTGGCGCAGCACCGGCTCGTCCACCATCCGGTTCCGGAACCGGAACACCCCCGGCTGGTGCTGGGCCTCGGCCAGCACCGCCCGGGCCCACTCCAGTTCCTCATCACCCGGGGCGTAGGACTCGCGGATGACGGCCACCTGCGAGGGATGGATGCAGGCGGTGGCGGCGAATCCGGACGCCGCGGCGTCCTCGGCCTCGGCCCGCAGCCCGTCCAGGTCCGGGATGTCGAGAAACACCGAGTCCACCGCCACCTTGCCGGCGGCGTTCGCGGCGATCAGCACCCGCGAGCGGGCGTACCGGGCGACGTCCCGGTACCGGCCCCGGTGCTGCCCCTCCGCGAACCGGCTGGAACGGCCGGCCATGGAGGCCACCAGGTCCTCGGCGCCCCACATCAGGGACACCACGGCCGGGTGCCGGGCGATCTCGGCCGCGTTCTCCACGCCGGCCGCCGTCTCGCACAGCGCGATGACCCGGTACCCGGCCTCCTGCAGGTGGTCGAGCTGCCCGGCGTGTTCCGTCTTGGCCAGCATCAGCAGGCGGTACGGCCCGCCCTCGAGGGCCGCCAGGTCCAGGTCGTGCTCGAGCGTCCCGACGGGATTGACCCGGACGATCGTGGACTCCGGGTCCAGGGACGAGGCCGCGACGTGCTCCCGCGCGGTGTCCTTGTCCGCCGGGGCGACGGCGTCCTCGAGGTCGATGATCACGGCGTCGGCCGCGGCAGCGGCCTTGGCATAGCGGTCGGGCCGGTCGGCCGGGCAGAACAGGATCGCCGGGCCCGGGTGCGCGCCGCTCATGCCGCGCCTCCCGGTGCCAGTCCGTCCGCGGACGCCGTCCCGGCCGCCGGGTCCGGGGCACCGGCGCTCCGACCACCCGCACCACCCTCACCGGCCAGTGCCGCCGGCGACACCTGCATCAGCGTGGACCGCTTGGCCACGGCCACCACGGTCCCGTCCTGGTTCCGCGCGGTGTGGTGGAACTCCACGATCCCCTGGTGCGGCCGGGACGTCGACCGGCGCTTGGCGGCGATCAGCGTCTCGGCGTAGAGCGTGTCCCCGTGCCGCACCGGGGCCGGGAAGGTCACCTCGGAGAAGCCCAGGTTCGCCACGATCGTGCCCTGGGTCAACTGGGCGACGGACAGCCCCACCAGCGTGGAGAGGGTGAACATGCTGTTGACCAGCGGTTCCCCGAACTCCGTGCCGGCGGACCAGGCGGCGTCCAGGTGCAGGGACTGGGTGTTCATGGTCTGCGTGGTGAACAGGACGTTGTCCGCCTCGGTGACGGTGCGCCCCGGGGCGTGGACGTAGACCGCCCCCTCCTCCATCTCGTCGAAGTACAGCCCGCGCTGCTCGATCCGCCTGCCGGTCATGAGGCCTCCTCGACCTTCTCGTCGTCCCAGTTCGCGTCCGCGCGCCCGTCGGCACCGTCCTCGACGGTGATGACGGCCAGCACCTGGTCGCGGCTCACGGCGTCCCCGACGCCGGCGTGCAGCCGCACCGTGCCGGTCACGGTCGAGCGGATGACGTGTTCCATCTTCATCGCCTCGACGACGATCACCGGGTCCCCCTCGGCCACCACGTCACCGTCGGCGGCGGGGGTGAGCAGGACGGTGCCGGGCATCGGGGAGACCAGGGTGGGGTCCGAACTGGCCTCCGCGTCGACCCCGTGCTCCGTGCGCTCGCGCCGGATGTCGAACAGGGCGCCCTCGCGGTTCAGCTGCACCCCGTCGGGCCCGACGACGGCCGTGAAGCTGCGGCCGACACCGTCGATCGTCACGGTGGCCCAGTGCCCGTGCCGGCGCACCTGGGCGGGCAGCTCGCCGCGGTCGGTGACCACGACCGGGGAGTCCACGGGCCCGGCCAGCCGCACCGTGTGCGTCGTGCCGTCCGGCGCGGCCAGGCGGATCTGCCGGGGCGCCGGGGCGCCCAGCCGCCATCCGTCGCGCCGGCGCCACGGGCCGGCGTCGGTCCCGCGGGCCGCGTCCATCAGCAGGGCGACCTCCTGGACGTCCCGTTCGGTGGGCACCGCGAAGCCGATGGCGTCCAGCTCACGGGCGATCAGCCCGGTGTCGAGCCGGCCGGCGACGACATCGGGCAATTCCAGCAGCGCGCGCAGGAACTCGACATTGGTGGTGAAGCCGACGATGGCCGTGTCCTCGAGGGCCGTGACCATCCGGCGGCGGGCCTCCTCGCGGTCCCGGCCCCACGTGATGACCTTGGCCAGCATGGGGTCGTAGTCCACGGAGACCACGAGGCCGTCCTCGATGGCGGTGTCCACCCGCACGCCGTCCCCGGCGGGGTGCCGGACGTGTTCCACGGTGCCGCCGGTGGGCAGGAACCCGGCGGCCGGGTCCTCGGCGTAGACGCGCGCCTCGATGGAATGGCCCGTCAGGACGATGTCCTCCTGGGCCAGGTCCAGGACCTCGCCGGCGGCGATGCGCAGCTGCTGTTCGACCAGGTCGACCCCCGTGACCTCCTCGGTGACCGGGTGCTCGACCTGCAGCCGGGTGTTCATCTCCATGAAGAAGAACTCGTCGGGGGAGTCCGCGGGGACGATGAACTCGACGGTGCCCGCACCCCGGTAGTCCACCGACCGGGCTGTGTCGCAGGCGGCCTGTCCGATGCGTGCGCGCGTGGCCTCGTCCAGCAGCGGCGAGGGCGCCTCCTCGATGACCTTCTGGTGGCGGCGCTGCAGGGAGCACTCGCGCTCGCCGAGGTGGATGACGTTGCCGTGCTCGTCCGCCAGCACCTGGACCTCGATGTGGCGCGGGGTGAGGACGTAGCGCTCCAGGAACAGGGTGTCGTCCCCGAAGCTCGCGGCGGCCTCGCGCCGGGCGGCATCCAGGGACGAGGCCAGCTGGTCCGCCGACTCGACCACGTGCATGCCCTTGCCGCCTCCGCCTGCGGAGGGCTTGATGAGCAGCGGATAGCCGACGTCCCCGGCCGCGGCGGCCAGCTCCTCGTTCGTCATGCCCGGCTTCGCGATGCCCGGGACAGTGGGCACGCCGCGCTGCTGGACCGCGTTCTTGGCGGTGATCTTGTCCCCCATGACCTGGATGGACCCCGCCCTCGGGCCGATGAAGACCAGGCCGGCGTCCTCACAGGCCTGCGCGAACGTGGCGTTCTCGGCGAGGAAGCCGTACCCGGGATGGATGGCCTCGGCGCCGGTGGACCGGGCGGCCTCGATCACGGCCCCGATGTCCAGGTAGCTCTGGGCGGCCGGTGGCGGACCGAGGCGCACGGCGCTGTCGGCCAGCTGCACGTGGCGCGCGCCGGCGTCGGCGTCGGAGTACACCGCCACCGACCGGATGCCCAGGGACCGGAGGGTGCGGATGATGCGGCAGGCGATCTCGCCGCGGTTGGCGATCAGCACTTTCGAGAACATGCGGCTCACATCCTGAAGACGCCGTAGCCCGGCGCCGGGGTTGACGGATCGGGGGACCGCATGACCACGTCGAGCGCGAGGCCGACGACGTCCCGGGTCTGGGCGGGCTCGATGATCCCGTCGTCCCAGAGCCGTGCGGTGGAGTAGTAGGGGCTGCCCTGGTGTTCGTACTGCTCACGCGTGGGCCGTTCGAACTCGGCCTGCTCCTCGGCGCTCCAGGTGCCGCCGCCGGCCTCGATCTGGTCGCGGCGGACGGTGGAGAGCACGGAGGCGGCCTGGGGCCCGCCCATCACGGACACCCGCGCCCCCGGCCAGAGCCACAGGAAGCGCGGGGAGTACGCCCGGCCGCACATCGAGTAGGTGCCGGCGCCGAACGACCCGCCGACCACGACGGTCAGCTTGGGCACGGAGGTGGTGGCCACAGCGTTGACCATCTTGGCGCCGTGCTTGGCGATGCCGCCGGACTCGTACTCCCGCCCCACCATGAACCCGGTGATGTTCTGCAGGAACAGCAGCGGGATCTTCCGCTGGTCGCACAACTCGATGAAGTGGGCCCCCTTGAGGGCGGACTCGCCGAACAGGACGCCGTTGTTGGCCAGGATGCCCACCCGGTGCCCGTGGACGCGGGCGAAGCCGGTGACCAGGGTGGTCCCGTACTCGCGCTTGAACTCGTGGAAGCTGCCGGCGTCGATGGTCCGGGCGATGATCTCCCGCGCGTCATAGGGCGTGGTCAGCTCCACGGGGACCACGTCGGTGAGGGTCTCCGGGGACTTCTCCGGCCCGGTCACCGCGGCCGGTTCGTAGGGCAGGGCCGGGCTGTCGGGCAGGGTGGCCACGATGTCCCGCACGATCTGCACCGCGTGCTCGTCGTTCTCGGCCAGGTGGTCGGTCACGCCGGAGACCTTCGAGTGCACCTCACCGCCTCCGAGGTCCTCGGCGGTGACGACCTCTCCCGTGGCGGCCTTCACCAGCGGGGGACCGCCGAGGAAGATGGTGCCCTGGTTGCGCACGATCACGGTCTCGTCGCTCATCGCCGGAACGTAGGCGCCGCCGGCGGTCGAGGAGCCCATGACCGCGGCGATCTGCGGGATGCCGTCCCGGGACATCCGGGCCTGGTTGTAGAAGATGCGGCCGAAGTGGTCCCGGTCCGGGAAGACCTCGTCCTGCATCGGCAGGAACGCGCCGCCGGAGTCCACCAGGTAGATGCAGGGCAACCGGTTCTCCGCGGCGATCTCCTGGGCCCGCAGGTGCTTCTTCACCGTGATCGGGTAGTACGTCCCGCCCTTGACGGTGGCGTCGTTGGCGACCACCATGACGTGACGGCCGTGGACCAGTCCGATCCCGGCCACCACTCCCCCGGACGGGGCGTCGCCGCCGTAGAGCTCGAACCCGGCCAGCGGGGCCACCTCCAGGAAGGGGCTGCCCTCATCCAGCAGGGCGTCGATGCGGTCCCGCGCGAGCATCTTGCCGCGGGCCAGGTGCCGCTCGCGCGAGGCCTGGGGACCACCGAGCGCGGCGTCGGCACGCCGCTGTCTCAGCTCGGCGATCAGGTCGGGGTACGTGGTCGACATCAGCAGGAGCCGCCCTTCGGGAGAACGTTGTCGGACTTCTCGTGTGGGCCACGCCTCGTCGGTCACGAGCGCGGCCCGGAATTCAGGTTACTGGTCTCTAACTGAAATTGTCTATCATTGATCCAGACCAGTCGACGGGGAGGACATCATGACCGCAACCTGGAGGGCCACCCAGAAGGCGAACCGGCGGGCCGCGCTGATCCGCTCGGCCGCCCACCTGTTCGCCGAGCGCGGCTTCGCAGCCGTGTCCACCGGGGAGCTCGGTGAGGCCGTCGGCATGAGCGGACCGGCCCTGTACAAGCACTTCTCCAGCAAGGACGCCCTGCTGGCCGAGATCCTCGTGGACGTCTCCGAACGGTTGCTGGCCGGTGGGCGGGAGATCCTCGACAGCGAGCGCGAGCCCGGCGAGACCCTCGAGCGGCTCATCCGGTTCCACCTGGACTTCGCCACCTCGGATCCGGACGTCATCCGTCTGCAGGACCGCGAGCTGCCGGCCCTGGCACCCGAGGACAACCGGCGTGTGCGCCGCCTGCAGCGCGAGTACGTCCAGTCCTGGGACGGGCCCCTGGCCGGGCTGCGCCCGGACCTCGACGACGGCGAGCGCCAGATCCGCCTGATGGCCACCTTCGGCCTGCTCAACTCGACCCCGCACAGCGCCGGGGGACCGGCACGCACACCCGCGGCCCACCGCCCGGACGGCGCACCCGGCGCACCCGACGCCGACGGGGCGGGCGGGTCAGACGCCCCCGACGGGACGGACAGGTCGGACGGGTCGGAGGGATCCGACGTCATAGACGTCCTGGCATCGATGGCCTGGCGGGCCCTGACCGGTTGACCGCCTACCCTGAGCCCATGCCCTCCTCCGCCCAGCACCGCTCCGATGCACCGACGACCCCGGGAATCCCCCGGGCGGCCACGGTCCTGCTCCTGAGGCCCGGTACGGGCTCCCCGGCCCCGGAGGTCTTCACCATCACCCGGCACACCGCCCTGGCCTTCAGCGCGGGGGTCTCCGCCTTCCCCGGCGGGCGCATCGACGCCGCCGACGAGCTGCCGGCGGACTTCTGGGCCGGCACCGACCTGGTCGACTGGGGCCACCGGCTGCGACTGGAACCGGACACCGCGGGGATGGTGCTGGCCGGCGTCGTGCGCGAGACCTTCGAGGAGACGGGGGTGCTGCTGGCCCGGCACCGGGACGGGCGCCCGGTGGACGGCGGCACCCTGGCCGGGCTCCCGGACGATGCCCGCCGACGGGTGGAGGACCACGAGCTCGACTTCGCCACCCTGCTGGCCGAGCACGGCCTCCAGCCGGACGCCGGTGGACTGCGTGCACTGTCCCGCTGGGTCACCCCGGAGGGCGAACCCCGGCGCTACGACACCTACTTCTTCCTGGCCGCCCTGCCCCACGGGCAGGAACCGGGCACCCTGTCCTTCGAGGGCGCGGACAGTCGGTGGACCACCGCGACGACGGCCCTGCAGGACTTCCGCGCCGGCGTCCACCAGCTGATGCCGCCCACCTGGGCCCAGTTCCGTGCCCTCGCCGGGGCCCCCGACCTCGACTCCGCGCTGGCCATCGGCGGCACCCTCGCCCCCGTCCAGCCGACGGTCGCCAGCCGGAAGCCGCGCCGGATCATCGACTTCCCCGGCCACGAGGACTTCGCCCGCGACCTGGCCGCCGGGAGTTCCACGTCCGGCCCACCGGCGTGAGGCGCTCCGGAATGCACCGGCCTACCGCTGCCGCGTGCCCAGTCCCGGCTCCAGGAGCATCCTGATCCTGCGGTAGAGGTTGCGGCTGCTGATGGGGACCACGACGGCCCGGTCGACCTCCCTGACCACCTCGGCGTGTGACACGCCGTCGATGTTCAGGAAGAGCAGCGGTGCCTTGTCCGGTCCGGCCTGCAGGCTCCACACCAGCAGGCCCCGTCCCCGGAGGGACTCGGGCAGGTCGTCCGCCTCGACGGGGGAACCCTCCGCCAGCCGGGTCATGACCGAGGACATCACGGTCACGTCCCGGTCCAGGACGGGCCAGGTGGGGCCGGCGCCGACCCAGGCGGCGATCACCGCTGCCTCCGTGCCCGACTGGACCATGTCCAGCGTCTGGCGGTCGGCGAGGGGCTGTTCCGGGCCCGTGGCCCATTGGGCGGCCGCATCCGGGCCCGCCAGGACGGTCGTCCCCCCGCGGTCTCCACGCCACGCCTGCAGGATGCTCGTCCGGGATCCCCGCCGTGTGATCACGCGCACGCTGGCCTCGGCGTCCCGCAGGGGCGCGACCACGGTGGAGCCGGCCGGGGTCACCCTGCCGCGCTCATCGCACAGGTGCGCGTCCTGGAGTGCCTGCAGCTGGCGGGCATAGGTGCCGCGCTCGAGGCGGCCCAGGCCCCGGCCGGAGTCCATCAGGCGACGCAGCAGTTCCACCTGGTCCCGGTCGAGGACGGGGCCCTCCGAGACCCAGGACTGCCGGCGGTTGAGGTCGTCGAGGCGTTCCACGGGTTGCCCGCCGGAGTCCGTGAAGCCGGCGGCGGGCGTCGGCGCCCGGTCCGGGACCCAGGCGTAAGCGGGTGCATCGAGCGCCACGGCGTGCTCGGGGTACTCCACGGAGGACAGGATGTCACCGACGGTGCGGTCCAGCGCGGGCACGTCCGCCTCGGCGACCGTCACCGTCAGCCCGATGCTGTATCCCTCGACCACGGTGCAGGCGTGGGTGAAGTGCAGGTGCATCCCGCCCTGCGTGGCCGTGGCCTCCACGCGCCGCCCGCCCCTGAACTCGTCCACCGACAGCACGTGGAGGTCCGGGTACAGGACCGACCACGTCGCGATGTTCACCGTGGACAGCTGGGTCATGGTCCCCGGAAAGTCGTGGACCGTCAGCACGGCCGAGGGCGCGAGGAGTCCCTCGCGGGACGGCCCGCGCAGGACCCGGGACACCCCCGGCATCGCGACGTCGGCCGTCACGTCGGTCCAGTCGGCCGGCACGCTCCACCGGACGCCCCACTGCTCCAGTGCGAGGGCGGACTCGGCCGCCATCAGCGCCTCCCCACCGAGGAGCCCACAGCCTGGTGTCGATACCACTCCGGTCGCCAGCGATCAGGCAGGACGTGGCTGACGATCATCCCGACGACGATGCCCGTGATGAGCACCGCGATGGATGCCACCTGCATCCAGGACGAGCCCCCGGCCTGCGCGAGGCCCAGCAGGATCCCGCCGATGAGCGAGGTGACGGAGTAGACCGCCAGGGTCAGCAGCCCCCAGTGCGGCCCCCAGAGGGTGAGCGGGGGGTGGATGGCCATCCACCCGCGCCAGCTCCCCCGATAGGCTCGCGCGCTCATGACACCGGACCACAGTGCCGCCAGGCAGAAGATCCCCGTGATGGCGATCGCGATCATCTGGTTGTCCGACAACTCAGCCTCCCCAGAAGTTGTTCCAGGCGTTCTTCACGCCATCGGCGAAGCCCTCGCCGTCCGTCCAGTTGTCAATGGTATTGCCCAGGATCTCTCCACCCCAGCCACCTGCGATACCACCGGCCACGCCCCCGATGATGCCGCCGACCACGGTCCCCACCGGGCCACCGACCATGGTGCCCACGGCCGCACCGGCGGCCGCGCCGCCCCAGGCGCCACCCGCGGAGCCCAGGAAGGAGCCACCGGCACCGAGCGTGGCCGACTTGACCGCGCTGCCGGTCTGCTCTGCCGTGGTCATCCCCGGGTTCTCGACGAGGTCCTGGTTCCATTCCTCGGAGTAGTTGCCCCATGCCGACAGGACGACGTCCGCCCCCTCCAGGAAGCGGCCGCCCCACTTCGCCCATCCGGGCGGGTTGGGCAGGTCGGCCGCGATGACGACCGGGGTACGCGTCTCGACCCTCGTCTGGGTCAGGTCGAGTTCCGTGTACCGGAGCCTGCTGCCGTCCGCGAACTCGATCTGGAGGTCGGTGTACCGCACCGACGTGACGGTGATGGTGTCCACGACGTCGAAGGTGAACCTGTGGACCCGGTGCCCCTCGAGGGCCTCCTGGACCAGGGCGCTGGTGGCGCCGGCCTCCGGGCCCGCGAACTGCCCGGGGGTGTACGGGGTGTCCGGGTTGACGGCCCTGATGTTGTGAGCGCACTGCTCCTCCAGCTCGGCCATCTGCTGCGCGACGGCGTTGACCGCGCTTTGGGCCTCCTGCTCGTCGGCCACGTCGGCGTAGCAGGCCAAGGCCCCCGCGACCGCACTGTCATAGGCGTCCTTCAGCCCGTCCATCGCATCGCAGTAGGCATCGATGGCCAGGTAGACCGCCCGCGTCCCGGACCTGCCGGCATCGCCGTAGTCGACGACGGGGTCGGCGGCAGCATAGACAGTGCCCATGTCCAGGGTGTCCGACGTGATGTACCCGTTGGCCTGGATGTCGCCCCAACTGGCCTTGACCTCGTCCGCCCGGTCGGAGATCGCCTTCCCCGCATCCCTGATCCCCTGGGCGGCCGCCCGCAGTGCTCCCGTGTCGGGGAAGGCGGGCAGGCCGCCGAGGTCGACACTCACTGGGCGTCCTCCCAGCTCGAGGGGACGTCCGAGATCTCGCTCCGGGCGTCCGCCGCCATCTGCTCGTTGCCGTCGATGAAGGCGTTCACCATCTTCTGGCCCTCGTTGACGATGTTGGTGCTGCGCCAGTGGGCCATCGTCGCCACGGGCGCGAGGTAGCCGTCGTGGACCTCCTGGAGGGCACCGGCGATCAGCGTGCTCTGGCACTCTGCCGCGGTGCCCTCCACGGCGGTGCGCAGATCGGTGATGAGCGCTTCGAACTCGCCGGCATGTGTGCGGGTCGCCGCTATGACGCCGTTGGCGCCGTCCTCATCCACCCGGTAGTCAACCATGGTGTCCACCCTCCCATCCTCGGCACGGCCTCACCGGCCCCACGACTCTCGACAGTCTAGGAACGGTCCGCCCCGGCCGCGATGGGGAGTTCTCCCCATCCTCCTGCCGTGCACCCGCCTGGCGCTCCGACGGGCCCGCCCCGGCCCGCGGGCGCGGGGGCGCGAGGCGGCGATGAGCCCCCTTGTCAAGGAATGACACTTTTGGCCCCATCCGAACCTGCCAGAAGCGATACAAGGCTCGTTCAGCGCGAGATATCACCTTTCTGACCATTGTGAAGATGGGGTGAAATTTTCCGCCGATCTCCACCCCACGGGGGCTTGCCGCGGTCAAGACTGGTGGTCAACGAAGCGATCCACATCACTTCGACCGCCACAGTCCACACCCGACTCGCAGGAGAGCCGACATGGAACCGAACACCCCCGCATCCGCCGAACAGCTCCAGCACGACTGGGACCACAACCCCCGGTGGGCCAACACCGAGCGCACCTTCACCGCTGAGGACGTCGTCAAGCTGCGCGGCCGCGTCCAGGAGGAGCACACCCTGGCCCGCCGCGGTTCCGACAAGCTCTGGGAGCAGCTGACCACCGAGCACGCCGAGGGCAAGTTCACCAACGCCCTGGGGGCCCTCACCGGCAACATGGCCGTCCAGCAGGTCAAGGCCGGATTGCGCGCCATCTACCTCTCCGGTTGGCAGGTCGCCGCTGACGCGAACCTCTCCGGCCACACCTACCCGGACCAGTCCCTGTACCCGGCCAACTCCGTCCCGGCCGTGGTGCGCCGCATCAACAACGCCCTGATGCGCGCCGACCAGATCGAGTTCTCCGAGGGCATCCAGACCGTCGAGGACTACCTGGTCCCGATCGTGGCCGACGCCGAGGCCGGCTTCGGCGGCCCGCTGAACGCCTACGAACTGATGAAGGCCATGATTGCCGCCGGTGCCTCCGGGGTGCACTGGGAGGACCAGCTGGCCTCCGAGAAGAAGTGCGGTCACCTGGGTGGCAAGGTGCTGATCCCGACCGGTCAGCACATCCGCACCCTGAACGCCGCCCGCCTGGCCGCAGACGTCTCCGGCGTCAACTCGGTGGTCATCGCCCGGACCGACGCGGAGGCCGCCACCCTGATCACCTCCGACGTGGATGAGCGCGATGCCGAGTTCATCACCGGTGAGCGCACCGCCGAGGGCTTCTACAAGGTGCGCAACGGCATCGAGCCCTGCATCGCCCGCGCCAAGGCCTACGCCCCCTACTCCGACCTGATCTGGATGGAGACCGGCACCCCGGACCTGGAGCTGGCCAAGAAGTTCGCCGAGGCCGTCAAGTCCGAGTTCCCGGACCAGATGCTCTCGTACAACTGCTCCCCGTCCTTCAACTGGCGGAAGAACCTGGACGACGAGACCATCGCCAAGTTCCAGCGCGAGCTGGGGGCCATGGGCTACACCTTCCAGTTCATCACCCTGGCCGGCTTCCACGCCCTGAACCACTCCATGTTCGACCTGGCCAAGGGGTACAACGAGCGCCAGATGTCCGCCTACGTGGAGCTGCAGGAGCGGGAGTTCGCCGACGAGGCCCGCGGCTACACCGCCACCAAGCACCAGCGCGAGGTCGGCACCGGGTACTTCGACGCCATCTCCACCGCGGTCAACCCCGACAGCTCCACCACGGCGCTGGCCGGCTCCACCGAGGCCGGACAGTTCCACTGATCCCCACCGCGGCCGGCCTCGCGCCGAGCTGACGCACCGGTGGCGGCCGGGCCCTCCCGGCCCGGCCGCCACCTGCCTTCCCCACCGGACCCGAACACCAGCCCGACGCCGACGCCCCACCGACAGGCGCCGCCGTCGCCCTCCTCTCCCCTCACCAGCCCGGGGCACAGCAACCACTTTTCCTCCGGCCCCCGCCTAGGGCGGAACGGCCACACTCCCAAGGAGACCACCATGTACCCCACCGACCAGCCCATCACCCTTAACGGCGTGACGATCACCGGACCCCACCTGCCGCGGCAGGAGGAGATCCTCACCCCGGACGCCCTCGAGTTCCTGGCCGTGCTGCACCGCCGGTTCAACGGCCGCCGCGCCGAGCTGCTGGCCCGGCGACAGGAGATCCGCGAGCGCATCTCCCAGGGGTGGACCCCGGACTTCCTGACCGAGACCCGTTCCATCCGTGAGGACGAGTCCTGGCGCGTCGCCCCGCTCTCGCCCGGGCTGAAGGACCGCCGGGTCGAGATCACCGGCCCGGTGGACCGCAAGATGACGATCAACGCGCTGAACTCCGGGGCGAAGTGCTGGCTGGCCGACTTCGAGGACTCCTCCTCGCCGTCGTGGTCGAACGTGCTCAACGGCCAGGTGAACCTCAAGGACGCCATCCGCCGCAAGATCGACTTCACCTCCCCGGAGGGCAAGGAGTACAAGCTCGGCGGCGTGCAGCTGGTGGACCGGCCGACCATCATCGTCCGTCCCCGCGGCTGGCACCTGGACGAGGACCACCTGATGGTGGACGGCGAGCCGATGTCCGGGTCGCTGGTGGACTTCGGCCTGTACTTCTTCCACAACGCCAAGGAGCTGCTGCGGCGCGGTATCGGTCCGTACTTCTACCTGCCCAAGACCGAGAACCACCTCGAGGCCCGGTTGTGGAACTGCGTGTTCGTGGTGGCCCAGGACCACCTCGGCATCCCGCAGGGCACCGTCCGCGCCACCGTGCTGATCGAGACGATCACCGCCGCGTTCGAGATGGAGGAGATCCTCTACCAGCTGCGCAACCACGCCGCCGGCCTGAACGCCGGACGCTGGGACTACATCTTCTCCATCATCAAGAACTTCCGGGACCGCGGCGAGGAGTTCGTGCTGCCGGACCGGGCGGACGTGACGATGACCGCCCCGATGATGCGCTCCTACACCGACCAGCTGGTGCGCGCCTGCCACAAGCGCGGCGCCTCGGCGATCGGTGGCATGGCGGCCTTCATCCCGAACCGCCGTGACCCGGAGGCCAACGAGATGGCGCTGGCCAAGGTGCGCGAGGACAAGACCCGCGAGGCCAACGACGGCTTCGACGGCTCCTGGGTGGCCCACCCGGACCTGGTCCCGGTGGCCATGGAGGTCTTCGACGAGGTGCTGGGCGACCGCCGCAACCAGATCCGCTCCGCCAAGCGCGAGGACGTGACCCCGGACGCCCAGGGTCTGCTGGCCGTCTCCCAGACGCCCGGGGAGATCACCGAGAAGGGCGTGCGCACCAACATCGAGGTCGGCATCCGCTACGTGGAGTCCTGGCTGCGGGGCAACGGCGCGGCCGCCATCCACAACCTCATGGAGGACGCCGCCACCGCGGAGATCTCGCGTTCCCAGATCTGGCAGTGGATCAACGCCGGTTCCACGGCACGGTTGTCCGACGGCGGCACCCGCACCGTGACCCGCGAGTGGGTCCAGGAACTGATGGACGAGGAGTTCGCGGCCATTGAGCGCTCCGAGGGGGACCGCTTCGACGACGCGCTCGCCGTGTTCGCCGGATCCGCCCTGGCCGAGGAGTTCCCGGACTTCCTGACCCTGCCTGCCTACCGGCAGTTCCTCTCGGCCAACGCCCCGGCGCGGCAGGAGATGGCGGGCGCCACCGCCTGACCCGGCCCGGCGCCCGCACCCCGGCACGCGGCGGCCGGATCCGCCCCTCTGGACCCGTGATCATCGGGACCCGGGGGCGGATCCGGCCGCCGCTCCCCTGTCCGGGGGGATGCGTCGTCGGACCGTGCCATGGCCGGCGGGCTGCGTCTACCCTGTGCGTCATGGACATGAAGATCGAGCTCGTGGCCCTGCCGGTCACCGACGTCGACCGGGCCAAGGGCTTCTACGTCGACCAGGTGGGGTTCCACGCCGACCACGACCACGTCATCTCCCCCGACCTGCGCTTCGTCCAGCTCACCCCGCCGGGATCGGCCTGTTCGGTGGCCCTGGGCGTGGGCATCACCGAGATGGCCCCGGGCTCGCAGAAGGGCCTCCAGATGGTCATCGCGGACGCCGACGCCGCCCGGGCCGAACTGGTGTCCCGGGGCGTCGACTGCAGCGATGTCGACGAGCAGCCCTGGGGCCGGTTCGTCTACTTCGCCGATCCCGACGGGAACACCTGGTCCCTGCAGCAGATGCCACCGGGATCCTGACCTTCCCCCTATTCAGCCGCGCCTTCCGCTCACCGGTCTCGCCCGGGGATGCCGTTTCCGTGCCCCCGGGAACGTGGTGCAGACTGGAGGCCCGACCTACTTACAGGAGGACGTATGAGCACCGAACCCGTCAACCCGGAGGTCCCGGACGAGGACCGTCTCGACGAGCCGCAGACCCAGTTCAGCGAGAACGAGAAGTCCTCGCGCGGCCCGGAGACCGAGGAGGAGCTGGACGAGCAGGTCGAGGACACCTTCCCGGCCTCTGACCCGCCGGCCAACTACTGAGCGCCACCCCGCCTCACGCGAAGGGCCCCGGAGACCAGGAATGGTCTCCGGGGCCCTTCGCGTGAGTCAGTAATTGGCCGGGGGGTCGGAGGCGGGAAAGGACTCCTCCTCCCATTCGTCGGCCCGGGCGTCATCGGCATCGTGACGCCTCTTGGCCTCCGCAGCGGCCTCCCGGGCCTCCTCGGCGGCGGCACGCGCCTCCTCAGCGGCCTCCCGGGCCTCCTCGGCAGCTGCTCGGGTCTCCTCCGCTGCCTCCTGGGACGGGGCTCCCGCGGGGGCTTCGTCGGGATCACCAGGGGTGCGTGGTTCGGTACTCATGGGGCCTCCTGCTCCGGCATGATGGATGCTCGGAGGATACTCCCGACCCCCCGGGCAGGTCAGGGGCTCAGCGCCCGTCGATCGGATCACCGTCGCCGTCCAGGGCGTCGGCGATCAGGTCACGCGCCTCCCCGGTGACGGATCTGCGGGACAGCAGCCAGGCGGCGATGGTGGCCAGCACGACCAGGACCGAGGCGCCGGCCGCGGTGAGCGCCAGCGACGCCGACTGCAGCCCCGAGCCGTCGGAGCGCCCGACGGCGATCCACGCCAGCCCCCAGGCGGTCGCCAGCGCCGGGGCGAACCGGCCACCGTCGTAGAGCGCCGTGGCCGTGGCGATCAGCGTGGCGACCACCACCAGGATGGTCGCCCAGACGACCGGCCCCAGCGGCGCACCGGTCCAGCCGAGGGACGCCAGCCATGCCGCCGTGTTGGCCAGGGTCGCCACGGTGACCCAGCCCAGGTAGAGCCCCTGGACGCCGTCGAGCAGGATCCGCTCGGTCCAGCGCGCGGCGGATCCCCGGGACGGGGCGGCGGTCCCTCCGGCACCGACCGCCGTCGCCGGCGGGTCGGCTTCGCGGTAGCGTGCGGACTCCAGGATCACGAGGACCCGGCACAGGCAGGCCAGCAACAGGACGATGACGAGCACGCTGACGGCCAGCCAGCCGGCCTGCACGACCCAGATCCAGGCCGAGTTCAGGACGACCCCCGCGAGGATCCACGGCCGTGCGGCGTTGTGCCGGGGGGTGTCCGCGGCCGGGAAGAACTGCCAGATCCCGTAGCCCACGAGGCCGGTGTAGATGACCGACCAGATGGAGAAGGCGGGCCCGGCCGGGGCGATCCAGGTGCTGTCCGCCGTCAGCCAGCCGTCGGCGGCCTCCACGATCGGGGTCCCGCCGATCGCGCCGGAACCGACGAAGGCGCTGACGATGGCGAGCACGATGACCACCGCCGTCGCGGTCTGACCGGTCCGGGTGGCCAGGGCACCGGCCGCGCCGGGGGCGCGGGCCGGCCGGGCAGGTCCGTGGGCGGGGGCGGTGCTCATGAGCCGCCCCCCGGGCCGGCGCCGGACGGTGCCGCCCCGGCCGTCACGACGCCGGCTCCCCCGGCCCGCTCGTCCTCGACGCGCCCGGGGTCCGGCCAGCGCCAGTCCTCGAGTCCGGCCCGCTCGGTGTCCGTCAGCGGCCGGGATGATCCGTCACCGGTGATCACCACCATCACGGCGTCCACCGTGAACACGGGCCGGTCCTGTTGGACGCCCTGGTGGCGCAGGGTGAAGGAGCTGGTGCCCACCCGGAGCACCCCCACGCGCACCTCGAGCGGGGTGCCGTAGTGAGCCGGGCGGTGGTAGTCGATGACCTGCCGGGCCACCACGCGTCCGCCCACGGACTGGGACTCCGCCACGGAGTCCGGGCCGTCCACGTGCATCTGGAAGCGGACGCGCGCCTCCTCGGCCAGGGTCACCACGCGCGCGTTGTTGATGTGGCCCAGCAGGTCCTGGTCGGACCACCGCAGTTCCAGGGGGATGGGCAGGTATCTCTCGGTCATGGCGTCCTTTCGGGGTCGGCGCCGGCCCCTTCCGCAGACGGGTGCCGTTACGGGCCTGTGGACAGCGTACCGAGGGCGGCCGCCGTGCGGTCCAGGACTCGGGAACGCTGACCGCCGGCACCGTCGGCCAGCCCGGCCGCGACGTCCCGGACGGCCTGTGCCCCGCCGGCCACGAACACGTACTCCGTGTTGCGCAGGTGGGACACGGCGCCCACCTTCTTCCCGGCCGGGTTGTGGATGCCGATCTGGGCCCCCACGTACCTCTTGGAGTCGAAGGCGAAGACCTCGACCGCCTCGTGCCCGGAGTCCCGCAGCATGCCCGCCATCTGTGGGACGGTGATCCAGGACTCGTCGTTGTAGGACAGGATCACGGTCCTCGCCCGGATCCGGGACAGCACGTCCGCGAGCGCTGCCGGCATGGTGCGCCGGGAGTTGAACACGCTGCGGGTCTCGTCGTCGCGCACGTCCACCCGCTTGCAGGCCACCCCGTAGTGGTCGGGGGCGTCCCACCGGACCAGGGTCTCCCACACGTGGTAGTTCGCGAAGTACCGATGCTGGTTGTAGGGCGGGTCCACGTAGCAGAGGTCCACCGCCGGCAGCATGCCCACGGTCTGCATGACGTCCCCCGTGACCGAGGCCCCGGGCCCGTCCAGCAGCACCGGCACCCGCAGTTCCAGGTCCCGCATCGACCGCGGGGCCCAGTCCTTCAGGTACGCCATCTGGATCCCGGTGGTGGAGTCCACCCGGTCGGCGGCCTCCAGGAGCGAGGTCAGCAGGACGGGGTACAGGTCCGTGCCCGCGTGCTCGTCCTCGATCCGCTGCCGGATCGCGTCGATGCGCATCCCGTTCTTGGGCTGGAAGTACCTCGCCTGCTCGCAGAAGGTCTCGGTGACGTACCCGCGCACCGGCGGCGTGGCCTGGAGGTCCGCGAGGACCGCGGCGAGGTGCTCGCGGTCCACGGCCCGCGCGTCGGTGGCGATGTAACAGCCGGCGAGCACGCCGGTGTAGGTGGCCCGGTCCGCGGCCGTGGTGTGGATGCCGCGCCGCTTGAACTCCTGGGCCACCCGGGTGGTCCCGGAGAACAGGTCGACGGCGGTGCGCGCCCCGGCCGCCTCCGCCATGGCCCCCAGGACCGGCACCAGGACCCGCTTGGAGCCCAGGTACTTGATCATGACCTCGAACCTAGTCCACCGCGCCGCGGTGCCGGCGGAGGTCGAGCATCGCGGCGATCCCGGCCAGCAGGACCACGGCGACCCACAGGGCTCCCAGTCCCCAGGCGAGATAGGCGAAGGCACCGATGGCGGATCCGAGGGCGATCGCCGCCCACAGGGCCAGGAACCGCAGCCAGACGACCCGGTTGCCCCCGGTCAGGGCCAGCGCCAGGTGCTGTCCGGTCTTCACCAGGGTCCCCGTCATATAGGTCAGTCCCACCGTCACCTCGCCGCCGCGGGTGAAGGTGCCGTTGACGGCACCCATGCCGGCGGCCACCGCGGGAGGGACGGCCACCCTCAGCACCGGGACCAGGGACATCAGGGCCGCGAGCAGCAGGAACGCCATGGACACCCAGACGGCGGTCGACCGGGGCCCGGCAGGCTCCGGCCGGTCCCCTCTCGAGGAGCGCAGGTGCACGGCCAGGGAGGACATCACCACGCCGGCCACGAAGAACGCGACGAGACCCATGGCCTTCGCCCAGGCCAGCGGGTCCCCCTGGGCGATGTCGGCGCCTGCCCGGGTCGAGTTCCCGGACATGAACGACACGAAGTACCCGCCGAGGTGGATGAAGGCCACCCCGTCCACGAAGCCGGCCGTGGCGGTCAGGATCCCCGCGAGCACCCCTTCCCGGGGCGTCAGTGATCCCGCCAACGGCCTGCTCCCTTCTGGTCGACGACTCGACTTTACCGGGGACGGGTGGGTTAGATGTGGAGGAACGATGGAACAACGAGAGGACGTACCGTGCCCATCAAGGACCCGATCGACGCGACACTGGAGGCTGCCGACGCCCCGGCGCCGGACAGCGACAAGAAACCGGACAGTCCTCCGAAGTTGAACGGCGCGAGCCGGAAGTACGCCCTCAAACGGGCCCTCAAGGAGTTCGGATCCGACGGCGGCACCGACCTGGCCGCCATGCTGACCTACTACACGGTCCTGTCCCTGGCCCCGGCACTGCTGGCGATCTTCTCCATCATCACGCTCGTGCTGGCCAACAACGCGGAGACCGTCACCGCCCTGGTGGAAGACCTGGTGAAGCAGTACGTCCCCGCCGACTACCAGGCGCTGGTGGTCAACCTGGTGGAGACGATGACCAGTTCGGCCAGCGGAGGCGTGATCGCGCTGATCATCGGTATCGCCACGGCCCTGTGGTCGTCCTCGGCCTACGTGAAGGCCTTCTCCCGCTGCATGAACACCATCTACGGCGTCGAGGAAGGGCGCGGTTTCGTGAAGCAGGTCGTGTCCATGCTGCTGGTCACCCTGGTCCTGCTCGTCGGGGTGGTGCTGATCCTCGTCTCCCTCGCCCTGAACGAGGCCCTGGTGTCCGGGGTGCTGGGCCCCCTCGCCGAACCGCTCGGCCTCACGGACATGCTGCAGTTCCTGACCCAGACCTTCCTGCCCGTCTGGGCCTGGGTGAAGTGGCTCGTCATCCTGGCCCTGGTGATCGCCATGATCGCCGTCCTGTACTACTTCACGCCCATCGTGAAGCAGCCCAAGTTCACCTGGGTCAGCATCGGCGCCGTCGTGGCGATCGTCGGCATCGGCCTGGCCGGTGTCGCGCTGTACATCTACTTCAGCTTCTTCGCCGGCTACAGCTCCTACGGGGCGATCGGCACGGTGATGGCCCTGCTGTTCGCACTCTGGATCTTCAACATCGTCCTGTTGCTCGGCGCCGAGATCGATGCCGAGATGGAACGCGCCCGCCAGCTCCAGGCGGGCATCCAGGCCGAGGAGATGATCCAGTTGCCCCCGCGCAGCACGGACAAGGTGGAGAAGGCCAGGGAGGCTCGGGACAAGCTCGAGGCCGACGGCCGCGTCCTCCGGCTGGCCTACGGCGGGGAGTCGGATGACAAGAAGGAGTGATGCCCCGTCCTGAGGGGTAGGGTCCCGCCCCGTCCGGCGGGACCCGGCACCACGACGGCGGCCCGGTACCCGGTGCAGGACCGCTGCGCCGGGTGCCGGGAGGGGGTGCGCCTGCTGCCGCTGGCGATTCCTCTCAACCTCGGCCTGACGCGCGGCATCGGCCTGCCGATGCCGGCGTTGAGCAACCGGATGCGCTCCGTGCGCCCGCCCACCTCCGCGTCGATGGTGTCCCCGTCGATGACCCGCGCCACGGTGGCCTGATCGCGGCCGTACCCTCGCTCCGGTCCGTCATAGTGCCGGTGCACAATGCAGCCATGGCCGAGACGACGAACCAGCCCGCCACACCCGCCAAGACGACGGCCCAGAAGCTCTTCATCAAGCCCGGAGACGTCCTGTACCTGGGCGGGGGCCACCAAGGCCTGCACGCCCTGCTCGACCCGATGCCCGCGGACGTGCTCGTGACCCAGGAGATCGGCGAGGCCACCGCCGTCGTGCTCTTCGCCCAGGACCAGCGCTCGCTGGACGGCGTCCTGGACGACTGGCTCGAACCGGCCCTCGGCGCACGGGTGCTGTGGATCGGCTACCCCAAGGGCGGGCGCTCGGACATCAACCGGGACTCCATCTGGAAGGACCTCCAAGGGCGCGGGCACACGCTCAACGCCAACGTCCCGCTGTCCGGGGAGTGGTCCTCGGTGCGCGTCAAGACCACGCCGGCGCGATAGCGGCGGTTCGTCCCACCGGGCGCGGCGGCCCGCAGCGGACGCCCCCTGGCCGACTCGTAGACTGGGGGCACGCTGGCCTGCACTCGCCGGTCCGCGCTCCGACGACTCAGGGAACTGTACCCATGCGCCGAATGTCCGATCCCGCCTACGTCACTGAAGCCCAGAACAACCTGCACGCGGAGAACATCGCCCCGATCACCCAGCTCTGCGAGTCGCTGAAGGACCCCGACAAGGGTCCCGTACCGTACGTCGACCCGGGATACGACGTGGACGAGGCCCGGATCCTCGTGCTCACGGCGGCCCCCGGACCGGGCACCGCCTCCGGGTTCCTCTCCCACGAGAACGACGACGACACCTCCGAGCGCCTGCTCCGCGTCTTCCAGGGCGCCGGACTGGCACCGCGCTATGCCGTCCCATGGACCGTCCACCCCTGGACCCAGGACGACTTCGCGATCAACCTCACCAAGGACCAGATCGCCGCGGGCGTGAAGCCCTTCAACCGGTTCCTCAAGCTGGTTCCCCGGGTCGTGGCCATCATGGCCCACGGCGGGGAGGCCCAGAAGCTCATCAAGGCCTTCTCGGCCACGATCGGCGGGACCATCCTGGACAGCAAGGCGATCAAGGTCTTCCCCCTGCCGGCACTCCACGCGCAGTCCGCGACCAGGAAGCAGACCCCGGAGGAGGCCGAGGAGCAGATGACCGAGGCCTACGCGCAGGCCATGCGGCTGTGCGGCATCCGCCCGCTCGTCTCGGGGAACTGACCACACGACAAGGCCCCGCAGGCCACAGGCCTGCGGGGCCTCCCGTTCCCGGAACCGGGTTCCCGGTGTCACCTCACGGCGACGCCGGTCCTCCCGTTCCGCAGTATCAGACGCGCAGGTGCGCCGGGGTCTCGTCCGAGACCGGATCCAGGACGAAGTCGTAGTCGACCTGGACGCCGTCGCCGTCCGCGGCCGGCTTCGGGTCGAGCATCAGCTCGGGCTTCACCGCAGTGGCGATGTCGTCCTCGTTGTGCGGATCACCCGGGAAGTACAGCTGGGCGGTCAGCAGCTCGTGGCCGGGGGCCGAGACCTTCAGGTGCAGGTGCGCGGGCCGCCAGGCGTGCCAGCCGGCGGCGGCGATCAGCTGGCCGCAGGCGCCGTCGGTCGGGATCTGGTACGGGGCCGGCTGCAGGGACCTGATCGCGAAGTAGCCCTCCTCGTCGGCGATGAAGGTGCCGCGCAGGTTCCAGTCCGGGATGCCGGGGGCGAACTGGGCGTAGAAGCCGTCCTCGTCCGCGTGCCACAGCTCGATCTTGGCGTTCGGCAGGGGCTTGCCCTCGGTGCTGGTGACCTGGCCCTGGAAGAGCATCATGGTGCCCTTCTCGTCCGGGCGCATGTCGATGGTGGCGGGCTTGCCCTTGCCGGTCTCGTGGCGCGGGGCGTCCGGGATGTAGTACGGCCCCTCGATGGAGCCCTTGTTGCCCTCACGGTGCTCCGTGGCGACCTCCTCCACGGAGTGCTCCAGCCACACGTCCAGGAACAGCGGCCACTCGCCGTCCTCGCCCACCTTGATCAGCCAGGCCTTGAGGGCGTTGAACTCGGGGTAGGTGACCTTCTTCTCGAGGATGATGTCGTTGGCGGCCTGCACGAGGGCCGAGGCCAGCTCGTTGACACGGGCCTGATCGGCCTCGACCGCCGCGGTCTTCCCGGACTGGCGGAACCGGTCGGTGGCCGCGGCGCCGGAGGCGGCTGCGGTGGCTTGCTCCTGGGGGGTCATGGTTTCTCCTTCATCGTGGTGCATCGGTGGTGGGGATCACGTCGTCCGCGCCGTGCTGCCGGTCACATTGTTGCGTCCAGCCTATGGATGGCGCGGGTCAAGCGGAAAGTCTGTTTACGTCACCATTGAGACGCCAAGGGTGTGAATCCGGCTGACTAGCGGTCGGTGCGGTATGTGCTGAGCTTCTCGTCGTCGATCTCGGCCCCGACGCCGGGCAGGTCCCGTACCGCGATGCGGCCGTCCGTGATCGTGATCGGCTCGGCCAGCAGGTCGTCGCTCATGTCCAGGAAGTTGGACAGCTCACCGGCCCGGCGCGAGGTGGCCTCGTGGGCGGCACCGAAGGTGACGGTCGCCAGGGAGCCGACCTGCGTGTCGATCTGGTTGCCCATCGTCACGTCCACGCCCAGGCCCGTGCACAGCCCGAGGATCTCGGTGGCCTCGGTGAAACCGGATCGTGCCGTCTTGATGCAGATGGCGTTGCAGCCCCCGGAGAGCAGCTCGCGGGACGCGTCCCCGGCCGTCGGCACGGACTCGTCGCCCACCACGGGGATCGGAGACTTCTCCACGAGACGGCGCCGGCTCATGGCCTCCTTCGCGTCACAGGGCTCCTCGAGCAGGGTCAGCCCGAGCCCGGCCGTCCCCTCGAGCACCTGCATGGCCTCGTTGGCCGTCCAACCGCGATTGGCGTCCAGGTAGATCTCGACGTCACCCCCCAGCCCGTCCCGCAACACGTGGCAGGCCTCGATGTCGAGGGCCAGGGGGCGCCGGCCGACCTTGAGCTTGAACGTGGTGATGCCGTACTCCTCGCCGAACCGCTGGGCCTCCTCGAGCAGCTCCTGTGCCGGCCGGAAACCGAGCATGTGGCTGACGCGCATCGAGTCCGTCCAGCCCCCCAGCATCTTGTGCACCGGCATCCCCAGGGCCTTGCCGGCCAGGTCCCACAGGGCGATGTCCACGGTGCCCTTGGCCACCTGGTTGTTGATGGTCCGGCGCATGACGGCGTGGACCTTCTCCCGGTCGAAGGGGTCCAGCCCGATCACCTGGGGGGCGAAGATCTCCTCCACCACGTTCTTGATGGACACCTGGGTCTCGCCATAGGTGTAGGGCCGCGGCGGGGCATCCGCCACGCCGACCAGACCCTCGTCCGTGTGGATCCGCACCAGGACATGGTCCGCCGTCTCCACCGCCCCGGAGGCGAACTTCAGTGGGTGGGTGTACGGGATGGCGTAGGGAATGGCCTCGATGCCGGTGATCTTCATGGTGCCTCCTCGGCGACTGGGTGGGATGACGGGGCGGTCTGCTGGTTCGCCGGGGACCGCCGGACCTGCTCCACGGCCCGGTGGGCGAGGGCCCGGAAACCCGGGATGAGCAGCGACCGGCTCCCCCGCTTCCAGGCCAGGGCCAGGCCGACCTCGGGCCCCTCGGTGAGTTCGCGGTACACGACGGGCGAGGCGGAGGTGGCGCGGCGGGCGCCATCGGGCACCAGGGCCAGTCCCATGCCCGCGCCCACGAAGGCCAGCAGGGTGGAGGTCTCGGTGGCCTCCTGCACGACGCGCGGCCGGAAGCCGGCCTTCCGGCAGGCCTCGAACGACACGGTGGCGACGGCGGAGGCCGGCGGGTACCCCACGAATTCCTCCCCGGCCAGCGCCGAGAGCGCCAGGGGGCCGCTGCCGGCGGCCAACGGATGCGCGGGGGGCAACGCCACGACCAGCGAGTCGCCCTCCAGCGGGTCCAGCACGACCTCGGCGGACTGGACCGGGGGCCGCAGCACGGCCACGTCGAGGCGGTTCTCCAGCAGGCCCTGCTCGATGTTCGGGGTCAGCATCTCCCCCATCACGTGCAGCCGCACACCGGGCAGCTCCTGGCGGGCCAGCTGGACGACGGCCGGCATCACCCGGTAGGTGGCCGAGCCGACGAACCCGATGCGCAGCACGCCCGCCGCCCCGGCCCCCACCTCCTGGACGTCCTTCTTGAGGGATTCGACGTCCGCCAGGATCTGGCGGGCGCGCTCGAGCATGAGGCGGCCGGCCTCGGTCAGGTCGACCTTGCGGGTGGTGCGCTCGAGCAGCTGCGTCCCGAGACTGGCCTCGAGCTGCTTGATCTGCTGGGACAGCGGAGGCTGGGCCATGTGCAGGCGGTCGGCGGCGCGGCCGAAGTGCCGCTCCTCGGCGACGGCCACGAAGTAGCGCATCTGGCGCAGGTCCACGGCGCCTCCTTTCATACTGGCCATCCCGGGGCATCTTCACGGGTGGACGAGTGTCCATTCGCCCGGTGGTACCGGTCCAGCGTAGGGATGGCCTCCATCACAGGGGAAAGACCGGTTCGCCCTACTTTAGGACGATAAGCCTCTCAATGCGCGTGGAATGTGTACTTCACGGTCGTCATTCATCCCAGTACGGTGTGACGGTTCACCGATTCAGACGTGGCAGATCCCACTCCATACTCTCCATCCGAACACTCGAGGCATTGACCATGACGACTTCCCCCACCGACGCGCGGGACCTCCGCCCGTCCGAGGCGCCCGGTTCCCCGGCAGCCGCCGAGGCCACCGAGCAACGCGACGCGCTCGACTCCGGCGCGAAACGCAACTGGTGGCTGCTCGCCCTGGGGCCGGTGGCCGGCCTGGTGCTGGCCCTGGTGCTGCCGGCGTCGCTGTCCTTCGAGGGACGGGCCGTGGCCGGTTGCGCCCTGTGGATGGCCATCTGGTGGATGACCGAGGCCGCGCCCATCCCGGTGACCTCCCTGCTGCCGCTGGTGCTGTTCCCGCTGTTCGGCATGGCGTCCATGAAGGAGGTGGCGGCGCCGTACGCGGACTCCGTGGTGTTCCTCGTCATGGGCGGGGTGATCCTCGGCCTGGCCACGGAGAAGTCCAACCTGCACCTGCGCGTGGCGCTGCTGACCATCCGCGCGGTCGGCACCAAGCCGGCGCAGATCGTCTTCGGGCTGATGGCCGCCTCGGCGTTCATCTCGGCGTGGGTGTCCAACACCGCCACCGCGGTGATCATGGTGCCGATCGCGGTCTCCATCCTCCAACTGGTCCGCTCGGTCGACCGCGAGGCCGCCGGCACGAAGTTCGCCGCGTCCATGCTGCTCGGCGTCGCCTACGGCGTGACCATCGGCTCGACCGCCACCCTGATCGGCCAGCCCCCGATGGCCCTGATGAAGGCCTACCTCGGTGAGGCCCACGGCTTCGACCTGCAGTTCGGCCACTGGATGCTCGTGGGTGTCCCGTGGGCCCTGGTCATGCTGTTCATCGCCTGGCTGGTGCTGACCAAGATCGTGTTCCGCGCCGAGGTCCAGGAGATCCCCGGTGGCAAGGAGATGATCCGCCGGGAACTGGCCGCGCTGGGTACCATGACCACCCCGGAACGCCGTGTCGGCATCATCTTCCTGCTGGCCATCTTCTTCTGGGTCGCCGTCCCGTTCATCGCCGGCATCCCGGCCGTCGCCGAGACGCTGCCGTTCCTGGGCTCGATCTCGGACACCCAGGTCGCCATGGCCGCCGCGATCGCCTGCTTCCTGGTGCCGGCCCAGCGGCGCTCCGTGGACCCCGGCGGCACCGCCCTGCTGCGCTGGTCCGCGGCCAAGGAGATCCCGTGGGGCCTGCTGCTGTTGTTCGGCGGCGGCCTGTCCCTGTCCGCCATGTTCACCGCCACCGGGTTCAGCGACTGGCTGGGCGGCCAGGTCAGCGGGCTGACCGGCGTTCCGCCCTGGCTGGTGATGCTCGTGGTGATCATCGTCAGCCTGGCCCTGACCGAGCTGACCTCCAACACCGCCACCGCCGCGGCCTTCTTCCCGATCTTCGGCGCCGTGGCCGTGGGCCTGGGCATGGACCCGCTGTTCATGACCATCGCCGTCACCCTGGCCGTCTGCTCGGCCTACATGCTGCCCGTCGCCACCCCCTCGAACGCGGTGGCCTTCGGCTCCGGTGAGGTCTCCATCAAGCAGATGGTCCGCGCCGGGGTCTGGCTCAACGTGATCTCCCTGGCGCTGATCATGGTGGTCATGTACACGCTGGTGCCGCTGGTGTTCCCGGACGGGATGTGACCGCAGGGCACCACGGCGGGGCCGGCACGCTGTGAAAGCATGACTGTATGACGACCTACCTGACCGCGGTGGTGCCCCGGGACCTGGAGCAGCGATTCCAGGCGTGGCTGTCCCCTCACGTTCCCACCGACGGCAGCCCCCGTGGTTCCGCGGACCCGGCCCCGGCCGACGTCACGGGAACCGGCACCTGGGCCTTCGCGCCCGGTGCCGGTGAGCACCTCGCGATCGACCTCCCGGGCACCGGGGTCCGACTGCACCACGTGGGCCGCTCGGCCACCGCCGACCTGGTGCCCCCGCGGCCCGGGCGGGCCCCGGCCGGAGCCCTGTTCCGGGGCTACGCCCAGTCCCCCGCAGGGGACACCCTCGTGTTCGGCGGCGCCGGTGCCGCGGCCCTCGCCGAGAGGGACCCGGACGCGGTGTACGACTCGGGATCCGGCCTCATCGGTGGCCGGCACGGTCGCGAATGGGAGGGGACGCACCTGGCCGTGGCGTGGGATCCCGAGGGACTGACCGCGCACACGGACTTCTTCCGGATGCTGCCGCTGCTCTACACCTCCGGCAACGGACTGCTCGCCCTCTCGGACTCCTGGCAACTACTGGTCCGATTGCGCACCGCCCTGGGCCTGCCCGTCAGCATCAACACCGCGACCGTCTGTGCCATGGCCACCGACCGGGCCATCACCGAACACCCCCTGGACACCAGCACCGCCTGCACCCAGGTCCGCATGGCGACCGTGGGCGCCCAGGTCGCGGTCCGCTGGACGGCCGAGGGCGCCGACGAGCCCCGCGTGCACCAGGCCCCGTTCCCGGAGATCTTCGCGGAGCCCTCGGGGGCGTGGGCGGAGACGGTCCGTCAGGGCGCGGCGTCCATGGCCTCGGTGCTGCGCGCCTGGAGGGACCTGCCCGGCGGTTCCCTCCGGTTGTCCATGTCCGGCGGCGCGGACTCGCGGGCGGTCCTGGCCGCGGCCCGGCGGGCCGACCCGGAGCAGCAGTCGACCACGCTGACCACAGCGGCACCCGCCGCGGCCACCTCGCGGGACTACGACGTGGTCCAGGGCCTGGCACAGGCCACCGGGCTGCGGCTGGGCAACAACCCCTCGGCCCCTGCGCCCCAATTGCACCGGTACCGCAATCGCTTCCTGGTCTGGATGACCGGTTCCCTGGGCCTGCACGACCGGCTGCAGTTGCCCAGTCCCCGCGTGGGAAGCCCTGGGCACTACACGCTCACCGGCCACGGCGCAGGACTCTTCAAGGGCACCTACGGGTGGCGGCCCTTCATGGACGTCGCCGAGGGCCTGGAACGGTGGGACCCGGGTGTGGGCGCCGTCGCCGGCACGCTGGGCCGCGGGTACCTGAGATCCGTGGGGGTGGATCCCCGGTCCCCGGACTCGAGCGAATGGCACTACATCGGGCTGCGCAACGCCCTGCACGGCGGTCGCTTCACCCTGTCCACCTATTTCGGCAGCCCGCCGCTGATGCAGCGGGACCTGGGGCGGCTCGCCCACGTACCGGCGGACTCGTCCCGCTCGCTGCCCGCCGCCCTGCGCAAGCATCCGGATTCCAACGCGCCGCGGCTCAACACCTCCATCTCCACCGTGCTGACGGCACTGCTGGACCCCGGACTCGCCGCCCTGCCCTACGACGACCCCCAGAAGGACGTGGACCGGGAGACCCTGGACACCATCCTGGGCGTCGTCGGCGGGCCCCTGTCCGACGGCGAGCTCTGGCCCCTGGCCACGTACGGCGTCCCGGCCGACGTCGACCACGGCGCGGCGGAGACGTTCCAGTCCCTGTCCCGGACCTGGGGGCACACCGTGGACGCGGACCGTGCCTCCGTGGCGCCCCTGGTCGCCCGGGGCGGGGCGATCGCCGCCGACGCCGGACTGGCCGAGTGGTACGGACCACTCGCGGAACGCGCTGCCACCCTGCTGCAGGAGAAGGTGCCGATGGGTCATCAGCGTGGCTCGTTCGGGCGGTTGATGACGTTCCTGCCCCTCGCGGACGCCCCCCTGGACAGCCCCGTGCCTCCGCGGACCCCGGCCCGCCCCTCCACCCCGTCCACTCCGGGTGCGGGCTCACCGAGCGGGGTCCGGCCGCCCGTCCTCGCCAGCCCCGAACAGGCCGGCAGGCGGGTGGCACGGTTCACCCGCCGCGCAGCCGGGCGCCTCGTCCGCGGCCTGCGGGGACGCGACTGATGTCCACGTACCTGACCGCCGTGGTGCCCCGCGCCCTCGAGGAGCGGTTCACCGCCTGGCTGGGCCCCGTGGACGCGCACGACCACCTGGTGGTGGACTTCCCCGGCGGGCAGGCCCGCCTCCACCACGTGGCCCGGGCGGCACGGCGGGACCTCCTGACCTCGGCCCCCTCCGGTCCCGCCGGTCCCGCCGGACCGGGCACCGACGGCACTGACGGCACCGGGGGGACGGTCCCGATGGGCCGCCACGGGGTGACCCTGTTCCGCGGTTACGCCCAGGACCCGGAGGGAACCGCCCTGGTCTTCGGCGCGGGTGGGCTCGCCGACTGGCACCGCCGGTCGGCACCGGCCCGAGGCACCATCGCCCCGAGCCCCGGTGCGGACTGGGATGGCTGTCACCTGCTGGTGCAGGCGGCACCGGACGGCCTGACCGCCACCACGGACTTCTTCCGGCAACTGCCCCTGCTCTACACCACCGGAGCGGGCCTGGCGGCCCTCTCGGACTCCTGGCCGCTGCTGGTGGACCTGCGCTCCGCCCTGGGCCTGCCGGTCACGGTGGACACCGCCGCGGCCCTGGCCTCCGCCTGGTCCAACACGATGGCCAACCACCCCCTCTCGACCACGACCCTGTGCCACGAGGTCCGGATGCTCCCGCCGGCCGCCTGCCTGGCCGTGCCCGTGAGCGCCGAGGGCGCCGGGTCCGCCCGCACCGAGCAGTCCCCGTGGCCCGAGGTGTTCGCCCCGGTGAGCGGCTCATGGGGTGACCAGGTCCGCCGGGCCGCCGCCCGGACCGCCTCACTGGCGCAGGCCTGGGCCGCGTTCCCGGGGACCTCCGTCCGGGTGGCGCTGTCCGGCGGCGTGGACTCGCGGCTGGTGCTGGCCGCGACCCTCATGGCCGATCCCTCCTCGGACGTGACGGTGTACAACACCACCAACCTCGGTCGCGCCAACCGCGCGGACGCGGACACCGTGCAGGCCCTCTCCGATCGTTTCGGTTTCCCGGTGGGCGCCGGGGGGCGGCCGGCACCGCGTCCCGTCCTGGAGAAGTTCGCCTCGCCGCTGTCCGTCTGGCTGCTGGACTCCCTGGGACTGAACCATCAGCTGGCACTGCCCTCGTTCCGGGTGGGCGGTGCCGGGTTCTTCACGGTCAGCGGCCACGGGGCCGGCGTGCACAAGGGCGCCTACGGCTGGCGGTCCATCCCCGCCCTGCGCGCCGAGATCGCCGCCTCCGACCCACAACTGGCCGCGGCCGTGGCAGTCTCCGCCTCCGAGGTGCTGCACGAGGTCGGGATCGACCCGGAGGACGGGCCGCACGCGACGGAGTGGCACTACCTGGGCGTGCGCAATTCCATCCACGGTGGCCGGTTCGCGATCCAGAACATGCTCGGCCCCCGCCCGCTCATGCAACGCCAACTGGTGTCCCTGGCCCACGCCCCGGAGGGGTCCGCGGTCGCCCCGCCGCCGCAGGTCGGCCCCGCCTGGTCCCGGGGTCCCGGCAACCGCTCACTCACCGCCGCCGTGCTGTCCGTCCTGGACCCCCGCCTGGCCGCGGCCCCCTACGACCACCCGGCCAAGTCCATCGCCCCGGAGACCATCGAGGCAGTCCTGGCCGCCGCGGGCGGGCCGCTGGACCCGGCCGAGCGCCATGTGGTCCGCGCCTTCGGCGCCCCGGCCGACGTCGTCAACGGTCCTGCTCCGGTCTTCGAACGGTGGGCGCAGAACCGGCTCGACCACTACCTGGCGCACGCCCCGGAGCAGGTACCGGAGGGCGCCGGCATCCACGCCCAGGTGGGAGCCCTCGTGGACGGTGGGCTCCAGGTGGCCGGTGACGCCGGTCTCGCCGAGTGGTTCCAGCCCACGGCCGGGCGTGCCCGCACGTCCCTGGCCTCGGGCGGACCGTTGTCCCACGCACGCGGTGACGCCGGCACGCTCATGGCGTTCCTGCCCCTGGCCGGTGCCGGCATCACCGGCCCCGTTCCCGTCCGCCGGGTACCCCGCGACGCGGCAGCGGCCGTTCCCGGTCCCGCCGCCACCGGTCCCGCGCCCCGGGAACACACGCCTGCCACCGGTGCGGCCTCGCACCTGCGACGCCTGGCCCGCCGTGCCCTGCGCTCGGCGCGGAATCTCCGCGGCGGACGGTGACAGGATTGACCACCGGCGCGGCGCGGTTCCCTCCGCGCACCGTCGTTCAGTCGCGGACGGCCCCCGCAGCCTCGGTCTCGAGCCGCTGGCAGTCCAGGGGCCCCGGTCTCGGGTCGACGTCCGCGGCGGGCACGAGCCCCGTGTACTTCGTGCCCATGATGATGTCCACGGTGTCCTCCTGGCGGTCGTCGGGCCGGTAGACGGAACCCTCGATGTTCCGCTGGAGGGCGAGGGCGGTCTCCCGGCCGGCCGGACCGGAGAGGATGACGGCCACCATGCTGGACGTGGAGAAGCGCTTGTTGCCGACACCGTCGATGATGAACCGGCGCTGCTCGAGAGCGTTGGCCACGTCCCCGGCCAGGCCGCCGATGGTGGTGCCGTTGTAGACCGCGACGGGGGACTCCTTGGCGTAGCCGAACGTCCCGGCCGGGCACAGCAGCGGTTCTCCCGGAGGCGCCGCCTCCCAGCCAGGGATGGCCCACTCGCCCCGCAACACCTGCACGGCGATGACGGTCAGTCCGGCCACCAGCAGTGCCAGGAGCCCCAGCACGAGGCCGTGACGCCGGTGCCGTCGGCGGCGGTCGCGCGCCAGCAGGCGGGGGTCGACCGCACGGAAGTACCCGTCCAGGTCGTCCTCCGTGAAGATCCGCCGGCCGTCCTCCTCGATCCGCGGGTCATCCCGGAACGACTCCTGCGGTCGCGAGCCCCCCGGATGCCGCCCGTCGGTTCCCCCCGCACTGCCCATGCGCACTCCTTCAGCGATCGCGGACCGTGACGACCATTACACCCCAGATGAGGTGCCGAGTCCGAATGCCACCACCGCGGTCCGTGGGTGACCGGACGAGGCCGGTTCGCGCGGGCCGGGCCCCGGGTGGACCTAGGCTGGGGCCATGCGCACCCTCCCCTCCGCTGGATTCCTGCTCGACGTGGACGGGCCGATCGCCTCCCCGAAGACCCGACGGGTCCCGGAGGCGATCCTGACCGCCCTGGTGGCCCTGGCACGCCGCGGCGATCCGGTCGTGTTCAACACGGGCCGCTCGGCCGAGTTCGTGGCCCGGCAACTGGCGGAACCCCTGCGCCGGGCGGGCCTGCCGGCGGATGCGAGGTTCCATGCGGTCTGCGAGAAGGGCGCCGTGCGGTTCTCCTTCGCTGATCTTCCTGACGGCGACCTGCCGGACATCGGCGGCCGCGCCGGGGTGCCGGACTGGCTGGTGGTCGACGACGGCATGCGGTTGCCGGAGGAGCTCGAGTCCCGCCTGGCCCGGCTGGTGCAGGACGAGTTCGGTGCGACGATGTTCTACGACGACACGAAGCTGGCGATGTTCTCCGCGGAGATGAACGTGGGCGAGTCCCTGGAGCGCTACCACCGGGACCAGGCCCGGTTCGACGACCGGGTCCGCCGGTTGCTGGACGCGGAGGCAGCGGGGGACGGGTTCCAGCTCGACCCGACGATCATCTCCTCGGACGTCGAGCACCGCAGCAGCGGCAAGGACCTCGGGGCCTCCCGTTCCTGGGACCTCATCTCGGCCGACGGCGAACTGCCCGTGCGCTGGTTCACCTGTGGTGATTCCCGGACCGACTACGCGATGGCCGACTGGCTGCACGGCCACGGGGCGGACGTCGTCCACGTGGACGCCCGGCCCGCGGACGGCATCCCGGAGACCCCATACCCCGTGCTGACCAGCAGGGACCTGTCCGCATCGGGGTTCGGCCCGGCCGACGGGGTCCACGAGGTGACCGGCCAGGCGCTGCTGGAGTGGGCATTGAACACCATCGGCACCCCCGGGTCCAGTTCGTGACGGGATGACGTCACCCGGGGTAGCGGAAGGCAACGTGCCCCGCACCGGAGGGTCCGGCGTCGTTCACTAGTGGTATGACACCTGCTCTCCCCGACTCCGCGGCCGGACAGGCCGCGCTGGACATCCCCGTCCTGGACCTGTCCACCATGCGTTCGGCCGACGGGGGCTTCGCCCCCGAGTTCCTGGACCGGTTGCGGTACGCGGCGCACAACGTCGGGTTCTTCCAGATCGTCAACTACGGTGCAGCCGAGGGACAGGTCGACGAGCTGTTCCGCGTGACCGCCGAGTTCTTCGCCCGCCCGGACGAGGAGAAGCTGGCCCTGCACAACCAGAACTCCCCGCACTACCGGGGTTACTCCTCCCTCGGCGCCGAGCGCACCCAGGGCCGCCCGGACTCACGCGAGCAGATCGACTTCTCTCCCCACCGCGAACCGGTGCCGGCCGAGCACATCAGACCCGGTGAGGAGTACTGGCACCTGCAGGGCCCCAACCAGTGGCCCGCCGACATGCCGGAGCTGGAGCAGACCGCCATGGCGTGGACCGCCCTGATGGACCGGGTCGGAGAGGATCTGCTGAAGGCCCTGTGCGTGTCCATCGGGCTGGACGAGGACCACTTCGCCGAGCCGTTCTCCGGCGACCGCGCCTGGATGGCCAAGCTGGCCCACTACGTCGGCGGCGTCAAGGAGGCGGGGACCCAGGGCGTGGGGCTGCACGCCGACTACGGCTTCATCACCCTGCTGCTGCAGGACATGGTGGGCGGGCTCGAGGTGCGTCCCTACGGACAGGACGAGTGGCTGCCGGTCGAGCCGATCCACGGCGCCCTGGTGGTCAACCTCGGCGAGATGCTGGAGGTCGCGACCAACGGTTATCTGATGGCCACCATCCACCGCGCCCAGGCCCCGGACGAGGGTGTGGACCGGTACTCCGTGCCGTTCTTCTACTCCCCCCGCCTCGACGCCGTCATCGACCCCGTGGAGCTGCCGGCGGAGCTGGCCGCCCAGGCCCGTGGCGTCTCCGATGACCCCGAGAACCCGATGCTGGCCTCCTTCGGCTCGAACATGCTCAAGGGCTTCGTGCGGGCGCACCCGAAGGTGACGGAGAAGTTCCACCCGGAGCTCGCCGGGCGGTGACCCACCGGCGTACGGGCGGAGTGCCCGTCACGCCCCGACGACGCGAAGGACCCGCCGTTCCTGATCGGGATGATCAGGAACGGCGGGTCCTCGGTCGTTCAGGCAGGATGAGACGTGGTCAAAGCAGGGACTTGCGGTACCCCGCGGCCCTGGCGGCGGATTCCGTCCTGAAGCACTCCTCCGGGGTGGTCCGGCTGTAGTAGGACCCCGTGGGCACATGGTAGATACCGGAGTCGGCGTTGCCCTTGATCGGATGTGTCGACGGGCAGCTCTTCCCGCGCGGTGCCGTGCGGGTGGACACGGGCTTCGGTGTGGGCTTCGCCGCCGGCCTGGCCGCGGCCTGGACCCGCACGCCGGCGGAGGTCCTGGTCACCGTGGTGAAGCCGGCCTTGGACCCGGTCACCTTCACGGTGATGGTCCTGCCCGCGTCGGCGGACTTCAGCGTGTAGGCGGTCCCGGTGGCTCCGGAGATGGCGGCCCCGTTGCGGTACCACCGCTGGGTCAGCTTCGTCCCGGTGGTCCAGCTGCCGCGGCTGACCGTGAGCTTCATCCCGGCCTTGGCGGTGCCGGAGACCTTCGGCACGGCCGTCTTCAGCGTTCCGGCGGCCACGGCCCTCGACTTCGCCGACGTCACGGACTTGGTGGCGTAGCCCATCCTGGACCCGGTGACCTTGACCGTCAGCGCCTTGCCGCGGTCGGACGCCGTGGCGGTGTAGCTCTTGGCCGTGGCGCCCTTGATGCCCGAGCCGTTGCGGTACCACTGGTACTTCAGGACCGTGCCGGCCGTCCAGTTCCCCACGCTGGCCGTGAGCCTCTGACCCACCTTCGGTGCGGCGGGGACCTTCGGCACCGGAGCGGTCAGCACGCCGGCCGCGAGGGGACCGAAGGCAGCGGAGGTGACCGTCCTGGTGGTGTACCCGGCCTGGGAACCGGTGACCGCGACGGTCAGCGCCTTGCCCATGTCGTGCACCGTGGCGGTGTAGGTCTTGGCCGTGGCACCGGTGATGCGCTGGCCGGCGCGGTACCACTGGTACGTGGTCCTGGTACCGGGCGTCCAGTAGCCCACGATCGCGGTCAGCTTCTCGCCGACGCGCGGAGCGCCGGTGATCCGGGGGGTGGCAGCGACCAGCTCCCCCGGTGCGGCGGTCACGCTCGCCGTCGTGGTTCCTGGCGCTGTGACGGCCTGGTGGATGAGGGCCGCCGGGACGGCTGGTGACGAGGCTCCTGAGGAGGGCACGGCCCCGAGGGCCGGAACAGCACTGGTGAGCAGGAGGGTGCAGGCCAGTGCGGCGCCGCCCAGCACGCGCTGGGTCTTCCATGAGATACGAGACATGAGGACATCCTGACGCAGGCCCGACCGGGACCCGCGGAGGACACACACCTGTCTTCCACGTGTTCTGCCCCCATCCGCCGAGGTCAGACGGGGAAGTGAGGCGTGAGGGCCGGACCGACAGGCCCAGCAGCTCAGAACTCGATGACCTGCCGCACCGCCAGCCCGTCGGCCAGCCGGTCCATGCCCTCGTTGACCTGTTCCAACCGGATCGTGCCGGAGATGAGTTCCTCGAGGGGCAGCCTCCCCTCGCGCCAGAGCTGTTCGAACCGGGGGATGTCCCGCGCGGGCACCGCGGAGCCCAGGTAGGACCCCACGATCGTGCGGGCCTCCGCCGTCAGCACCAGCGGACTGATCTCGGCCACCGCGTCCGGCGCGGGCAGCCCCACCGTGACCGTCGTCCCGCCCGGGGCCGTCAGCCGCACCGCGGTCTCGAACGCGCGCGGGTGACCGGCGGCCTCGACGACGGCCCCTGCCCGGATGCCGGCCTCCTCGGCCTGTCGCGGCGTCAGGGCCCGGTCCGCCCCGAGGCGACGGGCCAGGTCCAGCTTCGACTCCTGCTGGTCGACGGCCGTGACCGTCCCGGACGTCAGCGCGCGGGCGACCAGCAGTGCCGCCATGCCCACGCCGCCGAGGCCCACGATGACGACGTCGTCCTCCGGCCCCGGCCGCGCCGCATTGACCACGGCACCGCCTCCGGTGAGCACGGCGCAGCCCAGCACGGCGGCGACGCCGGCCGGCACGTCCGCCCCGATCGGCACCACGGAGCGGCGGTCCACCACGGCGTGGGTGGCGAACCCGGAGACGCCCAGGTGGTGATGGACGTCCTCCAGCGCGGACGTGCCCGCGGCCTGGTCCCCTGCGGCCCGGTGCAGCCGGCGTCCACCGCCCAGCAACTCACCGGCGTTGTTGGCCGCCGATCCGCGCGCACACGGCAGCCGTCCCTCCGTGCGGCACTCGGCGCACTCGCCGCAGCGCGGCAGGAAGACCATGACGACGCGGTCCCCGGGCGCGACGTCGTCCACCTGGGATCCGACCGCCTCGACGGTCCCGGCGGACTCGTGGCCCAGCAGCATCGGCACCGGGCGGACACGATTGCCGTCCACGACCGACAGGTCCGAATGGCACAGCCCGGCCGCCTCGATGCGCACCAGGAGCTCCCCCGGGCCGGGCGGGTCCAGCGTCAGCTCCTGCACCCGCAACGGCACTGACCGCGCATAGGGGCGCTCCGCCCCGATACGTTCCAGCACGGCCCCGCGGATGGTGATCGGGCCGGGCCGGGAGCCGGAGGACGCCGCGTTCATCGCCCGCCGGCCTCGGACGCGTCCGGGGTGAAGCCGTCCAGGACACCGTCCGGCGTGGACAGCAGTGCCACCAGGGAGCAGTCCCGGTCGGCGTACCCCTCGTCGATCAGCTCCTGCAGCTGTGAGGCGATGAGCTGGGCCGCGGGCAGCCGGACGCCCGTCTGCGCCCCCGCGGCCAGGGCGAGGCCGACGTCCTTCGCGGCCAGGTCGACGCGGAAGGTGGCCTCGAAGTTGTTGTTGGCGGCCGCCGTCGGGATGATGTCCGGCACCGGGTACCAGGTCTGCTGGGACCAGCTGCGGCCCGAGGAGACGGAGACGATCTGCCAGAACACCTTCGGGTCCAGGCCGAGCCGGGCCGCGAGCTGGCTGCCCTCCGAGTTCGCCATCAGGGTGATGAACAGCATCATGTTGTTGCAGATCTTGGCAGCGGTCCCCGCGGTCGGCCCGCCGGCGGCGATGACCTTCCCGGACATGGGCCCCACGAGCTCGGAGGACCGCTCCACGGCGGCGGGTTCGCCACCGATCATGAAGCACAGCGTGGCGTCCGCGGCCCCGGAGGTGCCACCGGAGACCGGGGTGTCGGCGAAGGCGAAGCCCCGCGCCTCCGACTCCTCGTGGCACCACCGGCTGGTCTCGATGTCCACGGTGGAGGAGTCGCAGAGCAGCGCGTCCTTCGGGGCATGGGCCCAGATCCCGTCCGGTCCGTCGAACACCGCACGGACGTGTTCGCCCTTGGGCAGCATGGTGAACACCGCCTCGGCGTCCCGGACGGCCTCCGCGATGGAACCGACGACCTCCACTCCCGATTCCGCGGCCGCGGCGGCCGCCTGCTCGTTCAGGTCCACCCCTCGGACCTGATGCCCTGCGGCGACCAGGTTGGCGGCCATCGGCCCGCCCATGTTGCCCAGCCCGATCCATGCGTAGCGCGTCATCGCTGCTCCTGCCTCGTGTGTTGTGGGTCATGGACAGCATGGCCGGTCCGGGCCCCCTGGCGGAAGGGGGGGCCCGGACCGGCCACGATGCCGCACGGTCAGTCCCCGGCGGCGAGCCGCTGCCGGTCCACGTCGTCCAGCTCGTGCAGGGAGGACCCGACGGTCTCCCGGGCGACCGCCACGGCGATCAGGGTGACCACCGCGGCGATGGCGATGTAGATGGACACCGGGACCCAGCTGCCGAAGTCACGCAGCAGCGTGGTGGCGATGATCGGGGCCAGCGAACCGGCCACGATCGAGGTCACCTGGTAGCCGAGCGAGACCCCGGAGTACCGCATGCGGGTGGGGAACATCTCGGACATGATGGCCGGCTGGCCGGCGTACATCAGGGCGTGCACCATCAGGCCCAGGATGATCGTGAACAGGATGATCCACTCGTTCTTCGTGTTGAACATCGGGAAGGCCAGGAAGCCCCAGCCGATCATCAGGGTGGCCCCGATCGCGTACGGCAGGCGCCGGCCCACCTTGTCGGTCATGCGTCCGACGAGCGGCACCACGATGAAGTGGATGACGTGGGCGACCAGCAGCAACCGCAGGATGGTCCCGGTCTCCATGTCCAGCTGCGTGCTGAGGTAGGTGATGGAGAAGGTCACCACCATGTAGTAGAGGATGTTCTCCCCGAAGCGCAGGCCCATGGCCGTGAACACACCGCGGGGGTAGCGCTTGAGGACCTCGATGACGCCGTAGCCGGCCTTCGCGTTCTGCTCCAGCTCGGCCTTGGCCTCCTGGAAGATCGGGGCGTCGGTGACCTTGGTGCGGATGTAGTACCCGACGGCCACGATCACCACTGACAGCCAGAACGCGATCCGCCAGCCCCAGGCCAGGAAGTCCTCCTCGGAGAGCACGCCGTTCAGGACGAGCAGCACCACGGTGGCCAGCAGGTTTCCCATCGGCACCGCGGCCTGGGGCCAGGATGCCCAGAAGCCGCGCTCCTTGTCCGGTGAGTGCTCAGAGACCAGCAGGACGGCGCCACCCCACTCCCCACCGACGGCGAATCCCTGGAAGAACCTCAGGATGACCAGCATGATCGGGGCCGCGTACCCCACGGCGTCGAAGGTGGGCAGGCAGCCCATCAGGAAGGTAGTGACGCCGACCAGGATGATGGCCAGTTGCAGCAGGCCCTTGCGGCCGTACTTGTCCCCGAAGTGCCCGAAGACGATGCCGCCGATCGGCCGGGCGACGAAGCCGACCGCGTAGGTGAGGAACGCGTTGATGATCGCGTCCAGTTCACTGCCGCCGGCCGGGAAGAAGATCTTGTTGAAGACGATGGTCGCCGCAGTGGCGTAGAGGAAGAACTCGTACCATTCCACGACCGTGCCGGCCATGGATGCGGTCACCACCCGACGCAGGTTCTTCCTGTCCAGGTGGTGTGCTGAACTCGATTCGGCCACGGCGCTCATGCCGGTACTCCTTCGTCAGGGTGGCCCCACGGCCACGACCGATGCGATGTGATTGTCTCCACGGCACACGTGATGACCGTCACAGAGTAAGCCAAAGCCTGGTCAGTTGACAGGTTGTTCAGGTTTCCCGGACGAATCCGGGCACAAAAAAAGCGGCCCCGGCCGGATCATGTCCGGTCGGGGCCGCCGCCACTGGCGGAGGATGGGGGATTTGAACCCCCGAGGGCGTTAACCCAACACGCGTTCCAGGCGTGCGCCATAGGCCGCTAGGCGAATCCTCCTCAGTCGCTCCGGCCGGCCGCACGAGGGCAGCCGACGCAAGAGCAGGATTCATCGTACCTGACATCCGGGCCCCGGGACCAATCGAGGCCGGCCGGGCGCTCTGGCGGCCTCGGCGTCGGCCCGTCGCCCGGACGCTGGTATGCTGGATGCCGGCCCCTCACGTGGTGTCATCTCGCTGAACTCCCCCAGGACCGGAAGGTAGCAAGGGTAGGTGGGCTCTGGCAGGTGCGTGGGGGGTCTTTAACGTCCTCCCCACCCGGAGTCCCGTCGGAGGTGCCATGCCCGCTGGCCGTTACGCCCCGAGCCCTTCCGGCACCCTGCACCTGGGCAATCTCCGCACCGCGATCCTGGCCTGGCTGTTCGCCCGCCACTCGGGACGGGACTTCCTGATGCGGATCGAGGACCTGGACCGCGTCCGGTCCGGTGCCGAGCAGTCCCAGCTGGCCGACCTGCGGGCCATCGGCCTGGACTGGGACGGTGAACCGGTCCGCCAGTCCGAGCGGACGCAACACTACGAGCGCGCCGTGGAGTCCCTCGCCGCGGACGGGCTCGTGTACGAGTGCTTCTGCACCCGCAGGGACATCGCCGAGGCCACCAGCGCGCCCCACCCGGCACCGGCCCCGCAGCGCCTACCCGGGGACTCCCCCGCCGACTCCCCCGTCAGCCCGTCAGGCGTCGCCCCCCTGAACGTCCTGCCCCCGGGGTCCTATCCGGGCACGTGCCGCCGGCTCTCCGCGGCCGAGCGCGAGCGCCGGCGCCGGGAACGGCCTGCCGCCCTGCGGATCGACGCGGCCGCGGCCGCGGGACAGCCCGGGGGACCGGCCCCCGTCCACACCGCGACGGACCGGCTGCACGGTCCGGTCACCGCCGCCGTGGACGACTTCGTGGTGCGCCGCAACGACGGGGCCTTCGCCTACAACCTCGCCGTCGTGGTGGACGACGTCGCGCAGGGCATCGACCAGGTGGTCCGCGGGGACGACCTGCTCTCCTCGACACCCCGGCAGGACTGGCTCGCCCGGCTGCTGGCACGGCGGACGGGGTTGCCGGCACCGGAGACCGAGTACGTCCATGTACCCCTGGTGCTCAACGAGGCGGGCCAGCGCCTGGCCAAGCGGGACGGCGCCGTCACCCTCGAGGACCTCGCCGCACTGCCCGAGGGCGCCCCCGGCGTTCCCGACGGCGGCTGGTCGCCCGGGCGGGTCAGGGACCTGCTGCTGGGCTCACTCCAGCTGCCGGGCGGTGACCTGCAACACGCCCTGGCGCACTTCGATCCGGAGGGCGTGCCGCGCGTGCCGTGGACTCCTCCACACGCCCTGGCCCGCCCTGCGGAGCGGGCCCCGGAGAAGCTAAGGTTCCAAGGGTGACCACTGCCCTGTACCGCCGCTATCGTCCCGACTCCTTCGAGGACGTCATTGGCCAGGAACACGTCACCGTGCCCCTGATGACCGCGCTGTCCAAGGACCGGGTCAACCACGCCTACCTGTTCTCCGGGCCCCGCGGCTGCGGCAAGACCACGTCCGCGCGAGTGCTCGCGCGCTGCCTGAACTGTGCCGAGGGGCCCACCCCGAACCCCTGCGGCACCTGCGACTCCTGCCGGGAACTGGCCACCGGCGGTCCGGGCGCCCTGGACGTCATCGAGATCGACGCGGCCAGCCACGGCGGCGTGGACGATGCCCGGGACCTGCGCGAGCGCGCGACCTTCGCCCCGGTGCGGGACCGCTACAAGATCTTCATCATCGACGAGGCGCACATGGTCACCTCGGCCGGGTTCAACGCCCTGCTGAAGATCGTGGAGGAGCCGCCTCCGCACATCAAGTTCATCTTCGCCACCACGGAGCCGGACAAGGTGATCGGGACCATCCGTTCCCGCACGCACCACTACCCCTTCCGCCTGGTGCCGCCCGAGCCGCTGATGGAGTACCTCGAGCGGCTGTGCGTGCAGGAGGGCGTGGACGTGGAGCCGGGGGTGCTGTCCCTGGTGATCCGCTCCGGCGGGGGATCCGTCCGTGACACCCTGTCCGTGCTGGACCAGCTCATGGCCGGCGCGGCCGAGGGACGCATCGGCTACGACCTGGCCGTGAACCTGCTCGGCTACACCCCCGGCGCCCTGCTGGACGACGTGGTGGACGCCGTCGCCGCCGCCGACTCGCAGACCGTCTTCCGCGTGGTGGACCGGGTGGTCCAGTCCGGCCAGGACCCGCGGCGCTTCGTGGAGGACCTCCTGGAGCGCTTCCGGGACCTGGTGATCGTCAAGGCCATGCCGGACGCCGCCTCCTCCGTGCTGCACGGCATGCCCGACGACCAGTTGCGCCGCCTCGAGGCCCAGGCCGCGCAGCTCGGCGCCGGCGAGATCTCCCGGGCGGCGGACATCACCAACCAGGCGCTGACGGAGATGGTCGGGGCGACCAGCCCACGCCTGCATCTCGAACTGCTCATGGCCCGGCTCATGCTGCCCTCCTCGGACGCCACCGAGCGGGGACTGGCCGCCCGGCTGGACCGGATCGAACGTCGCCTCGCCTACGGGGGCACCCCCGAGGCCCCCGACGCCGGCGCGACCGTGCGCGCCCCGGGCCCGGCCACCGGCGCCCCGGGCTCCTTCGCCGCCCCGACGCAGGGCGAGGCGCCCTCCGGTGCTCCGACCGGCCTGAGTGGGGCCGCCCTGGCCCGTGCCGCGATGAAGCGTGCCGAGGACCAGTCCACGCCCGCCTCCGCCCCCTCGCCGGCCTCCGCCCCCTCGCCGGCTCCCGCGCCCGGGGCTTCCCGGCCGCAGGTCACCCCGTCCGCGGACTGGGGTGGTGGCTGGGGTGTCATGCCGGAGCCCCAGCCCCAGCAGGCCGACCGGGCCCAGCAGGCCGACCAGCCCCAGAGTCCCGAGGCCGACCGGCCGGTTCCGTCCTCGGCCGAGCAGCCGGCACCGGTGAGCCCCGGGCCGGCGGTGGGGCACACCGCGCAGGGGACCGAGCCTGCCGAGCCGGCACCGGTCCGGCGCGAGCAGGCGCCCGCCCAGGGCGGCCCGGCCGCGCCTCCCGCGGAGCAGGTCCCGGCCAGGACGTCCCGGCCCGAGACGTCCCGGACCGCTCCTGCCACCGCCGGGGACGCCCGTCCGGAGGAGCACGCGCCCTCCCGAGCGGGAGAGGAACAGGTTCAGCACGACACGTCGTCACGGGAGGCACCGGCCCCGGACCGGTCGGCGCTGGACCGGTCGACCCCGGCCCCGTCGGCCCAGGGCCAGCCGGGGGCCTCCGCCTCGCAGGTCGAGATGATCCGCCGGGCCTGGCCGGAGGTGCTCGCCTACCTGGAGGAACACTCCCGGCTGGTCTGGATGCTCGTCTCGCAGAACGCCTCGGTCGCGGGGTTCGACGGCCAGTTGCTGACCATCGGGTTCTCCGGGGACGGCCCCCGGGACACGGTCCAGCGCCGCGGCGGTGACCAGGTGATCGCCCAGGCGGTGCACGCGGTCCTGGGCATCCAGCCGCGTCTGGACCTCATCACCGGAGGGTCCGCCCCGGCGGGTGGTCCCGGCCCAAAAGCTGAGGGCCGCCCCGTCCCGGCGGCCCCCCGACCGGATGCAGTAGAGGAGCCCGCGGTGCCGGACCGGACCGCGCGCGACGCCACCCCGGCAGCGGCCCCGCCCTCGCCCGGACCGGCGGCCCCCACGCGCCCGGAGCCCGTCTCCCCGGTGCCACCGCCCCCGGCACCCGAGGCGGCCGTGCCCCAGCCGACCGCGCCGGAGCCCGCCACGCCGGACCACATGACACCGGCGTCCACGGCAGCTCCGTGGCCGGATCGCACTGGCATGTCCGACGGCCTGCCCGACGACACCCCCGATGACGAGGACCTGGAGACGGAGTCCGAGCCCGTCGAGGAGGGCGCCACGGGTCCGGGCACCCCGCCCCCGCCGGAGGACCTGGAGGCCGATTCCGTCCCCGTGTCCGACTGGTACGGAGAGGAGCCGCACGACGACGCGTTCCCGCCTCCCCCCGAGCCGGACGAGGAGGACCGGGACGACGTCTATTCGGACACGCGTCCGTCCTGGGGCGAGCGGCCGGTCCCGCGGCCGGAACCCGGCCTCGGGGGGATTCCCCGCCCGGAGCCCGGCCAGGGGTCGATCCCGCGGCCGGTGTCCGACGCCGGCGCGGCCCCCCGGCCCGAACCCGGCCGCGGAGGGATCCCGTCCTTCGCCCGTCCCGAGGCGGAGTTGCAGGCCGAGTTCGAGGCACGCATGTCCCGCCGCGGTTCCGGGGCCTCCGCCAGCAGCGCCCCCGAGGCCGGTTCCTCGGCGCCGGCGTCCGGGACCGGGACGGACGGCACCCCGCACCACCGCCGGGCCAGTCGCTTCCAGCAGATGATGGAGCAGTACCAGCGCACCCAGGACGGCGCTCCCCCGCCCACGCCCGGCCGGCCCGCCGGGCCGGTCGGGGATCCCGGACCGGGGGCGGGGGGCAACGTCCCGGGACCGGGGTCGCCGTCGCCCGGGACCGGCCCGGCCGCCACGGGACCGGCGGCGGACAGCCACGCACCCGGCGGTGCTGCCCGCCCCGGCCCGGGACGGTCCGTAGACTGGGACGACGTTCCCAGCGACGACGACGTCACCATCGAGGAGTCCGGCATGGCCGGACGCAAGGTGGTCGAACGCCTGCTCGGCGGACGCCTCGTGGAGGAACGGATGCTGGACGGAAGCCCCCTGTCCTGATCTGAGAGCCGCCCGGACAACGTCCTTTCGTCCGGGCCCGGGGGCAGTGATCCAACGCGGAAAGTGGTCGGTAACGTGTACGAAGGTGCGGTCCAGGACCTGATCGACGAACTCGGGCGGTTGCCCGGCATCGGCCCCAAGTCCGCCCAGCGCATCGCCTTCCACATCCTGGAGGCCGACCCCGAGGACATGCTGCGGCTCGCGGACGCCATCCGGACCGTGAAGGACAAGGTCAAGCTCTGCACGATCTGCTTCAACGTCTCCGAGCAGGAGACGTGCTCGATCTGCCGGGACGAGCGCCGGGACCCCTCCCAGGTGTGCGTCGTGGAGGAGTCCAAGGACGTCATGGCGATCGAGCGCACCCGGACCTTCCGCGGCAGGTACCACGTGCTCGGCGGGGCGATCAACCCGATCGCCGGCATCGGGCCGGACCAGCTGCACATCCGGGAGTTGCTCACCCGCCTCCAGGATGCCGCGATCGAGGAGGTCATCCTCGCCACCGACCCGAACCTGGAGGGCGAGGCGACGGCCACCTACCTGTCGCGCATGCTCGGGGCCACCGGCCTGAAGGTCACGCGGCTGGCCTCCGGACTGCCCGTCGGCGGCGACCTGGAGTACGCGGACGAGGTGACACTGGGACGCGCCTTCGAGGGCCGCCGCAGCGTCACCGGGTGATCCGTCGCACCGGGACTATGCCAGCGGGTTGAACGTGTAGCCCGAACCGTCAGGCCGTCCGGCGACCGTGCTGAACGGTTCCGCGAGGTCACCCCGGAGCCGGTCCACGGTCTGGCGGAAGTGCTCGCCCAGCGTGCGGCAGGCCCCCTCGGCGTCGCCGTCGGCGACCTGGCGCAACAGGCTGCGGTGAACGTCCAGGATGTCGGTCCGCACCACGTAGCCCTCCCGGTGGGACAGCGCGGCGATGCGGGTCTGCACGATGAGCGTGGACGCGTACGCGGTGAGCCGGTGGTTCCCCGTGGCTTCGACGAGGCCGTAGTGCAGGTCCAGGTCGGCGTCCCCGATCCGCCGGGCGTCCGTGCCCGCCTCCACGGCCGATTCGAGCGCGGCCAGCAGGTCTCGCACCGTGCCCACCCTCTCGTCCCGCTGCGCCTCGTCCAGACCGGACAGGACGCGTACGGCGTGACCCTCGATCGCCAGTCTCGCCTGGTAGAGGTCCTCCACCTCGTCCCGGTCGATCGTGGCCACCCGCAGGCCCGCTCCGGGCCGGGTCACGAGGAGTCCCTCCTGGACCAGCCGCTGGGCCGACTCGCGCAGGGGACCCCGACTCACGCCCAGCTGGGCGGCGATCTCCGCCTCGCGCACCGAGGAACCCGGCCGCAGCGTTCCGCCGTAGATGGCAGCGCGCAATTCCACGGCGATGAGGTCCACCGTGGACGGGCGCCGGACCACCTTGACCAGCGGACGGGCCACCAGGCCGTCGCGTCGGGACGGTTCCGGTGCCGTGGGCGTGTTCATGCGGGTCTTCCTTTCCACGCACCGGTGCGTCCGGCACGGGACACGGCCGCTCGATGCGCGCCCGGGGCGGGACGGTCCGATGGATCCCGAGGGCGCGTGTGGGCCAGATCCTGCCATGCGGATCGTTATATTGTCGACATTCTTCCGGTCGACGATCCCATGGTGTGCCAGATCACATTCTGCTAGCGTCGGAAATCAGTTGCCTCACTAGCGGTGATTCCGGTCGCCGGGCAGGCCATCCTCGGCCTGGTACCGGACCGGAATCCGCCTCGCACACCCTTCGCACCGTCATCATTCGCACGACCGGCCCCTCGCCGGCAGCCCGGGGGCCGGGAGGTTGAGGAGCAGACCATGACCGTCCCCACCCCCACCGACCAGTCCACGTCGGCCTCCCACAATCCCGGTTCCCCCCGGAGGCGACTGCTGGGACTGGGCCTGCTGACCGCCTCGGCCCTGGTGCTCACGGCGTGCGGGGGCGGTGGAGGAGGCGAAGGCGAGGGCGGCACCGCCGCCGCGGGCAACACCCTGGAGCGCCTGCAGCAGGAGGGCACCATCACCGTCGGGATCGCCGGCGAGGTCCCCTACTCCTATCTGGAGGGCGGGGAACCGGCGGGGGCCACCGTGGCCATGCACGAGAAGATCTTCGCGGACATGGGCATCGAGAACGTCGAGGCCGAACTGGTGGAGTGGAACTCGCTGATCCCGGGACTGACCGCGGGCCGCTTCGACGCGGTCTCCGCCGGCATGTCCATCCTCCCGGACCGCTGCGCCCAGGCGGCCTTCTCCGATCCGGAGATCATGTACACCACCACCCTGATGGTCGCCGAGGGCAATCCGAAGAACCTCACGGATCTCGACTCCGTCAAGGAGAAGACCGACGCCGGTGAGAACATCAACCTGGCGGTCCTGGCCGGCGGCATCGAAGCCGGTTACGCCGAGTCGCTCGGCCTCAAGGTCCAGTCCGTCCCGGACGCCCAGACCGGCATGGACACCGTGGCCAACGGCCGTGCCGATGCCTTCGCCATGACCGCGATCTCGCTGAACATCATGGCCGAGGAGAACCCGGACGCCGGGGTGGAGACCACCGAGGCCTTCGTGCAGGTGATCGACGGCGTCGAGCAGATCGGCGCCGGCGCCACCGTCTTCCGCCAAGAGGACACGGAGCTGGTGGAGGCCTACAACGAGTCCCTGGCCTCGGTCACCGAGTCCGAGGAGTCCTACCTGGCAGTGGTGGGGGACTACGGCTTCACCGCCGAGAACCTGCCGCCGAAGGACCTGACCACCGAGCAGCTCTGCTCCGGCGACCTGGGCTGACGCACCGTGCTGGAGAACATCCAGGCCACCGTCGAGGCCTGGCCGTTCCTGGCCGAGGGGCTGTGGGTGACCATCCAGCTCACGGTCCTCGGCTCGGCCCTGGCCCTCGTCCTGGCGATCATCCTCGGGCTGATGGCCGGGGCCCCCACCAGGGCCCTGGCCGTGCCCGGACGGATCATCATCGAGTTCTTCCGGGGGACCTCCCTGGTGGTCCAGCTGTTCTTCATCTTCTTCGTCCTGCCGCAGTTCGGGATCGACCTGCCGGGGATGGTCGTGGGCGTCCTGGCCCTGGGGCTGAACTACGGCGCGTATGCCGCCGAGGTGGTCCGGGGGTCCATCGCCTCCGTGCCGCGGGGCCAGTGGGAGGCCACCACGGCGCTGTCCATGTCACCGGTGCACCGCATGCGCCGGGTGATCTTCCCGCAGGCCTGGGCGCTGATGATCCCCTCCCTGGCCAGCCTGATGGTCCACCTGCTCAAGGGCACCGCGATCGTCAGCGTGATCCTGCTGCAGGACTTCACCTTCCACCTGGACCAGTTGCGCCGGGTCACGGACACGACCTGGGCGTACGCCGTCGTCGGGCTCGTGGGGTACTTCGTGCTGGCTCTCGCGCTCACGCTCGTCATGAACGCCCTCGAGGCCCGCGCCAAGCACCGGCTCGGCCGGGGTCCATCCCTGCGTGAGATCCTCTCTCCGACGCCGACCGGCAAGGACAGCCTGGCCACCGCGGGGAGGGGGACCTGATGCAGGAGCAGGCAGAGATCTGGGACTGGGAGATGTTCTTCCGCGCCCTCCCACCCGTGCTCGAGGGCTTCCTCACGGTCACCCTGCTGGTGACGGTCGTGGGCACGGCGATCGCCGCGGTGCTGGGACTGGTGTGGGCCATGCTGATCCGCCTGGCCCCGCAACCGGTCTCCGGGATCGTCAAGTGGGTCGTGGCCTTCATCCGCATGACCCCGATCGTCGTGCAGCTGTTGTTCGCCTACTACGCGTTCCTGATGTTCGATGCCATGACCATCGGCATCGTGGTGTTCGGGATCCACTACTCCACCTACATGTCCGAGGTGTACCGCGCGGGGATCGACGCGGTGCCGAAGGGCCAGTGGGAGGCCACCACGGCCCTGTCCATGTCCACGCGCCGCACCTGGGCCGCCGTCGTCATCCCACAGGCCCTGCGGGCCACGGTGCCGGCACTGGGCAACTACGCGATCTCCATGTTCAAGGACACGCCGTTCCTCCTGGTGATCGGGGTGGTCGAGATGGTCAACGCGGCCCAGATCTTCGGCGGCAACAACTTCCGCTACGTGGAGGCCATCACCCTGGCCGGCATCATCTTCCTGCTGGCCAGCTACCCGACCTCCGTCCTCATCCGCCGAATGGAGAAGCGCCTTGCCTACGCCCACTGACACCGCTGACACCGCTGACACCCCGATCATCGAGTTCCGGGACGTGGAGAAGCGCTTCGGGGACAACGTGGTGCTCAAGGACCTCGACTTCCACGTCAACCGGGGTGAGCGCGTGACCCTGATCGGCCCGTCCGGTTCGGGCAAGACCACCATCCTGCGGCTGGTCATGACCCTGGAGGAGGCCACGGACGGGATGATCCTCATCGACGGGGACCCGCTGACCCACCGGATCGTGGACGGCAGGCGCGTGCGGTTGTCGAACCGCGAGATCAAGAGGACCCGTACCCGGATCGGGATGGTCTTCCAGCAGTTCAACCTGTTCCCGAACATGACCGTGATCCAGAACATCACCGAGTCCCCCATCCACGTGCTCGGCCAGTCCAGGGCCGAGGCCACGCGCAGGGCGAGGGAGCTGCTGCACCAGGTGGGCCTGGATGACAAGGCCGACGCCCACCCCTCCTCCCTGTCCGGCGGCCAGCAGCAGCGCGTGGCCATCGCCCGCGCCCTGGCCATGGATCCGGAGATCCTGCTGCTGGACGAGGTGACCTCGGCGCTGGACCCGGAGATCGTGGGAGAGGTCCTGGGCATCCTGCGGCGCATCGCGGAGGACACGGACATCACCATGCTGATCGTCACCCACGAGATGCAGTTCGCCCGGGACGTCTCCGACCGCGTGCTGATGTTCGACGGCGGATCGATCGTGGAGGACGCCGACCCGGACACGATGTTCACCGCCCCCGCCCACGAGCGCACCCGGAAGTTCCTCCGGGCCGTGCTCGGCGAGGGACAGATCGGCACGCGCTAGGGACCTGTGCCGGCCCTCGGTCAGGCCACCCGGTGGCCCCGCGGCAGACGGGCCGCGGGGGTGCTCAGGCGGAAGCGGCCCCACGCGAGCAGCCCGCCGGCCACCACGCACTGCAGGCCCAGGCCCAGGGGCCAGACGGGCGTGCCGCGCCAGGCCTCCTCGTCCCCCGGTTCCGCCGGCTCACCGTGCGCGCACAGCACGTTCATCTCGGGTGGCCGCTGCAGGTACCGCACCCCGAACGAGATGGTGGTCATCACCCCGTCCGGCGCCCAGGTGTCCGGGTCGTCGGCATCGTAGGGGACCCGGGCCGGCGTCGGCACGGCGTCGGAGACCACCACGAACGGGTTGGCGGCGAGCACCCAGTACGTCGTCCGGGTGTCGTAGGCGGTCTGCGGGACCAGCGGCCCGAAGCAGGTCTCGGGCCCCTCCGGGGCGACCTCGCCCTCGGCCACGGCCCACCGGGGGTTGTTCGCCGGGATCGTCGTCTGGGTCAGGGGCATGGTGAGCGCGAAGGACACCAGCGTGCCGAAGGTGAACAGGGCCACCAGCAGGTAGGTGACCACCACCGCGAACAGGGTACGGTCCGCCACCGCGGACGCCGCGGTGCCGACCGCGCAGACGACGCCCAGCTCGACCGCCACCATCGCCACGAAGACCACCAGGCCGGAGACGTCCAGGCCGCCCATGGACATGGCCACCACGATGTACGGCAGCGCCGTGGCCAGGAAGGCCAGCGCGGCGATCCAGGACGCCAGCCACTTGCCCAGCAGCAACTGGCCCGGCGTCAGCAGGGTCACCTGCATCACCGCGAGCGTCCCCCCGGACCGGCCTCCGCTGATCGTGCTGGCGGACACCGCCGGGGCCACGAGCAGGCCGAAGAACAGCACGAAGCCGACGACGGCCTCGAACACGAAGCGGCCCGCGCCCGGCCCGACCGGTTCCTCGGCGGAGAGCACGTTGAAGCTGGCGAACGCGCCCCAGGTCACCAGGCCGATGACCACGAACCAGACCGCCAGCATGATGAACCAGGTGTGCGAGCGCAGCCGCTGCTGCACGTCCATCCGCACCACCGTGGCCAGCGCCGGTCCCCAGCCCAGTCTGGCGCTGCCGTCCTGCACGAGCCCGTCGACCCGGGACATCACCGGTCCTCCCCCCTGCCGGCGCGCCACGACGCGCGGTTCGCACCGCCGCTCGCACCGCTGTCCGTCCCGACGGCGTCCGTCCCGGGCGCTCCCGGCCGCACGTCGTCGTCCACGCCGGCGCCGGGCGCGGGCGGTGCGACGGAGCGCATCCGGTCCAGTTCCAGGTACGCCGTCTCCAGCCGGGAGGCCTCCGGCGTGAACGCGACGACGCGGACGCCCTCCCCGACCAGGGTGGACAGCAGGTCCGCGGCCTCCTCGGCCGAGCTCACCTCCACGCTGACCGAGTCCTCGCGCCTGCCCGGTTGCCGCCGGTACGCCACCGAGTAGCGTTCCAGCACGGGCAGCAGGTGACAGACGTCCAGGGCGGTGATGAGGTACCGGCCCCCGGTGGCACCGTCACCGCTCAGGTCCTCGACCCGGACGGTGCGGCCGTCCTGTATGAACACGGCCACGTCCGCCATCTCGTCCAGTTCGGAGAGCACGTGGGAGGAGACGAGGATCGTCTTGCCGGCCGCCGCCATCTGCCGCAGGTCGTCCCGCAACCGGACCCGGGATCCCGGGTCCAGCCCGGAGGCCGGTTCGTCCAGCAGCAGGACCTGGGGCTCGTGGATGACGGCCCGCGCCAGGGACAGTCGCTGCTGCTGGCCCCTGGAGAGCACCCGCGCCGGCTCGTCGGCGAGGGTGCTCAGCTCCTGCCACTCCAGCAGCTGCCCCGACCGGGAGCGCACGACGTCCCGGTCGAGCCCGTAGAGCCGACCCATCATCTCGAGGATCTCCCGGGCGGTCAGCGCGTCCCACACCCCCAGGGTGTCCGGCATCCAGCCCGTGCGGCGGCGGACCCCGGCCGGGTCCTGGGCGGGGTCCGCTCCCGCGATCCGGACGGAACCGGCGTCGGGCCGCAGCAGGGAGGCCAGCACCAGCATCAGCGTGGTCTTGCCCGATCCGTTGGGCCCCACCAGGGCCGTGATCGTCCCGGGCGGGGCCATCAGGTCCACCCCCCGCAGTGCCCGGACCGACTTGAACCGGCGCGTCACGCCGGTGGCGGTGATGCCCGACGGCGGCGCGTCCGGCGGCAGCCCCGTCGCCGCCGGCGGTCCGGACTCGTCGGTGCCACCGGGAGTCGTCATGGCACCATCGTGCGGTACGGGGGGTCGGGCGGCAAGGACAGGGCCGGGACCGCACTCCGGCGTGCACTACGCGGGCCGGTACGCGGTCGGCACGGGTCCGGCACGTGGTCGATGCGGGTCCGCCACGCGGCCGGCGCGGGCCGGCACGTGACCGGTGCTGGTGCGGCACGTGGTCGGGCGGGCCCCTCGGCCGCGTGGTGCTCTACCGCCTCGTTCATGGTCGGAACCGGGTCCATGACCCCCCGTAGACTAGGGCGCAGCCGACCGACAGCCCGCGCCCCGCGGGCCCGACCCCTACCCAAGGAACCGCATGAGCCTGATCGTCCAGAAGTACGGAGGATCCTCCGTTGCCGACGCCGATGGAATCCTGCGCGTGGCCAGACGCGTGGTCGAGACCCAGCAGGCCGGCCACCAGGTCGTCGTCGTGGTCTCGGCCATGGGCGACACCACGGACGAGCTGCTGGACCTGTCCGAGAAGATCAACATCGACCCGCCGGCCCGCGAGATGGACATCCTGCTCTCCGCGGGAGAGCGCATCTCGATGTCCCTGCTGGCCATGGGCATCCACTCGCTCGGGTCCACCGCACGCTCCTTCACCGGGTCCCAGGCGGGGATGTTCACCGATTCCCTGCACGGCCAGGCACGCATCATCGACGTCTCCCCGAACCGCGTGAAGGACGCCGTGGACGAGGGCAACATCGCCATCGTGGCCGGATTCCAGGGGATGAGCCGGGAGTCCCGGGACATCACCACCATGGGCCGCGGCGGCTCGGACACCACGGCCGTGGCCCTCGCCGCAGCCCTGGGCGCCGACGTCTGCGAGATCTACACGGACGTCGACGGCGTCTACACCGCCGACCCGCGCGTGGTCCCGTCCGCGCGGAAGATCGACGAGATCAGTTCCGAGGACATGCTGGAGATGGCAGCCTCCGGATCCAAGATCCTGCACCTGCGCTGCGTGGAGTACGCCCGCCGATTCGGCGTGCCGCTGCACGTGCGCTCGTCGTTCAGTCACAACGAGGGCACCTGGGTGCGTCCCAACCCTGAAGACATCATCACCATCGAGGAAGGCGAACCCATGGAACAGCCGATCGTCTCCGGCGTCGCCCACGACCGGTCCGAGGGCAAGATCACCGTCTACGGCGTCCCGGACGTCCCGGGCAAGGCCGCGGAGGTCTTCAACGTGATCGCCTCCGCCAACGTGAACATCGACATGATCGTCCAGAACGTCCCGCGGGTGGAGACCGGACGTTCGGACATCTCCTTCACCCTGCCGATCACCGAGGGCAAGCAGGCCACCGAGGCCCTGCGCGCGGCCCAGGACGAGATCGGCTTCGAGGACATCCTGCTGAACCCGCACATCGGCAAGCTCTCCCTCGTGGGCGGCGGCATGCGCTCGAATCCCGGCGTCTCCGCCCGGTTCTTCGAGGCCCTGCACCAGGCCGGGGTGAACATCGACATGATCTCCACCTCGGAGATCCGCATCTCGATCATCACCCGCGAGGACATGCTGGACACGGCCGTGCGGGCCGTCCACCAGGCCTTCAACCTCGACGCGGACGAAGAGGCCACGGTCTACGGCGGCACCGGCCGCTGAGCACGACTGACACGGCAGGGCCCCGGACCGATCGGTCCGGGGCCCTGCCGTCTTCACCGGTTCAGGGGCGGGTCACCGCTCCTTCACGAGGTCGGTCAGCGGTGCCTGCTCGACGTCCTCCGGGGTCAGCACGGTGCCGGCCGAGTCCGTCACCGCGGCCTTGCCCTCCGGGCCCACGGTCACCGAGACGGCGGTGGCGGTCCCCGGGACCCAGGAGATGAGCCCGTGCCAGGTCCCTTCCGTCAGCCCGTCCCAGGAGGCGGTCACCGTGGTGTCCTCACCCTGGGTCAGGGCCACCTGGTCCTCGGAGAGGCTCAGGTTGCCGGCATCACCCTGGGTCTTCACCGTGCTCAGCGTGGCGGGGGTGGCTGCCACGTCCGGGGACGAGTACAGGTTCGAGACCACGTAGTAGGTGCCCGGGGCCGGGTCGCTCAGCGTCAGCTGCTCAGAGGCGGAGGCGGTGGCGACCTGCAGGGTCCGGTTGTCCGGGGTGATCACGAACATGTCCCAGTCGGCGGCCTCGTCACCGGACTGCAGGTGCCAGCTGACGGTGGTGGTGCCCGGTTCGACCGTGGTCGCGGACAGCTGGTTCGAGGCGTCGGTGGCGCCCTTCAGCGGACCCGGCACCTTGGCGAAGACCTCGTCGGCGGACTTGCCCAGGCCCAGGACGGTCGGCTCCACGGTGGCGGTGATGCCACCGGTCAGCGTGACCTCAGCCGATCCCTCGGCCCCGGTGCCCTCGATCGCCCGATCGGCGGCCACGTCCACGGCCCGCAGCGTCACCGGGGAGGTGACGTCCGGGGAGCGCCTCTTGCCGCCGGACCACGTCAGGGAACCGTGCTGCCAGGTGTTCGCCGGTGCACCGTCCCGGGTGAAGGTGACCTTCACCGTGGCCGACCTGCCCTTCTTGAGGTTCAGCGTCGCCGGGGAGGCGGTCACCGTGAACCCGGGGACGTCCGCGGAGAAGGACCAACGGCCGTTCTCCGTGGCCGTCAGGGTCCGGGTCACGGTGGCCGAGCCGGCCACGTCGGAGACGGCGTAGGACGGGACGTTGACGTCCCGGGCGGCGATCTTGCCGTTCAGGAACCTGTTCCAGTGCCGGTCGTTCGAGTCGTAGACCAGGCCCGGGGCGGCCATCGCCTGGGGGTCCGCGGAGCCGGCACCGGTGGCGAAGTTGTCCAGGTTGGCGGAACCGTCAGCGTTGTACACGTCCTGGGTGGAGGTCATCATGGCCGACTTGACGGCCATCGGTGACCACCTCGGGTGCTTCCCGTACATCAGCGCGGCCATGCCGGCCAGATTCGGGGCCGCCATGGAGGTCCCGGACATCAGGCCGTACTCGTTGCCGTTGTAGTTCGGGTCCAGCGGGGAGACACCGGCGATGACGTTGACGCCCGGTGCGGCGATGTCCGGCTTCAGCAGGTCGGAGTTGACCGCGTTGGACGGACCGCGCGAGGAGAACCCGGCGATCTGCGGGACCGGCTGGGCCTCCAGCCCGGTGGTGTCACCGGGGACGAGGGTGGCCTTGAGGTCCGTCGTGGCCACGAGCTGGCGGACGGACTCATCGGAGGTGTGCACCGTGGGGACGGAGTGCAGGTCGGCATCCTCGGAGCCCCCGCCGACGTTGACGAGGATCATGCCCACGCCACCGGCCTCGGCCACGGCCTTGGACTTGTCCACGCGAGCCGTCACGCCACGATCGCACAGCACGATCTTGCCGGCGGCCGCCTCGGGGTCCAGGGCGCCCACGGCGCAGAGCCGCGCGTCCTCGGCCGCGGCACCGGCCTTGGCGATCTCGCTCGAGAGCACGACGTCGGCCGGACCGGCCCCCTCGACCATGGACGAGACACCGCGGACCTTGGTGCCGTCCTCGAACTCCACGGTGCCCGTCAGCTCGTTGGAGAACGTCTGGGCGGCCACCGAGGTCAGCCACGGGGCGGAGTGGTTGACCGTGTTGGCGGCGGGTCCGGAGTTGCCGGCGGAGGCGGAGACGAAGATGCCCGCCGCCGCCGCGGACTTGAAGGCCAGGGACACGGGGTCCACCACCGAGGTGTTGTTGCCGGAGATGGAGTAGTTCAGCACGTCCACGTTGTCCACGATGGCCTGCTCGATCGCCTGCACGGAGGCGGAGGAGTAGCAGCCACCGGTGTCCGGGTCGGTGTCCTCCCAGCAGATCTTGTAGACGGACACCTTGGCCTCGGGCGCCACGCCGGAGCCCTCACCGTAGTCGCCGCCGTTCATCACCTGGTCCACGCCGTCGTTGCCCGCCGCGGTGGTGGCGGTGTGGGTGCCGTGGGAGCTGATGTCGATCGGGGACAGCCGCTCGTTGGGGTCGCGCTTGTCGATGGGGACGAAGCGCTCGAAGTCCTCCGAGTAGTACCGCGCCGAGAGCACCTTGGAGTTGCACTCCTGTCCGGTGAAGTCCTGACCGGGCTCGCACTCACCCCGGAAGGTGGTGCCGTCGGACTTGAGCATGGCGATCCCGCCGTCGGCGGTCAGGTACGGCTCCCCCACCCTCGGCTTCTTCCGGCCCGGCAGCGCCTTGACCGGATCGCCTGCCAGCATGTCCTGGTCCGGGAAGTAACCGGTGTCGATCACGCCGACCACCACGCCCTTGCCCGCGTTCTTGACGCCCCTGTAGGTGTCCTTCCAGGTGCCCTTCCGGCCCGGCAGGTCGAGGAACTCCACGGATGAGTAGTCCGGGGCCGCCTGCGTGTTCTCGGCCACGCCGAGCACGTCCGGGTGACGCGAGATCTCCAGGGCCTGCTCGGCGGTGAGGTCCGCCGTGAAGGCGTTCAGCGCCACGGAGAAGGACTGGTCCACCTCGACGTCCTCCGCCGCCGCGACCTTCTCCTGCTTGCCCTCCAGGAACTGCTCGTACTTGCGCACGTGGGCCGAGTTCGGGTTGAAGACGCCCTTCGGGGCGGCCGTCGGCGCGAGGTCGTCCTCACCGCCCGTGTAGGTCAGGGCGGGGTCGTCCTTGAGGACGACGAAGTACTTGCCGTCCTTGTACTCCTGCACCGCCGACTGCAGCACGGAGTCCACCGAACCGGCGTCGAGGCCGCCGGCATCGGGCGCGGCCTGGGCGCCGGGGAGCAGGAACGAACCGGCCACGAGGGGCAGTCCGGCCGCGAAGGCCGTGAGCGAGCGGCGCCGGCCTCTGGATTTCTCTGACATGTGGCTTGGCCTTCCTCACCAAGGTGCGAACCGGGCACGATCATGCCCGGCTGGTCCTGTCGCCGGGGAATGCGCCTGCTCCGCGAGACGGGCACGGGGCCCCGGGGCGCACGTGGAGACGGTGGAAGTGATGCCGACCACAGGATGGGGATGACTGAAGATTACCTGAGTCCGTGGGCCCGGCGGAAGGCTTGAAACACATCTTTTACAGGGGACGATGCGTCATGGCCGCTTGTCGGGCCCGCCTTCCGTCCCGTCCGGGCTCCCCTCTCGTTCCGTCCGGGCCCGCCTTCCGCCCTCTCCGGACCCGCAGGCGCACCCCTCCAGCGACTACTCTGGACGGGTGCCCCCTCCCCGCCTCGATGGCCTGTCCGTGCTGCCCCCGCAGCAGTGGCGGAGCCGTGCGGAGTCCCACCGGCAGCGCATCAGCGCCTACACCGCACCCCTGAGGGACCTGCACTCGGCGGGGGTCCGGCACCCGGTGCACGACTTCCTCTTCTCCTACTACTCGCTCACCCCGGGTGCCCTCGAACGCTGGCACCCGGGGGCCGGCGTCGTGCTGGCCGCAGGCCCCGGGGCCGGGACCCCGGGAGAGGCCGCACGGCCCGATGCCGGCCCCGCCCCGGGCCCTCCGCCGCACCCCGATCGCGGGGAGGCCCCCGATGCGGCCCCCGGCGCGGCCCCCGCGGGCGCCTCAGGCGGCTGGCGCTTCTACCGGTGGATCGATCCACGCCCCGGACTGCCGTCGGGTGGCTGGACGGTCGACGTGGGGGCATTCCTCGACCGGCGCGGGTCGATGGTCGAGTTCGCCCACCGGATCCTGGGGGCCACCGTGCGGCGGCCGGCCCGGCTCGCGTGCTTCGGCCTGCACGAGTGGGCCATGGCCTATCGGTCGGAGGTCCACGGAGTGCGGCACTCCACGGTCCCCCTGCGGCTGGGCGCCGAGGGGACCAACGAGGTGGTCGAGCGGAACCGGATCTCCTGCACGCACTTCGACGCCTTCCGCTTCTACGCCCCCGAGGCCGCGCCGTTGAACGAGCTGCAGCCCACCCGGGCCACCCAGGTCGACCTGGAGCAGCCCGGCTGCCTGCACGCGAACATGGACCTCTACAAGTGGAGCTACAAGCTGCTGCCGGTGCTCAGTTCGGACCTCGTGGCCGACTGCTTCGAGCTGGCCTGGCGGATCCGGACCATGGACATGCGTGCCTCCCCCTACGACCTGGCCGACTGGGGCCTGGAGCCGATCCGGATCGAGACGCCGGCAGGCCGCGCGGAATACGTGCGGCACCAGCGCGGATTCGCGGAGGAGTCCACCGTCCTCCGCCGCCGGCTCCTGGAGGCCTTGACCGCCCTGGAGGACGTCCGGGCCCCGGGCGATCGCCCGTGAGGCCCGTTCAGCCCCGGGCGATCGGGTCCAGGGGGCCGTAGCGGTGCTCCGGCCGGCCCCGGGCACCGTAGCGCAGCCCCAGGTTGACCTGGCCCGTCTGCGCCAGGTGGGAGAGGTACCGCTGGGCCGTGGCGCGGGAGATCCCGACGGCCTCCGCCACCTCCATCACGGTCAGGTCCTCGACGGCACCGTTGACGGTCTCCAGCACCGACTGCTCCGTGGTGGCGGCCGCCGACGGCGGGGCCTGTTCGGCCTCGGCCAGCAGGACGCGGCGTGCCCGGTCGATCGCCACCTGGTCGTGGGTCCCGGCCGCCAGCAACCGCCGATACCGGGCGTAGGCCCGCAGCCGGTCCGCGAGCGCCTTCTCCTCGAACGGCTTGACCAGGTAGGCGAGCGCGCCGCGGCGCAGGGCCGTCCGGACGGATTCCCCCTCGCCGGAGGCGCTGAGGACGAAGGCGTCCACGTCCAGCGCCGTGAGCAGGTCCAGCCCGGAGACGTGGGGCAGGTAGAGGTCCAGCAGCACCAGGTCAGGCGTGGTGTCCGCGACCGTCCGGACCACCATCCGGGCGTCGTTCACCGGCGGCAGGGCCGTGAAGCCGGGCACCGCGTCCACATAACCGGCGTGCAGGGAGGCGACCCGGAAGTCGTCGTCCACCACCAGCACCCGGAAATCGCCTCCGCGGTCCTGCAGTCCCGTCATCGCTGAGCCTCCTTCGGCGTCGCCCGTCCCGGTGACGGTTCGGAGACCGCCAGCACCCCCGGGAGCCGGGCGCAGAACAGGGCCCCGGCGCCGTCCGTGGTGCCGGGTTCAGCCAACCACACATCCCCTCCGCGCTGGCGTGCCAGCCTGCGCGCCAGGGACAGTCCCATCCCGTGGCCGTGGGCCTCGTGCTCCCCGGCCTCCCGGGTGGTGGTCCCGGCGGCGAAGATGTCCAGCCCCGCGGGCACCCCGCCGCCGGAGTCCGCGACGGCCAGGTGCAGGGTGTCGCCGTCACCCAGCAGGTCGACCTCGACCCAGGGACGCCCGGGGGCCTCCACAGCTTGCCCGGTGGGCGGGTCCCCACCCGGGGCCTGGCGTTCCAGCGCGGCGCGGACGGCATTGTCCAGGAGGTTGCCGAGCACCGCCGTGGCGTCCTGCGGATCGACCACGGTCTGCCAGAACGAGGTCTCATCCCCGACCCGGATCTCCACCCCGAGTTCGTGGGCCTGCACGCCCTTGGCCCCGAGGAAGGCCCGCAGGAAGGTGTCCTGCACCGCCTCGATCCCGGGCACGGGGTCACGGACCGGGCCGGAGTCGATGACCTGCTGCAGGAACTCCCGTGCCTCCTCGAGATGGCCCGCGGACAGCAGGCCGGAGAGGGCGTGCAGACGGTTGGCGAACTCATGCCGTTGCGCCCGCAGGGCGGAGGCCATGGTCTCGACGGCGTCGAGCCGGCTGCCGAGGGCCTCCACGGCCGTCGTGTCCCGCAGCATCACCACCGCCCCCAGGTCGACATCACCTCGCCGCACCGGGACCACGGAGGCGATCATGGAGGACTCACCCACCGACAGACGCAACCCGGTGGACGGGATGGCGGGGTCCAGGGCGGTGGCGACGGCTCCCGTCAGCGCCGGCGGCAGTCCGGCCTCGTCGTAGCGCCGGCCCACCACGTCGTCCCGGTCGGTGCGGTGCGGCAGGCCCAGGAGGAGCCGCGCGGCCTTGTTGCGGACGGTGATGACGCCCTCGGGACTGACGCCGATCACCCCGTCCTGCACCCCGTAGAGGACGGCTGCCTGGTCCCGTGCCGAGGCGGCGATCTCCTCGGGCTCCAGCCCGAGGGTGAGCCGGCGCAGGCGACGCTGCAGGGAGACGGAGGACACCGCGGCCAGCACCAGGCCGCCCAGCCCCACGACGACCACGGACGCGGCGGCCTGGCGGACGTCACCCGCCACGGCGGCCACGGACACCCCGACGCTGATCTCTCCCGTCACGCGGGAGCCGTCCGGGGACCAGACGGGGACCTTGGCGCGCAGGGACTCGCCGAGGGTGCCGCGCTCGGTGGACGTGTCCTCGACCCCGGACAGCGCCACCGGGTCCGTGCTGACCCGCTGGCCGATCAGGTCCGGATTGGGATGGGCCAAGCGCAGCCCCCGGTCCTCGGTGGCGATCACAAACAGGGCCCCGGTGCGCTGGCGGATCTCCTCGAGGGAGGACTGCAGCGGGCCGGCGGCGAGCGCGCGGGTGTCCAGGGCGTCCTCGTCCGCCTGCTCGGCCACGAGCTCGCGCACCTCCGGGATGGAGGCCACCGTGCGGGCGATCCCCAGGGCCTCCTGCTGCGCCTGGTCGTGGACGCGCCGGGTCGTGAGCCAGCCGATGGCCAGCAGGCAGATGACCAGCGTGCCGGCCACGGCGGCGAACAGGAGCGCCGTCATCCGCCCGGAGAAGGATCCGCGGGGACGGCGGGACTCACGCGTGGTGCTCACGCCCCCACTGTATGACCCGGCGGCCGCGCCGGGACCGGCCCCTCCCCACTGCCCCCGGCATCCACGGCGCATGAGCACAATGAGCGCAATGCGTGGAATGGGTTGATTCCCCGTTAGCGAGCAGAAGGGCGTTCCGTGCGCTGCGTCACCGTAGGGTGACTGCGAATCGCGGCCCCGTGTCGCCCGTCACACCCGCCGGCGTCCGCCGGCCCTCCCCGAACCAGGAGTTCCCATGCTCGTCCTGCTGGGCTTCGCGATGGTGGCCACGTTCATGGTCCTCATCATGACGAAGCGGATGACGCCCCTGCTGGCGCTGATTCTCGTCCCCACCATCTTCGGCCTGTTCACCGGCGCCGGCCTCGGACTGGGGGACATGGTCCTCGAGGCCATCGGCCAGATGGCCCCCACGGCCGCCCTGCTGATGTTCGCCATCGCCTACTTCGGCATCATGATCGACGTCGGCCTGTTCGACCGGTTGGTGAACTGGATCGTGCGCGTGGTGGGCCACGACCCCGCCAAGGTGGTCATGGGCACCGCCCTGCTGACGGCCGTCATCTCCCTGGACGGGGACGGTTCCACCACGTTCATCGTCGTCACCGCCGCCCTGCTGCCCGTCTACCACCGGCTGGGCCTGAGCCCGGTGGTGCTGACCTGCGTGGCCGGGCTGACCAACGGCACCCTGAACATCGTTCCCTGGGGCGGACCCACCGTGCGCGCGGCGGCGGCCCTGAACGTGGACGCAGCCGAGATCTTCGTCCCCATGATCCCCTCGCTGCTGGTGGGCCTGGCCGTGGTCTTCGCCTTCTCCTGGCTGCTGGGCCTGTCCGAGCGGCGCCGCCTGCGCCGTGACGACCCCGAGCGCTGGTCCGGCCCCGGTGTCCCCGCCGGGACCTCGACCGGTGGACCCGGCGGCCAGCTCGTCCCGGCGGGGGCACCCGCCGGGACGCCGGGCACCTCCCGCGCGCCGTCCGGCGTCGGGCTCCTGGAACGCACCGTGACCGAGACCGGCCCGGACATGTCCGGGACCGCGCTGGACCCGGAGCGCGAGACCCTGCGACCGCGGCTGTTCGTGTTCAACCTCGTGCTGACCGTGGCCATCATGGTGCTGCTGGTGGCGGACATCGTGCCCCTGGCCTACCTGTTCATGATCGGCACCGCCGTCGCCCTGCTGGTGAACTTCCCGAACGTCAGGAAGCAGGCCGAGGTGCTGGGCAACCACTCCTCCTCGATCGTGGCCGTGGTGTCCATGGTGTTCGCCGCCGCCGTGCTAACCGGCGTGCTCTCCGGCACCGGCATGGTGGAGGCCATGTCCCAGTGGCTCGTGGACGTCATCCCGGACTCGATGGGACCGATCCTCGCGGTGCTCACCGGGCTGATCTCCATCCCCGCCACGTTCTTCATGAGCAACGACGCCTTCTACTTCGGCATCCTGCCGGTACTGGCCGAGACCGGTGCGCACTACGGGATCCCCGCCGTGGACATGGCCCGGGCCTCCGTCACCGGGCAGCCCGTGCACATGCAGTCCCCCCTGGTCCCCGCGATCCTGCTGCTGGTCTCCATGGCCAAGGTGGACCTGGGCGACCACCACAAGAAGGTCCTCTGGCGGGCCTGCATCGTCTCACTGGCCATGCTGGCCTCGGGCGTGGCCTTCGGGGTCATCGGCATCTACGGCTGAGCGACGCCCTCCCGGCCACCCCGCAGGGGCCGGAGGGTCAGCTGACGTCGCCGTCGTAGTAGAGCCAGGTGCCCTCGCGGCGCACGAACCGGGACGTCTCCTGCTGGGTCCGCCGGCCCGCGGGGGTCCGGAAGTGCGCCGTGAAACGCACCGTGCCCGCATGGTCGAACGGCCCGCCACCGGAGGTCTCCTCGACGTCGAGGCGAAGCCAGTCCAGGTCCTCGTCCGGTCCCGCCCCGGGGGCGTCGAGCGCCAGCGACGCCGGCCGGGTCTCCGGCGCCCAGCTCGCCAGCAGGTACCGCTCGGCCTCGGGGAACTCGCCCTCGGAGGCCAGCGCGAACGCCGAGTAGCGCGAGCGCATCAGGGCCTCCGCCGTGGGCGCCGACAGGATGCCGTGCGCGGCGAACCGTGCGTGGAAGCGGCCGCAGCAGGACCCGTAGAGCTCTCCGGTGCCGCAGGGGCAGCGGCGCGCTGCCAGCTCCTGGGTGTCAGCGGCCATCGTCATCCACGGTGGCCCGGACCGCCACCTGCCCCGAGGGGCCGGTGGCGCCGGAACCGGCGGCCCGGCGTCCCGTCCCCGCCGCGGCGCCCGGCTGCTCCGCGGCCTTCGTGGCCAGCTGCCGCACCGTCGCCCGGGACCTGCGCACCGACCAGGTGATCGCGATCCCCGCGGCCACCAGTGCGGCGGCCATGGCGGCCGGCAGCACCGATACCCCGTCGGCCCCGGTCATCCGTGCTTCTGCGCGGTCTCGTCCGCGGTCCCTGCTCTGCCCCATGGGCCCAGCGTAGGCCGGGGCCCCGGCCGGCCGGAACAGCGGGACCCCGGCGGGGGACGGTGGCGGGGCTGCCGGGTCACGTCACCCTTCGTTCCCGCGGGGGCAGCCCGCGGCGAGCCGGACTAGAATGGGGCAAGCCCTCCCGCTGAACCCTTGGAGAACTCCCCCATGCCCACGATCGTCGTCGACGTCATGCCCAAGCCCGAGATCCTTGACCCGCAGGGCAAGGCCATCGCAGGCGCCCTCCCCCGACTGGGATTCACCGGCTTCGCCGCGGTCCGCCAGGGCAAGCGCTTCGAGCTCACCGTGGACGGCGAGGTCACCGACGAGGTCCTGGCCCACGCCCGCGAGGCCGCCGAGCAGTTGCTGTCCAACCCGGTGATCGAGGACATCGTGAACGTCGAGGTCCTGCCCGACGCCGCGGGCCACCCGGCCGAGGGGCCGACGGCCTGATGAGCACGGACCTGCCCCTCATCGGAGACTTCTCCACGGCCGGACCCGTCCTCACCGGGGCGCGTGTCGGCGTCGTGACCTTCCCCGGAACGCTCGACGACCGGGACGCGGCCCGCGCGGTGCGCCTGGCCGGCGGCGAGCCGGTCGCCCTGTGGCACGCCGAGACCGACGGCGGCGCGGCCCTGTCCTCGCTCGACGCGGTCATCATCCCCGGCGGTTTCTCCTACGGCGACTACCTGCGCGCCGGGGCGATCTCCCGCTTCGCCCCGCTGATGGACGCGATCATCGCCGCCGCCGGCGGACGGGACGGGTCCGGGAGCGGACTGCCCGTGCTGGGCATCTGCAACGGCTTCCAGATCCTCACCGAGGCGCACCTGCTGCCCGGGTCGATGATCAAGAACGACCACCTGAAGTTCATCTGCCGCGACCAGGCGCTGCGCGTGGAGAACAACGCCACGGCCTGGACCAGGGACTTCGGCACCGGTGAGGAGATCACCGTGCCGCTGAAGAACCAGGACGGCCAGTACGTGGCCGACGAACACACCCTCGACGAGCTCGAGGGGGAGGGCCGCGTGGTGTTCCGCTACGTCGGCTGGAACCCGAACGGCTCGCGCCGGGACATCGCCGGCATCTCCAACGCCGCCGGCAACGTGGTGGGACTCATGCCGCACCCCGAGCACGCGGTGGAGGCCGGGTTCGGCCCCGACTCGGACCACGGCATGCGCATGGGCACGGACGGACTGGGGGTCTTCACCTCGGTGCTGGCCTCGATCGCAGGAGAGACGAAGTGACTGACCAGACGAGCCGACAGGCCACCGCGACCTACAACATCGACACCGTCGAGCACGCCGCGCAGACCCCGGACACCGAGCTGCCCTGGGCCGAGCTGGGGTTGAAGCAGAACGAGTTCGAGGAGATCGTGAGGATCCTCGACCGCCGCCCCACCGCGGCCGAACTGGCCATGTACTCGGTGATGTGGTCCGAGCACTGCTCCTACAAGTCCTCCAAGGCCCACCTGCGCCAGTTCGGCGAGAAGGTCACCGAGGAGATGAAGAAGGACCTGATGGTCGGGATCGGCGAGAACGCCGGCGTGACCGACCTCGGGGACGGCTGGGCCGTGACCTTCAAGATCGAGTCCCACAACTCGCCCTCCTACGTGGAGCCCTTCCAGGGAGCCGCCACCGGCATCGGCGGCATCGTCCGGGACATCATCTCCATGGGCGCGCGCCCGGTGGCCGTGATGGACCCGCTGCGCTTCGGCGCGATCGACCACCCGGACACCGCTCGCGTCATGCACGGGGCCGTGGCGGGGATCGGCAGCTACGGCAACTCCCTGGGCCTGCCGAACATCGGCGGCGAGATGGTGTTCGACCCGATCTACCAGGGCAACCCGCTGGTCAACGCCCTGGCCGTGGGGGTGCTGCGCCACGAGGACCTGCGCCTGGCCAACGCCTCGGGCGTGGGCAACAAGGTGGTCCTGTTCGGCGCTTGGACCGGCGGCGACGGCATCGGCGGCGCCTCCGTACTGGCCTCCGAGTCCTTCGACGACGCCAAGCCCTCCAAGCGCCCCGCCGTCCAGGTGGGCGACCCGTTCGCGGAGAAGGTACTCATCGAGTGCTGCCTCGAGCTGTTCAAGGACTCGCTCGTGGAGGGCATCCAGGACCTCGGTGCCGCCGGCATCTCCTGCGCCACCTCCGAGCTGGCCTCCAACGGCGAGGGCGGCATGAACGTGGAGCTGACCTCCGTACTGCTGCGCGACCCCACCCTGACCCCGGGCGAGATCCTCATGTCCGAGTCCCAGGAACGGATGATGGCCGTGGTGACGCCCGGGAACGTCGAGGCGTTCGAGGCCGTCATGGCCAAGTGGGACGTGGAGTACTCCTGGCTGGGCGAGGTCACCGACGACAACCGCCTGACCATCACCTGGAACGGCGAGGTGATCGTCGACGTCGACCCCCGCACCGTGGCCCACGACGGCCCGGTCTACGACCGGCCCTACCACCGTCCGTCCTACCAGGACGCGCTCGTGGCGGACACCTTCCGCTCGGCCGTCGACGCCGGTCGCGTCCCCGCGCTGCCGGGCACCGGTGACGAGCTGCGCGCCGCGGTGCTGGAGCTGATGTCCTCGCCGAACCTCGCCGACGTCTCGTGGGTGACGAGGCAGTACGACCACTTCGTGCAGGGCAACACCGCCATGGCCGCCCCGGACGACGCCGGCGTGGTCCGGGTGGACGAGGAGACCGGGATGGGCGTTGCCGTCTCCACCGACTGCAACTCCCGGTACACCTACCTGGACCCGTACGCCGGTGCGCAGCTGGCCCTGGCGGAGTCCTACCGCAACGTGGCCACGGCCGGTGCGGTGCCCAAGGCCGTCTCGGACTGCCTCAACTTCGGCTCCCCCGAGGACCCCGAGGTGATGTGGCAGTTCGCCGAGGCCATCCGCGGCCTGGCGGACGCCTGTCAGCAGATGGGCGTGCCCGTCACCGGCGGCAACGTCTCCCTGTACAACCAGACCGGTTCCACGCCCATCCACCCCACCCCGGTGGTGGCCACCCTGGGTCAGTTCGACGACGTCTCCCGCCGCACCCCGTCCGGATTCCACCGTGACGCCGACGGCCAGGCCGTGTACCTGATGGGCGTCACGCGCGACGAGCTGGACGGCTCCGAGTTCGCCCGGCTGCGCGATCACCTCGGCGGCGTGCCCCCGCAGGTGGACCTGGCCACCGAGAAGCTGCTCGGCGAGCTGCTGATCAACGCCTCCCGGGACGGGATGATCGACGCCGCCCACGACCTCTCCGAGGGTGGGCTGGCCGCCGCGCTGTCCGAGATGGTGCTGCGCTTCGGCGTCGGCGCCCGGGTGTCCCTGGACGAGGTCATGCAGCGCGACGGCGTGGACGCCTTCACCGCCCTGTTCTCGGAGTCGCAGTCCCGCGCGATCGTGGCCGTGCCGCGGACCGAGGAGGTCCGGTTCAAGGACATGACCACGGCCCGCGGCTTCCCGGTGGCGCGGATCGGCGTGGTGGACGCCGCCTCCGGGGCACTCGAGGTGCAGGACCAGTTCGTGCTGCCCCTCGAGGAACTGCGCGAGCGCTGGGCCGCCACGCTGCCCGAGTACTTCGGCTGACCCAGCGGACCCACCCAGGCAGCGCGGCCGGCCCGCGCGATGACCATCAGGTGCTGGATCCGTCGCTTTCCCCGCGCGGGGAGGGCGACGAATCCAGCACCTGATGCGTTCCGGGCACCCGGGCACGTCCCCGGTGGGTGCCTCAGTACTCGGTACGGTCGGCGTTCTCCTGCCATGCCTCGAACGGCGCGGTGGAGCCCGGGACGGCCCGGTGCACCAGCGGCATCAGCCCGTCCCTGTCCGGGGACTCGAGATAGTCGTAGAAGGCCGCGTCGTCGAAGCCCGCGGCGGCGGCATCGTGACGGTCGGCGGCATAGACCACCCGGTCCACCCGCGCCCAGAGCGCCGCGCCCAGGCACATCGGGCACGGCTCGCAGCTGGCGTACAGCACCGCCCCCGAGAGGTCGAAGGTGTCCAGCCCGCTGCAGGCCGCGCGGATCGCCGTGACCTCGGCGTGGGCCGTGGGGTCGTTGGTGGCCGTGACCCGGTTGGCACCCTCGAAGGCGCGACCGTCCGCGGTCACCACCAGCGCCCCGAACGGGCCCCCGTCCGTGGCCGCGTTCGCGGTGGCCAGGGCGATGGCACGGGACAGGTGGAGCGCATCGTCGTCCGCACCGGCGACGGCCTCTCCGGAACCGTCCGCGGCGGCCGGGCCGAGGCCGTGCTCCGACCTGACGACCGGGTCGACGCGGGACACCGCGGCCACCGGCAGCGGTCCGCCGTAGACGTGGGGGAAGCGTTCGGAGTCCGGGTCGGCGGGGTCACCGGGCTCCCTGACCACGCTCAACCCCGCCGCGGCCAGGGCCGCCTCGTCCAGTGTCAGCACCACCAGGGGTTCGCCCACGTCCGCGTAGAAGCGCGTGAGCACCGCTCGGACCTGTTCCGGCCCGTCGCTGGCATGCAGGAAACCGACCTCCTCGATCGAGGCGCCGCGGGTGGACCGGTCATAGGTCCCGGTCCGCTGGGCCTGGTGCCAGTCCTGCCGGAACGCGATGTGCTGGATGACCATGGCCCCAGTCTGACAGCCCCCGGGGGGTCGTCAACGGGCGGCCCTGACCGGGGGCCGCCGTCGAGCCGGCCGCCGTGGTCCCCCGGAAGCCACGGGTCTACCCTGTACCCATGACCCCCGAGTCCGCGTCCGCCTCCCGCCCTGCCGACCGCGTGCGACGGACGATGCGGAAGCATGCGCCGACCGGGGCCGCCCAGGCCCTCGACGAGGCCTCGGACCGCGCCGAGGAGGTCACCCGCCATCCCTGGTTCCGGAAGGCCGCCCGTGTCGGCCATGTCGCGAACGGGATCCTGCACATCCTCATCGGCCTGATCGCCTGGAGCCTGGCCTTCGGGTCGGCACCCCAGGACGCGGACCAGTCCGGCGCGATCCAGCTGCTGACCACCAGCCCGCTGGGCGTCGGCCTGGTCTGGCTGTGCGCCGCCGGCTGTGTCCTGCTGGGCCTGTGGTACCTCAGTGAGGCGATCTGGGACCGCCGCTCCGCCCTCGACGGGGTCAAGGACGCGGGCAAGGCCGTCGTCTACGTGGCGATCGGGGTGATGTTCACCGTCGCGGCGCTCGGCGGGCGACAGGACTCCGGGGAGTCCACCAGCTCGGCTTCGGCCGCGCTCATGTCCCATCCGGTCGGTGCCGTGCTGCTGGTCGTGGCCGGACTGGTCATCATCGGCATCGGCGGATACCACGTGTACTCGGGGGTGACCCAGCGGTTCATGAAGGACCTGCGCTCCTCGAGCCGGCGTGAGGTCTCCCGCGCGATCCGCGTGACGGGCACCATCGGGTACGTCGCCAAGGGCATCGTGCTCGCCCTGGTGGGGCTGCTGTTCGTGGTCGCCACGCTCCAGCGGGACCCCGAGGACGCGACCGGGATGGACGGCGCCCTCAAGGCCCTGCTGGACCAGCCGCTGGGCCCCGTGCTCCTGGCCTGCATCGGCGTCGGGCTGATGCTCTTCGGCGTCTTCGCCTGCATGCGTTCCCGCTACGAGGCCTAGGGCACGGCCCCAGCCGGGCCAGGGGCGGCGACCGGCGACCGACGACCGACGACCGACGACCGACGACCGACCATTGTCGCAACCGTTGCGCCGTGCCTAACGTGGCGTGCATCACATCCCCTCGCACGGTCCGAGGGCTGCGGCGTCTCCGCTTCACCCCGCCGCCCGGCCGGGCCTGCTCGTCTCCCAGGAGCGCTCCATGGGCAGTGTTGGTCTGCTGTACGTGGGGGCGGTGTTGTTCATCAACGGCCTGATGCTGCTGGGGCTCGTCCCCGGCAAGGCCGCCGCCCCCATGAACTTCTTCGTCGGCATCATGCAGGTGGTGTTTCCCACCATCCTGCTCGTCCAGGCCGAGGGTGACCCCGCGGCCATCCTCGCCGCCTCCGGTCTCTACCTCTTCGGCTTCACCTACCTCTACGTCGGCCTCAACCTCACCTTCGGTCTCGACGGCGAGGGCGTGGGGTGGTTCTCCCTGTTCGTGGCCGCCATCGCCGTGGTGATGGGCATCCTCCAGTTCACCGTCGTGGCAGACCCCGTCTTCGGGGTCATCTGGCTCCTCTGGGCCGTGCTCTGGCTCATGTTCTTCCTGCTGCTGGGACTCCGGCGGGAGTCCCTCACCGCGGCCACCGGGTGGTTCACGGCCATCATCGCGCACCTCACGGCCACCATCCCCGCCGTACTGCTGCTCATGGGCGAGTACCGCAGCACGTGGACGTGGGCCACGATCCTGGCCGTGGCCGGCGTCGTCGCCCTGGTCCTGTCGTTCCTGCTCGGCCGGCGCGGTCCGCTCAGGACGCCCCCCGAGCTGCAGGACACCGGACCGGACCACACCCTGCGCGGCCCGGCGGACAGTGACCCGCGGGACGGGGGGAGGCGCCGTGCCGCTGTATGAGTTCCGCTGCCCGGAGGGCACCGTCCTGGAAGCGTCCTACAGCATGACCTCCGTGCCCGATGCGGTGGACTGCCCGGACTGCGGGGCTCCCGCGGCCCGGCGCATCACCTCCGTGCGGCTCTCCCGGGCCGGTTCCGCCGCCTACCGGCTCATCGAGTCGTCCCAACGCAGCGCGGCCGAACCAGAGGTGGTCACGGCACTGCCCGCGGCCGGCCGCAAACCGCGCGAGGGCCCCCGGTACACCGGCAATCCCCTGCACCGGAAGCTGCCCCGGCCCTGACCCTGACCCCAGTGCAGCGGTACCGGCGCCCGGCGCCCGCCGACCCGCGCGCCGCGCCCCTCCTCGACGCGTCACGCCGGCGCCACCCTCCCCCGCTCTCCCTTCCCACTCTCGTTACCGTTCTCGTTCCCACAGCAAAGGATCCGTCACCATGCCCGACAACATCTTTCCCCTCGACTCGGCCAAGTCCTTCGAGGACCAGGAGAAGCTCGGCCACAACCGCTGGCACCCGGAGATCCCCCCGGTCGCCACCGTCAAGCCGGGTGACACCTTCCGGGTCGACTGCCGCGAGTGGTTCGACGGCGCCATCGTCAACGACGACTCCGCCGAGGACATCCTCAACGCGCCGCTGCTCACCGTGCACAAGCTCTCGGGCCCCTTCGCCGTCGAGGGAGCCCAGCCCGGCGACCTGCTGATCGTGGACATCCTCGACGTCGGCCCGATCCCCCAGGAGGACAGCGGCCCGCTGGCCGGCCAGGGCTGGGGGTACACCGGCATCTTCTCCCGGAACAACGGCGGTGGGTTCCTGACCGACCAGTTCCCGGACGCCTACAAGGCCATCTGGGACTTCAACGGCCAGATCGCCACCTCCCGGCACGTCCCGGAGGTCCGCTTCGAGGGCCTCATCCACCCCGGCCTCATGGGCACGGCGCCCTCGGCCGAGCTGCTGGCCAAGTGGAACAAGCGCGAGGGCGACCTGATCGCCACCGACCCGAACCGCGTGCCCCCGCTCGCCCTGCCGCCCGAGGCCGAGCACGCCGTGCTCGGCGGGCTGGACCGGGGCGAGTGGCAGCGCGTCGGCTCGGAGGCCGCCCGGACGGCACCACCGCGCGAGAACGGCGGCAACCAGGACATCAAGAACCTGTCCAAGGGCACCCGGGTGTTCTACCCGGTGTTCGTGGACGGCGCCAACCTGTCCATGGGCGATCTGCACTTCTCCCAGGGCGACGGGGAGATCACGTTCTGCGGCGCGATCGAGATGGGCGGGTTCATGGACCTGCACGTCGACCTCATCAAGGGCGGCATGGAGACCTACGGGGTCAAGGAGAACGCCATCTTCATGCCGGGCCGGGTGGATCCCCGGTTCAGTGAGTGGATCGCGTTCTCCGGGACCTCGGTGACGCTGGACGGCGAGCAGCGTTACCTGGACTCGCACCTGTCCTACCAGCGCGCCTGCCTGCACGCGATCGACTACCTGGTGAAGTTCGGCTACTCCCCCGAGCAGGCGTACCTGCTGCTGGGTGCGGCCCCGATCGAGGGCCGGCTCTCCGGAGTGGTGGACATCCCGAACTCGTGCTCCACCGTCTACATCCCGACCGCGATCTTCGACTTCGACGTGCGGCCCAGCGCCAGCGGACCACACCAGGTCGATCCGGGGATCGGCGCCCCGAAGGCGGCCAACGCCTGATCACAGCACGAACTGAGGGCAGGGACGGGCGACCGTCCCTGCCCGCACGTTGCAGGGTGCACCGTCCGCTCAGTCGACCTGCAGCTCGCCCATCCGGTCCCAGCCCTCACCCTCGACCTGGCGGCTGAGGATCCTCGGGGTGGCGGCCAGCACGGGGCGCATCGCCTCCAGGCCCGCCGTGAAGTGCTCCGAGGACACGTGCGCCTCCCCGGCGCCGTCCTTGAACGCCTCGACGAGGACGAACTCGTGTGGGTCCTCCACGCTGCGGGACCACTCGAACCACAGGTTGCCCTCCTCGGCACGCGTGGCCCGCGTGTAGTCACGGACGCGATCCATGAAACCGTCCACGTGCTCGGGCTTGACCTGGAATTTCACGACGATGAAGATCATGGCCCCACCCTAGCGGCGGCCCGGGGAGGTCAGTCGCCACGCAGCGAGGGGGTGGCCCGCACCTCGATGACCGGGCAGGTGTCCATGACCACGTCCAGCCCGGCGGCCGCCGCGCGCTCCGCCGCCAACTCGTCGATGACCCCGAGCTGCAGCCACACGGCACGTGCGCCGACCTCGATCGCCTGGTCCACGATCGCCCCGACCTTGTGGGAGTTGACGAAGCAGTCCACCACGTCGATGGTCCCGGGCACATCCGCCAGGGTGCGGTACCCGGTCTCCCCGTGCACCTCCTGGGCCCCGAGGTTCACCGGGATGATCTCCATGCCCAGCTCGTCCCGCAGGAATCTCGAGACCCCGACGGCGGCCCGGCGCGGGTTGGGCGTGAGTCCGACGACGGCCCAGCGGGCTCCCCGGTCGGTCAGCAGCCGGCGGATGGTCGCCGGGTCATTGGTGTGTCCCATGGCTTCACGGTACCCCTGTGAGCGCGGACACATGCTGGGTAGACTCCGGGCCTGTGAGACCGGGCACGCGCGGCATCCGGGGCGCTCGCCACCGCGATGCCGGACACCGGCCGTCCCGCCCCCACCTGTGATCCCTGCCCCCCACCCCCAGGAGGACTGACCCATGACGACCGAGGCACCGCAGGACGTGCAGGCCGGCCCGGACCTGCCCGAGGCACTGCGCCACGCGCGGCACTACATCGATGGCGGCTGGGCCGCCGCGACGTCCGGATCCGGCCGGATCGAGGTCCTGGACCCGGCCACCGGCGAGGCCATCGGGTCGATCCCGGACGGCAGCCCGTCCGACGTCGACGCGGCCGTGGAGGCCGCCCACCGCGCCTTCGTCGACGGCCGGTGGTCCAGGCTCCCCGGCAGGGAGCGCTCGCGCGTGCTGATGCGGGTGGCCGACCTGATCCGGGAGCGGGCCGACGAGATCGCCCGGGTGGAGAGCCTGGACGTCGGCAAGCCCATCAGCCTCGCCCGTGCCGTGGACGTCACCACGGCGGCCGACACCTACGAGTACGCCGCCTCGTTAGCCCAGCACCTGGACGGGGCGGTCCGCCGCACCCCTCTGCCGGCCCACGCCTACACCCAGCGGGAGCCCCTCGGGGTCATCGCGGCCACCACGCCGTTCAACTTCCCGCTGATCCTGTCCACCTCCAAGATCGCCGTCGCCCTGGCCGCGGGGAACACGGTGGTCCACAAGCCGGCGGAGGAGACCCCCTTCTCGGCGCTGCTGATGGCTGAGCTGCTCACCGAGGCGGGCGTCCCGGACGGGGTCTACAACGTGGTCACCGGTTACGGTTCGACGATCGGTGACGCCCTCAACGGGCACCCCCGGGTCGCCAAGGTGGCCTTCACCGGTTCCACCCAGGTCGGGGCGCACGTCGCCGAGCTGGCCGGCCGCAGCCTGCGGCCCGTCACTGCCGAACTGGGCGGCAACGCGGCGAACATCGTCTTCGCCGATGCCGACCTCGGCAAGGCGGTGGAGACCGCCATCTCGGCCTTCGTCTTCAACACCGGCCAGTTCTGCATGGGTGGACCGCGGCTCCTCGTCGAGCGGCCGGTCTACGACCAGGTCCTCGAGGCCCTCGCGGGCGCTGTCCCGCACGTGCCCTTCGGTGACCCGCGGGACCCGGGCACGGTGATCGGCCCGCTGGCCACCCGCCGCCAGTTCGAGAAGGTGCGCGAGGCCGTGGATCAGGCCCGGTCCAGCGGCGCGCGCGTCGTGGTGGGTGGAGAGGCAGCCGAGATCGACGGCGGGTTCTTCTACCGTCCGACGGTCCTGGCCGACGTCGACAATGCGGCCGACGCCGTCCAGCAGGAGATCTTCGGTCCGGTGCTGACGGTCCAGCCGTTCGACACGGAGCAGGAGGCCGTCGACCTGGCCAACAGCACGGACTTCGGCCTCGCGGCCGGGATCCAGACCGGGGACATCTCGCGCGCCCACCGGGTGGCGGATGCGCTGGAGGCCGGGATCGTCTGGGTCAACGCCTGGGGCCTGCTGGACCCGTCCATGCCGTTCGGGGGCGTCAAGGCCTCTGGCTGGGGCCGGGAGAACGGGCCCGAGCAACTGGCGGAGTACACCCGGACCAAGTCGGTCATCATCGCCCTGGACCCGGCCCCCGCCACCGAGCGGTCGGCGGGGAGGTCATGAGCACCGCCGCCCAGGCAGCCGTCACGGGGCCCGGTCGTGCCCGCTCCGCCGTGCACGAGATCGGACAGGACGTCGTGCTGAGACGCCGGGCACGGCTGGTTGCCCGGGCAACGGCGGGGCCTCGCGGCTCGTCCGCTACCGTCCGGTGTCCGCGTCCGGAAGCACACCCAGCCGGATGAGCCGGCGCCGGGCCGCCTGTTCCGAGGGGCCCGGCCCGGACAGGGCCGCGCCCACCACGGCCAGGGTGGCGCGGCCGCCGGCACGGGTCAGCCGCGACACCGGTGTGGCGCGCAGGCCGAGCAGGTCCCGGTAGCGGGCCGGCAGGGTGTCCACGACCGCGGTGAAGAGCGCCCGGTAGCCCCAGCCGAGCTGGCCGGGCAGCGGCGGGTTCCGCAGGAACCCGAGGACCTCGGTGACCCGGTCCCCGCCGGCCAGCTCGCCGGCGTCGTCGAAGGCCTGCAGCCGGTCCTTGAGCTGCTGGCGGGTGGTCGGCGGGTCCTGCACGCCCATGAGTGATCCGGCGACGGACCACTCACGGACGTAGTCATCCGCCCCGCCGGCGGTCGGCACGGGGCCGATGAAGTCCTCGTGCGCGGCCAGGAAGGCGTCCGTGAAGGCCAGGTGCACCCATTCGGCCAGGTGCGGGGCGTTGGCGGAGTACCGCCGTTCCTCCCCCGCCCCGTCCTCATACCGCCCCCGCACCGGCACGTGCAGCCGGCGGACCTCGGCGCAGGCCTGACGGGCCGCGCCGGTGGAACCGTAGGTGACGGAGAAGATCCAGCGGATGGTCCCCGCGAGCCGTTGCAGCGGGTCGGCCCGGTAGTCCGAGTGCTCGGCCACCCCGGCGAGCGCACCGGGGTGCAGCGCCTGGACCAGCAGGGCGCGGATGCCTGCCGCCACGGTGGACATCGACCCGTGGACCGCCCAGGTTGCCGAGTCGTGGGCGAAGTACCCGGCGTCATCACCCTGTTCGAGGTCCAGTTGCCACTGCGGGACTCCCGCGTCACGTTCACCGGAGAAGGTGTGGACCAGGTCCGAGCGCATCCTGGACAGCAACCGGCCCGGCAGGATGGCCGCGGGGTCCGGTGCCTTCATGACGCCGACTGTACGGCAGCCCGGGCCACCACGGGGCACCGACGGTCCGGCCTCCGTCTCCGGGATGACCCGGAGCGGGCCCGGATTCACCCCGCAGGTTGACCCCGTGCGGGACACGCGGCCACTACATTGGAGGGCATCGCTGCAGGTCGGCTCCCGTCCGGCTGGCCATTGCCTGCCGCCCGACCCAGGGAGACAATCAGCGTGAGCAACCCGGCCAGCACCGGTACCGGCGGACCCGCCACGGAGGAGGACACCATCCAGGACCTCCCCGGCGCAGGCTCACCCGCGGACCCCCACGCCGCCACCCCCGCCGGCTCACGGACTCCTCGGGTCGGCTCCCCTGCCGCCGCGGTGGCCGGTGGAGCGGAGCACCCCGACGTGCGCCGTCGTCACCACCTGCGCCGGCGCGGACTGGGGGCGATCGCCCGCCCGGACGACGAGGCCCTCGCCGCCCGCGGCCTGGACGAGTCCGCCGTCGCGGAGCGGATCGGCAAGGGGCTGACCAACCGCCAGCCCCGGGACACCTCCCGCTCGATCTGGAAGATCCTGCGCGTCCACGTCCTGACGATGTTCAACCTGGCCATCGGCGCCTGCGCGGTGGCGATCATCGTGCTGGGCCGCTGGTTCGACCTGGTGTTCTGCCTCGCGGCCGTGGCCAACGTGATCATCGGCGTGGTCCAGGAGTACTCGGCCAAGCGCAAGCTGGACCAGATCGCCCTGCTGCACCAGGACGCCGCCCACGTCATGCGCTCCGGCGAGCGGCAGGAGGTGCGACTGGAGGACATCGTCCTGGACGACGCCGTGGTGCTGCGGCGCGGGGACCAGGTCCCGGCGGACGGGGTGATGCTGAGGGCGGACGGCCTGGACATCGACGAGTCCATGCTGACCGGGGAGTCCGATCCGGTGGGCAAGCTGCCCGGGGACGTGGTGCTCTCCGGTTCGGCCGTGCTCTCCGGGCACGGGGTGTTCCGCGTCTCGGCCGTCGGCGCGGACTCGCACGCCTCGCAGCTCGCGATCGAGGCCCGCACGTTCTCCAAGATCCCCTCGGAGCTGCGTGGGGCCCTGGACACGGTCGCCACGTGGCTCACCATCGCCCTGGTGCCGATCGTGGCGATCATCCTCAACGGCCAGGTCCAGGCGATCGGCGGCTGGACGTACGCGGTGCAGAACAACGCGATCGAGCCCGCGGTCGTGGCCTCCGTCGCCGCGATCACCTCGATGATCCCCCAGGGGCTGGCCCTGATGACCACGATCTCCTTCGCGGTGGCCGCGCTGAAGCTGGCCCAGGACCAGGTCCTGATCCAGGAACAGCCGGCGGTGGAGATCCTGGCCCGGGTGGACACCGTCTGCCTGGACAAGACCGGCACGCTCACCGAGGGGCGCGTCGTCTTCGACGGGGTCACCGACCTCTCCGCCTCCCGCCAGGTGCACGACGACGGCGCCCGCGTCCTGGCCTGGTTCGGCGCCGACGTGAATGCCAACCCCACGGCCCTGGCCCTGCGCGAGGCCTTCCCGCACGTCCCCGAGGAGGCGCCCTCGGCGCAGGTGCCCTTCTCCTCCGCCCGGCGCTGGTCCGCCGTCGCCTTCGGTCCCGGGGGCGGCGCCCGCCCCCCGAGACACGGTTCCGCCCCGCACGGGGCGTGGGTCCTGGGCGCCCCGGAGGCACTGCTCGACGGGAACTGCTCCGAGGGAACGGACACCCACCGGATCGAGGCCCTCTGCCAGGAGACGACGGACCGGGGGCTGCGCACCATGCTGCTCTGCCGGTCGGACACTCCGGTGGCGCCCGGTGCGTGGTTCGGGACCGGGGGGCCGACGTCGGGACCGGGCCCCGGGCCCGCCACCGACACCGGGCCCGCCACCGGGACCGGCAACGGCCGCCGGACCGGTGAGCGACTGCCCCGGGGGCTGGTCCCGGTGGCGTTGCTGACCTTCCGGGAGAAGGTCCGCGACGACGCCCACGAGACCCTCGAGTACTTCCGCGCCCAGGGCGTGGAGCTGAAGATCATCTCGGGGGACAACCCGCGCACCGTGGCCGCGGTCGCGCGCGAGGTCGGGATGACGCTGCACGGGGACGGTTACGACGCCCGGCACCTGCCCGAGGACGACGATCGACGACGGGAGGTCCTGGACACCCACTCCGTGTTCGGCCGGGTCACCCCCGACCAGAAGAAGGGCATGGTCAAGGCCCTGCAGGACGCCGGGCACGTGGTGGCGATGACCGGGGACGGCATCAATGACGCCCTGGCCCTGAAGTCCGCGGACCTGGGCATCGCCATGGGCAACGGCGCCCCGGCCACCAAGGCCGTGTCCCGCCTGGTGCTGCTGGACAGCCGTTTCTCCCGGTTGCCGGCCGTGCTGGCCGAGGGGCGTCAGGTGATCGCCAACATCGAGCAACTGGCCCACCTGTACCTGACCAAGACCGCCTACGCCGTGCTGTTCGGCGTGGTGTTCTCGCTGCTGGCCTGGCAGTACCCGCTGCTGCCGCGGCAGGCCTCCACCGTGGACTTCCTGATGATCGGGCTGCCCACGTTCTTCCTGGCCCTGGCCCCCAACCAGCGCCGTTACGTCCCGGGGTTCCTCGGCCGCGCCCTGCGCTTCGCCATCCCCTCCGGGGTGGTCATCCTCGTGGGCCTGCTGGCCGTGAACGGTTATGCCCGCTGGTTCACGGAGGAGGTCTCGGTCCGGCAGGTCCAGACCGCCTCGGTCATCACGCTGACCCTGATGGGCCTGTGGGTGCTCAACCTCATCTCCCGGCCGATGACCCGGTGGAAGCTGGTGCTGGTCGGTTCCATGTACGTGCTGCTGTTCCTGGTCCTCACGGTCCCGGCCTCTCAGGAGTTCCACCAGTTCGAGTACCCGCCCACGGACCTCACCGTGACCGCCGTGGCGACCGGCGCGGTGGCCTGCGTCCTGCTCGAGGGCATCCACCAGGTCCACCGGTCCTGGCTCCACCGCTCGGGGACCCACCGGGCGATGTCCGGGACCGTGGGCCCGACCGGCTGAGAGAGCATGGGGGCCACCCATGGTGGTGGGGTCGTCGCGGCCCGTGGTCGAATGGTCGGGCGGCCCCCTCCGGGGCCGTAGAGCCCCTCCACCTCCCACGGAGTCACGATGCCCCTTGCACCCCCAGAGCGAACCGCCGACGTCCTCGTGATCGGCGGTGGCAACGCCGGGATCTCCCTGGCCGCCCGGCTGCACCGCAAGGGCATCGCGGACATCGCCGTCGTGGAACCCAAGTCCACGCACCACTACCGGCCGATGCTGTCCTACGTGGGCGCCGGGCTGAGGACCACGCGCCAGATGTCCCGTCCCCAGCACCGCGTGATGCCCCGCGGTGTGCGATGGGTGCAGGACAGCGTCCGGGCCCTGGACCCGGTGGCACGGACCGCCACCCTGTCCTCGGGCGAGCGCCTCGGCTACCGGGACGTCGTGATCTGCGCGGGCTCGGCCCCGGACTGGGATCACGTGCCCGGCAGCGCCGAGGCAGTGGCCGGCCCGCACGCCTCCACGAACTACACCGTGGAGCTGGCCCCCAAGACCTGGGAGCTGATCCGCGCACTGCGCCGCGGACGGGCGCTGTTCACCATCCCGGACGGCCCGGCCCCCACCCCGCAGATCGGGCAGAAGATCCTCTACCTCGCCTGTGACTACTGGCAGCGCCAGGGCGTGCTGCAGGACATCGAGGTGACCCTGCTGACGCCCACCGGGACCCTGTTCGGCCAGCCGGACGTGGACCGGGTCCTGCAGCCATGGGTGGATCGCTACGGGATCACGGTCCTGACGGACGCGCACGTGCGCTCCATCGACGCCGGCGCCCGCCGGCTGCACGCCACGGTCGACGGGACGCCCCGTGACCTGCCCTACGACCTGCTGCACCACTCCCCGGTCCACGCGGCACCGGCCTGGATCGCCGAGGCCGGACTGGGCACCGCTGCGGGCGGGGAGGCCACGGCGGGCGGGGAGGCCTCAGCGGGACGGGGCACGACCGCGGCCGGCTACGCGGACGTGGATCCGCACACCCTGCGCCACCGGCGGGTGCCCACCGTGTGGGCCTGCGGGGACGCGGCGGCCCTGCAGACCACCTCATCCGGGGGCGGGCTGCGCCACCAGACCAAGGTCCTCGCCGCGAACCTGCTGGCCACCCGGGAGGGCCGCGAACCCACCGCCCGGTACGACGGCTACACCGTGACACCCGTGACCGTGCAGCGGGGGCGGGCGGTCTTCGCCGAGTACGACCGGGACAACGAGCTGGCGCCCAGCATCCCCGGTGTCCCGCTGCTGGGCCCGAGCCGCGTCCTGTGGTTCCTCGACCTCGAGTTCCTCCCGAAGGATTACTGGAACGTCATCCTCAGGGGTTTCTAGGGCGCGACAGCGTGACGACACACGACTGAGCAGTAGGTCTGCCCGCCGATAGACTCGGCCTCGATCAGGACTGGTCCGTCGGCCATGGAGCAGACGACCATTCGGCCCTCTCCTACGAAGGAGCTCTCATGGCAGCACCCAGCCCCGGTTATTCCATCACCCTGCAGGTCAAGGCCCCCGCGTCCTTCACCGCGACCTCCGACCTGACCGCAGAGGTGGCCGCCTCCGGTGCTGCCATCACCGGCCTGGACGTGGTGGAGTCCCACCACGAGTACATGATCGTCGCCGTCAGCTGCAACACCATCGACGCCGGTCACGCCGAGCGCGTGCGCCAGGCCCTGGACGCCCTGGACGGGACCGAGGTCCTGGAACTCTCGGACCAGACGTTCCAGCTGCACGAGGGCGGGAAGATCGAGACCACCCTGCGGGTGCCGCTGCGCACCCGCGACGACCTCTCCCGGGCCTACACCCCGGGCGTGGCCCGGGTCTGCCAGGCCATCGCGAAGGACAAGGACCTGGCCCGTCAGTACACCGTCAAGAAGAACACGGTCGCCGTGGTCACCGACGGCACCGCGGTGCTGGGCCTGGGGGACATCGGCCCCGAGGCCGCGATGCCCGTGATGGAGGGCAAGGCCGCCCTGTTCAAGCAGTTCGCCGGCGTCGACGCCTGGCCGGTGGCCCTGGACACCAAGGACACCGAGGAGATCATCTCCATCGTCAAGGCCATCGCCCCGGCCTACGGCGGCATCAACCTCGAGGACATCTCCGCCCCGCGCTGCTTCGAGATCGAGGCCCGCCTGCGCGAGGAACTGGACATCCCGGTGTTCCACGACGACCAGCACGGCACCGCCATCGTGGTACAGGCCGCGCTGACCAACGCCCTGAAGCTGACCGGCAAGAAGATCGAGGACGTGCGCATCGTCGTCTCCGGCGTCGGCGCCGCCGGCACCGCGATCATCCGCCTGCTGATGGCCTCGGGCGCCCGCCACATCGTGGCCGCCGGCCGGGCCGGGGTGATCGAGCGCGGCTCCACGCACACGGACTCCAACCGCCAGTGGCTGGCCGACAACACCAACGCCGGCTCCTTCTCGGGCACGCTCAAGGAGGCCGTGGTCGGGGCCGACGTGTTCATCGGCGTCTCCGCCCCGAACCTGCTGGACGAGGCGGACATCGCCGCCATGAACGACGGGGCCATGGTCTTCGCCATGTCCAACCCGGACCCCGAGGTCGACCCCGCCGCGGCCTCCAAGCACGCCGCCGTGGTGGCCACCGCCGGTCGGACTCCCGAAACCAG
>NZ_JACHNW010000005.1:0-60378 GCF_014199555.1 Micrococcus sp. TA1
TGCGGCGCTCCTTCTCGAAGGCGGTCAGGACGGACAGGACCTTGTCCGTGACGGTGCGGCCGGGGTCGCGATTGCCTCCGGCCATCAGCGGGAGTCCCCGGCGTGCTGGATGCCGCAAGTCATGCCCATGATCCTACGTCGCCGTCATCCCCGGGGCGCCGAGCACCCCGGGCCCCGGACGGCCCCCGTCCTCGTCCTGCCGGTTGGCCGTCCGGCGGCCGTCAGAGCCCGTAGTACCGGAAGGCCGCGGCATACTCGGTGCCGGCCGCCGCACCGCCCGCGCGCAGGATCTCCGGGATCATCTCCTCGGGCCTCGGGTGGTCCGCCACGTGCCGCAGGTACGCCTCGTGGCTGTTCAGGGAGGCGACGGCGGCCTGCACGGCCTCCTCGTCCACGATCACCGCGTGCGTCGGCTGGGCGGGGTTGGCCACCAGTAGCCCGCCGGCGTGCCAGGCGGCCAGGCCCTCGTCCTCGGCCAGCTCGCGGAACACCCAGGGGTTCGCCGCGTCCCGGACGCCGTCCACCACGGCCAGCCCGGCGGCCCGGTGGTCGGCCTGGTTGAACCCGCCGTAGGCCTCGACGTCGAAGTTCGCGGTCACCACCGCGTCGGGCCGCACCTGGCGAACCACCCGGGCGACGTCCCGGCGCAGGGCCAGTCCGTACTCCAGCATCCCGTCTGGATGGCCCAGGATCCGCAGGTCCGTCACGCCCACCGCCGCGCAGGCCGTGCGCTGTTCGATGGCTCGCAGCGGCGCGACGACCTCCGGCGGCTCGGCCATCCCCGCCTCCCCGGCGGTGAGCAGCAGGTAGCAGACCTCGACTCCCCGCCGGGTCCAGGTCGCGACGGCGGAGGAGGTGCCGTACTCCATGTCGTCCGGGTGCGCGACGACGCACAGCACCCGGGACCAGTCCGCGTCGGGCACAGCCGGCAGCGGCGGCGGTACGGCGGGTCCCGTCGTGGGGTCCTTCACATCGTCCAGTTCCTTCCCGTCCTTCCCGCCACCCATCTCGCTCACCGCCCCAGCACGTGACGCAGGGCCGATTCCAGGTCCGGGTGCCGGAACCGGTAACCGTCAGCCCGGGCCTTGTCCGCGCGGGCCTTCTGGTCCGCCTCCACCAGCAGGCGGTTGCCCTCTTCGCCGAGCACCATCCGCGGCGCCACCGGCGGCAGGGGCAGCGCCGACGGGCGGTGCAGGACCCGGCCCAGGGTCTGGGCGAGCTCGCGGGCCCGCACGGGATGCGGCGCCACGCCGTTGACGGGACCGGTGAGGGTGCCGGACAGGGCGGCATGGGCGAACACCCCCACGATGTCGTCGATCGAGATCCAGCTCTGCCAGGGGTCCCGGTCCGCGCCGCCGAAGGGCCCGCCGGTGCCCATCGGGCCGCCGGCGCCGACCAGGAACAGCGGCAGCACCTGCTGGAGGATGCCACCGGCCGGGGTCTGGACCAGCCCGGTGCGGACCATCACGGTCCGTACTCCCGCCTCTGCCGCCGGGGCGGTGGCCTGCTCCCACTGCTGGCAGACCTCGGCCAGGAAGTCCGTGCCGGCGGGGTCGGTCTCGTCCAGCCCGTCACCGTTCGGCCCGGTGCCCGCCTCGGCCCCGTAATACCCCACCCCGGAGCCGTTGACCAGCGTCCGGGTGCGGCCGTCGTCCGCGAGGTCCGCCAGGGTGCGGGCCAGCAGGCCGGTGGTGTCCAGCCGGGACTGCAGCACCGCGGTGCGGTGGGCCTCGGTCATCCGGCCGCCGATGCTCTCCCCCGAGAGGTTGACCACGACGTCGGCCTGCCGCAGGGCGTCCGGGTCCAGGCTGCCGGCGGCCGGGTCCCAGGAGATGGCCGGCCCCCGGTTCCCGGAGGCGGTGCTGCCGGGCCGCACCAGCGGGATGACCCGGTGGCCACCGCCGGTGAACAGGGCCGTCAACTGGGTGCCGATCAGTCCGCTCGCGCCCGAGACGGCGATGGTCAGGGCCTGACCGCTGCCATGGTGGGCGTGGAAGTCCAGGTCGTCACGCACCTGGGCGTGCCGGTAGGCGAACTGGCGGTCCAGCTCGGCCTCGAAGTGGTCCTGCGTCCAGTGCTCGGTGGAGCGCCCGGCCTGGCCGAGGCGGCCGAACAGGGGGGCCCCGGGCAATTCGTACTCGATGTGGTCCACCATCACGGTGCCGGGAGAGCCGTCGGCGGTGTCCGCCTCACCGGGGGCCGCGTCCTCGAAAGTGTGCGTGTGGACCCAGGAGCGCAGGGGCCCGGAGGCCATCTCGTCGCGGAACATGGTCCCGTCCTCGAAGGCGGTGTGCCGGGCCGTCCACGGCACCTCCGGGGCCAGCCAGGCCGGCAGGCTGACCGGCAGGATGGTGCGCGCGAGGCCGGCCGCGGACTCCAGGCCCAGGCCCAGCGACCCGGGGGCGCCGATGCCCAGCCGGGCCTCGGCGCCGACGTCGATCCCGTCCGGCTCCCGCCGGACCGAACCGGCGAACGGGGGCGTGAGCCGGACCAGGGCGCCGGGGCGGGTGAACCAGGCGAAGACGTCACGGCGGCTGAACGGGAGGTGGACACGACGCTCGAAGACAGGCATGGGGCCAGTCTTGCACTGAGCCCTGCCTACGGTGAGGGCATGAGTGCGCAGAATTCCCTGACCCGAGGATCCCCGGCCCTGCTGGGCCTGATGTGGATCGCGCTGTGGGGGTTCTCGGGGTTCTTCCTCAGCTACTCGACCATGGTGCCGATCAGCGTGGAGCGGGGCCTGTCCTCCGTCACGGGTGGCGCGCTGCTGCTGGTCATGATGCTCAGCGTCATCGCGGTCCAGCCGGCGGCTCCCGCGGTGCAGCGGCGCCTGGGGCCGCAGCGGGCCATCGGTGGGTCATTGCTGCTGATGGCGGCCGGACACGGTGCCGCCGTCCTCGTGCCGGACCCGGCGGCGGGCCTGCTGGCCACGGGGGTGGCCGTCGGCGGCGGGTTCGGGGTCCTCGTGGTCCTGGCGACCGCTGCCGTGCCCGCCGTCACGAGCCCGGAACGGGTCGGCCGGGCACTGGGACGGTTCGGGGCCATGACCGCTGCCGCCGCCGCTGCCGGCGCGCCGTTGGGGCTGTGGCTCAGCGCCCAGGTGCCACCGGAGGCGTTCCGGGGGTTCGCCGCCGCGGCGGTGCTGCTGGCCCTGCCCGCGCTGCGGTTCGTCCCCTCCCGGTCCTCCGTGCCCGGGACGCGGCCGTCCGCGCGGCCCGCCCCGGGGAGGGACCGTGCGTCGGGATCCTTCTGGTCCGCGCTCGCCCCGGTGCTCCTGCCCTTCCTGGTGAGCATGTGCGCCTACGGGCTGGTCATCGCCTTCGGCCCGGGCGGGGGCACCGCCCATCCCGCCCTGTTCATCGCCACCATGCAGGCGTCCGCGGTGGTGAGCCGGTGGGTGGCCGGTGCGCTGACCGACCGGGGGAACCCGGGCACGGTGTACACCGTAGGCATCGTCATGACCGTGCTCGGGCTGGTCACCGTGGCCCTGGTGCCCCCGGGGTGGGCGCTGGCGGCCTGCCTGGTGCTGATGGGGCTGGGCGTGGGGGCGGTGCAGTCCGCCAGCCTGGTGCTGGCCTTCGCCCGGGCCGGCAGTCGCGGCCAGGCCAGCGTCGGGTGGAACATGACCTTCGACAGCGGCCTGGGCCTGGCCGGGCTGTTCGGCGGGCTGGGTTTCACCTTCCTGGGAACGGGGCCGACGTTCGCCGGGGTCGCCGGACTGTTGCTCGCCGCCAGCCTCCCCCTGTGGTCGTCGCGGCGCTGACCGCGAGAGGCTGGGGAATGTCGCGAACGTCCAGGCAGAACTCTTAACCAACCCCTGCTGAGGAAGCCGAACCGGAGACTTTCGCGAAAGCATCACGCTCGCGGGCCATCGGCACTTCGCAGGCTTCGAATATCGCCCTGACGCCCCCCTTGTTTTGTCCACAGAGACATATAGCCTCGGTGTACCAAACACCTTGATGGGGGATCCAGCATGCAGTTTACTGACCGTCTTTTCTCACTAGCGGCCAAACTACAACAGCAGAAAAGTGTCATCGAAACCGAAGAGGCCACGAAGAACGCACTGGTCATGCCGTTCATCTCGTCGATATTGGGCTACGACGTGTTCAACCCTCTTGAGGTGGTGCCAGAGTTCACCGCTGACGTGGGCATCAAGAAGGGCGAGAAGATCGACTACGCGATCGTCCATGACGGTGAAGTGCAGATGCTCATTGAATGCAAGAAGTCTCTCGGTTCCCTGACGCTCGAGCATGCCTCGCAGCTATACAGGTACTTCGCGGTGACCAATGCGCGAATCGCCATTCTCACCAACGGAGAGGCATACCAGTTCTACACGGACTTGGACGCTCCCAACAGAATGGATTCCAAGCCGTTCCTGGTTCTCGATCTCAATGATATTGATGAGGCACTGATTCCGGAGCTTCGCAAACTCTCCAAGGATGAGTTTGACCTCGACTCGGTCGTCAGCGCTGCCGAAGAACTCAAATACATCGGTGCCCTGAAACGCGTGATTGGTGGTTACTTCACGACTCCTGACGAGGAATGGGTGAAGTTCCTCGCCTCAAAGGTGCATGAGGGAGCGATGACACAGAAGGTCCGGGACCAGTTCAGCCCCTTGGTCGCGAAGGCCTGCCGTCAGTATCTGAAGGACCAGGTCAACGACCGTCTCAAGGCCGCGCTGGGAGAGTCCTCACCATCAGCGGCAACCGAGGAGCTCGCCAGCAATGTCACCAGCGGGGAAATCGCCGAGCGCGATCTCATAGATGTCGTCGCAGACGGAATCGAGACCACTGTTGAAGAGCTGGAAGGCTTCCACATCGTGCGCGCCATCGTCTGCAGTGAGGTCGGTCCGGAGCGTATTGTGCACCGTGATGCAAAGTCCTACTTCGCAATTCTGCTGGATGACAACAACCGGAAACCCATAGCCCGCCTCCACTTCAATCGATCTCAGAAGTACCTGGGTATCTTCGACGCACACAAGGCGGAGACCCGCGTTCCGCTCACGAACTTGGTGGACATCTACAACCACGCCGAAGAGCTCCGAGAGAGTGTTCGCGGATATCAGACCGCCTCTTGATCTGATGGTCCTCGGGCTTATCAGTCTCCACGCGAGCGGTCTGGCCATTCCGGTCCAGAGGGCGTCCCCATAGTCTGATCCAAAAGCGACGGCGGTTCTGTTCGTTGCCGTATTCGGGTGAGTTGAGGGGAGCGGTGAGATGACGCAGCACGAGGATCCGCAGGTGGCGCGGCACGCGCAGTCGATGGCCGGGCAGGACGGGACCATGCCGGCACAGCAGCAGGAACCGCCCGGGCTGACCGCCCCCATGGACCCGGTGCCGGACCACGGGGAGTCCAGCTGGGTCGGGCGGGGCCGGCTCGAGGGGCTGAAGGCCCTGATCACGGGCGGTGACTCGGGCATCGGTCGTGCCGTGGCGATCGCCTTCGCACGGGAGGGTGCCGACGTGGCGATCAACTACCTCCCCGAGGAGGAGGAGGACGCCCAGGACGTGGTCGGCTGGATCGACAAGGCCGGCCGCACGGCGGTGACCGTACCCGGGGACCTGCGGGACGAGCAGGAATGCGGGCGGATCGCCGAGGAGGCGGTCGCGGGACTGGGCGGCCTGAACATCCTGGTCAACAACGCCGGTTACCACTGGGCCCGCGGAGAGCCCGGGATCGAGGGGCTGCGGACCGAGGACCTGGACCGGGCGGTGCGGACCAACCTGTACGGCACCCTGTGGCTGACCCGGGCGTGCGTGCCGCACCTGTCCCACGGGGACTGCATCATCAACACCACCTCGGTACAGGCCTACCAGCCCTCGGAGACGATGATCGACTACGCCGCCACGAAGGCCGCCCTGAACAACGTCACCGCGAACCTCGCCGGCGAGCTCGGGCCGAAGGGCATCCGGGTGAACGCGGTGGCGCCCGGACCGGTCTGGACGCCGTTGCAGCCGGCCACCAAGACCCCCGAGGCCGTCTCCCACATGGGTGCGGACACCCCGCTCGGCAGGATCGGCCAGCCCGCCGAGCTCGCCGGGGCCTACGTGTTCCTGGCGAACCCGGCCGAGGCGAGCTACGTCTCCGGAACGGTGCTGGGTGTGACCGGCGGGCTGCCGGTGTTCTGAGACCCCTCCGGCGGACCGGACCCTCCGGGACGTCTCCACCACCCAGGACATCCCCGACGAACGATCGGCGCCCCACCATGCAGCGGAACGAGCTCGAGGCCCCCATCGCCACCAAGATCCTGCGGCGGCTGAGGACTGCCACGGAGTCCGGCCGGATCACGTGGTCTCCGGTGCAGGACTGCGTCCCCGACCGGGACTGGCTCAGCGGCCGGTTCGCCGTGGCGACGATCGAGGACACCGTCGAAACGGGCTTCGCGGGCGGCGACGCCGTCCGGGCGCGCCCACGTGGAGCACGAGATCCCCCAGCTGAGGGTCGGGAGCGTCCCCGAGCCGTTCGACGGGGCCGTGCTGTCCCGGTTCATCCAGAGCCTGGACGCCCTGTCCACCTGAGGGGCCGGGACGTCGACGGCGAGGCCACGCAGTATCGACGGTGACGCCGATGACCGTTGCCGCGGCAGGACCCTGACCTGTGGGAAGGGTGAGGGCGCGCGCACCCAGCGACTCGGGGGGACGTCGGCGGTGCGGCTGTGCCAGACTGGTGCCGCGCCACATCTCCCGCGCGGGAGAGTGCCGGTGCTGCAGGATCCGGGCCTCCGGACCCGGCGGCGCCGGACGCCGAAGGAGCAATCTCTCCCCGAGAATCTCTCAGGCCCACGTACCGCGCAGGGTCGGCGTCTCTGGAAAGTGCCAGGCCCCCAACGCCTCGGCCACCGACGGTGCAAGCACGTATCCTCCAGATACGTGCGGAATCTCTCAGGTCGATGACAGAGCGGGGAGGTACCGATCCGCGCCCGAGAAGCGCCTTGGAGGAGAACCCATGAACGCCATCGTCACCCCGTCCACCGGTCAACGCCACGAGCCGCGGGACACCGCGTCAGCCCCGTTCACCAGCCGTCACATCGGTCCCCGCCAGGCGGACGCCGAGACGATGCTGGCCGCCCTGGGCTTCGAGTCCCTGGAGGCCCTCGTGGACGAGGCCGTGCCCGCGGACATCCGCCAGCACGAGCCCCTGAACCTGCCCGAGGCCCGGACCGAGGCCGCCGTCCTGGAGGAGTTGCGGGCCATCGCCAACCGCAACATCGTCAAGACCCAGATGATCGGCCAGGGCTTCTTCGACACGGTCACCCCGCCGGTGGTGCTGCGCAAGGTCCTGGAGAACCCGGCCTGGTACACCGCCTACACCCCCTACCAGCCGGAGATCTCCCAGGGCCGGCTGGAGGCCCTGCTGAACTTCCAGACCATGGTCGCCGACCTCACCGGCCTCGAGATCGCCAACGCCTCCCTGCTGGACGAGGCCTCCGGCGCCGCCGAGGCCGTGCTGCTGATGCACCGGGCCAACCGGAAGAACGCCAACGGCATCACCCTGATCGACGCCGACCTCTACCCGCAGACTCGCACCGTGGTGGAGGGCCGTGCCCGCGCCCTCGGCCTGGACGTGCGCGTCGCGGACCTCTCAGCGGGCCTGCCCGAGGACCTCGCGGCCGATCTGGAGGAGAAGGGCCTGTGCGGCATCCTGCTGCAGCAGCCCGGGGACTCCGGCCGGATCCACGACCACTCCGCGGTGATCGCCCAGGCCAAGGAGCGCGGCGGCATGGTCGCCATCGCCGCCGACCTGCTCTCCCTCGCGCTCATCGTCCCCCCGGGCGAGCAGGGTGCGGACATCGCCGTGGGCAACACCCAGCGCTTCGGCGTCCCGCTGTTCTTCGGCGGCCCGCATGCCGCCTACATGGCCGTCCACAAGGGCGTGGAGCGCCAGTTGCCCGGCCGTCTCGTCGGCGTCTCGCAGGACGCGGCCGGCCGGCCCGCCTACCGCCTCGCCCTGCAGACCCGTGAGCAGCACATCCGCCGCGAGAAGGCCACCTCGAACATCTGCACCGCCCAGGCCCTCCTGGCGATCACGGCCTCCATGTTCGCCGTCTACCACGGCCCGGACGGCGTGCGGGCGATCGCCGAGCACGCCCACCGGCAGGCCGGCCGGCTGGCCGCAGCCCTGCAGTCCGCCGGGTTCACGCTGAACCACGAGTCCTTCTTCGACACCGTGCAGGTCTCCGTGCCCGGACTGGCCCGCACCGTGGTCAACGCCGCCGAGGCGGCCGGGGTGAACCTGCGCCTCGTGGACGCGGGCACGGTCGGCATCTCCTGTGACGAGACCACCACGGACCGGGACCTGCTCGCGGTGCTGTCCGCCTTCGGCGCCCCCGCGGAGGCCCTCCCGGCCGGTGCCGGGAGCGGGCAGTCCGGGGACACCGGGGCACCCGACGCCGGCCGGGCCAGCGGGCACATCCCCGCGTCCCTGCAGCGCACCAGCGAGTACATGACCCACCCGGTCTTCAACACGTACAAGTCCGAGACCCAGATGCTGCGCTACATCAAGCGCCTCTCCGGGTACGACCTGGCCCTGGACCGCACCATGATCCCGCTGGGCTCGTGCACCATGAAGCTCAACGCGACCGCGGAGATGGAGTCCATCTCCTGGCCCGAGTTCTGCTCCATCCACCCGTACGCGCCCGACCACCAGACCGAGGGCTGGCGCTACCTGCTGACGGACCTCGAGGAGAAGCTGGCCGAGATCACCGGCTACGCGGGGGTCTCGGTGCAGCCCAACGCCGGTTCCCAGGGGGAATACGCCGGCCTGCTGGCCATCCGCAAGTACCACCTGGCCAACGGTGAGGGTGAGCGGGACATCTGCCTCATCCCGGCCTCGGCCCACGGCACCAACGCCGCCTCGGCGGTGCTGGCCGGGCTGAAGGTCGTGGTGGTCAAGACCGCCGAGGACGGCACCATCGACAGCGCCGACCTGGACGCCAAGATCGAGGCCCACTCCGGGCAGGTCGCGGCCATCATGATCACCTACCCCTCCACCCACGGTGTCTACGACGCCGACGTGCGCGAGGTCTGCCGCAAGGTCCACGAGGCCGGCGGCCAGGTGTACATCGACGGGGCCAACCTCAACGCCCTGGTCGGCCTCGCCCAGCCGGGCAAGTTCGGCGGCGACGTCTCGCACCTGAACCTGCACAAGACCTTCTGCATCCCGCACGGCGGCGGCGGTCCCGGCGTCGGCCCGGTGGCCGTGGCCGAGCACCTCGTCCCGTTCCTGCCCAGCCGGGAGGAGCCGATCACCTCGGCGCCCTGGGGTTCCGCGGGCGTCATGCCGATCTCCTGGGCCTACCTGTACCTGATGGGCCCGGAGGGGCTCACCGATGCCACCCGCTACGCCCTGCTCAACGCGAACTACGTGGCCAAGCGACTGGGCGAGTACTTCCCGGTGCTCTACACGGGTGAGACCGGGCTGGTCGCGCACGAGTGCATCCTGGACCTGCGCGAGCTGACCGCCCGCACCGGGGTGACCGCCGAGGACGTCTGCAAGCGCCTGATCGACTACGGCTTCCACGCCCCCACGCTGGCCTTCCCGGTGGCGGGGACCCTCATGGTCGAGCCCACCGAGTCCGAGGACCTGGCCGAGATCGAGCGGTTCATCGACGCGATGATCAGCATCCATGCCGAGATGGAGGCCACCACGCCGGAGACGCTGAACGCGTCCGTCCTGCGCAACGCCCCCCACACCGCCTCGGTGCTCACCGCTGACGAGTGGGACCGGGAGTACCCCCGTTCGCGGGCCGCCTACCCGGTGGAGAGCCTGCGGGTCGACAAGTACTTCGCCCCGGTCGGCCGGATCGACGGGGCGTGGGGTGACCGCAACCTGTTCTGCTCCTGCCCGCCGGTCGAGTCCTTCGAGCCCGTCGCCGACGAGGCCAAGGAGGCGGCGAACCCCACCGCCGTGGCCGACGCCGTCGAGTCCTCGTCCTCCGTTTCCCACTGACAGGAGACCGTCATGTCACCGAACCAAGACCTCCGCACCACCCCGTTGCACGCCGTCCACGCCGAGGCCGGGGCCACGTTCACCGACTTCGGAGGCTGGCAGATGCCGCTGAAGTACGGCTCGGAGCTCTCCGAGCACCACGCCGTGCGCAAGGCGGCAGGGCTGTTCGACCTCTCCCACATGGGTGAGGTCCGGGTCACCGGCCCGCAGGCCGCCGAGGCCCTGGACTACGCCCTGACCGCGCGCGTCTCCAACGTGGCACCGGGGCGGGCCAAGTACTCGCTGATCTGCACCGAGGCCGGCACCATCCTGGACGACCTGATCGTCTACCGGCTGGACGACGGCCAGGACGACTCGGCGCGTGAGTACCTGGTGGTGCCCAACGCCGGCAACGCCTCCTCCGTGGCGGCCGCGCTGACCGAGCGCTCCGTCGGCTTCGAGGCCACCGTCCGCAACGAGTCGGCGCAGACGGCCCTGGTGGCCATCCAGGGTCCCGAGGCGGCCCGCGTCCTGTCCCTGGTGCTGCCGGAGGATGAGGCCGCGGCCCTGCCGGAGCTGAAGTACTACGCGGCGCGGACCGTGACCGTGCGCACCGGCACCGGTGAGGTGCCCGTGCTGCTGGCACGCACCGGGTACACGGGCGAGGACGGCTTCGAGCTGATCATCGGCCCGGTGGCCGACCGGGACGAGCTGTCCGCGGCGGCGACGGCCGTGTGGCACGCCCTGTCCGCGGCGGGCGCCGAGGCCGGCGTGGAGGTGCTGCCGTGCGGCCTGGCCAGCCGGGACTCGCTCCGGCTGGAGGCCGGCATGCCGCTGTACGGCAATGAACTGGACCTGGGGCACCTGCCCTCGGAGTCCGGTGCCGGGATGGCCGTGCCGCTGAAGTCCAAGGAGACGGACTTCGTGGGCCGTGACGCCCTGCTCGCCGCGCGCGAGGACGGCACCGGCACGACCTCCGGCCAGGCGATCGTGGCGCTGCGGGCGGCCGGCCGCCGCGCGGCCCGGGCCGGTTACGCCGTGCTCGACGGCGACGGCAACCGGATCGGCGAGGTCACCTCCGGGATCCCCAGCCCGACGCTGGGTTACCCGATCGCGCTGGCGCGGGTGGACGTGACGCACCGGGAGCCGGGTACCGAAGTGGCCGTTGACCTGCGCGGCAAGGCCGAGCCGTTCACCGTGGTGGAGCTGCCGTTCTACCGTCGGCAGGACTGAGCCTGGGGTGGGGGTCCCGCTTGCTAGACTTCGCTGAGCCAGCGGGCCCCCGTCCCGGCCCTCCCATCACCGCAGGAAGACCATGACTCAACAGCGAACCGCCGGGCGGATCTCCGTCCTGGGGATCATCGCGTTCGTGCTGCTCGCGGCCCTGCTGCTGACGCTGGCCGTCCTCAGTGCAGTCAAGGGAGTCCGCACCGCCCAGTCCTACGGGAACGTGGTGCGCGTCGTGGACGGCCACACCATCGTGGTGAACATGGACGGCACCGAGGAGACCGTGACCCTGGCCGGAGTGCAGGCGCCGCTGAGCGCTCCCGAGGGCAAGAAGACCACCCTGGACAACTGCCTGGCCGAGGAGTCGACGGCGAACCTGTCCGGGATGCTGGAGTCCGGTGACTCCATCCAGGTGCAGTACGTGGACGGTCCCGGGGACACCCGGTTCGTGCTGGCACGCTCCGGCGGCCAGGTGATCAACGTCGTCCAGGTCGAGGCCGGACTGGCCGTCCCGGTGCGCGAGCAGCCGATGGGACAGCTCGGGGCCGACCTGCAGGAGGCGCAGGAGACGGCCCGTACCGACGAGGCCGGCCTGTACTCTCCGTCCGTGGACTGCACCCTGCCCGGCAGGGTCGCGCCCGTGGTCGACGTGCTGCGCGGGCTGCCGGAGGGCGGGCCGTCCTCGGCCGCGGAGGCCGACGAGCAGATCGAGGCGGTTGCGGCCGCCGTGGAGCAGGGCGTCACCGCGGAGAAGGTGTTCGCCACGATCGACCCCGAGGGGACCTCCCTCTCCTCGCTCGCCTGGGGGGAGGACGTGCCCCGGTTGCGGCAACGGCTGGATGAGGCCCTGACCCAGGCGCAGACCGAGCTGGCGTCCCTCCAGACCACCCGCGGCGTCCTGCTGACCCGTGAGCGCGAGGAGGCCGCGCGCCAGCGGGAGGAGGCCCGCCAGGCCGAGCTCGCCCGCCAGGCCGAGGCCGCTCGCCAGGCCGAGCTCGCCCGCCAGGAGGCCGCTCGCCAGGCCGAGCTCGCCCGTCAGGAGGCGGCCCGTCAGGAGGCCGCCCGCGAGGACGCGCGGGAGGATGAACGGCGCCGGGCCGAGGAAGAGGCCCGCCGCAAGGCGGAGGAGAGCTCCAGCCCCACGCCCTCCACGAGTGCATCGGCATCACCGAGCCCGTCGAAGCCGAGCTCCTCTCCCTCCTCGTCCCGCCCCTCGGCGGACGACGACGAGGAATCGTCCGGCCCCGCACGCGAGGACTGAGGCCCGGCCATGTCCATCCCGCAGCCGGGGGCATCCGGCCGCGGGCCGGCATCGGGATCCGCCGCACAGCAGGCGCCGCGCGCCCACGGTTTCCCGTCCCCGGCCCGCGATTACCTCGATGGCGGCATCGACCTGAACCGTGAACTGGTCCGCGACCGCACGTCCACCTTCCTGATGAGGGTGGCCGGCAACGCGATGGCCGCCTCCGGGATCCGCGATGGCGACGAGCTGGTGGTGGACCGGGCCGCCACCCCGCGCCACGGGTCGGTGGTCGTGGCGGTCCTCGACGGTGAGCTGGTGGTGCGCCGGATGGTGTTCGATGGCACCGTCCCGGGACTCGCGGTGGATGCCCCTCCCGCGGCGCTCGGCTCGCACACACGGTCGGCTGCGGGCCCGGGAACCGTGATCCTGGAGTCCGACGACGGCGCCGCCCCGGTCGTGCTGCCGGCCGCCGGTCCCGAGGGCCTGCGGGTCTGGGGCGTGGCGACGTATTGCCTGCACCGGTTGTGAGGGCCGCACACCGGTTCCGGGCGGAACGGGACGGAGGCCGGCGATGACCCAGGCCATGGCGCTGGTGGACGTCAACAACTTCTACGTCTCCTGCGAGCGGGCCTTCGACCCGCGGCTCGAGGGGCGTCCCGTGGTGGTGCTGTCCAACAACGACGGCTGCGTGGTGGCGCGCTCCCCGGAGGCCAAGGCCCTGGGGCTGAGGACCGGGACGCCCTGGTTCCAGCTCGCCCCGCAGGCCTCCGCCTGGGGCCTGGTGGCCCGGTCGTCGAACTACGAGTTGTACGGGGACATGTCCGCGCGGGTGATGGAACTGCTGGGCCGGTGGGGGACGTGGCAGCAGGTGTACTCCATCGATGAGTGCTTCCTCGGCCTGACCGGTACGCCGGAACAGGTGCTGGAGACCGGGCGGCGCATCCGCGCGGCCGTGCAGCGGAACCTCGGGTTGCCGGTGTGCGTGGGCATCGCGCCCACGAAGACGCTGGCGAAATTCGCCAACCACGTGGCCAAGAACAACCCGGACGACGAGCGGATCGGCGGGGTGTTCTCCGTGTCCGCGCGGCCCCGGGCGGTGGAGGCGCTGATGTCCGGGCTGCCGGCGACCGAGGTCTGGGGCGTGGGCCGGAAGACGGGCGAGAGACTGGACCGGCTGGGCATTCGCACGATCGCGGAGCTGAGGGCCTCGGACCCGGCCTGGATCCGGTCGCGGTTCTCCGTGGTGCTGGAACGGACGGTGCTGGAACTGAACGGGACGCCGAGCGTTCCGGACGTGGACGAGCACGCCGGTCCGACCCAGGTCATCTTCTCCCGCTCGTTCTCCCGGCCGGTCACCGCCGCGGACGAGATGGACGATGTCATGAACGTCTATGCGCAGCGGGCCGCCGCCCGGCTGGCCATGCAGGGCCAGCAGGCCCGGATGGTCACCGTGACGGCCGGGACCTCGAGGTTCACCGGGCCGGACGGGTCGGTCTCCCGGGCCGTGGCCCTGTCCCGGGCCACGGCGGACCCGGTCACCATCACCCGCTCGGCCGTGCGCGCGATGCGCTCCGTGCTCACTGAGGGCGTGCCGTACACCCGGGCCGGTGTGATGCTGACCGGGCTGGAGCCGGCCGGGACGGCGCAGGAGATGCTCGCGGGCTTCGGCGACCAGGAACCGGACCGGCACCTCGAGGCGGTGCTGGAGCGGGTGCGCGGCCGGTTCGGCGGGACGTCGATCGGCCTGGGCCAGGGTGGGCTGAGCGAGCAGGGATCGTGGACGATGCGGCGCGAGTTCGCCTCGCCGCAGTACACCACCCGGTTCTCGGACCTGCCGGTGGTCAGGGCCTGAGCGCTGGCCGGCCCAGGGGCCGCCACGGGAAACCGGGGCCAGGTGGCGGGCCGGGACCCAGCGGGGAACCGGGGCCAGGGACGGAAGCGGGATCGGACGGGGAGTCGCTGGTCAGTCGAGGGACAGCGTGACCAGGCCCAACTGTGCGGCCCGGATGATCGCCTGCACGCGGTCGCGCACCTCGAGCTTGTCCAGGATCTTGGTGAGGTTCGCCTTGACGGTCGACTCGGAGATGTGCAGTTCGTCCGCGATCTCGGTGTTCGACCGGCCGCGCGCCAGCATCCGCAGCACGTCCAGTTCCCGCGGGGTCAGCTCGGAACCGTCCGGGTCCCCCGGCTTCGCGCCGTTGCTGAGGGAGGGGCGGTCGTCCTCGATGGAGGACAGCAGCTTGCGCGTCACGGCGGGGGAGAGGACCGACTCGCCCCGGTGCACGCTGCGGATGGCGCTGACGATCGTCTCCGGCGCGGCGTCCTTGAGCAGGTACCCGCCGGCGCCGGCACGCAGCGCGGGCACGAGGTACGGCTCCGAGGTGAACGTGGTGATGGCCAGCACGCTGGTCTCCGGGAACTCCGCCGAGATGCGCGCGGTGGCCTCCACGCCCCCCATGACGGGCATCTGCATGTCCATGAGGACCACGTCCGGGTGGGTGGCCTGACAGGCCTCCAGGGCCTCGACGCCGTTGGCGGCGACACCCACGCAGTGCATGTTGGGGGCGTTCTCGACGAGCAGTTTCAGGGCACCGCTCATGAGCGGCTGGTCGTCCACGATGAGCACTGCGATATTGCGGTCGGGCATGGCCCAAGCGTAGCCTTCCTTCACCCCCGACCTTTGAAGAGCCTGTAATTTGTGCCACATGCTGGTAAAGCGCTTGTCAGACCCTGATAATGGAGACATGAAACGTCCTCTCATGGCCTCGATGGCCGCTGTGCTCGTCTCGTCCGCCCTCGTCGTCTCCCCGGCCGCTGCCGTGGAGACCTCTACCTCTGAAGCTGTCGTGCTGCCCCCCACCCACGAGCTCCAGGTCGATCCCACCTACAAGTCCGATGGAGAGCTGTCCACCATGGGCTTCGGCGCCGGATCGCGGGTCTTCTGGTGCTGGTTCGGCGCCTGCTAGGCAACCATGACCGCTGATGAGTCGGCTGGCCCCACCGTGGGGCCGGCCGACTTTTGGTCTGCCCGGCCCCTGAACCGGGCCATGCTCGTGCTGGCCTCGCTCTTCGCGACGGTTTCGTTCGCCTCCGACTTCGCGAATGCGATCACGGGGTCCGGGACGTTGGATGCCCCGCAAACGCTGGTCATCCTGCTGAACTGTCTGGCCATCTACGTTCTCTGGACGCGGACCACGTTCGCGTTCGCCGCGCTCATCCCGGCGCTGGTGGCCAGCCATCTCCTGGATGCCTTCTGGATGACGTCCCTGGTGGTTCCGCTGCTTCTCGGCGCCGTGGCGGCCACGGCCCAGAAGTCCTTCAGCCTGGTGGCCCTTGCCGTGTCCGTGGCCTGGACATTGCTCATTCCCTTCACCACAACGACCTTCGGACCCGTGGTGTGGGTCGCCTTGATCTTCGTCGCCCTGGGATGGGGTGTCGGGAACTTCGTCGGTTTCCTCCTGGATCGCCGGCTCCAAGACCAGGCGCGCGTGGCGGAGGCCACCAGGCGCGCGGCGCGGGCCGCCCAGGAGGAGCGCAAGTCCCTGGCCCGGGACCTGCACGACATCGTGGCGCACAACCTCACGATCATCTCGATGCAGACCCGTGCTGCACAGTACGCCGGCACGGATGAGGCCGCGCGCCACGCCGTGGACGTGGTGGGGCATTCGGCCACGGAAGCACTGGCCGACCTCCGCCGCATGCTGTCCCTGCTCCAGGCGGAGGGCCTCGTCGCCGGAGATCAGGAGGCCGCACAGATCGAACTCGGCGAGGGAGCGGCCGCCCTGGACCTCGAGTACGGCGCCGTGAAGTTCGGTCGCATGCTCGAGGGTCTCGGGATCGAGACCCACGTGGAGACGGAAGGGCTCGACCAGGACATCCCACGGAGCGTGCAGACGGCCCTGTACCGCGTCCTGCAGGAGGCGGTGACGAACGTGGCCAAGCATGCGGCCGAGGGGGGCCAATGCAGGATCTGCATCCGCGTCAACGACGACCGGCTGGAACTCGCCGTGGACAACACGCTTCCCGTCCGAGGCGCGCCGGCCCGGGCAGGCTGGAACTCCTCCGGCAGTGGCCTGATCGGGATGCGCGACCGGGTCGATGCCTTCGGCGGGACCATGAGTTCACAGCGGGACGGTAGCTGGTGGCGGGTCAGGGGCTGAGGTGCCCCTGCAGGAGGCCGCCGCCTAATGTGATGTGGGTCACATAAGACGCCGAAAGTCTAGCCAAAGGTCTAATGGTGGTGGCTTAGGGCTCGCCTATAACCTAAAGGGGCCCCATGAGACGGTGCACACGGATCAGGACGGTGGAATCAGCCCGGGGGGATACGGGCCCACCAACCTATAATCCGCTGAGAGGCGGTGGCCATGCCACCGCCTCTCAGGTGTTTAACGCCCATCTTCCGCACCCGCTTCGGTGCTGACCAGCACGTCTGCCGAGCCCGACGGACCGAGTATGACGTCGGCCGATCGCGGCCCAGCGTTAAAGTGGCTGGAATGAACGCCGTATCTGGCGCCTCCGCCGGACATCCGGTGCGCGCTCACTCCTCGTGGGTCCCGATCGTCATCGCCGGCGTGGCAGCGGCCATGCACATCTGGAAGCTGCCGGAGGCGCTGTCCTACATCCAGCAGGACCTGGGCATGACCCTGGTCGAATCCGGGGTGCTCCTGGGCATCGTCCAGGTCGGCTCCATGCTGCTGGGCCTGGGCGTCTCCCTGTTCTCCGAGGTGATCGGACTGCGGCGGACGCTGCTGATCGGCATGGCGCTGCTGACGGTCGGCTCCCTGGCCGGGGCCTTCGCGGACTCCACCGGGTTCCTGATGGCCACGCGCGCGCTCGAGGGCGTGGGCTTCCTGATGGCCACGGTGGTCGCGCCGCCGCTGATCCGCCTCACGGCGCACCCCGCCCGGGCGAACATCGCCTTGGGCTGGTGGGCGGCCTTCCAGGGCATCGCCACGTTCCTGGCGGTCCTGACCTCCACCCTGCTGCTGACCGCGGTGAGCTGGCAGGCCTGGTGGGTCACCATGGCCGTGATCACGGCCGCGACGATTCCCCTGCTGCTGGTGTTCGTCGCCCCGCCGCCGGCGGGGCGTGGGGCCAACGTGCGACTGGCCGCGCGTCGGGTGCTGGCCACCGTGAAGACCTCCACGCCCTGGATCGCCGGCCTCGTGTTCGCCTGCTACACCCTGCAATGGGGTTCGGTGATCGGCTTCCTGCCCACCATCTTCGACGAGGCCGGCGTCGGGGGACTGTGGCCCGGCATCGTCACCGCCATCGTCGGCGGCCTGAACGGCGTCGGCAACATCGTGACCGGCCGCCTGCACCAGCGCGGGATACCGATGCGGCGACTGATCCTCATCGGCCTCATCACGATGGGGGTGACCTCCGTGATCACCTTCGCCCCGGACTGGAGCGGCGTGCGCGGCGGGCTTGCCGTCCAGATCGTGGCCGTCGCGCTGTTCTCCGGGGTCGGTGCCCTGATCCCTGCCTCGCTGAACCGGATCGCCGTGGACATCGCTCCGCCCGACGGGTCACCCGCTGCGGTCGTGGGCCTGATGGTCCAGATCTACAACGGGGCGAACTTCGTCGGCCCGATCATCCTCGCTGCCATCGCCACGGCGGCCGGGAGCTGGCACTACTCGTGGATCATGACCGGTGCGGCGACCCTGCTCGGGGTCCTGCTGGCCGCGCGCTTCCTGTCCGAACGGCAACTGGGGCTGGACTTCCGCCACCACGGCTGACACCACCCCGGCGCGGGATCAGGCGCAGCCCTCCGGGCCGCAGGCCTGGCCGTCGAGACCGGCACCGGCGGCTTCGCCCGTCCCGGCGGTCACGGGCTGCACCATCCGCAGCGGCTGGAACTCAGACCAGGCCTGCTGCAGGGCCTGGGCGAACAACTCGGTCGGCTGGGCCCCGGAGATGCCGTAGGTGCGGCCGAGAACGAAGAACGGGACGCCGGTGACTCCCAGGGCACGGGCCGTGGCCACGTCCTCTGCCACGGCGGTCTCCCACCGGTCCTCGGTCAGGGCCTCGTGCACCTGGGCCTGCGTCAGTCCCGCGGCAGTGCCCAGCCGGGCCAGCACCTGCTCTTCGCCGATGTCGAGGCCCTGCTCGAAGTGGGCCCGGAACAGCTGTTCCTCCAGCGCCTCCGCGGTCCGCAGCCCCTCCGCCTTGGCACGCTGGATGACGCGATGGGCCTTCCACGAGTTCGCGACCACGAGGTTGTCGAAGTCGTACTCCAGGCCCTCACCGCGTGCCTGCTCGGTGACGTGCGCGAGCATGCGGGTCACCTGCTCGCGCGGCATGCCCTTGGCCTGGACCAGGTAGTCCACCTCGCTGCGGTGGTCATGCTCGGGCAGGGAGGGATCCAGCTGATAGCTCTTCCACTCCACCTCGACCTGGTCCCGGTGCTCGAAGGACTCCAGCGCCCTCTCGAACCGGCGCTTGCCGATGAAGCACCAGGGGCACCCGACGTCAGAAAAAATCTCGATCTTCACAACCAGGCACAACCCAGGATCAGCGGCGCACTATTCCCCAGGCCGTCAGGACTGCCGCAGGCCACCCTGCCAGAGGGCGGCGAAGGGGGTGTTTCCGGCGACGCGCTGGCGGATGCCCTCGGTGACGAACTCCTTGGCGCGGCGGGCGGCGTCCAGGGGAGCGGCACCCTTGGCGAGCTCCGCGGTCACGGCTGCCGCCAGCGAGCAGCCGGCGCCGGACACCGCGTGCTCACCGATCTTGGGGGCTGACAGCACCTCGAGGGTCTCGCCGTCGTAGTAGACGTCCACGGCGTCGGGTCCGGACAACCGGACCCCGCCCTTGGCCAGCACGGCGGCGCCGGAGACCTCGTGGATCCGCTTCGCGGCGTCCTTCAGGTCACCCAGGGACTCGATCGTCATCCCGGAGAGCTGCTCGGACTCGAAGTGGTTGGGCGTGGTGAAGGTGGCCAGGGGCAGCAGCTCTGCCTTGAGGGCCTGGTCGGTGTCCAGGGCGTGGCCCGGCTCCTGGCCCTTGCAGATCAGGACCGGGTCGAGGACCACGTGGTCCCAGTCCTGGGTCCTCAGGGCGGTGGCCACGGTCGAGATGGTGGCCGGGGACCCCATCATGCCGAGCTTGGTGGTCTTCAACTGTCCGGCGTAATCGGCCTGGATCGCCTCGAGCTGGTGCGCGATGACGTCGGGATCCACGGGAACGAACCGATGGTTCCAGTCATCCTGGGGGTCGAACGCCACGATGCAGGTCAGGGCCACCATGCCGAAGGCGCCGAGCTCCTGGAAGGTCTTGAGGTCGGCCTGGGCGCCGGCGCCACCGGTGGCCTCCGATCCGGCGATCGTCAGGGCGAGAGCGGGGCTGTGCACGTCGTACGGGTCTGTCGTGGGCATGCGCACCATGTTAATCCCCGTTCCCGGGGCCAGGTGCCTGGCCGGCGTCGTCCCCGGGGCGGACCACGGTGACCAGGGGACGGGCCAGGGCGCGGCCCAGGGCCATCAGGACGGCCGCCGGGAACCCGACCACCGGGATGAGCATGGGCACGAGGCCGCCGACCCCGGAGAACAGCACGGCCAGGCCGTAGAGCATGCCCACCAGGGCGTAGCCCAGCACGTGGATCCACTGGTTGAGCTTGAACCGGAACAGCCAGTTGACCAGCAGGCACAGCGGCAGGCCGATGACCATGCCCGCCAGCCCCACGATGCTCAGCAGCGGGGTCAGGGAGCCATAGGCCTGCAGGGCCGGGACGAGGCTGAGGACCAGCACGATGGCGGCCATCAGCAGGTTCGGGACCAGCCAGGCGACCAGGAACCCGTACAGGGACATCCTCAGGTGCGGGCGGGACCCGGCGGGGACCGTGCTCCGCCGACGTCGGCTCGGCTTGACCGGGATGGGGGTCGTCATGGGGTGGCTCCAGAACTGGCAGGGGGCGCGCGGGCCGTGCCAGTCTACCGTCGGGGCCGGTCCGTGGCCTCAGACGACGACGCCGGCCGGGAAGTTCTGCGGCCCGCGCGGCGTTGTACTGGAGTTGCGGCCGAACCGGCCGCGCCACGCACCGACCGGAGGGCAGTCATGCTCGAGATCTTGACCGGGTCCGGACTGGCCACGGCCGCCGGCCTCAACGCGTACATCCCCATGCTCGTGCTGGGCCTGCTGGACCGCTTCACGTCCCTGGTGGAGCTGCCGACCGCCTGGCAGTGGCTCTCCCACGACGCCACCCTGTGGATCCTCGCGGCGCTGCTCGTCCTGGAGGTGGTGGCGGACAAGATCCCGGTGCTGGACAGCGTCAACGACGCCGTGCAGACCGTCATCCGGCCTGCCGCCGGCGGCATCACCTTCGCCTCCGGGGTCGGGACGGAGACGGTCACCGTCCAGGACCCCGGTGCACTGTTCGCCGGTGAGGCGTGGATCCCGGTGGTGGTCGGTGCGGGGCTGGCCCTGCTCGTGCACCTGTTCAAGGCCACCACCCGCGCCGGCGCGAACACCGCCACCGCCGGGGCCGCCGCCCCGGTGCTGTCCACCGCTGAGGACACCGCGTCCATCCTTCTGGCCCTGACGGCGGTGCTCCTGCCGGTGTCCGTGGGGATCCTGCTGGTGCTGATCGTGGTGGGGCTGTGGCTGCTCGGCCGGTGGGTCCTCCGCCGTCGTCACCGGGACCGCCTGATGAGCCGCGAGGACCGGTACTTCGCCGTCTGACCGGCTGGGTGACCCCGGTGCGCTCCGTCCCCGGGGAGCGCTCGCGCCGGACGTGTGACAAAATTGGTGACAATCCAGGCCATCGCGGCCGACGAGTGGGGAGGCATCAGTGGCGACCGGAACCAGGACGGGCACGACGGTGACCGCGGCGGACGTGGCCGCCCGGATCCGGGAGGCCATCTCCGCCGGGGAACTGGTCCCCAACCAGCGGCTCGTCGAGGCCGATCTGGCCGAGGCCTACGGTGCCAGCCGCGGGCACGTCCGCACGGCGCTGGGTGAGTTGACGGTCGAGGGGCTCGTGGAGCGGATCCAGAACCGCGGCGCCCGGGTACGCTCGGTCCCCCTGGAGGAGGCCCTCGAGATCGTGGAGGTGCGCGCCGCCCTCGAGGCGCTGTGCGCCGCGCGAGCCGCCGAGCGGATCACCGACGACCAGGCCGAGGAGCTGCGGGCCATCGGGCGGGCCATGGAGGCGGCCGTCCGGGACCATGACCAGTCGGCCTACGCGCGCGGCAACACCGACCTGCACGGCATGCTCATCCGGGTGTCCGGCCAGCGGACGGCCGCGGCGACCATCGACCGGCTGCGGGCCCAGGCCGTGCGCTTCCAGTACCGCCTCTCCGCCCGGCCCGGCCGGTCCCAGCAGTCCCTGCCCGAACACCTGGCCATCATCGAGGCCGTCTGTGCCCGGGACCCGGAGGGCGCCGCGCGGGCGATGCGGGATCACCTGGCCTCGGTGTCCGAGGCGATCGTCGAGTCCACCCGGGACTGAGCGGGCCCCCTCCCCGTCCGCAGGTGAGACGCGCGAGATCGCGGAGGGCGATGGTGACCCGGCCGGTCGCACAGGACGGCAGCCGCCCGACGACGTGCCCACTGTCGGGTCCGTGCGGACCCGGGCATCGTCACCGGGCGGCTGCCGTGGGTGGTGGCATGGCCGGGGGGTCAGTCCGTGCGGACCGTCCGGGGATCGACGTTCCGGGCCGTGAAGATCAGCAGTCCCGAGGCCAGGATGGGGAGGATGCCCCACCACAGGGCCGCATTGATCCAGCCGCTGCCGGCCGCGAGGGTGGCGGTGATCAGCAGGCCGCCGATGATCGCGCCGACCTGGCCGGCCGCGTTGATGATCGAGCTGCCGGTGGCGCGGGTGTGCACGGGGTAGCTCTCGCCGGTGAAGAACAGCAGGGCCGAGAAGGGACCGATCAGGAAGAACAGCCCGGCGCTGTAGAACGCCACGATGAGCGCGAAGCTCCCGCTCGGTGCCTGGATCATGATGAAGAACGAGACGGCGCAGAGGATCCAGCCGAATCCGATCGCGTTGCGGCGGCCGATCCGGTCCCCCAGCCACCCGTGGAACAGGTACCCGGCGAAGGCCGTGGCATTGGAGATGATCAGGATCAGCAGCGCGTTGTCGAAGGCGATGTCCTTGCCGTCGGGTGCCGTCAGCAGCGAGGTGCCCAGGATCGAGAAGGCCAGGACGCCCAGCCAGTTCAGGAGGAAGGCGCCGCCGATCGACAGGGTGGACCGCAGGGACTCACCCCGGAAGACCGATACGAGGGGACTGTCCTGGGCGGTGATGTCGATGCCGTACTTCACGCCCAGGCGCTGCGCCTCCGTCTCCTCCCCGGACTTGAGGAGCTGGTCGATCCGGTGCCGACGGGCGAACTGCGGGCTCTCCTTGAGCCAGCGCCCGGCGATGATGATGAACACCGAGGGGACGGCGGCGACGATGAAGCAGAGCTCCCAACCGCCGACCGGGAACAACAGGTAGACGGACCCGGCCGCGAGCACGGAGCCGATCGGCCAGCCGGACTGGACCAGCGAGTAGATGAGGCCGCGGCGGCGGGCCTTGGCCGGGTCGCTGTGGCTGTGGGCGAACATCTCGTTGAGGTAGGCCGCGTTGATGGCCTGCTCCGCGTAGCCGAGGCCGGCGAGCGAACGGACGAGGACCAGGAAGACGATGCCCAGTCCCGCGGTGATTCCCGCGACCCAGCCGACCGTCGCGGTCAGCAGGGAGGCCACGGCGGCGCCGGCAACCGCGATGAGGATGCCCTTGCGCCGGCCGATCCGGTCCACGATCGGGCCGATCGCGAAGGCCACCAGCGCCGTGCCGGCGGTGACCCAGGTGTTGATCTCGGTCGACTGCGCAGCCGTCCATCCGAGGTCCGAGGCCAGCTGGGGCAGGAGGTTTCCGAAGAGGACGAAGTCATAGACGGCGAAGGTCCACGCGAAGAAGCAGATCCACGTGGCCAGCCGGACGTCCTTGGGGGTGATGTCGGTGGAGTCGGCCTGCAGGGTCTGGGTAGTGGTCATGACGGTTCCTTGGGGGAGGAGGACAGCAGGAGGGGTGAGGGGACAGCGGGTGGGGAGGGGGCTGCCGTCGGGGCGACTCCGAGGGCAGGGAGCACGAAGGGGACGATCCGGAACCGGTACGTGACTGACCGGTCCTGGACCGCCCCCTCCGTGGTGGTGCGTCAGGTCAGGAGACGGAGCTGAGGCGCGCGCCCTGCCGCTCCCGCCTCTCGGCGGTGGCCGTCAGGTCGACCGTGAGCTGGCCGTTGACGTCCTTGAGGACCACGCCGTAGTCCCGGGTGGCGGCCTCGGCGGTGGTGAAACCGTCCAGCACGTCCTCGAGGACCTTCAGCGGATCACGCGTGAGCGGATCCCCGAAACCGCCGCCGCTGGGGACGGTGATCTGGAGGGAGTCCCCGGCCTTCAGCTGCCAGCCGGTGACCTTGGACGGCCAGGACTCCTCACCGTCCCGGCCGGGGTTCTTCACCAGGGAGGCGTTGAGGCCGTCATGGCCGCCCTGGGCGCCCCAGGGGGCGTCGGACTCGTGGCGTTCACCCTCGCAGGTGACCACGGTGTCCGTCAGGAAGGTGTTCTCCCGCACGATGCCGATGCCACCGCGGAACTCGCCGGCGGCTGCCGGTTCGTCGCGCAGCTCATAGCGGTCGGTGCGCATCGGGAACCGCCACTCCAGCTCCTCGATCGGGTTGTTGCGGGTGTTGGCGATGAGGTTGTCCACCGAGTCCGGCCCGTCACTGGTGGAGCGGGCGCCATAGGAGCCTTCGTTGACCTCGAGGTACACCCAGTACTCGCCCTGCTTCTCGTCCCACCCGGAGTAGGACATGAAGTGGATGTGGGCCGAGTTGCCGGCGGTGACGCGTTCGGGGATGACGGGGGCGAGGGCCCGCAGGGCCAGGTCGACGGCGCGCTGCACCTGGGAGAACCGGGAGAACGTGGCCGCGGGGTACTTCGGGTTGAAGATGGTGCCCTCCGGGGCGATCACCTTCAGCGGCTTGAGCATTCCCTCGTTCTGCGGCACGAACACCGGGAAGGCGACCTCGTCCAGGAACATCATGCGGGTGATGAACGTGAACGCCGAGACCGTCGTGCCCTCGAAGGCGCAGTTGTAGGCCGTGGGGACCTGTTCGGAGGAACCGGTGAGGTCATAGGTGATCTCGTCACCCTCCACGATGACCTTCACGACGATCGGCAGCTTCTTGCCGTAGTTGCGGCCGTCGTCGTCCAGGTACCCGACCTCCGTCTCGTACACGCCATCCGGGATCTTGGCGATCTCCTGGCGCAGCATCCGCTCGGAGTAGTCGATCCAGCTCTGGCCGGCGTCCTGGACGGCGCCGATGCCGTACCGGTCCACGAGGGCCAGGTAACGGGACTTGGCCAGGTCGCACGCGGCGATCATCGCCTGGAAGTCACCCTCGTTGGAGGTGGGCGTCCGGGTGTTGTTGAGGATGTGCCGGATCAGGGACTCCTGGCGGACACCCTTCTCGTAGACCTTCACGGCCCGGAAGATGGTGCCCTCGGACTGGACGTCCTGGATGTCCACCATCAACCCGGAGAACGCACCGCCGTTGTCGATGAGCTGCCCCGAGGCCCCGGCGAAGCCCACGAGCTCCCCCTCATGGAAGATCGGTTCGATGATCGCCACGTCGGGGGAGTGGGTCGCTCCCAGGTAGGGGTCGTTGTGCAGGATGACGTCGCCCTCGTGGATGTCGTCACCCAGGACCGAGATCACGCCCTTGACGATCTTGGGCATGGAGCCCATGAACATCGGCGTGGAATCGGATTCGGCCAGCACGTTGCCGTCCTTGTCGAACAGTCCCGCCCCGAGGTCCTCGGACTCGCGGATGATCGAGGAGTAGGCCATGCGGAACAGCACCGAGGCCATCTCCTTGGCCGCGGAGTTCAGGCCGCCGCCGATCACGCGCATCAGGATCGGGGTGGCCAGCTTCTCAGCCGTCTCGGTGCCGGCCGGGCAGGCGATGACCAGGTTGCCGGCCTCGTCCACCGTCCCGGTGAAGCCCGGGGGGACCACGACCGTCGAGTCATACTGCTCGATGACGACCGGTCCCTCGAAGGTGGTTCCCACGCCCATCTTCTCCCGGTCGTAGAAGCCGGTGTCCACTGTGGTCGGCGTACCGTCCACGTCGAAGGTCACCGGGCGGGTCTCCACGAGGGCATCGGCCAGTGAGCCCGAGCGGGTCGGGGTCGGGGTCGGCAGGTCGTCCATCACGGCGCGGGCCTCCACGCGGATGTTGATGACCTCCACGGAGCCGTCCTTGAAGCGGTGACCGTACTCCTCGAAGTGGGCGTCGTGGAAGGCTGCCTCGGCCTGGTCCAGCCAGGCGGTGGTCACCGGGCCCTCGGGGACGTCGAAGCGGATCTCGTACCCCTGACCCTCGTAGCGGGCGTCGGCCAGCCAGTCGATCCGGCGCCGCTCGGCCGGGACCCCCTCCGCGTCCAGCTGGGCATTGGCCTCCCGCTCCAGCTGGTCGAAGGACGCCTGGATGGCCGCCGGATCGGCGTCCGCGAAGCGGAAGCGGTTGGTGGCCACGAACTCGTACTGCTCGTCGGTGGCCAACAGGCCGATGCCGGCGATGATGCCGGGGTGGGCAGGGACCAGCACGTTCGGCACCTCGAGCTCGGCGGCGATCTCGCAGGCGAACAGCGCACCGGCACCACCGGCCGCGACGAGGGTGAAGTCGCGCGGGTCGTAGCCGCGACGTACGGAGTTCTGCTCGATGGCCTGGGTCATGCCGAACTTCTGGATCTGCAGGGCGCCGAGGGCCGCCTCCTCCACGGACATGCCCAGCTTCTCGGCCAGTCCCTCCATGGCGGTGCGGGCACCGTCGAGGTCCATGTCCAGGCCGGAGCCGGCCAGCATGCGGTCCGGGCGCATCCGGCCGAGCAGCACCTGTGCGTCGGTCGACGTCGGTTCCGTCCCGCCGCGGCCATAGCAGACCGGTCCCGGGACCGCACCGGCCGACTGGGGACCGACGCGGAAGACGCCGCCGGCGTCGACGTAGGCGATGGACCCGCCGCCGGCACCGATGGTGTCGATGTCCACCATGGGCACCATGGCCTGGTGGTCGCCGATCTTGGTGTCCAGCAGGTGACGCATGCGCAGTTCACCCTGGTACGCGACGCCGATGTCTGCGGACGTTCCACCGATGTCCAGGGTGACCACGTTGTCGAAGCCGGACTGCTTGGCGGACCACATGCCACCGATCAGGCCACCGACCGGACCGGACATCATCAGCGTGACCGGTCGCTTGGCCGCCTCGCGGATGGGCACCATGCCGCCGGAGGACTGCATCAGCAGGATCTCCCGCTGGTAGCCCAGGGCGGTGACCTCATCGTGCAGGCGGTGCAGGTAGGCGGACACCCGGGGGCCGACGAAGGCGTTGAGGGCGGTGGTGGAGAACCGCTCGTACTCCCGGTACAGGGGCACGATGTCGCTCGACAGGGACAGGAACGCCTCGGGGAACTCCTCGTTGACGATCTCCCCGATACGCCGCTCGTGGACCGGATTCAGGTAGGAGTGCAGCAGGCACACCGCGATGGCCTGGACACCGGCCGCCTTGAGCTCGCGGACGCGCTCACGGACCTCGTCCTCGTCCAGGGGAACCAGCACCTCACCATGGGGCGCGGTGACGCGCTCCTTGACCGTGAGCCGGTGGCGGCGCTTGATCAGCGGCTTGGTCTGCCAGGGCAGGTCCTGCTGCAGGGAGAAGTTGTGCGGCTTCTTGTGGCGGGCGATGTGCAGGATGTCCCGGAAGCCCTCGGTCGTGATCATCCCGACCTCGGCACCGGTATGCGTCAGGGCGGTGTTCGTGGCCACCGTGGTCCCGTGCACCACCTGGTCGATCTCCGCGAGCGACACCCCGGCCTTCTCGCAGAGCAACGTGATGCCGGAGACGACCGCCTCGGACGGGTCGTGCGGGGTCGATGGAACCTTCTCGACGACAGCGATGCGCTGGTCGTCGTCCGAGAAATACAGGTCGGTGAAGGTACCGCCGACGTCTACTCCGATGCGCTTCATGATGGGTCCTTTCGAGAGGAGCTCGGGACTTCGTTGGGGGCGGAGGGTGGGTTCGAGAGGTGGAGTGGGTCTCCACCCCAGGCGGTGAGCGGACCTGACGGCCCGGGCCTGCCCTGAAGCATGCTGTGATCTGAATCACTCGCCGTTGCTTGGATAGCAATGTAGTTCCATCTAGAGCAACGTGCAATGGCTGAGTGCATCTCGCTTTCGGTGAGGTACGGGCCGTGAGTCGTCCTGCGGTCGCGGGAGGAAGCTGACGGTGCGGGCTGATTGTTGTTGCAGTGACGACACCAAGATTTCTCTCGTAGCAACCGGCCCGCAAGACCTGGGGGATTAAGTCCGTGTTTCCGGTTCATGACGCGGAATGCCCGGGGGTGGCAGGGGGTCGAGGCGCGTGGCGTGACGGGGCCGGGGCGCGGAGGGTCTGGTCGGCTGAGCCCTCAGGGATCTTCGAGGCAAGAGATCTAAGTTGCTTTTTGAGCAACGATATTGATCAATCAGCAACGTCTCACGGTTAATCGTCCCGATGCCGGCTCTTCGCGACTCTCCTGGCCTCCAGGTGTCATCATGGTCATGCCCGTGAAGCGCGGGCAGTCGGACGTTGATGTCGAGTCCCTGCTGGGACGGGTCTTCGAGGCCGGCGCCGAGACGTACCGCCAGCGCGAATTCAGCCGCCGCGTCGGTCGCGGTGCCGGATCCGCCGGGTCCGTTCTGGGCCACGTCGGGACGCGATGGCATCGCCTAGCATGTTCACGGACAGGCGGCGGAGGCATGGTGCACTCGCCCGGGGAGGAAAGTCATGCCGGGAACCCAGTCACAGGGCGACAAGCCGCAGGGTGCGGCCGCGTCACTGTTGAATGGACTGGCGGTGTTGGAGGCCTTCTCCGCGACCCCGCGTCCGCTGCTCGGGGTCACGGAGATCTCCGAACTCGTCGGACTGCACAAGAGCACCGTGTCCCGGATGCTCGCCGGCCTGACGGAATCCGGTTATGTCCAGCGCGATGAGGACTCCGGGCGCTACCGTCTCGGCCTGGGGATGATCGGCCTGGCGGGTCCGCTGCTGGCCGAGCTCGACGTGCGCAGGGCGGCGGTGCCGCACCTGGAGGAGATGACCGAGGCCACTGACGAGACCGCCGCGATCGCCGTCTGGAACGGCACCAATGCGATCGTGGTCGAGCAGACGGCCAGTCCGCACCAGGTGAAGCACAGCGCCTCGATCGGCACGCGCTACAACAAGTTCGCCAGTTCGTCCGTCCGCGTGTTCCTGGCCGAACTGCCGCCGGAGGAGGTCGGCCGCCTGCTCTCGGGTGGCATCATCCAGCGGGACAGCTACCGGGGGCTCGACGACCCGGCCCATGAGCACCTGCGAACCGTCCGGGACCAGGGCTTCGCCGTCAATGACGGTGAGACCACCTTCGAGGAGTACGGCGTCTCCGCGCCCATCCGGGACTACCGAGGCCAGGCCGTCGGTTGCATCACCGCCAGTGCACCGCGGTCGCGGGTGCAGTTCAAGGCGAGCCAGCCCCTCCTGCGGGACGCCGTGCTGCGGGCCGCCGAGCGGGTCTCCGCGCGCCTGGGCAGCAGGTGACCGGCCCGTGACGGTGAGAGGCCGCCGCGTCGCAGGTCCCGGCCTGCGGCGCGGCGGCCTCGTCGGGTTCGAGCGGTCGGTGGTCAGGAGCCTGTTGCCACCGGGTCGTCATGGAAGCGACGCAGGGGACGCCCGGCGGTCTCCCTGATGAAGGCCGAGACCACGATGAGGGACACGGCGGCCACGATGGAGACGTAGATGGCGGGCGCGAGGGAGTTGCCGGTGGACGCCACCAGCCACGTGGCGAGGTAGGGGGCGGTGCCGCCGAACACGGCGTAGGTGATGTTGTAGCTCATCCCGGACGCCGTGTACCGCACGTCCGTGGAGAACATCTCCGAGATCAGCACGGAGGTCACCACGTTGGCCGTGACGGCGCCGGTCGCGATGAGCAACTGGCTGGCCACGGCACTGCCGAGGGTGCCCATCTCTGCCAGCATGTACGCCGGGATCGTCAGGACGACGAGCAGCGTTGCGGCCAGCTGCATGGTGCGCCGGCGTCCGAGCCGGTCCGAGACGCGGCCCATCACCGGGGACAGGGCCGTGGCGAAGAGGAGGGAGATGAGGCTGGAGAGCAGGGCGAGGTGCTGGGGCAGGCCGACCACCTGGGTCAGGAACGTGGCCATGTAGGTGGAGAAGATGTAGAAGGACAGGGCGGTCAGCATGACGAACCCGCCCAGCTTGAGCATCTGCGGCCACTGCGTGCGCATGACCTGACCGAGGGTCGGTGTCGGGCGGTGGGCCGATTCCTCCACCATGGCCTGGAACTCGGGGGACTCGTGAAGCTTGGAACGGATGTAGAAGGCGATCAGGCCCATCGGGATGGACAGCAGGAACAGGATCCTCCATCCCCAGTCGCCCATCGCGGAGGGCGGGAGCACGGTGCTGAGCAGTGCGCCCAGCCCCGCGGCGAGGGCGAACGACACGAAGGTGGCCGCGGACATGGCGCTGGAATAACGGTTCCGCTGGCGGTCCGGGCTGTGCTCGACCACGTAGATGGTGGCGCCGGCGTACTCTCCGCCGGCGGAGAGGCCCTGGACGCAGCGGGCCACCGCGAGCAGGACGGCGGCCCAGATGCCGATCGCCTCCTGGCCGGGGATGAGGCCGATGGCCGCCGTGGACCCGGACATCAACAGGACGGTCAGGACGAGGATCTTCTTGCGGCCCAGCCTGTCACCCAGCCGGCCGAAGATGATCCCGCCGAGGGGGCGTAGGGCGAAGGCCACGGCGAAGACCGCGAAGGTCTCCAGCAGACCGATCACCGGGTCGGTGGAGTTGAAGAAGGTCGCCGCGATGTGGGTGGCCATATAGCCGTAGATCGCGAAGTCGAACCACTCGACGACCGTGCCCGCGAAGGATGCGCTCACGACCTTGCGCAGGTGCGCGGGGCTGACCTTCTCGAGAGCGTCCGGGGGCCCGGCTGCGGAGTCGGTGGCGTGGGTGGGGGCGTTCGGGGCTCTCATGACGGGGTCCTTGTCTCTGGAGGTGGGTCCGGTCGCGCACCGTGCGCGGAGAGTGATCTGGATCACCAGGAGTTGCTAGGTGAGCAATCTAGTTACGAACATTGCAACGCGCAATGGATGGTCGAAGGCTAATCGCGGTCTGTGTCCGTCCTGTTTCACGGTGATGTCCAGCGAGAGGCGCTATTGCCGAGGGCGTGCAGGACGAGGTGAGCTGCGTGCCCGGGCCTGCGTTCTTGAAGCAGTCGGTCCAAGAAGAAACTGCCTTCCCGGACCTCTGGTGCTGGACCAATCCATGGGTTACAGTACCTACCACAGCAACCCAGTTGCTCGTCTAGCAACAACCATCCGTGAGACTGGAGAGAACCATGACCATCACGTCCAACGACATCGAAGCCCGTCTTGCAGCAGTGCTGGAGGAGGCGTTCGAGGCCGGCACGAGTATCTACAACGACCGCGGCTTCAAGCGCCGGATCGGCTACGGCAACCGTCCCGCCGTGATCCACATCGACCTGGCGAACGCCTGGACCCGCCCGGGCCACCCGTTCAGCTGCCCGGGCATGGAGGAGATCATCCCCAATGTCCAGCGGATCAACGAGGCCGCCCGCGCCAAGGGGGTCCCGGTCTTCTACACCACGAACGTGTACCGCAACCGCGACGCCACCTCCGGCACGAACGACATGGGCCTGTGGTACTCGAAGATCCCCGTGGAGACCCTGCCGGCCGATTCCTACTGGGCTCAGATCGACGACCGCATCGCACCCGCGGACGGCGAGGTCGTGATCGAGAAGAACCGCGCCTCGGCGTTCCCGGGGACGAACCTCGAGCTCTTCCTGACCTCCAACCGCATCGACACCCTGATCGTCACCGGTGCGACCGCCGCCGGGTGCGTGCGCCACACCGTCGAGGACGCGATCGCCAAGGGCTTCCGCCCGATCATCCCCCGGGAGACCATCGGCGACCGGGTCCCGGGCGTGGTGCAGTGGAACCTCTACGACATCGACAACAAGTTCGGAGACGTGGAGTCCACGGACTCGGTGGTGGAGTACCTGAACAAGCTTCCGCAGTTCGAGGACACGGTCCCGAAGACCCTCTCGGATCCCCAGCCCGAGGTCGAGGCCCCCGCGGACCCGGCCTGAGCCCCACCCGCCGTGGAAGTCCTGCGGCCCGGCGTTCCCGGGCCGCGCCGATGACAGTCCGGTACCCCTCAGTGGGTGCCGGACTGTCGCATGTGTCCGGGCAAGATGATGCCGGGCGCGAAGGTCCCCGGGTAGGAAGGTCCCTGGCTTCCGCTCACGGTGGCGGGCGCACCCGGTTGCACGGGGTGTCCTCCGGTGCAGGGCCGGCACCGCCTCCGGGTTGCGCGGAGTCGACCGGTGAGCGCGTCGTGCCGGTCGATGGTCCGGCGGGTGATGCCCCCGGGCGGGGAGCATGTCAGCTGACGGGGGCCCCGAGGCGCTGCGAGACACGCCGGGCTGCAGTGGTGCAGGCCCGGGTCAGCTGCGGCAGGGCGGATTCCGGGACCCGGTAGCGCGGGGCCGCCACCAGGATGGTGGCAACGACCTCGCCCCGGTGGTCGAACACGGGGGCCGCGACGCCGACCTCATCATCGGAGGTCTCGCCGTAGTTCACCGCGTACCCGTTGCGGCGGACGTCCGCGAGGCGCTCCAGGTACTGGTCCGGGGTGATGTGGCCGTCGAGCCGGATGGGGCAGTCGTCCAGGAGCTGGCGAACGTGGTCAGGGTCCATGTGGGCCAGGGGCACCTGGACGCTGGCGCTCAGGCCGGTGCTGTAGCGGCTTCCCATGGCCGAGGTGTGCTTGATCTTCTGGGGGCTGGGGACCTGCTCGACGGTCACGGCCGCGGAGCCGTCCCAGATGGCCAGCGCCACCGTCTCCTCGGTGACCTCCCGCAGGGTCTGCAGGTCCTCCATGGCGACCCGGCGGACGTCCAGGTTGGCGAGCAGGGGGCCGGCGACGGCGATCAGTCCCAGGCCCAGCCGGTACTTCCGTGACGCCTCGTCACGCTCGACCACGTGCTCCTGTTCGAGGGTGGCGAGGATGCGGGACACGCTGGACTTGTGGAGGCCGACCTGGGCGGCGATCTCCGTCACGCCCTGCAGTGGCTCGTCCGACGTGAAGCAGCGGATGACCTGCAGGACGTTGACGATGACGGAGGCGCCGCGGGCCCCGTTCTCGGAGGCGGACGTGGCGGACGGGGCGTCGGATGCGGGGGTCATGTCATTCCTCGGATCGGGTGACGGGGTGCGGGTCGGGGGCGGGGTGGGCGGATGCGCAGAGGGGGTGGCCGGACCGGAAGTGCTTCCGGTCCGGCCACCCCCTCATGGAGAGCGGATCGTCGTGCGGGTCAGGCGTCGATGATGTTGTGCTCCGGGCCGAAGCCGAACTTGGTGATGTTCTCGGCGCCGTCCTCGCCGACCACCAGGATGTCATGCTCGCGGTAGCCACCGGCCCCGGGCTCGCCGTCCATCACGGTGATCATCGGCTCCATCGAGACGACCATGCCCGGCTCCAGGACGGTCTCGATGTCCTCGCGCAGCTCCAGGCCGGCCTCGCGGCCGTAGTAGTGGGACAGCACACCGAAGGAGTGACCGTACCCGAAGGTGCGGTTCGGCAGCAGGCCGTAGCCGATGTAGATCTCGTTGAGCTCGGCGGCGATGTCCTTGCAGACGGCGCCGGGCTTGATGAGCTCGAGGCCGCGGCGGTGCACCTCGACGTTCACGTTCCACAGGTGCAGGCTGGCCTCGTCCGGCTCGCCGAGGAACAGGGTGCGCTCCAGGGCGGTGTAGTAGCCGGAGGTCATCGGGAAGCAGTTCAGGGACAGGATGTCGCCGCGCTGCAGCTTGCGGGTGGTGGCCCAGTTGTGGGCGCCGTCGGTGTTGATCCCGGACTGGAACCAGACCCAGGTGTCACGGACCTCGCGGTGGGGGAAGGTCCGGGCGATCTCGTGGGTCATGGCCTCGGTGCCGATCAGGGCGACCTCGTACTCGGTGATGCCCTCGCGGATGGCGGCCTTGATGGCCTCGCCGCCCAGGTCGCCGATGCGGGCGCCGTGCTTGATGACCTCGATCTCCTCGGCGGACTTGATCATGCGCTGGCGCATCGCGGGCACGGAGACGTCGGTCAGCTCGGCACCGGGGAACGCGTCCTGGATGCGCTGGCGGACCATCAGCGGCAGGGCGTCGTCCTCGACGCCGATGCGCTGCGCGGAGACGCCGGCGCGGCGCAGGGCCTCCTGCAGGCCGTAGTAGAAGTTGTCGCGCTTCCAGTCGGTGTAGACGATGTTGTCGCCGTAGCTGGTGCGCCACGGCATGCCGGCGTCGATGTTGGCGGTGACCGTGACCGACTCGTTCTGGGTCACGACCAGGGCGTAGTTGCGGCCGAAGGTGGTGTAGAGGAAGTCGGAGTAGTACTTGATGCCGTGGTAGCTGGTGAGGATCGCGGCGTCCATGCCCTGTTCGGCCATGATCTGGCGCAGGCCGGTCAGGCGGCGCTCGAACTCGGCGTCGGAGAAGGTCAGCTGCTGCTTCTCTCCGTTGTGCAGGGTCTTCAGTCGCTCCAGCTCGGAGACGGAGTTCACGGCGTTCGAGGTGGTCGTCATGGGGATCTCCTTGGGTCAGGGGCCGCGGTGCGGCGGGATCCGTGGTTCTTCACGGTCTGATGGGGTCTTGCCGGTTGCATTGAATGCAACCCGGTTGCATTGATTGTGACCTGTGGTCCAGGTCACGTCAAGGGGTTGCGAGGACTTCTTTGTCCCGGGCCGGGGAGAGGCCGAGCTCGGCGGAGATCTCCTGGGAGAGATCGGCCACGACCTGGTCGAACAGCAGCTGTCCCTTGACGGCGTCAGAGCCGTCGGGAGCGGACAGGCAGCCCGTGGCGGGCGTGCGGCCGGGGACGACGGGAAGGCGGTCGAAGCGGGGCAGGTCCGCCGGCGGGTGGCTCACGGCCCGGCCCATGTCCACGAGCTCCGGCCGGAGGTGGAGCATGAGGGACGTCTCCAGGACGCCCCCGTGCTCGATGTCCCAGCCGGGGAAGCCGTCCGGGTACACCGCGCCCAGGGTCGTGTCCGAGACGAAGTCCCAGTACGACAGCAACAGCACGCATTGCTCCGCATCGGATCCCAGGCCGAGGTCCCGCAGGGCGAGGTCCACGCCCTCATAGAGGAACTGGTAGTTCTCGTAGTGTCCGTTGAGGATCACCAGGTTCTGGATGCCCTGGCCCAGGAATCCGGTCACGAGGTTCCGCGTCATGGCCACGAGGGCCTCCGCGTCCAGGCTGACGGTCCCGGGCAGGTGGTTGCCGCCGCCGGACTTCTGCTGCGACTTGTAGCCGTAGGTGAACGGCTCGGCGACCTTCGCGCCGGTCTGGCGGCCCACGGCCTCGGCGATCGTGGTGGACAGGGTCGCGTCGGTGCCCAGGGGCAGGTGTGGTCCGTGCTGTTCGAACGCGCCGGCCGGCAGGATCACCGTGGCGTGCCCGGAGGTGACCCAGTCCCGGTAGGTGTGGGCGTCCAGGTGCGCCAGGCGGACGGCACCGGAGGAGGTGGTGGTGATGGTCATGAGTGGGCGTCCCTTCCATTGGGGCGGGGGTGGTTGAGGTCCTGGGCGGGGACGTAGGTCCCGGGTCCGACGCCCCGCCGCGGGTCGGCGCGCGGGACGCCGTGCTCGTCGCAGTGCTCGTCCTCGGGCCGGTGTTCGGGGTCGTTGATGTCCTTCTCGAGCTGGCGCGTCTCGGCGTCCCGGGCCCGCAGGCGCCGGATGAGGTTGACGATCATCAGCACGATGACGAAGGAGAACGGGAAGCCGCCGATGATCGTGCCGGTCTGGACCGTGTCCACCGCGTCGACGCCGCCGATGGAGAGCAGCACCAGGGCCACCGTGGCGATGCTCGCCACGAGGATCACGCGGAACCACGGGCCGGACTTCTTCGGGGCGGAGACGAACTCGGCCAGCGCGTAGGTGCCGGAGTCGAGGCTGGTGACGTAGTACGTGGCCACGAGGACGGTGGCCACGATGATCAGCAGGGTGCCGATCCACGGGATCATCTCCAGCATGGAGAACAGAGCCGATGAGGTGTCCTCGGCGGCGTCGGCGGAGATCTGTCCGGACTCGTTGTCGTAATGGATGCCGGCCGAGCCGATGACGGCCACCCACACCATGACGATCAGCGAGGGGATGATCGTCACCCCGAGCACGAACTCGCGGATGGTGCGCCCGCGGGAGATGCGGGCGATGAACCCGGCGACGAAGGGGGAGAAGGCGATGACCCAGCACCAGATGAACACGGTCCACCAGCCGTTCCAGCTGTCCTGCCAGTCCGCGAGCGGGGCGCCGGAGGTCTCGGCGCCGGTCCAGAAGCTCATCGGCACGAAGTGGTAGAAGAAGGAGCCGAAGGTCTGGGACATGTTCGACAGGATGTAGACCGTCGGGCCGAAGACGAAGACGCCGACGACCAGCACGATGCTGAGGATCGAGTTGGCCTCACTGATCCGCTTCATCCCCTTGTTCACGCCCAGGAAGGCGGAGACGGCGGTCAGCCCGCCCAGGATCAGGATGATGACGGCCCAGGCCACGGGGCCGGCCTCGAACGGCAGGACCTGGGTGGCCCCGGAGGCGAACTGCATGGCCGCGAAGCCGAAGGAGGTGGCCAGGCCGAGGACGGTGGCGATGATGGCCAGCAGCTCCACCACGACGCCGGCCGGGCGCTGGACGCGCTTCGGCAGGATGTCCACGGTCGCCTCGCGGAACGTCAGGGTCTTGCCGAGGTTGTGGTGGGAGTACGCCAGGCAGACGGCCACGACGCAGTACATGGCCCAGGCGGTCAGGCCCCAGTGGAAGTAGGTCCAGACGATACCCCCCTCGCCGGGGTTGGCCCCGGTGGGGATGACCGGGGTCTCCTCGCGCAGGAGGATGGGCTCGGCCAGCGACCAGAAGATCAGGCCGATGCCCTGGCCGCACGCGAAGAGCATGGAGTACCAGGCGAACTTGCTGTGCTCGGGCCGGGCCTTGGGGCCGCCCAGCCGCACCCGGCCGATCCTGCTGACGCACAACCAGGCGCAGACGGCGACGGCGATCAGGGAGTAGGCCACGAACCACCACGTGAAACCGCCGGTGACGAAGGTCCGCAGCCTGTTGATCAGGTCGGCGGCACCCTCGGGGTTGGTGGTGACGGCCAGGACAGCGGCGATGATCAGCACCGGGGGGAGGATCATGATGATCGCCCGGTCCAGCGCAGGGATGACCCTGCCGCGGAACCGGGGGAGGTCGACCGTGCGCGGCCGGTCGGCCCCGTGGTGCTGTTCGGCCTGGTCGGGGGTCGTGGGAATCGGGTCGTCGACGCTGGTGGTCGTCTCTGTGGAGGAGTGGCGATGCTCGGACATGAGGCCCCTTGATCGGCCCGGCGCGAGACCGGGGGACGGTGGGTGGGTCGTGGCGCCTCGCCGGGGGCGTGGCGCTGTTGCACTTGAGGCAACTGAGTTGCATTGATCCTGACAGTGATGCGGATCACGGTCAAGGGGTGCACGCCGCCTTGAGGGCCCACGCTCAGGGGGGCGGGAGCGGTCACCGTGGGTGGGGGACGCGGTGCACACGCAGGCGGGCGGCCACCGCCGGTCGAAGGTCACCGGTCGATGGCCGCCCCCTGGGCGTTGCCCGCATCAGTCGCGGGTCACTCCGCTCACGGGACGGGGGCGGCGATCCGATCCGCGTCGGGCCGGTCGTCGGTGATCTCCGTGGTCGCGTCCACCGTGGCGTGCAGGAGGGGCTGCCGGTCCTGCGACGGGGCGGCGTCCGGGCCGGCGTCGCCGTCGGTGACTGCCATGGCGGCGTCCTGCCGCCGCGCGGCCTCCTCGTCGTCGATGTCCGCCTTCAGGCCGAGGGGGACGCCGGCGTCGATCCTGTCGCGGAAGCGCCGCAGGCCGAGGACGAAGTACAGGCCGGACGCGGTGACCGTGCCGGCCAGCCAGGAGAAGTCGACCCCTCCGACGGCGGCGGCGATGGGCCCCTGGAGGATGGGGAAGGAACCGTACATGCACATCCAGGTCATGATGATGCCGCCGGCGAAGGCGATCATCGCGGCCGGGTTGACGGCCTTGAGCACGGTGTTCTTCGGTGCCTGGAACAGGTAGGAGAAGTCCCGGTGGCGGCGCTCGAAGACGAAGTAGTGCACGGCCATGATGCCGCCCCACGTCGCGACCCAGGCGGCGATCGCGATGATCCAGTTGTGCAGCAGGTGGGCGAAGTCGGAGGCGAAGAGGAAGCCGATGACGGCGGACATCGACAGGCAGCCCACGATGATCGAGATCTTCTTGCGGGAGATGTTGATGTCCAGGGCCTGCACGGCCACGCCGAAGGTGTAGAGGTTGATGATGTTCGTGGCGATCGGCCCGTGGATGACGAGCAGGATCACGGGGACCGCCAGGACGCCGAAGCTGGAGACGATCAGCTCGCCGGGATCGGCGCTGCCGTTGCGGGTGGCGAGGCTGGCACCCAGCACGCCGAGCCAGACGACGGGGATGAACTGGCCGAGGACGCTGACCAGGTAGAGCTTCGACGGGCGGACGGTCTTGGAGACGAAGCGCGAGTAGTCCGGCGCGTAGGTGAACCAGCCGACGCCCCAGCCGATGCCGATGGCGGTCATGATGGAGGACATGGCGGCGATGCGGGGCATGCCCTCGAGCACCTCACCGGGCGGGCCCATGTAGGACCAGTCGATGTCCAGTTGCGTCCAGGCGACCACGGACATGGCGATCAGCACGAGGATGGTGGGCGGCATGGTCAGGCGCTCGAACTTGGAGATGGCCCCGTAGCCCCGGTAGCAGATGGCCACCTGGATCGCCATGATCAGTGCGGCCGTGCCGATCTTCCAGATCATGTTGGGCTGGGCCGGGTCCACCCAGCCGATCTGCCCGAGCATGGCCATGATGAGGTCGAGGATGACCCAGGTGTTGACCGCCGACCAGCCGATCGCGATGGTGGCCTGGATCGCCGCCGGGAGGTAGGCGCCCCGGCGCCCGAAGGCCCCGCGCGCCAGGAGCATCCCGGTGGCCCCGGTGCGCTGGCCGAGCAGGACGAAGAAGCCGAAGCCCAGCATGCCGATGACATTGCCGGCGATCAGGACGATCAGCGTGTCGGCCAGGCCCAGGCCCAACTGGATGCCGAGCGCGCCGAGGATCCAGTTGATGGGAGCGACGTTGGCGCCGGCCCAGATCCAGAACTGTCCGGACAGCTTCCGTGTCCGGTGCGCTTCCGGGATCGGCTGCAGGATCTCCTCGATGTCGCCGTGACCCTGGGACCCGTCTGCCGGGCCGGAGGTGGGAGTCGGCGTCAGGTCCTGGGACCTTGTCTGCACGCTCATATTTCGCTCGATTCAACGAAGGAAGGGGGAACGGTTCGAGCGTAGGGGTGATCCAGGTCACCTAGAATGGACAGTGTGTCTACTCCTTCGCCTGCCATCAGTGACGAAGTGTCGTCCCATTCCCTGCCCCTGCTCGGAGACCTCCTCCAGAACCCGGCCGTGACCGGGGCGGACCCGGTGGTTCGCCACGCCCCGCCGGGCGCGATGGCACGAGCCGTGCGCTGGGTGCATTCCAGCGAGGTGCTGGACATCGGCGGCCTGCTGCACGGGGGCGAGGTGCTGCTGACCGGTGGCACGGAGCTGCGCCGTCTGGACGGGGCCGGGCTCGCGGGGTACATGGCCTCCCTGTCGGCACGGGGCCTGGCCGCGTTGGTCGTGCAGACGGCCGGCTGGGAGCAGCGGGAGGTCGAGCCGCTGGTGACCGCCGCGACCGCGGCGGAGGTGGCGCTGATCGAATTCCGCCGGACCATCCCCTTCATCGACGTCACCGAGGCGGTCAACAGCGCCATCGTCACGCGCCACGCCCGTCGGCACACGCTGGTCGACGACCTCTCCCGGCGCATCGCCGAGCACATCTCCACGCGCGGGCCGGAACTGCCGCCCATCCTCGACCTGGTGGCCTCGGAACTGCGGGCCCGGGTCCGGCTCTTCGGGGTGCACCGGGGCGAGGACGACCTGATCGGGGAGGCCGGCACCACCGGCTCCCCGCCGGAGGGAACCGCGGAGGCGAACACCGCCGAGGCCGTCGTGATCGTCGCAGGCCATGTCGCCGCCCACCTCGTCATCGAGTCTGCCGTCGCCACCACCGACCTGCTGGAGGCGGCCGCCAACCGCCTCAGCGAGGTGTTGGCCCTGGCCCTGGCACCGACCTTCGGGCCGTCCGCCGACCAGCTGGCGGAGTCACGGTTGATGCTGGCGGTGCTGGAGGGGGCGCCCCGTGAGACGGTGCGCCGGCTCTGGGACGCCACCAGCCTTCCCCAGGGGCCGGCGTGCATGGTCTACGCCGTTCCCCTCGCACCCTCCACGGCCCACGAGGTCCTGCTGCGCCGGGTCGTGATCCGGGCCGCAGGATCGCCCTGGGCCCGGGGGCGGGCCCTGCTGGTCCCGCTGGGCGGGCAGGATGCACCCACTCGCCGTGCCGAGCTCTTCTCGTCGCTGGCCGACGCGCTGGGGACCCTCCCGGTGGTCTGTGCCGTGGGCCCGATCGTGTGGGAGGGCGCCGCTGCCGGCGAGTCCATGGCCGACGCCCTGGCACTCGTGGACGAGCACGCCGGCGGACCCGCCGTGATCGACTCCATGGAGTGGTTCGGCCGGCGGGTGCTGCGCCAGCTGGAGACCCTGGCATTCGTGGCCCGGCACGTGCAGTCGGCCCTGGGGAGGGTCATCTCCTGGGACGTCCGGAACGGGAGCAAGCTGGTGGAGACCCTGGCCTGCTGGCTGGACGCAGGATGCAACACCACGGTGGCGGCAGGCCGGATGCACGTGGAACGGCAGACGCTGCACAAGAGACTGTCCACGGCCTTCGAGCTCCTGGGCGGCGACCCGCGCCACGGCGGTGACCTGTGGTCCCTGCACGTGGCCGTGAAGGTGGTGGTGGCCGGCTCGACGGCCCCGGGGACCTAGGTCGCCCGGCCGGTACGACGACCCCCCGGAGGGCGCCGGACGCACCCGGGACGATACCCGGGCGCGACACCCGTCCAGACCTATCGCCGGCGGCATCGTTGTGGTTGGATCTGCTCGATCAGGCCCATACGCCATGGACCCTGACGGGACAACCCCACGGGAGGATCCCATGTCCCGCTCGACCCCGAGACCCCACCCCCCGCGCCGGGAAGGTGGCCCACGGTGAGTTCGCCACACCGGGAGGGCGCCGGGACGGAACCGTTCAACCGCAGGCTCGCGCTGCTGCTGGCGATGGCGATGTTCGTGCTCGTCGTCGACACCTCGATCATGAACGTGTCCATCTCCGCGGTGGTCCACGACATCGAGACGACCGTCAGCGGCCTGCAGTCGACGATCGCGCTCGAGGCGCTGGTGTCCGCGGCGTTCATCCTCATCGGCGGCAAGGTGGGTGACCTGATCGGCAGGAAGCGGGCCTACGTCATCGGGCTGGTCTTCTACGCGATCGGCGCCGTCGCGATGACCCTGGCCCAGGGCCTGCTCCCGATCATCGTCTTCTGGGCGGTGATCGGCGGCCTGGGGGCCTCGCTGCTGCTGCCCTCCATGCAGTCGCTGGTCCACGGCAACTTCGAGGGGGACGCCCAGAAGCGCGTCTATGCCCTGGTCGGCGCCTCGGCGGCGATCGCCGCAGCGGTCGGCCCGCTGCTGGGGGGCTTCATCACCACGTTCCTGTCCTGGCGGGTCGCCTTCCTGCTCGAGGCCCTCATCATCGCGGTCGTCCTGCTCGGCATCAAGGCCGTGCACGACGTCCCCTTCACGGGGCCCAGGACCCTGGACCTCTTCGGGTCGGTGCTGTCCATCGTGGGCATGGGCGGCATCGTGCTGGGGATCCTGGTCTGGCAGGAGGGCGGCGGTCCGGTCGGCGCGCTCCTGACGGTGGGGGCCGTCGGACTGGTCAGCCTGGTCTACTGGCTCAGGTCCCGCAAGCGCCACCACAGGCCGGCACTGCTGGACCCGGACCTGTTCCGCTCGGAGGGCTTCCGGTTCGGCGCCACGGGGCAGATGCTGCAGCAGGTCGCCCTCGGCGGCACCATGATCGTGCTGCCCATCTACCTGCAGATGGTCCTCGGGTACAACGCCCTGCTGTCCGGGTTGTCGATCGCGCCACTGTCCCTGACGATGTTCGCGGTCGCGATGCTCGCCGGGAAGTCCTCCAGGCTGCCCCGCCCGGCCGCCACCATCAGGTGGGGCTTCCTGCTCCTGGCCCTGGGACTGCTGGTGATCGTGCCCGTGGTGCCACGCGCCGATTCAGGATGGTGGCTGCTGCCTCCGCTGGTCATCGCGGGATGCGGTCTCGGGCTGTTGGTGTCCCAGCTCAACAACTACACCCTGTCGCCGATCTCCGACGAGCGGGTCAGCGAGGCGGCCAGTGTGAACTCCGCAGCCGGATCCTTCGGCCTGTCCTTCGGACTGGCCTTCGCCGGCGGCATCATGCTGGCGGCGCTGTCGATCATCTTCACCGGCATGGCGACGTCGAGCACCGTCCTGCCCCCGGAGGAGCAACAGCAGGTGGCCTACGTCCTCGAGAGCGACGCCCAGGTGATGAGCGACGCCCAGCTCGAGGAGCTCCTGGCCGGCCAGCCGCAGGAGTACGCCGACGAGATCATCCGCATCAATACCGACGCGCGCCCGATCGCCCTGCAGGTCGCCCTGCTCGTGCCGATCCTCGCCGGCCTGCTGGGACTGTTCAACGCGTTCCGCATGCAGCGCCTGCCGGATCCCGAGTCCACCGGCGGGGGAGGGGCCACGCTCCTGGGATGAGGATCGGGCCTAGAGTGCGGCGCGGACCATCTGCTCGAAATGGCCCACGTGGTCGGCGGCCAGTGACTCCGCGCCCTCCGCGTCACCGGCGAGAATGGCCCGGATCAGCCCACTGTGTTCCGTGATGTGCTCCTCGACGGCGGGGAGGCGGTCCAGGACCATGCACCAGATGCGGGTGGCGAGGTTGTCGAGGCGGGTCAGTGACTCCTGGAGATGGTGGTTGCCGGCCGCACGGTAGATGAGCCGGTGCACCTCGAGGTCGTACTCCATCAGCTCGCGCCGGGACCTGGTGCCGTCCAGTGCCTCGAGGCCCGCCGCGACATCCTGCAGCTCGGTCCGCACCTGGTCGTTGGTGTTCAGGGCCGCCTTGCGGGCCGCGAGGGGTTCGAGCAGCTGGCGCACCTCGGAGATCGCCGCCAGTTCCGTGATGTCCACCGCGGTGGCGAAGGTGCCCCGGCGGGGGAACGACGCCACGAGGTGGTCGATCTCGAGCCGCTTGAGCGCCTCGCGGACCGGCGTGCGGCCGAAGCCGAGCTCCTCGGCGAGCCGGGCCTCGTTGATCGGCTCTCCCGGGGCGATGTCCAGCATGATCAGCCGGTCCCGGATGGTCCGGTAGGCCTGTTCGGCCAGGGACAGGCCGCTGGGGGCGGTGTCGACCTGGGTGCTCATAAGGCTCCAATCCGTCATTTTCGCGAGAGGTCTTGACCTCGTGTGATCTCCATCATAGTCTGCGTTGCAGGTTGATATATCAGTTATCGACAATAGATCCACAAGAGCGAGGAGCAGACATGGCGCAGACCGCAGCGGCTACGCAGGTGCCGGTTGAGTTGACGTCGTCGTTGGCGGAGTTGGACCCGGAGATCGCCGGGCACATCGATGCGGAGCTGGCCCGTCAGCGTGAGGGCCTGGAGATGATCGCCTCGGAGAACCACACCGCCGCGGCGGTGATGCAGGCCCAGGGCTCGGTGCTGACGAACAAGTACGCCGAGGGGTACCCGGGCAAGCGGTACTACGGCGGGTGCGAGCACGTCGACGCGATCGAGACGATCGCGATCGAGCGGGTCAAGGCCCTGTTCGGGGCGCAGTTCGCCAACGTCCAGCCGCACTCCGGGGCCCAGGCCAACGCCTCGGTGATGCACGCGCTGATCCGGCCCGGGGACACCGTGCTGGGGTTGAACCTGGCCCACGGCGGGCACCTGACGCACGGGATGAAGATCAACTTCTCCGGCCGGCTCTACAACATCGTGGCCTACGGGGTCGACGAGCAGTCCTACGAGGTGGACATGGACCAGGTCGCGGCCCTGGCCCGGGAGCACTCCCCGAAGCTGATCGTGGCCGGCTGGTCGGCCTACCCCCGGCAGCTGGACTTCGCCCGGTTCCGGGCGATCGCCGACGAGGTCGGGGCGTACCTGATGGTGGACATGGCCCACTTCGCCGGGCTGGTGGCCACCGGGCTGCACCCGAGCCCGGTGCCCCACGCCCACGTGGTGACCTCCACCACCCACAAGACCCTGGCCGGCCCGCGCGGCGGGATCATCCTGACCAACGACGCCGAGATCGCCAAGAAGGTCAACTCCGCGGTGTTTCCGGGCCAGCAGGGCGGGCCGCTGGAGCACGTGATCGCCGGCAAGGCGGTGGCGTTCCAGATCGCCGCCGGGGAGTCCTTCCGGGACCGCCAGGCCCGCACCCTGGCCGGGGCCCGGATCCTGGCCGAGCGCCTGACCCGCCCGGACGTGGCCGAGCACGGGATCACCGTGCTCACCGGCGGCACCGACGTGCACCTGGTGCTGGTGGACCTGCGCGACTCCTCCCTGGACGGGCGCCAGGGTGAGGACCTGCTGGCGAAGGTCGAGATCACCATCAACCGCAACGCGGTCCCGTTCGACCCGCGCCCGCCGATGGTGACCTCCGGGCTGCGGATCGGCACCCCGGCCCTGGCCACCCGCGGCTTCGACGAGGCCGCCTTCACCGAGGTCGCCGAGATCATCGCCCAGACCCTGATCACCGGGGCCAGCGACACCGGCCCCGACGAGCAGACCCTGCACGGCCTGCGCGACCGCGTCCACGCCCTGGCCGCCGCCCACCCCCTCTACCCCAACCTCGACCCGATGGGAGCCTGACCATGGCTGATCTGCTGCCCGAGCACCCGGACTTCCTCTGGCGGAACCCGGAGCCCAAGAAGAGCTACGACGCCGTGATCGTCGGCGGCGGCGGCCATGGCCTGGCCACCGCGTACTACCTCGCCTCCCGGCACGGCATGACCAACATCGCCATCCTCGAACGGGGCTGGCTGGCCGGCGGGAACATGGCCCGCAACACCACGATCATCCGCTCCAACTACCTGTGGGACGAGTCCGCCGCCATCTACGAGCACTCCCTGAAGCTGTGGGAGGGCCTGCCCGAGGAACTGGACTACGACTTCCTGTTCTCCCAGCGCGGCGTGATGAACCTGGCGCACACCCTCCAGGACGTGCGCGAGTCCCAGCGCCGGGTCAACGCCAACGTCCTGAACGGGGTGGACGCCGAATGGCTCGACCCGAAGCAGGTCAAGGAGCTGTGCCCGATCATCAACATCGGGGACGACATCCGCTACCCCGTCATGGGCGCCACCTACCAGCCCCGCGCCGGCATCGCCAAGCACGACCACGTGGCCTGGGCCTTCGCCCGCAAGTGCGACGAGATGGGCGTGGACATCATCCAGAACTGCGAGGTGACCGGTTTCGTCAAGGACGGCAACCGCGTCGTCGGCGTGGAGACCACCCGCGGCCGCATCAACGCGGGCAAGGTGGGACTGGCAGCCGCCGGGCACTCCTCGGTCCTGGCCGACCTGGCGGGATTCCGCCTGCCGATCTCCTCGCACCCGCTGCAGGCGCTGGTCTCGGAACTGTTCGAACCGGTCCACCCGACCGTGGTGATGTCCAACCACGTGCACGTGTACGTCTCCCAGGCGCACAAGGGCGAACTGGTGATGGGTGCGGGCATCGACTCGTACAACGGCTACGGCCAGCGCGGTGCCTTCCACGTCGTGGAGGAGCAGCTGGCCGCGGCGGTGGAGCTGTTCCCGATCTTCGCCCGGGCGCACCTGCTGCGCACCTGGGGCGGCATCGTGGACACGACCTTCGACGCCTCGCCCATCGTGTCCACCACCCCGATCGACGAGCTCTACGTCAACTGTGGCTGGGGCACGGGCGGGTTCAAGGGCACCCCGGCATCCGGGTACACCTTCGCCCACACCATCGCCACCGGTGAGGCGCACCCGCTGAACGCCCCGTTCGCGCTGGAGCGCTTCGAGACCGGCCACCTCATCGACGAGCACGGCGCCGCCGCCGTGGCCCACTGACAGCTTCAGGAGCCTTCGACATGCTTTCCATTCCCTGCCCCGAGTGCGGGCCCCGAGACGAGATCGAATTCCACTACGGGGGCCAGGCGCACGTCGCCTACCCCGAGGATCCCCACAGCCTGGACGACCGTGGCTGGGCGGAGTACCTCTTCTACCGGGACAACCCCAAGGGCCTGTTCGCCGAGCGCTGGCAGCACGCCGCCGGATGCCGCAAGTGGTTCAACGCCCTGCGTGACACCCACACCTACGAGTTCGCCGCGACCTACCGCGTCGGCGAGCCCCGGCCCGACGTCGCCGACCCCCACCCGGGGGCGGCGCCGGCCGGTCCCTCCACCCCTTCCACCACCCCTTCGAGCCCCGCGGGAGGCACCCTGTGAGCAGCGCACGACTGGACGCCGATCGGGCCCCCGGTCATTCCATCGACCGGACCCGCACCATCACCTTCTCCGTGGACGGCCAGGACTACACCGGTCACCACGGTGACACCCTCGCCAGCGCCCTCGTGGCCGCCGGCCGCCTCGACTGCGGCCCGTCCATGTACCTCGGCCGGCCCCGCGGCATCCTCGCTGCCGGCGTGGAGGAGCCCAACGCCCTGGTGACGGTCTCCGCCCGGTTCCCCGGTCACGTGGACGAGTCCATGCTGCCGGCGACCACGGTGGGCCTCACGGAGGGCCTCCGGGCCGGTTACCTGTCCGGCCTGGGCACGCTCGACCCGGGACGCGACGAGGCGGTCTACGACCACAAGTACGTGCACACGGACGTGCTGGTCGTCGGCGCCGGCCCGGCCGGACTGGCCGCGGCCCGCGAGGCGGCCCGGACCGGTGCGCGCACCATCCTGATGGACGACCAGCCCACGGCCGGCGGGTCGTTGCTGTCCGGCAGGGACGAGACCATCGACGGCGTCGACGCCCGTCAGTGGGCCCAGGACACCCTGACGGAGCTGGCCGGTGCGGAGGACTTCACCTACCTGCCGCGCACCACCGCCTTCGGCAGCTACGACGCCAACTTCGTCGTCGCCGTCCAGCACCGCACCGACCACCTCGAGCCGCGCGAGCGCCCGGGCGTGTCCCGGCAGCGGATCTGGCACGTGCGCGCCTCCCAGGTGGTGCTGGCCACCGGCGCCCACGAGCGCCCGCTGGTGTTCGCCAACAACGACCGCCCGGGCATCATGCTCGCCGGTGCCGTCCGCAGCTACCTGAACCGGTACGCGGCCGCCGCCGGCACCAACGTGGCGGTCGCCACCACCAACGACTCCGCCTACCTCCTCGTGCAGGACCTGCACGCCGCGGGCATCGGCGTCACCGCCGTGGTGGACTCCCGCCCGGATGCCTCGACCACCGCCCTGGAGGTCCTCGAGGCCACCGGCGTGCGGGGCATCTTCGGCGCCGCGGTGGTGGACACCGAGGGCGAGGGGCCGGCCGGCCGCATCAGCGGCATCACCGTGGCCCAGATCGACGAGTCCGGTGCCATCGCCGGCACGCCCGAGCGCCTCGAGACCGACCTGCTCGCCGTGGCCGGCGGGTTCACGCCGGTGGTCCACCTGCACAGCCAGCGCCAGGGCCGGTTGCACTGGAACGCCGAGATCGCCGGCTTCGTGCCGTCCGCCCCCGTCGCCGACCAGCACGTGGCCGGTGCGGTGACCGGTGAGTACACCCTGGCCGGTGCCCTGTCCCAGGGTGCCCAGGCCGGCGGCCTGGCCGCCGACCGCACTGGCTTCGGTGCAACGGTCCGGGTACCCGAGGCGCCGTCGTCGGAGTACGGATCGGTGCGCTCGCTGTGGCTGGTGCCGGCCCTGGAGGGCGAGCCGCGGGAGTGGCGTACGCACTTCGTGGACCTGCAGCGTGACCAGACCGTGGCCGACGTGCTGCGCGCCACCGGGGCCGGGATGCGCTCGGTGGAGCACGTCAAGCGCTACACCTCCATCTCCACGGCGAACGACCAGGGCAAGACCTCCGGGGTCAACGCGATCGGCGTGATCGCCGCCGCCCTGAACGAGTCGGACCTGGGCGAGGTCGGCAACACCACCTTCCGGGCGCCGTTCACACCGGTGGCCTTCGCCGCCGTCGCCGGACGCCGCCGCGGTGAGCTGTTCGATCCCGCCCGCCTGACCTCGATCCACCCGTGGCACGTGGCGAACGGGGCCCTGTTCGAGGACGTGGGCCAGTGGAAGCGGCCCTGGTACTTCCCGAAGGACGGGGAGGACATGGACGCGGCCGTGCTGCGCGAGTGCGCCGCCGTGCGCGAGTCCGTCGGCTTCATGGACGGGACCACGCTGGGCAAGATCGAGATCCGTGGCGGGGACGCCGGTGAATTCCTCAACCGCATCTACACCAACGGCTTCAAGAAGCTGAAGGTCGGCATGGGCCGCTACGGGCTGATGTGCACCGCGGACGGCATGCTCTTCGACGACGGCGTGACCATGCGCCTGGCCGAGGACCGGTTCTTCATGACCACCACGACCGGTGGCGCCGCCAAGGTGCTGGACTGGCTCGAGGAATGGCACCAGACCGAGTGGCCGGAACTGGACGTGGTGTTCACCTCGGTGACCGAGCAGTGGAGCACGATCGCCGTCGTGGGGCCGAAGTCCCGCGCCGTGGTCGCGAAGCTGGCCCCGGAGCTGGACGTCTCCAACGAGGCGTTCCCGTTCATGGCGTTCCGCGAGACCACCCTGGCCAACGGGACCCCGGCGCGGATCTGCCGGATCTCGTTCTCCGGTGAGCTCGCCTTCGAGATCAACGTCGAGGCGTTCTACGGGTTGTCCACGTGGGAGGCCGTGGCGGAGGCCGGTGCGGAGTTCGACATCACCCCGTACGGCACCGAGACCATGCACGTCCTGCGCGCCGAGAAGGGACTCATCATCATCGGCCAGGACACCGACGGCACGGTGACCCCGCAGGACGCCGGCATGGAGTGGGCCGTCTCGAAGCTCAAGGACTTCGTGGGCAAGCGCTCCTACTCCCGGCCCTACGCGGCCCGGGAGGACCGCCGGCACCTGGTGGGCGTGCTGCCCGTGGACCGCACCACGCGGCTCGCGGAAGGCGCCCAGCTGGTGGCCGCGGACACCCCCATCACCCCCGACGCCGGCCCGGTCCCGATGATCGGGCACGTCACCTCCTCCTACAACTCGGCCGCCCTGGGCCGGCCGTTCGGCCTGGCCCTCGTGGACAACGGCCGCAACCGGTTCGGCGAGATCGTGAAGTCCCCGCTCGGGGACGGATCCGTGGATGTCGAGATCACCTCACCCGTCCTGTTTGACCCTGAAGGGAGCCGTCGCGATGGCTGAGAACACCATGACGATCGACCAGTCCCAGGCATCCGGCCAGGTGGCCGCAGGCCTCCGCCGGACCCCGGCCGCACACCTGGCCGCCGAGATGGCCCAGGTGGGTGAACGCTCCCAGGGCGCAGTGTCCGTGCGCGAGCTGGCCTTCCCGGTGCAGCTGGGGCTGCGCGCCCGGCCGAACTCCGCCTCGGCCACCGCGTTGGAGGGCGTGCTCGGGGTGTCCCTGCCCACCGGACACGGACAGGTCACCGGAGACCCGGACGGCCTGCACGTGGTGTGGCTGTCCCCGGACGAGTTCCTCGCCGTGGACGTCTCCCGGGAGCAGGTGCCCGGCGAGGGGCGCGAGCTGGAGGACGCGCTGGAGGGCCTGCCCGGTCAGGCGGTGGACATCTCGGCCAACCGCAGCGTCCTGGACCTGCGTGGTCCGAGGGTGCGCGAGGTCCTGGAGAAGGGGTGCCACGCCGACCTGCACCCCCGGTCGTTCGGGGTGGGCACCGCCATCGCCACCCAGCTCGGGCCGGTGCCGGTGGTCCTGCACCGCTACGCGGACAGTGGATACCGGGTCTACCCCCGTGCCTCCTTCGCCGACTACCTCGTACGCTGGGTGCTGGATGCCGCCGAGGAGTTCTGCCATGAGGAGGTTCTGTGACCCTGAGCGTGCTTGACCTGTTCTCCATCGGGCTGGGGCCGTCGTCGTCCCACACCGTGGGACCCATGCGTGCCGCCCGCATCTTCGTGGGCGGCCTGGCGGAGAGCGGGACGCTGGAGTCCGTGGCCCGTGTCCAGGGAGAGCTGTTCGGCTCCCTGGCGGCCACGGGCATCGGGCACGGTTCGGATGCCGCGGTCGTGCTGGGGCTGGCCGGCCGGGACCCCGAGACGATCGAGGCGGACGAGGCTCCGCGCGTCGTCCTCGAGGCCATCGAGACCGGCCGGCTGGCCCTCAACGGCACCCACGAGGTCGACTTCGACAAGGACCGGGACGTGGTGCTGCACCGCGGCCAGTCCCTGCCCGGCCACCCCAACGGCATGCGCGTCTCCGCGTATGACGCCGCCGGCGGCCTGGTCGCCTCGCAGGAGTACTACTCCGTGGGCGGCGGCTTCGTGGTGACGGCCGAGGACCTGGGCACGCCGGAACCGGAGGACCAGGACAACCCGGAGCCGTACCCGTTCGCCGACGCGGCCGAGCTGCTGCAGCGATGCCGGGAGTCCGGCAAGTCCATCGCCGAGGTGATGCTCGCGAACGAACTGACCCGGCACAGTGAGGACGAGGTCCGTTCGTCCCTGCTCCACGTGTGGGCGGTCATGAGGGAGTGCGTGGAGAACGGGTGCGGCCGCACCGAGGAGACCCTGCCCGGTGGGCTGCAGGCCCGGCGCCGGGCGCCCGGGTTGCTCCGCCGGCTCCAGGAGCAGGAGGCGGCGGGGGATGACAAGGACACCCTCTGGGCCATGGAGTGGGTCAACCTGTTCGCACTGGCCGTCAACGAGGAGAACGCCTCGGGCGGCCGGGTGGTCACCGCCCCGACCAACGGGGCGGCGGGCATCATCCCCGCCGTGCTGCACTACTTCGACCGGTTCCGGGAGTGCGACGACGACGCCGTCGTGGACTTCCTGCTCACCGCCGGGGCGATCGGGACGCTGTTCAAGCGCAACGCCTCGATCTCCGGCGCGGAGGTCGGCTGCCAGGGCGAGGTCGGCTCGGCCTGCTCGATGGCGGCGGCCGGCCTGTGCGCGGTGCTCGGCGGCACGCCCGAGCAGGTCGAGAACGCGGCGGAGATCGGCCTGGAGCACAACCTGGGCCTGACCTGCGACCCGATCGCCGGACTGGTCCAGATCCCCTGCATCGAGCGCAACGCGATCGCCTCGGTCAAGGCCATCAACGCGGCCCGGCTGGCCCTGGTGGGGGACGGTTCGCACCGGGTCACCCTGGACGAGGCGATCAACACCATGCGGGAGACCGGACGGGACATGATGTCCAAGTACAAGGAGACCTCCCGCGGCGGCCTGGCCGTGAACGTGGCCGTCAACATCCCGGAGTGCTGAGGTGGGCTGACCGTCCTCCCGCTCCCGGCGTCCCGCGCCCCCGGCGTCCCGGCGTCGCCCCCGGTGGATCCCTGCGGGATCCCTGCACCAGGGGCGGCCCCGGGACCACCGGGGGCGCCCGGCGTTGAACGGGTCTCGCGGATCGTTGACAAAAGTGTTGCCCAGATCACACCTCAATACCTATGCTGAGAGGTATTGGCGGCCGGGTGATCGTTGCCGACGGCCGGACGACGCGAGGAGACAGTCATGACCGAGAAGAAGACCCTGCAGGACGTGCTGGACGCGGCCGGGAACCCCGTGGACCACATGCGCAACGTGAAGACCGGCGCGTACATATACCCGGTGGTGGCCCCGGAGTTCACCAACTGGCGCGACGAGGTGGGCGCCTGGCGCGACTCCGCCGTCATGTTCGACCAGACCCACCACATGGACAACCTGATCATCCGGGGCAGGGACGCCCACCGGCTGCTGTCCACAGTGGCCATCAACTCGCTGGAGAACTTCCCGGTCGACCGGGCCAAGCAGATCGTCCCGGTCACCCCGGCCGGCCACGTCATCGGCGACGGCATCCTGTTCCATGACGAGCAGGACCAGTACACCTATGTGGGCCGCGCCCCGGTCACGGACTGGATCACCTTCCACGCCGAGACCGGTGGCTACGACGTCGAGCTCACCGTGGACCGGCGCTCGCCGTCCCGACCGATGGGCAAGGCCGTCACCCGCGAGTTCTGGCGCCTGCAGATCCAGGGCCCCCGCGCGTGGGACGTGATCGAGAAGGTCAACGGCGGACCCGTCGAGCAGCTGAAGTTCTTCCACATGAGCTCCATGAACGTGGGTGGCACGCAGGTGCGCACGCTGCGTCACGGCATGGCCGGCGCCCCGGGGCTGGAGCTGTGGGGCCCGTACGAGGACTACGACCGTGTCCGCGAGGTGTTCATGGAGGCCGGTGAGGAGTTCGGCCTCACCGCCGTGGGCGCCCGGGCGTACTCCTCCAACACCCTGGAGTCCGGCTGGATCCCGTCCCCGCTGCCGGCCATCTACTCCGGGGACGGCATGCTCGCCGAGTACCGGCGGTGGCTCGGTGCGGACTCCTACGAGGCGATGAACACGATCGCCGGCTCCTTCGTCTCCGAGGACATCGAGGACTACTACACCACCCCGTTCGAACTGGGCTACGGCAACTTCATCAAGTACGACCACGACTTCATCGGCCGCGAGGCCCTGGAGCAGATGGACCAGTCCGCCCAGCGCCACAAGGTCACCCTGGCCTGGGACGACGAGGACATGGCGCGCATCCACGCCTCGATGTACGGCAAGGGCGAGCTGCCCTACAAGTTCTTCGACCTGCCCAACGCCAACTACGGCTCGTCCAACTTCGACGCCGTGGTGGACGAGTCCGGCAGGGTGGTGGGGCTGTCCATGTTCACCGGGTACTCGTTCAACGAGCGCACCGCGCTCTCCCTCGCGGTGGTGGACCCGGACGTGCAGGTCGGGGACCGGCTGAAGGTCGTGTGGGGTGAGCCCGACGGCGGTTCCGGCAAGACCACCGTGGAACGCCACCGGCAGATCGAGGTCAACGTGACCGTCTCCCCGGTGCCCTACTCCTCCGAGGTCCGCGAGAACTACGAGGGGTCCTGGCGCAAGGTGGGGGCCGTCTGACCGGCGCCCGTCCCTGAGGCAGCGCCACGGCGGCCCCGCGAGCCCTCCGGTCGCGGGGCCGCCGTGCGCCTGCCGCGCCCCGCACGCGAGGGTCCCGGAGCCGCGCCCCGGGCCCGCCTCACCCGCAGGCGGCGCAGTACGCCAGGCGCGCGAGCTCGCGGGAGATGTTGCGGGCCGTCGTGGTGACCGGGGGGATCAGCTGGTGGGAGGTGAAGCGGTCCTTCTGCACGGTGATGCCGACGGCCGCGACGACCTTGCCGTGGGAGTCGACGATCGGTGCCGCGACGGCCATGACGCCGGTGGCGATCTGGTCGTAGGCGACGGCGACGCCGCGCTGCCGGATCTCGGCCAGCAGCTGACGCAATTCGTGCTGGTCCGTGACCGTGAAGGGTGAGTACGACTCCAGGGGCCGGTCGAGGGCGAGGTCCTGCTCGTAGGGGTCGGCGGCCGCCATCAGGACCCGCCCGGTCGCGGTGGCGTGGCGCGGCCACCGGCCCCCAAAGCGGCTGTCCACGTCCGCCCCGCCGGGTGCCTTGAGCGACTCGAGGTAGAGGACGTCGTGCCCGACGGACACGGACAGGTGGACGTTGGCACGGGTCGCGTGGTGCAGGCCATGGAGGTAGGGATACGCGGCCGACTTGAGCGCCAGGCGGTGCTGCGCGAGGGAGCCGAGCTCCAGGATCTTCAGGCCCACCGTGTACTGCCCGCTGGCCTGCCGTTCCAGCGCACCCCAGTCGGTGAGTTCCCCGACCAGCCGGTGGGCCGTCGGCAGCGTGAGTCCCGCCAGCCGGGCGATCTCGCTGAGGGTGAGGCTGTCGTTGCGGTCGGAGAAGGCGTCCAGGATCGCCAGGACGCGGCCGGCCGCTGTCATCTTTTCGGATACCGCAGAGGTCATGATCTCACCGTGTCCACCATCGCATCATCGTATTCAACGAATAACTATCTTGATAGGTATTTCTGTCGCGCGGGCCGTCGTCGTCCCGAGGACCCCCGTGGGCCCGCGCGGCTGCCGATGAGGACCGGCAGCAGGGCCCTCATCGATCCTCCGCGGGCCAGGCCGCGCACCGTCCCCCAGGCGAAGGCGGCGTTCTCGACCACCCGCAGGGCCAGCAGGGGAAGGTCGGCCGGATGGCGCAGGCGCAGGGCCAGGTCCACGGCGACGCCACGCACCAGGAGGCGCCGCGCCCGTCGCGAGGACGGTGCTGCCAGGACCAGGGGCCAGAACCAGTAGCGGGCCACCAGGGCCGAGCTCTGCTCCAGGTTGGCCCGGAGCCCGGCGGCGGCCAGGCGCAGCACGGACCGCGGCGGCAGGCCCAATGGGGCCAGGCGGCCGCGCAACCGGAGCGCGGTCACGGCGAACACGCCCGGGGGGATGGCGGTGGACCATCCCGCGGGGGCGACGAGGCAGGCGGCGACCACCAGTCCGCCCACCGTGTACCGGGCCGGGGCCAGGAGGGGGCCGTGCCGCCGGGCGAGGGGACCGGAGCTCTCGCCGTAGCCCGCATGCTGGCGGCACCAGGCGCGCAGGCCGGGCCGGCTCGCGTGCCGCACCACGACCTCCGGGACGTAGCGGACCCACCAGCCCCGGTCCACCAGCCGCCAGGCCAGGTCGACGTCCTCGCCGACGCGCAGGGTCTCGTCGAATCCGCCCCGGAGGACCTCCGTCCGGGCCACCCAGCAGGCGGTGGGGACGTAGGAGACCCGGCGGCCCGGTCCGACGAGGCCGGGCACCGTCCCGAGGTCCAGGGCACCCCACCTCTGGTCGTAGCGCACCACGGGATGGGCTGCCGGCGTGGAGTGCGCGCGGACCCGGGGTGCGACGGCGGCCACCAGCGGGTCCGCCAGCTCGGCGAGCAACCGGCGCAGATCCGCCGGCCCGAGGGTCACGTCGGAGTCCACCAACGCCACGTAGGGGGTGGACACCGTCGCGATCCCGGCCGTGCGGGCGCCGGCCGGCCCCCGGTTGGCCGGCAGCCTCAGCAGGCGGGCCCCGTGGGCCCGGACGACCCGGTCGATCGACCGCGGGTCCGCGGAGGCGTCGTCGACCACCAGCACGGGGGGACCCGGGGCGGCCCGGTCGTCACGGGCGCGGGGGGCCAAGGCGCGGAGCAGGCGGTCCAGTCCGGCCGGGCGGTCCCTCACGGGGACCACGACCGTGAGGTCCTCCAGGGCCGGTGCCGCGGGGAGCCGATCCGGCCAGGGCACGGCCATGTCCAGTTCCATCAGCCGGCGCACGACCCCGGTGCCGACGTCCTCGCCCACGCGCACCGAGTCACCCTCCAGCAGCGCACGCACCGACGGGCTCATCCTGGCCACGGCGGGCCGGAGGGACGATTCCAGGACGCCGTGACGGTGGTGCCGCGCGGTCAGGCGCACGCGGAACCCCTCCGGCAGGGGGGTCTCGGAGGGCGCGGACACGGTCATCGCACGAGACGCCCGCCCTGGCCCACCCGGCCCTGCACCAGCCGCTCCTGCACCGTCGAGCACAACCGGTCGAACAGATCGTCACCGGCCGCCGCCGTCGCCGTGGTCGGGTCCCCGAGCACCCCGTTGGGGGAGACGGCGGCGACACCATGCTCCCGCAGCCGGGGCATGAGGTCCCCGACCGGATCGGTCCGGCCGCGTTCACGCGCCCGGTGGTGCACCTGGCCCGGGCGCAACCGCAGCATCAGCGAGGTCTCGGTGTGCCCGGCATGGGCGTCCGCTCCGGCCAGCTCCATGCCGGTCCACGCCGCGTCCCGGCCCTCTGACGCCAACAGTCCGCACGCCTCGATGAGGGAGGGGACGTTGCCGCCGTGTCCCGTGACGAACCGGACGCCCCGCGTCCAGCGGGTGGCGGACCGCACCAGTTCCACGAGGTACCCGACGAGCTGGGCCCGCCCGATGGACACGGTGCCGGCGAAGCCCTCATGCTCGCCGCTGCATCCGAACGGGATGAGCGGCCCCAGGACCCAGTCCGGTCCGAGCCGCGGGGCGACGCGCCGGCAGACCTCCCCCGCGATCACGTTGTCCGTGCCGAGGGGCAGGTGCGGGCCGTGCTGCTCCACCGATCCCAGCGGCACCAGCAGCATCGGCGACCCTCCCGACTCCGCGGACGTGCGCGCCTCGAGGCCGACGGCCCCGGTGGGCGTCGCGGTCGACGGCATCGCCCGTGCGGAGGGGGTGGTCACAGCGAGAGGGCGAAGTCGTCCGGCACCACGAGGTGCTCCGGGCCCAGGTCGTGGATGGACCCGACGCCCATGCCGGTCAGGGAGGCCTCGATGCCCGAGCGCATCAGGTCCAGGACGTTCTCCACGCCGGAGGAGCCGTTGGCGGCCAGGCCCCAGAGGTAGGCGCGGCCGATCATGACGGCGCGGGCACCGAGGGCCACGGCCTTCACCACGTCGGAACCGCGGCGCACCCCACCGTCGAGCAGGACCTCCACCTCGTCGCCGACGGCCTCGGCGATGGCCGGCAGCATGCGGATGGCGGCCGGCGTGCTGTCCAGGTTGTTGCCGCCGTGGTTGGACACGGAGATCGCGGTGGCGCCGGCGTCGACCGCCCGCCGGGCCTCCTCGACCTGCATGACGCCCTTGACCATGGTCGGACCACCCCACTCGCGGATGATCCACTCGATGTCCTGCCACGTGGGAGGCTGCGTCTGCAGCCATTCACCGTAGGCGCCGAAGAACGTCGGGCCGAGCTGGCCCGGATCGACCAGGTTGGGCACGGTGAGGTCCGGGATCCCGCCGTTGGCGAGGAAGGACGCCAGCCACCGGGGCCTGGTCACCACCGAGGGCGCCAGCCGCAGGGCGGAGCGCAGGTCGATCCGCTCGGGGATCTCCGGGCTGCCCCAGTCGCGCCCCACGGAGAAGGACCAGTCCGTGGTGAGGATCAGGCCCTTGGCCCCGGCCTGCCGGGCCCGCTCGATGCGCCGGACCATGTCCTCGCGCGAACCGGTCCAGTACACCTGGAAGAACAGGTCCGGATTGGTGGCGATCACCTGCTCGATCGGCTTGCTCGCGAACGAGCTCAACCCCATCGCCGTGCCGCGGTTCCGGGCGGCCTGCGCCACCGCGACCTCACCGTCGGGGTGCACGGCCTGCACCCCGGTGGGGGAGATCATCACCGGCATCGAGAGGTCGACGCCCATGACGGAGGTGGCCAGGTCATGCCCCCTCGTCTGGCCGACCGTCACCGGTCGCAGGCCGAGGCGGGAGAAGGCGGCGACGTTCTCCGTGACCGTCACACCGGCCTCGGACCCCGCGAGCAGCGCCGAGTAGACCGGCGAGGGCAGCTGCTTGCGTGCCCGCCGCTGCGCCTCGCTCACCGTCTCGAACCAGGGGTTCTTGGTCCAGGGGGTCGAAAGCCGTGTTGCCATGGTTCTCCTGCTTGCGGGTCTGGTGCGCGTTCAGCGCAGGGTGGGGGCCGGCTGGAACCCGGCGAGGGGGCTCTCGGCACAGGCCGAGACCGGCGGGGCATCGGGCCGTCGGCGCTGCAGCTGTACCAGGACCGGTTCGTTGCGCGTGGCGAACGGCCGGGAGTGGTCCTGGCTCGCCGGGGGGACGGATCGCTGTCCCAGCAGGGCGGTCTCGCTGTGGCCCAGGACGCACTCCGGATCGGGGCCGTCCATGGGCAGGCCGGTGAAGAACTTGGCCGCCATGCACCCGCCGCGGCACGAGTCGAAGAAGGGGCACGACGAACAGGCCCCGGCGGACTGGGGGTTCCGCAACTCCCGGAACAGTCCGGAGTCGCGCCAGACACCGGCGAACCCGCCCTCACCGAGCACGTTGCCGGCAAGGAACTCGTCGTGGATGGCGAAGGGGCAGGCGTAGACGTCACCGATGGGGTCGATGAGGCACACCACCCGGCCGGCGCCGCAGAGGTTCAGCCCGGGCAGCGGGCCACCGAGTGGGGCCAGGTGGAAGAAGGAGTCCCCGGTGAGCACGTCCTCACCGTGGGCCACCAGCCACCGGTAGAGCTCCTGCTGCTGCTCGGGCAGCACGTGCAGCTCGTCCCAGACGTCCGCCCCGCGTCCGGAGGGGCGCAGCCGGGTGAGCCTCAGGGTGGCACCGTAGCGGTCCGCGATCGCCTTGAACTCGTCCAGCTGGCCCACGTTCTGGCGGGTGACCACCACCGAGACCTTGGCGTCCCGGAACCCTGCCTCGTGCAGGTTGGCCAGCGCGCGCAGCGCCGTGTCGTAGGAGCCCGGGCCACGGATGTAGTCGTTGACCTCCGCGGTGGCGCCGTCCAGGGACACCTGGACGTCCACGTAGTCCGTGGCGGCCAGGCGGCGGGCGTTCTCCGGGGTGATCCGCACGCCGTTGGTGGAGAACTTGACGCCGACCTGGTGGGCGACGGCGTAGTCCACCAGGTGCCAGAAGTCCGGTCTCACGGTGGGTTCGCCTCCACCGATGTTGACGTAGAACACCCCCATCCGCTGCAGTTCGTCGATGACGGCCTCGCACTGCTCGGTGGTCAGCTCCCGGGGGTCGCGGCGTCCGGAGGAGGACAGGCAGTGGGCGCAGGACAGGTTGCAGGCGTAGGTCAGCTCCCAGGTCAGGCAGATCGGGGCGTCCAGTCCCTGCTCGAAGTGGTCGACCAGCCGGTTCTGAGGCCGGCGGTCCAGGGCCGGTGCGGTCATGGGGTGTCTCTTTCCTCGGGCCCGCCCTCGGGCAGGGCGTGGTCGGTCAGCATCCGGATGCGCTGCAGGTGGTGCAGCACCTGCAACAACGGTCCGCGCTCCTCGGCGGGAACCCCGGCCCGGTCCATGCAGTCCCCGACCGTCGTCGTGCCGTCCATCAGGCGGACCACGTGGGTCAGCCGGGGGGACTTCAGGAACATCAGCGTGCGCGTGCGGAAGTCGTACAGCAGGGCCCCGAAGCGCTCGGGGCGGACGGACACGCTGCGTGCCAGGCACGGGCTGGCGGTCACGTCCAGGGCGGGAGCGGCCTGGACCGGGGTGGACATCAGTACACCCCGCACATGCCGTCGATCGAGACCTCCTCGATCAGCTCGCCGAGGGTGTCGGCCGGGGTCTCGTCGGCGGGCTGGACGTCGTCCTGGTGCTGGGGTGCCATCGGGGATGCCATGGGATGTGACCTCTCTGGGATCGTTCGCCGGGCGGCGACGGGACCGGAAGGACGCCGGTGGGGGGCTGTGCGCCCTCTCCGCCCTGGTGCCTATCGCCATAGGGGCTGATCGCCCTGACCTCGATGTTAGGGAGATCACATCCGGAGCCCAAGGGTGGCTTCCGCGTGATGGAAGCCTCCCGGTGGCGTGGTGCTCCGAGACCGGGTGTCCGTACCCCTCAGGGTCGCCATGTGCGTGCCCACCAGCGCCGCCGTGGAGGCCGGCCCGCGGCTGGGCACGTCCGGGAGCACGGAGGTGTCCACGATGCGCAGCCCCTCCACCCCGTGGACGCGGCCCTGCTGGTCGGTGACGCTGCCGGGGCTCTCGGGCGGCCCCATGGGTGCCGTCCCCGCGGTGTGCACGGCCGTGCCCAGGTTCCGGGCCATCCAGGAGTCCAGGGCGGCATCATTCGCAGGCAGCAGATCCTCCAGGCGGCCGGCGTCCAGGAGGTCTCCCAGCGGACCGGACCTCAGGAGCGCATGGGTCGTCCTGAGTCCGGTGCGCAGGCGGGCGCGGTCATGCTCGGTGGAGAGGTGGCGGTGCCGGATCCGCAGCGGTCGGCGTGGGTCCGCGGACTCCAGGGTGAGGTCCCCCCGGCTCTCCGGTCGCTGCAATGCGACGATCACGGCCAGGTCACCCGACTCATCGGGGGCCCCGGCCAGCGCGCCGAAGGAGCGCAGCATGGGCAGGACCTCGACGTCTCCGGGCGTGGCCGTGGACTCACCGGACAGGTGCAGTGCCCACCCGAAGAGCAGGCGGTCGGGATTCGGCACCGGACGGCGCAGCGGGACGGTCACCATCAGGTCCGGATGGTCGCTGAAGGAGGCGCCGACCCCGGGGGAGTCCACGGCCACGGGCACCCCGGCCCGGCGCAGCGCGGTCGCCGGGCCGATCCCGGAGAGCATGAGCAGATGGGGGGTGGCGAGCGGACCGGCAGCCAGGACCACCTCGTCACAGTGGACGCGAACCGGCTGTCCGTCGCGTTCGGCCTCCACCCCCACGGCCCGGTTCCCGTCCAGGAGGATCGTCCGCACGGTGGTGTCACCCCAGGCGGTGATGTGTCCCTCCCGCAGGGCCGGCAACAGGTGGGTCAGTCCCGTGTTCATGCGCACGCCGTCGCGGACGTTGAGCGGCAGCGGTCCATGCCCCTCGGCCACGGCGGGGTCGTTCAGGTCGGTCACCGGTGCGAATCCCAGGTCGTCCGCAGCCTCGGAGAAAGCCTGCGCCACCGGGGAACGGTCGAGGCGGGCCCGGCTGACCGGCACGGGACCGGCCGATCCGTGGACCACCGTTCCCGGGCGGGCACCGCCCCGCCCGGTGTCTCCGAAGTCCGTGTCGTCCTCCAGGGTGCGCAGCACCGGCACCACCCGTTCCGGGGCCCAATCGGGGTTGCCGGCGGCGGACCAGCGGTCCAGGTCCGTGAGGCGGGGCCAGACGAAGTAGGCGCCGTTCACGGCGGTGCATCCGCCGGCACCGGCGCCCCGGCCGATGTCCGCCGGGGTGCCGGGTGCCAGTTCCGCCGGGAACCAGCTGGTGTGCGCGCCGCGTCCGGCCACGGTCGGCAGGGCCGCCGCGTCGAGAACCTCCGGCGGGAAACCGGACGCGTCCCGCGGGACCGGGCCCGCCTCCAGCACCAGCACCCGTGCCCCGGTCAGGGCGGCCGCGCGGGCGG
>NZ_JACHNW010000006.1:0-36208 GCF_014199555.1 Micrococcus sp. TA1
GAGGCGCTGAGCGACGCGATCCAGGCCGAGTTCATCGGCGGCCGTGGCAACCTGGTGCGCCAGGCGCTGGCCCACGTGGGCTGGGGGCGCTGACCCATGTCCGCACCGAACACGGCCGGCCCGGGCGCCGGCTCCGCCGCCTCGCCCGCCTCCGCCGCGTCCTCCCCCGCGCGCCCCGTCTCCTCCCCGCGGTCCCGGCACGACATCGGCGGGGACTACCTGCGCTCCGTCAAGGCCCAGCAGGTCCAGCCCGGTGACCGGTTCCTGACCCGCAGGGGTGAGCCCTCCGCCCCCGTGACGCAGACCCGCATCACCCGGGACGACTTCGGCACCCCCGCCCTCGTCATCGCCACCCTGGCGGACGAGCGGCAGGTCCGGATCGCCTTCGGCTCCACCATCAGGGTGCGCACCCACCGGCCCGCCCCGGCACTGGACACCGCGGCGGACCTGGCCCCCGTCCAGGCGGGGTCCCCGGAGTCCGTCGTGGTGGAGATCGCCCAGCGCCACCCCGACGACCAGCGCCTGCTGGCCCTGGCCGCCAAGCTCTCGCGCGGGATCAACATGCGCTCGGGTGCCCAGCTCGAGGACATCGACACCATGGCCCGGTACCTCTTCGTGGACCTGGACGACTCCGACGGCGCGCTGCAGGCGACCACGCTGCTGACCTCGCTGCCCTTCGACGGGGCGATGGGCCGGTGGAAGTCGATCGAGTCGGCCCTGGCGCTGGCCGCGAACATCCACCACCACCGCGGCGAGCGGGCCGAGGCCGAGGCGACCGGGGCGCGGTTGCGCGAGCCCGACGAGGCCGAGCCGGACCCCATCCGCGCCCAGCGGCAGGCGGAGTTCCGCCAGCGCCAGCTCAACGAGCCGAACCTCTACGACCGGGAGATCCTGCGCGCCGAGAGCGCCGGGGACCTCGCGGCAGAGCGCGGGTGGCGCGAGTCCCGCCTCTCCACGCTGTTCTACCTGCGGGCCCGCGGGGGCTCCGAGACCTACACCGGCGAGGAGCTGGACCGCCTGGTCCGGCTCGAGGTCCAGGCCCTCCGCGAGCTCGCGGACCGGCAGGCGGCGGCCGGCCCCGAGGCCTGACTCAGTCGCGGGCCTCGGTGGCCGGGTCGGCGTCGTGCCGGACCCACTTGCGCCAGGCCCAGGGGTAGAGCACGCAGGCCACGCCGACGGCCGCGCCGATGACGGTCTCGATGAACCGGTCCCTCAGCAGCGCGGGGCCGTCGACCGGTGAACCGGTGCCCACCGTGACCAGGACGGTGGACAGCAGCGCCAGCGGGGTGACCACCACCTGGGCCAGCACGTACTGCCGGGCGATGTAGAGCTCGGCCAGGGTCTGGAAGAGGGCGATGATGAGGATCATCAGCCAGGGCTCCGGCCGGAGCCAGAGGATCCCGGCCATCAGGATCAGCCCGAGGAAGGTGCCGATGACCCGCTGCAGGCCGCGGTTGACGCGGTACCGGGTGGAGTGCCCGGCCAGCGGGACGACGGCGGCGACCATGGCCCAGTAGTTGTGCTCGATGCCCAGCGCGGGCCCCAGCGCCGTGGCCAGGGAACCCGCGGTCCCGGCGGCGATCGCGTACCACAGGGCCTCGAGCCAGATGATCCGGTGCTCGTCCGAGGTGGACCGGTCCCGGGGGGTCCAGGTGATCGGCTGCCGGCGGGACGGCAGGACGCGCGAGCCCAGGCCCACCACCACGGCCCACGCCACCACGGCCACCGCGGTCAGCATCGCCTCGCCGAGCGGGGGCTGGTAGGGCACCGAGGCCACGGCGGCGAAGGCGAAGATGTGGAACAGCGAGCCCGCCGGGCGCAGCCTCCAGTACCCGGCGACCACCGTGCAGAGGCCGGCCACCACGGTGGTCAGGCCGACCAGCGCCCAGGGGCTCTCGGACTCGGAGACGCCGCTGCGTCCGGCCAGGGTGGCCGCCAGGATGACCGCGATCATCAACAGTCCGGCCCGCAACTGCATGTGCAACCGGACCCCGTGCGTGGTGTTGCGGCCGTAGATGCCGGTGAACGCCCCGAAGGAGGCGAAGATCGCCAGGTCGATCCGGTCCATCAGCAGCAGCACCAGCAGCGGGACCAGCACCGTGATGCCGCAGCGGATCCCGACCTCGTGGTCCTTGTTCGCCGGCGCGATGGTGAACAGCGACGGGACCGGGTTGAGGTCCGACATCCGCATGCACGCCTCCCCTCTCCCGTGATGGTCCTGATGGCTCCTGACTGATACATACCATGGAGGACGTGCCTGAAACCGTTGACTCCCGCCCTGAAGTGACCCACCAGACCCGTGACCGTGAGGCCGGTGACATGCCGGCCCCGGCCTCGCCGCGGGACGCCGGCTTCGTCGTCGGGAGCCGGCTGACCGGTCCGGACGGGACCGCGATGGCCGGGCGCACCGGGACCATCACCACCCCGCACGGGCTGATCCAGACCCCCGCGTTCATCCCCGTGGCCACGCAGGCCACCGTCAAGGCCGTCCTGCCGGAGGCGATGGGCGAGATCGGCGCCCAGGCGCTGCTGGCCAACGCCTACCACCTGTACCTGCAGCCCGGCCCGGACATCCTCGACGAGGCCGGCGGCCTGGGGGCGTTCATGAACTGGTCCGGGCCCACCTTCACGGACTCCGGCGGCTTCCAGGTGATGAGCCTGGGCTCGGGGTTCAAGAAGGTGATCGACATGAAGGGACCGGCCGCACCGTCCGGGCAGGGGGCGGACGACGCGGTGGCCCCCGGCAAGGAGCGGCTGGCCAACGTGGACGAGGACGGGGTCTGGTTCAAGTCCCACCTGAACGGGGACCGGCACCGGTTCACCCCCGAGGTCTCGGTGGGCATCCAGCACCAGCTGGGCGCGGACATCATGTTCGCCTTCGACGAGCTGACCACGCTGCACAACTCGCGCGGTTACCAGGAGGAGGCGCTGGAGCGCACCCGCCGCTGGGCCCAGCGCTGCCTGGACGAGCACGCCCGCCTGACCGGCGAGCGCGCGGCGAAGCCCTACCAGGCCCTGTTCGGGGTCATCCAGGGCGCCCAGTACGAGGACCTGCGGCGCAAGGCCTGCCGGGACCTGGCCGCCATGACCACGGAGTTCCCCGACGACGGCGGGGTCACCTCACACGGCTTCGACGGCTACGGGATCGGCGGGGCGCTGGAGAAGGAGAACCTCGGCACGATCGTGGGCTGGTGCGTGGAGGAACTGCCCGAGGACAAGCCGCGGCACCTGCTGGGGATCTCCGAGCCGGACGACCTGTTCACGGCGGTGGAGAACGGGGCGGACACCTTCGACTGCGTCTCCCCCACCCGCGTGGCCCGCACCGGCGCGTTCTACACCGCCGAGGGCCGCTTCAACCTGCCCGGTGCGCGCTACAAGCGGGACTTCTCCCCCCTGGAGGAGGGCTGCGACTGCTACACCTGCGCGCACTACACCCGGGCCTACATCCACCACCTGATCAAGGCCAAGGAGATGGTGTCCCACACGCTGATCTCCCTCCACAACGAGCGGTTCACCGTCCGCCTGGTGGACCGGATGCGCGCCGCCATCCAGGACGGGACGTTCTGGGACCTGAAGGACGAGGTGCTCGGACGGTACTACGCCTCGTCCCGGCGGGCCCCCTCATCGCTGTGACACGTTCCCGCGCCCACCGGGTCCGGGAGCGCGGGAACGTGTCACCGGGGTGGCCGCGGTGCCGCCCTAGCGGGACGCCACGTGCGTGGACAGCTGCTCGAGGGACTCCAGCAGCTCCCGGGTGTACGGGTGGCGCGGGGCACCGAAGACCTCGTCGGCCGGTCCGTGTTCCACCGCCTCGCCGTCCTTCATCACCAGGATCTCGTCGCTCATGTGGTGGATGACGCCCAGGTCGTGGGAGATGAACAGGTAGGTGGTGCCGAGGGTCTCCTGCAGTTCGGTGAGCAGGTCCAGCACCTGGGCCTGGACGGAGACGTCCAGGGCGGAGACGGCCTCGTCCAGCACCACGACCCGCGGTTCCGGTGCCAGCGCCCGGGCGATGGCCAACCGCTGCCGCTGGCCCCCGGACAGCCGCAGCGGGTGCTTGGCGAGGTGCTCGGGGGCCAGGCCCACCAGTCGCGCCCAGTGGTCGGCCCGCTCGGCCAGCTCCGCCCGGTGGGCCCGCCGTGCCCGGCCCGAGGCGAACGGCCCGGGGGCCGAGCCGGCGTCGAGGGCGTCGGTGAGGATCCGCCGGCCGGTCCAGCGCGGGTCGAAGGAGCTCAACGGGTCCTGGTAGACCACGGTGACCTCCCGGCGCCGCGGCCGGCGCCCCGCGACGGACAGCTCGCTCCACGGCGCCCCCTCCAGCAGCACGGTGCCGGCGTCCGGGGCCACGAAGCCCAGGGCCATGGAGGCCGTGGTGGACTTGCCGGACCCGGACTCCCCCACGATGCCCAGGGTCTGCCCGGCCCGCACGTCGAAGGAGACGTCCCGGACCACGGCCCGGTCCCTCCCGTCCGGCCCCCGGTAGGACTTGGTCAGCCCGCGCGCGGTGAGCACGGCGGGAGGCCCCGCCTCGGCCCTCCGCGTGCCGGCCGGCACCGTCCCCCCGGGCCGCTCCGCGGCCCGACCCCGGCCGGCCTCGGTGAGGTACTCGCCCTTGGTGTGGCCGGAGGGCACGGCGTCCAGCAGCTGGCGGGTGTAGGGGTGCTGCGGGTCCGCCAGCACCTCCGCCGCCGTGCCCGACTCGACGATCCGGCCGCCCTGCATGACGAGCACCCGGTCGGCCAGCCGGCCGACCACGGAGAAGTCGTGGCTGATCAGCAGGATCGCGGTGCCCTGGTCCTTGCGCTGGGCCAGGACGTCGAGCACCTGGGCCTGGACGGTGACGTCGAGGGCGGTGGTCGGCTCGTCGGCCACCACGAGCGCGGGATGGTTGGCGATGGCCGAGGCGATCAGCGCCCGCTGGCGCAGGCCCCCGGAGAGCTGGTCGGGACGCTGACCGGCCCGCAGCCGCGGCTCCGGAACGCCGACCTCGGCCAGCAGCTGCTCCACCCGGGCGGAACGCTCGGCACGGCCCCGGACCCCGTGCAGGCGCAGGGACTCCCCGATCTCGGCGCCCACCGTGCGCAGCGGGTCCAGGGAGACCAGCGCATCCTGGAGGATGAAGCCCACGTCCCGGCCGCGGATGGACTTCCAGTCCCCGTCCTGCAGCGTGAGCACGTCCCGGCCGAAGAGGGTGGCGGTGGTGGCCTCCACGTGGGCGTTCGGGCCGGTCAGGCCGATCAGCGTGCGGGCGGTCACCGACTTGCCGGACCCGGACTCACCGATGACCGCCACGCACTCGCCGGGACGGATGTCCACGGAGAGGTCGTGGACCACGTGGCGGCGACGGCCGAGGGCGTCGGTGAACCAGACGTTGAGGTCCTCCAGGACGGCCAGGGCGCCGGTGCCGGCGGGTGCGACCGCGGTGGCGGGAGGTCCTGAGGTGGCGGGGGCGCCCGGGCCGGTGGTGGACCGGACGGATCCTGCGGGGGCCAGGGCGGGGATGACGGTGTCGATCAGGGCGTTCATGAGCGGTCTCCTTCGAGGGTGGACTCCACGTGGCGGCCCAGGACGGTGGCGGTCAGGGCGGCGGCCAGGACGGCAAGTCCCGGGATGATCTCCAGCCACCAGGCGGCGGTGATGTAGGGGCGCCCGGCTTCCAGCAGGGCACCCCACTCCGGCGACGGCGGGGCCACGCCGAAGCCGAGGAACGCCAGGCCGGAGGCCCAGACGATGGACTGGCCGATGCCCAGCGTCAGCACCGCCAGCAGCGGGCGCAGCGCGTTGGGCAGCACGTGCCGGGTGAGGATCCTCGCCGGGTGGTGGCCCAGCGCGCGGGCGGCCTGGACGTAACCGGAGCGGCGCACCGACATCACCTGGGCGCGGACCATCCGGGCGTAACCGGGGGCGATGCCCAGGCCGACGGCCAGGATGAGGGTCTGCACCGACGGCCCGTAGACGGCGATGAACACCATGGCCAGCAGCAGGATCGGGAAGGCGAACAGCACCTCGATGCCGCGGCCGATGATCGCGTCCGCCCAGCGGCCACCGAGCGCGGCCCAGGACCCGAGGACCACGGCCAGCCCCACCCCCACGCCGGTGGCGCCCAGGCCGATCAGCAGGGAGGACCCGGTGCCGTGGACGATCCGCGAGTAGAGGTCCCGGCCGGACTGGTCCGTGCCGAACCAGTGGTCCGGCCCCGGCGGGGCCAGCGGGGCGTCCAGGTCGATGGCCCGGGGGTCCGCGGTCGCCAGCAGCCCGGGGGCGAACGAGGCGATCACCAGCAGCATCGCGAACGCGCCGGCGATCCAGACGGTGGCCGGCACGCGGCGCCAGGACGCGGAGGCGCGGGCGGTGCGGTCCGCGGTGCCGGGACCCGGGGTGGGCGATGCCGGGCCACCGGGGACGGACACCCGGCCGGCAGGTGCGGGGGTCAGGGGCGTGGTGCTCATGCTGCCTCCTTCAGGCGGGGGTCGACGAGGATGTAGGCGGTGTCCACCACGAGGTTGGTGATCACGTAGATCACGGCCACGAGCATCACCACGCCGCACACCACCGGGAGGTCGCGGCCGTTGACCGCGGTGACGAGGACCCGGCCGAGGCCGGGGCGGGCGAAGACGTTCTCGGCGATCACGGCCGCGGAGAACTGGGCCCCGACCGCCCACCCGGTCAGGCTCAGGCCCGGCAGCAGGGAGTGGCGCAGCACGTGGCGCAGTCTCACGCCCCCGTCGGACATGCCCCGGGCGCGGGCGGTGAGGACGAAGGGGGCGTCCAGGGTGCGTTCGAACTCGGTGCGCATCACCTGGGCGAGGAAGCCGGCCAGCGGGATGCCGAGCGTCAGGGCCGGAAGCACCAGGCCGGCCGCGCCGCTGCCCGAGACCACGGGGAAGATCCCGAGCCACAGGGCGAAGACCACCAGCAGGATGATGCCGAGCCAGTACTGCGGCAGCGCCGCCGCCGCGGACTCCAGGCCGGAGAAGATCCTCGAGACCCAGGGGGTGCGCCGGGCGGTGAGCACCAGGAGCACCACGGCGATCACCCAGGCGATGGCCAGGGCCGTGAAGGTCAGCACCACGGTGGGCGCGATCTGGTCGCCGATCACGGTGGTGACGGGCTGGTAGAGGGTGTAGGAGATCCCCAGGTCGCCGCGCAGCAGGCCGCCCAGGAAGTCCAGGTACTGCACGATCAGCGGATCGTCGAACCCGAACGCCTCGTTGATCGGCGCGAGCTCCTCCGGGGTGCGCTCCTGGACCTGGCCGGTCTGCTGGTTCAGCAACAGGGTGGCGCGGTCACCGGGCAGCAGGACCTGGATGAGGAACGTGATGGTGGCCGCCGCCCACACGACGAACACGGCCCCGAGGGCCTTGCGGCCGACGGCGAGGGCCACCGCGGCCGGTGACGGCCGGTTGCCGCGGGGCGGGCGGTCCCGTGCTGCCACCGGGTCCGCAGCGGGGGACGAGGCGGGGGGTGAGGCGGGGTGCGATACGGGGGCTGATGCCGGGTGCACCGGCGGTGGGACGGTGGGTGACGGGCTGGGGTGTCGGGTGCTCAGGGACATGGGTCAGTCCTCGTTCTCGACCGGGGCGTCCGCACTGTCTGCGGTGTCCGGGATGTCTGCGGTGTCCGGGGTGAGGGTGCCGGAGGCGTCCCGGGCGTCCTGGGAGGTGAAATGGGCGTCGTGGAACACCGGGCCGCCCTGGGCGGGGTCGAGCCAGAGACCCGTGACGTCCCCGCCCACGGCCAGCGTGTTGGTCTGGGTGTACAGGCCGATCGCCGGGGCCAGTTCGCTGAGTTCGTGCTGGGCCTGGGAGAACCGCTCCGTGACCTCCTCGGGCGTGGGGGCCTGCAGCGCGGACTGGATGGTCGCGAACACCCGGGACTCGTCCAGGAACGTGGTGTTGGCCCCGTTCGGCGCCTCCTCGGTGGAGGGGCGGTAGTTGATGTTCAGGATCCCGGCGTGCGGGCTCGTCCAGTACCCCACCTGGGCGTCATAGCTCTCCGGGGTGGAGAACGCACCCCCGAAGAACTCGGACGGCGTGCCCGGGCGCAGCACCAGGTCGAAGCCTGCGGCCCGTGCCTGCTCCTGGAAGTTCTGGATCACGGTGTTGCCGTCCGGGGTGATGATGCTGTTCAGGCCGTAGACCACGAGCGCCTGCAGGCGTCGGCCGTCCTTCGTCCGGGTCCCGTCGGGGTCCCGGCCGGTCCAGCCGGCCTGGTCCAGCAGCTCGTTGGCCCGGTGCAGGTCGAACGGGTACTCGGCGGCGGCGTCCTCGTCGTAGTCCGGGGTGGTCTGGGAGAGGTAGCCGCTGGGCTCGAAGGGGACGGTGCCGAGGAAGGCCGAGGCCACGTTGGCCTCCCGGTCCGTGGCGAAGCTCAGGGCCTGGCGGACCTGCTGGTCCGTGAAGATGCCCCGCTGCGTGTTCAGGCTCATCACCACGGGCCGGCCCGGGGTGATGTACTGCGTGAAGTCGTAGTCCTCGCGGGCCTGGGCGATGTTCACGGCCGGCACCTCGCCGATCGCATCCATCTCCCCGGACAGCAGCGAACCGTACCGGGACGTGTTGTCCGGGACGATGTTCCACCGGATGCCCGCCACGTGGGCCGGGCCCCGGTGCCGGGCGTTCTGCGGCGCCCAGTCGTAGTCGTCATTGCGCTCGAACTCGATGTACTCCCCGCGCTTCCAGTCCTTGACGGTGAACGGCCCGGAGCCGATGGGCTCGGTGCAGTTCTCCTCATCGGTGCGGGACTGCAGGGCCGTGGGTGACTGCAGGCCGAAGTAGGACTGGGAGATGGTGGACAGGAACGGGGAGAACGGGGCGGACAGGTGGATCCGGACGGTGTGCTCGTCCAGCACCTCCGAGTGGTCGTAGAACCCGCCGAGGTGGGCGGCGGCGGTGCCGTTGCCGCCGTCCAGCCAGTAATCGAAGTTGTAGGCCACGGCCTCGGCGTCCAGGGCGGTGCCGTCCGTGAAGGTCACGTCCTCGCGCAGCCGCAGCGTCCAGGCCCGGCCGTCCTCCGACACCTCCCAGCCGGTGGCGATCCAGGGGACCACCGAGCCGTCCTCGGTGTGGGACACCAGGTTGTCCAGGACCTGGCGGGCGGTGAAGTTCTCCTGGATCCAGCCGCCGAAGATGCAGTTGGGCTCCTGGAGGTGGCCGTACTCGATCACGCCGCCCTGGACCGGCCCGGCACCGGCGGCGCCGGTCAGCGCCGCCTGGTCCGGGCCGGCGTCGGGATCCGTTCCGGCGCCGCGACCGGTGCCGGGACCTGCGGAGCAGGCGCTCAGGACCAGCGTGGCCGCGGTCAGGACGGCGAGCCCGGTGGTCCGGGGCCCGGGGAGTCGAGGGGTGCGGGGCGTCGTCCGGAGTCCGGGCGCGCTCGGGGAAGGTGGGGTGCTCATGGGGTTCCTTTCGCCGTGATCCAGCGCAGGCAGAAGTGGGTGGTGGGGCTCAGGCCCCGGTCGGCACGGTGGCGAAGGCGCCCCGGTACCGGGCGGCCGGGTGCGTCTGGGGCAGGCGGTCCCGGCCGAAGAGCTTCTGGCGCAGGGTGCCCGGCGCGTACTCGGACTGCGCCAGGCCGCGCTCGCGCAGCACGGGCAGGACCTGGTCCGCGAACTCCTCGAAGGAACCGGGGATCACCCAGTTGATGACATTGATGCCGTCCACGCCGGCGTCCTGCCAGTCCTGGAGCCGGTCCGCGATCTGCTCGGGGGTGCCCACCAGGCGGTTGTTGCGGTGGCTGCGCCAGGCGACGTCGGCGACCACGGGCTCGCGGTCCGTGATGGCCTTGGAGGTCCACTCGGAGAAGCCCTTCTGGGTGTTGGTCTCCAGGTCTTTCAACGGGGTCTCGGGAGGGTAGACACGGCCGTCCGGGTCGACCAGGGCGGCGTGGGCCAGGTAGCCCTCCACGGAGGCGTACTCCTCGTACTCGGCCAGCGTGCGCCGGGCCTGCTGCTCCGTCTCGCCGATGACGAAGCTCAGGCCCTGGAAGAACTTGATGTCCTCCGGTGCCCGGCCGGCCTCGACGGCGCGGCGGCGGGTGTCCTCGATCTGCTGGCGGGCGATGTCCGGGGTCGCCGCGATGAGGAACACGGCCTCGGCGTTGCGGGCGGCGAAGTCCCGGCCGGAGGCGGAGGATCCCGCCTGGTACAGCAGCGGTGTCCGCTGCGGGGACGGTGAGGGCAGGTGCGGGCCCTCCACCGAGTAGCGCCGGCCCTCGTGGTGGATCTTGTGGACCTTCGCCGGGTCCGAGTACCGGGAGCCCTGCCGATCCTTGACGACCGCTCCCTCGTCCCACGAGCCCTCCCAGAGCTTGTAGGCGACGTCCACGTACTCCTCGGCCCAGGCGTAGCGCTCGGCGTGGTCGGTCAGCCGTGGCAGGCCGAAGTTGCGTGAACCGTTGTCCTGGGTCCCGGTGACGATGTTCCAGGCGATCCGGCCGTTCGAGATGTGGTCGAGCGTGGAGAGCTGGCGGGCGAACTGGAACGGGTGGGACTGGAAGACGTTGGAGGTGGTGGCCAGGCCCAGGTGCTCGGTCACCACGGCCAGCGCGCCGAGCAGCACGGTCGGGTCGTTGGAGGGGATCTGCAGGCCCTCGTTGACGTACACGGAGTAGTCGGCGTCGGCGTCGCCGTAGTGGCCGACGACGTCCGCGAAGAACATGGCGTCGAACCTCGCGGCCTCGAGGGTGCGGGCCAGGTCGATCCAGGTGCGGACGTCGGTGAACTCGGCCTGCCCGGCGTCGGGGCGACGCCACTGGCCGTGGTGGATGTGACTGGTGGTGTTCATGACGAAAGCGTTGAAGTGCAGGGGCGTGCGGGCGATGGGGGCCATGGTGTCTCTTCCCGGTCGGTGGCACTCCGGGGATGCCCGGAACGCACCGGGGCGCGCGCAGGCGGCCTCGATGCACCGGGCGGGGTGCCGTACTTGCCGGTCACGGGTGCGTGCCGGCCGAATCATCACCTGGAGCACCCCACTACAGCGAGAGGGTTGCTGTCCGGTCAGCCAGGGCTTATGGCCGGATCTCGTGATTCCGTTACCGAGCGTAGACCCCGGCGCCGGTCCCGCCAAGGGATCCGCCGGCACCGGTTAACGTCCCGTCATCCCCGGCCGGGGCGAGGGCCACCGGGTCCTTCCATGACGCCGGGGGGACATACGGCGACATCTGCGCGGGCCGGGCACGCGAAGGCCCCCGCCGTGCGGTGCACGACGGGGGCCGGTGGCGCAGGCCAGGACCGTGGGTCAGGCGGAACCGATGCGGTAGGACCGCGACGGCGGGGTGGCGTTGACCTCCCACTCGCCGATGATCCGCGCGCGGTAGATGAGCGGATTGTGGCTGGCCAGCACGCGCGCGTTGCGCCAGTGCCGGTCCAGGCGCCTCGACTGGCTCGTGGCCGAGGCCCCGCCCACCTCGAACAGCTGGGTCGCGGCGGCCAGCACGTTCTTCGCGATCACCTGCTGGGCCTGGTAGACGCGGACGTACAGGGCGTTGACGTCCTCCTCCGGCAGCACCTCGCCCCCGGCCTCGCGTTCGAGGATTCCTCCCAGGGCGGCGACCACCGCGTCGAGCGCCACGCGGGAGGCGAAGGCCGCCGAGGAGAGCTCACCGACCACCTGCAGCACCTGGGCGTCGTCACGGGGCAGTTCGGTCACCCCGTGACTGAAGGACCGGCGCCGGCCGCGTACGTAGTCCCCGGCGTCACGCACGATCGCCTCGGCGATGCCCGTCAGGGTCGCCAGGTGCAGGAACTGCCAGGACGCCTGGCCGGTGGCCACGCGGGTGCCGTCGTCCAGGCCGGAGGTGTAGACCTCCTCCGGGTCGACCGGGGTGTTGTCGAACACCGTGGTCCCCGAGGCCGTGAGCTGCTGGCCGAACCCGTCCCAGTCGTCCAGGAGCCGGACACCGGGGGCGTCCGCGGGCACGGTCGCGGCGATCTCCTCACCGCGGGCGTCGACCGCCGCCACGATGATCCAGTCCGCGTACAGGGACCCGGTCGAGTAGTACTTGGTGCCGTTGAGCCGCCAGGTGCCCTCGGCGTCCTGCACCAGCCGGGTGGTCCCCTCCCCCACCGCGTTGTTGACCTCGGTGATGGCGTTCCCGACGACGGCCCCCGCGCCCAGACGGCGCAGCCAGCGGTCCCGGAAGGCCGCGTCCGGGTGGCCCAGCACGTTCTCCTGGTTGATCAGGTGGGCACGCAGCGCCTGGGTCAGGTTGGAGTCCGCGGCGGCGAGCTCGACGATCAGCTCCGCGGACTGGGCGAAGCTCAGGCCGGCGCCGCCGTACTCCACCGGCACGCGCAACGAGGTGAAGCCGGCCTCGGCGAGGCGGCGCACGGCGTCGCGGTCGATGATCCGGTCCGCCTCCCGCGCGGCCGCGCTCGATGCGATGGACCGGAAGACCGGGTCCAGGCGCTCGCGGACCTGCACGAACCGCGCTGCGGACCGGTCGGCGGGGTGGTCCGCGGGCCGGCCGGGTGTCCCTGCCGTGGCCGGGGAACCGGCGAGCGGGGCGCGTCGTTCGGATGTCGTGGTCATCATGCTCCTTCGGTGGTGGATGCGGTGGGCGCTCCCGCGCCGGCGGCCGTGGCGCCGGCCCGCGGGTCGGAGTTGCGGGCGGTGGAGTGGAACGGCGGGACGGTGCCGTTGATCCGGTGGTCCCCGACCGCCTGGGTGCGGTAGATCAGCGGGGTGTGGCTGGCGACGGTGCGGGCGTTCAGCCAGTGCCGGTGCAGGTGCCGCGAGGCGTCCGTGGCGGAGGCGCCACCGGACTCGAAGATCTGGTTCGTGGCCTCGAGGATCAGCTCCGAGACCACGACGGTGGCCTCGGACAGGGCGACGTTGGCGCGGGTGTGGGCGTCCAGCACCACCGGGTCCTCGAGGTCCAGGTGGCCGCGCACGCTCCGGTAGGAGTCCTCGACGACGGCGGCGGCACCGGTCACGATGTGCCGGGCGGCGGAGACCTTGGCGGAGACGGAGCCGATGACCTGGTGGACCAGCGGGTCCTCGGCAGGGGTCTCGGCGGTGGCGTGGTCGTAGGTGCGCCGGCGAGCGCGCACGAAGTCCGTGATCGAGGACAGCGCGGCCACGCCGATGCCGGCCTGCGTGGCGGCCAGCACGACCCACAGCACCGCATAGGCCAGCACACCGGTGGGGACGTTGAACTCCTGGGTCCGGTGCGCACGCACGGGGACGTCGTCGAAGGTGGTGGTGCCGGAGGCGGTGAGTCGCTGTCCGAAGCCGTTCCAGTCATCGGTGCGCGTCACGCCCCGGTCCCTCGCGTCCACGATGGCGAAGATCGGTCCCTCGTCCTCGCGGCCGGGCCGGGTGGCCGTCACCAGCAGGTAGTCGGCGAAGACGGCCCCGGTGGAGTAGAACTTGTCCCCCGTGATCTCCGCGATCTCGGTGTCCCCGACCGCCGCGGCCGCCTGGGCGGTGTCCGGGTCCACGTCGACCCAGCGCACGGGACGCCTGCCCGCGGAGGGCGGCAACTCGACGAGGGCGTTGCCGAAGATCCTCCCCGCGGCCACCTCGGCGAGCCACCACTCCGACACTGCTCCCTGGGACTCGTTCTGGTGCTGCTCGGTGAACATGAAGTGCCCGTGCAGGGCCTGCGGCAGGTTCGAGTCCGCGGCGGCCAGGTCCACCAGCAGGCCGGTGAGCTGGGGAAGGCTGGCCCCGATCCCGCCGCGGTCGCGGGCGAGGCGGACCCGGGTGAATCCCGAGCCGCGCAGGTGCTCGATCGCGGCGAAGGCCAGTTCGTGGTCCTGCTCGCGCTGGTGGGCCCCTTCGGCGATGAGCCGGAAGACGGGGGCGAAGTGCTCGCTGAGCTGCGCGTCCGTGGGCGGTGTCCCGGCGGTGGCGGCCCTGAGCTCCTCGAAGCGGGGCAGTCCGGCCCGGGGGGCGTCACCGGGGACTGGGGTGTCCTGCGGGGTGGCGGTGTGGGTCACGAGGGAGCCTTTCGGTCATCCGTGGCACCCGGGGCCCGTGCGGGCCGCGCGGGGGATGCCCGGCCCGCGGCCGCGCGTGGTGTCCCCCGAGGTGGTGCCGTACTTGCCCGCAGCGGTCGCGTACGGGCCGAATCATCACCTGGAGCACCCCACTACGGAAGAGAGGGTTGCCGTCCGGCCAGCCAGGGCTTGACACCGGATCTCGTGATTCTGCAGCCACCGTAGGCGGCGGCCTGCGCCGGGCCAACCGTCGGGGTCATGTTTCGCCACCGCGGGTCACATAGCCCGCCCGTCCCGCTCGCGCACCCCGCGGATGACGCCCGATGACGCCATCAGGACATCGGCACCGGGTGACGTCGCCGGCACGGCATCCTCGTCACGGGGTGGGGCACGCCCCCCGGTGCGGGCGGTCCACCGCCCCTCGGTGGGCTCAGCCCGCCGCCGGGGCGCCGTCCCCGTCCTGCAGCGCCCGCAGGGTGTTCTTGCGGATCTTGCCGGTGGCGGTGCGCGGCAGCTCCTGCACGAACTCGACCCGGTCCGGGACCTTGAACCCGGCCAGGCCCTGCCGGCAGTGGGCCCGCAACTCGTCGGCGGTGACCTGCGCACCGGCCTCGGTCACCACGAACGCCACCGGGCGCTCACCCCACCGGTCGTCCTGGACACCCACCACGGCCACGTCGGAGACCTTCGGGTGGGCGTGCAGCACGCCCTCCACCTCGATGGAGGAGATGTTCTCCCCGCCGGAGATGATGATGTCCTTGGCCCGGTCCATCAGCTGGATGTAGCCGTCCGGGTACATCACCCCCAGGTCACCGGTGTGGTACCAGCCGCCCCGGAAGGCCTCCGCGGTGGCCTCGGGATTCTTGAAGTACTCCTTCATCACGCCGTTGCCGCGCAGCACCACCTCGCCGAGGGTCTCGCCGTCGGCGGGCACCCGGTTCAGGTCCGCGTCCATGACGGCCACCTCCCCGGCGTGCACCATGGGCACGCCCTGCCGGGCCATCAGCCGTGCCCGCTCGGCGGCGGGCAACCGCGCCCACGCCGGCTGCGGCTCGCAGATGGTGAACGGACCGTAGACCTCGGTCAGCCCGTAGACGTGCACGGGGGTGATGTTCAGCGACTCCAGCGCCTCGATGACCGACGGCGGCGGTGCGGCCCCCGCGGTGGTCATCCGCAGTTCCCGGTCCAGGGGGCGGGCGCGCTCGGACTCGTGGATCATGGCGCACACGATCGGCGCCCCGCACAGGTGGGTGATGCCCTCGTGGTCGAACGCGTCCCAGATGGCGTCCTGCCGCACGGCCCGCAGACAGACGTGGGTGCCCGCCGCGGACGTCACGGCCCACGGGGTGCACCAGCCGTTGCAGTGGAACATCGGCAGGGTCCACAGGTAGCGCGTGGCCCCGGTGTAGCCGTTGTGGAACACCGCGCCCTCGGCCGCCAGGTACGCGCCGCGGTGGGTGTAGAGCGCGCCCTTGGGCGGTCCGGTGGTGCCGGAGGTGTAGTTCAGGGTGATCGGTGCCTGCTCGTCCGCCACCCGCCAGGGCAGTTCGGGGCCGGCCGACCCCTGGGCGAGGAAGTCCTCGTAGGTGAGCGAGCCGGCGTCGGGGTCCACCGGGCCGGCGTGCCCGGCGTCGGTGTCCACGATCTCGACCACCAGGGGGGCCTGCGGGAGGTTCCCGACGACGTCGCGCACCGTGGCCACGACGTCACCGTCCGCGAACACGACCCGGGCCTCGGAGTGCTCCAGGATGTAGGCCAGCTCCCGGGCGGTCAGCCGCGGGTTGAGCGGGCTGAGCACGCCCCCGGCCAGGGGCACGGCGAAGTGCGCCATGAGCATGGCCGGGATGTTCGGGGCGATCACCGTGACCGTCTCACCCGGCTGGATCCGTGCCCGCACGGCCCGGGCCAGCTGCTGGACCTCCGCGGCGAACTCGCGGTACGTGGAGCGGCGGGCCCCGTAGACCACGGCCTCGCGGTCCGGGAACACGGCGGCGGCCCGGCCCAGGAATCCCAGGGGCGTGAGGGGTTCGGTGGAGGCGGCGTGGACGTCTGCCGGGGCGGCCGGTGCGGGCCCGGGCTGGGCCTGGGGCGGATGCTGCGTCATGGCGGGCTGTGTCATGGAGGTGATCCTCTCAGGCGAAGGCGGAGACGCCGGTCAGGTCGCGGCCGATGATCAGGGCCTGGACGGTCTCGGTGCCCTCGTAGGTGTGCAGGGCCTCGATGTCGGCGAAGTGCCGGCCGACCTCGTGGCGGATGAGGATGCCGTTGCCCCCCAGCAGGTCCCGGGCGTCCTGGGCGATGGACCGTGCGGCCCGGGTGGCGGAGTACTTGGCCAGGGACGCCTGGGGCCCGGTGAGGGTGCCGCGGTCCTCCAGCTGCGCGGCCCGCAGCACGAGCAGCTGGACCTGGGTGAGCTGGGAGAGCATCCGGGCCAGGCGCTCCTGGACGATCTGGGAGGCGGCGAGCGGGCGGCCGAACTGCCGGCGCTGCTGCACGTACTGCAGGGCGCCCTCGAAGCAGCCCAGGGCCTGGCCGACGGCGGACCAGGCCACGCCCACGCGGGTGGAGAACAGCACGCGGGAGGTGTCGCGGAAGGAGGTCGCGTCCGGCATCACGTGGTCCTCGGGGACGAACACCCCGTCGAGGGTGATGTCCGCCTGGTGGATGGCGCGCAGGGCGATCTTGCCCTCGATGACACCGGCCCGGTACCCCTCGGACTCCTGCGGGACGATGAAGCCGCGGACCTTCTCGTCCTCGGTGGAGCGGGCCCACACCACGGTGATGCCTCCGCTGGCACCGTTGCCGATCCACTTCTTGTGGCCGTTGAGCAGCCAGCCGCCGGCGGTGGGCGTGGCCGTGGTCTCCAGGCCGACGGCGTCGGAGCCGTGCGTGGGCTCGGTCAGCGCGAAGGAGCCGAGCAGCTCGCCACGGGCCAGGGGCGTCAGGTACCGCTGCTTCTGCTCCTCGGAGCCGCACAGTTCGATGGAACGCATGGCCAGCCCGCCCTGCACGGCCACGACCGTGGCCAGGGAGCCGTCCCCGCGCGAGAGCTCCATGGTGGCCAGGCCCGCGGCCACCCGGGAGACCTCCGGCAGCCCCTCCACCGCCACGCCGTCGCGCAGCAGGTCCATCCGGCCCATCTGCCCGACCAGGTCCAGCGGGTACTGCGCCAGGTCCCACGCCCGGTGCATCTGCTGCAGCACCTGGGGGGTGACGAACTGGCGGGCCCGGCGCCAGAGCGCCAGTTCCTCGTCCGGCAGGTCGGCGAAGACCGCGTAGGCGTCGGTGTCCAGCGCCGCGCTGACGTCGTAGTCGGGCTCCGCGGTGGGAAGCTGCGGGCGATCGGTGGGTGCCGACACGTCGGACTGGGTGGTCATGGGGGCCTCCGGAGACGTTCAGGGTGACGCCCACCACTATCCGATGACACCCAGTCTCATGTCAAGAGACGCGGTATCATGAGCGCATGGACCAGCGCACCGCCCCGCAGACCCTGACCGCCCTGCTGCGCCTGCTGGACGCCCAGGGCTGGGACGGCACCACCGTGGACGAACTGGCCCGCGAGGCCGGGATGAGCCGGGCCACCTTCTTCCGGACGTTCGGCGGCAAGGAGGACGTGGTGTTCGCCGACCACACGGACATGCTCACCCGGCTCGAGGACTTCCTGGCCGGCACCGACCATGACACCGCCTCGGCCCTGCGCGAGGGGTTGCTGCTCGTCTTCCGCCATCACCTGGAGGATGCCGACCGCACCATGGCCCGCCACCGGCTGCTGCGCCAGTCACAGGCCCTGCGCAACCGGGAGCTGCTGACCTCGCACCGCTACGAGGCGGTGTTCCGCCACTGGCTGGCCGACCGCCTGGCGGCCACGGGCGCCCTCGCTGACGAAGCCGACGTCGGGCCCCTCTCGGCGGCACTGGCCGGAGCCTGCGTGGCCCTGCACAACTCCTACCTGCGCCGGTGGCTGCGCGAACGGGACGACACCCTGCGGGAGGAGTTCTCCGCGCAGGCCGGGCAGCTCATCCGCGTGATGCTGCAGGGCTACCGGGAGCCGGCGGCCGCCGCCGAGGCGCCGGCGCAGCGGCCCGTCGCCGTCGTGACGGTGGTCGGGCAGCACGCGGACACCGAGGAGATCGTGGACGCGGTGCGCCGGGCGCTGGGCTGAGGCCGGAGGGCACCCCGGCCCGGGCCGGGGTCAGGCATAGGCCGGCTCGGCCCGCTTGACCCGGCCGATCACCCACATGGTCACCGGGGACAGCACGATCTCGACGACCGACTTGAACACGAAGCCGACCACCACGTAATTGAGGAACGTCGGCACGTCCGTGATGCCGATGACCCCCGCGGCGATCGAGCAGAACACGAGGGTGTCCAGGAACTCGCCGACGAGCGTGGAGGCGGCGATGCGCCCGAACAGCTGCCGCTCCCCCGCCCGGCGCTTCAACCGGACCATGAGCCAGGAGTTCGCCAGCTGGCCGACGAGGAAGCCGAGCAGGGAGGCCAGCACGATCAGGGGCACGGGGGCCAGGGTGCGCACGAGGGCGTCCTGGCCGTCGTACCACTCGGCGCCGGGCAGGGCGATGATCACCCAGTAGCAGCCGGCGGCGAAGACCGAGAGGGCGAAGGTCGTGATGATGGCCCGCCGCGAGGCCCGGAAGCCGTACACCTCGGAGACGACGTCACCGATGATGTAGGCCAGCGGGAACAGGAAGAAGCCGCCGTCCGTGACGATCGGCCCGAAGGTCACGCCCTTGGAGGCCCCGATGTTGGACAGGATCAGCACGGTGGCCATCACGGCGGTGAACACGGCGTACAGGCCGGTGCCGGTGGGGGCGAAGCGGGCCGCGGTTCCCGACGGCGGCGCGTCCCGAGGCCGGTCGGGCGCCGGTGCGCCGCCGGACTGGCCGTCGGACTGGCCGTCGGACTGGCCGTCGGGCCGATCCTCCGGCCAGGCGGCAGGGTGGACAGGATGGTGGTCTGCGGGGGTCATCGATTCCTCTGAGGTGGTGGTTCGCCTGGCGGACGGCCGGCTGTATTAGCACTCACGGTCCTCCGGACACGGCGGTCGGCGGTCTCCACGACCCCGCACTCACCCGCTGCCCCGGGTGGCGTCGGAAGGACGGTCCATTGTTTCACAGCGGCCGGCGCCGACCCCGCGCGGGGGCCAGCCGGAGGCCGCCCCGGCCCCGGGGCGTCGCGGCCGGGACTCGCCTGAGCAACGTCTACGCTCGGATCATGACGACCCCCCGATGGACCGCCCTCACCCCCCTGGTCCGCGAGCGCCGCTTCGGTGTCATCGACCGGCCACGGCTGGCCGAGCACCCGGCCTTCGCGGCCGCCTCGACGGCTGCGGTGGTGGGGTTGAGCCTCATCGACCCGCGCCGCCTGGACGGTGCCGCCCGGGCCGCGTACCGCCTGGCGACCGCCGCCTTCACCGGTGGCTACGTGGCCGCCACCGTGCCGGCGGACCTGCCGGTGGCCACCGAGACGCGCGCCGCCGTCGGGACGGCCGCGGGCGGCCTCGCCCTGGGACTGGCGGACCAGTTCGAGCGGCTCGACGGGCGGATCTCCGACTGGCTGACCCAGCGCGGGGTGAACCGCCCGCGCTGGGTGATGGCCGGGCTGGGTGCGGTGGGCGCACTGGCCGGATACGCCTGGGACCGCGCAGAGGGGAGGCGGTGGCTGTCCGTCCTCGAGGCGGCCGGGGACGCCGAGACCGGGATGGACCTGCGGCCCGTGGCCCCCGAGGTGCGCGCGGTCCTCGAGGCACTGCTGGTCGACGGCGTGCCGGGCGTCGAGGCCCTGCGGCGGCAGCTGGACTCCGTCCGGGAGCAGTGGCAGGGCGAGGGGTTCTCCCCGGACGCCTGGTTCGAGGTGCACGAGGACGCCCCGCGCATCGCCCCGCGGACCCAGGTGTGGCCCGTGGCCGGGCTCGTCCAGTGGGGCGGGGCCTGGTTCGAGGCCCGGCTGCAGGTCCACCAGGGCCGGCTCGAGTCGCTGTCCCTCACCGTCGCCGACGACCAGCGCGGCGGCGAACCCGGCGAGGCGGCCGCCTCCGGACTGCTGGACCGGTGGCCCCGGGTGGAGGAACTGGAGATCGCGGTGGAGACCCCCGACCCGGTCCGCTGAGCCCGCGACGGCCGGCCCCGCAGGATCCGGGGGCGGGATCAGCGCAGGTGGGCGGGCGCGTCGTCCAGCGGCCCGGCGCCGGCCAGGTGCCGGGAGTTGTGGACGGTCATCAGGCGGATCTCCGCCTCGGAGTAGCCGTGCTCCAGCATCAGGTCCGCCACGATGGCCAGGCCGTCCTCGACCGGCGGGTTGAAGGGCTGGCCGAGGTCGGTGGAGATGACGGAATTCTCGATGCCGGCCCCGCGGATGTTGGCGTGCCAGGTGTCCCAGGAGACCTTCCCGGTCAGCGGGGTGGTGAGGCAGCGCTCGAGGAACACGCCCTGGGCGGCCAGCGACTGCTGCGCCTGTAACCCCATCCGCTGGGAGGTGAACTCGGGGTGGGTGATGATGATCCGCTCGACCCCTGCCGCCCGCGCCGCCGGGACGAGGGCGGCCGACTCGTCCTGGTGGAGGTGGCCGGTGGCCAGGACCATGGAGTGCTTGGCCATGACCTGGAGGACCTGGGCGGTCCGGGAGGTCGGCGTGCCGTCGCGGTCGAGGACCTGGACGGCCTCCGCCTTCATCCCGGCGTCCTCGAGGTCCTGCTGGAGCTGCGCCCACATGGGCGGGGTGGCCCCCTCGGGCTCCTCCGCCAGGCAGGAACGCTGGTTGTCCGAGTCCACGGTGGGGAACCAGACGACCCTCGCCCCGCCACGGCCGGCGATCTCGACCGCCACCGGGTTCATGCCACCCACCGAGGCGTTCAGCGTGATCGCGCCCAGGGCCTCCACTTCGGGGACGAGACGGCGCACGTGCTCGGCGCGCTCCGCCGTCGGGACGTAGTGGGACTTGATGACGAACCCCGCCAGGCCCAGGTCCCGGAAGCGCCCGGCCAGGGCGATGTCGTCGATGCGGCGCGTCATGACGTCGGGCGCCACGTGGACGTGGAGGTCGTAGGCGCCCCGGACCAGTTCCCGGGCCCGGGCCGAGGGGACGGGATGCGGGCTCATGGCACCAGCATAGGCAGCGGCCGACTGGATTGCCAGCAAAGTTGTTGACAATAAGAACCCCTATCGGGAGAGTTAATGTGATCCAGTTCATAGCCGACCATTCGGGAGAACGGCACTCATGACCTCCTCACCAGCCACCGCCTCGGGCCCGTCGGCCTCGACCCGCCGGACCCCGACCCCGCACGAACGACGCAAGGTCCTGGGCGCCAGCTTCATCGGCACCGCGATCGAGTGGTACGACTTCTTCATCTACGGCTCCGCCGCCGCCCTGATCTTCGGGCCGCAGTTCTTCCCCTCCGAGGAACCCATCACCGGGACGCTGGCGGCGTTCGCGACCTTCGCCGTGGGTTTCATCGCCCGCCCGATCGGCGGACTGCTGGCCGGCCACTTCGGGGACCGGATCGGTCGGAAGAAGATGCTGCTGATCACCATGCTCGTGATGGGCGGGGCCACCGTGGGGATCGGCCTGCTGCCCAACTACGCCAGCATCGGCGTGTGGGCACCGATCCTGCTGGTCCTGCTGCGCTTCACCCAGGGCCTCGGCGTCGGGGGCGAGTGGGGCGGGGCGGTGCTCATGGCCGTGGAGTACGCACCGCGCAAGCGCCGGGCCCTGTACGGCGCCTTCCCCCAGATGGGCCTGCCGGTGGGCATCATCGTGTCCAACCTGGTCTTCATCGTGGTGACGGCCTCGCTCGCCCCGGAGGCCTTCGCGGCCTGGGGCTGGCGAGTGCCGTTCCTGCTCTCGGCGGTGCTCATCCTCGTGGCGCTGTACCTGCGCTTCAGGGTGGAGGACTCCCCCGTCTTCCAGCAGACCCAGGAGCGCCAGGAGGTCGACCGCTTCCCCCTGGGGCGCCTGTTCCGCGACCACGGTGGCACCACGGTGCTGGCCGGGCTGGCCTCTGCCGCGCCCCCGGCCATCGGCTACATCTACTCCGTGTACATGCTGGCCTACGGGACGAAGGCCCTGGGACTGCCCCAGCCCGCCATGCTGTGGCTGATCGTCGGCGGCGCCGTCATCCACCTCGCCACGGTCCTGCTCGGCGCGGTGCTGGCGGACCGGTTCGCCCAGAAGCCGGTGTTCGTCGCCGGTGCCGTCCTGGTCGTCGTGGGGGCCTTCCCCTTCTTCTGGCTCGTCGACACCGCCCAGCCAGTGCTCATCCTGCTCGGCTTCGCACTGGTGCTGCTGGCCCAGTCCCTGATGGCCGGCCCGCAGGCCGCCCTGATCGCCGAGCTGTTCCCCGCGAACGTGCGGTACTCGGGGGCCTCCACGGCCTACCAGATCGGCTCCATCGTCGGTGGCGGCTTCGCCCCGCTCATCGCCACCAGCCTGTACGCCGCCTTCGGGGCCTCCTGGCCGATCTCGCTGTACATCCTCGTCCTGGGCGTCATCGCCCTGGCGTGCATCCTGCCGCTGAGGACCGGACGGTACGACGCCTCGGCGGAGGCCGCCTGACCGGCGCCCGTACCTCACCCACCAGGGCCCGTCCTCCAGCCGGAGGGCGGGCCCTGTGCATGCGCCGCCCTTCCGCCGCCCTTCCGCCGCCCTTCCGCCACCTTCCGCCAGGCGACAGCCGGCGCGGGCCCGGCACGCCGGGCCCGCGGTATCGACGGGACTGCTTCCGGGGAACGGAAAACCCGTGGAGCGGCCCCCGGGCTCCACGGGACAGTAGTGGTCAACCCCGCACACGAACGACCCACCACCCGGAGGAACCGATGACCCACCACCTGGACAACCTGCGCAGGACCCTGGATGCCGATGGCTACGTCCTGACCGTGGACGACAGCAGGGACGACCTGCTGGACGTCCGGATCAGCGCCCGGGACGGCATCTGCAGCGACTGCCTGGTGCCCAAGCACCTCATGGCCACCATGATCGCCGCCGCCACCGGCCGCGCCAGTGAGACGATCCGCATCGCCTACCCGGCGGAGGTGCGCGACGACGGCACGCTCGTGGGCGCGGACGGCTGAGTCCCCGCGCAACACACAGGGCGGCGGTGCGTTGATCGCACCGCCGCCCTGTGGTGTCCGGCCCGCCGGTCGCGGGGGTACGGGTCCGGTCGGCATCCGCGCCCTCGCCCCACGGGGACAAGCACGCGCCCAGGCCCGGAGGAGGGGCCCGGCCGCGCGCCGCTCGCCGTGGTTCAGCCCGTGGCGACGTCGAGGGCCTGCCGGGACAGGGGATGCCCCCGGGTGGGCAGGCCCTGGTCGTCCAGCGGGAAGTGGCAGGACACCTGGTGGCCCGGGCCCATGTCCTCCAGGACCGGCGCGCGCTCCGCACAGACGTCCTGGGCGAACGGGCAGCGGGTCCGGAAACGGCACCCGGAGGGCGGATCCAGCGGGCTGGGCACGTCTCCCTTCAGGGTGACGGGTCTCCTGGCCACCCCGGTGTCCGGGTCCAGGCCGGGGACGGAGTCGAGCAGGGCCTTCGTGTACGGATGCCGAGGGGCCCGGTAGATCTCCTCGGAGGGGCCGATCTCCGCCAACTGCCCCAGGTAGAGCACGCCGACCCGGTCGCTGACCTGCTTGACCGTGGCCAGGTCATGGGCGATGAACAGGTAGGACAGGCCCAGTTCACGGCGGAGGGTCTCGAACAGGTTGATCACCTGCGCCTGGATCAGCACGTCGAGCGAGGAGATCGCCTCGTCACAGATGATGACCGCGGGGTCCAGGGCGATCGCCCGGGCGATCGCCACCCGTTGCGCCTGGCCGCCCGAGAGCTCCATGGGGCGCCGGCGCAGGTAGGTCTCCGGCCGCAGGCCGACGAGCTCCAGCAGCTCCCTGACCCGCTCGCGGCGCTGGCCCGCCGTCAGCCGGGTATGGCTCACCAGCGGCTCGGCGATGACGTCCTCGATGCGCCACCGTGGGTTCAGCGAGCCGAAGGGGTCCTGGTACACCATCTGGAAGTTGGCCCAGACCTTCTTCAGGTCGCGGTGCCTGACGGTGGTCAGGTCCCGTCCCTGGAACATCACCGTGCCGGACTTGGGCCGTTCCACCTGGATGACGGCGCGGGCCAGCGTGCTCTTGCCGGAACCGGTCTCCCCCACGATGCCCAGCGTCTCCCCCGGCATCAGGTCGAAGGACACGTCCGAGACCGCGTGGATCACACCCTCCTTCACGCCGCCCGGGCCCCGGCTCTCGAATTCCTGGACGATGTTGCGGACGGCCAACAGCGGTTCGGCGGAAGAGCCCGCCCGCTCCTCGGCCCGCTCGGTCGTCACCGTGGTGTCGGTCATCGCGTTCCTCCTGGGATCTCGGCCGCCGGGGCGGCGGCCACGGGCACCTCGTGCCCGGTGACGGGATGCCAGCAGGCGTAGGAGTGCTCGGGTTCGTGCATGTCCAGGGGTGGAGCGGTCAGGCAGGTGTCGTCGGCCTTGGCGCACCGCGGCCGGAACGGGCACCCCTGGACCGGGCGGCCGGGGTCCGGCGGGTGACCGCCCACCACCGAGAGCAGCGTGTGGGACGGGTGCGAGATCTGCGGGATCGCCTCGACCAGCGCCCGCGTGTAGGGCATGCGCACGTTCGAGAACAGGGTCTGGGTGGGGGCGCGTTCCACCACCTGACCGGCGTACATCACCATGACCTCGTCCGCATAGCTCGCCGCCAGCCCCAGGTCGTGGCTGATCATGACGACCGCCGTGCCCAGCCGCTCGCGCAGGTCCACCAGCAGGTCCATGATCTGTGCCTGCGTGGTGACGTCCAGGGCCGTGGTCGCCTCGTCGGCGACCAGGACGTCCGGCTCGGAGGCCAGGGCGATGGCGATCACCACCCGCTGGCGCATGCCGCCGGAGAGCTGGTGGGGGAATTGGTGGACGCGCTTCTCCGGAGCGGGCATGCGCACGAGGCGCAGCAGCTCCAGGACCCGCTCCGCGGCCTGCGGGCGGGACACCTGCTGGTGGGTCCGCACGGCCTCGGCGATCTGTGCGCCCACCGACATGGTGGGGTTCAACGACCGGGCCGGGTCCTGGAAGATCATGGAGATGTTCATCCCCCGGACCCGTCGCATCTGCTTGTCGCTCATGCCCACCAGCTGGCGCCCGTCCAGCACCGCCGACCCGCTGACCGCCGCGCTGGGCGGCAGCAGGCCCATCAGGGCCCGGACGGTCACGGACTTCCCGGACCCGGACTCCCCGATGATGGCCAGCATCCGGCCGCGCTGGACGTCGAAGGAGACGCCCTTGACGGCCCGGATGCGCCGGCCGTGGCGGGTGAAGGTCACCCGGAGGTCCTCGACCGACAGGACCGGGCGATCACCCACCCCGCCCCTCGGCGCCGACTGTTCCACTGAGGTTCCCACCACGCTCATCGTCCACTCATCTCATCTCGGATGTTCTCGCCCAGCAGGTTGAAGGACAGCACCGTGGCCAACAGGGCCAGGCTGGGCCACAGGACCAGCAACGGGGTCGCCGACATCGACTGCTGGCCCTCGTAGATCATGTTTCCCCAGCTCGGGTTGGGAGCCGGGATACCCAGCCCCAGGAAGCTCAGCGCACCCTCCGTGACGATGACGATTCCCATCCCGAGCATCGCGAAGTTGAGCATCTGGGGCGTGATGTTCGGGGCGATGTGCCGCAGCAGGATCCGCCAGGCCGGACTGCCGCTGAGCTCCGCGGCCTGGACGAACGGCATGGTTTTGATCCGCAGCGTCGCCGAGCGGGCGACGCGGGCGACGGCCGGGATGCTGAAGGCCGTCAGCGCCAGGATCGTGTTCGGCAGGCTGGGCCCGAGCGCCTGGGCGATCGCGATGGTCAGCACCAGCGAGGGGAAGGCGATGAAGACGTCCAGGACGCGCATGATGACGTTGTCCACCCAGCCACCGGCGTAACCGGACAGTGCTCCGATGCCACCGCCGACCACGAGCCCGATCAGGTTGACGGAGATCGCCACGAGCAGCGAGGACTGCCCGCCGTGCAGCAGGCGTGAGAGCACGTCATTGCCGTTGATGTCCGTGCCGAGCGGGTGGGACGGCGAACCGGGCGGCAGGGCGCTGTTGAGGATGTCTCCGCCCACCGGTGGATGCAGGGGCAGGACCAGGGGGCCGACGAAGCACGCCAGGATCAGCAGTGCGACGAAGCCGAGCGGGATGCCCAGCACCAGCCGTCGGCGGATACCGGCCCAGCGCAGGGACCCGCGTTCGGGGTCCAGGACGTCCGGCGCCGGCACCGCGACGACGGCGGCAGCGGGGGCTTCAGTGACTGCCATAGCGGATCCTCGGGTCGAGTACGGCGTACATCAGGTCAACGAAGAGATTGGCCAGGATGGCCACGGCGGCGAACACGAACACGCACATCTGCACCACGGCGACATCCCGGGACATGGCACCCTCGAGCATCATCATTCCCATGCCGGGCATGGCGAAGATCTGCTCGATGATCACGGTGCCGCCCACCAACGTGCCGATGTTCAGCCCGACGATGGTGAGCAGGCCGAAGGAGGAGTTCCGGAAGGCGTGCAACCACAGCACCAGCCACGGGCCCACGCCCTTCGCGCGGGCCGTGTCGATGTAGTCGGCCGCGTTCATCTGCTCCACGAGGTCCCCGCGCAGGAACCGGGTGTAGAACGCCGCCAGGGGTACCGCCAGGGCCAGGACCGGGAGCAGGACGGAGCGCAGGTTGGGCAGCAGCCCCTCCTCCAGCGGGACGAAGCCGATGGCCGGCAGCATGCGCAGCATGATGGCGAACACGAGGACCAGGAGCATCGCCAGGACGTAGTTCGGCACGGCCAGCATGGTCATCGACACGACCATCACGGTACGGTCGAAGATGCCGCCGGGACGGCGGGCGGCCATCAGGGCCACGGGGATGGCGATGAGCAGGGACACGGCGAACGCCAGGGTCACCAGTTCCAGGGTCACGGGGGCACGGTCGCCGAGCATGTCCACGACCGACTGCCCACTGACGGACGACCGGCCGAGGTCTCCCCGGAAGATGCCGAAGAGCCACCCGAAGTAGCGTTCGACGGGGGACTTGTCGAGTCCCATCCGGCGCCGCACGGCCTCGACCTGTTCCTCCGAGGCGTCCATGCCCGCCTGATTGCGGGCGGGGTCTCCCGGCATCAGTTCCAGGAGCAGGAACACCAGGACGCTGACCGCCAGCAGGAGGGGTATGGCCATGAGCAGCCGCCTGGCCAGCAGGCGGACGAAGGGCGACCCCGCCCCGCTCCGCCCGAACCCGCGATCGGCGTCCGGGCGGCGCGGGGCGTCCAGGACGGAGGCACCGGTCATTGCTCGACCCAGACCCGGTCGTACAGGACCGTGGAGTTGACCGTGAGCGCCGGGATCGGGGTGGTCAGGCCCGGCCCGTGGACTCCCTCACGGACCACCTGGGCCGGGGAGAAGGCGAAACCGAACGGGCCGTACGCCTCATCGGAGATCAGCTTGGCCGCCTCCTGGTAGTACTGGCCACGCTCCTGCTCGTCGACCGTGCCGACGGCCTCGGCGAGCACGTCGTCGAGTTCGGTGGTCAGCCCCTGGTTGAAGGCCTCCGTGGCGTTGGCCGCACCGTCCGGCAGCGGAGTGCCGCTGAACGGTGAGCTGGAGCCGAACCGCACGGAGACGCCGATGCCGGCGGCCGGCTCCCAGGCGCCGGCGGTCTGCAACATGGACTCCCACTCACCACTGGTGAACTTGGTGATCACGTCGCCGAGGGGCTGGGCCTCGATCTCGACGTCGATGCCGGCCTCCGCCCACTGCGTCTGCAGTGCCGTGGTCACCGACCGGGCGGTCACGATGTCCGTGGTCCCCAGGTTGACGGTCAGCCCGCCCAGTTCCTCGACGATCTGCCGTGCCTTCTCCGGGTCATGGGTGCGGTACCCCTCGACCTCGGGCTGGTGGAACAACCCGCCGGAGGCGGTGAAGCTCTGGCTCATGTCACCCTGCCCCTGGAAGAGGCCCTCATTGATGGCCTCGAAGTCGGTGGCGTAGTAGATGGCCTCACGGGCGCGCTTGTCGTCGAAGGGTTCCTGACGGGTGTTCAACTGGATGACGTAGGGGGAGGTCGGTGCGCCCAGGGTGGTCGTCAGGTCCGGGTTGTTCTGGGCCTGGGTGATCAGGGTGACGGCCGAGAGGCCCTCGATCGCATCCCCCTGGCCGGCCTGCAGGGTCTGGTAGGCCACCTGGTCACCGGCCACGGACTGGAAGGTGAGATCGTCCAGGTAGGGCAGCCCCTCCTTGAAGTAGTCCTCGTTCTTCTCCAGCGTCAGCTTCTCGCTCAGGCTGTTCTGGACCACCTTGAACGGCCCGGCCGCGACCGGAGTGCGGCTGAATTCCTCCGCGCCCAACTCCTTGTAGGCCGTGGGCGAGCCGATGAGGTTCATGTTCGTGGACGGCATCGTGTTGACGAACGCACCGTTGGGGTCGGCGAAGTGGATGGTCAGGGTCTGGTCGTCCACGACCTCCAGGGCGCCGAGGCGCTGCTCCACCAGCTTCTTGTCCACGTCGTCCGGCAGGGAGGCGTAGAGGTCGTCCAGGAACTGCTGGTCGAGCTCGGGCGCCTCCCGGGTCATGTCCAGAGCGATGCGTGGGGCGCCCGTGCTGCCGGCGCTGAGGTGCCGGATCCAGTTCCAGAGCACCGCCTGGGCGTCCATCGGGGTGCCGTCCGTGAAGGTGATGCCCTCACGGATCTTGATGGTGACGCTCTTGCCGTCCTCGGCGTACTCGAAGCTCTCGGCCTGGTTCGGCACGATCTGCGCGTCCTTGCCCTCCTCATCCGCCTCGAGGGTGAACAGGCCACCGAAGATCGCGGCGTTCTGCCCCAGGTTCGCACCGACGGTGTTGCTGGTCGCGGGATCCAGCCCGGTGGACCAGCCCCCGCCGAACCCGGCGTCCATGAGGACCGTCAGGTCGCCGCCGGCCTGCGGCTCGGCCTGGGCCGCGTCCGCGGCGTTCTCCGCGGGCTCTCCGGCTGATCCGCACCCGGAGAGGACCAGGCCTGCGGTGAGGGTGATGGCCGCGGCCCCGTAGAGCCGACGACGGGTGCCAGGGCGGCGGGGGTTGCTGTTCATGAGGACTCCCAGGGGAAGACGGTAGGGGTACGAGCGGGTCGTGCACGGGACCGGTCACTTGTGATCCAGGTCACGTCTGGTTGTTCTGTGAGTGTGGCCGAGCGGTTGAGTGGGTCACCACGCGCTTTCCGTCCGGCGAAAGGGCTAGGGAAGGGTGGCCGGTGACGCCGCCACGGCGCCTGCCCGCAGGTCGGGGTCTCCGTCCCTCCCCAGCCACCGGAGGGCGTTGCGGGAGGCGATGGCCTCCCAGTCCTCCACCGGCAGGTCCATCTCCCGCAACGTCCGGGCCACCGGCTCCTCCCGCAGCATCGCCGGGAAGTCCGAGCCGACGAGCAGCCGGTCGGCACCGAGCAGGTCGATGAGGTAGCGGATGGCCCGATGGTCGAAGACCATCGAGTCGTAGTAGAACCGCCGGGCGATCTCGAGCGGCGACGGGCCGTCGTCGTGCATCACCGCCCGCTCCGGGTCCACGGGACCCTCGTTCCAGGCGCCACCCCAGAAGTACTGGGCACGGGGCAGCATCATGGCGAAGCCGCCCGCGGCATGGCTGAACGAGATCCGCAGGTCCGGGCAGGCGGCGGCCGTGCCGCCCAGGGCCATCGAGCCGGCCGCGAACATCCCCTCCACGCCCACCACGTACGTGCCCATGGCCGAGGCGGGCAGCCGGGACATGGGCGACGGCATGGCGTGGACGAACACGCTCAGCCCCAGCCGCTCGGCCTCCCGGAAGAAGTCGAGGAACCGCTCATGGCCGATCGACTCACCCAGGACGTTCGAGGCGATCTCCACGCCCGCCAGGCCCAGGTCCCTGATGGCCCGCAGTTCCGCCGTGGCGGCGTCCGGTGACTGCATCGGCACCATGCCGAGCCCGAACAACCGCCCCGGGTCCACCGAGCACATCCCGGCCGTGAACTCGTTCACGTGGCGCGCCAGCGTCAGGCCGTCCTGGTCCGGGAGGTCGTAGCGCAACAGCGGGGGCATGGGACTGATCACCTCCGCGGTGACGTCCGAGGCATCCTGTTCCTCGAGCCGGCGCTCCGCGGCGAAGAAGGCGTCCCGGGCCCGGAACCGCATCGGTCCGAACTCGAGCATCCGGTCCGTGGACCCGTCCACCGCGTGCATGGACGGGAAGCACGAGGGGGCGTCCTGTGGATAGTCGGCCGGCAGGACGTGGGCGTGTGCGTCGATGATCATGGGGTTCTCCGCGCTTTCCTCGAAGGGTGTGGTTGATGGGGCCGGCCGGTGCCGGCGGTGCCGGTGGCCGGCCGCTGCCGGTGTTCAGCGGTGGGGCTCGACGGTGACGTGGAGGGCAGTGCCGTCCCCGCGCTCGCCCGCGAGGGTCTCGATGGCCTCCGCCACCTGGTCGAGCCCGAAGGTGTGGGTGTGCATCCGGGCCAAGTCGAACCGACCGGACTCGAGCAGGGAGATGGCCTTGGCGTTCGCGGCGGCGTCCACGCCGAAGGCGCCCTGGACGCTGAGTGCCCTGTTGATGATCAGGTCGGTGTTGATCGGCAGCTCCCGGCCCCCCTTGAGCCCGGCGAGCACCACGCGCCCACCGTGCCGGACCACGTTGAGGGCGTCCGTCACCGGCCCGGCCGCCATGGGCGTCAGGTCCAGGGCGACGTCGGCCATCCGCCCCGCGGTGAGGCCGGAGACCACCTCGACCACGTCCTGCGCGTCCGGCCCGTCCACCACGACGGTGTGGTCGGCGCCCAGCTGGCGCGCCACCTCGAGCTTGTGCCGGTCCGCCTCCAGGCCGGTGATCACCACCTGCCGGGCGCCGGCGGCCTTGGCCGCGATGACCGCGGCGATGCCCCGCTGGCCGGCGCCGAGCACCACGAGCGTGTCCCCCATTCCGACACCGCCGAGGTCCACGGCCCAGCGGACGCCGGCCCCCAGGGGGTTGTACATGGCGGCGATGTCGATCGGCAGGGAGTTGTCGATGCGGTGCATCACGGCGTTCGGGTCCAGGTACAGGTGCTCGGCGAAGCCCCCGACGACGGCCGGTGCGTCGTCGATCCCGGTCACCCCGTGCGAGTGCCGCCTGCGGCGGCATGATTGGTACCGGCCGACCAGGCAGTCCGCGCAGGACCGGCAGGGCACGATGACCTCCAGGGCGACGCGGTCGCCCACGGACACGCCCCAGCGTTCGGCGGCCCGCTCCCCCAGCTCCTCGATGATGCCCACCGGTTCATGGCCCGGGACGAAGGGCTGGGAGGTCATGCCCATGTGGCCCCGGTAGATCTCGATGTCGCTGCCGCAGATGCCGTTGGCCTCCACGCGCAGCAGGCCGTCGTCCGGCCCGATGGCGGGGCGGGGGAACTCTCGGATCTCGATCTGCCGGGGGCCGGTCTGCACGGCCGCGCGAATGGTCTCGGCCATGATTCGCCTTTCGGTCGGCAGCGCAACGTGGCCCTGGCCACGTGGCGCTGCAGGGTGGTGGTGGAGGACGGTGCCGGCGCCGGGCCGGCGGAGGGGTCAGCCGGCCACGGAGGTGACCGGGGGCCCGGGGGGCGCATGGCGTGCCGGGCCGCCGTCGACGGCCAGGATCTGGCCGGTGAGCCAGCGGGACTGCTCGCTGAGGAGGAACAGCGCGGCGTGGGCGATGTCCCACGCGCTGCCCTCCTTCTGGAGGGTGGTGGACTGGCGCCTCGGCTCCCGGAAGCGCTCGTCCATGTTGGCGGCGGCGAACGAGCCCCAGATGGCACCGACCTCCACGCAGTTCACGCGGATCCCCTGGGGACCCAGGGTGGTGGCGGCCCCCTCGGTGAGGTTCTCCAGTCCCGCCTTGGCCACGCAGTACGGCATGCCCGGCCCGCGGGCGCGCACGCCCACCGAGGAGATGTTGACGATGGAACTGCCCGCGGGCAGCAGCGGGACGGCGTGGCGCGTGGCCGACCATGCCGAGACCAGGTTGAGGGAGAGCAGTTCCTGGAAGCGGTCCGGGGTGACGTCGAAGATCCCCGCCCGGTCCCCGCTGGCCACGTTGTTCACCAGCCCGTCGAGACCGCCCAGCAGCTCCGCCGCCCGGGTGACCGCCTGACCGCAGGTCTCGTCGGCGGTGACGTCCGCGACGACGGGGACGGCGGTGCCCCCGGCCGTGACGATGCGGTCCACCGTGCGCTGGGCGGCTCCCGCGTCTCGGTCCAGCACCGCCACGGAGCCGCCGTGGGAGGCCACGAGCCGGGCGATGGCGTAGCCCACGCCCGGCAGCCCGCCGTTCTGGCCGGCTCCCGTGATCAGGATCCGGCGCCCCTCCATCCAGCCGCGCTCACCGGGCAGGATGGGGTCCTCGAGCGGGTCCGCGTCCCGGGCGGTGCCCGTCCGCGCCGCCAGTGTGGTCTCAGCCATGGAGTGCCCCCTCGGGGATCGTGCCGTCATGGGTGGTGGCCGCCGCCTCCGGGCCGATCACGGGCACGGGCGTCCCGGACCAGTCCGCGAAGTACCGGACCACCATGGAGATGCCCGCGTTGCGCGAACCGGCCACGGCCACGATCACCCTGTCCGGATCGGCCAGGGTGGGCTGGAACCGCTCCGGGTCCCCGCCCTGCCCCGGGAAGCGCACGCCGTTCTGCCCGGCGTCGTCCTTGCCGACGGCCTGCAGCTGCGCGGTGGTCCGTCCGGAGTGCTCCACGAGCCACCGCGCCACGTCCCGCCGCGAGTACCCCGCCCGAGCCAGCAGCTGGGCGTGCTCGGGGCACAGCACCACACCGGCTCCGGCGTGCTGGAAAATCCAGGCCCCGGACCGCCCGATGGTGTCCGCGAAGTCCGCCAGCAGCTGCTCGGGGTCGGAGGTGTGCCGGTTGTCCACGAACTCGCAGGTCCGCAACAGCGTGGTGGTCACGGCGTCACCGGGCACGCCGAGGTCCTCGGCCAGGGGTGGCCAGGGGCTCTCCTCCTCGTTCTCCGCCACCACGATCGACCACCGGCCCGGCAGGCCCTGCGTCGCCTGCTCGAGCTCATGGGGCCGGATGCCGTAGGCATTGCGGACCGTCAGCCCGATCGCCCGGCCGATCGTCGCGTTCGGGCGGAAGCCCGGGCCGAAGACGCCCCCGGAGTGGTTGATGCCGAGCTCCGTGCGGATCGCTCCGTTGACGATCACCAGCGGTGCCGGTCCGCTGGTGGACTGCCAGCCGCCGCCGCTCGTGGCCCGTTCCTTGGTCAGCGCCCGCCAGGCCGCCAGCACCACCGGGAAGTACTCCGGGCGGCATCCCGCCATCGCGGCGTTGATGGCCAGCAGTTCGACCGTGACGGTGCGGTCCACCTGTTGCAGGTGGCCGATGACCTCGTCGGCGGGCCGGCCGCCGGCGGCCAGGAACCGGTCGACCAGGTCCCTCGTGGCCGGGACCAGCGGCAGCCCGTCCGACCATCCCTGGTCGTAGGCGTACTCGATGGCCGCCTGGGCCATCGTCGCGTCCACGCGCTGGTGGCCGTTCTGTCCGGCGTCCATCACGCCGCCTCCGCCATCGTCAGGCGGCCGACGATCTCGGACACGAGGGTCCGGGCGCGGGCCCGGACCTCGTCCTCGGTGAGCACGGCCATCGGATGCTCGGTCTCCACCCACTCGTAGTCGGCGTCACCCTGCACCTGGGCCATGGCCCGGCCGGTGATGTCGAAGGCGTCCGTGAGCACGACGGCGGCCGGCAGTCCGGCGCGCTCGAAGGCGATGCCGTCGGCCACGGCGGCGGCGCTGCACGACCCGCAGTCTCCGACCCCGGTGATGACCACGTCGCAGTGCTCCCGGTACCGGTCGACGATGCTGCGGTCGACGGGCACCGAGAAGTTCTGCTTGGTCTCCACGATGCTCACCTCCCGCGCGCCGTGTTCCGTGGTCAGCAGGTCACCGACCGCACGCAGGAACAACAGGGCGTTGTGCTTGGTGTTGTCCAGCAGGCCGACCCGCAGGCCGGCCAGGGACGGGGGCCGTCGCGCCCGGTCGGCCACCGGCGGGGCCTGCACCTGGGCAGGGCCCGCCCCGGTGGGATCGAGGATCCCGTGAAGAGTGTGACTCATGGTGTCTCCCCTAGTCGTGGACGATGATGCCGCGGATGTTCCGGCCCGCGAGCAGGTCCTCGTATGCCGTGTTGACCTCGTCGAGGGCGTACCGGCGCGTGATGAGCTCCTCGAGCTTGAGGTCCCCGGACCGGTACAGGCCCAGCAGCTTCGGGATGTCGTGGAGCGGATTGCAGTCCCCGAACAGGGCACCGCGGATCTGGCGCTGATAACTGATGAGCATGCCGGCGTGGATGGTGACGGCCTGCTCGTTGAGGTGCCCCACCGAGGTGATGGTCAGCTTGCCGCCCTTGCCGGTCATCGCGATCCCGGCGTTGGCCATCTCCTGGGTGACGACGTCCGCGGTGATGATCACCTTGTCCGCCAGCTGGCCCCAGGTGGTCTCCACGACGAAGTCGTGGGCCTCCTGCGCCGTGGCGAAGGCATGGGTGGCCCCGAACAGTTCCAGTGCCGAATCCCGCTTGAACGCCACGGGGTCGACGACCACGACGTTCTTGGCCCCGGCGTAGCGGGCCCCCTGGACGGCGTTGGACCCGACGCCACCGGCTCCGAAGATCACGACGGTCTCCCCCGCGCGGACCTCGGCGGCGTAGACGGCGGACCCCCAGCCCGTGGGGACGCCGCAGCCGACGAGGGACCCGAGCTCGAAGGGGATGTCGTCCGGCAGCGGGACCACGGCGTACTCGGAGACGACCGTGTACTGGGAGAACGTCCCCAGGGTGCAGAAGCCGCCGACGTCCTCGCCGGCCTCGTCGTGGAAGCGGAACGTGTCGTCCAGGAACATGCCCGTCCCGGCGTTGAGCCCCTTGACGCACATGTTCTGGTGTCCGGTCGAACAGGGACGGCAGTAGCCGCACGCCGGGATGTAGGCGCACACCACGCGGTCCCCCGGCCTGACCCGGGTGACGCTGGGACCCACCGACTCCACCACGCCGGCGCCCTCGTGGCCGCCCACGATCGGGAAGCGGACCGGGGCGTCCCCGGCCGTGATGTGGTGGTCCGAATGGCACAGCCCCGCGGCGTGCAGGCGGACGCGGACCTCGTGCTCCTTCGGGGGGTCCAGCTGCAGTTCGGTGATCTGCCAGCCCTCGTGGGGACCGCGGGCGACGGCGGCCCGCGTGGTGAGGGTCGTCGACCCGGCCTCGTCGGTGGCGACGGAAGACGTCGTCATGGCCATGGTGGTGGCTCCTTTCAGTTCCCGGGGCGCACGGCGCCACGCATCGAGACGGTCTTGACCTGCGTCCAGTTCAGGACGGCGTCAGCGCCCATGGTCCGGCCGAAGCCACTGTTCTTGTATCCGCCGAAGGGCCCGCCGATGACGCCGGCGCCCAGGGCGTTGTTGACGCCGACCTGGCCGGCCTGCAGGGCCCGGGACATCCGCACCGCGGTGCCCACGTCCTCGGTCCAGACCGAGGCGACCAGACCGTACTCGACGCCGTTGGCCACCTCGACGGCCTCGTGCTCGTCGTCCACCGGGATGACCGAGAGCACCGGGCCGAAGATCTCCTCCTGGGCGATGGCCATGTCCGGGCTGACGTTGTCGAAGAGGGTCGGGGTGACGAAGAACCCGTCCCCGAAGTCGCCACCGGAGGGTGCGTCCCCGCCCAGCACCAGGTCGGCCCCGCCGGCCCGGCCGGCCTCGATGTAGCCCATGACGCGTTCGTGCTGGCGCCCGTTGATCAGCGGCCCCATGTTCACCTTCTGGTGCCAGGGTCCCACCGTGACCTCCTGCATCGCGGCGGCGAGGCGCTCCACCATCTCCTGGTGGACGCTGCGGTGCACCACCACCCGGGAGCCCGCGGCACAGATCTGGCCGGTGTTCAGGGTGATGCCGGTGGCGATCGCCGGTGCCGCGACGGAGAGGTCCGCGTCCGGGAAGATCACCTGCGGTGACTTCCCGCCGAGTTCCAGGTGGAGGGGGATGAGGTTCCGGGCGCAGGCCTCCATCACCGTCGACCCGGTGGCCGGGGAGCCCGTGAACCCCACCCGCCGGATCCCGGGATGGTTCGGGATGGCGGCCCCGGCCTCGGAGCCGAAGCCGGTGACCACGTTGATCACGCCCCCGGGGATGCCGGCCTCCTGGGCGAGCCGGGCCAGGGCCAGTGGGGCCAGGGGGGCGTCCTCGGCCGGCTTGATGACA
>NZ_JACHNW010000007.1:0-33221 GCF_014199555.1 Micrococcus sp. TA1
CGGTCACCGCGGCGATGCGTCGCCGGAGGAATGAGGACATGGTTGCTCCCGAGGGTGTCGAGTGATCATCGTGACAGGGATCACGTCACGAGGGATAGGGGAGAGCATAACCGCATCGCCCCAGATCATGCACACATCCCGCGGGGCCGCACCCCGCGGGGCCCACCCGCGGACGCCCGCGAAGGCCCGAGAACGCCCCTCGTCGACTTCTCCGCCACCGGCCCGTGGCGCGGCGGCGACCGGCCCGGACCCGCCTCAGTGCCCGGCGTACGCCGGGACGGGCGCACCGCGCCGGACCACCTGGGCCAGCACCGGTCCCGGCCGGTTCGTGGTGATCTCCTGGACGCCCACGGCCCGCAGCAGCTCCACGTCCTCGGACCGGTCCACGGTCCACACCCGCAGGGTGCGGCCAGCGGCGAGCCAGGCCTTCACGTCCGCCAGGTGGTGACGGACGTAGTCCACGCCCGGGCCCGCCATCCCGGCCCGGCCCTCCCAGATCAGCCGCTCGGCGTCCGCCACGGCCTGGCGCAGCGCCGCCCGCAGCGCGGCACGGCTCAGCGGTCCGAGGCCGAACCGGCCGGCCACCGGTGCGTCCGGCACGGTGGACACCAGCGGGCAGAGGTGGTCGGTGTCCACCACCGGGGCCAGGTACTGCAGGGATCCGGCATAGAAGCTCATGAAGGAGACCTCCACCGCCCCGATCCGGGAGGTCTCCGGATCCCAGCCCGCCTGCAGCAGGCAGGACAGGGCGCGCTCCTCCAGCTCGTGGCCGAACGGGCTCGGATGCTTGAGCTCCAGGGCCAGCCGCACCGGGCGGCCGGCCGCCGCGAGCAGTTCGACCAGCTCCGGCAGCGTGAGCAGTTGCGCCGAGGCCGGACCGTACTCGCCGGGAAGGCGTGCCCCCTTCCAGCCGTGGAAGTCCAGCCGGCGCAACTGGGCCAGGGTGTGGTCGGCGACCGGCCCGGAACCGTCGGAGGTCCGTTCCAGGGTCGGGTCGTGGAGGCAGACCAGGTGCCGGTCGCGGCTGAGGTGGACGTCCACCTCCACGCCGTCGGCCCCCTCGGCGAGCGCGTGCAGGAACGCGGCACGGGTGTTCTCGGCGAAGGCGGCGGAGGATCCGCGGTGGGCGATGACCAGGGGTCGGTGATCCGTAGGATGAGGGTGTTCCGGGCCGGTGACGTGCATCGAGGTGTCGGACACGGGCCCAGCCTAGGAACGGCGGGCACGCGCCGGCCCGCCAGCAGGCGACCTGCTGGTTAACTTGTGCTGACACTTTGACCCCGGCCGGAGGATCCATGGACCAGAACCTTCCCGATGCCGGCCTGCCCGCCTCCGCGCCCGGCCCCGCCCGGGCGCAGCACCGGGCCGACGTCACCCCCGGGCCCGCCGTCACGCCGGGCTCCGCCGGGGCCGGTGAGGCCGAACGCGAGGCCGCCCTGAAGCGGATGAAGCTGGTGGCGACCGGGCTGCTGGTGGTCATGGCCGTGATCTTCGTCCTGGCCTTCGCGCTGCAGGAGAGCTATCCGTGGCTCGCCTACGTCCGGGCGGCGGCGGAGGGCGGGATGGTCGGCGCGCTGGCGGACTGGTTCGCGGTGACCGCCCTGTTCCGGCACCCGATGGGCCTGAAGATCCCGCACACGGCGATCATCCCGCGTAAGAAGGACACCATCGGCGAGTCCCTGGGGACCTTCGTGCAGGAGAACTTCCTGGCCGGGGACGTGGCCCGGGAGAAACTGGAGGGCCTGCGGGTGGCGGACCGGGCGGGCGCCTGGCTGCGCCGGCGCCCGAACGCCGAGCGGGTGGCGCGCGAGGTCTCCGCGACCGCGGAGGGCATCCTGGACGCCCTGGACGACGTCCTGGTCCGGGACGTGCTGGCCGGCCTGGTGCAGCGCCACATGGTCGAGCCCGACTGGTCCCCGACCCTGTCCACCGTGCTGGGCAAGGTGGTCTCCGAGCGGCACCATGACCGGGTGGTGGACCTGGTGGTGGCACGTACCGGGGACTGGGTGGCCCGCAATCCCGAGTTCTTCGTGCGCAGCGTCCGGCGCCGGTCCCCGCAGTGGGTGCCCGAGGTGGTGGACCAGCTGCTGGCCGAACGGATCCATGCCGAGGCCCTGAAGTACCTGGCCTCGGTGCGGGCCGAGCCGCAGCACGAACTGCGCCGTTCCGTGGACCAGTGGCTGGACGAGCTGATCCGGGACATGCGCGAGGACCCGGTCACGCGTGACCGGGTGGAGCAGGCCAAGCGGGACCTGTTCAACGACCCCAGGATGCGCGAGTGGGCCGGACAGGCCTGGGCGACCACGAAGGAGGCCCTGCTGGTCCAGCTGCGCGATCCCGCCTCGGACCTGCACCAGGCCATGGTGGCCGCCCTCCAGGACCTCGGTGGGCGGCTCCAGGAGGACCCGGCCCTCGCGGACCGGGTGGACGGCTGGGCCTCGGACGCGGCCCAGCACCTGGCCCGGGCCTACGGCCCCGAGGTGGTGGGCGTCATCGGGGAGACCATCCAGCGCTGGGACGGCCGCCAGGCCTCCCGAACCATCGAGCTCTACATGGGCAAGGACCTGCAGTACATCCGCATCAACGGCTCGATCGTGGGCGCGCTGGCGGGCCTGGCGATCTACACCGTGGCCCACGCCGTCTTCGGCTGAGGCGGGCGGCCCTACCGGTCCCCGCGGGCCCGCCGGTGGGCCTCGCGGGCGGCCTCGACCTCGGCGGCGAAGGCCTCCGGGTCCTCGCGCCGCAGGTCCTCGAGCGTGCCGTCCGCCGTCAGCTGCTCGAAGTCGGTCTCGATGTCCTCCGCCAGCAGCTCGCCGAACTCCTCCGCGTCGCCCTCGGGGCCGGCGTCGTCCCTGCGGCCCTTCCGGCCGGCCGGCAGGGCCTTGAGCTCGCTGGCCAGGGCTCCGGGGATCGTGGCCGGGAGCGGGCCGAAGAGGTTCTGCGCGGCCCTGACCACGCCCTTGCCCATGACCCGGTTGGCGAGGCCGCCGACGACGGCCCCCACCCCGAAGGGCACCACCCGCCCGAGCATCCCGGCCCCCTGCCGGACGATGAAGCGCTTGATGAACATCCTCTTCATCTGGTTGAACAGCACCTCGGAGACGCCGGCGGAGCCGCTGACCAGAGAGAGCGGCCCGGCCAGCGGGCCCATCCCGCGGCCGTTGGCCTGGCTGGAGAAGTCCCGCAGCATCCGGCGGCCGTCCTCACCGAGCATGACGGCCATGACGAGGGTCTGCGCCCGCTGGGGGTCGTCGGTGGGGATCCCCATCAGCTCGGCCACGGACTGGGCGTAGAGCGCGGTCGCCTCGAGGAAGCCCACGGTCGCGGCCGCGGAGAGTCCCAGCGCCGCGGCCGTTCCCACACCGGGCACGACGGCGGTTCCCCCGACGGCGGCCCCGCCGCCGGTGACCGCTGCCAGGTACTGCCTCCCCAGCCGTTCCGCCAGCTGGGCGGGGGTGTCCTCCGGGTTCTGGCGGCGCAACCGGTTCAGGTTGCGCAGCACCAGCGGCCGCTGCACGTCGAGGGCCTTGAGCACCACCTTCTGGAAGGCGGGGGTGGGGTTGCCCTGCTCGTCGACGACGCGCTGGATCGCGAAGTCGGCGGCCTTCTGGCCCGCCACGCCGGCGATGATGGACTTCTTCTTAACCATGGCTGCCTCCTGCACGTCGGTGACACGATGGGCTGCGCGGTCTGGTCCCGCGCGGCCGTGGTCCTCCATGAAACACTACGCTGACCACGTCCGACCGCGCCCGCGTCCGGACGACCGACTGGAGGAGACCCCATGCGCTTCGGCACGTCCATCGCCCTGATCGCCATCGGCGCGATCATCGCCTTCGCCGTCCAGGACGTGATCCCGGGGATCGACCTGACGATCGCCGGCTACATCCTGATGGCCGCCGGGGCCCTGCTGCTGGTCCTCTCCCTGGTCCAGATGGGCGCCTCCGGTTCGGCCAGCCGTCGGGTCACCGAGTCCCGCAACATCCAGGACCCGCACACGGGGGAGTCCATCTCGCGCAAGGAGACCCGCGACTACTGACCTCGGCTCATCGCCAGGGCGTGCTTCAGGAAGATCCGCACGTCCCGGGCCTCCTCCGCGCTGGTGCCGTGGCCCATTCCCTCGTACGTCCGGGCCGTCAGGTGCGTGTGCTCCTGGAGCCAGGCCGCCGTGTGGGCGATCGCGTCCGGGTTGATGACCAGGTCCTGGACGTCACGTCCCCAGAAGAACGGACGCGGCCCGGGGCCCTCCGGCGGGCTGTCCAGGGTCGCCAGCAGGGGATTGGACAGCACGAAGCCGCTGAGCCCCACCACGCAGTCGAAGGCCTCCGGACGCAGCCGGTACACCGTGGAGGCCATCGCCATCCCCTGGGAGTGGCCGAGCAGCGCCACCGAGCGGAATCCCGCCCCGGTGACCTCCTCGGCGTCGAGCACGTCGAACACCCGGTGAGCCGAGGCCACCACCTCGGCGAAGTCGTTGGTGAGGAAGTAGTCCAGCAGGAACCAGCCCCACGCGCCCGGGTCCGGGCCGCCGGGACCGGAGCCCAGTCCGTCGACGCCGTCGGCCACCGGGTAGGCGCCGGCGTCGATCTCGAAGCCACCGCGCACGGCCAGGCCCGTGGTCCCCTCCGGAAGCATCTCGAAATAGGCCTGGGCGGCCCTCACCTCGTTCGCGCCGTAGCCGTGGATGACCACCACCAGGTCGGTCCCCCGGCGTTCGCCCGCCGGACGGGACCAGACGACGTGATGGCCGCTGGAGAGGGTCTGTCGTTGCACGGCGGGGTCAGTCCATTCCCAGGTCGGTCCACACGAGCCGGCGCTCGGTGACCCGGCGGTCCTCCCCGTCCTCGGCGGAGTCGGTGATCCGGGTCAGGTGGGAGCCCAGCTGCCCGTTGGCCGGCCAGAACACCCCGGCTGCCGTGGCCTCCAGCGTCGCGGACGGCAGCACGTAGTCGGAGCGCAGCAGCTCCACGCCGCCGCCGTCCCGGACGGCCCGGGTGGCCGTCGCGGCATCCGGGTCCGCGGCCAGGGCGCCGGCGGAGCGGGGCGCGGGGTCCTGAATGGCCTCCGACTCCAGCAGGGAGGCGATGGCCGCGGGGTGGTCGCCGTCGAGCGCCCGCTCGGCGCGCGGGCCGAAGTCCCCGACGAGCACGAAGTCACTGCCGGCGGGCAGTCCACCGGCACGTCCCTCGTCGTCCTCGAGGTACCCGGTGTCCCCGGCGTCCCCGGCGATGTAGTCGGCCCAGAAGCGCATCTCGTCGTGGTGCCGTTCGACCGGGGCGGTCCCGGCCCCGGGGTCCTCGGGCTGCGCGGCGAGGACGTGCACGGTCCGGTCGCCGACCCTCACGGGGATGTCCCAGTGGGCGGTGGAGGACAGGCGCAGCACGGACCGCTCGAGCTCCGTGTACTTGCCCTCCGGGATCGCGTTGCCGGGCACCGTGTTCCAGCGCAGGTCGCGGAACGTCCGGATCCCGTCCTCCTCCAGCGGGTGCCGGGAGAACAGGACCATGCCGTGCTGCCCGGCGAACTCACCGGGGCCGAACGAGTCGCCCGGGCCGCCGATCACGCCGTCGTTGTCCAGGTCGGCCCCGGTGTCCACGCCGTTGTTGACCTCCGCGGTGTAGACGTACGGATAGTCGATCCCCTCCTGCCCACCGGTACCGACGGCCAGGTAATTCGTGCGGAAGGACCGCGCGGCGGCCTCACCGCTGTCCACGTCGAAGTCCGTCAGCAGCACGACGTCCGGGGCGGCGCGCTGCACGGTCTCCGCGACCCGCTGGGCCTGGACCGAACCGGGTGCGGCGAGCTCATCGGCCAGCAGGCCCGGGGCGGACCGGGTCAGCCCGGCGGAGAAGGTGGCCACGCGCAGGTCGCCGGCGGTGGCCGCCGGCACCTTCCCGGAACGGGACCACAGCATGTGCCGCAGCAGGTCGGGGTTGGTCGGCAGGGACTCGTCGACGCCGAACAGGGCCATCGGCCCCACGCCCGAGTGCATCGCGGCGTGGGTGGCCAGCCCGCCCGCCGGTGCCGCCGACGCCGCGGGTACGCCGATGACCGCTGCCACGACGGCAGCAGGCACGAGGGCGCCGCCACGCAGAAGCCGCTGACGGAGCGCCCGAGGGGAAGCACTCATGCCTACCAGCGTAGGCACGGACCGGTGGCCTGCGCAGCCCTGTCGGAATGACGACTGGGGGACCGCTGCTCCGCCGCCCGACCCGGCGCCCGGCCGGCGGGGAGGCCGACCGCGGCGGGGAAACCGCGCGGCCACGCGGGATTCGGGCCCCATCGCGGTCCGCCCTGAAGGGCATCCGGGCGCCTCGGGGCCGAGGACGCCACCCCGTTGGGTTATCGAATCTTGATCATCCGGGGGGGCTCGAGACGTTCCTGAGATCAATTCGGCTCGGCGGCGTTCCGTTCCCCTGGCCCTGGCCCCTGGCCCTTGCCCCTGGCCTCCGGGACACGGTGGAGACGACGAAGGCCCCCGGCACGCGTCCCGGCGCCGGAGGCCTTCCCAGGTGGGCCCTGTGGGGATCGAACCCACGACCCGCGGATTAAAAGTCCGATGCTCTGCCAACTGAGCTAAGGGCCCACGGCCTGCCTGCAGGAGGCCGCAGTCCATGCTAGCGGACGGCGGCCGCGGGGTCCGGGGAGATCCACCATCGCGGAGCGAGATCCCACCCGTCCCGCGCTGCACCGGGGCTCCCGGGACGCCCCGCACGCGCGCCCGCGCGCCCGCGCAAGGCGTACCGTAGAAGGGCAGCATCTTCCTTCCCCCTTCTCCAGAGAGGCACCCCGCCCGTGACGTCCCCCCGGAGGCATTCCGGCCGGTCCCCGAGCTCGACGGCGGCCGGCACCGTCCGCCACCATCGGCCCCGCCACTTCGCCCCCGAGCAGTTCGCGGCCTTCGAGGGGGGTCCGGACCCGGCACAGACCGCGGAGGGCGCGGCCCTGCTCGCCCACGCCCTGCTCGACGGCGGCCGGTCCGGTGCCAGCGAGGAGACGGTCGGGCGGCTGGTCGCGCTGGTCGAGGACGCCGGCATCGACACGGTGGCCCGGCTGTGGGCCGACGCTCCCGCCGTGTCCCTCGGTGGTGCCCTGTGGCGCCTGTACGCCCTGCGGACGGCGACCACCCGCAATGGCCAGCTCTGGGCCTCCTGGTACCGCTCCGGTCATGACGCCCACGTGGCCCGCGCCATCGCCGGGGCGATCGAGCCGCCCGGGGCGCGCGAACTGCAGCTGCTCACGGACCACATCCTCACCGGTGCCTTCACGGGGGACTTCGGCGTGGCACTGGAGCGCGCGGCCGCCTACTGCCGCGTGGTCTGCCTGGGCCAGGCGCACCACGCGGAGGCGCTGGACGCGGCCCAGCCGGCACAGGCCACGGCCCTGCTGCGCCAGGCCAAGCGGTTGCTGGGTACGGCCGAGGACCTCGAGGCCGCCGCCGCTGCCTGGCGGGCCGGAACCCTCGACTGAGTATTCCGCGTTCAGCGGCGGGCTGATCCCCGCACCCGAGGTGGACAGTCCGGGGCCGGGGCGCGCACACTGGATACCGGTGCCGGGCCGCGGTAACCCCGGGCTCCAATATTCTGCCGCCATGAGCGGCCACTCGCCGAGAGGCGTTCCCGGTCCGGCACCGCCCCACCCTTCGGGATATCCTGCACGGTGATGAACCTTTCTCTCTCGCGCCTGCTGGCACCGGACCCGGTCAGCCTCGAGCATCTCGCCGCCCTCGCCCAGGGGATGCGCGCCGCCGTCGACCGCGTGGCCCAGCTGATGGCCGCCCCCACGGCGCCCGCGGCCGGAGCCGACCAGGAGCTGACCGTGATCGACACGGAGGCCACCGCCCGTCACATGGCCCTGCTGACCAGCCTCCGCAGCGCCTTCATCACCCCCCTGCCCCGGCAGGACCTGTACCTGCTGGCGGACGGCCTGAACGACGCCGTGGAGAAGATCTGCAACGCCGGGATCCTCATCCTCTTCACCGAGCAGTACCGCCTTCCCGAGGCTCCCCTGGACATCCTGGAGATCCTGGGCCGGCAGGCCGACCTGTTCCGCGACGCCACCGGACAGTTCCGCGAGCTCGACGAGCTCGAGGAGACGTGGATCCAGCTCCAGCGGTTGTCCAAGCGGTCCGAGCGGCTCATGACCCAGTGGGTCGCCGGCATGAGCGACGACCTGCTGCAGCGCAACTACAACCGCCAGCGGGAGACCGCCCACGCGCTCAACGCCGCCCTCGCCAGCGTGCGCGGGGTCATCGCCCATCTCGGCAGCATCCTCGTCCGGGAGTCCTGAGCCCGTGCCCGCGGTCATGACGATGATGCTGGTCGTCGTCCTCGCACTGTCCGTCGTCTACGGGCTCGTCAACGGCATGCGCGACGCCCCCAACGCCGTCGCCCTCCCCGTGCGCCAACGGGCCCTGACCCCCGGGGCGGCCCTCCTCCTCGCCGCGGCCATGAACCTGGTCGGCGGCGTGCTCTCCGGCGGATTCATGACGGCCGCCTGGCAGGGCCTCCCGGAGGAGCTGCACGGAGGCGGGCAGGGACTGCTGCTGGCCGGCGTCGGGTTCCTCGTGGCGGTGGGCTGGGGCCTGTTCACCTGGTCCCGCGGCATGCCGGTCTCCATGACCCACTCGATCATCTCCGCGGTCCTCGGCGGCAGCCTCGCCCTGGCGATCACCGGAGACCTCGGACTGTACGCCGACTGGTCGGCCGGGCTCCTCGTCGCCATGATGCTGGGACTGGTCCTGAGCGTCCTGCTGGCCTGGTTCCTGTCCTGGCTGCTCGTCACCCCGGCCACCTGGCTGGCGCGGGACGCCGCGCCCGGCACGGTGAACCACGGATCGCGGATGGCCCTGGCCGTCAGCGCGGCCGCCAACGCCCTCGGCCACGGCGTGCAGTCCGGGACGCGGATGACCTTCGTGCTGCTCCTGGCATTCGCCGGCGCCGGGGCACCGTCCGCCGTGGACTGGTGGGTCCCGCTGTCCGTCGGGACGGTCCTGGCGGCCGGCACCCTGTTCGGGGGATGGCGCATCGCCCACACCCTGACGGAGCGGATCGTCGACCTCGATCCCCTGCGGGCCGGCATCGCGTCCCTGGTCAGCGCCGCACTGCTGTTCGTGGGCGCCTATGCCCTGCACCTCCCGCTGTCCTCCACGCACGCCACGGTGGCCTCCATCGTCGGGGCCGGGCAGAACCAGCCCTACACCTCGGTGCGCTGGCCCGCGGTGTCCCGGATCGTGGCCTACTGGGTGGCCACGCTGCTGGTGTGCGCCGGCGCCGCCCTGCTGATCACCGCGGCCGGCTCCCCCCTGCTCTGAGCGGCCGGCGGACGACGACGGGGTGGGACCCATCCTGGGTCCCACCCCGTGGAGCGTCGCGCCCGGATCAGCCGAAGCGGCCGGAGACGTAGTCCTCGGTCTGCTTGTTCGAGGGGTTGTTGAAGATCACCGAGGTGTCGTCGTACTCGATGAGCTTGCCCGGCTTGCCGGTGCCGGCGATGTTGAAGAACGCCGTCTTGTCCGCCACGCGCGCCGCCTGCTGCATGTTGTGGGTCACGATGACGACGGTGTAGTTGTCCTTGAGCTCGTTGATGAGGTCCTCGATCGCCAGGGTGGAGATCGGGTCCAGTGCCGAGCAGGGCTCGTCCATCAGGATGACGTCGGGCTCCACCGCGATCGACCGGGCGATGCACAGGCGCTGCTGCTGGCCGCCGGACAGGCCGGAACCCGGCTTGTCGAGGCGGTCCTTGACCTCGTTCCACAGGTTGGCGCCGCGCAGCGACTTCTCCACGATCCCGTCCGCGGTGGACTTGGACATGCGAGTCCCGTTCAGCTTGTAGCCGGCCAGGATGTTGTCCCGGATGGACATGGTGGGGAACGGATTGGGCCGCTGGAAGACCATGCCGACCATGGTGCGGACGGTGACCGGGTCCACGCCCGGGTCGTAGATGTCCTCCCCGTCCAGCAGCAGCCTGCCCTCGGCCCGGGCTCCGGGCAGGACCTCGTGCATGCGGTTGATGGTCCGCAGGAAGGTCGTCTTGCCGCAACCGGAGGGCCCGATGAACGCGGTCACGGACCGCGGCTCGATGTTGATGTTGACGCCCTCCACAGCCCGGAAGTTGCCGTAGTAGACGTTCAGGTCGACGGCGTCGATGCGCTTGGACATGTGTCTTTCCTTCTCCTTGTGGTCTGCTCGGCTCAGCGGCCGGTCTTCTTCGGCGCGAAGGCCTTGGCGACGATGCGGGCGATGAGGTTGAGCAGCATCACGATGACGATGAGGACCAGGGCCGCGGCCCAGGCACGCTCAGCGGACGGGTCGGCCGCGGCGGGCGCGGTGGGATTGATGAGCTGGCGGTAGATGTACACCGGCAGGGCGGTCATCCAGCCGTCGAAGGGGTTCCAGTTGGTGGTGGCGATATACCCGGCCGTCACCAGGATCGGGGCCGTCTCACCCGTCACGCGGGCGATCGACAGCGTCACGCCGGAGGCGATGCCGGACATGGCCGTCGGCAGGACCACCTTGAAGATGGTCCGCCACTTGCGCACGCCGAGGGCGTAGGAGGCCTCCCGCAGCTCGTTCGGCACCACCCGCAGCATCTCCTCGGTGGAGCGGACGACCACCGGGATCATCAGCACGGACAGCGCGATGGCCGCGGTGAGCCCCATCTTGACCATCTGCAGCTGGCGCGGCCCGTCCCCGATGAACGTGGTGATGACCAGCTGGACGGCAGCGAAGGCGAAGAGGCCGGCCACGATGGAGGGGATGCCGGTCATGACGTCCACGAAGAACACGATGGCCCGGGAGAACCAGCCGCCGCGGCCGTACTCCACCAGGTAGATGGAGGTCAGCAGGCCGATCGGGACGGAGATGATGGTGGCCAGCAGGGTGATCATCAGGGTGCCGACCAGTCCGTGCAGGAACCCGCCGGCCAGGGGGGCGCCCTCGGTCTGGGTGGCGATGTCGTCCGATCCGGTGACGCCCTGCATGTCCCGCCACAGCAGTTGCGGGGTCTCCAGGAGCGTGGGCAGTCCGTTGGCCGCGACCGTCCAGATCACCGAGACCAGCGGGATCAGCGCCAGGAGGAACGCCGCCCAGACCAGGTTCCGCCACAGCCCGTCCGTGGCCCGCCGGGCGTTCTCGATCACCCGGGTGGCCAGGTACATGCCGAGGACGTAGAGGACCGCAGCGATGATCAGCCATCCCACCCAGCTGAAGCTGCCTCCGCCCAGCAGCGCGGTGATGCCGGCGGCCACCACGAGGGCACCCGCCAGCACGGCGATCCAGGTCCAGCCCGGCTTCTGCCCCGCGGTCAGGGAGTTCTTCTTCTTCCCACCGGGCACGGAGGTGCGCTGCGGTGCGGCGGTGTCGTTCGAGATGGTCATCAGTTCGCTCCCGAGAATTCCTTGTGGCGGCTGACGATCCAGCGGGCCACCATGTTGACCGCGAGGGTGATGATGAACAACATCAGGCCGGCGGCGATCAGCTCAGACTGGCGCATGCCGAAGGCCTCGGGGAAGTTCAGGGCGATCTCCGAGGGGATGGTCGCATTGCGACCGGACTGGATCAGGCTCCAGGAGAAGATGCCCGGGGACAGCACCAGGGTCACGGCCATGGTCTCGCCCAGGGCGCGGCCGAGGCCGAGCATGATCGAGGAGACGATGCCGGCACGGGCGAACGGGAAGACGGTCATCTTGATCATCTCCCACCGCGTGGCGCCCAGGGCGAGGGCGGCCTCCTCGTGCAGCTTCGGCGTCTGCAGGAAGATCTCACGGCACAGGGAGGTGATGATCGGCAGGATCATCACGGCCAGGACGACGCCGGAGGTCAGCAGGGTGCGTCCGGTCGTGGTCGGGGTCCCCCCGAACAGCGGGATCCAGCCCAGGTACTCGTTCAGCCAGGCGTAGATCGGCACCATCGCCCCGGCCAGGACCGTCATGCCCCACGCGCCGAAGACCACGGAGGGGATGGCGGCGAGCAGGTCGATGACGTAGCCGACGGGAGTCGCGATGGACCGGGGCGCGTAGTGGGAGATGTACAGGGCGATCCCGACGGCCACCGGGGTGGCCAGCAGGATGGCGATGATCGAGGCGATCAGGGTGCCGGCCATCAACGGCCAGACGTACTGCCAGAAGGTGTCGGCGCTCTCGATGCTGTCCTGGTCGGAGAACGCCTCGGGCCACAGGGCCGGGAGCGACTCGATGAGCAGGAAGACCGCCACGAAGGCGAGGACCAGCAGGATCACGATCCCGGCGGTGAGCGCCAGGCCGGAGAAGACGCGGTCTCCCGCCTCGCCGCCGCGCGAGCCCTTGAGCGACGTCCTCCTGGACGGCTCGGTGGCTGTGTCAGTCACGGTGACTCCCTTCGGAGTTCGTGGTGCGGGCGGTGCTCCCGCATCCCGGGGATGGATGTCCTAAGAGGAAATGGCGTTCACAGCATGGCACAGCCGCCGGCCCTCACGAGGAAGGACCGGCGGCCGCAGCACGTGCTACCCACGTCCGGTGTGAGTGGGGATGTCAGCCCTGGACGGTGATGCCCTGGATGTTCTCCAGGGCGGCCTCGCGGGTGGCGTCGGAGATCGGGGCGTTGCCCGCGGACTCCGCGGCGGTGGCCTGTCCGTCCTCGGACACGACGTACTCGGCGAAGGCCTTGGCCATGTCGGCGGTCTCCTGGTCCTGGTACTGGTGGCAGAAGATCTCGTAGGTGACCAGGACCACCGGGTAGACGCCGGCCTCGGTGGTGGTGCGATCGAGTTCGAGCGCCCCGGCGAGCCCCTCGCCGGCGGTCTCCACGGCGCGGGCGGCGGCCTCGGAGGAGTACGGCACGTACTCCTCGCCGACCTTCACGGCCACCGTGCCCAGGTTGCCGATCTGGGAGGCGTCGGCGTAGGTGATCGCGCCGTCGGTGGACTGCGCCAGGGAGACGACACCGGAGGTCTGCTGGGCGGACTCGGCGGTGATCTCGGTGGGCCAGGTCTCGACGACGTCGTAGGTCCAGGACTCCGGGGCGGCGGCGGCCAGGTAGTCGGTGAAGTTCTCCGTGGTGCCCGAGTCATCGGCACGGTGCACGACGGTGATCTTGGTGTCCGGCAGCTCGGTGTCCGGGTTCTGCTTGGCGATGACCGGGTCGTTCCAGGTGGTGATCTCGCCGGTGAAGACCTTGGCGATGGTGTCGGCGTCCATGTTGACCTGGTCGACGCCCTCGAGGTTGAAGGCCACGGCGACCGGGGAGATGTAGGCCGGGACGTGGAAGACGCCCTCCGGTCCGCAGACGGACTCCGCCTGGCTGATCTCCTCCTCGTCCATCGCGGCGTCGGAGCCGGCGAAGGAGTACTGTCCGGCCAGGAAGCCCTCGCGGCCGGAGCCGGAGCCCACCGGGTCGTAGGAGACGGTGAGGTCCGGGTGGACCTCGGTCACGCCGTTGGTCCACGCGGTCATGCCCGCTTCCTGCGAGGAGGCGCCACCGCCGATCAGGTTGCCCGCGACGGAGCCGTTGCCCTCGGCCGCGGTGTCCGAGGAACCGTCGTTGCCGCCACAGGCGGTCAGGGCGAGAGCAGCGACGGAGAGGACCGCAGCGGAGCGGCCAAAGCGAAGAGCCTTCACAGAATTGCCTCTTTCAGGATGGATGACAGTGCGGGAGAGGACCTACCCCCGGCTACCAGTGGTCACATGGCGCGGGATTCGGGTGCCGCAGGCCTCGTTCCGCGGTCGAACCTATGGGGGGAAGGTGAAGCACTGGGCGGTCGAAGATTAACGCGACGTTAACGAGAGCCCGTTCCTCCAGGCTCCCGCACGGCTGCGGGACCGGTGCATTCACGAGATGACAGGGCAGGGAGCGCCAGCCCGTGACCCATCCCTCACGGGAGCGTGAGAAACCTCACCATGCAGCGTCCGTGGTTCCGCGTGGGCTGCCGGGGACCGTCGTCGGCGAACGGTCCACACCCTACTCTGGTCTCATGCACCAGCAAGCGACCGGTTCGTCCGGCCCCACCGCCCTGCGGGGGGGCTGGTCCCGGGCCCGGTCCTTCGTCGCCCGGCGGGCCCGCACCGGGGCCGCGCGGGCGCGCGCGGCGGTGGTCCCCGCGGCGCTGAGCGCGGTGTGCGCGGTCCTGGCCTACGCCTTCGCCGAGTTCGTCCTGGGGCACGAGGACCCGTTGTTCGCCGCCACCGCCTCGCTCATCGCCCTCGGCTTCAACCGCGAGCCCAAGGTCCGCAAGGTGCTCGAGGTGGCGGCCGGCTGCACCCTGGGCATCCTCGTCGGCGACCTCATGCAGGCCGTCCTCGGCCAGGGCTACTGGCAGGCCGTCCTGGTGGTGTTCACCTCCATCATGGTGGCCCGCTTCCTGGACTCCGGGGCCGCCTTCACCCTGCAGATGAGCCTGCAGTCCATCCTGGTCGTCCTGTTGCCCGCCGCGGAAGGCGGTCCCTTCACGCGCAGCGTCGACGCCGTCGTCGGGGGGTTCATCGCCCTGCTGGTGACGCTGCTGTACCCGAAGAACCTGCAGAAGGAGGCCGCCACCGGGCTGCGGGACCTCTACGCCACCGTGACCCGGACGCTGCGCGACTGCTCGGAGGCGCTGCGCAACCACGAGTCCCGCACGGCCTGGATGGCCCTGGTGGCCTGCCGCGGAACCCAGTCCGCCGTGGACAACCTGCACAAGGACGTGCGCAATGCCCAGGAGGTGGCGACCTTCTCCCCCACCCAGCGCCGCTCCCGGCCCGTGCTGGAGTCCACCGCGCAGACCGTGGAGAAGTCCGACCTGGCGGTGCGCAGCCTGCGCATCGTGGCCCGGCGGGTCATCAGCGTCATCGACCACGACTCCCTCGACGAACAGGGCACCCTGCTGCTGGCCGACTGGTTCGACGAGGCGGCCGACGCCGTCGAGATCCTCGGCCGCTCCCTCGGGGAACCGGCCGCGCGCGGCCGGCACAAGTCCCTGTCCGTGGCCCGCGACGCCCTGGGCGGCGCCGCGGGGCGCCTGGATCCCGCGGAGCTGGGCGCCACCTCCCTGCACGGGGAGGCCCTGGTCATGTTGTTGCGGCCCATGATGGTCGACTTGATCGAGGCCACCGGGTCCTCCCACGACGACGCGGTGGCCTACCTGCCGCCCCTGTGAGGCTCCCGCGCGCCCACGGCCACCGGGTGCGCCCCTAGCGCGTCCGTGCGCGCCATTAGCCTTGGTCCATGGCTACCAAGACCGCCAAGCGCGTGAACCCCGGCTACCGCTGCAGCGAATGCGGATGGACCACCGTCAAGTGGGTCGGCCGCTGCGGGGAGTGCCAGGCCTGGGGCACCGTGGTCGAGACCGGTGCGGACGCGACCTCCGGCCGCACCCCGGCGGCCACCATCGCCGTGCCCGCCGTGCGCATCGGTGACGTGGACGCCTCGCAGGCACGCTTCCACACCACCGGCGTCTCCGAGCTGGACCGCGTGCTGGGCGGGGGACTGGTACCGGGCGCCGTCGTGCTGATGGCCGGCGAACCGGGCATCGGCAAGTCCACGCTGCTGCTGGACGTGGCGGCCAAGGTCGCCCGGCACCGCCGCCCGGAGGGCGACACCCGTACCGTGCTCTACGTGACCGGCGAGGAGTCGGCGGCCCAGGTACGGTTGCGGGCCGACCGCATCGGGGCGGTGGCGGACACCCTGTTCCTGGCGGCCGAGACCGACCTCGGCCGGGCACTGGGACAGATCGAGAAGGCCGATCCGGACCTGCTCATCGTGGACTCCGTCCAGACGCTGCAGTCCCAGTCCGTCGAGGGCACCGGGGGCGGTGTCACCCAGGTCCGGGAGGTGGCGGCCAGCCTGATCAACGAGGCCAAGTCGCGGAACATGACCACCGTGCTGGTCGGGCACGTGACCAAGGACGGCTCCATCGCCGGGCCGAGACTGCTCGAGCACCTCGTGGACGTGGTGTGCCAGTTCGAGGGCGAACGCCATTCGCGGCTGCGTCTCGTGCGGGCCGTGAAGAACCGGTTCGGCCCCACGGACGAGGTGGGCTGCTTCGACCTCGGTGAGGCCGGCATCCACTCCCTCGAGGACCCCTCCGGGCTGTTCCTGTCCGGCACCAAGGAACCGGTGGAGGGCACCTGCGTGACCGTCACCCTCGAGGGACGACGCCCCCTGGTGGCCGAGGTGCAGTCACTGCTGACGCCGTCCGGACAGGGAGCGGCCCGGCGCACGGTCAGCGGCCTCGACTCGGCACGCATCACCATGATCCTGGCCATCCTGCAGCGGCGGGCCAACTTCCCGCTCACGGACGACGACTGCTACGTGGCCACGGTCGGCGGCGTCCGCCTGACGGAGCCGGCCTCCGACCTCGCCGCAGCCCTGGCGATCGCCAGCGCCAAGCTCCAGGCGCCCGTGCCTCCGGGCATGATCGCCTTCGGCGAGCTGGGCCTGGCCGGGGAGGTGCGGCCGGTCCCCGGCATCGGGCGGCGGATCCGCGAGGCGGCCCGGCTGGGCTTCCGCCGGGCGGTGGTGCCCGTCTCCCCCGAACCGCTGGGTGATGTGCCCGAGAACGTCACGGTCTCCGAGGTGACGAGCCTGAACGAGGCGCTGGGCACCATGCGCGCCTGGGTGAACGGGACGTGACGGACGGCGCTACTGCAGCGTGAAGGACACCGGCTGGGCCTGCAGCTCTCCCAGGGACACCTCGAGGCGGTAGGTCCCGCTTCGCGGTTCGGATCCCACCTCAGCGCACCCCGGTGCCGAGCGCACGCGGGGCCACGTGAACCGGGACCGCTCCTGATCGTCCGGGGAGATCTCCATCATCGCGTCGTCCCCCTCCACCTGGCAGTCCTGCGTGGAGAAGATCCGGTCCGATCCGGAGTACACCGTGAACACCTGCTGGCTGGTCCCGAGGTTGGCCGCGCAGGGTTCATCCCCCGTGTTGTCCACCCGCAGCTCGAGCACCGGGTCCTCGCCCTCCGGGTACGACTGGCGGTCCGTCGCCCCCGAGATCACCAGGTCGCCCGGCTGGCACGCCGTGGCGCCGAGGGATCCCGCCGTCGCGGACGGGGAGGCCGAGTCCGAGGGGTCCGCCGTCGGCTCGCCGCTCGCCGGGTCGGCGGTACCCGGGGTGTCCGTGCCCGTGGCCTCGGTGGGCGAGGCGGGGGCGGGAGTGTCCGTGCCCGTGGCCCCGGTGGGCGAAGCGGGGGCCGTCACGGACGGGCTGGCGTTGCCACCGGGGTTCCCCGACTGCTCATCGCCCCCGGGCCGGAACAGCGAGATGATCCATCCCACCAGTCCCACCACGAGCGCGAGCACGAGCACGAGCAGCACCAGGGCGACGATCCGGCGACGCCGGTACACCTCGGGGGACTGCGGACGCATCAGATCGCTGTTTCGAGGGTCGCCGGCCATGCCACCAGCTTAAGGACCATCCCCCGTGGACCGGACCGGCCACGCCGGACGGGCCCCGGACAGTACAGTGGATCGCATGCCTGATCCCCGCTCCGCGATGTCCACGCCGGAGATCACGGCCACCCTCCACCGCAGGATCAACGACTGGTTCGCCGACCACGGCCGGGACCTGCCGTGGCGCGCTGCGGACTGCAGCCCCTGGGGCATCCTCGTCAGCGAGATCATGCTCCAGCAGACCCCCGTCAGTCGCGTCCTGCCGGTCTGGACCGACTGGCTCGACCGCTGGCCCGCCCCGCGCGACCTGGCGGCGGCACCGGCCGCCGAGGTCCTGCGCGCCTGGGGCCGGTTGGGCTATCCCCGCCGTGCCCTGAGGTTGCAGGCCGCGGCGGCCGCCATCGCCGCCTCCCCGGACGGGGAGGTCCCCCGGACGGCGGGTGAACTGCTGGCCCTGCCGGGAGTCGGTGCGTACACGGCGGCCGCCGTCGCCTGTTTCGCCTTCGGCCGTCCCGAGGTGGTGGTGGACACGAACATCCGGCGGGTCCACGCCCGGCTGGTGTCCGGCCGGGCGCTGCCGGAGAAGTCCCTGACGGCAGCGGAGACGGCGCTGGCCCGCGACCTCATGCCGATCCAGCGCGAGGAGGCCTGCCGGTGGAACGCCTCCGTCATGGAACTCGGGGCGCTGGTCTGCACCGCCCGCTCCCCGCGCTGCGGGGAGTGCCCCGTGGCCGATCTCTGCGCCTGGCGCGCCGCGGGCATGCCGGAGCCCCACTACCGGCCGAGCGGCCAGGCCTGGTCCGGCACCGACCGCCAGGTGCGAGGTGCCGTGATGGCCGTGTTGCGCGAGCAGGGCTCCGTACTCGTCGCCGCCCTTCCCCAGCACCCGACGGCGGTCGCCCGGCTGGGTGCCCACCGCCCGGCCGAGGCCCAGTGGGAGCGCTGCGTGGCGGGTCTCGTCGCCGACGGCCTGGCCCGCAGGGACGACGACGGCCCGGAGGCCGCGCTCAGCCTGCCTCGCTGAGGGGCGTCCGGGCCGTCGGACCGGGGGTACCGTCCCTGCCTGCGGTGGCGGGGCCGTCACCGGGGACGGGGGTGCACCGGGAGGGGACGTCAGTGCTTGTCGCCGCCGAAGACGCGCTTGGCCGCGTCCTTAATGTCCTCACCGGCGTTCTTGAGGTTGCCCTTGACCTCGTCGGCCTTGCCCTCGGCCTTCAGGCGGTCATTGTCCGTCGCCTCGCCGAGGCCCTGCTTGAGCTCTTGCCCTTGGCTTCCTCGGCGCTGTTCTCCATGCGATCTCCGGTGCCCATGTGGCCCTCCCTGATCTCACCGGCCCCGGCCCGCTGCCGGCGGCCTGTCCCAGGAATCATCCTCGTCGGCACCCGGCAGGGCAAGCCGTCAGAGGTGATGGATCATCCGGGTGTTGCCGAGGGTGTTGGGCTTCACGCGCGCCAGGTCGAGGAACTCGGCCACGCCCTCGTCGTGGGAGCGGAGGAGCTCGGAATAGACCTCCGGATCCACGGCGGACTGGTCCTCCATCACCTCGAAGCCGTGGCGGGTGAAGAAGTCGACCTCGAAGGTCAGGCAGAACACGCGGCTCACGCCCACGTCCCGGGCCCGGTCCAGCAACCGGTCGAGGAGCTTGTGTCCCACCCCGTGCCCGCGCCAGTCCGAGGCCGTGGCCAGGGTGCGGACCTCGGCGATGTCCTCCCAGATCACGTGCAGGGCGCCGAACCCGGCCAGTGACCCGTCCGGCGCCTCGGCCACCATGAACTCCTGGATCGACTCGTAGTAGGCCACGGCCTCCTTCTGCAGCAGGACCCGTCGTTGTGCCAGGGGCTCCACGTGGTCACGGATCGCCGGGACGTCCTGTGTCCGTGCGGGCCGGATGAGCAGCTGCGTGGGTTCCATCGGTTCAGTCTAGGACCGTGCGGCGTTCACCCCTCTGCCGTGCCCGCCACCCGGGGTCCGGCGGCGCCGCGACCGGGCCGGTCGGGCGAAGGACCCGGCGTGGGCCCGGACGGCGAAGGACCCGCCCCCTGTCCGGGAACGGGTCCGTGCACGTCGATGGCGACCGGGGCGGTCGGCGGGGCTCAGTTGCCCTGTTCCCCAGACGCCCGTGGGCCCGGTCCGACGGATCGTCGGACCGGGCCCACGGGGCCGACGACGCCTGCCCGGCAGGCCGGCGTCGTCACGGTGTCACTGGCCGGTGGTCTGGGCCTCGATCTCCCCGGCCACCGGCGTCGCCTCGATCGCCTCGGGACGGCTGGTGGTGGAGAAGGTGAGCTTGGCCGTCTCACCCTCACCCTCGAGGTCCACGGTGATGCTGGACCCGGGGGTGATCTCCCCGAAGAGGATCTTCTCGGAGAGCTGGTCCTCCACCAGGTGCTGGATGGTGCGGCGCAGCGGTCGGGCACCGAACGCGGGGTCGTACCCGCGGTCGGCCAGGAACTCCTTGGCCGGCTTCGTGATGGTGATGGTCAGGTCCTGGTCGTCCAGCCGCTTCTGCAGGCGGGCCACGAACAGGTCGACGATCTGCACGATCTCGTCCTTGGACAGCTGCGGGAAGACGATGACGTCGTCCACGCGGTTGAGGAACTCGGGCCGGAAGTGCTGGCGCAGCTCCTCCTGGACCTTGCCCTTCATCCGGTCGTAACCGGTCTGGGTGTCCGCGGCGGACTGGAAGCCCGTCATGACGCCCTTGGAGATGTCCTTGGTGCCGAGGTTCGTGGTCATGATGATCACGGTGTTCTTGAAGTCCACCACGCGCCCCTGGGAGTCGGTCAGGCGACCGTCCTCCAGGATCTGCAGCAGCGAGTTGAACAGGTCCGCGTGGGCCTTCTCGACCTCGTCGAAGAGCACCACGGAGAACGGCCGGCGGCGGACCTTCTCGGTCAGCTGGCCGCCCTCTTCGTAGCCGACGTAACCGGGAGGGGCACCGAAGAGCCGGGAGACCGTGTGCTTCTCCTGGAACTCGGACATGTCCAGGGTGATGAGGGCGTCCTCGTCACCGAACAGGAACTCCGCGAGGGCCTTGGCCAGCTCGGTCTTGCCGACGCCCGTGGGCCCGGCGAAGATGAACGAGCCCGAGGGCCGGTTCGGGTCCTTGAGGCCGGCGCGGGTGCGCCGGATCGCCTGGGACAGGGACTTGATGGCCTCGTCCTGGCCGATGACCCGCTGGTGGATCTCGGCCTCCATGTTGCGCAGGCGGTCGGTCTCCTCCTCGGTGAGCTTGAACACCGGGATGCCGGTGGAGGCGGAGAGCACCTCGGCGATCAGGTCCTCGTTCACCTCGGCGATGCCCTCGGTGACGCCCGTGCGCCACTCCTCTTCCTTGCGGTTGCGCTCGTCCGTGAGCTTCTGCTCCTGGTCGCGCAGGTGGGCGGCGCCCTCGAAGTCCTGGCCGTCGATGGCCGCTTCCTTCTCGGCGCGGACCTCGGCGATCCGGGAGTCGTACTCCTTGATCTCCGGCGGGGTGGTCATGCGCTTGATGCGCAACCGGGCCCCGGCCTCGTCGATCAGGTCGATCGCCTTGTCCGGCAGGAACCGGTCCGAGACGTAGCGGTCCGCCAGCGAGGCCGCGGCCTTGAGCGCGTCCTCGGTGATCGAGACCCGGTGGTGGGCCTCGTACCGGTCCCGCAGCCCGCGCAGGATCTCGGTGGTCTCCTCCACGGTGGGCTCGTTGACCTGGATCGGCTGGAACCGGCGCTCCAGCGCCGCGTCCTTCTCGATGTGCTTGCGGTACTCGTCCAGGGTGGTGGCACCGATGGTCTGCAGTTCGCCGCGGGCCAGCATCGGCTTCAGGATGGAGGCCGCGTCGATCGCGCCCTCGGCCGCGCCGGCGCCGACGAGCGTGTGGATCTCGTCGATGAACAGGATGATGTCCCCGCGGGTGCGGATCTCCTTGAGCACCTTCTTCAGGCGCTCCTCGAAGTCACCGCGGTACCGGGAGCCGGCCACGAGGGACCCGAGGTCCAGGGTGTAGAGCTGCTTGTCCGTCAGCGTCTCGGGCACGTCGCCGCGCACGATCGCCTGGGCCAGGCCCTCGACGACGGCGGTCTTGCCGACGCCGGGCTCGCCGATGAGCACCGGGTTGTTCTTGGTGCGGCGGGACAGCACCTGCATGACCCGCTCCATCTCCTGGGCGCGGCCGATCACCGGGTCCAGCTTGCCCTCGCGGGCGGCGGCGGTGAGGTTGCGGCCGAACTGGTCCAGGACCACGGAGCCGGCCGGGGCGCCCTCGGACTGGCCGCCGGAGGACACACCGGCGCCCGCGGTCTCCTTGCCGCCGGCACCGCCCTGGTAGCCGGACAGCAGCTGGATGACGGTCTGGCGGACGCGGTTCAGGTCCGCACCGAGCTTCACGAGGACCTGGGCGGCGACGCCCTCGCCCTCGCGGATGAGGCCGAGCAGGATGTGCTCCGTGCCGATGTAGTTGTGGCCCAGCTGGAGGGCCTCGCGCAGCGACAGCTCGAGGACCTTCTTGGCGCGCGGCGTGAAGGGGATGTGGCCCGAGGGCGTCTGCTGTCCCTGGCCGATGATCTCCTGGACCTGCTCGCGCACGGCCCCCAGGGAGATGCTGAGCGACTCGAGGGCCTTGGCGGCCACTCCCTCGCCCTCGTGGATCAGGCCGAGCAGGATGTGCTCGGTACCGATGTAGCTGTGGTTGAGCATCCGCGCCTCTTCCTGCGCGAGTACCACCACCCGCCGGGCACGGTCCGTGAATCTCTCAAACATGGGCACACTCCTTGCTGACTGTGCCTCCGATGCTACGCACCGGGGGACGAGTTCGGGCGGCTGTTCGCCGTAGGGAGAACAACCGCCCGGCACCGCTGCGGGGCCTCGGTTCCGTCAGGCCCGCGCGCCGCCCCGCGTCACTTCTTGGCGTTGCGGTAGGCCTCGACGATGTCCCGGTGCAGCCGGCCGCGCTGGGAGACCTCGTAGCCGTTCTCGGCGGCCCACTCGCGGATCTTGGCGGCCTCGTTCCCCGGGGTCGGCGGGGCCACGGCCCGGGCCTTGCGGAGGTACGGCTTGAGCGTGGACCGCAATTCCTTCGCGTGCTCGGACGAGAGGTCGATCTCGTAGTGCCGGCCGTCCAAGGCGAACTGGAGGGTCTCGTCGGCCGGTGTTCCGTCTAGATCGTCAACCAAGACCACTTCTACTTTCTGCGCCACGGCCATTCCCCTTCGATATGTCAACGGAGCTTTCGGAACGGATGTTCCCGGCACCAACAGTCCGGATATCCTCAACCAGGGAATCCCTATTGCCTTCTTCCGATCCGGCGCCCAGTTCAGAGTATCCCGGATCCCTATTATGTTTACCAACTGAAGGTCGACGCGCGCCCTGCTCTCACGGCGAACTCACAGCTTGAGAATCGGGATATCCCCTCGATGAAATGCGGGAAGGCGCCGTCACGAAGCGGTCGTGGGACCGGCCCCGCGGCCGTCACCGGCGTCGTCGGCGGTCGTCTCGCCGGCGGTTCCACCGGCACCGTCCCGGGAGCCGCGCTCCGCCCGCAACCGGGCCCATTCCTCCGCCTCGCGCTCCTCCAATTCGGCGCGCGCGTTCCGCTCGCCGCTGTCCGCCCGGAACAGGGATCGCATGACGAGCCAGAAGATCAGCCCCAGTCCCACGGAGGGGGCCAGGACGGAGAAGTACTCCCAGAAGGTGTCCATCAGCTGCCCGACCCCTGGGACTCCGGCTTGAGCAGCGGGAACAGGATGGTCTCCCGGATCCCGGCCCCGGTGAACAGCATGACGAGGCGGTCGATCCCGAGCCCGATGCCGCCCATGGGCGGGGCGCCGTACTCCAGGGCGCGCAGGAAGTCGTCGTCCAGCTGCATCGCCTCGTCGTCACCCGCGGCGGACGCCTCCGACTGCGCGGTGAGCCGCTCCCGCTGGATGACCGGGTCGATCAGCTCGGAGAAGGCCGTGCCGCGTTCCATGCCGCCGATGATGAGGTCCCAGGCCTCGATCACGCCGGGCTTGGACCGGTGCGGGCGGGCCAGCGGCTGGGCGGCCGGGGGGTAGTTGTAGACGAAGGTCGGATCGATGAGCGTGGGCTCCACGATCTCGCCGAACAGCTCGATGACGAGCTTCTCCGCGTCCCAGAACCCGTCATAGGCCACCTCGTGCTCCTCGGCGATGGCGCGCAGCTCCTCCACCGTGGTGTCCGGGGTGATCTCCCGGCCCACGGCCTCCGACAGGCCGGGGTAGACCTCCAGCCAGCGCCATTCCCCGTCCAGGTCGATGGTGCCCCGGGGCGTCTCGATCCGGCGGCCCGCACCGATGGCGTCCGCGGCATTGAGGATCATCTCCTGCATCCGCTCGGCCATGACGTGCATGTCCGCCCAAGCCTCGTAGGACTCCAGGGTGGTGAACTCCGGGGAGTGGGTGGAGTCCACGCCCTCGTTGCGGAACACGCGGCCGATCTCGAAGACCCGGTCGATCCCGCCGACCACGGCACGCTTCAGGTAGAGCTCGGTGGCGATCCGCAGGGTCATCCCCTGGTCGAACGCGTTCAGGTGGGTCTCGAACGGACGGGCATGGGCGCCGCCGTGGATCAGCTGCAGGACCGGGGTCTCCACCTCCACGTACCCGCGGTCCTCGAGGGTGCGGCGGATGGAGCGGATGATGGCGGCCCGGGTGTGGACCATCTGCCGCGCCTCGGGGCGCACGATGAGGTCCGCGTAGCGCTGGCGCACCCGGGTCTCCTCGTTGAGTCCGGCGTGCAGCACGGGCAGCGGACGCAGCGCCTTGGAGGCCATCTGCCAACCGTCGGCCATGATGGACAGCTCCCCGCGGCGGGAGGCGATCACCTCGCCCTGGACGGCGATGTGGTCACCCAGGTCCACCAGGTGCTTCCAGTCCGCGAGGGACTCCTCGCCCACGTTGGCCAGCGAGACCATGACCTGCAGCCGGGTGCCGGCGCCGTCGTCGCCACCCTCCTGCAGCGTGGCGAAGCAGAGCTTGCCGGTGTTGCGCAGGAACACCACGCGCCCGGCCACGCCGACCCGCTGGCCGGTCTCGGCACCCGGCTCCAGGTCCGGGAAGTCCGCCCGGACGCGTGCCAGGGAGTGCGTGCGGTCCACGACGACCGGGTAGGCCTCGCGCCCGGAGGCCAGGATCTCGTCGCGCTTGTCCTGGCGGACCTGCCGCTGGTCACTGGTCGTGGGGTCGCTGGGCTGTCCGTCCACCGTTGCCGGCGGGACCGGGGAGTTCTGGGTCGTCACGGTCAACCAGTCTACGGCTCACCAGATGGTGACGCGCTCGGCCGGATCCAGCCACATGCCGTCACCCGGCCGGGTCCCGTAGGCCTCGTGGAAGGCGTCGAGGTTCCTCACCACCTGGTTGCAGCGGAACTCGTTGGGCGAGTGCGGGTCGGAGGTGATCCGCGTGATCGTGGTCTCCGGGCGGGACAACTGGCGCCAGCACTCCGCCCAGGACGCGAAGAACGCGCGGTCCTGCTCCACCTGGGCCTCATCGGCCGCGGAGGCCTCCACCGGCCCTCCGGCCTCGGGGTGGGCCCCGACCGGGCGGCCGGTCGCCTCGGACCGGGCGGCCGTCCCCTCGGCTCCGGCCGCCCGGGCCGGGCCGGCGGTGTCACCGGTGCGGTCGGCGTCGGCGTTCTCCTCGCGCCAGATCTCCAGCGCCTTGTAGGCGATGCCCAGCCCGCCCAGGTCACCGATGTTCTCGCCCAGGGTGAGCCGGCCGTTGACGCAGTGCTCCGGGGCCTCACTGGGGCGCAGCACCTCGAACTGTTCCACGAGCCTGGCGGTGCGCTCCTCGAAGGCAGCACGGTCGGCGTCGGTCCACCAGTTCCGCAGGGTGCCGTCCCCGGTGTACTGGGAACCCTGGTCGTCGAAGCCGTGGCCGATCTCATGTCCGATGACGGCGCCGATGGCCCCGAAGTTCTCGGCCGGGTCCCGGCCGGGGTCGAAGAACGGCGGCTGCAGGATGGCCGCGGGGAAGACGATCGCGTTCTCCAGCGGGGAGTAGTAGGCGTTGACCGTCTGCGGGGTCATGTGCCATTCCTCGGGATCCGGGCCGGTCTCGATCTTGGTCAGGTCCCGTTCGAACTCGAACGCGGAGGCCGCACGCACGTTGGCCACCAGGTCGTCGGGATCCACCTCGAGGGAGGAGTAGTCGATCCACTTCACCGGATAGCCGACCATGGGCTTGAACATGGACAGCTTCTCCAGCGCCCGCTGACGGGTCTCCTCCCCCATCCACTCGAGCGTGGAGATGGACCGGCGGTAGGCCTCCAGCAGGGTGGAGACGAGCTGGTCCATGGTCGCCTTGTGGCCCTCGGGGAAGTGCCGGGCCACGTACAGCCGGCCCACGTCCTCACCCACGGCCCCGTTGACGAAGGCCACCCCGCGCTTCCAGCGGGGCTTGACCTCCTCTGTGCCGGCGAGCTTGCGGCCGTAGAAGGCGAAGTGCTCGTTGACGAAGGCCTCGGTCAGATAGGGCGCGGCCGAGCGCAACACCTGCAGCTGCAGCCACAGCTTCCAGTCCTCCAGGTCCTCGGCGAGCAGCAGCTGCTGCATGGCGGCCAGGAAGTCCGGCTGCCAGGCCACCACCTCGGCACTGCGGGAGGCCTGCGCCCCGATGCCCTCCAGCCAGCGCTCGGCCAGCGGGAAGGACTCCAGCAGGGTCGCGCGGTCCAGCAGGTTGTAGCGGGCCACCGCGTCCCGGCACTTCACCACGTCCCAGTGGGCGGCGGCGATCTTCACCTCCAGGTCCACCACGCGGTCCGCGTACGCCCGGGTCTCCGGGGTGTCACCGCCGATGCCGGCCAGCTGGAAGAGGTTGCCCACGTGCTGCCGGTAGTCGCCCAGCAGCTCGGCGAACTTCTCCTCCCGGTAGTAGGACTCGTCCGGCAGGCCCAGTCCGTCCTGGAGCAGGTGCAGCAGCATGCGCTCCGGGTTCCCGGCGTCGTTGAGGGCACCGGTCTGGATCAGGCCGCTGACCCCGGTGCGCTGCAGACTGCCGGAGAGCTCGAGGAACTCCTCGACGTCCTCCACGGCCTCGATCTCGGCCAGGTCGGCCACGATCGGCTCCAGCCCCCGGTCCTCCACGCTGGACTCGTCCATGAAGGAGGCGTAGAGCGCGCCGATGCGCCGGCGGGCGCCCTCGTCGTCGGCGCCGGCGGTGAACGGACCGGACTCCCTGCTGGCCCCGGGGCCGGACCAGAAGTGGGCGGCGGCGTCCTCTGCCAATCGGCGGACCGCGGCCTCGGAGGCGTCGCGCAGCTCCATGAAGGCACCGTAGGTCCCCTGGTCCGCGGGGATGGTCGTGGACTCCATCCAGGCGCCGTTGACGTGCCGGTAGAGGTCCTCGCGGGCGGTCGGCTGGCTGGTGGCGGTCACGGTCTGGCTCACGCGGGCTCCTGGGGCAGTCGGGGGTCGACGGCGGCGCCGGGGAGCGGGTGCCCAGCGGCGCCGGGGTACCGGTCCGGTGGGCACCGGACCGCAGCTTGCGTCCGATCCTATCCGGGGCGGCGCCCGAGCGCCGCCCCGGCCCGGGAAGGGGGCGGAGGCCGCCCACCGGGCGCTCAGGACGAGGCGGGCAGCACCATGTTGTCGATGAGCCGGACCGGGGCGAATTCCGCGGCCACCAGCGCCAGGGCCTCACGCTCCAGCGGGCGGCCCCATTCCTCCGGGGTCAGCGGCTCGAGGGTGGCATGGTCCACCACCTCGAGGTAGTCGAGCCCGGCCAGTGGCTCTGCCTCGATCATCGCCCGGGCCGCGCCGACGTCGAGCGGCCGGCCCTCCTCCGCGGCCCGCCGGAGGGTCCCCAGCGAGCGGTGGAGCACGAGGGCCGCCTCGAGCGCCTCCGGGGACAGTCGCGTGTTGCGGCTGGACAGCGCCAGCCCCTCCGGCGAGCGCACCAGCGGCACGGCCCGGATCTCCAGGTCGAAGTCCAGGTCCGCGCGCATGCGGCGCAGCACCGCCAGCTGCTGGGCGTCCTTCTGACCGAAGTAGCTGAGCAGCCGCGCCGGGACCGGGGGAAGGGCGGTGTGCCAGAGCTTGGCGACGACGGTGCAGACGCCGTCGAAGTGACCGGGCCGGCTGGCTCCCTCCAGGACCTCGCCCATGTGCCCGGCCGAGACCGTGACGATCGGGGCGTCCGGGTACCCGGGGTACATCTCCGCCAGGTCCGGGGCGAACACCAGCTCGCACCCCTCCGCCCCGAGGATCTCCCGGTCCGCCTCGAGCGTGCGGGGGTAGTTCTCCAGGTCGGCGGGGTCGCCGAACTGCAGCGGGTTGACGAAGACGGAGGCCACCACGATGTCGGTCTCGGCGCGGGCCTGCCGGACCAGGGCGGCGTGCCCGCCGTGCAGGGCACCCATGGTGGGGACCAGGCCCACGGTGGGCGCCGGCAGCCCGGAGAGGACGGCCGCGCGCACCTTCTCCGCGAGCGCCGCCCGGAACCCGGCCCGGGTGCGGTGCACGGCGGGCAGGTCCTGGTCGCCCGTGGCGTGCCGGGCGGTGTCCTCCAGGGTCAGGCCCGTGCCGGGGGGGACGGGGGTGCGGTCGGGGACGCGGTCGAGTGGGCTCACGCAGGCGAGTCTACGAAAGTGGAGACCCCTCGGCGGACCGGACAGACTGGGGGCATGCACCTCATGACCGTCTGCCTGGGAAACATCTGCCGCTCGCCCGCCGCCGAGGCGGTGCTGGTCCATCGGTTGCGCGAGGCCGGCCTGGATGACGTGACCGTCAGCTCGGCGGGGACCTCGGACTACCACCTGGGCGAAGCGCCCCACGTCATGAGCAGCACCGAGGGTGAGGCCCGCGGTTACGCGTTCACCTCCGTGGGCGCCCAGTTCGCGGTGGAGGACTTCGACACCGCCGACCTGATCCTGGTCATGGACGCCGCCAACGATCGCGACGTGCGGGCGCTGGCCCGCGGCGCCGACGACGAGCGGAAGGTGGTGCGCCTCGGTGCCTTCGCCCGTGACGTGGCCGGCCGGGGCGTCCGTGACGTGCCGGACCCCTACGGCCTTCCCGAGAGCGCGTTCGTGTCCATGTACGACCAGATCGAGGACGCCGTCGACGGCCTGGTCCGGTCCCTGCAGGACGGCACGCTGCAGCAGGTCCTGGACACCCGGCGCGCCGGGAGCGTCCGGAGCGGACACCGTCCGGCGTGAGATCCGGCCGATCTCCCGTCCGCCCGGAGCGTGGACGTGCCCCGGGGCACCGGCGCTGACGCGTCGATGCCCCGGGGCGGGTGGGACGAGCCGGGCGGCTCAGCGCCGGATCAATAGCGCTCCGTGGTCCCCTGGACGTGGCGCGCCGACTCGGCGGACTCGTCCTTGAGCTGACCGGCCTTGTCCTGTCCCTCGGCCTTGACGTGCTCCGCGCCGGTGGCGGCGGTGTCCTTCACGGACTCCATCGCCTCCTGGGCCTGGGGCTTGAGGTTCTCACCCATCTCCTGGGCCGCGGACTTCGCCTCATCCACCAGGGGCGCGGCCTGGTCCTTGACCTTCTCGGCGGCCTGTTGCTCGGCCTGCGAGGCGGGAATGAGCGAACCGACCAGCCAGCCGGCCCCCAGCGCGATCAGCCCGGCCGCCAGCGGGTTGCCCCGGGTGCGACGGCGGACCTGCGACGGAGCCTGCTGGAGCCCGTGCACGGCGTCCTCGGCCCGGTGCTGCACGTCGTGGGCGACGTCGTGGGCGCGGTCCTTGAGCCCGGGTTCGGATCGGTGGGAGTACGGGTCGGTGGGACTGCCCATGATGGTCTCCTTGAAGTCGGTCATGCGTTCACGGACGCGATCGCCCTGGCGGTGGACGGCCCGGGTGGGACTGGCCTTCTCGGCCAGCGCGTCCACGTCGCGGCTGAGCTCGTGCCGGGTGCGCTCGATGTCGGCGCGGATCTCATCGGGATTGTTGCTCATGGGGTCTCCTTGTTCGGGTTCAGGGTCGGTGGGATCTCCTGAACCGTCTCCTGGGTCTGGCGCAGACCCTTCATGCGGTCGAAGTACTTCTTGCCCGTGACGGCCAGGACGGCGGCGACGATGGCCCACACGACGGCGACGATCAACGCCGCCCAGCCCAGGTGCATCACGGACCCCAGGGCCCACATCAAGGCCATGGACAGGAACATCAGCACGAGGAAACCGGCCACGGCCGCACCGGCGAACAGCCCCGCCCCGCTGCCGGCCTTCTTCGCCTCGACGGTCGCCTCGGCCTTGGCCAGCTGGATCTCCTGCCGCACCAGGGTGGACAGGTTCTCGGAGAAGCTGGCGAACATCTCCCCCAGGGACTCGGTCCGTGCCCGGTACTCGGCCTCCGGCATCGGTGCCTCCGTGGACCCCGTGCCCGACGCCGGCCGGCCGGCACCCGCGGCACCGGTGACACCCGCGGCTCCCGCGCCCGGGACGGCGCCGGCGGGCGTCGGCCGGTGCTGGTGAGGATCGGTGGTCACGGGCGTCCCCCCGCATCGGGTCGGCCGGCGTCATAGGGCCTCTGCGCTGCCGGCGTGCCAAGGATCTCGTCCGCTGCGGGAGCACCGGTGCCGAGGTCGGTCCCGGCGACGGTTGGCGGGATCGTCGGCGGCACGGCCGGAGGCACGGGGACCTGTCCGACGCCTCCCCCGCCGCCGGTGATTGCTGCGTCCTCCGGGTAGACGGTGCCCGGAACCCTGCCGACCGGGACCGGGCCCGGTGAGGTGGGGGTGCGCGTCGGTGCGTGACGGGGGCCGTCGTCGTGAGCGTCCTTCAGCCCCCGCGTCAGTCGTCCGGCGAGCAGGCCGATGCCGGCGGCGACGGCCAGGAACGTCCCGGGCCGGCGGGCCGCGAACCGGCGCACGTCGTCGAGCAGGTCCATGGGTTCACTGGACTCCAGCCGCTGTGTGACCCGGTGAGCGCGCTGGGAGAGCATCGAGACGGCCTGGTTGACCAGGTCGGACTCGGGCCGCTCGCCACGGGAGATGCGGTCCAGGTCCTCGGAGATGCCGCGCGTCTGGGCGGCCAGCCGGTCCTTCTGCGTGGCCAACTGGGAGGTGGCCTCCTGCTTGGCCGATGCGGCCAGGTCCTTGGCCTGGCCCACGGCCTCGTCCTTGACGTGCCGGGCCTCGTCCCTGGCCGTGCCGGCGACGTCACGGGCGGCGTCCTGGGCCTCGGCGCCGAGGCGCCCGGCCTCCTGCCTCGCCGTCTCCTTGGTGCCCCCCTCGGAGGTCGTCGGATAATCCGGGTTCAGCGTCATGGGGTGTCCTTCCGATCACGGCCCGCATCCTTGGTGTGGACGGGCCCTGTGGGCGCGACTGTAGCCCGGGGCCCCCCGGGCGTGGGTACCCCTCATCGGCTGCCGAACGCGGGGTCCGGTCACCCCGGAGGGCCGGTCAGTCCCCCAGCGCGTCCAGCAGTTCGGCCACCGTCGCCTCGGACAGGGCACCGCGCATCAGGGCGCGCACCGCCGTCGCCCGCGCCATGGCCCGGTACGCCTGCCCGACGTCGGCCGGGACGCCCTCGGCGCCCAGCACCTCCAGGTGCCGCCGCACGGTCCCCACGTCCCCGCGGGCCACCGGCCCGGTCAGGGCGCCGTCCCCGTTGGCGAGGGCGTTCTCCAGGGAGGCGTGCATGAGCGGCGAGAGCATCCGGTCGGTCTGCTCCACGCCGATCGAGGCCAGCAGCTGGGCGGACTGGGCGGTGAGGGTGACGAGGTGGTTCGAGGCGTGCGCCAGCGCCGCGTGGTAGGTGCCGCGGTCCGCCTCGGCGATGACCGCGGGCTCCCCGCCCATCTCCACGACGAGCGCCTGGGCGACCGGCAGCACGATGGCGTCCGCGGTGACCCCGAACATGCAGTCCGCCAGCCGGGCGATGTCCAGGCTCAGGCCGGTGAAGGACATCGCCGGGTGGATGGCCAACGGGATCGCCCCGGCGGCGCGCACCGGGTCGAGCACGGACACCCCGTGCCGTCCGGAGGTGTGGACCACCAGGTGGCCGGTCTGGAAGTGCCCGGCGTCGGCGAGCCCGGAGACCAGCTCCGGCAGCACGTCGTCCGGGACGGCGAACAGCACCAGCTCGGACCGGCGCAGGATCTCCGGGATCTCGAGTATGGGCACCTCGGGCAGCAGGGACTCCGCACGGCTCCGGGAGGCCTCGGAGACCGCGTGCACCCCCGTGACGGCGTGTCCGGCGTTGCGCAGGGCGGCCCCGAGCACGGCACCGACCTTGCCGGCGCCGATGATCCCGATCCCCAGCCGGCCCGGACGGCCCGCGGGCGCCCCGCTGAACGGCGAGGTCATTCGACGACCTGCCGGGTGCGCTGTTCGAACCGGGCCAGCTCGTCCGGACGCATCCACTCGTTCCGGTCCCGCAGCCGACGGGCCTGCCCGGCGACCTCACGTTCTGCGCGGAACAAGTCCATGGCCACGGCCGCGTCCAGCTGGTCCACCCTCGGGCTGATCGGGCCGGGTGGGATGTGGAACGTCACGGTGGCCGCTCCGCGCCAGCGTTCGACCGGTCCCTGGAGCAACTGCAGCGACTGGATGCGCTCGTGGGGCAGCAGGACCAGTTCACGGTTGAGCCGTCCCGAGCGGATCATCAGCAGGGACCGCGTGGAACGGAAGCCGTGCCGGCGCCAGACCAGGGGGGAGAACCAGCGCATCCGCGGGGTGGTGGTCACGAAACCGTGGTCAGCCCCGGAACCGTCGAGACCCGCGTGCACCAGCTCCCGGGCCTCCTCGGCCGTCCCCACCCCGGGATCCGGTGCCACCACCGTGAGGACGCGCAGCACGTCGTCGAAGGTGCCCACCGGCAGCAGCCTGGACTTGCCGGTGGTGCCGTCGAGGGACTCCCCGTACCCGGCCACCGTCACGGCCATCCGGTACCAGCCGAACAGCCTCCAGAGCAGGGGGCGACTGACCTTCACGGCCTGGATCCGGCCCGGGGGCACGGTCTGCGAGGTGGTGTCCAGCAGGCCGTAGCGCAGGCGCAGCCCGTCCGGGATCGAGGCGACGGTGAAGTTCCACCCGCCGTTGACGGAGGACCAGATGCTGCTGCCGACGCCGAACAGGATGCCGAGCAGCGCCGGCACACTCAGGGCCGAGCCCACCTCGGCGAAGAACTCCTGCGCCACGTTCTCGGGCATCCACCAGTGGATGGCCAGCAGGCCGGCCCCGTAGAGGATCCCGAAGACCAGCACGGCCGAGACGAGACCGGATCCGGTCAGCGTCGCACCGATCAGCCGGCCGGGCGGCACCCGCAGCATGACCCGCTCGGTCTCCTCCTCATAGTCGTAGCCGATGCCGGCCGCGACCACCGGGGCAGGCGCGTCTGACAGGTGTGAACTTTCAGACGGCGCTGACGGTGGTGCCGGGGGGGCCGGGTCCGCGGCATCGGGGACCCGGCCCGGGCCCCCGTCACCCAGGCCGGTCCCGTCGTCGACCCGTCCGGGGTGTGCGGCGGGGGCACCGGGGTACGGTCCCTGACCCGCCGGGGCCTGCGCGGCCTCGACCGGGTCCTGTCCGGACTGGATCCCGGCGGCCCGGCGCATGATCTCCTGGCGCAGCATCCGGGCCTCGTCCATCCGCAGGAAGGACAGGCTCATCGCCGAGTCACCACCGTCGGCCGTCTCGAACTTCAGCTCCGCCAGCCCGGCGATCCGCGCCAGCAGGGGCTGCTTGATGTCCACCGCCTGGACCCGGTCCAGCCGGGCGTGGCGGTGCTGCCGGAACACGACGCCGGACCGGACCTCGACCTTGTCCGCGCCCATGCGGTACCGGGTGAACCGCCAGGACAGGAAGAACCCGCCGAGGATGAGCAGGAAGACTCCCCCGACGATCGCCGCCCCTAGTCCGAGGGCACCGGTGTTCGCGAACAGGGCACCGGTGGTGGCCGCCCGGTAGATGTCCTCGAAGGCGTTCTCTGCCCG
>NZ_JACHNW010000008.1:0-26441 GCF_014199555.1 Micrococcus sp. TA1
CCAGTTGTAGCCCTGCTGGGCCGAGTAGTCGACGGTCGCGGCGCCGCCGTCGTTGGCCGCGGCCGGGGCCACACCGCCGATGGTGGCTCCGGCGACGGTGGCCAGACCGGCGACGCCGACGGTCAGGGAACGACGACGGTGAGTGCGGCGGGCCTGCTTCTCGGCGAGGAGGCGGGCACGGCGGGAGGAGTAGGTCATGGGATGCTCTCAATGCTTCGCGTGTAATCGGATCGTTACATACCGTACACGAATATTATCGAGTCGCAACCTTGCGTGTCCCTGTCCATCACCTGGATGTTTCCTGAAAGTGCCATGCAGGAGGCCACAGCGGGCGCGCGCCCAGGTCCACGCACGGCCCTTGACGTTACCACTTCGTGATTCTCGCGTCGTCCGGGTCGGGGACATGCCGCGCTGACCGGTGGGTTCCCGGTTCCGCGATCACCCGGCGGCCACGTTCCGGGCCCTGACCGTCAACGTGCGGACCGGACAGTTGACGGTCCGCACGCTCGGCGCGGCGGTGGCCGCGACGGGGAGGTCGCGGGCTCAGGAGCCCCGGGACGACGACGGGGTGACGTCGTAGACCAACCGGGCCCACTCGCCGATCTTCTCGGCCGAGCGCAACCGCAACCGGTCCCACCGCGCGTCGCCGGCGAACAACGGCTTGCCGGAGGCCAGGGTCACCGGCGCGAGGGTCAGGCAGACCCGGTCCAGGGCGTCCGCCTCGAGGAATTGGGCGGCGAGCCTCCCGCCGCCCATCATCCAGATGTCGCCGGCACCGGCGGCCGCCCGGATCTCGGGGAGGTGCCGGCCGACGTCGCCGTCCAGCACCCGCACGTCCGCGCCCTCGGGAACCGGCAGCTCACGGCTGGAGAAGACGAACAGCGGCTGGCGCCCGAGGTACTCCGGCCACTGCTCCGGGTGGGCCATCAGGTCCTCGTGCTCGAGCACCCACTCGTAGGTGGTGGAACCCATGACGATCGCGGTGGCCGACTCCATGAAGGGCGTGAGGTCGGGCTGCTCCCCCGGGATGGCGAACAGCCAGTCGAGGGAGTCGTCCTCGGTGGCCAGGAAGCCGTTGAGCGTGCACGCGGTCTCGTAGATGACGGCCATGGCCGAACCGTAGCAACCCGGTCCCCGGCACCGCTGCCCCTGGACGGCTACTCCTGAACCCCGGCAATATCCCCGGTCCGGATCGTGTTGAGGCTGGTATGACCGCCCCTGGCCCCTCCCGCGTGCCCGTCTCCATCCTCGACCGCGCCAACTCCCTCGCGGGCTGCACGGAGGCCGAGGCCCTGGACGCGGTGGTGGACCGGGCCCAGCGCTCCGAACGGCTGGGCTTACGGCGCTTCTGGGTGGCCGAGCACCATGGCGTCCCGGGCATCGCCGGTTCCACGCCCACCGTGCTGATGGCCGTCCTGGCAGCCCGCACGCAGTCCATCCGCATCGGTTCGGGCGGGGTGATGCTCCCCAACCACCAGCCCCTCGTGGTCGCCGAGCAGGCCGCCACCCTCGAGGCCCTGTTCCCGGGGAGGATCGACCTGGGGCTCGGCCGCTCCCTCGGCTTCACCCCGGCCGTGCGGCAGGCGCTGCGCACCGGTGAGGACGCCGCCCGCGACTTCCCCGGGGACCTGGCGGAACTGACCGGTTTCCTGCGGGGCGAGTCACCCTTCGCCGCGCGGCCGCGTGACCACGCCGCCACGCCGCTCTTCGTCCTGGCGAACGGCCAGGGACTCACCACCGCCGCACGAGCCGGGCTGGCCGTCGTCGTGGGCGGGCCCGCCCTCTTCCCGCGCGACGGGCACGCCACGCACCCGGGCCTGGACCTCTACCGGGAGCAGTTCCGTCCCTCGCCCTGGTACGCCGAGCCATACGTGATCGTCTCGGCCAACGTGGCGGCCGCGGACACCCGCGAGGCGGCCCGCCGGTTGTTGCTGCCCGAGTCCTGGGCGCTGGCCCGGTCCCGCTCCCAGGGTGAGTTCCGGGCCCTGGCGGACGTGGACGACGTCGTGGCCCGGCTGCACGGCGAGGGCGTCACCGGACGCGACCGGCAGCGGGTGTCGGAGAACCTCGAGCGGTCCATCCACGGGACGCCCCGGGAGGTGCGGGCCGGCGTCGAGGACCTGATGCGGTTCACCGGAGCGGATGAGCTGATGGTGACCGGGGGCATGAGCGACCTCGAGGGCCGGCGCCGCTCGGACGAACTGCTGGCCGAGCTGTTCTGCTGAGAGGACCCGTCTTCCGGCCATGGACACGTGGACGCGCACGGTCCTACCCTCGTCTCATCCCCGACCAGACGCTGAACGACCACCTGGAGGGAACACGATGACACACACCTGGAGAATCTCCGTCAACCTGGTCACCACGGAGGACCCCACACCGGACGAGCGCGTCACCACGGCCCACGCCCAGCTCACCACCACCTCGGGGACCACCCTGGAGGGGTTCGGCCGGGCCCGGCGCAACCCCGTGGACCGCGACGTCCCGGAGATCGGCGAGGAACTGGCCACGGCGCGCGCACTGCGGGACCTGGCAGACCGGCTCCTCAACGCGACCTCGGACGACCTGTCCGCGATCGAGCACCAGAGGATCCACCTGTACAAGTAACCGTCGGCCCCCCGGCCGCTCCGCCCCGCCCCGGTCCCACCGGCCTGCAGGCGGTGGTCAGCGAGCCGTGAGCCCGACGAGCCTGCGCGGCGTGTGCCACAGCGCGCCGCGCATCCAGTCGTCGTCCATGCCCCACGCTGCCAGCGCCTCGATCTGGTGGCTGTAGGAGTAGGGGATGGACGGGAAGTCCGTTCCGAGGACGACCTTGTCCCGCAGGCCGCCCAACGTCTGCGGGTAGTCCCGCGGCGCCGGGTGCGTCCGCTGCATGTACGAGGTCCCGACCATCGTCGTGTCCAGGTAGACGTTCGGGTGCCGCGCCGCAAGTTCGGCGAACTCGCGGTACTCGGGCAGGCCGGCGTGGGCGATCACCAGGACCAGTCCCGGATGCCTGCCGACCAGTTCGCGGATGGGCTCCGGCCCGGTGTACTGACCTTGGTGGGGACCACTGCCGCAGTGTATGACCACGGGGGCCCCGGCCTCCTCCGCGGTGGCCCATGCGGGGCCCAGGAGGGGGTCGAGGGGGGTGAAGCCGCCCACCTGCACGTGCACCTTGAAGATGCGCGCCCCTCGCTCCAGGCTCCGCACCACCTCGTCCTGCACACCCGGCTCGGGGTAGAACGTCGCGGAGTGGATGGCGTCCGGGTGGCTGGCGGCGAAGTCGGCGGAGTAGTCGTTGAGCCAGGCCGCCATGCCGGGCCGGTGGGCGTAGTTCAGCGTGGTGTAGGCGCTCACGCCGATCTCCCGCAGCGTGGCGACCCGTTCCTCCTCGGACTGGCGGTACTCGATGTGCCACGGCGGCCCACCGCGCTCCGCCTCGGTGTCGAAGAACGCCCAGACCTTCTCCTGCACGTTGGCCGGCATGAAGTGCACGTGCAGGTCGGTGATGCCGGGGATCCCGAGCGATTCCAGGTAGGGCCGGACGTCCCGGTCCGTCCGGGGCGCCGGGGCGGTCGTCCCGGCCGTACCGCGCGTTCGTTGCGTGTCCACGTTCGCACCCTAACGAACCCGGGGCCGGCCCGGTGACCACCGCAGGTGTCTCCTCCCTGTGGGCCTCCGGCTACGGTGCGGCCACCCGTAGCACCGCCGCCCCCGTGACACGGTCCCCGGCCAGGTCGGCCAGTGCCCGGTCGGCCTGCTCCAGTGGGTAGGTCACGGTGGTGGGCCGCAGCGGGATGCGGGCGGCCAGGCGCAGGAACTCCTCACCGTCCTGACGGGTGTTGGCGGTGACGCTGCGGACCTGCCGCTCCTGGAACAGGTCCGAGGCATAGTGGAGCGCCGGGATGTCGCTGAGGTGGATGCCGGCCAGGGCGAGTGTCCCCCCGCGGTCCAGGGCACGCAGTGCCGACGGCACCAGGTCACCGGCCGGGGCGAAGATGATCGAGGCGTCCAGGGGCACCGGCGGTGTCTCCCCGGACTCACCCACGAAGTCGACGCCGATCTCACGCGCCAGCTGCCGGCCCTTCTCCCCACGGGTCATGACGTACACCTCGGCCCCCTGGTGCAGCGCCACCTGGGCGGCCAGGTGCGCCGAGGCCCCGAAGCCGTAGATCCCCAGCCGCCCGCCCGGTGGCAGGTCCGCCCGTCGCAGCGAGCGGTAGCCGATGATCCCCGCGCACAGCAGCGGGGCGGCCGCCTCGTCCGCGAAGGCGTCCGGGAGGTCGTAGGCATAGGCCTCGGGGACCACGGCCAGCTCGGCGTACCCGCCGTCGTCGTCCCACCCGGTGAAGCGCGGGGTGAGGCACAGGTTCTCGGCACCGCGGCGGCAGAACCGGCAGTGGCCACAGGTGTGCCGCAGCCAGGCGATTCCCACCCGGGCGCCGACGGCGAACCGCTCACACCCGGGACCCAGTGCGGTGACCTCACCGACGATCTCGTGACCGGGCACCACCTCGGGCCGGTGCAGGGGCAGGTCCCCCTCGACCACGTGCAGGTCGGTGCGGCACACCCCGCACGCCAGGACCCGGACGAGCACCTCGCCCGGGCCCGGCTCGGGGTCCGGGCGCTCACCGAGGCGCAGCGGTTCCCCGGTCACCGGCCCCTGCGCGGCCACCCACCAGGCGCGCATCGTGAGTTCCCCGGACCGGACCGGTCAGGCCAGCGAGGCCTTCAGGGTGATGTTCTTGACGGCCGCGAGCGCCTGGGACACGGGGCACTGGTCCTTGGCCTCGCCGGCGATCCGCTCGAAGTCCGCTGCCGAGATCCCCTCGACCTGGCCGTTGACCGCCAGCGCGATGCCCGTGATGCCCTCCCCGGCCACGAAGGTGACCTCGGCGGTGGTGTCCAGCTGGGTCGGGGCGGTGCCGTTGTCCTTGAGCATGTTGGCGAACTGCATGCTGAAGCAGGTGGCGTGGGCGGAGGCGATGAGCTCCTCCGGGGTCGTGGTGCCGCCGGACTCCTCGCCGCGGGACTTCCAGGCGACGTCGAAGGTGCCGACGTTCGAGGTCTCGAGCGTGGTGGTGCCGGAGCCGGTGAACAGGTCACCCTTCCACTGCGTGCTGGCGGTGTTGACGATGGGACGCGGCATGATTCCTCCTGATGGTCGATGCTGGGGTCGTGGCCTGCGGGACCCCTGGTCGCCACCGTAACGAGAACCGGCCGCGGATGTCAGGGGGTGCTGGCCGCCGCCCGGTGGGCGGTCGGCCGCCCACCCTGTGTTCACCCCTTGTCCGTCCGGCCTCGGCGGACGAGAGTGGAACCACGAGGGACGGCCCCACCGGCTGCCGTGGACCCGCGACGAGGAGGACCGGATGACCAATGACCAGAGCCGCACCGAGGACCTGAGCGAGGACGCCTGCTGGGCGCGGTTGCGCACCGGGGAGGTGGCGCGCCTGGCCGTCATCGTGGAGGACCACCCGGAGATCTTCCCCATCAACTACGTGGTGGACCACGGATCCCTCGTCTTCCGCACCGCCGAGGGCACCAAGGTCCATGCCGCACTGTCCACCTCGCGGGTGGCCGTGGAGGTCGACGGCGTGGACGCCCCGGAGGAGGGCGCCGGGGCGCCGGCCGCCCACGCGTGGAGCGTCGTCCTGAAGGGCACTGCGGAGCAGATCACTGCAACGGACGAGCTCATGGACACCACCGAGCTGCCGTTGACCCCGTGGCAGACGGGGGCCAAGGGCAAGTTCGTGCGGATCAGGCCCACCCAGGTCACGGGGCGCAGGTTCGCGGTGACCTCGCCGGAGGAATGGCGCACCTCGGTCTCGGGCGCGCCCCACGCCTCGGACGAATGACCCCGTCGGGCCGGTCCAGTGCTGCGGCCAGCGCTGGATCCCGGCAGGGCCCGACGGCGGTGGGCCGGGCAGGTGCCGGCCGGGCCGACGTCGTGGGCCGGCTCCTGTACGACTTCAACACCGAGTTCGACTCCCCGACCCCCCGCGCCGGGGAGTTCGCGGCGCGCTTCGCGCGACTGCTGACGCGCGACGACGTCCTCGTGCTGCTGGCCGGAGATCCGGCGGAACCGACCGGCTTCGCCTACCTCACCCTTCGTCCGTCCCCGTACTTCGACGGGCCGCTGATGCAGCTCGAGGAGCTCTACGTGGTCCCGGCGTTGCGCGCCCGGGGCATCGGCACCGCCCTGATCCGGGATATCCTGCGCCGTGCCCGGGAGCTGGGCTGCGGCGAGATCCACATCGGCGTGGACGAGATCGACGTGGCCGCCCGCCGCTTCTACGAACGGCACGGGTTCTCGAACCGCGAGCCTGGTGAGGACTACCGGATGCTGTTCTACGTCCGGGCACTCTGACGCGCTGCGTCCGGGGTGAGAGGACGCGTCCGTGCGGGTCCCACGGCTGCGCAGTCCTCTCGATCCGGACAGACGGAGGGTGCCCCGTCGGGTCCTGGTCCCGACGGCGGTTCAGGCGAGCACCACGATCTTCCCGGCCGCGTGCCCGGTCTCGACGGCGGCGACGGCCCGCTCCGCCTCCACCAGCCGGAATCGGCCGGTCACCACGGGGGCGAACCACCCGGCCGCCACCAGCGCGGCGACCTCCGTGAACACGGCGGTCGTGCGCCGCCGGGTCACCCCGGACCCGCCCAGCGCCTCGGCGCCGGGGACATCGGCGATGCTGCGCAGGGCGTCGGGCCGGTGCAGCAGGGGCGCGGCCTCGGCCAGGGCCTGCCCGCCGACCGCGTCGATCACGGCGTCCACCCCCTCGGGGGCGAGGTCGCGGACCCGGCCGGTCCAGCCGGGTCCCTTGGCCACGTGCACCGCCCCGAGCCCGGTCACCACGTCCCGCTTGGACTCCGAGGCCACCCCGAGCACGCGCAGGTCCCGGTCCCGGGCGAGGCCGCAGACGCACGTGCCCACCCCGCCGCCGGCCCCCAGCATCAGCACGGTGGCCCCGGCCGGGAGGCTGAGCTCGTCCAGGGCGTCGTATGCGGTCCCCGCGGCCACGGGGATGCAGCAGGCCTGCTCCTCGGTCACGCCGTCGGGGATGCGGGCCGTCCCCGACGCGTCCAGCAGGACGTGACTGGCCAGCGCCCCGGTGCCGGCCGCCGTCGCACCGAAGACCCGCTCTCCGGGAGCGAACCCGGTGACGTCCGGACCGGTTCCGAGCACCACCCCGGCGGCCTCGCGGCCGAGCGCCATGGGGAAGCGCACCGGGATCCGGCCGGTACGCAGGCCGTTGCGGACCTTGATGTCCGCCGGGTTCACCCCCGCCGCCGTCATCCGCACCAGGACCTGGCCGGGACCGGGTGTGGGGTCCTCCTGCTCGAGGTGTTCCATGACCTCCGGGCCGCCGTACCGCTGGAAACCGAACATGCGCATGGGAGCAGTCAAGCATCCCGCGGTGACCAGCACTTGTGCTCGGTCACGGGGCGCGGCCCAGAATGGTCCGAGTCAACCGGCCGTCCCGTCGTGGACCGGTCGCGCCGAGGAGGACCGATGACCGAGCAGCCCGCCACCGAGGAGCACCTGTCCGAGGACGCCTGCTGGGAGCGCCTGCGCCAGGCGCCCGTGGGACGGCTGGGGGTGTGGGTCCAGGACCATCCGGAGGTCTTCCCCGTGACGTTCACGGTGGACGGCCGGACGATCCTGTTCCGCAGTGGGCCGGGGACGAAACTGGACGCCGTGCTGTCCGGGACGCCGGTGGCCTTCGAGGCGGACGCGCTGGAGGCCACCACCTCCATCGTCTGGAGCGTGATGGTCCGGGGCAGGGCCGAGCAGATCACCCGGTCCGTGGAGCTGATGGAGACCGGGGACCTGCCGTTGAGGCCCTGGCACCCGGGTGACAAGACGGCCCTCGTCCGGATCACCCCGGCGGAGGTCACCGGACGGCGGTTTCCCATCGCCGATCCGGAGTGGTGGCGGTCCGTCGCCGCCGACATCCGCCGGCCGGCCGAGGACTGAGCGCCGGCGGGGTCACCGGCCCGAGGGACCGCCGCTCAGTATCCGGCCAGCAGGTTCTTCGCGCCGACGATCGCCAGGCCCAGTGCCGTGATGCTGACCACGATGACGACCGTGCGCAGTCGGCCCGCGTCGTAGGTCCGGGCCACGATCGCCGCGGCGACGACGATGTACCCGAGCAGGGCGATGGTGACGGCGCCCGTCTCGCGCTCCGAGAACACCAGGTCGACGACGGTGACCAGCACCCCCACCTTCAGTCCGCCACCCAGGCCGGCGGCCGTGATCCGCAGGTCCTGGCGGCGGCTGTTCCCCACGTCCGTGGCGAACTGGGCCAGACTGAACGCGAACCAGTGCACGAGCAGCAGCCCGACGAGGATCCCCCAGAGCGCGGGCAGGGGACTGTCCGCACCCTCCCCGAGGTCGACGAGGGTGCCCAGCGAGGCCAGCAGGCTGATGGCGATGTACAGGCCCACGGCCATCGACTCACGCAGCAGGTGGGCCTTCTCGTGCTCGCTGATCTCCTCAGCCGGCGAAGGATGCTGGTCGGCGACCATGGGCCGAGTCTATTCAGCGGGGGGATCCCCCGGAATCCCTGACGATCCGGCGGAGCCGCCGGCCGGGTGAGCGCGGACGGCACCGCGTGCGGGTCACGGACGGGCGATCGACAGGGTCCGGACTCCCCCGCTGCTAGCGTCGGGCCATGAGAGAGCCCCGATCCTCCCGCGCGGTCTGGACCGCGCTCGGGCTCGCGGCCGGGCCGGCGTCGGCGTTCGCGTTCGCCCGGTTCGCCTACGCGGTGCTGCTTCCGCCCATGCGGGCCGACCTGGACTGGTCGTACGCGACGGCGGCCCTGCTCAACACGACCAACGCCGCCGGGTACCTGCTCGGGGCGGTCCTGGCCGCCCGGGTGGGCCGGGTGCTCGGGACGCGCCGCGCCTTCCTGGCCAGCATGCTGGTCACCGCCGCGGCCCTGGGGGCGTCCGCGCTGAGCTCCCTGCTGCCGGTCCTGCTCGTGCTGCGGCTGGCCGCCGGGATCTCCGGGGCGGTGACCTTCATCCTCGGGGCGGCGCTGACGGCGGCCCTGGCCTCCCAGCTCGACGGGCCACGGACCGCGCGGCGTTCGGCCCTGTTGATGGGGATCTACGTGTCCGGTGGCGGCATGGGCGTGGTCGTGACCGGTTTGCTGCTGCCGGCCGCCCTGTCCTGGTTTCCCCCGGAAGCTGGCTGGCGCGTGGGCTGGGCCGCGCTGGGCATCGCGGGCGTGGCGGCCTGGATGATCGCCGTGCCGGCCGCGCGCCGGGCCCCGTCGCCACCCCCGCGCCGGACCGGGGCGCGCGCCCCGGTCCGCACCCTGCTTCCCCTGCTGGCCGGGTACACCCTGTTCGGCGCCGGGTACATCGCCTACATGACCTTCATCGTGGCCCTGCTGCGCGGCCAGGGCGCCGGGGACGCGGAGGTGGCCGTGTTCTGGATCGTGCTGGGCCTGGCCGCGATGATCGGCGGGTTCGCGTGGTCCCCCGTGGTCGGCGCGCTCTCCGGAGGCCGAGCCCCGGCGCTGCTCATGGTCGTCGTCGCCCTCGGAGCGGGACTGCCCCTGCTGGCGGACCACCCGGTGTTCTCGCTGGGATCGGCCGTGTTGTTCGGGGGGACGTTCCTGGCGCTCGTCGGCGCGGTCACGCACGCCGCCCAGCGGGTCCTGGACCCGTCTCAGGTCACCGACGGGATCGGCACCCTGACGACCGGTTTCGCGATCGGCCAGTCGATCGGCCCGGTGCTGTCCGGGGTGGCCTCGGACTCGGCCGACGGCGTGCAGGCCGGGCTGGCCCTGTCCGTGGTGATCCTGCTGGCCGGAGCCGTGGTCTTCCTCGGCCAGCGCCCGCAGGCGGCCCATCCCGGGACCTGAGGGCCGGCGTGGGCGCCGAGGGCAGGTCAGCCCCTGACGGGCACGCCGGCCGCTGGGGTGCGGCTCAGCCGCGGCACCACAGGTTCAGGGACGCCGCCAGCCGTCGCCCTCGAGGTGTGATCCGGCCATCGGCCCCATGGTGAGCATGCCGCCGTCGACGGCCCAGGACGCACCGTTGACGTACCCGGCGTCCGGGCCGCACAGGAAGGCCACGACGGCGGCGACCTCCCGGGCGTCCCCCGGCCGGGCGACGGGGATCCCGGGACGGTGCTTGCCCTCGAGGACGGACTCGTCCTCCTGCCCGGTCATCGGGGTGGCGATCTCCCCGGGCGCCACCGCGTTGACGGTGATGCCGTGCTCGGCCAGTTCGAGGGCGGCGACCTTGACCAGCAGCCCCAGGCCACCCTTGGCCGCGCAGTACGGTCCGGCCCCCACCCGCGGGGCGTGCTCGTGGACGGAGGTGATGGCCACGATCCGTCCGCCCGCACCGGCGGACACCATGTGGCGTGCGGCCGCCTGCAGGCAGCAGAACGCGCCGTCCAGGTCCACCGAGATCACGTGCCGCCAGTCCGGGTAGTCCATGTCCAGCAGCCGGGTGGCGGTGCCCGTCCCCGAGCACATCACGAGGGTGTCGACGCCACCCATCTCCTCGGCCAGCCCGTCGACGACCCTGGTGCCCTGCGTCGGGTCGGCCAGGTCGAGCCGGCGCACGTGGGCGGTGCCGCCGGCGGCACTCACCTCGGTCGCGGTGGCCTCCGCGCCCTCGCGGTCCTCGTGCCACGTGATGCCGATGTGACGTCCCGGGGCGGCCAGTGCCACCGCCGTGGCCTTCCCGATGCCGGAATCGGCCCCCGTGATGATGATCCTGCGGGGATGTACGGCGGACTCAGTCATGGTTCCTCCTGGTACGGGTCGGTGCGGTCCGGCGAGGTTATCCCAGCTGGTGCCGGAACGGCACGGTGAAGTCGAAGGCCCCCGGGCCGTAGACGGCCCGGTACCGCTCGATCCAGTCCGGCAGCAGCCACACCCGGTGCAGGAACTGCACGTGCTGCGGCTGCCGCTTCATCGCCCAGGTGGCGAACACCAGTTCGGCGAGGTCGGACTCGATCAGGTAGGTGCACTGGCCGGCCGGCGTCATCCCCAGCATCCCCAGTCGTCCCGGTTCGACCATGTGGCACTCCAGGATGCTGCCCCAGTCCCACCAGAGCAGGCTGGTCGGGGTCCTCAGGTAGAACCCGAACTGGTTGACACAGAGCATCCCGCCCTCGAGATGGTGCCAGGACGGCTGCACCGCCCGGGCGGCGGCAGCCCGCCGTCGGGCGTTCCCCACGGCCCGGCCGAGCGCTGCCCCGGCGGTGATCGCCAGGCCCCCGCGGCCGGTGGCGAGGAAGAAGCCACCGTCATGGGCGTAGGACCCGTCCCCGCGCGCCTCCAGCGCATACACCGAGAACGGGGCGACGGCCACGATGCGGTTCTCCGGGTACGTCCCACCGACCGCGAAGTCCACGGGCACCGGGAGGATCTGGTCGAACTCGCCGTGGACGTGGGCATGGATGACCTGTGCCGTCCGCAGCAGCATCCGGTCCCGCTGCGACCACCCCGCTCCTGCGCCGTCGACCCCCATGTCAGCCACCCTAGGGGGCCGAAGGGGCACGCGTCGACGTTGTCCACAGGACCCCTGGCCTTCCCGGAGCGGGAGCCCCGGCCGCCTGCCGGCGGCTCAGCCCCTCGCGGCGTAGGCGACCAGTGCGCCGGCGAGCCCGACGTTCTTGAGGAACTGGATCCGCTGCGGCACTCGCCGGGCCGTCTCGGTCTCCTTCCAGAACGGGTGCCCGACCATCGTGGTGGCGAGCATCGACAGGCTCAGGCCGCCGGCCGCGGCCCGGGGCAGCACGCCGAGCGCCAGCGCCGTGCCCCCGGCGGCCATGGCCACGCCGTTCGCGCGCACGGCGAGCTCCGGTTCGGGGATCCCGGCCTGCTCGACGAGCGCCACCCGGCCACCCGGTTCCTTGGCGGCCTCGTAACCGAGCCAGACGAACGGTGCGGCGAGAGCGGCGCGGCCGAGGAACTGAACGGCATTCATGGGAACTTCCTTCTCTGGACGGCAGGGATGCGGGCCGGTGCCCGGACGGCACGGCCTCCAGCCACGGTAGCCCGACCGGCGTGTCCTGGCGCGACACCGCGAGGGGACCGGACACGATCACCCCTACGATCGGGGATGTGACCTCCCAGAGACGCCGCGTCGCGATCGCCTGCCAGGGCGGTGGCAGCCACACCGCCTTCACCGCCGGGGCCCTGTCCCGGTTCCTGCAGCCCGATGTCCTGGCCGAGCACCAGGTCGTCGGCCTCAGCGGTACCTCGGGAGGTGCCATCTGCGCGGCGATCGCCTGGTCGTCGCTGCTGCACCGCCGGCCCGGGGATGCCGAGCACCTGCTCCGGCGGTTCTGGACGGCGAACAGCGCGTCGAGCTGGCCGGACCAGGTCGTCAACGCGATGGTCCTGTGGGGCCAGCGGTTGTCCGAGACGGTGGCCGTCCCGGTCGTCAGCCCGTATCTCCACGCGGGCGCCGTGTGGAGCTCCGACCTCCTGCGGCGGCTGATCGACCAGACCGTGGACCTGGGGGCCGATCAGGAACTGGCCGCCGCCTCGATCAGTGACCCGATGCTCCTGGTCGGTGCCGTCGACGTCCTCAAGGGCGTGTTCCGGACCTTCGACAGCCGCGACGGCGAGATCTCGACGGACGCCATCCTGGCCTCGGCCGCCATCCCCACGATCTTCCGCTCCGTCCGCCTCGGCCGGAGCGTGTACTGGGACGGCCTGTTCTCCCAGAACCCCCCGGTCCACAAGCTGCTGGACTCCGAACCGGACGAGATCTGGGTGATCCAGGTCAACCCCTCGCAGGTCGAGGACGAGCCCACGACCGTGGGGGAGATCGCGACCCGCCGCAACGAGCTGTCCGGCAACCTCTCCCTGTACCAGGAACTCGGCTTCATCGAACAGGTCGACAAATGGCTGGCCGACGGCACCATCCGTTCTCATCGGGTCCGGCACATCACGGTGCGCATCCTGGAGATGCGGCGCACGGACGCCACTCGCGCCTGGGGCCATGCCAGCAAGCTCAACCGGGATCCCGCGTTCATCGACGAGCTGATGGAACTGGGTCGGCACCAGGCACAGGACCAGGTGGACGCCATGGCCCTGGAGCGCGCGTGGGGCGACGAGGACCGCGAACCGGGCTCGCTCATGGGCCGGTTCCGGCCCGGCGCGGTGGTCTCGAGCACCCACCCGCTGGCACCCCTGGAGGCGACGGCGGACCCCGAACGGATCCGGGGGTTCCTGGACGAGTTCGGCCTGCGGGTCGAGACGAGCCGCGCCCGGGTCTGCGAGGACGGTGCCCGCTGGACCGTGCACTCGGTCTCGGACCGCAGGATCAGCGCCCGCGTCCGGGCCTTCTTCGACGAGGGCCGCATCGCCCGGATGACCGTCTCCGAGGACTGATCCCCCGGGGTGGTCCGCCCGACCGGCCGGTGATGTCCCTCAGGCCGAGGGCCCCGGCGGACCCCACGGCCAGAGCAGCCACCCTCCGGCCAGGAGGCAGCACGCGCAGAGGAGCCAGAAGAGTCCGGTCCACAGCGCCGCCGGGACCCCGGTCAGCCGGGCCAGCTGGTCGACGTCGCTGTCCGGACCGCGCCCGGCGCCGGCCGCCCGGCCCAGGCCCCGGCGCCGGGCCCGGCGTCGCTGGCGCTGGAGTTCCACGACGGCCCGGGGCGCGCAGAGCAACAGCGACCACGCCACCACCTGTGCGACCGCGGAGAGGACGAGGGGCGAGGCCGCCCAGGACAGCGCGGCGACGGCCACCCCCGTGACGAGCACGACCCACAGCCCGTAGAGGTTGCGCACCAGCAGCAGCATCAGCGCGCAGAGCAGGACGAAGGACCAGAGCCAGGCGGCGGCGTAGCCGGCGCCCGCGAGCCACGCACCCGCGAGCCCGACGACGGCCGGGGCCGGGTACCCGGCGGCCAGCATCAGCACCATCCCGGGACCACGGGGACGGCCCCGGGACAGGGTCACCCCGGAGGTGTCCGAGTGCAGGCGGATGCCGCTGAGCCGGCGCCCCGAGAGCACCGCCACCGCGGCGTGCCCGGCCTCGTGCGTGAGCGTGGCCAGGTGGCGGACCGCCCGGTAGCCCGCCGGACTCCAGGCGAGCAGGAGGGCGAGGCCGGCCATGGCCAGGGCCAGCGGCCAGTCCAGGTCCGGCTGGGTGCTGGTCACGCGCTCCCAGAGCCCGGTCAGCACGTGGGTGCCGGCGCCCTCCGCGAGGGACCGGGGAGGCGGACCATCAGAAGCCCCCGGCGTCGGGTGCCATGTTCGAGAACCGCGAGTAGTGGCCCTGGAAGCCGACCACGATGGTCTTCGTCGGACCGTTACGGTGCTTGGCGACGATCAGGTCGGCCTCGCCGGCGCGCGGGGACTCCTTGTCGTAGATGTCCTCGCGGTGCAGCAGGATGACCATGTCGGCGTCCTGCTCGATGGAACCGGACTCACGCAGGTCGGAGACCTGGGGCTTCTTGTCCGTGCGCTGCTCGGAGCCACGGTTCAGCTGGGACAGGGCGATGACCGGGACCTGTAGCTCCTTGGCCAGCAGCTTGAGGGCACGGGAGAACTCGGCGACCTCCTGCTGGCGGGACTCGACCTTCTTGCCGGAACTCATCAGCTGCAGGTAGTCCAGCACCACGAGCTTGAGGTCGTGCTTCTGCTTCAGCCGCCGGCACTTGGCACGGATCTCCATCATGGACATGTTCGGCGAGTCGTCGATGAAGAACGGCGAGTCGTTCAGCCGCCCGACGGTGGCGGCGATCTTGGACCACTGCTCGTCCCGGATGGTCCCCTTGCGCAGGTCCTGCAGGGCGATCGTGGCCTCCGCGGACAGCAGGCGCATGGCGATCTCGTTCTTGCCCATCTCGAGGGAGAAGAACACGGTGGTCATGTTGTGCTTGATGGCCGCCGAGCGGGCGAAGTCCAGCGCGATCGTGGACTTGCCGACGGCGGGGCGCGCGGCGATGACGATCATCTGCCCGCCGTGCAGGCCCTGGGTCAGCTCGTCGAACTCATAGAAGCCGGTGGGCACACCGGTCATCCCCTCGCCCTGGGACCCGGCGGCCTCGATCTCGTCCACGGTGTGCTCGAGGATCCCGGACAGGGGGACGTAGTCCTCGGACTGCCGGGTCTCGGCGACCTTGTAGACCTCGGCCTGGGCCTCGTTGACGATCTCCTCGACCTCACCGTCCTGCTGGTAGCCCATCTGGACGATCTTGGTGCCCGCCTGGACGAGGCGGCGCAGGACGCCCTTCTCGCGCACGATCTCGGCGTAGAAGCCCGCGTTCGCCGCGGTGGGCACGGACTGGACGAGTTCGTGCAGCACGGCCGGGCCGCCGACGCGGGCCAGCTCCTGGCGCTTGTTGAGCAGGTCCGCGACCGTGACGGCGTCGGCGGGCTCACCGCGTCCGTACAGGTCGATGATCGCCTCGTAGATCATCTCGTGCGCCGGCTTGTAGAAGTCGTTGCCGCGCAGCAACTCCACGACGTCCGCGATCGCGTCCTTGGAGAGCATCATGCCCCCGAGCACCGACTGTTCGGCGACGAGGTCCTGCGGGGGAAGGAGGTTGGCCCGCGAGGAGCCGGTGCCGTCGGTGGAATCGAAATGCTCGAATGCCAAGTAGTTGATTCCCTTCCCTATGACCGGACGGCCCGGTAACTCCCCGCGGTGCGGTGTCCCTAGGAGCCCGTCGCATCGGGACCCCGATGCGACGGACTCCCCAGGCGATGCCAGCCGGATGTGCGCCATGAATCCTAGCCAATACCCGGCTCGTCCTGTGGGGGTACCACGTGAGACTACTCGCCTGCGGAACCCCGCTCAAGCACAATGTCCACAGCTTCTGTGGATAACGTGTGGATTCACCGGGTTGTGGTGTGCACAGAGTGGGGAAAACTCTGGGGATGCGCCCCCACCCTCGTCCACAACCCTTGTTTGACAAGGGCGTTTTCTTTTCCAGGCCTGTGGATAGAAAGGAATTTCGCTGGGGATTACTGCTGGGGAACTAGCATCCCGGTCCCTGGGAACGCAACTTCGCCCGCCAGTTCTTCACAGTTATCCACAGGCTATCCACATGTTTTGTAATTGCCGTTGTAGCCGACCACGCGCTCCCGGCGCACCTCCTGGACGCCCGTGGTTCACCGGGGTGTCACGTTCGTCACCCTCTCACCGGGCGGGTGATCCCGGGCACCGATCCCCCGCTTCACATTCCCTCGGCGGCGCCGGGCTGGAAGGATGGCCGGATGACGTCCCACGAGAACTCGACGATGCCCGCCGGCGTCCCGGTGGAGGAGCCCGCTCCCCACGCTCACCATTCCGTCCACAGGGCCGACGCCGCGGCCCTGGACCGGGAGGTCCGCCATGGCGAATGAGCACTTCGACACCGCGGCGGCCACCTGGGACCTCGAACCGGGCAAGGCGGACGAGGCACGCAGGCTGGCGGATGCCGTCGCCACCCGGTTGGCCCTCACCGGCCGGGAACGTCTCCTGGAGTACGGGGCGGGAACCGGACTGGTCTCCCAGGCGCTCGTGCCCCACATCGGCTCCGTGACCCTCGCGGACAGCTCCGAGGGCATGCGCCGGGTGGCCGCGGACAAGGTCGCCCAGGGCCTGCTTCCGGCCGGCACCCGGGTCTGGGACCTGGACCTGGAGTCAGGCGGCACCCCGGACGAACGGTTCGACCTGATCGTGGCCAGCCTGGTGCTCCATCACGTGCACGACATCCCCCGCGTGCTGTCCGGGTTCCGCAGCCTGCTGGAACCGGGCGGGCACGTGGCGATCGCCGACCTGGACACGGAGGACGGGTCCTTCCACGCCCACCTGCACGACTTCGACGGCCACCCGGGCTTCGACCGTCACCAGCTGGCCCAGTGGCTCGTGCGGGACGGATTCGAGGACGTCTCGGTCGAGGACTTCACCACGATCGACAAGGACGGCACGTCCTTCCCCGTCTTCCTGGCCACCGCCCGGCGGTGAACGGTCGGAGGCGAACGATCTGCGGTGGACGCGCAGAGGCCGGCCGGCTCCCCGAGGGGAACCGGCCGGCCTCTGCGGATGCAGAAGGTGACTAGGAGGTCACTTCTTCTTGGTCTTGGCGGCGACGACGTCCAGGTCGATCACGGCCAGGACGTCCTCGTGCAGGCGGACATGCGCCTGGTACCGGCCGAGCGCCTTGATGGCGGTCGGCAGGGTCACGGTGCGACGGTCGATGCTGCCCAGGCCGGAGGCCTCGACAGCCTCGGCCACGTCCGCGGCCTTGACGGCGCCGAACAGGCGGCCACCCTCACCGGCGGTCACCTCGAGCTTGACCGGCGTGCCCTGCAGCTTCGCGGCGAGGGCCTGTGCCTCCTCGAGGGACTTCACGGCGCGGGTCTGGCGAGCCGTCTTGATGGACTCGACCTGCTTCTCCCCGCCCTTGGTCCACAGGGTCGCGAAACCGCGCGGCAGCAGGTAGTTGCGGGCGTAGCCGTTCTTGACGTCGACGACGTCACCGGCGGAGCCCAGGCCAGTCACTTCCTGGGTCAGAATGAGCTTTGCCATCTGTATCTGTTCCTTCCTCGACTCGCGCGATCAGCCGCGGCCAGCGCCGGAGTAAGGAAGCAGGGCAACCTCACGGGCGTTCTTGATGGCCTGGGCGATCTTGCGCTGCTCCTGCACGGTCACGCCGGTCACGCGACGGGCACGGATCTTGCCGCGGTCGGAGATGAACTTGCGCAGCAGGGCGACGTCCTTGTAGTCGATGACGGTGATGTCAGCGGCCTTCAGCGGGTTGGACTTTGGTTTGGGCTTACGGATCTCAGCCTTCGCCATCGTGGTGCTCCTTCAATCGTCGGGAGCCCGCAGAACGGTTCTGCGGGATGGGATCGCAGGCGGCGGGTGGCCGCCTGCTGCCGCCGTACGGGAAACGGTTCCCGACGGCGTCCGGCGGGGTCCGCGCCCCTCAGGGCACCTCCCCGCCGGGGGGATCGGTGATCGGCTCAGGTCCGCTCACCGGAGGTGATTCAGTACTGCTCGGATCAGAACGGGGGCTCGTCGTTGCCCGGGGTGTCCCAGGAACCCGCGGAGGTGGAGGACCCACCCCACGGATCGTTGGAACCGCCACCGGAACCCCAGCCGGCGTTGCCGCCGCCCTGGCCCCCGGCGTTCCCGCCCTGGTTGAACCCGCCGCCCTGGCCGCCGCCGAAGCCGCCACCCTGGCCGCCGCCGCCGAAGCCCCCGCCGCCCCCGCGGCCGGACTTGGTGACCTTGGCCGTGGCGTACCGCAGCGAGGGACCGATCTCGTCCACGTCCAGCTCGTAGGAGGTGCGCTTCTCACCCTCGCGGGTCTCGTAGCTGCGGGCCTTCAGCCGGCCCTGGGCCACCACGCGGGTGCCCTTGGTCAGGGACTCGGCCACGTTCTCGGCCGCCTCCCGCCAGATCGAGGCGCGGAGGAACAGGGTCTCCCCGTCCTTCCACTCGTTCGACTGGCGGTCGAAGGTCCGGGGGGTGGAGGCGATGGTGAAGTTCGCCACCGCGGAACCGGACGGCGTGAACCGCAGTTCCGGGTCTGCCGTCAGGTTCCCGACGACGGTGATGATGGTCTCTCCGGCCATGGTGCCTCCTGTGGACTCTTCGGACGTTCTGGTCGCTGGACTCAGCGGGTGGGTGCGGCACCGTCACCGGCGCCGCGCGGGATCACTCCGCCTCTGCGGTGATCTTCTGCTCTTCCGGGCGGATGATCTTGGTGCGCAGGACGATCTCGTTCAGGCCCAGCAGGCGATCGAGCTCCTTGGAGGTGTCCGGGGTGGACGTGAAGTTGACGACGGCGTAGATGGCCTCGGTCTTCTTCTGGATCTCGTAGGCCAGGCGGCGCCGGCCCCAGAGATCGAACTTGTCCACGGTGCCGCCGTCCTTGGTGACGACCTCGAGGTACTTCTGCAGGGTCGGTTCAACGGTGCGCTCGTCCACTTCGGGATCAATCAGCACCATCAGTTCATATGCACGCATGCGAACCCACCTCCTTCGGGCTAGTGGTCACGGTCTTTCCGTAACAGGAGGTTCTGTGCGGTGGTTCCGCGCGGGATCCGTCATGGGACGGCACGCAGAAAACCTCGACCATCATACCCGCTGGTGGCAATGGTCCCGAACCAGGCCCCACTCTGCCGGGGGGCATCACCCGGCCGCCACGGCCCGGACCGTGACTGTGGACACTGGCACCGTGCCGGTCCGCTGTGCAGGATGGGACCATGGCCTCCGCCCCGCGTTCCGACCACACCCACGTCCTGTTGTTGCGGGGCATCAACGTCGGCGGACACGCGAGGGTGCCCATGGACCACCTGCGCCAGATCGCCACCGCGGCGGGCGCCCTCGAGGTCACCACCCACCTGAACTCGGGCAACGTCCTGTTCCACGTGGACCGGCGGCCGGGGCACGAGGCCGATGCGGACGCGTGGGACATCGCGTACGGGGTGGAGTCCGCCCTGGAGGCAGAACTCGGACTGGCCGTCGCGGTGATCCCCGCGAGCCGGGCCGACCTGGACACCGCCCTGGCCCTGCACGCGCAGCTGGCCTTCGCCGGCGGGGAGGGCAAGCTGACCCACCTGGTCCTGCTGGCCGAGCCCGCCGATCCCGAGCAGGCCGACGCGCTCGAGGCGTTCGACGCCGGTGACGACCGGTGCGCGGTCACCGGCAGGTTCGTGTGGGTCCGGTACGCGAACTCGTCCCGGACCTCCGCGCTCACCCTCGACCGCATCGAGCGGACCCTGGACACCCGGGCCACCGCCCGGAACCTGCTGACCGTCCGCAGCCTGGCCGCCGTCGGCTGACCCCGCAGGCGGCCACGCCCGCCCCGGCGGGACGGGCCGCCTCAGGCCCCGGTGAAGAACGAGCCCACGGCCGCGGCCAGGTACCCGGGGTCCTGGGCCCCGCACATCTCCCGGGCGGAGTGCATGGACAGCAGCCCGATGCCCACGTCCACGGTGCGGATGCCGAGCCGGGTGGCCGAGATGGGACCGATCGTGGACCCGCACGGCACCGCGTTGTTGGACACGAACTCCTGGAACGGCACTCCCGCGTGGGCGCACCAGCCGGCGAAGGCGGCGGCACCGGCCGCATCGGTGGAGTACCGCTGGTTGGCGTTGATCTTCAGCAGGGGACCGGCGTTGGGCCGCGGATGGTTCACCGGGTCGTGCCGCTCGGCGTAGTTCGGGTGGACCAGGTGACCGGCGTCGGCGGACAACAGCCAGGATCCCGCGAATGACCGCGCCGGGCCCTGTCCCGCGACGTCCAGCGCATCCAGCACACGGCGCAGCACGTCCTCCAGCACGGGGCCGGCCGCTCCCGAGCGCGATGCCGAGCCCAGCTCCTCGTGGTCGAACGCCGCGAGCACGGGGATCACCGGCGCATCGGCCGCCGGCGCCGGGGAGGGATGTGCCTCCAGCGCCACCAGTCCGGCGTGCACGGAGGACAGGTTGTCCAGCCGCCCGGAGGCGAAGAACTCCTCGGACGCCCCGAACAGTCCCGGTGCCTGGGTGTCCGCCATGACCACGTCGAAACCCCGGACCGCCCCCGGCTCCACCCCGGCGGTGCGTGCGAGCACGGCCAGGATGTCGGCCGGGGCGGTCCTGCCGCCGGCAGCGCCCCAGATCGGGTTCATGTGCTGCTGGCGATCCAGCGTGAGCCCGTTGTTCACGTCCCGGTCCAGGTGGATGGCCAGTTGCGGGAAGCGCGCCACGGGCCCGGTGGCCGCGAGGTGCTCGGTGCCGTCCTCGGTCACCAGCCGGCCCGCGAGGCACAGCTCCCGGTCCAGCCAGGAGTTCAGCAGCGGCCCGCCGTAGACCTCCACGCCGGCCTGCAGCCAGCCCTCCCGGCCGGTCGTCGGGCGGGGCTTGAGCTTGAACGTCGGGGAGTCCGTGTGGGCACCCAGGATGCGGAACACCGGCACGGCACCGGCCGAGCCGGCCCCGGACACCCGGGCCCCCGGGAGCCCGGCGCCCTCGGGAATCCGCCAGGCGATGACGGCCCCGTCCCGGACCAGGACATACCCACCGGGCTGCGCGGGGAAGTCCGCGCGTTCATCCACGCGGGTGTAGCCGACCGCCTGGAGGCGGCGTGCCACCTCGGCGGCGGCGTGGTAGCTCGAGGGGCTGGCCTGCACGAAACCGGCGAGGTCCTGCAGGTGGGGGTGGCCGGCCAGGGAGCCGGCGGGGGTCACGGAGTCCGGTGCGGTCATGGTCCTACCGTACGGTGCGGCCCTCCCCGCCGCGGCGGTCCCCGCACCTCACCGCCCTGCACGCCTCCCCGGTCGGCACGCCGCGCCGGCTCCCGCAGGTCACCAGGTCGTCCGGGCCGCCTCCCGGTGCCGCCTCACCAGCCACGGGGCACGGTCCGGGGCGTCGTCGTAGTGACCGCCGAGGGGGTCGTCCACGGGCAGCCGCTCCGCCTCGGTGGCGTCGAAGCCCAGGTGGTCCATGCGGGCCGCGGCCGCCTCCAGGCCCCGTCCTGAACCGGCGCCCGCGGCGGGCCGGGTCCAGATCCGCCCGCCGGGCAGCGAGGCCCGCACCGGGTCGTCCCAGGGCGCGAGCATCTGCTCGACCACGCGGCCCATGAGGTACAGGGTGGCAGCCATGTGCCCGAGGATCGCCAGGACGTAGAACGTGTCGTCCATGGAGTGCTGCACCTCGGAATCGGAGGCCCCCTTGGCCAGGTACATCCAGATCGCCCAGAAGTGCAGCACCTCGACGAATTGCCAGATCAGGAAGTCGCGCCAGCGCGGGACCGCGAGCGCCGCCAACGGGACCAGCCACACCACGAACTGCGGGGAATACACCTTGTTGCACAGCACGAACGCGGCAACGATCAGGAAGGTCAGCTGGGCCAGCCGCGGCCGGTAGCGGCAGCTGACACCGAGCGCGAAGATGGCCGCGCAGGCCAGGAAGAAGGCCCCGTAGGCCAGCAGGGACAGGTCCTCGGCACGGATCTCCGGTCCGCCGATCCGGCCCATCGTCACGTTCCAGGCGTGCCAGACCGAGGACAGGCCCGGGCCGCGTTCCCCGGAGAAGGTGAAGAACACGCTCCAGGCGGCGAGGTTGCCGATCATCATCGGCAGGTTGACGGCCAGCCAGGCGATCACCGTTCCCAGCGTCGCCCACAGGAACGGGGACCAGCGCCGGGAACGGACGGCCAGGATCAGCAGCGCCCCCAGGATGAGCAGGGGATAGAGCTTCATCGCCGCCCCCAGCCCGAAGAAGAGACCGGCCAGCAGGGGCCTGCGTCCGCCGAACAGCCACATGCCCACGGCCAGCAGCGCCACCGCCCACAGGTCCCAATTCACGGACCCGGCCAGGACGATGCCCGGCGCGACGGCCACCATGACCGCATCCCAGGGCCGGCGGCCGGCGGACCTGGCCGTGACCACCACGGTCACGATCCACAGCACGGCCGTGAGGAGGAAGTTCACGTCCCAGTAGGCCAGCGTGGGGTTCAGGTCGCTGAACGGCAGCATCCTCGAGACCACCGCGGCGATCGAGGCCACCACGGACATCAGCACCGGGTACTCGAAGCCGGCCCCGGCCGCGAAGGGGGCGAAGGGGTCCTCGGCGAACCCGCGCCCGCCGTAGAGCGCGGCCCAGTCCGAGTAACAGCCGGCGTAGTAGACCTCCGGCTGTCCCCAGCCGCCCAGCCGGCACGGGGTCTTCAGCAGCACCGCGACGACGGCCGAGAGCGTGGTGAGCAGGATCATCACCCGCAGGGGCGTGAAGAAGGAGCCGCCGGTGCGTCCGGGGACGGTGTGCCGGCCCACCGGGCCGCCGAGCCCCTCCCGCAACCGGCGCACCAGCCCGTCCGTGCGCGAGGGCACGGAGGCGGGGACCGGAGCACCGCCGTCGGGACCTCCGGCACCGGTCCGGGACGGGGCCCCGGGGGTCCGCGGGCCGGGGGCCGGGGTGCGCAGGCTCATGGTGCCCATCCTAGGAGGGACCCGGCACCGGCCCTCCCCTGGAGAGGGCCGGGAATGCGGCGGCACGGACGGCGGTTGGACACCGATGCGGATGAACGTCGTCATCCGGCGTAAAGTGGATGGGGTCGTGCCCGCCCGTCACGGGCCGGAAGCACCCTCACTGCATCGACGTCCCGGACCGCCGGGGCTCGGTCCGCCGCGCCCGTGCGGCCGCAGGACCATCAGGACAACAAGGAGTACCGGTGTCGAAGAAGCCGATTCGTGTGGCCATTGCGGGCGTGGGCAACTGCGCCACCTCCCTGATCCAGGGGGTCGAGTACTACCGCAACGCCTCCGCCGACGAGCAGGTCCCGGGCCTCATGCACGTCCAGTTCGGTGACTATCACGTCTCCGACCTGGAGTTCGTCGCCGCCTTCGACGTCGACGCCAAGAAGGTCGGCGTGGAGCTCTCTGCCGCGCTGGTCGCCTCCGAGAACAACACCATCAAGATCGCCGACGTCCCGGCCACCGACGTGACCGTCCAGCGCGGACCGACCCTCGACGGCCTGGGCAAGTACTACCGGGAGACCATCGAGGAGTCCGGTGCGGAGCCGGTCGACGTGGTGCAGGTGCTCAAGGACACCGACGTGGACGTCCTGGTCTGCTACCTGCCCGTGGGTTCCGAGGAGGCCGCGAAGTTCTACGCCCAGGCCTGCATCGACGCCCGGGTCGCGTTCGTCAACGCCCTGCCCGTCTTCATCGCCGGCACCCCCGAGTGGGCGGACCGGTTCACCGCGGCCGGCGTGCCGATCGTCGGTGATGACATCAAGTCCCAGATCGGCGCGACCATCACCCACCGCGTCATGGCCAAGCTGTTCGAGGACCGCGGCGTCACCCTGGACCGCACCTACCAGCTGAACGTGGGCGGCAACATGGACTTCAAGAACATGCTCGAGCGCGAGCGCCTGGAGTCCAAGAAGATCTCCAAGACCCAGGCCGTCACCTCCAACACCTCCGCGCAGCTCAGCGCGGACGACGTCCACATCGGCCCGTCCGACTACGTGTCCTGGCTGGACGACCGCAAGTGGGCGTTCGTGCGCCTGGAGGGCCGCAACTTCGGCGATGCCCCGGTGTCCCTGGAGTACAAGCTGGAGGTCTGGGACTCCCCGAACTCCGCGGGCGTGATCATCGACGCCGTGCGTGCCGCCAAGATCGCCCTGGACCGCGGCATCGGCGGCCCCATCCTCTCCGCCTCGTCCTACTTCATGAAGTCCCCGCCCGTGCAGCACCATGACGAGGAGGCGCACGAGCTGGTCGAGGCGTTCATCCGCGGGGACATCGAGCGCTGACCCGGCCCGGGCGCCGAGCGCCCCACCGGTGCTCCGGAGGTCGATAGGACACGTCAGGCCCGGGTCTCCCGGGGGCTGACGCGTCCTATCGACCTCCCGTCGCGTTGTGGCAGGATCTGCCGCATGAACGACGCCGAGATCGCCGCCGCCGCCACGTTCCTGCCGGTCTCCGAGCTCGCCCGGCGGTCGGCGATCCCCGAGGATGCCCTGATCCCCTACGGGCATCACATGGCCAAGATCGACCCGGCGCGGCTGCCGCGGTCCCAGCGGACCCCGGGCCGGGTCGTGCTGGTCACCGGCATCAGCCCGACGCCGGCCGGCGAGGGGAAGTCCACCGTCACCGTGGGCCTGGTGGACGGGCTGAACGAGCTGGCCGCCCAGGCGGACGCCCCTGCGTGGTGGCGCGGCAGGACGGCGATGGCCGCCCTGCGCGAACCGTCCCTGGGCCCGGTGTTCGGGATGAAGGGCGGCGCCACCGGTGGCGGTCACGCCCAGGTGGTGCCCATGGAGGAGATCAACCTCCACTTCACCGGTGACTTCCACGCCATCACCGCGGCCCACAACCTGCTCTGCGCGCTCATCGACAACCACCTGCACCAGGGCAACACGCTGGGCATCGACCCGCGGACCATCGCCCTCAAGCGCTGCCTCGACACCAATGACCGCGCCCTGCGGCAGACCGTCATCGGCCTCGGCGGCCGCAGCCAGGGCGTGCCGCGGGAGAACGGCTTCGAGATCACCGTCGCCACGGAGACCATGGCCGTGTTCTGCCTGTCGCGGGACCTGGAGGACCTCAAGTCCAGGCTCTCCCGGATGATCATCGGGCGGACGCATGACCAGCAGCCGGTGACCGTCGGCCAGCTGGGCCCGAACGGCGCCCAGGGTGCCATGGCCGTGCTGCTCAAGGACGCGTTGAAGCCGAACCTGGTCCAGACCCTGGGCGGCTCCGCGGTGCTCATCCACGGCGGGCCGTTCGCCAACATCGCCCACGGGGCGAACTCGATCATCGCCACCAACACGGCCCGGTCCCTGTCCGACCTGGTGGTCACGGAGGCCGGGTTCGGCGCAGACCTGGGCGGGCAGAAGTTCATGGACATCACGGCCGTGGCCGGTGGCTTCCCCCCGGCGGCCTCCGTGGTGGTGGCCACCGTCCGGGCGCTGAAGATGAACGGCGGACTGTCCCTGGGCGAGGTGAACGCCGGCGCCACCGCCGGGGTGGCCGCCGGCACGGCGGAGACCGCGGAGCGGCGTCACCTGGTCGCCCTCGAGGCGGGGGTGGCCAACCTCGAGCGCCACGTGCAGAACCTGTCCGTCTACGGGGTGCCGGTCATCGTCGCCGTCAACCGCTTCCCGCAGGACACGGACGCCGAACTGTCCTGGCTCACCGACTGGTGCGGCCGGGCCGGCGTCCGGGTCGCCGTCGCCGAGGTGTGGGCCCGGGGCGGGGCCGGTGCCGTGGAACTCGCCCGCCAGGTCACCGAGGCCATCGCCGAGGGGACCGGCTCGTACCGGTCCCTGTGGACGGAGACCATGGATGTCGAGGAGCGCATCGACGCCGTGGTGCAGCGGATCTACCGCGGCTCCCACGTGGAGTACTCCGCCGAGGCCAAGCGCCAGCTGGCCCAGCTCACCGAGGAGGGGTGGGGCCACCTGCCGGTGTGCATGGCCAAGACCCAGTACTCGTTCACGGACGATCCGAAGGTCCTGGGTGCCCCCACCGGCTTCGGCATCACGGTCCGCGAGCTCGTGGTCCGGCCCGGCGCCGGGTTCATCGTGGCCCTCACCGGGGCCATGATGACCATGCCGGGACTGCCCAAGGCGCCCGCCGCGGACGTCATGGACGTGGACGCGGACGGCCGGATCAGCGGCTTATTCTGACGCCTCCGATGCCTCCGCCGCCTCGGGCTGCTCCGCCCACCAGCGCAGCAGCTCCGCGCGGGCCACGTCCTCTCCGTGCGGCCCCTCGTCCAGCCGCCACTCCAGCAGGTGCTTGTAGGCCCGGCCCACCACGGGCCCGGGACGGATCCCCAGGATCTCCATGACCTGCGTGCCGTCCAGGTCCGGCCGCACCGCGTCCAGCTGCTCCTGTTCGGTGATCTCCTCGATCCGACGCTCCAGGTCGTCGTAGGCGTGGGCCAGGCGCTCGGCCTTGCGCCGGTTGCGCGTGGTCACGTCCGAGCGCGTCAGGGCGTGCAGCCGGGGCAGCAGCGGGCCCGCGTTCCGGTGAT
>NZ_JACHNW010000009.1:0-23518 GCF_014199555.1 Micrococcus sp. TA1
AGCACCAGCTGTCCCACCAGGCGCAGCACGGCCTCGGCCTGGGCGGCCGTCTCGGCGTCGGGACCGCCCACGGACACGGGCACCCGGACCCCTGCCTTGGCCGCCTCTTCGACGGCCCGGCGGGCGTGGACCAGTCCCGGCCCGCCGACCTCGCGCAACTCCTGCGTGTCCGGCAGCGCACCGGGTCTCACCGGGCCGTCCGGGTCCGCGGGGTCCACCGCCCCCACGGACCCGACGCCGATCCCCACGTTCCAGCGCCGCTCCCGCAGGGCCCGCAGGGCGGCGTCCACCGCGGAGGCGGGGTCGGCCACGATGCCGATGGCCTCATCGCCCACCGAGCGCTGGAACGGCAGCACGGTGCGCACGGGGCGCAGCGCGCGCAACAGGTCGTGCACCATGTCCCCGACCTCCCGCGAATCACGCTGGTTGATCGTCAGGACGTACATAGAGGGGGTGGATCAGCCCTGACGGCCCTGGGGGACGTCGGCCTCGGGGCCCTCCTCGGCGGCCGGCTCGGCCTCCTCGGTCTCCACCTCGCGGCCCTGTGGCTCGTCGGTGGGGGTGTGCTCCCCGGCGGCGTCGAAGCGCTCGATCGAGGCGGCCAGCTCGGCCTCGGCGGCCTCGCGGCCCTCCCAGCCATCGGCCTTGACCCACTTGCCCGGCTCGAGGTCCTTGTAGCGGGTGAAGAAGTGCTCGATCTCCTGCTTGAGCCACTCGTCGATGTCCTCGAGCTCCTGGATGTGGTCGAAGCGCTTGTCCGAGGGGACGCAGAGCAGCTTGGCGTCGCCGCCACCGTCGTCGGTCATGTTGAACACGCCGATCGGACGGGACTCGACGATCACGCCGGGCACCAGGTCGAAGCCCGGCAGGAAGACCATGGCGTCCAGCGGGTCGCCGTCCTCACCGAGGGTGTTCTCGAAGTAGCCGTAGTGCGTGGGGTACTGCATCGACGTGAACAGCACACGGTCCAGGCGCAGTCGGCCGGTCTCGTGGTCGAACTCGTACTTGACCCGCGAGGCGGCCGGAATCTCGATGGTGACGTCATGGTTCATGTCAGCAGGCTCCTTGGAATGCATGGAGGGCGGGATGGGAGCCGCGCCGGGGCACGGCATCTGGAAACAAGGGTATCCTCCGGTCAGGCGCGTCCGGTCCCGGCCCGCCCATCGCCGCGAGCGTGACGCACGCACCCGTACGCCTCCCAGGAAGCCTGACCGTGACCTCTCGACCCCCACGACGCCGGCCCGCCGCGCGTGCGATCCCGCGCACCCTGGGTGCCGCGCTGGCCCTGCTGCTCACCGGCACCGTGACCGGTGGCCAGGTGCAGGGCGTGCAGGCCGGTGCCGCCCCGTCCGGGCCGGCACCGGCGCCGGCCGTCTCCTCCACGATCACCGCGGGTGCCGCGTCCCCCCCGGCTTCCGCCTCGTCCACGGCCTCCGCGTCATCCCCGAGCTCCGCGTCGGACCCGTCGTCCCCCGCCGCCACGGCCTCCACCTCGTCCCCGGCCCGCCCCGCGGCCCCGGGTGCCCACGGCCCTGGCGAGGGAGGGTCCACGCTGGCCGCGGTGCTCGGGTTGTCGGGCCTCACCGCACTGCTGGACCCGATGCCGGACCCGGAGGCCCTCGCCCCCGCACTGGACGAGGCGCTGACGGTGTCCTCGGGCACGATGTCCGCGGCCGTCGTCGACGTCCTGACCGGTGAGGTCCTCTACGACCGGTCGGCCGAGGAGCCCGCGGTGCCGGCCTCCGCGGTCAAGATCCTCACGGGCCTCGCGGCCCTGGAGGTCCTGGGCCCGGGCCACCGCTACACCACCGGTGCCGTCGCCCTGCCCGGTCGCGTGGGGGACCGGGACGTGACCCACGTGGTGCTCGACGCCGGGGGCGACGTACTGCTCGGCACGGGGAGCAACGCGACGTCCGTCGACGGGCGGGCCGGTCTCGGGACGCTGGCCCGGCAGGCGGCCGAGGAACTCGCCACGCGCGGCACCACCGGGACGGTGACCGTTCGCCTGGACGACTCCGGGTACACGGGCCCGGAGGCCTCCCCGGACTGGAGCCCGGACATCGTCCCCTCGGGCAACGTCTCCGCCGTGCAGCCGATCGCCACTCACGGCGGGCGCCCCGCCGCGGGCACCGGCACCAACCGCCTGCACGACCCGGCGCTGTACGCGGCCGAGGTCTTCCGCGACCACCTCGCCCGCCACGCCCGGGACCTGGACGTCGGGATCCGGGTGTCCGACTCCGTCCGGCGCCTGTCCCTGAAGGGGCGCGGGAGTGAGCTGGCGAGCGTGACGTCGGCCACCGTGGCCCAGCAGGTGACCCACATGCTCAAGACCTCGGACAACCAGGTGGCCGAGGCCACCGGCCGCAACCTGGCTCTGGCCGCCGGTGAGGACGGCAGTTTCGACGGCGCCTCCCGGGCCATCGAGGAGGCCGTGTCCGGGCTGGGGGTGGACACGGCCGGTCTGGACCTCGTGGACGCCTCGGGGCTCTCCGGCAGGAACCGGGTCTCCCCCCTCCAGTTGACCGGGTCGCTCGGGATCGCCGCCGGGGAACCCGGGCTGGAGGCAGCGGCCACCGGACTGCCGGTGGCGGGCAAGGAGGGCACCCTCGAGCACCGGATGGTCGGCACACCGGCCCAGGACGTGGTCCGGGCCAAGACCGGGACGCTCAGCTCGGTGGCGTCGCTGACCGGCACGGTGAGGACCGCGGACGAGAGGCAGCTGGTGTTCAGCTTCATCGCCAACGACCAGCCGGGCGTCCTGACCGACGCCCGCTTCGCCGTGGACCGCGCCGCGGTGCTGCTGGCCGGTTGCGGATGCCGCGCTGACGCGGCCGACCCGGGGCCGTAGGGGCATGGGCCAGGTGATCGCGGGCCGGTTCGAACTGGCCGACCACATCGCCTCCGGGGGGTCCGGGTCGATCTGGGCCGCCTGGGACCGGCGCCGCGAGCAGTGGTGCGCGGCGAAGGTGCTGCGGCACAAGGACTCCGGTGAACTGCTGCGCTTCGTGCGCGAGCAGGGCATCCAGCTCGACCACCGCCACCTGGCCACGCCCTACGGCTGGGCGGCCGAGGACGCGGACGTGGCGATCTCGATGCCGCTGGTGGCCGGCGGCACCCTGGAGACCGCGCTGGGCGATCACGGCGCGTTCTCCTCCGCACTCGCCGCCCGGATGCTGCTGCAACTGCTGGACGCCCTGGACCACGTGCACCACGCCGGCTGGATCCACCGGGACGTCAAGCCGGCGAACATCCTGCTGGAACCCACGGGGGAGGGCATGCCGCACCTGCGGCTGGGCGACTTCGGGATCGCCGTGCGGGAGGACGATCCGCGGTTCACCACCCTCGGGTGGGTGAACGGCACTCCCGGTTACCTGGCGCCCGAGGCGATGGACCTCGCGGCCCCGGCCCCCGCGCAGGACCTGTACGCGGCCGGCGTGGTGGCCCTGCGGATGCTGGATCCCACCGTGCGGGGTGAACGGGGGCTGGAGGCCGCCGTCCTGGACCCGCGCCGGACCCTGGCCCGGATCGAGGGCGTCGATCCCCGGCTCGCCTCCGTGGTGGCCGGGTTGCTCGACGAGGACCCCGGCGACCGCGTCGCGGCCGCCGAACGGGCCCCACGCACCCTGGACGTCCTCGCCACCCCGCGGACGGGGACCGGCGGGTACCTCACGGCCGCGGGCGAACCGTTCGCGGTGTTCCGCCAGGTCGAGGCCGGTGGGGCGACCGGGATTCCCGCGGACCGGGCCGGGTCCGGTGGGACGGGGATCCCCGCGGACCGGGCCGGTGTCGGCCGGCCCGCGGATGCGGCCCCGGAGCCGGGCCCGACGGCGGATCCCGGGCCGTCCGCGGACACCGCGCCCCGGGTGCCCGCGCCACCGGTCAGGACCCCACGGGTCGGCAGCCCGCAGTCGGCGGGCCAGGCGGCGGACTCCGGTGAGGAGGACGGGGACCACGGCCGGGGCGTCGGCGCCGTCCTGCCGTGGACCATGGTGCTGCTGGGGGTCGTGGCCCTCGTGGTGGCCGCCGTCCTGCTCCGGCCGGATGGTGGAAGCGCGGGGCCCGGGGCCGGGCAGGACGTGGGAACCGAGCAGGGTGCCGTGGCGGAGCAGGGTGCCGGGGCGGAGCCCACGTCACGGGGCACCGGGACCGCACCCTCGGCGAGGTCCGCCCCGGAGCCGACGTCACGGGGCGGAGGCGCCGGCACCACACCCTCCGGGAGGTCCTCCCCGGCATCCGACCCGGAGTCTCCCGCGCCGTCGGGACGGCCCGGGACGCCGGTCATCACCAGTTCCGTCCGTGCCGGGGACGACTGCACCGCCCTGGAACGCGGACTGGTGGTCACCGGCGCCGACGGCCGACGGCTGGTGTGCGTGGAGGACGGCGGGGGCCTGGTCTGGGAGGCCGACGACTGACCGGCAGGTCCCGCCGGGGGTCACGGTCACCCGGAACCCCCGGCGGGACCCGACGCTCAGGGGTCCGGGACGCCCAGGGCCTGACGTTCAGGAACCGCTCGTCCTCAGGCGTTGCGCCGGCGTAGCAGCAGCCACGCGACGCCGGTCAGCACGGCACCCAGCCCGACCCCGCCCAGCAGTGCACCGAGTTCGGTGCCGGACGGGAGCCACCCGCCGTCCCGGGCGCTCGCGGCCTGGGCGTCCTCGCCGTCCGGGGAACCACCGGCGGCGAGGGTCTGCTCGTCCTGGGCCGCCGTCAGCCACTCGGTCGCACCGGTGCGCTCGCCCGAGAGGGACACGGCCAGCTCGTAGCGGAACGGCTCGCTCCCCTCCCGGTCCCCACGGGCCTCGGAGCCGGTGACCACGATGTAGTAGTCGCCCGCGAACCGCAGGGCGCCGTAGGAGTAGGAGCCGTAGTTGTCCGCGCTCACCGGCACGGCGGTGGACCGGGTGAGTGTGGCCCCGTTGTCCGTGTAGGAGATGCCCTGGTCCCCCAGCATCCGGGGGTCACCCAACAGGGGGTCGTGGGCCGCGGTCCGGATCTCGCGGACGCGGGACTGCTGGTTGTTGCCGGACGAGAGGCGGTAGCTCAGGCGCTGGCCGTACTCGACCGGGATCCGGAAGTAGGCCGCCTCCCGGGGCTGCAGCTCGGCGGAGAAGACCTGGTCCGCGGTGATCTCGGTGGCCGTGCCGAACGACCGCCCGCCGGTGACGGGCGTCGCCTCACCGGTGACCGTCACGGATTCCGGGGGGAGGTCCTCCGAGGGAGCCTCGGCCAGCCCGGATTCGTCCACCGGGGGCTCCACCCAGAACCGCAGTTCCACGGCCACGGGGTCGTCCGCCAGCCACTCACCGCTCCGGCTCACCTGGGCCACGACCACGCCGGACTCATCCTCGAAGCATCCGTAGGAGCCTGCCTCCATGGGATCCGTGGCCGTCTTGGCCACCGGCACCTCACCGGTCGTCATCGAGACGTTGTCCGCGACCGGGGGCCCGCACCGCTCGCCCTGCAGGTTCACGAACTCCACGGTGAGCTCGGCCCAGTCGGTGCCGCGCGCGTCGGCGTGGGGGTCGGCGGCCAGGACGGCCGCGGCATGGGCCCGCTCTCCCTCCTGGAGCGCCGGCAGCCGGTAGAACCGGGTGGAGGCCGTGGGCGAGGAGGCCTCCTCACTGGTCTGCAGGGTGTCCCGGTAGAGGCCGGGTTCCACCTCGACGGCGCCGGCCAGACTCTCCCCGCCCGTGACCTCGGTGCCCGAGGGCTGGTACGGGGTGGCCCGGGCGGCGGGCGCGGAACCCTCCCCGGTGCCGGCAGTCGGCGTGGCGGCCAGCACCGGAGCGCCGGCCCAGGCCGTGAGGGCCAGGGTGAGGCCGAGGGCGGCCAGCGTGCGGGTGGGACGGTTGCTGGTGCTCATCACCGCGGTCCTTCCTGATCGGTGCCGTAGCGGTCGGTGGGGTACTGGCTGCCGGGTGCGGGGGACGCGGGGTGCTGCTGCGTGGTGGCCGGAGCCGCCACGGGCCGCCGTCGGGTCAGGACCAGGGCCGCGGCGCCGATGAGGGCGCTGCCGCCGAGGCCGGCGAGGAACCACGGCCAGGGGTTGTCCCCGGCCGGCTCGGTCAGCCCGGCGGCGGTGGCCTCCGCCCCGTCGCCACCCTCGTCCGGGTCTCCGGCCGGCGTGGCACCTGCGGTGGCCTCGCCGGCCTCCGCATCGTCCTGCTCTCCCGCGTCCTGCTCGGAGTCAGGATCGACCACCCGGCCCACCCCGGGCTCGGCGATGAGGGGACCGTCCTGCTCCTGGCCCGTCACCTCGAGCGCCAGCTCATAGGGGAAGGGCTCCCGGTTGCGGTCATCGCTGTACTTGTCCGCGGAGACGACCACGTAGTAGTCACCGGAGAGGTAGGCGTCCTGGCCGTAGGCGCCGTCGTGATTGTCCATGCTGACGGAGACCGGCATGTTCAGCGTGGCGGTCTGGCCCGCCGGGCGACGGTGCAGGCGCCGGTCACCCTTCATCGTGACGGGCCCGCGGACGCTGGAGAACACGCTGACGTCCACGGAATCAGGTCCGGCGCCCTCCGAGGCGCCGTTGGCGGCACGGACGTTCAGCCGCTGCCCGTAGCCCACGTGCACCCGGTAGTAGCGCGCCTCGTTCGGCATGACCGAGTCTGAGAGCACCGTCCGGTTCTCGACCTCGGCGGCCTCGTTGAAGCTGCCGCCACCGGCGACCGCGGCGGCCGCACCGGACAGGGTCACCGACCGGGGTGCCTCGTCCTCGTCCGCGTGGGGACCGAGCGTGCTCTCGTCCACGGCAGGCTCGACCACGAACTTGAGCTCCACCGGCATCGGTTCCTCCGCCTGGTGCTCACCGAAGCGCTGGACCTTGGCGAAGAGCTGGCCCGTGCCGTCCTGGAAGCAGCCGTGGCTTCCGGGCTCGGTGTACTCCTGGCTGCGCACGTAACCGACGATCGGCTTGCCGCCGTCACTGGAATGGGAGTACTCCCGGTCCGAGGAGGAGCAGGTCTCGCCCTGGCCGTTGACCAGCTGGACCTCGACCCCGGCGAACGGATCGCCCGTGGCCGTCGGCTGGGACTGGTCCGGCAGCAACAGGGCGGACAGGTGCGCCCGCTCACCCGGTTCGATGGTCCCCAGGTTGTAGAACCTGAGCGTCCCGTCGGCACTGGAATGGGCCCTGGTCTCACCGCGCCCGTACTCGTCCAGGTACTGTCCGGGGGCCAGCTGGGGGGACGAGTGCAGCGTCTCCCCACCGGTGACCGGGGTCCCGGAGGCGACGTACCCCTGGAAGGCCCGGACCGTCTTCGTCTGCAGCTCGGACTCCAGCTCCGTCGCGTTGTCCGCCTGGACGTAGGTGCCGCCCGTGGCCTCGGCCACGCAGGTCAGCTCCTCGCGGGCGGCATCGTTGACCTTGAAGCCGATGGTGTGCACGGTCAGGCCGATGCCCTCCCCGGCCAGGTCCTGGGCCGCCTCGCAGGCCGGTGGCTCCGAGCAGTTCTCCTCACCGTCGGAGACCAGGATGATGGACTTCTCCCCGTCGATCCCCTCGAGTTCCTGTGCCGCGTGCAGCAGCGCAGCCCCGATCGGGGTCTCACCGACCGCGTCCAGGCCGGCGATCCTCTTCTTGAGCCCGCCGACGTCGGTGGGCCCCACCTTCTGCAGGGTGGTGATGTCCTTGCAGTCCCCCACCGTGTTGGCGCCGTAGACCACCATGCCGAGGTCCGCGCCGTCGGGGGCGTTGTCCAGCAGGGTGGAGGTGGCCTCCTGCGCGGCGGCCAGCCGGGTGGTGCCGGACTCGTCCGCGTCCTTCTCCAGCATGGAGGAGGAGTAGTCCATGACCACGACGACGGGCTGCAGGGCGCGCTGTCCGTCCTGGGCGGCACCGGAGGGGCTGGCCGAGGGGGCGGCCTGCACCGGGGCCGCCAGCAGGCCGCCCAGGAGCAGAGCGAGGGCCGTGACCAGGGCGAGGGTCCGGCCGGGAAGGGCCGGGCCGCGCCGGCGCCCGTGGGTGGTGCCCGGGTGCCTCGGGCGCGAGGTGGTGTCCATCATGTGTCCCCTGTACGAGTGAGAAGCGGGTGCCTGCGCTGTTTACGGTTGCAAATGTACAGACTGGCCTGGGCCTGGGCAACACGGACCGGTGGGGAGAACTCCCCATGGGCTCAGGGGCGTATCTTTGCCTTCGCAAATGAACGGTTAGGATCGATGCATGTCCTCCCCCGTCACGGAACAGCGCCTGGCCCAGCAGCGCGCCATCTACGGCACGCCCCTGGCAGAGCGGTTCGGGGCCCTGATGAACGTCTACCGGCTCAGCCAGCGGTCCCTGGCCCGCGTGCTGGGGCTGTCCGCGCCCATGCTCTCCCAGCTGATCAACGCCCAGCGCATCAAGATCGGCAATCCGGCCGTCTACGAGCGCCTCGTGATGCTGGAGGAGCGTCAGGACGAACCGGACCACGAGCGGGTGCTGGCCGAGGTGCAGGCCTCGGCCCCGGTCCTCACCACGCACACCTCCCGCGGGCGCCAGGCTCTCGCCGGAACCCCCGAGGGTGGTGACGTCGCCGTCCAGCTCGCCCTGTACGCCGGCCCCGAGGCGCTGCTGGCCGCGGCGCAGGCCGCCCGGAGTGCCGGTGGGCAGGCCCTGGCAGAGGTGCTCGAGCGGGCCGCCGCGCACCACGGCTGACCGGACGGGGCGGCGGCGGGACCACCGCGACGTCACGGCAGGATGACGGCCCGGACGCCCCGGGGACCGCTGCGCGGCGGCGCGCGCGTGTGATGGGATGGGGCCATGGACTCCTCCGCGTCGCCGTCCCAGCCCGCAGCCCCCACAGCAGCCCAGGCCCTGTCCCACCCCGTGGACTGGGACATGGCCGCCTCCACCGCGGCGAGGGTGTGCGCCGCCGGACCGCGGTTCACCCGGCACCAGGCCGAACGGGAGGCCGAGGGGCTGCGCCGCGCGGCGGAGGCCGCAGTGGATCACGTGCACCGGCTCACGGGCCTGGACGCCGCCCGGGACCTGCGGGACTCCGAGGTGCTGGTGGTGGACCGGCCCACCTGGACCCGGGCCAACACCCAGGCGTTCTCCACCCTGCTCGGGCCGGCCTTCGACCACGTCCGCGCGTCCCGTCCGGAGGAATACGCCCGGGCGACCAGCGGCTTCGCCCCCACGGCGACCGGCGTGGAGGCCGGGACCGTGCTGGCCTTCCTCTCCTCGAAGGTCCTGGGCCAGTACGAGCCGTTCTGCGCGCTGCCGGGCCCGGACGGGACGGCCCCCGGACCCCAGGGTGGCCGGCTGCTCCTCGTGGCACCGAACATCGCCGAGGTGCGGGTCGAGCTCAACGTGGACCCGGAGGACTTCCGCCTGTGGGTCTGCCTCCACGAACAGACCCACCGGGTGCAGTTCGCGGCGGCCCCGTGGCTGCGCCAGCACCTGCAGCAGAACATCATGGACCTGGTCTCCGGGATGTTCGACAAGATGGACACCCTGCCCGAGCGCCTCTCCGCCGGGGTCCGTGCCCTGGTGCGCGGGCCCGGGGCCGATCCGGAGTCCGGGACCGCGGGGGAGGGGTCCGCCGAACTGGGCACGGAGTCGCACCCCGCGTCCCTGGGGTTGCTCGAGCTCGTCCAGGACCCGGAGGACAAGGAACGGCTGGCCCAGCTCACCGCCGTGATGTCCCTGCTGGAGGGGCACGCCAACGTGATCATGGACGCCATCGACTCCTCCGTGGTCCCCACCGTCAAGACCATCCGCCAGCGCTTCGACCACCGCGCCGCCACCCGGTCCTCGCTGGACCGCTGGATCCGCCGGCTCATGGGCATGGACGCCAAGATGCGCCAGTACCGGGACGGCCAGCGCTTCGTGAAGCACGTGGTGCAGGAACTGGGCATGGAGGGCTTCAACGTGGTCTGGGAGTCCGCCGACCACCTGCCCTCCGAGCCCGAGCTGCACCAGCCCGAGCGCTGGGTCGAACGCATCCGGGGACTGGGCTGACCGGGCCCACGGGCCCGGTGCCGGAGGGGGGCGGGCTCCCGGACGGCCCGGGCGCCTGGCCCCCGCGTGCCCGCTGGCCCGAGCCGCTGCACCGCGCCGTCACCTCGGTCCGTGCCGCCCTCGAGGGCCGGTCGCGACCGCTCGTGGCGCTCTCCGGCGGTGCCGACTCGCTGGCGCTGGCCGTGGCCACCGCCGAGGCCCGGCGGACCGGGACGTCGCCGGCCGAGGGTGCCGGGGCCGTCGTCGTGGACCACGGCCTGCAGCCCGGTTCCGCCGCGGTGGCCGGGCGCGCCGCCGGGATCGCCCGGCGGCTGGGTCTGGACCCGGTGACCGTCGAGCGGGTCGACGTCCTCGGGACCGGTGCCGGTCCGGAGGCCGACGCCCGCACGGCCCGGTACGCCGCGCTCCGCGCCGCGGCGTACCGGGCAGGTTCCCAGGCCGTGCTGCTCGCGCACACCCGCGACGACCAGGCGGAGCAGGTCCTGCTCGGCCTGGCCCGGGGTTCCGGGACGCGCTCGCTGGCCGGGATGCCCGCCAGTCGCGGACTGCTGGTGCGACCCCTGCTGGGGCTGGCCCGTCAGGACACGGAGGCCATCTGCCGCTGGGCCGGCATCCGGTGGTGGCAGGACCCCGCCAACGCCGACCCGGCCTTCCTGCGCTCGCGCGTCCGCACCCGTGTGATGCCGTTGCTGGAGGACCCGGTGGCGGGGATCGGCCCCGGTCTCGCGGCCGCCCTCGCCCGCAGCGCGGAGATCGCGGCCGAGGACGCCGACGCCCTCGAGCAGTGGAGCCGGCGGGAGTACGACCGGCTCGCGGACACCGCGACGGCGGAACCCTCCTCCGAGCGTGGGATCGGTCACGTCAGCCTCCCCGTGGAGGACCTGGCCGCGTTGCCGACGGCGGTCCGGCTGCGGGTGATCGGCCTGGCCGTGGTGGCGGCCGGGGGAGAACGCCCCAGCCGGGAGCGGGTCCTGGCCGTGGAGCGGCTGGTCGCCACCCGGTCCGTGGGTGGCGGATCGGCCGGTCCTGTCGAGCTGGCCGGGGGTGTCACCGCACGCCGTCATCGTGAGGCCGGGTGTGCGAGACTGGTCCTTGACGCTGGCCGGTAGCCACCGCCGCCGACCGGCGGAGCGGTCCCGTCCGCCGCGTCCGACCGGTATCAGACACCCAGCAGGAGCAGACCGCATGGAAGCACAGGACGTGCAGGGCGACCTGGAGCACGTGCTCATGACCACAGAGCAGATCCAGTCCACCATCAAGGACCTGGCAGCCCAGATCGACCGGGACTACCAGGACAAGGACGTGCTGCTGGTGGCCGTCCTCAAGGGCGCGGTCATGGTCATGGCGGACCTGTCCCGGGCCCTGAGCTCCCACGTCACCCTGGACTTCATGGCAGTGTCCTCCTACGGCTCGGGGACCCAGTCCTCCGGCGTGGTGCGGATCCTCAAGGACCTCGACGCCGACCTGATGGGCCGGCACGTGCTGATCGTCGAGGACATCATCGACTCCGGCCTGACCCTGTCCTGGCTGAAGACCAACCTCGAGTCCCGCGGTCCCGCCTCCGTGGAGATCTGTGCGTTCCTGCGCAAGCCCGAGGCGATGAAGGTGGACATCGACGTCAAGTACGTCGGCAAGGACATCCCGAACGAGTTCGTGGTCGGCTACGGGCTGGACTTCGACGAGAAGTACCGCAACCTGGACTTCATCGGCACCCTCGCCCCGCACGTCTACTCCTGACCCCGGCCGGCGGGGAGCCGCCGCTGCTCCGGCACCCCCGGATCCGTCCCCTCGTGCCGCACGAGGGCGGAGGACCGGGGAGCGGGGCCGCCGCGGGCATTCCACCGCTCGCGAAAAGCGGCCCCCCGGACCCCCGGCATAGATCGGCGCCCGGTACCGTTGAAGGGTACGGCTGTGCCCCGGGCCAGCCGCACCGCCGCGGACGCCACGCCCGCGCCGCAGGCCACAGTCAGGAGAGTTGTTGAAAGCCAAGAAGGTCTTCAAGGGCCCGATCATCTGGATCGTCCTGGCCGCCCTGTTCCTGGTGCTGATCATCCCGGCCCTCACCCAGGGTTCCAGCGCACGCGTCGACACGAACGTCGGCCTGGCCCTGCTGCAGGAGAACAAGGCCGAGCAGGCCCGCATCCAGGACGGCGACCAGCGCGTCGACCTGACACTGCGGGACCCGTACACCCAGGACGGGCGCGAGCTCGGCACGGAGGTGTACTTCTACTACTCCACCGCGCGCGCCGAGAAGGTCGTGGAGGCCATCGACGCCTCTTCCCTGGACGGCTTCACGGACCAGCCGGTGCAGAACAACTGGTTGCTGTCCCTGCTCGGGTTCATGATCCCGTTCCTGCTCATCGCCCTGGTCTTCTGGTTCCTGATGTCCCGGATGCAGGGCGGCGGCGGCAAGGTCATGCAATTCGGCAAGTCCAAGGCCAAGCTGATCTCGAAGGACATGCCGCAGGTCACGTTCGAGGACGTGGCGGGTGCCGAGGAGGCCGTGGAGGAACTCCACGAGATCAAGGAATTCCTCTCCGAGCCCGCCAAGTTCCAGGCCGTCGGCGCCAAGATCCCCAAGGGCGTGCTGCTCTACGGTCCTCCCGGCACCGGCAAGACCCTGCTGGCCAAGGCCGTGGCCGGTGAGGCCGGCGTTCCGTTCTACTCCATCTCCGGTTCGGACTTCGTGGAGATGTTCGTCGGCGTCGGCGCCTCCCGGGTGCGCGACCTCTTCGAACAGGCCAAGAACAACTCCCCGGCCATCATCTTCGTCGACGAGATCGACGCCGTCGGTCGCCACCGCGGTGCCGGCGTGGGCGGCGGCAACGACGAGCGCGAGCAGACCCTCAACCAGCTCCTGGTGGAGATGGACGGCTTCGACGCAACCACCAACGTCATCCTGATCGCCGCGACCAACCGCCCGGACGTCCTGGACCCGGCCCTGCTGCGGCCCGGCCGCTTCGACCGCCAGATCCCGGTGGAGGCACCGGACCTGGAGGGCCGGAACCAGATCCTGCAGGTGCACGCCCAGGGCAAGCCGATGGCGCCCGGCGTGGACCTGCGCTCCCTGGCCAAGCGCACCCCCGGCTTCACCGGTGCCGACCTGGCCAACGTGCTCAACGAGGCGGCCCTGCTCACGGCGCGCTCCAACGCCCAGCTGATCGACGACCGCGCCCTCGACGAGGCCGTGGACCGCGTCATGGCCGGCCCGCAGAAGCGCTCCCGGCTCATGAAGGAGCACGAGCGCAAGGTCACCGCCTACCACGAGGGCGGGCACGCCCTGGTGGCCGCGGGGCTGCGGAACTCGGCCCCGGTCACGAAGATCACCATCCTGCCCCGCGGGCGTGCCCTGGGTTACACCATGGTGGTCCCGGAGGACGACAAGTACTCCGTCACCCGCAATGAGCTGCTGGACCAGCTGGCCTACGCGATGGGCGGCCGGGTGGCCGAGGAGATTATCTTCCACGACCCGTCCACGGGCGCCTCGAACGACATCTCCAAGGCCACGGAGACGGCCCGCAAGATGGTCACCGAGTACGGCATGAGCGAGCGCGTGGGCGCCGTGAAGCTCGGTTCCGGCAGCGGTGAGCCCTTCATGGGCCGTGACATGGGCAGCGGCCGGGAGTACTCGGAGCGCGTGGCCGCCGTGGTGGACGAGGAGGTCCGCGGACTGCTGGACCAGGCCCACGACGAGGCCTACTGGATCCTCAACGAGAACCGGGACATCCTGGACCGGCTCGCCTACGAGCTGCTGGAGCGGGAGACGCTGAACCAGGCCGAGATCGCCGAGATCTTCGCGGGCATCCGCAAGCGCGAGGCCCGTGAGATCTGGCTCTCCAGCGAGGACCGGCCGGTCTCGGACCAGCCCCCGGTGCTGTCCCCGGCGGAGCGCCGGGCCCTCGCCGCGAAGAACGGGCACGACGCCGGCCCCGTCGACCCGGAGTCGACGTCCGACTCCCTGACCCCCACCGTGGACCCGACGCCGGGCAGCCAGCTCCCCGGGGAGAGCCCCGGTGGTTCCGGCAGTGGCCCGGGGGCCGGACCCACGGACGTGCCCGCCGGGCCCCACCGCTAGGATCGGGACCGTGGACACTTCCCCTGAACGCGCACCCGAGACGGTGAGCCAACCACCCACTGACGTGGACGTGCTGGCGGCAGACCCCGAGGCGGAACTGCCCCCGGTCGGCGTGGACCAGCCGCGCATCCGGGCCGCGGTGCGCGAGATCCTCGAGGCCGTCGGCGAGGACCCGGACCGCGAGGGCCTGCAGGACACCCCGTCGCGGGTGGCCAAGGCCTACGCGGAGTTCTTCGCCGGGCTCCAGCAGGACCCGGCCGAGGTCCTGGGCACCACCTTCGACATCTCCCACGAGGAGCTCGTGCTGGTGAAGGACATCTCGTTCTACTCCACCTGCGAGCACCACCTCGTGCCCTTCCACGGCACCGTGCACATCGGCTACATCCCCTCGCTGGAGGGCCGCGTCACCGGACTGAGCAAGCTGGCCCGGCTGGTCGAGATCTACGCCCGGCGCCCCCAGGTCCAGGAGCGGCTGACCACCCAGGTCGTCGAGGCGCTCATGACGCACCTGCACCCGCGCGGGGCGATCGTGGTGGTGGAGGCCGAGCACCTGTGCATGTCCATGCGCGGCGTGCGCAAGCCCGGTGCCAAGACCGTGACCTCGGCGGTGCGCGGACAACTGCGCGACGCCTCCACCCGGGCCGAGGCGATGAGCCTGATCCTCCACGGCTGACCCCTGGAACGGACGGCCGTACGGCCCCCGTCCCGGACGAGGCCTGCACGACCGCCCGGGACACCCGGTCACGCCCCGACCGACCGCAGACGAAAGGACCACCGATGGACTCGATGGCAGCACAGGCAGGGACGGGGCCGGCCACCGGACCACTCACCGTCATCCGGAAGGTTCGGCGGAGGCGACTGGCGGACCTGCCCACGGACCGCACGCTGGTGATGGGCATCCTGAACGTCACCCACAACTCGTTCTCGGACGGTGGCGACTACCTGGACACGGAGACCGCCATCGAACAGGGCCTGCGCCTGCACTACTCGGGTGCGGACCTGATCGACGTCGGCGGGGAGTCCACCCGGCCCGGTGCGGAGCCCATCGACCCGCTCACCGAGCAGAACCGCGTGCTGCCGGTCATCGAGGCACTGCTCAAGGCCGGTGCCGTGGTCTCGGTGGACACCATGCACACCGCCACCGCGGAGGCGGCCCTGAAGCTGGGCGACGTCATCATCAACGACGTCTCGGGGCTCAACCACGAGCCGGACATGCCCGAGCTGATCGCCCGGACGGGCGCCCCCTACGTCCTGATGCACAATCGCGGCAACGCCCAGACGATGGACTCCCTGGCCGTCTACGACGACGTGGTCGAGGAGGTCATCCAGGAACTGACCCGGCTCAAGGACACCTTCCTGGCCGCCGGGGTGAAGCCCGAGCAGCTCATCCTGGACCCCGGCCTGGGCTTCGCCAAGTCCGGGGAGCAGAACTGGGAGCTCTTGCGCGGCCTGCCCCGGCTGATGGCCCTGGGCCTGCCCGTGCTGGTGGCCGCCTCGCGCAAGCGCTTCCTGGGCACGCTGCTGGCCACGGACTCCGGAGCCGAGCCGGTCGCCACGGCGCGCGACCACGCCACGGCCGCCGTCTCGGCGCTGTCGGCCTCGCACGGCGTGTGGGGGGTGCGCGTGCACGACGTGGAGTCCTCCCTGCACGCCGTGAAGACCGCCCAGGCCTGGGCCGGTCCCGCCGCGGTCCCGTCCCGGCGCCACCCGGGGGCGTGACCGCCGTGCCGGACCGCATCGCGCTGACCGGCCTGCGGGCCCGCGGCTTCCACGGGGTGTTCCCCGCGGAGAAGCGCGACGGGCAGGAGTTCATCACCGACGTCGTCGTGCACCTCGACGCCGCCCCGGCCGCCGCCACGGACGACCTGGCCCTCACCGTCAACTACGCCGAGGTCGCGGACGCCGTCCTCACCGTGGTCACCGGCGAGCCCTTCGACCTCATCGAGACCGTCGCGGAGCGGATCGCCCAGTCCGTCCTGGACGCGCAGCCGGTCGCCGCCGCCGTCGAGGTGACCGTGCACAAGCCGGGGGCGCCGATCGAGGCCGACTTCGCCGACGTCGCGGTCACGGTGCACCGGAGCCGGTCATGAGCCTGCCGGAACCGGGTGAGCCGGCCGCGGATCCCCTGGACCGCGTCCCCGCGGCGCCCGTCCCGGCCGTCCTGGCCCTCGGCGCCAACCTCGGTGACCCCGCGGCCACCCTGCAGGCCGCGGTGCGGGAGCTGGCGGAGCACGCGGGCATCGAGCTGACCGGTGTCTCGCCGGTCGCGGTGACCGCCGCCGTCGGGGGACCGGCCGGCCAGCCGGACTACCTGAACCTGGTGCTGTCCGTGGAGACGACCCTGACCCCTCGGCAGCTGCTCGCCGCCTGCCAGGCGGTGGAGCAGACCCATCACCGCACCCGTGAGGTGCGCTGGGGGCCGCGCACCCTGGACGTGGACGTCATCACCTACGCCGGCCTCTCCTCGGATCACCCGGAACTGACCCTGCCCCACCCCAGGGCCCACGAGCGGGCGTTCGTGCTCGCCCCGTGGTCCTGGCTCGATCCGCAGGCGACCCTCGGTGGCGTGAGCGTGGCCGGGCTCGCGGCTCGGGCCGCCGACGCCGGCACGGTCCGCCGGCTGCCCGGTGCGCCGGAGGCCGGGACGGGAGCGCCGACGCCGTGACCTCCATCCGTCCGCTGTGGCTGCTGCTGGTCTTCGCCGGGACCGCCGTGGTGGGCTGGCTGTCCGCGCTGGTTGCCGCCGGCGCGGGGCTGGTCTCGCCGGTGCTGGCCGCGTCATCGGCGATCACCGTGACCGCGGTGGCGGTGCTGGTGCTGGCGCTGGGGATCCGCGTGCAGCGGGACAAGAAGCGCCCGCCGGCCGCCCGGATGAATCCCGTGGCCTCGGCCCGGACCCTGGTTCTGGCCCAGGCCGGGGCGTATGCGGGAGCGCTGATCGCCGGGTGGCACGCCGGGGTGCTGGTGCACCTGGTCTCGGCCACCGGATTCGGCACGCCCACCGTCAACGACGCCCTGCTGATGATCATCGGCGGGTTGGTACTGGTTATCGTGGGATTCGTGGTGGAGCAGTTCTGCCGCCTCCCCCCTGAGGACGGAGCAGACGGGCCGTCCGCGAACGGTGGCCCGGACAAGGAGATCAATGGACCCGAACGTGGCACCGGACCCGTCTACGGCCGAGGTGCCGGACCGGGCCGTTCCCGGCCCGGTCCGGCCCGCCGGTGACGGTCCGGCCGCTGTGGCGTCCCCGGCCGCCGACCGCCGCGCCCCGGGCGGTGACGGCCGCGGCTTGGCCCCCATCGAGGCGGCCGGGGTGGAGTGGACCGCGGTGTCCTCGCGGCTCGTCCCGGTCAGGCTGATCAGCAAGACCATCGGCTGGGTGGTGTGGCTGGCCATCGTCTCCGTCCCCCTCGTGCTGCGCCTGAGCGGCGTCTGGGAGGGGTACCCGGGCTGGCTGGCCTGGCTGCTGCCCGCGGTGATGCTGCTCTGGGCCGTCATCGACCTGGCCCTGGTGCCACGCCGGGTCCGGGCCCTGGGCTACTCGGAGCAGGACGACGAACTGCTGTTGCGCTCGGGGATCATCTCCCGCCAGATCACCGCCGTGCCCTACGGCCGGCTGCAGTACCTGGACGTGAACGAGGGCCCGCTGCAGCGCCGCTTCGGGATCCGGACGCTGACCATCAAGACGGCCTCGGGCAGCACCGACGCCAGCATCGACGGCATCGAGCCCACCGAGAGCGACCGCCTGCGCGAGGAGTTGATGGCCCGCGGCCAGGCGCGATTGGCGGGGCTGTGACTCCGCGGCCCGCGGCCGTCGACGGCGACTGGCACCGGGTCCATCCCGTCAGTCCCCTGGTGCGGGGCTGGGTCGCGCTCGTCGCCGTGCTCTTCATCATCGGGCAGAACGCCTTCGAGGACATCTACCGGGCGGCCACCACCGGTGCCCTGTTCGCGAACACCGGTGCCCTCGGACTAGGGGCGGCGATCGTCGGGGGAGTCTTCCTGCTCATCCTCGGCGGGTTCTTCCTGTCCTGGCGGTTCACCCGGTACCGCATGGGCGCGGACAAGGTCGAGGTCCGGTCCGGCGTCGTGTTCCGGCAGCACCGCCACGCCCGGCTGGACCGGGTCCAGGCGGTGGACATCAAGCAGCCCCTGCTGGCGCGGATCGCCGGGCTGGCGGAGCTGAAGTTCGAGACGGCCGACGGTGGTGACTCGGCGATGAGCCTGTCCTTCCTGCGGATGGACGAGGCCCGGATGCTGCGCCAGGAGATCATGCGCCGGGCCGCCGGGATCCAGTCCGGACAGGACCCGGTCGAGGCCGCGCAGGCCCCGGCGGGTCAGGGACCGTACCCCGGTGCCCCCGCCGCACACCCCGGACGGGTCGACGACGGGACCGGCCTGGGTGACGGGGGCCCGGGCCGGGTCCCCGATGCCGCGGACCCGGCCCCCCCGGCACCACCGTCAGCGCCGTCTGAAAGTTCACACCTGTCAGACGCGCCTGCCCCGGTGGTCGCGGCCGGCATCGGCTACGACTATGAGGAGGAGACCGAGCGGGTCATGCTGCGGGTGCCGCCCGGCCGGCTGATCGGTGCGACGCTGACCGGATCCGGTCTCGTCTCGGCCGTGCTGGTCTTCGGGATCCTCTACGGGGCCGGCCTGCTGGCCATCCACTGGTGGATGCCCGAGAACGTGGCGCAGGAGTTCTTCGCCGAGGTGGGCTCGGCCCTGAGTGTGCCGGCGCTGCTCGGCATCCTGTTCGGCGTCGGCAGCAGCATCTGGTCCTCCGTCAACGGCGGGTGGAACTTCACCGTCGCCTCGATCCCGGACGGGCTGCGCCTGCGCTACGGCCTGCTGGACACCACCTCGCAGACCGTGCCCCCGGGCCGGATCCAGGCCGTGAAGGTCAGTCGCCCCCTGCTCTGGAGGCTGTTCGGCTGGTACCGGATGGCCGTGACGGTGGCCGGGTACGGGGAGTCCCTCGACGGCACCACCGGCAAGTCCAGGCTGCTGCCGGTGGGCACCTTCGACGACGTGCTGCGCGTCCTCACGGTGGTGGCACCGGATCCCGGGGTGGGGACGGCCGAGGAGGCCCGGGAGCTGGTGCACGCGGGTCTCGACGGTTCCGGGGCTGACCACGGTTTCGTGACCACCACCCCGCGGATGCGCTGGTTCTCCCCCCTGGTCTGGCGCCGGCACGGCTTCCGTTCCACGCGGTCCCTGCTGATGATCCGCTCGGGACGGCTCAACCGTGAACTGGTCCTGCTGCCCCACGAGCGCATCCAGTCGCTGCAGTTGCTCCAGGGACCGGTCGAACGCTGGCGCGGAGCGGCCACCGTGACGTTCCACATCCCACCCGGCCCGATCAGCCCGAGGGTGGACCAGCTGGACGCGGCCGTGGCCATGGACTTGTTCCGCGCAGAACGTGAGGTCGCCGGGCAGGCCCGTCGGCTGCGGGACCGGAACGAGTGGATGCGTCCGGACGAGCTGGCCCGGTTCGAACAGCGCACCCGGCAGGTCGTCGAATGACCTCGCCGTTCAGCGGGGCGCCCGCGGGCCGTCCGGGCCGGCTGGGGATCGGGATCATCGGCGCCGGCAAGGTCGGTGCCGTGCTCGGGGCCGCCCTGCGCAACGCCGGACACGCCGTCACGGGGGTGCACGCGGTCTCCGAGGCCTCCCGGAGCCGTGCGGAGTCCCTGCTGCCCGAGGTGCCCATACTCGAGATCCCGGAGATCCTGCGCCGGTCCGAGCTGGTGCTGTTCGCCGTCCCGGACGACGTGCTGCCGGAGCTGGTCTCCGGGCTCGCCGACGCCGGGCACTTCCAGACCGGCCACCTGGTGGTCCACACCTCCGGACGGCACGGGGTGTCCGTGCTCGACCCGGTGCGCGCCGCCGGGGCGATCCCGTTGGCCATCCACCCGGCGATGTCCTTCACCGGCCTGAGCCTGGACATCGCCCGGCTGGCGGACTGCATGTTCGGGGTCACCGCGGACGCCATCGTGCTGCCGGTCGCCCAGGCGCTCGTCGTGGAGATGGGCGGGGAGCCCGCGGTCATCGCCGAGGCGGACCGCGGCACCTACCACGCGGCGCTGGCGCACGCCTCGAACCACCTCGTCACCCTCACCGCCCAGTCCGCCCAGCTGCTGGCCTCGATCGGCGTGGAGCAGACCGACCGGATGCTCTCGCCGCTCATGCACGCCTCCCTGGAGAACGCCCTCGCCAACGGGGACGGCGCCCTGACCGGGCCGGTGGCCCGCGGGGACGTGGGGACCGTGCGGCGGCACCTGGAGGTGCTGGGCGCCGAGGGCGTCCCGGCCGACGTCGGGCAGGCGTACCGGGCCATGGCGCGGGCGACGGCGGTGCGCGCCCTGATGCGCGGTGCCCTGTCCGAGGCGACGGTGGCCGAACTGCTGGACGCGCTGGGGGACTGACCGGCCCTCCGGGGTGACCGGACCCCGCGTTCGGCAGCCGATGAGGGGTACCCACGCCCGGGGGGCCCCGGGCTACAGTCGCGCCCACAGGGCCCGTCCACACCAAGGATGCGGGCCGTGATCGGAAGGACACCCCATGACGCTGAACCCGGATTATCCGACGACCTCCGAGGGGGGCACCAAGGAGACGGCGAGGCAGGAGGCCGGGCGCCTCGGCGCCGAGGCCCAGGACGCCGCCCGTGACGTCGCCGGCACGGCCAGGGACGAGGCCCGGCACGTCAAGGACGAGGCCGTGGGCCAGGCCAAGGACCTGGCCGCATCGGCCAAGCAGGAGGCCACCTCCCAGTTGGCCACGCAGAAGGACCGGCTGGCCGCCCAGACGCGCGGCATCTCCGAGGACCTGGACCGCATCTCCCGTGGCGAGCGGCCCGAGTCCGACCTGGTCAACCAGGCCGTCTCGATGCTCTCCCAGCGCGCTCACCGGGTCACACAGCGGCTGGAGTCCAGTGAACCCATGGACCTGCTCGACGACGTGCGCCGGTTCGCGGCCCGCCGGCCCGGGACGTTCCTGGCCGTCGCCGCCGGCATCGGCCTGCTCGCCGGACGACTGACGCGGGGGCTGAAGGACGCTCACGACGACGGCCCCCGTCACGCACCGACGCGCACCCCCACCTCACCGGGCCCGGTCCCGGTCGGCAGGGTTCCGGGCACCGTCTACCCGGAGGACGCAGCAATCACCGGCGGCGGGGGAGGCGTCGGACAGGTCCCCGTGCCTCCGGCCGTGCCGCCGACGATCCCGCCAACCGTCGCCGGGACCGACCTCGGCACCGGTGCTCCCGCAGCGGACGAGATCCTTGGCACGCCGGCAGCGCAGAGGCCCTATGACGCCGGCCGACCCGATGCGGGGGGACGCCCGTGACCACCGATCCTCACCAGCACCGGCCGACGCCCGCCGGCGCCGTCCCGGGCGCGGGAGCCGCGGGTGTCACCGGTGCCGCGGGTGCCGGCCGGCCGGCGTCGGGCACGGGGTCCACGGAGGCACCGATGCCGGAGGCCGAGTACCGGGCACGGACCGAGTCCCTGGGGGAGATGTTCGCCAGCTTCTCCGAGAACCTGTCCACCCTGGTGCGGCAGGAGATCCAGCTGGCCAAGGCCGAGGCGACCGTCGAGGCGAAGAAGGCCGGCAGCGGGGCGGGGCTGTTCGCCGGTGCGGCCGTGGCCGGTTTCCTCGTGCTGATGTTCCTGTCCATGGCCTTGATGTGGGCCCTGGGGTCCGTGATGCACCTGGGCTGGGCGGCGTTGATCGTCGCCGTCGTGTGGGCCATCGTCGCCGCCGTCCTGGCCGTCACGGGCAAGAAGTACTTCGACCGCATGAAGGGTCTGCGCCAGACCCAGGAGACGGTTCAGGAGATCCCACCGACCCTGAACCCGAACAAGGAGACCCCATGAGCAACAATCCCGATGAGATCCGCGCCGACATCGAGCGCACCCGGCACGAGCTCAGCCGCGACGTGGACGCGCTGGCCGAGAAGGCCAGTCCCACCCGGGCCGTCCACCGCCAGGGCGATCGCGTCCGTGAACGCATGACCGACTTCAAGGAGACCATCATGGGCAGTCCCACCGACCCGTACTCCCACCGATCCGAACCCGGGCTCAAGGACCGCGCCCACGACGTCGCCCACGACGTGCAGCACCGGGCCGAGGACGCCGTGCACGGGCTCCAGCAGGCTCCGTCGCAGGTCCGCCGTCGCACCCGGGGCAACCCGCTGGCGGCCGGGCTGATCGCGCTGGGGGCCGGCTGGCTGGTCGGTTCGCTCATTCCCGCCTCGCAGGCCGAGCAACAGGCCGCCGAGAAGGTCAAGGACCAGGCCGCGCCCCTGGTGGATGAGGCGAAGTCCGCGGCCCAGGAGATGGGTGAGAACCTCAAGCCCCAGGCCCAGGAGGCGATGGAGTCCGTGAAGGACACCGCCGCCACCGGCGCGGAGCACGTCAAGGCCGAGGGACAGGACAAGGCCGGTCAGCTCAAGGACGAGTCCGCCGAGTCGGCGCGCCACGTCCAGGGGACCACGGAGCGCTATTGATCCGGCGCTGAGCCGCCCGGCTCGTCCCACCCGCCCCGGGGCATCGACGCGTCAGCGCCGGTGCCCCGGGGCACGTCCACGCTCCGGGCGGACGGGAGATCGGCCGGATCTCACGCCGGACGGTGTCCGCTCCGGACGCTCCCGGCGCGCCGGGTGTCCAGGACCTGCTGCAGCGTGCCGTCCTGCAGGGACCGGACCAGGCCGTCGACGGCGTCCTCGATCTGGTCGTACATGGACACGAACGCGCTCTCGGGAAGGCCGTAGGGGTCCGGCACGTCACGGACGCCCCGGCCGGCCACGTCACGGGCGAAGGCACCGAGGCGCACCACCTTCCGCTCGTCGTCGGCGCCGCGGGCCAGCGCCCGCACGTCGCGATCGTTGGCGGCGTCCATGACCAGGATCAGGTCGGCGGTGTCGAAGTCCTCCACCGCGAACTGGGCGCCCACGGAGGTGAACGCGTAACCGCGGGCCTCACCCTCGGTGCTGCTCATGACGTGGGGCGCTTCGCCCAGGTGGTAGTCCGAGGTCCCCGCCGAGCTGACGGTCACGTCATCCAGGCCGGCCTCGCGCAACCGATGGACCAGCACCGCCTCGGCGGCGGGCGAGCGGCAGATGTTTCCCAGGCAGACGGTCATGAGGTGCATGCCCCCAGTCTGTCCGGTCCGCCGAGGGGTCTCCACTTTCGTAGACTCGCCTGCGTGAGCCCACTCGACCGCGTCCCCGACCGCACCCCCGTCCCCCCCGGCACGGGCCTGACCCTGGAGGACACCGCCCGGCACGCCACGGGCGACCAGGACCTGCCCGCCGTGCACCGCACCCGGGCCGGGTTCCGGGCGGCGCTCGCGGAGAAGGTGCGCGCGGCCGTCCTCTCCGGGCTGCCGGCGCCCACCGTGGGCCTGGTCCCCACCATGGGTGCCCTGCACGGCGGGCACGCCGCCCTGGTCCGGCAGGCCCGCGCCGAGACCGACATCGTGGTGGCCTCCGTCTTCTA
>NZ_JACHNW010000010.1:0-20537 GCF_014199555.1 Micrococcus sp. TA1
CCGACCGTCTTCAGGACCGCGAAGTCGTCCTCGCCACCGGCGGGCACGCCGTCCTCGATGAGGTTCGGGAACAACCGCTGCAGGCGGTCCAGCTCGGCCTGCGCCTCGTTGGCCTCGGCCTCGGCCGCCTTCACGCGGGAGGCCAGCTCCTTGACCTCGGCCAGCAGGGCCTGCTTCTCCTCCCCCTGGGCGGCCGCCACCCTCTTGCCGAAGAGCTTCTGCTCCGCCCGCAGCTCCTCGAAGGCGGCGATCGAGGACCGGCGGGCGGCATCGGCGGAGAGCATCTGGTCGACGAGGGACTCGTCGGCTCCGCGGGCGCGCTGGGAGGCCCTGTAGAGGTCCGGGTTCTCGGTGAGGTGCTTGACGTCGATCACGCGCACCAGCCTAGCGGCCCCCCACCCGGCGAGCCCCGTAGACTTCGCCCCATGCCTGCAGAACTGATCCTGGCCCTCGTGGCACTCGTCCTGGTGCTGGCCGCCCTGGCCTTCGTGATCGGCCTGTGGACCGGTCAGCGCCGCCTGCACGGGCGGATGGACGAACTGCACGGCAGCGTGACGTCCCTGAAGGGCGATGTCGGGACCCTCCCGGACCGGATGGCCGCCCTCACCGGCCAGGTCCAGGCGCTCGACGGCCAGGTCAGCGAGATCGCCGAGGCCCCACTGGTGTCCCGGGCCCTGGAGCACCCCCGGCGGATCGCCCTGGTGCTCAACCCCTCCAAGGCCGGGGCGGACACGGTGCGCCGGAAGGTCGCCGCCGCCGTCCAGGAGGCCGGCCTGCCGGAGCTGGCCGTCTACGAGACCACCGTGGAGGACCCGGGACGGCAGATGGCCCGCGACGCCGTGGCCGACGGGGCCGACGTCGTGCTGACCGCCGGGGGGGGACGGGACCGTGCGGTTCGTGGCCGAGGAGCTGGCCGGCACGGACGCCACCCTGGGGGTGATCCCGCTGGGCACCGGCAACCTGCTGGCCCGGAACCTGCGGTTGCCGATCGACAATCTCGAGGCCTGCATCAACACCGCCATCCACGGCACGCGGCGGGACATCGACACCATCGACCTGAGGATGGAGACCACGGACGGCACCACCCGGCGCCACACCTTCCTGGTGATCGCCGGGGCGGGAGTCGACGCCGAGGTCATGGGGGACACCCGGGACGACCTGAAGGTCAAGGCCGGCTGGCTGGCGTACGGCGAGGCCGGGATGCGCCACCTGCCGGGCCACCGCAAGGAGATCTCCATCTCGATCGACGGCGGCGCCCCGCAGCGCCGCAAGGTCCGGTCGGTGATGATCGCCAACTGCGGGGAGCTGACCGCCGGCATGGACTTCGTCCCGGAGGCCCGGTTCGACGACGGCCTGCTGGACGTGGTCATGCTCTCCCCCCGCCACGTGGGTGACTGGATCCGGATCGCGGCGAAGACGCTGACGAAGTCCCGGGGCACCATCCCCGTCATGGAGACCTACCAGGCCACGCGCTGCCGCGTGGTCCTGCACGAGCCGATGATCGCCCAGCTCGACGGCGACGCGATCGGCGAGCTGCGCTCCTTCGACGCCCGGGTCCGCCCGGACACGCTGCGCATCCAGGTGCCGGCCTCGGACGTGCCGGACTCGGCCGCGGCCCCGGTCATGAAGCCGGAGTCGGTGCCGGAACAGCACGCCTGACCGGACCCCGGCAGCGTCGCCGGGCGCTCCCGGCGGGCCTCAGTCCCCGGCAGGCCGTCCCAGGATCCCGCGCACCCAGGCCTGGCCGGTGCGGTAGGCCTCGTCCGTGACGTCGTCCCGGACCGTGTACCGGCGGTGGTCGGCGCGGGGATAGGAGCCCAGGAACCGGATCTGCGGGATGATCCGGTACAGGGCGGCGAGCGCGGCGGAGACCCGTTCCTCGACGAGGTGGCCCTCCAGGTCGATGGAGAAGAAGTAGCTGCCCAGCCCGGCCCCCGTGGGCCGGGACTCGATCCGGGACAGGTTGATCCCGCGCGCGGCGAACTGCTCCAGGATGTCCATCAGCGCGCCCGGGTGGTCGTCCGGCAGGGGCACGACGACGGTCGTCTTGTCCGAGCCCGTCGGCGCCGGCAGCGCCCCCGGGCGGGAGACGAGCACGAACCGGGTCACGGCCCCGGCGGTGTCCTCGATGGCCGAGGCCAGCACGGGCAGGCCGGTCTGCGCGGCCACCAGCGGCGCGCAGACGGCGGCGTCATAGGAGGTCTCGTCGTCCAGCAGCCCCCGGGCGCCGGCGGCGGTGGACGAGGCGGGGATGAACTCGGCCTGCGGGATGTGCGCGGCGGCCCAGTTGCGCACCTGTGCCCAGCCGTGGCTGTGGGTGGCCACCGAGCGGATCGCGGACAGCTCCATGTCCCGGCGCCCCACCAGCACGAAGCTGATCGGCACCAGGATCTCGCGGCGGATCTGCAGCGCGTCCCCGCTGGCGATGTCGTCCAGGGTGGCGCTGACGCCGCCCTCCACGGAGTTCTCGATCGGCACCACCGCGAAGTCCGCGGAGCCGTCCCGGACCTGGGCCAGCGCGGTGATCACGGAGCCGACCGGATCGCACTGGGCGGCGTCGGTGCCGGGGACCTGGCGCAGCGCGGCCTCGGTGAACGTGCCCTCGGGGCCGAGGTAGACGTAGCGGGGACGCGATCCCCCGGCGGTGCCGGCGCCGGGCTCCCCGGCCGGGGAACCGGAGGCGGGGCTCACTTGACGGACGGCTCGGCGCCGCCGTCCGCCTCCATGGGACGGCCGGACTCCAGCCAGGCGCCGGAGCCGCCGGCGACGTTGATGGCCGAGTAACCCCGGTTGACCATGAAGTCGGAGGCGCGCATGGACCGGCCACCGGTCCGGCAGATCACGTAGTAGTCGGTGTCCGGGTCCAGTTCCTCGATGCGTTCGGGCAGCTGTCCCAGCGGGATGTGCAGGGCCCCGGCGGCCCGGCCGAGGGTGAACTCGTCGTCCTCGCGCACGTCGAGGATGGTTGCGTTCTCCGGGACGTCGTCCACGCTGACTGTTTCGAACATGCTCATGACACCCCAGCCTAATAGGGTGTGCCCGTGGAGACCTTTCTGGGAGACCTGGGCACCGTCGGCTACTGGGTCGGGTCCACCCTCGGCGCCGTCTTCGGCCTCGTGCTGCTCGTCCTGGTGGCCTGGCTGATCGCCACCACCGTGCGGCGCGTGCTGGGGGTGCCGGTCGGCTGGTTCCGCTCGGTGCTGGTGGCGCTGCTGATGGTGCTCAGCACCAACGTCGTCTTCGACGCCGTCATCACCCAGGTCGCCGGGACCGACACCTCCGGCGCCCTCTCGGGGGTCTCCGCCCCGGCCGCGATGGTGTTGATCCTCATCGCCCTGCTGTGGATCTTCGGGCTGGGCACCGCCGTGCTGATGATCCTGGAGATGGTGATCCCCACCGGCATGCTGCCGAACCCGGTCCTGTGGTCGGCCGGGCTGCGCAGCACCTGGGCCCGGAACCGGCGTTACCGTCAGGTGGTCGGCGTGTTCCTGCGCCACGGGCTGGGCGCCAACCTGCGCGGTTTCGGCCGGCCCTCCGACGACGGCGAGGGTTCCTGGGCGGGCACGGCACGGGCGCTGCGCCGGGCCCTGGAGGACGCGGGCATCACCTTCGTCAAGCTCGGCCAGAACCTCTCGGCGCGCACCGACCTGCTGCCCGAGGACTTCATCCGGGAGCTGTCCCGGTTGCAGTCCGAGGTGGCCCCCGAGTCCTGGGACTCGATCCGCGGGGCGCTGTCCCGTTCGCTGGGCCGGGACCCGCTGGAGGTCTTCGCCTGGGTGGACGAGGCGCCCCTGGCCTCGGCCTCCGTGGCCCAGGTGCACCGCGCCCGGTTGCAGGACGGCACGGAGGTGGTCCTGAAGGTCCAGCGCCCGGGTGCCGTGGAGGAGGTCATGCGGGACACGGACATCGTGGTGCGCATCTGCCGGTGGCTGCAGCTCAACACCACGTGGGGCAAGTCCCTGCGGATCCTGGACCTCGGCCGCGGTTTCACCCGCTCGCTGGCCGAGGAACTCGACTACCACGTCGAGGAGGCCAACATGCGTGACATGGCCGCGGCCGTGACCGGCCACAACCTCACCGTCCCCACCGTCTACCCGGAGTACTCCTCGCGGCGGCTGCTCGTGATGGACTACCTGCCCGGCGTCCCCGTGGGGCGCGCCAAGGCCCGGCTGGACCGGTTGGACCCGTCCATCCGGCGCCGGCTGGCCGAGGAGCTGACGAACTCGGTGATGCGCCAGATCATGGACGACGGCATCTTCCACGCCGACCTGCATCCGGGCAATGTCATGCTCCTGGGCGAGGCCCAGTACACCCGGCTGGGACTGCTCGACTTCGGCACGGTCGGCCGGCTCGACCCCCGCTCGCAACAGCAACTGGTGATGGTCTTCGCCTCGATCGAGCGCAATGACGCCCGGCTGCTCGGCGACTCCCTGGTCGAGCTGCTCGGGCGTCCCGCGGGCCTGGACGACCGGGCACTGGAGCGAGAGGTCGGGGAGCTGCTGGTGCGCTACCGCGGCGGGCTGCGCGGCGGCTCGGCGTCCAAGCTGTTCGGCTCCCTGACGCGGCTGATCCTCGACCACCGGTTCGCGGTGCCCAAGGAGGTGGCCGCGGCCCTGCGCTCCCTCGGCGGCATGGAGGGCACCCTCGGGCTGATCGACCCGGACCTCGAGGTCGTGCAGGCGGCCCGCGCACTGGGCGCGGACCTGCTGAAGGACCGGTTCACGCCCGGTTCGCTGAAGGACACCGCCACGACGGCCCTGCTGGAGGTGCTCCCGATCGCCGCCCAGCTGCCGCGGCGGCTGAACCGGATCGCCGACGACCTGCAGGGCGGACGGATCTCGGTGAATGTCCGGCTGCTCGGCGACAAGGACGACCGGCAGTACGTCACCTGGTTGTTCCAGCAGGTGGTGGTGGCGATCCTGGCCGGGTTCTGCGTCCTGGGCGGCATCGTCCTGCTGGCCTTCGGCGACGGCGGCCCGGCCATGACCAGCTACATGACCTGGCACACCGCGTTCGGCTACATCGTCCTGTTCGCCGGCTTCGTGCTCTCCCTGCGGACCGTGGCCCTGGTGATGCAGCGGCCGGGCCCCGCGGAGGTCCCGGAGTAGGCCCTCGATACAGTGGAGGCCATGAACCACCCCGTCCGGACCCCTGACCTGGCGCGCCTGACCGCCCTGGAACTGCGCGACGCCCTGGCCGCCGGTGAGGTCTCCGCCGCGGACGCCACCCGCCACTTCCTCGACGTCACCCAGCGGCGCGACCCGGAGCTGGGGGCGTTCATCTCGGTGGAGCCCGAGGCCGCCCTGGCCCGTGCCGACCAGCTGGACCGCCGGTTCCGGGACGCCGGTCCCGTCGGCTCACTGCACGGCATGCCCCTGGCGTTCAAGGACCTCGTGGACGTGGCCGGGATGCGCACCACCTTCGGTTCGCGGACCGCCGTCGACGCCCCGCCAGCCGACGAGGACGACCCGCTGGCCGCCGCGGTGCACTCGGCCGGGGGCATCTCCCTGGGCAAGACCACCGTCCCCGAGTTCGGGCTGCCGTGCCACTCGGAGAACCTCATCTCCCGCGGGGCGCGCAATCCACTGGACCCCGAGCGCACGGCGGGCGGGTCCACGGGGGGCGGTGCGGCCGCCGTCGCCGCCGGGATGCTGCCCTTCGCGCCCGGCACCGACGGCGGCGGGTCCGTCCGCATCCCGGCCGCGGCCTGCGGGCTGGTCGGGCTCAAGCCCGGCCGCGGCACCGTGCCCACGGACCGGCAGGAGGACTCGGTGCGGAACCTGTCCGTGTCCGGCCCCCTGGCCCGCACGGCCGTGGACGCCGCCCTGCTCTACGACGCCATGCTCGGGGGCCCCCGGGGCGAGGGGCGGAGCCTGCCGCGGGCCCGGCGGGCGGAACCGGACCGGTTGCGGATCGGCTACTCCACCGCCTCCCCGTTCACCCCGGACCTGGAGATCACGCTGGCCCGGCCCGCCCTCGACGCCCTGACCCGGGCCGCCGCCGCCCTCGAGCGGGACGGCCACGAGGTGGCCGAGGCCGACCTGGACTACGCACCGGGCTATCACGAGGACTTCCGCACCGTCTGGACGGCGGCGCTCACGGAGGCTCCCCTGCCCGGGGACGCCGAGCAGCTGCTCGGGCCCCTGGCCGCCTACTTCCTGGAGCTGGCCCGCGGTTACACCCCGGACCGGCTGGCGGGGTCCGTGGACCGGCTGACCCGCTGGGCCGCGGATGCCCGTCGGCAGCTGGCGGCCCACGACGTGGTGCTGACCCCGGTGCTGGCCTTCGCGCCCCCACTGATCGGGACCTTCACGTCCCTCCCCCCGGCCGAAGACTACGCACTGCAGTGCCGGTTCACCCCGTACACCTCGATGGTCAACGTCATGGGCCTGCCGGCGGTCTCCGTCCCGGTGCTCCGGGATGCGGAGGGCCTGAGCTGGTCCGTGCAGGCCATCGGCCGGCCCGGCACGGAGGGGCACCTGCTGGCCCTGGCGGCCCGCCTGGAGCACCTGCTGGGCTGAGCCGCCCCGGCTATCCGAGCATCGCCCCGAACGCGATGAAACCGATGATCATCAGGACCCACAGGCCGGTGACCAGGTACCCCATGATCAGCCCCACCACGGCGAACCCCTTGCCGTGGGGTTCCCTGGCCAGGGAGAGGTGCCCGAACACGATCGCCAGGAGCTGCGGGACGGCCAGGAAACCGAAGGTCACCACGCCCGCGATGCCCAGCACCATCGCGGTGATGCCCAGTCCTGCAGGACGGGACTCACCGCCCGGATACGGCGCCCCGCCCCTGCGGCCCGGCTGCATCCCGCCCTGACCGTGGGCACCGGGCCCGCCATAGCCCCCCGCCTGGCCATGGGTGACGTCGTAGGGGTTCTGCACCGGGCGGGGCCGGTCCTGACGGCCGGGTTGGTTGGCGACCACGGGGTACCCGCCGTGGATCGGGTACTGGGGCTGGCCGTCACCGTAGGGACCGGCCAGTGGCTGGTCGGCGTAGGGGTTCCGGGGGGCCGGGGAGCTGCCGGGGGGCGGCGGCGTGGACGGACCGCCCGGCGCCTCCGGGTCCGTGTACCAGGAGGGATGCTTGGGGTCGTCGAACGGGCGGTACGCGTCCGAGTGCTGTCCCTGGTCATTCCGGTCGGCCATGGGTCCAGTGTAGGCAACACCCCGGACGAGGTGCGGGGTTCTCCACAGGGTCTCCATCACGGGCATTCGGTCCCCGCCCTTCCCGTGGACCCCGCCGGCTGGTTGCATAACTACATGGTCGAATCCCACGCCCCCGCGGACGTCGGCGTCCGCAACGGCTACGACGCGGACTTCCTGGGTACCACCGCCGCGGTGCCGGTCCCGAGCGACGAGCGCCTGGCCGTCCTGGACTACGTGCACTTCTCCGTCCATCAGGACACCGACCGCCGGCTGGCCGCGATCACCGCGGTCAACGTCGACGGCACCCAGCTGCGCGACGTGGACCGCGGGGACGCCTGGCGGTTCGACGCACGCCTGCCCGAGGAGCACCAGGCCGGCGAGGCGCTCTACGCCGCCAACGACCTGGACCGCGGCCACCTGGTCCGTCGTCGCGACCCGGCGTGGGGCGACGGCGTCACCGCCCGCCTGGCGAACCTGGACACCTTCCACTACACCGTGTGCGCCCCCCAGGCCGCCTACTTCAACCAGTCCCAGGAGCTGTGGCTCGGGCTGGAGGACCACGTGCTGGGCCACGCCCGGGCCGCCGGCCAGCGGATCAGCGTCTTCACCGGCTGCGTCTTCGCCGAGGACGACCCCGAGTACCGCGGGGAGTTCCGGATCCCCCGGCGGTTCTTCAAGATCGTGGCCTGGAACCAGCAGCCGGCCCTGGGCACGCTCGCCTCGACCGGGTACCTGCTGGACCAGGGCGAGGGACTGGACCGGGTCCTGAGCCGCGGGCTGCGCGCCGGTGAGGAGGTACCCGGGCCCGGTCCCTTCCGCACCTTCCAGGTCCCGGTGTCGGACATCGCCGAACTGACGGGCCTGGACATGGGCCAGCTCGCCGCGGCCGACCGCTATCGCGTCCCCGCCGAGGCCCTGGGTGAACGGGTCCGGGGGGCCCGCGCCGCGCGGCGCTGGCGGGCCCTGGAGGGATTCGATGACATCAGCCTGTGAGACGTCCGCGGGGACGGAGGTCCCCGGCCCGCCGGTACACCGCCGGCACTGCATCGTGCCGCCGTACATGCTCGAGCAGCTCTCCCGGCACCTCCCGCGGCAACCGGAGCCTCCACCGCCGGCCAGCCCCTTCCTCCCGCCGCCGCACCGTCCGCCGCGGGGCGCGGAACCCGGGGCACCGGACCGGCCGGCGGACGCGGGCCGGACGCGGGACCTGGGCCAGCAGGTCCGCGAGCGCCGCCACCGGGGGATCCGGCCGGAGGGGGGTGTCGCCACCCCCGGCGGCACCCTGGACCGCAACATCTCCGACGCGCGCGGCACGCAGGAGCTGCCGGGCGTCGTCGTGCGCTCCGAGGGCGCTCCGCCGGTGGCGGACACCGCGGTGAACGAGGCCTACGACGGCCTGGGCTCGGTGCACGGGTTCCTGACCGAGGTCTTCCGGCAGTCCTCACCGGACGGCCTCGGGCGTGAGCTGCGGGCCACCGTGCACTACGGCCACCGCTACGACAACGCGTTCTGGGACGGGCGGCGCCTGGTCTTCGGCGACGGCGACGGGGAGGTCCTGACGGGGTTCACGCCCTCGCTGTCCGTCATCGGCCACGAGCTGGCGCACGGCCTGATGCAGTACGCCTCGGACCTGGACTACCAAGGCCAGTCGGGGGCGTTGAACGAGTCCTTCGCGGACGTGGTCGGGGCGCTGGTGGACCAGTACGTGCGGGGCCACACGGCGGACCAGGCGACGTGGCTGATCGGCGCGGAGGTGTTCGGGGCCGGCGTCCGGGCCCGGGGACTGCGTTCGATGTCGGCGCCCGGCACCGCCTACGACGACCCGCGGCTGGGCAGCGACCCGCAGCCGGAGCACATGGACCGGTTCATCGTCACCCGGGAGGACTACGGCGGGGTGCACCTGAACTCGGGGATCCCCAACCGCGCCTTCCACCTGGCGGCCAGGTCCCTGGGCGGCCACGCCTGGGAGCGGGCCGGGCAGGTCTGGTTCGACGTGGTGACCTCGCAGGACCTGCCACGGGACGTGGACTTCGCCGGGTTCGCCCGCGCGACGGTGGCGGCCGCCCAGGGCCGGTTCGGGGACGAGGCCGCCCGGATCGTCCGGGAGTCCTGGGCGCAGGTGGGGGTACTGACCGAGGGGGCCTCCGCTCCGTAGGCTGGGGTCATGAGCGAGGACCGCGCTGTCAGCACGCCGGACCCGGCACCGGGCATGCTCGAGGTCACGGTGTCGCGCTCGGGTGGAGTGGCCGGGATGGTGCGCCGCTGGACGGCGCGGATCCCCGACGACGGCACCCCGGCCGCGCGGGCCGCCCGCCGGATCTCCGGGCTCGCCCCGGCCGCGCACCCGGGGGAGGCCTCCCGGCGTCCCGACCGGCCCGGATCCGGGCCGTCTCCCGGCCGGGGGGCGAGAGGACGGGTGCGCGACGCCTTCCAGTGGACGGTGACGTGCGGGGACGGGTCGGCGAGCTACGACGAGGACGGACGGCGCCGGGATCCGGACCTGGACGCACTGATCGACGTGATCACCCGGCGTCCGTGACCAGTCCCCGCAGGTAACCGGCGAAGCCGCCGGCCGTGCGCCCGGTCGTGCGGCCCGAGGTCACCGCCCGGATCCGGTCCGTGGCCAGCACCGGCACCCCGGCGGCCCGCGCCGCCTCGACGAGCGCGACGTCCTCGTGCTCGGCCGTGTGGGGGAAGCCCCCCAGGCGCTCATACGCCTCCCAGGACAGGCCCAGGTTGGCTGCGTGGACGTGCCCGTGGTCCTCGCCGTGCGTGTAGTCCCGCAACCAGCGCCGCAGCACCTGCGGGTCCACCCCCGAGGCATCCAGCCCGACCGTCCCGGCCACCACGACCGGGCCGTCCTCCCGCGCGGCCAGTGCCGTCTGGGCCACCAGCCAGTCCGGGGGAACGACGGTGTCCGCATCCGTGCTGGCCACCCAGGTCCGCTGGGCCCCGCCGGACCGGGACAACAGCTCCACCGCCCGCCGCAGGCCCAGGTCCCGGGCGCGGCCGACGTTCGCGGGCCCCGAGGCCGGCGCCCCCGCAGGGGACGCCTCGTCAGCCAGGTCCATCACGTGGAAGCGGGGATCGCCCGCCACCACGGCCTCAGCCCGGTGCGCCGTCGCATCGGTGCAGTCGTCCAGGGCCACCACCACCTGGACGGACCCCTGCGCGTGGACCTCCTCCCAGCGGTCGGCCGCCCGGGCCAGCGCCTGGAGACACCCCGGCAGCAGGTCCTCCTCGTTGCGCGCCGGGACCACCACGGCCACCCTGTCCGCGGCGGAGGCACGGGTGAGGACATCCACCACGAAGTCCTGCTCGAGATGGCGCGAGACCAGCCGGAACCGGGGGTCCGCGGCGACCCTCTCGTGGACCTCGTCCCCGTCCAGGGGCCATTCCTCCACCTCCTGGCGCCAGTGGCACGACACGAGGTGGCCGGACAGGGCCAGGGACCGCTCGAGGTGGTCCAGCAACCGCTCCAGTTCGGGGGCGGAGAGGAAGTACCCGATCTCGGAGAGCACCACCAGGTCGGCCGGGCCTCCACCGGGCAGCCGGTTCGGCCACTGGTCCGGCAGCACCACCTGCTCGAAGGTCACCCCGGATCGCCCGGCCAGGGCCCGGCGGGCCTCCCGGATCGCCACGCCCGAGGCCTCCAGGCCGATGACCCGCTCGGCGCGCTCGGCCAGGTCGCCGGTGAGCACCCCGATCGAGCTTCCCGCCTCCAGGACGGTGCCGTAGCGCTCGCGCGGCAGGGCCGCGAGGGTGACCAGCCGCTTGCGCCGTTCGTACCAGCTGCTCCGGTATCCCCAGGGATCCTCCCGCTCGCGGTAGAGCCGGTCGAAGACCTCGGTCGCCCGGGCCGACGGGGACGCTGCGGATGACGCGGACGCTGTGGACGCTGTGGACGCTGTGGACGCTGTGCCGGCCCCCGCGGCGGCCTCCGGCGCCGTGTACCGGTAGACGTCGAAGGACCGGCCGACGAAGTGCTCGAGCATCCCCGGGCCCAGGATGGCCTCGTCCCCGGGAGCCGGGGAGAGCGGCTCCACCTGGCTGGCGTGGGCCGCCAGGGCGTCCCGGCGGGCGGCCCGGGCCTCCGCCGCCAGCGGCCAGCGCACCCAGTCCCGCCAGTCCGGGTCGCGCGCGGGGTCGGCCCAGTGCCAGAACCAGATCGGGAATTCGTACAGGTCCAGGCCCCGGTCCGCGGCCAGGGCGGACACCACGTGGCCGAGGGCGTCGTGGTCGGCGTGCCCGTCGGCGCGGTAGTGGGTGGCCAGCACGGCCGGCCCGGTGTGCCCGTCCAGGAGGTCCACGACGACGGCCCGCACCCGGTCCGTGTGCGCGGCCACGTCCCCGTCCGGCAGGCCGAGCCCGACCAGCTCGATGCGGTCCCGGTGGCCGGTCCCCAGCGCCTCGAGGGCGGAGGCCAGTTCGGCCCGGCGCACCGCGATCAGCTGCTCCGGGGTGTGGGTCGGGGAGTCCGGATGGGACCGCTCCCCCAGGCTGGCCATCACCACCCGCACGCTCCCGCCGGCGCCCAGCACCGAGCGGATCAGCCCGGTGGCGCCCAGGGTCTCGTCGTCGGGGTGGGCGGCCACGACCACCAGCAACGTCTCCGCCGGCAGCCGTCCGCGACCCGGGGCCTCCCGCACACCGGACACCCCGGCGGCCTGCCAGTGCCCCTCGGGCGTCCCGGCGTCCAGGTGCGAGAACGTCATGGCCGCACCGCCGTGAGGATCAGGGCGCCGAGCCGGGCGTCGTCGCGCCCGGCATGGTGCTGGCGGACGTAGACCTGCAGGTCGGCCACGGCCCGGGCGTGGTCGGCGTCCCCGGTGAGGGGCCCGGGACCGGTGGCCTGTCCGACGACGTCGATCACCTCGGTGCAGACCTGCGCCACGGCGCCCCGCAGCCGGTACGCCTCGAGCTCTGCGGCGGGCCCGGTCAGGTCGCCGGCGTCGATGGCGTCGGCGGCCGCGGCCAGCTGGGCAGACACCGAGGACAGCAGGCGGTCCACGCGCCCCAGTGCCGCGAGCGCGAACTGGTCCGGTTCCCGGCGGGCCGCCGAGGCCGCCAGCGTGCGGTACAGGTGCACGGCACCGCCGAACCACACGGCGGCCACCCCCATCCCGCCCCAGGCGAACCCGGGCCGGTCCAGGTACCAGGACGGGCCGCCCACCGGCAGGGCCGGGACCGCCTCGAAGGTGAGCGGACCGCTGTCGATCGCGGCCAGCCCCAGGGCGGGCCAGCTGCCCGCCCCGGGGTGCACGCCGGGGTGGCGGAGGTCGACGAGGAAGGCCTGCCGGCCGCCGTCGGGCAGGGCGGCGGTCACGACGGCGGCCGAGCAGCGCCCGGCCAGGGAGCACCACGGCTTGGTGCCGTCCAGCGCCCAGGGACCGGGCCCGTCGGCGTGTCCGGGGCGGGTCCGGTGGGCGACGGGGGTCTGCCCCCCGGACTCGGAGGCGTAGACGCCCAGGACACCGTGCGGGGCCGGCACCCCGGCCTGGTCCAGGATCGCCACGGCGTCCAGGTGGGGTTCGAGCACGCGGGCGGCCACCAGGTCCACCGCGGCCACGGAGGCGAGGAGCTCCCACAGGGCGCGGGTGTCCCCGCCGCCCGGCCGGGGCAGCTCCTGGGCCGGCAGGTCCCCGAGGGCCTCCAGCATGGGCTCCGCCGAGCCGTGGGAGGCGGTGGCGGCACGCACCAGGCAGGGGGCCGCCACGCCGTCCGCTTCCCCGCGTTCGCCCTCGCCCGTGTCCGTGATCCGGCCCGGGTGTCCCAGGTGCACCCAACGGGGCAGCGACATCGGTGTTCCTCCTGCGGTCCCGGGCCGGCCTGACGGTCGTCTCGTCGGCCCCTGCCGCCTATTCAACCAGCCGGGCCGCCCCGGCCGCCCGGTGGCGCCGGACCGGGGGCGGAGCTCACTTCCGCAGGATGAGCCGGGGGAACTGCGTGAAGGCCTCGACGCCGGTGTCCGTGATGCGGATCGATTCCGAGGCCGCGTAGCCGTAGCCGGTCATCCACATCCCGCAGATCAGGTGGAACGTCATGTTCTCCGCCAGCACGTTCTCGTCCTCGGCACGGATGCTGATGGTCCGCTCCCCCCAGTCCGGCGGGAAGCCGACCCCGATGGAGTACCCGAGGCGACTGGGCTTCTCCAGCCCGTACCCCGCCAGGGTCCGGGTCCACGTCCGGGACAGTTCCCGGACGGGGACGCCGGGGGCGGCGACGTCGAGGATGTCCTGCAGCCCGGCTCCGACCGCCTCCTCCAGCAGCAGCAGTTCGGGCGACGGCGTGCCGAGCACGACCGTGCGGGCCAGGGGCACGTGGTACCGGCGGTGCACCCCGGCCAGCTCGACGGCCACGGCGTCACCCTCCCGCAGCACGCGATCGGACCAGGTCAGGTGCGGGGTGTCCGCGGACCCGCCGGTGGGCAGCATCGGGACGATGGCGGGGAAGTCACCCCACGCGTCCTCGGTGCCCGCGGCCTGGGCGGCGGCGATGTGCGCGGCCACCTGGTTCTGGGGCACTCCCGGCTCGATCGCGTCGATGGCCTCCTGCATCGACACCGTGGTCACCCGGGACGCGAGGCGCATGTACCGGATCTCGGCATCCGACTTCACCGCCCGCACCCAGTTGACCAGCTCGAAGCAGTCCACGAGGGACCACTCCGGAATCCCCCGCAGGAGCGCCTGGTAGGCCTTCGGCGCGAAGAAGTGGGCGTCCATCTCCAGGCCCACGCCTCCCCGGGCGGCCGGTTCGACCAGACCGCGCCGGCGCAGGGCGTCGGCGACCCAGTCGAAGGGGTGGATCCGGGGCTGGTGCACGTAGCGTTCCGGATAGCCCAGGACCTGGTCCATGGGCAGCCAGCTGGTGCGGAAGGCACCCAGGGCGTCCATCTCCCGCAGGAACAACAGCATGGGCCCGTCCAGGGGGATGAAGAGGACCTGCGGGGTGTAGAACGACCACGCGTCATAGCCGGTGAGGTAGAAGATGTTCGCCGGGTCCACGACCATCAGGGCGCTCAGGCCCTGCCGGTCCATCCTCTCGCGCACCGACAGCAGCCGCTGGGCGTACTCGTCCATGGGGAACAGCGCCCCGCGGATGTCGGCGTCCCCGGCCGGAACGGGTGCGATGGCCGGGGCGGGAACGACGTCCGGTCCCGGGGCGGCGGCTCCCACCGTGAGCCCGTCCCCGGTCACGCGTGCTGTGGACATGACCCGATTTTCCGCTCCCCGGGACCGGGTGACAACGGTAGGGCGTACCCCAGCACCACCTGCCGGCCGTCCCCGCGCCGTCGGTCATGTTCACCGGTCGGCTACCTGTGGTCACGCGTTCGTGGAACAGTGGTGCCATGAACGCTCAGACCCCTGCGCCCGCCGCCGAACGGGCAGGCACCGTGGCCCTCCCCGAAGACCTCGTCGACCTGGACGCCCTGCTGGCGGCCTACGCCGAGCGTCATCCGGACCCCGCGGACCCGGCGCAGCGGGTCTCCTTCGGCACCTCCGGCCACCGCGGCTCGTCCCTGAAGACCTCCTTCAACGAGGACCACATCGCCGCCATCACGCAGGCGATCGTCGAGTACCGCGCCGCCCAGGGGATCACCGGCCCGCTGCTGATGGGCCGGGACACCCACGCCCTGTCCGGGCCGGCCCAGGACACCGCGCTCGAGGTGCTCATGGGCAACGGGGTACGCACGCTGATCGACTCCCGGGACGGCTACACCCCCACCCCGGCCGTCTCCCACGCCATCCTGGTGCTCAACGACTACCGCACCCACGGGCAGGACCTGGCCGACGGCATCGTCATCACGCCCTCCCACAACCCGCCCGCCGACGGCGGCTTCAAGTACAACCCGCCCCACGGCGGCCCCGCGGACACCGACGCCACGGACTGGATCGCGGACCGCGCCAACGAGCTGCTGGCCGGGGGCCTGGCGGAGGTCCGGCGCATCCCGCTGGCCGAGGCGCGGCGCCACGAGGCGCTGGGCACCTATGACTTCCGGGACCGCTACGTCACCGACCTGCCGAAGGTCGTGGACCTGGACGCCATCCGCCGGGCGAAGGTCCGCATCGGCGCGGACCCCATGGGCGGGGCCTCGGTGGAGTACTGGGGCGAGATCGCCGAGCGCCACGGACTGGACCTCACCGTCGTGAACCCGGACGTCGACCCCCAGTGGGCGTTCATGACCCTGGACTGGGACGGCAGGATCCGGATGGACTGCTCGTCGCCGAACGCCATGGCCTCGCTGATCGGGCGGATGCGGCCCGACGCCGGTTCCGCGTCCGGTCCCGGCGCCGACGCGGACGTGCCGGGACCGGACGCTGCGGCGCCGTTCGACATCGCCACCGGCAACGACGCGGACGCCGACCGCCACGGCATCGTCACCCCGGACGGCGGGCTGATGAACCCGAACCACTTCCTCTCCGTGGCGATCGACTACCTCTACCGGCACCGTTACGACTGGCCGGCCGGGGCCGGCGTCGGGAAGACGCTCGTCTCCTCCTCGATGATCGACCGGGTGGCCGCGGGGCTGGACCGGGACCTCGTGGAGGTGCCGGTGGGCTTCAAGTGGTTCGTGCCCGGCCTGCTGGACGGGACGGGTGTCTTCGGCGGGGAGGAGTCCGCCGGGGCGTCCTTCGTGTGCTTCGACGGGACCCCGTGGTCCACGGACAAGGACGGGATCCTGCTGTGCCTGCTGGCCGCGGAGATCCGGGCGGTGACGGGCACGTCGCCGTCCCGGTACTACGCGGACCTCGTCGCGCGGTACGGGGACCCGGTGTACGCCCGCATCGACGCCCCGGCCACCGCGGAGCAGAAGGCCAAGCTGAAGCGGATGTCCCCGGCGGACGTCACCGCGGACACCCTGGCCGGGGAGCGGATCATCGCCACGATGACCGAGGCGCCCGGGAACGAGGCGCCCATCGGCGGGCTGAAGGTCACCACGCAGAACGCCTGGTTCGCCGCGCGCCCCTCCGGCACCGAGGACGTCTACAAGATCTACGCCGAGTCGTTCGTCTCCGCCGAGCACCTGGCCCAGGTCCAGGCCGAGGCGAAGGCGATCGTGGACGCGGTCATCGCCTGAGCGTCAGAGCAGGCGCTTGATCGCCTGGCGCTTGGTCCAGGTGTAGGGCGGGTAGACGGCCTTGAGGGTGTCCACCTGGTCGGTCTTCGTCAGGGCCGGGCGCAGTTGGGAGAACGTCTCGAACCCGGCACGCCCGTGGTACGAGCCCATCCCCGAGGGCCCCACGCCGCCGAACGGCAGGGTCGGCAGGCCCACGTGCATCAGCGTGACGTCGAAGGCCATCCCGCCGGCGGTCACGCGCTCCTCGAACGCGCGGTGGTAACGGGGCTTGTCCGTGAACAGGTAGGCGGCCAGCGGATGCGGCCGGGCGTTGATGAACTCGATCGCCTCCTCCACGGTGTCCACGCGCAGGATCGGCAGGATGGGCCCGAAGATCTCCTCGGCCATCAGCGCGCTGTCCGCGGAGACGTCCGCCAGCACGGTCGGCTCGAGGTACCTGTCCGCCACGTCGGCCCGGCCCCCGTGCACGAGCCGCGCCGGGGCGCGCCCCTCCCCGGGCTCGAGCGCGTCCTGCAGCAGGCCGGCCAGTCGCTCGGCGTGCTGGGTGTCGATGAGCCGGCCGTAGTCCGCGGAGGCCTGCGGGTCCGCACCGTAGAACTCGGTGATGGCCTTCGTCAGGTGCCTCTCCAGCTGCCGCTGCGTCTCCTCGCCGACCACGAGCACGTAGTCCGGGGCCACGCACGTCTGTCCGGCGTTGGTGAACTTGCCGAAGGCGATGCGCCGGGCGATGGCCGGCCAGTTGCGCCCGTCCGCCACCACGCACGGTGACTTCCCGCCCAGTTCCAGGGTGACGGGGGTCAGCTGCCGGGCGGCCGCCTCGTAGACGATCCGGCCGACCCGTTCTCCGCCGGTGTAGAAGATGTGGTCGAACTTCTCGGCCAGCAGCCCCTGGACGGTCTCGGCGCCACCCTGCACCACGGCCACCGAGCGCGGGTCCAGGTACTGCGGGATGAGGCGCCCGATGAGCTCGGACGTGGCCGGGGCCTTCTCACTGGGCTTGAGCACCACGGCGTTGCCCGCGGCCACGGCGGCCACCAGCGGGGAGATGAGCAGCTGGAACGGGTAGTTCCACGGGGCGATGACCAGCACCGCACCCAGCGGACGCGCCTCGATCTTGGCACTGGCCGGCTGGAAGGCCAGCGGGACCTTCACGGACTGCGGTTCCATCCAGTCGGTGAGGTACAGCAGGGCGTGGTCCGCCTCGGCGCGCGTCACCTGGACCTCGGTGACCATGGCCTCCGTGCGGGACTTGCCGAGGTCCTGCTCGAGGGCCGCGCAGATGGCGTCGGCCTCCTCCTCCAGCATCCGCCGGATCCCCTTAAGCTGTGCGGCCCGGTACCGGCGCGGGTGCGGCAATCGCAGGGTGGCGGCCTGCCGCATGCGCCCGACGGCGTCGGCCGGCGCCTCCGTTCCCATGGCCACGGCGGGGCCGGCGGGCACCGGCAGGCCGGCTCCCGGTTCGTCGAGGGGCTGCTCGGAGCCCGGGGCGAGTCTCATCGTCTGGTCCTGGACGGCGTCGGGAATCTCAGGCATCCTCCCACGGTAGCGGCCTACCGCTGGGGCCAGAAACCACGTGCCGCCATCACCGCGGCCAGGGCCTCGACGTCATCGGTCATCAGTCCGTCCACGCCCAGGGCGATCAACCGTTCCATCTCCGCCGGCTCGTCCACGACCCAGACGTGGACCTGCAGTCCCGCGGCCTGGCAGCGCGAGACGAACCGCGGGGTGACCACCGTGATCGGCCCCTGCCTCACCGGGACCTGCACGCAGTGGACGTGGGCCAGCCGGCGGGCGACGAACCGCGTCAGGCCGAGCGGGGCGGTGAGCACGAGGGCCCCGACCGCCAGCGCCCCGCCGGACATCGCCACGGCCCGCCCGGACGCCCGGGTGAACCTGCGGCGGCGGGAGTCGTGGAAGGACGCGACCAGCACGCGGTCCCAGGCGTCATGGCGCGCCACGATCCGGGCGATCGCCTCGGCCGCCGCGTCGTCCTTGAGGTCCACGTTGAGGCGGACGTCGTCCCACTCGGTCAGCAGGTCCTCGAAGCGCAGCAGGTGCTCACCCTCCGGGGCCTCGGACGCGGCGGCCCCGGGGGTCCCGGCGGCGGCCCCGGTGAGGGCGGGATCGATGACGCGGACCCGGGCCAGTTCCTCCCACGTGTGGTCGGAGACCCGGCCGGTACCGGTGGTGACGCGGTCCAGCACCTCGTCGTGGAAGACCATGAGCACGCCGTCCCGCGTGGTGCGCACGTCCAGCTCGAGATAGCCGTAGCCGCGTTCCACGGCGGCGCGGAAGGCGGCGAGGGTGTTCTCCCGGGCGGTGTCCGCGCCCCGGTGGGCGAAGGCCAGGGGCCAGCCCCGGCGGCCGGGCAACGAGTCCTTCAGGTACTGCGGCAGGCTGGGGGGCTTCACGGTCATCACCCTAACGGCAGCGGGTGCGGGGTCAGTCCAGGGTGAGCAGGTGCTCGATGATCGCGGCCACGCCGTCGTCGTCGCAGGCATCGGTGGTGGCGTCGGCGGCCTCCAGCAGCAGCGGGTGCCCGGAGGCCACGGCGTACCCGGTCCCGGCCCAGTGGATCATCTCCAGGTCGTTGGGCATGTCCCCGAAGGCGACCACCTCCTGGGCGGAGATCCCGTGCCGGGCGGCGAAGTCCTCCAGGGTGCTGGCCTTGTTCACGTCCGGGCGGGACATCTCCAGCAGGGCGACGCCGGGGGCGGAGTGGGTGACGGCCAGCAGTTCGCCGAGCAGGGACCGCACCTCGGCCAGGAAGGCGTCCGGCTCGCTGCTGCGCGTCTTGGCCAGGAACTTCACCACCTCCGGTTCCGGGGGCAGCACCTCGTCCAGGGACCGGCCGACGTGGATGCCCCGGGCGAGCTCGGCAGGAGAGTCCTCGTCCAGGCGGTCCATGAAGGCGGCGTCGAGGTGGAACCCGTCGAGGGTCTCCACGCCGAAGGACGCCGAGGGGTCCAGCGCGGCGATCATGGCCCGGGCCTCCAGGACGGTGTCGAGCATCATGGGCCGGGACTCCAGCACGGTGTCACGGACCAGGTCGTAGACCACCGCTCCGTTGGAGCAGATCACCGGCCCGGCGTGGGCGAGGCCCTCGGCCACCGGCGTCAGCCAGCGGATCGGGCGGCCGGTCACGAAGACCACCTGCACTCCGGCGTCATGGGCGGCCTGGAACGCGGCCACCGTGCGCGGCGAGACCCACCCCGTGCGGGAGTGCTCATAGCCGATGATGGTCCCGTCCAGGTCGCTGGCGATCATCCGGGGACGTCGCGTGGCGCCGCCGGGCCTGACCGGCGGTGCCGGATCGAGGGCCGGATCGGGGAGGGACATGGGTCCATTCTAGGCCGGGGGCCGGTGGACCGGACCGGACTCCCGGGCCGGTTCAGCCGAGCTCGTCGCGGGTGGGCGGGTCGGCGCCCGGCCGGGAGGAGGTGATGGCCGCCGCCCGCGCTGCGTAGGCGAGCACCGCCGTCGTGTCCTCCGGGCTGATGCCCCGCAGCGCCTCCCGGCGGTCGGCACCGAGCAGGCCGCGGTCCTTGAGGGCGATCAGCAGTGCGGCGGTGAACGAGTCCCCCGCTCCCACCGTGTCCGCCACCTCCACGGGGTGCACGGGGTGCTCGGAGACGCCGGCGGCGGTGGCGCAGAGGATGGAGGTCGCCCCGCGGGTGACCACCACCATGGCCGGTTCGATCCGCTGCCACGCCACGATGGTGTCCTCGAGCGGGCGGTCCGGGTACAGCCAGGCCAGGTCCTCGTCCGAGGCGTGCACGACGTCGGCGAGCGCCACGGACTCCTCCGCCCGGCGCCGGGCCAGGGCGCGGTCCGGGACGATCGAGGGCCGGCAGTTCGGGTCGTAGCTGAGGGTGACGTCCGGCTCCAGGGTGGACAGCAGCTCCATGACGGTGGAGGCGCCCGGCTCGAGCATGGTGGCGATGGACCCGGCGTGCACGTGCGTCAGGGTCCGGCTCTTCCCGTCCCGGCACAGGGCCTGGCGGACCAGCTCGGAGAGCTCCGCGGCGGGGGGCAGCGTCCAGTCGAGGTCAAACGAGTAGTTCGCGGCCCCGGTGGGGTCCAGCCGGGCGGTGGCCACCGAGGTCGCGGTGTCGTCCGGGCCCAGGACGGAGTCCACGCCGTTGCGCGCCAGGTGGTCGCGGACCATGTCCCCGTACTCGTCCCGGCCATAGCGCCCGGTGAACAGCACGTTCTCCCCCAGGCGGGCCAGGCCGACGGCAACGTTCAGGGGACTTCCACCCACGTGGGCCCGTGGGGTGGCGGTGTCCGAGACGACGACGTCGAC
>NZ_JACHNW010000011.1:0-19492 GCF_014199555.1 Micrococcus sp. TA1
GGGGGCAGCCCGGACCCGGGAACTGGAGGTCATGGGCATCCTGCAGATCACCCTGGCCGCCGCCGGGAAGGTCTCCTGGACCGCCGGCTTCGCCGTCACCGCCTGACCCTGAATCCAGCGGGACCCCCGCTGGTCCGCAGGCTCACCCCTGAGGCGGACAACGACTGGCCCCTCGCATCCCCCACCTCAGAAAGAGTCTGATCCCATGTCCCTCTCACTCGTCCGGTTGAACCATGCCGTCCTGTTCGTCACCGACCTGGAGCGGGCCGAGCGGTTCTACACCGAGGTCTTCGGAATGGAGGTCGCCGCCCGCGAGCCCCACGCCAACGCCGCGTTCCTGCGGCTGCCCCGATCGGGCAATCACCATGATCTGGGGTTGTTCGGCCTCGGCTCCGGCGCGGCGCCCACGGCGCGTGGCGGGGTCGGGCTCTACCACCTGGCCTGGCAACTGGACACCATCGAGGAACTCGCCCAGGCGCGCCAGGCACTGATCGAGGCCGACGCCTATACCGGCCAGTCCAGCCACGGTGCCACCAAGAGCATCTACGGGGCGGACCCGGACGGCAACGAGTTCGAACTGATGTGGATGTTGCCCCGGCAGTACTGGGGTGCCTACGAGCACGCCGCCCCGGTCGAGCCCCTCGAGCTCGACGCCGAACTCGAGCGCTGGGCCGGGGTGGGCACCGCCGGCCGCATCACCATCGACGCCGCGGAGGACCGCACGTGAGCGGGGCCTTCGACGCTCCCACCGTCACCTGGCACGGACCCGACGCGGCCGACCGTCCGCTCGTCGTGCTGCTGCACGGCCGCGGTGCCGACGAGACCGGCATCATCGACCTGGCCCGGCACCTTCCCGCCGGCGCGGTGTACACCGCCGTCCGTGCCCCGATCCGCTCCGGGAACGGCTACGCCTGGTTTGCCAACCGCGGCATCGGCCGCCCGCTCGCCGAGTCCCTCGACGAGGTCATGGCCTGGTTCCGGCTCTGGCTCGATGACGTGGCCCCGGCCGGGCGTCCGGTGATCCTGGTCGGCTTCAGCGGCGGCGCCGCCTTCGCCGGGGGGCTCCTGCTGGCCGATCCCCAGCGGTTCGCCGGCGCAGCGATCCTGTACGGGACACTGCCGTTCGACGCCGGCGTCCCGACCTCCCCGTCCCGGTTGGCCGGGGTGCCGGTCTACGTCGCCCAGGGCGAGACGGACACGGTGATCCCCCGGGAGCTCCTGGACCGCACCTGGCACTACCTGCTGACCGAGTCCGGGGCCTCCGCCACCGCCCGCCGCGACCCGGGTGGCCACGCCATCACCACCGACACGATCACCGGGCTCGGCGACTGGATCTCCGACCTGCTGCGGGACTGACGCGACCGGGGCCCCTCGCTGTCGACCGGGCCACCCCTGCGGGACGGCGACGTCCTGATCCACAGGCTTCTCACCGCATCAGACCCGCGGCGGTGGCCCGTCATCGAAACGCCAGAGGGTCCTGCCGGAATCGGCAGGACCCTCTGGCACCGGTACGCGAGACCAGGCTCGCGCACCGTTCACATCACTTCAGCAGCTCGCGGGCGGCCCTGGCCCACGCGTTGGTGACATCCTCGGCGAACTGGATCTGGGTGGCTGCCGCGTCGCGGACCCATGCGACCCGAGCGGCGCCAACCATCTGGCGCTGCAGGTCGAAGACGTTCTTGGCTGCGGCCTGGTAGGTGTCCACACCGACGCGGCTGACGGTCTTCGACGAATCGACCACGGCGGAGTTGATCTCCTGGAGGCGCTCGGCGTTGTCCCCGGCGCGCTGGGCGGCTTCCTGGGCCAGCTCGGCCACACGCTCAGAGTTCTCCTCGAACCGCTGCGTGGCCTGCTCCACGAGCTCGGCGGCCTTCTGCTGGGCCGGCTCGGCAGTCTTCACGACCGGGGCGGCGGCCGGGACCGGAGCAACGGTCCGCACCGGAGCGACCGTCTGGACCGGGGCAGGAGCCTGGACCGGGGCAGCCGTCTTCGTGGGAGCGGCCTCGGCCGGGGCGGCAGCCTTGGCAGGAGCGGCAGCCTTGACCGGGGCGGCCTTGGCAGGAGCCGCAGCCTTGGCGGGAGCGGCAGCCTTGGCCGGGGCGGCAGCCTTGGCGGGAGCGGCAGCCTTGGCCGGGGCGGCCTTGGCTGGAGCGGCGGCCTTGGCCGAAGCGGTCTTGGCGGGGGCGGCGGCCTTGGCGGGGGCGGCGGCCTTGGCGGGGGCGGCGGCCTTGGCGGGGGCGGCGGCCTTGGCGGGGGCAGCAGTCTTGGTCGACTCGGTGGCAGTCTTCGCCTGCTCTGCGGCAGCCTTGGCCTTGGCCTGGGCGACGTTGGCCTTGTTGGCGGCCTCGTTGGCCTTGGCCTGCTCGGCGTTGGCCTTGGCGTCGTCGGCGGTCTTGGCCTGCTCGGCGGCGGCCTTGGCCTTGGCCTGCTCGACGTTCGCCTTGTTGGCGGCCTCGTTGGCCTTGGCCTGGGCGGCGGTGGGGGTGGCGTTGTTGGTGTCAGCAGCCATGATGTCTCCTTATGTTGATGCATATGGCAGCAATTTCCCTGCCTGCGTTAACAAAGTTAGCAACCAGCTGCTAACACTAGCAACCCGGACAGGGTCCGCCCCCGCGCACCGGCCCCTCACGCCCCGGGAGCCCCACAGGCCTCACCGCCCCTGGCCCGGACGCCCCCGGGGAGAGAAGCAGGCCTCCGGACCGTAGACGTGCCCCCACGCACCGGCGCAGGATGGGGGCGGGTCTCGACCTCCGGGACCTCCCGTGGCGAAAGGTCCTGCTGTGGCAACGCTTACCGTATGGAAGTTCGACAGTGAAACCGGGGCGGAGGAGGCGGAGAGCACTCTGTTGAACCTGCAGTCCCAGGAGCTCATCAAGGTACATGACGCGGCGGTCGTCTCCTGGGCAACCGACGCCAAGAAGCCCAAGACACGTCAACTGCACAACATGGCCGGCGTGGGCGCCCTGGGCGGATCATTCTGGGGATTCCTCTTCGGCCTCATCTTCTTCGTGCCCCTGCTGGGCGCGGCAGTGGGTGCCGCGGTAGGCGGGCTCAGCGGCTCCCTGGCCGATGTGGGCATCGACGACTCCTTCATCAAGCGCATCCGTGAGACGGTGACCCCGGGCACGTCGGCGCTGTTCCTGCTGACGAGTGGCGCGGTCATGGACCGGGTGACGGAGCACTTCGCCGGCACCAGGTTCGAGCTGGTGGAGACGAACCTCAGCCGTGAGGACGAGGACGCGCTTCGGCAGGCCTTCGCCCCGGAGTGACCACCGCACCGTCCCTGTCCCTCCTCCCTCCCTCACGCCCGGGGAGGGGCCCCGTCATCGGGATCGGCGGCGGGGTTCGAGGGACCGTCGTCCCGTGCAGCGGGTGCGCCCTGGGCACGGCGCAGGCCGATCTGCACCGCTCCGAGGAAGACCTTGATGACCACCCCGAGGAGCACCACCCCGGTCACCATCTGCACGATGACGGCGGCCCGTGCGGGTTCCGAGACCGCGGCGATGTCCCCGAACCCGACCGTGGCCAACGTGGCGATGGTGAAGTACAGGGCGTCGGTGCGGTCCAGCGGCTCGGTGAAGGCGTCGGCGTCCCGTCCGGACATCGTGTAGTAGGAGCCGGCGAACAGCACGATGTACAGCGGGATCGAGGTGGCCAACGACTCCACGGCGCGCAACCGCGGCGACGGTGCGTTCATCACGGCCCGAACCTGCCAGATGACCAGCACGGTTAGGGCGGTGAGGCCCACCACGAACCAGGTGAGGCTGCCGCCGCGGTCCAGGGGCAGCAGGTAGTAGACAGTCAGCAGGGCCGCCCCGGTCAGGATCGGCCGCAGCAGCGTCCACGGTCGTAACCGCGGCCAGTCGGCGGGCGCCCCGAGCACGCTCATGGACGGTCCGTGTCCTGTGGCCCGCGCCAGGTGGTGGCGTTCAGGCCACGGCCCGGCGGATGTTCTTCTTCTCGACCCTCTTGTCCCACCAGCGGGTGAGCACGAGGTAGCCCAGGATCCACGTACCGAGAGCCGTGACGATCCAGACCAGCAGGGTGGCCAGGACCCAGGCCGTGACGCCGGAGATGACCAGTCCCTCCGGGAAGAGGGTCGCGATCCAGAGGGCCAGCAGGGTGGACACCAGGCCCACGCCGCCGAGGATGGCCGACGCATACTGCCGGGCCATGTTGAACACGAACGGGCCCAGGACGGCCTGCCCGATCACGAAGACGAGCACGGCCACGACGAACCCGGAGGGCTGCAGCGTGACGCCGTCGATCAGCGATCCGGCCAGCAGCAGCCCGATGGCGGCCATCACCACGTTGATGACGGCCTGAAGCAGCATGCGAATCATGGTGATCCCCTGTTCCTGGGTCCCGGCCCCCTGGGCTTGCGCCGGTCGCGGCCCGCTGTTCAGACGTGTGGCGCAAGCCCCTCTGATGACTCCATGAGAGACCCGGTGGCGACCGTGGTCAAGGGCCAGCCGCTCGGTCCCCCGGCCCGGCACCGTTCAGCGGTGGTCCGCCCGGACCGTCCTGCCCGTCCGGGCGAGAACCTGTTCCTGGCGGGAGGCATCTGCGGGCACCTCGACCCCCTTCTTGAAGATGCCCGGGGCATAGGCCGCCTCACCGTAACCGTCCACGGCGGCGTCCACCTCGGCCAGTTCCTCCTCGGTGAGCCGGTGGTCCTGTCCCTGGGAGGTGGCCAGGTCCCACCGGTGCACGATCAGGTCCATCCCGTAGAAGTCCATGAGCACCTGGCCGACCGTCGAGTCACCGAAGGGGGTCTCCAGGGGCCGCGACACCAGGTCCTCGTCGCCGACCAGGGCCGACATGGCGGCGACGTGGTGGTTCCACTGCTCGGCCGGGGTGCCGGGCACCAGCGGGATCTCGCGTCCCTGCCGGCCCATGAACTCCCGGTGGCTCTGCATCAGGTGGTCCACGATGTCCGCGGCGGTCCAGCCCTCGCACGGGCTCTGCGCCTGCCAGTCGGTGACGGAGTTGATGACGTCGGTCAGTGGTTCGGAATGACGGCCCCAGGTCTCGGCGAGTGTGCTCATGAGGATATTGTGCTCAGTTCCCCGGCCCACTGGGAAGGCTGAGCTCCAGCCGCTCCCCCCGCCACCCCGAGCGCAGCCAACGGTCATGGCTGGCGATCACCACGGCGCCCGGGTAGTCCGGGACCGAGGCCTCCAGCCGGGTGGCCAGCAGCAGCGAGAAGTGGTTGGTCGGCTCGTCCAGCAGCAGCACCTCCGGCGGATCGGCGAGCAGCATGGCCAGGTCCAGGCGCCGGCGCTGCCCCACGGACAGCACGCCCACCGGCTGGCCCTCGTCTCGTGCGGTCAGCAGTCCGAACGTGCCGAGGGGCACCCGCTCGGCCGTCTCGATGCCGACGGCGGCCCGGTACGCCTCCGCCACGGTCTCGTCCGGGTCCATGGTCCTGGGTTCCTGGCCGAGCATCCCGACCGACCGCCCCCCGGCCCCGTCGGACCGGGCCGAGACCGAGCCGGCGTCGGGTTCCAGGTCACCGGCCAGGATCCGCAGCAGGGTGGTCTTGCCCGCCCCGTTCGGGCCGGTGACCAGCAACCGGGACCGCGCGCCCAGCGCCACGGACACCGGGGCGAGCCGCCCGGCGAGTCCCACCCCGGTGGCCGCCAGCACCGGTGCGGACGACGCCGGCCGGTCACCGCGGCCGTCCGGCCCGCCTCCCGCCGTGGCCGCGTCGAGGCCGGTGAAGCGCAGCACGGGCGGGGGCCTGCGGACCTGGGCCCGCTCGAGGCGGGCCAGCGCGGTGGCGGCGTCGTTGACCCGGCGCCGCACGACCGTGGCGTTGCGGTCGGAGTAGAACTTCTGGGCCATCTTCCCCTCGGTGCGCGGCGGGCGGTCCGCGTGGCCGACCGTGTGGTTCTGTGCCATCTGGCGCCGCAGCCGCCGCAATTCCTCCTGTTCCTCCCGGTAGCGCCGTTCCCAGCGGGCACGCTCATCGATCCGGTGCAGCAGGTACTGGGTGTAGGTGCCGCCGAACCGGGTGACGCCCACGCCGGCACCCCTGCCGTTCCCGTCCGCACCGTCCCCGTCCCCGCCGGCCGCACCGGCGTCCCGGTGGGGCCCCGGGGCGGGATCCAGGTCGAGCAGGCTGGTGGCCGCCTCGTCGAGGAAGGCGCGGTCATGACTGGCGATGAGCACCGGTCCGGACCAACCGGCGAGCAGGTCCACGAGCAGGGCGGTGCCGCGGTCGTCGAGGTGATTGGTCGGCTCGTCCAGCAACAGGGTGTCCGGGCGCCGAAGCAGCAGCCAGGCCAGCGACAACCGGGACACTTGGCCACCGGACAGCTCACCGGCCCGCCGGTCCCGGGGGACCCCGGCCAGGCCCAGGCCCTCGACGACCCGGTCGACGACGTGCCCCACGTCCCAGGCCCGGGTGCGGGCGGCCTCGGCCAGGGCGCGGTCATAGGCCGTCACGAGCCGGGCACCGGGCGGCCGTTGCCCCACGGCGAGCGCCTCCGCGAGCCGGGCGACCTCCTCCACGAGGTGCCGTTGCGGCGCGGTGGCCTGGGCCAGCACCTGCTCCACGGACAGGGTCAGCTCGAAGGCCGGCTGCTGGTGATAGAGCCCGGTGCTGCCGGGCGCGCTGATCCGGCCGGCGTGGTCGTCGTCGAGGCCGGCGATGATGCGCAGCAGGGTGGTCTTGCCGGTGCCGTTCTCACCGATGAGGCAGGCGCGCTCACCCGAGGAGACGGTGAAGCTGATGTCGGTCAGGACGCGGTGGTCCGCGAAGGACCGGGAGACGCCGTCCACCACGAGGTGATCGGCGCCGCTGAGGGTCGAGGCGGCGGCCAGCCGTGCGGCAGAGGGCCGCGAGGGACGAGGGGTCGAGGAGGTCATGACGGTCCTGGGGCGGTCGGTCGGATCCCGCCGGGCGGCTCGGACGCAGCCTCGGGCGCGGGACGGAGGGGACTCAGGACCTCATGGCAGTCAAGGGTACGGCTCAGTCCCGTATCCGGTCCACCCTGTGCCTCAGGGCCACGGCCCCGCCGGCGAACCGCTGCTCACCGATGAGCTCGAGGTCCAGGCCCAGCCCGGCCGGGAACACCGCCAGTCCCCCGCCGATGACGATCGGCAGCAGTACCTGGCTGACCTCGTCCACGAGCCCGGCGCGCAGGGCATAGGCGGCGATGGTCGGACCACCGATCAGCAGGTCGCCCGCCGCCTCGGCCTTCAGCCGGCGCACGGTCGCGGGATCGAAGTGACGTTCCAGCGTGGTGCGCCGGGTGCTGGCCCTGTCCAGCGTCGAGGAGTAGACCACCTTGTCCGCCCGCTGCCATGCCCGCGCGAACTCGGCGGTCACCGGTGCGGACGCGGCCAGTTCCGGGTCGTTCTCCCACGGGGTCATCAGTTCGTAGGTCCGGCGTCCGTAGAGGTGGACGGCGACGCCGGCCAGCTCGTCATTGGCGTACTGGTGCACCTCGGCGTCCGGCATGGCCCAGGAGAAGTCCCCCGCCTCGTCGGCGATGTACCCGTCCAGGGAGGCGATCACCGAGTAGATGAGCTTGCCCATCGTTCAGTCCTCCTGTTCCGAGCCGAGTCCGGCGAGCGCGGTGCCCCCGGGACCGTCACCGTGGGCCAGTCCGGCCAGCTCGTAGGCGGCGTACACCACCCCGTGGGGGAAGACCTTGCCGTCGATGCGCCGCAGCCGCGGGGCATCGAAACCGTCCGGGAAGAAGGACCGCCCGCGGCCCTGCCAGGCCGGGTGGGTGAACATGCGGAACTCGTCCACCAGCGCCGCCTCGATCAGGGTGTGCGCCAGGTGGATACTCCCGGTGACGACCACGTCACGGCCGTCCTGCCGCCGCAGCTCCCGGACGGCCTGGAGGGGGTCGCCGCCGATGACGGTCGTGTTCTCCCACTGCGGGTCGGTCAGGGTGGCGGAGACCACGCGCTTGTCCGCCCGGTCCAGGGCCTCGGCCACTCCGGTGGTGTCATCCGCCCGGTGCGGCCAGTAGCCGCGGAGGTCCTCGAAGGTCTGCCGGCCCAGCAGCAGCACGTCCTCGCCGGCCGTCTGGCGCCGCATCTCCCCGACCAGTTCCGGGTCCTGGTCGGCGGGGTCGAACCAGTCGTCGAGCATCTCGATCCGCCCGTCCAGGGTCATGTTCTGCGTGATGACGATGCGCATGGATGGTCCTTCCGTCGGCGCCGCAGGGGTCGCTGGCGCCCTCTCCTCGTCCCACAGTAGGGAGGGCCGTCGCGTCCGGGAACACCCGGTCGCGACGGGCCGGGGTTCAGCTACCGCGGGACAGGATCGCCGCGACCGTCTCGTCGTCGACGGCGGCGAAGTCCCGGTAGTGGGCCCCGACGGCCCGGAAGCCCCGGGGGGTGGCCAGTACCTCGATCTCGTCGGCCTCGCGGCTCATGAGCATCGAGTCCACGGTGGTCCGCGAGGCAACCGGCACGGCCAGCACCACGCGCGCCGCCCCGAGGGCCCGGGCCACTCTGCAGGCCACCCGGGCGGTGGAGCCCGTGGCGATGCCGTCGTCGACGATCATCGCGGTCTTGCCCGTGAGGTCCAGCGGCTCCCGGCCGGCACGGAAGAGCCGCGCCCGGCGGTCCAGGGTCTGCTGCTCGCGGCGTTCGACCAGCGCCACTTGCTCCTGCGTGACCCCGAAGTGCCGGATGGTGCCCTCGTCCTGGAGCCGGACGCCCTGCTCACCGATGGCACCCATCGCGAGCTCCGGGTAGGAGGGCACCCCCAGCTTGCGGACCATGATCACGTCCAGCGGTGCGCGCAGTTCCCGGGCCACCACTTCCGCGACCGGCACCCCGCCGCGGGGCAGGCCCAGCACCACGACGTCGGCGTGCCCGGCCCAGCGCGGGGCGAGCCGCGCTGCGAGCTGGGCACCGGCGTCGTATCTGTCCTGGAATTCCGGCACGTCCCCTCCCTGGGATGGGCTGTGGGTCGCCCCCAGCGTAGGCGCGCCGGTCGTGGCACTGGAAGGGCCCCCGACCACCCGGCGTTCCCGGCAACGGCCCGGATGACCCCGTGTGACGAGATTCACGGCATATTTTGCATACAAATCAAATGCCTGACTACACTGTGATCGCAATCACAGCAGAATAGCCGTTGCCGTTGAGGTGTGGCGGGAGAGTCCCGTCCGGCACCACCGGTCGGGCGCCGTAGGAGCAATTCCTCCCGGGAAACTCTCAGGCCCCCGCACCGCCGCACCGAGGCACATCTGGAAAGTAGCGCGGTCTTCGCCGTGCTCGCCGAAGGAGCAAGTCCCGCCCCGCCCGGGTGGGATGGAAACTCTCAGGCCGCGCAACAGATCGGGGAGGAACCTACAGACGACGCGAGAACGATCGCAGACCCCAGGAGTTCCCCGGATGACGAATGCACGTGCATGCCCCGGTCTCACCCCGGGCGGTGAGGCCTCCCCGGCCGGCCGCCCCACCGGCCCCGGCGCCGCGGCGGAGCAACGGTGCGCCAAGATCGCCCAGGCCGCGGCCACCGGACTGATGACGCACCGGGACGTCGAGGACGCCCTCGTCCGCATCGACGGCCCCCGGCGCGCACCGCGGCTGTGGATCGAGTGCTTCCTGTCCCCCCACGCGGACGTCACCCGCACCACGGAGGTGGTCGTCGGAGTCCGCGAACAGCTCGAGGCCATGCTCGACCTCACCTTCGACACCGTCGAGATGACCATCCGGAACGTCACCGTCCCGGGGTAGGCCGGCCTCGGTTACCTCCGGGTGGCCACCGTCAGCAGGTACTCGATCTCGAAGCGCGCCCGGTCCTCGGTCCCCACGTTCGCCTCGTCGAAGAAGGCCTGGAACGCCTGGTCGAATTCCTCGGCACGGCCCTCGCCCTCGGCGTTCCTGCGGACGGTGATCGTGGGGCCGTAGGACGCCTTGAAATGCTCGGCGAATTCGCGCGGCGTGCCGAAGGCGGTGACCTCGAGGGTGCCCCGGCTGGCGGAGTCCACCGCCACCCGATCACCCAGCAGGGCGCGCTGGTGCTCCTCGGTGCCCCACAGCGGCGCCGGCTGCACTCCGGGCGGGGGCGCCGGGGCGAAGGGCTTCATGGTGCGGAAGAGCCCGCCCACCACGCCCTCGGGCGTCCAGCTCAGCAGGGCGATCGTCCCGCCGGGCCGGCACACGCGCACGAGCTCGTCGGCGGCCTCCTGGTGGTGGGGGGCGAACATCACGCCGATCGAGGACATCACCACGTCGAAGGAGGCGTCCTCGAAGGGCAGGTGCTCGGCGTCGGCCTCCACCCACTCCAGGTCGAACCCCTGCGCCTCGGCGCGCAGCCGCCCTGCGTCCAGCAGCTCGGGAGTGAGGTCGACGGCGGTGACCCTCGCCCCCGTGGCCGCTGCCGGCAGGGACGCGTTGCCCGTGCCGGCACCGACGTCCAGGACGCGCTGGCCGGAGGTGACGCGGGCTGCCTCGACGAGTCTCGGCCCGAGGGGGAGCAACCACGTCTCGACCATGCCCGGGTAGTCACCCGAGGCCCACATGGTGCGGTGCCTGGACTTCAGGTCGCGGTCGGCACCGGGTTGGCTTGCTGTCTGGCTCATGACGGGTTCTCCGGAGTCACTGGGATGTGCTGGACGGCCGGCTCGCCAGGGCGGGGATGCCCACCCACCGGTGGCGGGTCATGCGGCACCAGTATCCCACCGGGGGCGTCCGGCAGACAGGAACGAGGCGCTGCCCTCCCCGCGGGCTGGGCCCCGGGAAGGGCCGGGACGGGGGGCCGGGGACCACCTGATCTCCTCCGGTCCGGCGACCCTCCCTGACTACACTGGATCGGTGACGATCCTGGACGCCCTGCTCGCCTTCACCGTGGTGGCCGGCCTGCTGACCCTGGTGCCCGGACTGGACACCGCCCTGGTGCTGCGGTCCTCGCTGACCCGGTCCCGCCCCTACGCGTGGGCCACCGCCACCGGGGTCGCCACCGGGGCCGTGGTGTGGGGCATCGCCGCCGCCGTCGGGGTCTCCGCCCTGCTCGCGGCCTCAGAGCTCGCCTACCGCGTGCTGACGATCACCGGGGCGGCGTACATGCTCTGGCTGGGTGCGTCGATGATCTGGTCCTCGTTCCGCGGCACCGGGAGGGACCCGGTGAACACTGCCGTGACGGGTGCCGCCTCCCCGGGCGAACCGGGGGGCTGGGGCGCCGGCTCCCCGGCGCCCGCCGACCCTCCCTGGCGCGGCTGGCTGACCGGTGCCGGCACCAACCTGCTCAACCCCAAGGTCGGCGTGTTCTACATCGCCACCATCCCGCAGTTCCTCCCCGACGGCGTCTCGCCCCTGCTGATGGGTGCGGCCCTGGCCGGGGTGCACGCCGCGCTCACGATGAGCTGGTTCGCCGTGCTCATCATCGGGGGCGGCTACGCACGCCGCTGGCTGTCCAGCCCGCGGTCCCTGGCCGCCATCGACCGGGTGACCGGCCTGGTGCTGATGGGCTTCGGCGGCACCCTGCTGGCCGACGCCCTCACCGGTCCGGCTCCGGCCGCCGCCCGCGGATGACCGTCCTCCGGTGCTGACGCCTGCACGCCGGGGTGCCTGAACGGCGTCCTCGACCCGCCCGATGAACTGGTGCGGGGAGCCGCCGGGAGGAGTACATTGCGGTGCAATCACGCGCACGGGCCACCGGCGCGGGGAGCCAGCGGTCAGGCCGGGGGCCTGGACAGGAGGCCCATCGGTGCAACGGACCCGCGCGGTGATCGCGTCACTGCTCCCCCTGGTCCTGCTGACGTCCTGCTCGGCGCCGGAGAGTTCGCACTGCGTGCTGGACCCGGGGCGGATGCCCGAGGGCTGGCGCCCCTCCGGCACGGTGCAGCAGGCCCTGGTGGCCGAGCCCTGGTCCGTGACGGAGTCCGGGGAGGCGGCCTTCTCGGTGCGCCGGGGCATCGAGGAGATGGTCGACCTCTACGAGCGGCGGCCGGGGGCCGCCGAGGACCTCTGGGAGGACTCCGTGGCCTCCCTGATCGAGGTGACGTACGCGAGCGCCAACACCGCCGACGTCGACCAGATGGCCCGCGACGGCGCACGGGAGAACCTCACGGACCTGGTCCAGCCCTTCCTGGCCCGCGATCCGGGGGCGCTCACGTGCTCCGACTACGGATCCGTCCTGCCGCTGGCCATCCACGCGCACAACCAGTACCAGGCGAACGACGCCCGGGTGGAACACATGGTCGGCCTCGCCAACGCCGCTCTCGCCCGGTGCGACTCGCTGTCCGCCGCGATGGAGCTCGACTACGAGCCGATGCTCGCCTCCGGTGAGGCCTCCCTGGGGGACGCCTTCGACCTGGTGATCTGGACCCTGCTCCTGATCGAGGCACAGGTCGTCCCCGGCCTGGACGTGCCGCCCGAGGCCCGTGATCTCCCCGCCAGGGCATGGCGCTTCCTCCAGGACTATCCGCTGCCCGGGGCCGCGGAGTTCCCGGAGGGGGCCGACGACGGGACGTTCATCGAGACGGCATACCTGGCCACGCACATCGCCTACATCCCCACGGGCAACCATCGGTACCCGATCTACGTGGAGGATGCACCCACCGTGTACGACTTCCACCGGGAGAACTTCTATCCCGTCCTGCAGATGGGCGAACTCGACCTGGTGGCCGAGTTCGTGGACTCCCTTCGCCAGTACGGGTGCACGGCGGAGAACGACCTGCAGGTGCGGGACGGGACGCGCTACCTGCTCAACGTCTTCCACGCGGGCGGTGACCGGTGGATGACCTACCGGGAACCGGGGGAGACGACCGCGGACGCCGAGGACTACGACCTGGTCCACAAGGCCTGGACGGCCGTGCTCGGGGTGCGGGAGCGCGAGATCGAACCGCCCGATCCGGGCACCTACGGTGGGGTGGTCCGCAGCTGGCTGCCCGCCCCCGAGTGACCGCGACGGCCGGGTGTGGCTGGCCGCTGCGCGTCACCCCCGGCCGTACCAGCGCGCGATGTCCGGGGAGTCCGGCCATCCCGCGTAGGTCTCGCCCTGCGGCCACCCCTCGGGCACGTCCTGCCACTGTTCCTGCCGGCCGTAGGGCAGCGCGTCGATCAGCGCGAACGCGGCGGAGAACTGCTCGATCCCCCGCCCGGTGGTGTGCCAGGTGCGGTACACGTCCGCACCGTCGCGCAGGAACACGTTGAGCGCGAACCCACCACCCGGCGGGGCGTCGACGTCGGCCCCGAAGTCGCTGTGCGCCGTCGAGTACCAGGTCATCTGGTTCCCCACCTTGCGCCGGTAGGCGAGCGCCTCGTCGATCGGGCCCTGCGTGACGACCACGAACCGGGCGTCGTAGTTGTCGAGGAAGTCCAGGCGGGTGAACTGCGAGGTGAAGTAGGTGCAGCCACCGCACTGGAAGTCCGCGCCGGGCTCCCACATGTGGTGGTAGACGATCAGCTGGCGCTTGCCCTCGAAGACCTCGGCCAGGGTGATCGGGCCGAAGGCCCCCTCCAGCGTGTACGGGGGCAGCTTCACCGCGGGCAACCGGCGCCGCTGCGCGGCGATCGCGTCGAGCTCGTGCGTGACCGCCTTCTCCCGCCGGCGCAGGTCGTCGAGCTCGGCCTGCCACGTCGCCCGGTCCACGACGCGCGGCAGGGCGGGAGCCCGGTCCTGGTGCTGGACCGATTCCGTGACGGACATGGTGTCCCTCCTGGGTTCAGGCCGGGGCCACCGCGGTCCCGGTGATGGGACCACGCTAGGCCGGGCATGGCCCACCGGGCATCTCCGTTCCTGCGGGATGCGGTCGGCGGGACGGGTCGGTTCCGGCCAGGCCCGGAGCGCGCCCGCCGGTCAGCCGCGCACGTCGTGCAGGTGGTGCTCCATCTCGTGACCGATGTACTGGCCGAGCGAGGCGACGGTGAACTCCACCCCGTCCGAGCGGCGGCCCGTCCGGTCCCGGGCCCCGGCGGGCACGGACTCCAGGACGCTGACCGTGCGGCGCGTGGTCCGCCCCAGGTCCTCCCACGTGGTGCCCGGGTCCGCGGCCCAGTAGGCGAGCTTCACCGCCATGGCATCCCCGTCCCAGTCGGCGAACTCGGGGGCCTCCTGGTCACGGATCGCCTTCACGCGTTCGCCCAGCAACCGGACCATGTCCCGCACGTGGCAGGCGTACTCCAGCGGGGACCACACCTGCTCCGAGGGTCGCCGCGCCGCGTCGGGACGCTCGAGGACCGCCCGCCATCGCTCCGTGCCTGCACTGATCCGCCGGGCCGTCTCGGCCGCGTCGAAGGGCCGGAAGCCGCACTCCTCGCAACCGTCGGTGATGACGAAGGTCCAGTCGCGGTCGTCGCCGGGGACAGGGGCAGGGGCCTGGGAGCTCATGCCCCCATCCTGCACCCGTGACCCGACCCCGTCGAGGGGAGTCGAGGTGATGGGTCCAGCGCTGGGTACGCTGACAGCGTGAGCACCCCAGAGCCCGGCCGGCCCACGGGCCGGCCCGCCGGCCTGCCCTCCCTCGAGGCCTCCGGCATCGAGTACGCCCTGACCGAGCACGGCCCCGTGTCCTCCCTGGCCGAGGCGGCCGCCGCCCGCGGGGTGGAGCCGGGCCACCTGGTGAAGACGCTCGTGGTGCGACGCGGTGAGGGTGACTACGTCTTCGTGCTCGTCCCCGGCACACGCGCGATCGCCTGGCCCAAGCTGCGTGCCACGCTGGGCGTCAACCGCCTGTCGATGCCCTCGGCCGAGGAGGCCCGGGCGGTCACCGGTTATCCGCGCGGCAGCATCACTCCCTTCGGCTCGACGACGGCCTGGCCCGTGATCGCGGACCTCACCCTGCGCGGGCGGACGGTCTCCATCGGGGCCGGCGCCCCGGGTGCGGCCGTCACCGTCGACGCCGACGCGCTGATCGCGGTCCTGGCGGCCGACGTCGCTGACGTCACCGAGCCGGAGCCCGGGACCTCGTCCCGCACGCCTCGGCCGAGCCCGAGGAGACCGTGACGGGCGGCCGGCCGGGGTGGCGGCGAGCGGAGCGGGGGTGGGCGGACCGGCGTCGCTGGTCCCCACCCCGGACGTGCTGGAGACTGGGGTCGTGAGCCCGCATGAGGACGATCCACCGCTCGAGGAGTTCCGGCGCACGATCCTCGACCTGCTCTCGCGCCGCCGGGCAGGTGCCACGATCTGCCCGAGTGAGGCGGCCCGCGCCGTGGCCGGTCCCGGGAACGACTGGCGCCCCCTGATGGACGAGGCCCGCTCCGCGGCCGCGGGTCTCGTGGAGGCCGGGGAGGTGGTCATCACCCAGCGCGGCGAGGTGGTGGACCTCGCCACGGCCCGCGGACCCATCAGGATCCGCCGGGCCTAGCACCCCCCGGACCCACCGGCCGGGTGCGTTCAGGCCGTCTGGCTCACTCCGACTCCCGTTCCGCGAGGCCCGCGTTCCGGCGTCGCAGTCGCCGCGCCGTCGGCAGGACCGGCACGAGGAGGAGCCACGAGTACGCCGCGAGTTCCGGGCTCACGAACGCCACGGGCACGCTGCCGAGGAAGACCGCGGGCACCGGCCAGGCGCCGTGCAGCACGTACCGGTACAGCTCGGCGTCCACCTCGGGAACAATCAGCGCGGCCCGCCAGGCATGCCGCCAGATCAGGCTCAACGTGATGTACACCCCCGCCGTCACCACCGCGTAGAGCACCACGGGCCAGGGGGAGGTCCTGCCGCCGTAGTCGCTGAGCAGGCTCGTGGGCATGGGGAGCAGGGCGATGAGGAACAGCAACAACAGGTTGAGCCACTGCAACCGCACGTCGTACCGGCGGATGACGGTGAACTTACGGTGGTGATTCATCCAGGCGGTCCCGATGACCGTGAAACTCAGCACGTAGGCGAGGAATTCCGGCAGGTGGGCCGCGAGGGCCCGGTCGACCTGCTGCGGGTCGAGGTCACCGGGCAGGATCAGTTCCAGCACGAGCAGGGTCATGGCGATGGCGAACACCGCGTCGCTGAAGAAGACCAGCCGGTCCAGAGACGTTCCCGAGCCGAACAGGCTCCGGTGCCGCTCGGCCGGCGACCCGCCCCGTGCCGGGTCTACCGGAGCCCGCGTGCACGCCGGGCCGGACGGTGACGCGACGTCCGCCGCCTCGGTCGTCCCCCGGGACTCACCCGCCGGCGGGGACTCGAGGGGTGACGCCTCCGGCACCGCGACCGTCCGCAGGTCGACAATGGGCAGGTCCCCGTCCGTCTCGATCGCGTCCCCGCCCCCGTTGCGGGTGTGATACCCCGTGGTGAAGTGCCTGACCACGTGGACCGCGGCGCCCGCCGAGCGCAGCGCCGCGACGACCAGGTCCCGTTCCTCGTCCGTCCGCTCGGCCACCTTGTGCGTGATCTGCAGGGTGAACAGGGACAGCCCCACCCGGCGGTCGAAGGTGGCCGCCCCGACCAGGTCGGCGTCGAAGCCACCGGGCAGCGTCCAGCCGGGCGGACAGGCCCAGAACCGCACGTGGTGCCGCTGGGCGGGGCTGCCCGCCACCTCGCGCTCGAACGCCAGGTCCTGACGGCGGCCGAACACGAACAACGGGCTCACCGGGGCCGCCGGATAGCTGCGGCGGAGCAGGGACGCCCGGGTGATGCCCCACCCCGTGGACAGCTTCAGCGGGTCCGCGGCGGTCCAGCCGGCCGCGCGCAGTGCCGCGGCCAGCTGGTCCGCCGTCCCCAGGACGGCCAGGTTGACCGGGTCGCCCAACAGCCCATCGGCCGTCCGGGCCCTGCCGATGAAGTAATCGGGCACGTAGACCCGGGACAGCACGCGGTTCAGCTGCGGCAGCAGGACGTACGCGCAGAGCACCCAGAGGAGCAGGAAGCCCCAGACGAGGCGGCCATGGGTGTCGAACTCCTCGAGGACCAGGTGGTAGACGCCCAGGCCCACGAGGGCGGTGACGGCCAGGCGCAGCACCCGGTGGCACCACAGCAGGACGGTGGCGCGGGCGCTGTGGCGTCCCGACGGTTCCGGACCGTCGGGAGACATCCGGTGGCTGCTCTGCGTGTCCATGGTCTGGCCGGCCCTGCCGGCCCCGGCTCGGGGCCGTGCGGTCACCCTATCGGTCACCGTGGGCCACTGCACCCCTCGCTCGGCGCCTCGGTTGGAGCTCGTCCTGATGCGGCACGAGGCCCGCCGCCGGCCCGCTGGAGCCCCCCGCGGGCCCGGTCGACAGGACAGGTGCGGCACCCGGTGGTGCCGCACGTGTCCGGCGTCGTCGCCATTGCCCCGAACCGCTCCCGGTGCATACGGTGCCCTGACAGGGACGACGCCTCCCCTCCGCCTGTCGTTCCCGCACCGTACCGACCCAGGAGTTCCCGTGGCCGCCACCTTCCGCACCCCCGCCTATGTCTCCCCATGGCTGAAGGACGAGGTGGCCGACGTCGCCGATCTCGCGCGCTCCTTCTTCGCCCGGGAACTCACGCCCCACACCGAACGCTTCGCCGCGCAGCACCAGGTGGACTCCGGGACGTGGCTCGCCGCCGGGCAGGCCGGACTGCTCTGCATCTCCGTTCCGGAGGAGTACGGCGGCGGCGGAGGCGGCTTCGCCCACGAGGCCGCGGTGCTGTGGGAGCAGGGCAAGGCCGGGGACGGGTCCCTGGGGTACTCCATCCACTCCACGATCGTGGCGCACTACGTGCTCGCCTACGGCTCGGAGGAGCAGAAGCGCTCCTGGCTGCCGCGGATGGCCAGCGGCGAGCTCATCGGCGCGATCGCCATGACGGAGCCCTCCACCGGTTCGGACCTGCAGAACATCCGCACCACCGCCCGGCTCGAGGACGACCACTACGTGATCAACGGGTCCAAGACCTTCATCACCAATGCCACCCACGGCGGGCTGATCATCGTGGTGGCGCGGACCGGCGGGGAGGGTGCGCGCGGGGTGTCCCTGATCGCGGTGGAGACCGAGGGCCTGGCCGGGTTCGAGCGCGGGCGGGTGTTGTCCAAGGTCGGCCAGCACGGCCAGGACACCCGCGAACTGTCCTTCACGGACGTGCGCGTGCCGGCGTCGAACCTGCTGGGCGAGCGGGAGGGCCAGGGGTTCTACCAGCTGATGGCCCAGCTGCCGCAGGAACGGCTGGCGATCGCGATCACGGCGGTCGGCTACGCCGAGCTGGCGTTCGAACTGGCGCTGGACTACACCCGCCAGCGCGAGGCGTTCGGGCAGAAGGTCTTCGACTTCCAGAACACCCGGTTCACGCTGGCCGAGGTCAGCACCGAGGTCCTGGTGGCCCGGACCTTCCTCGACCACTGCGTCGCCCTGCACGTGGACGGCCAGCTCGATGCCGCCATGGCCTCGCGCGCGAAGTACTACTCCACCGACCTGCAGGGCACGGTCATCGACCGCTGCGTGCAGCTGTTCGGCGGGTACGGCTACATGCTCGAGTATCCGATCGGCAGGCTGTACGCCGATGCCCGGGTGCAGCGGATCTACGGCGGGACGAACGAGATCATGAAGGAGCTCATCGCCCGCAACCTGTGAGACGGACGCGCACCGCCCCCGGTCCCGGCCCCGGCCTGGGCCTCCGTCGCCGCCCCCGTCGATGCCCGGGACGGTCCAGGGCCCGGCCGTCCGCATCGCGGACGACCGGGCCCTGGACCGTCAGGATCCCGCAGGGATCCCGGAGGGTTCTGGTCAGTACCGGACGGCGGTGCCGAGCATGTTGGTGGGGCTGTAGTTCAGGTTGGTGACGGACACGCCCATCTGCGGGTTGCGGGCGTGCGCGATCTTGCCATCGCCGATGTAGATGGCCACGTGGTAGACACCGGAACCCGAACCGTTGTTGGACCAGAACACGAGGTCACCCACCCGGAGGTTGTTCATGGAGACCTTCTGCCCCCCGGAGAACTGCGCCGAGGAGCCCCGCGGGATGCTCTTGCCGGCCTGGGCGAAGGCGCTCTGGGTGAAGCCGGAGCAGTCATAGGCGGTGGGGCCGTTGCCGCCCCAGCTGTAGTAGACGCTCGGATCGGCGGCCTTGGCGGTGGCCCACTGGGCCACGTCCGCGCTCCAGCCGCTGGCGGAGGAGGTGGTGTAGGACGCCAGCTGGTAGGTCGCCTGGGACGAACCGGTGGAGGCCGGGGTGTAGTCGTACGACCCACCGGCAGCGGAGGTGGCGGCGGTGGAGGTGGAGGACGAGTCGCCCGCGCTCCAGTTGTAGCCCTGCTGGGCCGAGTAGTCGACGGTCGCGGCGCCGCCGTCGTTGGCCGCGGCCGGGGCCACACCGCCGATGGTGGCTCCGGCGACGGTGGCCAGACCGGCGACGCCGACGGTCAGGGAACGACGACGGTGAGTGCGGCGGGCCTGCTTCTCGGCGAGGAGGCGGGCACGGCGGGAGGAGTAGGTCATGGGATGCTCTCAATGCTTCGCGTGTAATCGGATCGTTACATACCGTACACGAATATTATCGAGTCGCAACCTTGCGTGTCCCTGTCCATCACCTGGATGTTTCCTGAAAGTGCCATGCAGGAGGCCACAGCGGGCGCGCGCCCAGGTCCACGCACGGCCCTTGACGTTACCACTTCGTGATTCTCGCGTCGTCCG
>NZ_JACHNW010000012.1:0-14000 GCF_014199555.1 Micrococcus sp. TA1
GCTGATCGCCCTGACCTCGATGTTAGGGAGATCACATCCGGAGCCCAAGGGTGGCTTCCGCGTGATGGAAGCCTCCCGGTGGCGTGGTGCTCCGAGACCGGGTGTCCGTACCCCTCAGGGTCGCCATGTGCGTGCCCACCAGCGCCGCCGTGGAGGCCGGCCCGCGGCTGGGCACGTCCGGGAGCACGGAGGTGTCCACGATGCGCAGCCCCTCCACCCCGTGGACGCGGCCCTGCTGGTCGGTGACGCTGCCGGGGCTCTCGGGCGGCCCCATGGGTGCCGTCCCCGCGGTGTGCACGGCCGTGCCCAGGTTCCGGGCCATCCAGGAGTCCAGGGCGGCATCATTCGCAGGCAGCAGATCCTCCAGGCGGCCGGCGTCCAGGAGGTCTCCCAGCGGACCGGACCTCAGGAGCGCATGGGTCGTCCTGAGTCCGGTGCGCAGGCGGGCGCGGTCATGCTCGGTGGAGAGGTGGCGGTGCCGGATCCGCAGCGGTCGGCGTGGGTCCGCGGACTCCAGGGTGAGGTCCCCCCGGCTCTCCGGTCGCTGCAATGCGACGATCACGGCCAGGTCACCCGACTCATCGGGGGCCCCGGCCAGCGCGCCGAAGGAGCGCAGCATGGGCAGGACCTCGACGTCTCCGGGCGTGGCCGTGGACTCACCGGACAGGTGCAGTGCCCACCCGAAGAGCAGGCGGTCGGGATTCGGCACCGGACGGCGCAGCGGGACGGTCACCATCAGGTCCGGATGGTCGCTGAAGGAGGCGCCGACCCCGGGGGAGTCCACGGCCACGGGCACCCCGGCCCGGCGCAGCGCGGTCGCCGGGCCGATCCCGGAGAGCATGAGCAGATGGGGGGTGGCGAGCGGACCGGCAGCCAGGACCACCTCGTCACAGTGGACGCGAACCGGCTGTCCGTCGCGTTCGGCCTCCACCCCCACGGCCCGGTTCCCGTCCAGGAGGATCGTCCGCACGGTGGTGTCACCCCAGGCGGTGATGTGTCCCTCCCGCAGGGCCGGCAACAGGTGGGTCAGTCCCGTGTTCATGCGCACGCCGTCGCGGACGTTGAGCGGCAGCGGTCCATGCCCCTCGGCCACGGCGGGGTCGTTCAGGTCGGTCACCGGTGCGAATCCCAGGTCGTCCGCAGCCTCGGAGAAAGCCTGCGCCACCGGGGAACGGTCGAGGCGGGCCCGGCTGACCGGCACGGGACCGGCCGATCCGTGGACCACCGTTCCCGGGCGGGCACCGCCCCGCCCGGTGTCTCCGAAGTCCGTGTCGTCCTCCAGGGTGCGCAGCACCGGCACCACCCGTTCCGGGGCCCAATCGGGGTTGCCGGCGGCGGACCAGCGGTCCAGGTCCGTGAGGCGGGGCCAGACGAAGTAGGCGCCGTTCACGGCGGTGCATCCGCCGGCACCGGCGCCCCGGCCGATGTCCGCCGGGGTGCCGGGTGCCAGTTCCGCCGGGAACCAGCTGGTGTGCGCGCCGCGTCCGGCCACGGTCGGCAGGGCCGCCGCGTCGAGAACCTCCGGCGGGAAACCGGACGCGTCCCGCGGGACCGGGCCCGCCTCCAGCACCAGCACCCGTGCCCCGGTCAGGGCGGCCGCGCGGGCGGCGAAGGGCGCGCCGGCCCCACCCGCTCCGACCACCACGATGTCGTACTCGTGCCGCTCTGTCGCCGTCATCGGTCCTCCGCCCGCCGTCACCGTCTCACCGTCACCGCCCGCGGTCCGCGCCTGCAGTCACTGCCTGCCGTCGCCACCCCTTCCGCACCCCGAGGCGGGACCGGCCCGGTCCGCGGTCCCCGGGCGGCCAGGGGGAGGCCGGCGGCCCGTGACCGATCCTCGCGGATGGACGCCGGTGGTGCGCGGTGCCTTCCACCGGGGGGAAGGCGGGCACCGGGCGCGCGGGGCCGGGCCTACCGTGGCGGACGTGGATGAGAACGTGGACGAGAACGTGGACAAGAACACCACCGAGGGTGCAACCGAGGGCCGTGCAGGACACCCTGGTGAGGGCACGCCGCCCTCCGGTGGCGGCCCGGCCGGTGCGGGTGCTCACGGGAGCCTGGCCGGTCAGGTCGCGCTGGTCACGGGATGCGGCAAGCCCGACGGGATGGGTCAGGGTATCGCCCGGGAGCTGGCCGCGCGGGGCGCGGCCCTCGTCCTGACGGACCGCGAACCGCGCGGCGTGGCCAACGAACGCCAGCGACGGCGGGGGGAGGCGCCGCCGTCGGGCCTGGTGGAGTTCGCCGGGGACCTGGGCCGGGCCGGGGCCCGAGTCGAGACCGTGCTGGCCGACATCTCCGTCCGTGACGACGTCGATCGGCTGTTCGACACCGTCCGGGAGGTCCACGGCCGGCTCGACATCCTGGTGAACAACGCCGCCGCGCCGCAGGGTGTGGACCGCCAGGACGTGGAGGACGTGCCCGACGAGGCCTTCGACCTCCAGATCGACGTGAACGTCCGCGGCACCTACTGGATGTGCCGGTCCGCCGTACCCCTGATGCGCGCCCAGGGATACGGGCGGATCGTCAACGTCTCCTCGATGGCCGGGCTCACCGCGGCACCGGGTTCCGTGGCGTACTCGGCCTCCAAGGCCGCCGTGATCGGGATGACGCGGGCCCTGTCGATGGACCTGGGGCCCTGGGGGATCACCGTCAATGCCGTCTGCCCCGGGCTGGTGGCCACGAGCCGGGCCGTCCTGGACCCGGTGGCCGACCTCGACCTGGCGCAGGCCATGGCGGCCCGCGGCCGGGCCATCCCGGTGGGACGGGTGGGGATGCCGGCGGACATCGGTGCCCTCGTGGCCTTCCTCGCCTCTCCCGATGCCGGGTACGTCACCGGCCAGGCCATTCCGGTGGACGGGGGCGGGCTGAGCCCATTCCCCCTGCGACGGCCCGAGCCGGTGCTCGGCAGCGCCGTCTGAACACGCACGTCCCTGACAGAAGGAGTCCTGATGGACCTGAACCTCGACGGCAAGGTGGCCCTGGTGACCGGCTGTGGTCCCAACATCGGCAGTGGCATCGCGCTCGCCCTGGCCCGCTACGGTGCGAAGGTGGCGTGCAACGACGTCTCCGCCGAGTCGATGGACGCCTGCATCTCCCGTATCGAGGCCCATGGCGGCGAGGCCATGGCGGCCCCCGGTGACGTGACCGACGAGGCGCAGGTGGGCGAGTACGTCGGCGCCGTGCTCCGGCGGTGGGGGAGGATCGACATCCTCGTCAACAATGCCGCCCTGCTGGGCGGGCGCGGCGTGCTCGACGAGGACGCGGAGTCCTACGAGCGTGCGGTGCGGGTCTCCTCGCTGGGGTACTTCCTCAACACCAAGCACGTGGGCCGGGCGATGGCCGAGCGCGGGATCCGGGGGTCGATCGTCTGCGTCTCCTCGTCGAACGGATGGAGCGGGACGGCGGGGGTCATCGCCTATGCCTTCTGCAAGGGCGGGGTGAACAACTTCGTCCGCGCCGCGGCCATGGACCTGGCCCCCTACGGCATCCGGGTCAACGGCTTCACGCCCACCGCGCCGACCCCGGACAATCCGGACCTGCTGGCGGCCGGGGCGCGCGGCGTGCTGGACGGCCCGCCACCCCGGGGGACGGGACTGGGCGGTGCCGAGGGCGGGGAACCGTGGCGGCGCCCGAGCCGGTGGGGCGGTGACCGTCCCGCGCTGGTCCCGATGGGCACCACCGGCACGCCCACGGACATCGGCCACGCCGTGGCCTGGCTGTCCTCGGACTACGCGCGGCTCGTGACGGGCACGGACCTGGTCGTCGACGGCGGAGCCCGGGCCAAGAACTTCGCCTACCACCCGGCAGGGCCGGCGGAGCTCGCCGGGCCGGTCCCCGTGGTTCCCCTCGACCTGCGCGGCTGAGCGCCGCGGTCCGGCTGGGGAGGGGCCCGCAACCGACCGCGACGGGCGGCCGGGCATCCCGGCCGCCCGGCGCACGCCGGCGTCCGCGGTGCGACCGTGCGCGGTGGCCGGTGATGCGGCCCCGCGGACGGACGCGCGCGGGGCCGCGCGGCACTCAGGGCGTGAGGTCCACGGCCTGTCCCGGGTGGACCGGGGGCGGCAGCCGGTGGTCCTGTCCGTAGACGGGGGACGAGGTCAGGAACGGGATGGCCGCCGCCCGTTCGGCGTCGAGGGGCTCGTCCGGGAACGCGTCCTCGATGGTCCGGTGCCGGTCGACCACGCCGTCCCGGAACTCGGGGTGGGTCAGGATGAACAGGTCCCCGCGGCGCACTCCGGCCAGGACCCGCCGCCCGGCCTCCTCGGCGCTCATGTACGGCTGCCCGGCAGCGGCCTCCAGGTGACCGGGGTCCGGCCGCTCGTACCCCGAGGGGCCGTAGCCGGCGGGGCGATTGGCGACGGCCGCGGCGATGTTCGAGTGCGTCGGACCGGGACAGTAGGCGCTGACCCCGATGCCCTCCGGTGCCAGCTCGATGTGGAGGGCCTCGGACAGGGCGATCACCGCCGCCTTGGTCATCGAGTAGAGACCGGCGACGATCGGCATCAGCCCGGCCATGGACGAGGTGTTGACGATGTGCGCCCCGGTCCGCCCCGGGCTCTCCCGCCGCAGGAGGGGCAGGAAGGCCTGCAGCCCGTGGCCAACGCCCTTGATGTTGACGTCGATGAGCCAGTCCCAGTCCGCGGCGGTCGCGGCGCTGACGGGACCCGTCAGGCCGATCCCCGCGTTGTTGACCAGCAGGTCGATGCCGCCGGTCTCCTCCTCCACCCGCGCGGCCGCCTCCAGCATGGCGGGCAGGTCGGTGACGTCCACCTGGAGGGGGCGGGCGTCGAGACCGCGGGCGGTGAAGTCCTGCACCGTCTCCCGGAGGTGCCCGGGTGTCCTCCCCGTGACGTAGACGCGCATCCCGGCCTCCAGGCAGGCCGACGCGATGCCGCGGCCGATGCCGCTGCTGCCGCCGGTGATGACGGCGACCCTTCCCTCGAGCTGGTCCATGGGTGGTCTCTCCTTGCGCTCGCGATGATCCGGTCGTGGCGGTCTCAGCCGGCCAGCCGCTCGGTGTACTCGGCGGCCGTGTGCCGGCGGACCGTCTCGGGACTGACGCCGGGGGCGCACTCCACGAGGACCAGCCCACCGTCCTCCACGTGGAACACGGCGAGGTCGGTGTAGACGCGGGTGACGACGCGCGCACCCGTGAGCGGGAACGTGCACTGCCTCACCAGCTTCGGCAGCCCCTGCCGGTCGACGTGCTCCATGCAGATCCACACCTGCGGCGTCCCGGCCACTAGGTCCATCGCCCCGCCCACGGCGGGATTGCGTCCGGGAACGTACCAGTTGGCCAGGTCCCCGGTCTCGGAGACCTGGAGGGCACCCAGGATCGTGACGTCCAGGTGGCCTCCCCGGATCACGGCGAAGGACATCGCCGAGTCCACGATCGCCGCCCCCGGCCGCAGGGAGACCGGTTTCTTCCCCGCGTCGGTCAGGTCCGGGTCCTCATGACCCTCACCCGGGTGGGGTCCGAGGCCGAGCACGCCGTTCTCGGCGTGCAGGACGACCTCGACGTCCTCCGGGATGAAGTGGGGCACGGCCAGGGGGATGCCCACACCCAGGTTGACGGTGTAGCCGTCGATCAGGTCCCGGGCCACCCGGGCGGCCACCTGGTCACGGGTCAACCCGCGAGGCGGGGCCGGGGCGGTCTCGGTCGGGGTCGGACTCATCGCGTCTCCTCGGCGGTCGGGATGGTGGTGTCGTGGTGGTCACCGGGCACCGTGCGCACGATGTGCGCCGTGGCGGGCACTGCTGCGGCCGTCATCACCACGTGGTCCACGAAGACGCCCGGCAGGTGGATGTCGTCCGGGTCGAGGACGTCGACGTCCACGAGCTCCTCGACCTCGACGAACGTGAGCCGGCCGCACATCCCGGCCAGCGGATTGAAGTTGCGCGCCGAGCGGCGGAACCGGATGTTGCCCTTGCGGTCCCCGCGGTGTCCCTTCACCAGGGCGACGTCGGCGCGGATGCCCCGTTCCAGCACGTGGGGACGGCCGTCGAAGTCACGGGTCTCCTTCGGCTCGACCCGAGCGTGGGGGTGTCCGTCCCGGTAGGACAGGGCGAACTCCCCGTCCGAGAGCATGGTCCGGGCCCCGGAAGGGGTGTAGAAGGCTGCGATGCCGGCCCCGCCGGCGCGCATGCGCTCGGCCAGGGTGCCCTGGGGGACCAGCTCGAACTCGACGCGACCGGCGAAGTACTCCGCGTAGAACTCCGGCAGGATCGGGAAGGACGCGGTCAGCCGGCGCAACCGGCCCTCCCGGAGCAACCGGCCCACGCCCTTGAAGTCCTCGCCGACGTTGTTGACGTACAGGTGCAGCTCGGTCTTGCCGAGGTCGCACAGCGCGTTCAGCAGGGCATCGGGACGGCCGGAGGCGCCGAAGCCCCCGACCGCGACGGTGGCGCCGTCGGGCACCGCGTCCAGGTGCCCGTGCAGGTCCTGGCGGAACTTGTCGATCACTTCGGCTCTCCGTTCATCGTGCATGGCCTCGGGAGGGGACGTCCGAGGTGGTCCAGGCCACGGCCCGTCTCCGACAGTGAACCCGCGCACCGGTGCGCGCACAGCACCCTTTCCACCGGACAGAACCCCGGGAGCGGGTCGGGGCCCGGGGGCCCCAGGACGACCGCTCGGCCCGCCACCCACCACCGTGGTCCGAAGCGCCGGCCTGCTTCCGCGCCACGGAAGGGCGCTGGTGATGGGCGTCACACCTGGGCGACGGTAGGTCCATCCTCCGGTGGTGCGGAGGCGGCCGAGGCCGTCAGCGTCCGGACCACGCCAGCTTCAGTCAGAAAGGGGTCCCATGAGCATGAAGACTCGGGCGGTCGTGTGCCGTGAGCCCGGACAGCCCTGGGAAGTCACCGAACTCGACCTCGATGAGCCCAAGGCCAATGAGGTCCGCATCAAGATGATGGCCGCCGGGATGTGCCACTCCGACGACCACATCCAGAAGGGTGACGCCCCCATGCGGATGCCCGTGGTCGGCGGACACGAGGGCGCCGGCATCATCGACGCCGTGGGCGAGGGGGTCACCCGTGTCAGCGTCGGCGACCACGTGGTGTGCTCCTTCATTCCCGCCTGCGGGTCCTGCCGCTACTGTTCCACCGGGCGCCAGAATCTCTGCGACTCCGGCAAGAACGCGGCCACCGGTGAATTCCCGGACGGGACGTTCCGGTTCCACCAGGACGGCGTGGACTTCGGCGGGCTCTGCGTGCTGGGAACCTTCTCCCAGTACACCGTGGTCTCCGAGTACTCCGTGATCCCGGTGCCGCAGGACCTGCCCTTCGACGTGGCCTGCCTGGTCGGCTGCGGCGTGCCCACCGGCTGGGGCTCCGCCGTCCACGCCGCCGGTGTCGAGGCCGGCCAGACCGCGGTGGTGTTCGGTGCGGGCGGCGTCGGCATGAACGCGGTCCAGGGGGCGGCCATGGCCGGTGCCCAGCGCGTCGTGGTGGTGGACCCCGTGGAGTTCAAGCGGGACAAGGCCCTCGAGTTCGGGGCGACCCACGTGTTCCCCACCGCCCAGGAGGCCACCGACTTCGTCATCGAGTCGACCTGGGGGGAACTGGCGGACCACGCCATCATCACGGTCGGCAGCCTGCACGACGAGGTCATCCACGACGCCATCAACATCGTGGGCAAGTCCGGGCAGGTCACCATCACCGCCGTCGGCAACGGGTCCATCAGGGAACACCCGGGCATGCTGATCGGCTTCCAGCGGCGGATCCAGGGCGCCATCTTCGGCGCCTGCAACCCGCTGCACGACGTCCCCCGCCTGGTGAGCATGTACCAGAACGGCAAGCTCAAGCTCGACGAGCTCATCACGAACCGCTACAGCATGGACCAGGTCAACGAGGGATACCAGGACATGCTCGACGGCAAGAACATCCGCGGCATCATCACCATCGAGCACTGATCGAAGCGCGAGAGAGAGAACACCATGACTGCAGTCATCGACCCCCAGGAAGCACTCGACACCCCGTTGCTCCAGGACAATGTCCAGCTGATCGGCGGCGAGTGGGTCCCCGCCGCCGGCGGTGAGTCCATCGAGGTCATCAATCCCGCCAACCGCGAGGTCCTCGGGCGGGTGCCGCGGGGGACCGCCGAGGACGTGGACGACGCCGTCCGCGCGGCCGAGCGGGCACTGCCGGCCTGGCGGGACCTCAACGCCACGGCCCGAGCGGGCCTGCTCTACCGCTGGGCCGAACTCGTGGAGCAGAACGCCCAGGTGCTCGACCAGCTCGAGTCCCGCGACGTCGGCCGTCCCCACTGGGGCCCCTCGCCGCTGGCCGGGATGATCCGCTTCATCGCCGGCCAGGCGGACAAGGTCCAGGGTGTCTCCCTGCCGACCTACTCCCCGGACGTCCTCGGCTTCACCCTCCGCGAGCCCTACGGCGTGGTGGGGGCCATCATCCCGTGGAACGCCCCCGGGCCGATGTTCACGAACGAGGTGGCCGCCGCCATCGCCGCGGGGAACACGATCGTCATCAAGCCGGCCGAGGACGCCCCCCTGGCCCCACTGGCCCTGGCCCGGCTCGCCCAGGAGGCCGGCATCCCCGGGGGCGTGATCAACGTGGTCACCGGCTTCGGCTCCGAGGCCGGGGCCGCCATCCCGAACCATCCCGGGATCCGGCGGGTGGGGTTCACGGGCTCCCCGGCCACCGGGTCGACGGTGATGGAGGCCTGCGCCCGGAACCTCATCCCCCTCCACCTGGAACTCGGCGGGAAGTCACCGCAGGTGATCTTCCCGGACGCGGACCTCTCCGTCGCGGCACCGGCGATCGCCACCGGCATCACCCTGAACACCGGCCAGATCTGTGCCGCGGGCTCCCGGGTGGTGGTGCACCGCAGCGTCCACCAGGAGATGGTGGAGCGCCTCGCCGCCGCGATGCAGGAGGTCACGGTGGGACCCTGGCACCAGAAGGTGAACATGGGGCCGCTGATCAACGGGCGCCAGCACGAACGCGTCATGGGCTACATCGAGGCCGGCCGGGCCGGCGGGGCCGACCTGGTGCTGGGCGGGGACGCACCCTCCGGTGGCGACTTCGGGGACGGGTTCTTCGTCACCCCGACCCTCTTCGACAACGTCAGCCCGGACATGGCCATCGCCCAGGAGGAGATCTTCGGCCCGGTGCTCTCGGTCATCCCGGTGGACGACGAGCACGAGGCCGTCGAGGTGGCCAACGGCGTCGAGTACGGTCTGGTCGCCTCGGTCTGGACCGAGGACGTGGGCACCGCGGTGCGGATGTCCCGGGCCCTGCAGGCCGGCCAGGTCGGCGTCAACAACGCCCTGGGCGCCGGCGTCATCGGCGGGCCCTTCGGCGGATACAAGAACAGTGGCTTCGGCCGGACCATGGGCGCTGACGCCGTCCTGAACTGGACGCAGGTCAAGACCGTCTCGATGCGTGGCGCCGTGCGCCCCGGGAACTGAAAGGAGCCACCACCATGGCCATGACGACGTCTTCCGTCGCCACCGACGAGGCCGGGTCGACGACCCTCACCACGCGGGCCGCCGTCGCCCGCGGTCCCCACGAGGGCTGGCAGATCACCGAACTGCAGCTGGACCCCCCGAAGGAGCACGAGGTCCGCGTCCGCCTGCACGCCGCGGGGCTGTGCCATTCGGACCACCACATCACGGCCGGGGACGCCCCGGTCCGCTTCCCGATCGTGGGCGGCCACGAGGGCGCCGGCGTGGTGGAGTCGGTGGGTCCCAGCGTCACCCGGGTCAGGCCGGGGGACCGCGTGGTGTGCGCCTACATCCCGGCGTGCGGCTACTGCCGTCCCTGTTCGACCGGACACCAGAACATGTGCGTCAAGGGGCTCAACGCCGGGACGGGCATGTTCCTGGACGACACGTTCCGCTTCCACGACGAGGCCGGCGAGGACGTCGGCGGCTTCTGCACCCTGGGGACGTTCTCCCAGTACACGGTCGTCTCCGAGTACGCCGTGGTCCCGCTGCCGGACGACATCCCCTTCGAGCTCGGGTCCCTCGTCGGCTGCGGCGTCCCCACGGGCTGGGGGTCCGCCGTCTACGCCGCCGAGGTCCGCGCGGGGGAGACCGTCGTGATCTTCGGAGCCGGTGGCGTCGGGTCCAACGCCGTCCAGGGGGCCCGCTACGCCGGGGCCAAGAACGTCGTGGTCGTCGACCCCGTGGCGTTCAAGCGGGATTCGGCACTGGAACTGTTCGGGGCCACCCATGCCTTCGCCACGGCGCAGGAGGCCCACGACTTCGTCGTGGAGACCACCTGGGGCCAGCTGGCGGACAAGGTGATCATCACCGCGGACGTCGTCACCCAGGAGATGGCCAACGCCGGGATCGCGATGACCGGCAAGGGCGGCAAGCTGACCATCACCTCGGTGGGGCACCTCAACGAGCAGGCCGTCACCATCCACGCCGGCATGCTCATCAGTTATCAGCGCCAGATCCGCGGTGCCCTGTTCGGGGACTGCAATCCGCTCCACGACATCCCGAAGCTGCTGGGCCTGTACCGGTCCGGGGACCTCAAGCTCGAGGAGCTCATCACGCGCCGGTACGCCCTCGACGAGGTCAACACGGCATACGAGGACCTGCTCGCGGGCCGGAACATCCGCGGCATCATCGTCCACGACTAGGGGAGACACCATGAGTCACACTCTTCACGGGATCCTCGATCCCACCGGGGCGGGCCCTGCCCAGGTGCAGGCCCCGCCGGTGGCCGACCGGGCGCGACGGCCCCCGTCCCTGGCCGGCCTGCGGGTCGGCCTGCTGGACAACACCAAGCACAACGCCCTGTTGTTCCTGCGTGCGGTCGGTGACCTGCTGACCACGGAACACGGCGCGCGGGAGGTGAGCATCGTGGAGACCAAGCAGAACTTCTCGGTGCCCGTCGACCGCAGCATCGTCGACCGGTACCGGGAGCACTGCGACGTGGTCATCACCGGGGTCGGAGACTGCGGGTCGTGCAGCGCCGCCGCCGTGGCCGACGGCATCGCCTTCGAGCGCGCCGGACTGCCGGCCGCCGTCGTGCTCACGGACGCCTTCGACATCACCGGCCGGGCCATGGCCCAGGTGCAGGGTGACGCCGACTACGAGTGGGTGGAGACCGAGCATCCGATGGCCGTGCTCACCGAGGACGAGGTCCGGGCCCGCGCCCGGACCCTCGTGTCCGAGATCGTCGGCCGCCTGACGATGGCGGAGGCGGCGTGATGGACGCCGGACAGAACGGCCACCAGCGCGTGGACGCGACGATGGCCCAGGCGGCCATCGAGTACGCCTACGACCAGGGATGGTCGGACGGGCTGCCGCTGGTCCCGGCCACGAGGGACCTGGTCGACCGGTTCCTGGCCGCCGGCGGCCGGCCCGCCGACGAGGTCATCGGCCACCTGCAACAGGTGGACCGCACCGTCACGGTCGAACTGCTGGCCATCAACGCCGCGATGGCGGGATGCCGCCCGGAGTACTTCCCGGTGGTGCTGGCGGCCTGGCGGGCGCTGACCAAGGAACGGGCCACGAGCGGCGGCGGCTGGCAGTCCACCAGCGGACCGGCACCGCTGGTGATCGTCAACGGAGCGATCCGCACGGAGCTCGGCATCAACCACTCCGGGGGCGTCTTCGGCCCGGGCTTCCGCCCGAACGCGACGATCGGCCGGGCGATCGGGCTGACGGTCCGCAATGCCTACGGCATCCGGCCCCATGAGCTCGAGCAGGCGACGCAGGGCCTGCCGGGCCGGTGGTCGATCGTGGTGGCGGAGAACGAGGAGGAGAGCCCCTGGCCACCCCTGGCCGAGGACCTCGGCGTGCCCGGTGACGCCGTGACCACCACGCTGTTGCGGACCTGCGAGTTCGTGGACAACCGGCACACCTCCGACCCCGAGCAGCTGCTGGCGGACTTCGCGGACACCATCGGGCGGTCCGGGGCCTGGATTTTCCAGCACGCCGGAGCCGGTGTGGTGCTGTGCCCCGAGCACGCCCAGCTGCTGGCTCGGGCGGGGTACTCGCGGCGGGACGTGGCGCGGTGGCTCGTGGAGCACTCCGGACGGACCACCGCGCAGCTGCAGGCCGTCGGCAAGGACGACGCCGGGCAGAACGGCGTGCGCTTCCCGGGGCAGGGCGGGGACCCGGAGCGGTTCCAGCCCACCCTGGCCGATCCGGACAGGGTGATCGTGGCCGTGGCCGGTTCGCGCAACGCGGGCATCTCCATGGTGGTCCGGTACTTCGCGGACTGGTCCGGGACGCCCGTGCCCGTGATCGGCCCGGAGGCGGCGGCCACCACCCATGACGGCACGATCCCCGAGGGGGCACTCCATGGCTGAGACCACACTGGCGGCGCGGACGGGCACCGCCCGGGACGCGGACCCGCTCGAGGACCCCATCCTGCCCGGTGAGCGCGGCTGGATGGAGGGGCGCCGGATCCTGATCACGGGAGCCGGCCAGAACGGCGGGCTGCCGGGCGTGGGCTACGCCATCGCCCGGCTCGTGGCCTCCCACGGCGGCTCCGTGGCGGTGCTGGACCGAGACGCGGGAGCCGCCCAGCGCACGGTGGACCGCATCGTCACGGCCGGGGGCACCGCCGTCCCCGTCGTCGCGGACGTCACCGCCGACGAGACCTGCGGTCAGGCGGTCACCCGGGCGGCGGAGCTGCTGGGCGGTCTCGACGGGCTGGTGAACAACGTGGCCAGCGGGGACCGGGCGGGGATCTTCGACGTCACCCCGGACCGCTTCCAGGAACTGCTCTCCCTCAACCTGGTCTCGGCATGGTCGGCCACGCGCCACGCCGTCCCGCTGCTGCCCGCGGGCAGTTCCATCGTCAACATCTCCTCGGTGGGCGTGCGCGCCCGCGGGCCGGGCATGCCGTACTGCGTGGCCAAGGCGGGACTGGAGAACCTCACCGAGGGGGCCGCCACCACCCTGGGTCCCCAGGGGATCCGCGTGAACTGCGTGGAGGTCGGTGCCATCTGGGGCTCGTTCGCCGCCGCCAACATGGACGAGCGCTTCCGGGAGCCGAGGCGCCAGTCCACCACCCTCCAGAAGGAGGGCAGCGCGTGGGACATCGCCCACGCCGCGCTGTTCCTCCTCAGCGAGCAGTCCCGCTGGCTCACCGGCCAGATCCTGGCCGTCGACGGCGGCCCGGCACGCCATGCGCCCCCCGGGCCCCCGGTCACCTCCGTGGCCGGCTGACCCCTCCGCCGGCCCGGCGCCGGCACCGTCCTCCACCACCACCCTGCAGCGCCACGTGGCCAGGGCCACGTTGCGCTGCCGACCGAAAGGCGAATCATGGCCGAGACCATTCGCGCGGCCGTGCAGACCGGCCCCCGGCAGATCGAGATCCGAGAGTTCCCCCGCCCCGCCATCGGGCCGGACGACGGCCTGCTGCGCGTGGAGGCCAACGGCATCTGCGGCAGCGACATCGAGATCTACCGGGGCCACATGGGCATGACCTCCCAGCCCTTCGTCCCGGGCCATGAACCGGTGGGCATCATCGAGGAGCTGGGGGAGCGGGCCGCCGAACGCTGGGGCGTGTCCGTGGGCGACCGCGTCGCCCTGGAGGTCATCGTGCCCTGCCGGTCCTGCGCGGACTGCCTGGTCGGCCGGTACCAATCATGCCGCCGCAGGCGGCACTCGCACGGGGTGACCGGGATCGACGACGCACCGGCCGTCGTCGGGGGCTTCGCCGAGCACCTGTACCTGGACCCGAACGCCGTGATGCACCGCATCGACAACTCCCTGCCGATCGACATCGCCGCCATGTACAACCCCCTGGGGGCCGGCGTCCGCTGGGCCGTGGACCTCGGCGGTGTCGGAATGGGGGACACGCTCGTGGTGCTCGGCGCCGGCCAGCGGGGCATCGCCGCGGTCATCGCGGCCAAGGCCGCCGGCGCCCGGCAGGTGGTGATCACCGGCCTGGAGGCGGACCGGCACAAGCTCGAGGTGGCGCGCCAGCTGGGCGCCGACCACACCGTCGTGGTGGACGGGCCGGACGCGCAGGACGTGGTCGAGGTGGTCTCCGGCCTCACCGCGGGGCGA